>NZ_JADKSI010000007.1:0-1141 GCF_015350715.1 Plantibacter sp. VKM Ac-2876 | reverse complement strand
CGTGTTTGGATGGACCCATGACCAGCACCGCACCGAACCCGCTCGCCGCCGCCGCGGCCGGGTTCGATGCCGTGTGGCAGGGCGCGCTCGACGCGATCCGTCCAGGCGCAGGTGTCGCGGAGCAGCTCGAGAACATGAACGACGAGGCGATCCTCCAGGTCCTCGACGAGCTCGGCGCCCTGCAACATGCGGTCGAGGTCCTCGCGGCCCGCGTCACCGGCGCGATCGCCCTGCGCCCGTCGCCCAGTGGCCGCGACGGCACGCTCGTGCGGGCCGCCGGTTACGCCAACCCGGGCGTCATGGTGTCCGAGCGGTGGCGGGTGGCGCGCGCCCGCGGCGCCGCGATCGCGGAGGTCGGAGCTGCCATCACGCAACCGCGAGGCTTGCTCGGCGAGCTGGAGGAGTGCCCGTTCCCGGCGGTCGCCGCCGCCCTCGAACCGGCATCTGAACCCCGCGACAACGCCGAACCGATCCGCGATCTCGACGCCACTACCGCCCAGGCCGACGGACCCAGCGGATCATCCTCGTCGGCCACCACGGATGGTGACGCGTCCGCTGCTCACGGCAGCCCACCGGCACCCCTGAGCGTGGATGGAGCCGCGGTCATCGTCCGCGAGCTCCGCAACGCCGGCCGCATCTGCACCAGAACCGACCTGCAGGCGGCGGCGGTGATCGCGGTCGAGCACGCTGCGCAGGCGCCCCTGCAGGACGTCACCCGCATCGCGAAACTCGTCCGCACCCGCCTCGACCAAGACGGCCGCGAACCCCGCGACGAACTCCTCCGCCGAGCAGAACGCTGCACCATCCACGAACTCCCCACCGGCATGACCCTCCTCCGCGCCGAGCTCGCCCCAGAAAGCGCCGCCTTCATCCGCGCCGGCCTCGACGCCCTCATCGGCGCCACCCTCCGCCGACCCCGCTTCATCAACCCCGACACGGCCGACGCCGCCGACCAACCCGACGGGTCAGGTCACCCCATGCCCGACGGGCCGTCGCTCATCCCTATCGACCGGCGACGCGCCATCGCCCTCACCGAGACCTTCCGACACCTGGCCGGCTGCAGTGGCGCCGCCACCGAACTCACCCCCGTCACCGTCATCATCCGCACCGACCACGACACCCTCGAAACCGGCATCGGTGC
>NZ_JADKSI010000006.1:3813-5526 GCF_015350715.1 Plantibacter sp. VKM Ac-2876 | reverse complement strand
GCCTTCCTTTTCGGTTGGTTGATGTTGTAAGAGATTCCTTTGGAAAACATTTAAACAAAACAAAGCAAGTCAGTAATGATTTGTTCTGTCAGTTTCAAACTTGCATCGTGTTCACCTATTCCGGTGGCATGGTGCGCGAAATGTGCCGGTCACTTCGGTGGTCGTGCAATTCAACATTTACGGAGAGTTTGATCCTGGCTCAGGACGAACGCTGGCGGCGTGCTTAACACATGCAAGTCGAACGATGAAGCCCAGCTTGCTGGGTGGATTAGTGGCGAACGGGTGAGTAACACGTGAGTAACCTGCCCTTGACTCTGGGATAAGCGTTGGAAACGACGTCTAATACCGGATACGAGCTTCCACCGCATGGTGAGTTGCTGGAAAGAATTTTGGTCAAGGATGGACTCGCGGCCTATCAGCTTGTTGGTGAGGTAATGGCTCACCAAGGCGACGACGGGTAGCCGGCCTGAGAGGGTGACCGGCCACACTGGGACTGAGACACGGCCCAGACTCCTACGGGAGGCAGCAGTGGGGAATATTGCACAATGGGCGAAAGCCTGATGCAGCAACGCCGCGTGAGGGACGACGGCCTTCGGGTTGTAAACCTCTTTTAGCAGGGAAGAAGCGAAAGTGACGGTACCTGCAGAAAAAGCACCGGCTAACTACGTGCCAGCAGCCGCGGTAATACGTAGGGTGCAAGCGTTGTCCGGAATTATTGGGCGTAAAGAGCTCGTAGGCGGTTTGTCGCGTCTGCTGTGAAATCCCGAGGCTCAACCTCGGGTCTGCAGTGGGTACGGGCAGACTAGAGTGCGGTAGGGGAGATTGGAATTCCTGGTGTAGCGGTGGAATGCGCAGATATCAGGAGGAACACCGATGGCGAAGGCAGATCTCTGGGCCGCTACTGACGCTGAGGAGCGAAAGGGTGGGGAGCAAACAGGCTTAGATACCCTGGTAGTCCACCCCGTAAACGTTGGGCGCTAGATGTGGGGACCATTCCACGGTTTCCGTGTCGTAGCTAACGCATTAAGCGCCCCGCCTGGGGAGTACGGCCGCAAGGCTAAAACTCAAAGGAATTGACGGGGGCCCGCACAAGCGGCGGAGCATGCGGATTAATTCGATGCAACGCGAAGAACCTTACCAAGGCTTGACATATACGAGAACGGGCCAGAAATGGTCAACTCTTTGGACACTCGTAAACAGGTGGTGCATGGTTGTCGTCAGCTCGTGTCGTGAGATGTTGGGTTAAGTCCCGCAACGAGCGCAACCCTCGTTCTATGTTGCCAGCACGTAATGGTGGGAACTCATGGGATACTGCCGGGGTCAACTCGGAGGAAGGTGGGGACGACGTCAAATCATCATGCCCCTTATGTCTTGGGCTTCACGCATGCTACAATGGCCAGTACAAAGGGCTGCAATACCGTAAGGTGGAGCGAATCCCAAAAAGCTGGTCCCAGTTCGGATTGAGGTCTGCAACTCGACCTCATGAAGTCGGAGTCGCTAGTAATCGCAGATCAGCAACGCTGCGGTGAATACGTTCCCGGGCCTTGTACACACCGCCCGTCAAGTCATGAAAGTCGGTAACACCCGAAGCCAGTGGCCTAACCGCAAGGATGGAGCTGTCTAAGGTGGGATCGGTAATTAGGACTAAGTCGTAACAAGGTAGCCGTACCGGAAGGTGCGGCTGGATCACCTCCTTTCTAAGGAGCATGTGCA
>NZ_JADKSI010000006.1:0-3713 GCF_015350715.1 Plantibacter sp. VKM Ac-2876 | reverse complement strand
ATGCACGCTGTTGGGTCCTGAGGGACCGGATCTTCTCCGCTTCGGTGGAGGAAGGACGAACCTCAGGGCCTCTTTTGCTTGACATCAATGGTCAAGGAGAGAGGTACCGCCCGTACTTTGAGAACTACACAGTGGACGCGAGCATCTTAGATTCATGACCCTTCGGGGTTGTGGATCACAAAGATCAAAACATGCTTCTTCGGAAGTGATGTTGATCATTGGTCAATCTGCATCAGGTAACTGGTGCCGATCGATTCAAACTCATGTGATTTCAAATTTCTAAGAGCAAACGGTGGATGCCTTGGCATCTGGAGCCGAAGAAGGACGTAGTAATCTGCGATAAGCCTCGGGGAGCTGATAAACGAGCTGTGATCCGAGGATTTCCGAATGGGGAAACCCCGCCAGGCCCCTTGTGGTGATCTGGTGACTCCCGCCTGAATATATAGGGCGGGTAGAGGGAACGGGGGGAAGTGAAACATCTCAGTACCCCCAGGAAGAGAAAACAACAGTGATTCCGTCAGTAGTGGCGAGCGAAATCGGAAGAGGCTAAACCGGGCATGTGTGATAGCTATCAGGCGTTGCATGTCCGGGGTTGTGGGACTTCTCACTCCGAACTGATATTCGGGGAGCATTAGAACGTGGTATAGACGAATGGGATTGAAAGCCCAGCCAGAGACGGTGCCAGCCCGGTAGTCGAAATGCTGCAATCGTGCGAGGAGTATCCCAAGTAGCACGGGGCCCGAGAAATCCCGTGTGAATCTGTCAGGACCACCTGATAAGCCTAAATACTCCCAGATGACCGATAGCGGACAAGTACCGTGAGGGAAAGGTGAAAAGTACCCCGGGAGGGGAGTGAAATAGTACCTGAAACCGTTTGCTTACAAACCGTTGGAGCACCCTTGTTGGTGTGACAGCGTGCCTTTTGAAGAATGAGCCTGCGAGTTAGCGATATGTGGCGAGGTTAACCCGTGTGGGGTAGCCGTAGCGAAAGCGAGTCTGAATAGGGCGATTCAGTCGCATGTCCTAGACCCGAAGCGAAGTGATCTATCCATGGCCAGGTTGAAGCGACGGTAAGACGTCGTGGAGGACCGAACCCACTTAGGTTGAAAACTGAGGGGATGAGCTGTGGATAGGGGTGAAAGGCCAATCAAACTTCGTGATAGCTGGTTCTCTCCGAAATGCATTTAGGTGCAGCGTTGCGTGTTTCTTGCCGGAGGTAGAGCTACTGGATGGCCGATGGGGCCCAAAAGCTTACTGACGTCAGCCAAACTCCGAATGCCGGTAAGTGAGAGCGCAGCAGTGAGACGGTGGGGGATAAGCTTCATCGTCGAGAGGGAAACAACCCAGACCACCAACTAAGGTCCCAAAGCGCGTGCTAAGTGGGAAAGGATGTGGAGTTGCACAGACAACCAGGAGGTTGGCTTAGAAGCAGCCACCCTTGAAAGAGTGCGTAATAGCTCACTGGTCAAGTGATTCCGCGCCGACAATGTAACGGGGCTCAAGCACGCCACCGAAGTTGTGGCATTGATATTTTTGGTAGGCCTTCGTGGTCCAGCCGTATTGATGGGTAGGAGAGCGTCGTGTGGCGAGTGAAGCGGCGGTGTAAACCAGCCGTGGACGCTACACGAGTGAGAATGCAGGCATGAGTAGCGAAAGACATGTGAGAAACATGTCCTCCGAAAGACCAAGGGTTCCAGGGTCAAGCTAATCTTCCCTGGGTAAGTCGGGACCTAAGGCGAGGCCGACAGGCGTAGTCGATGGACAACGGGTTGATATTCCCGTACCCGCGAAGAACCGCCCAAGATAATCCAGTGGTGCTAAGAGTCCTAACCCGGACGACTGATTCCCTTCGGGGATGATGGGTCCGGTCTAACGCTCGACCCCATGCTGGTGCGTTTAGCGTATTAACAGGTGTGACGCAGGAAGGTAGCCTATGCCGGGCGATGGTTGTCCCGGTGTAAGTGCGTAGGCTGAGAGATAGGCAAATCCGTCTCTCGTGAAGGCTGAGACACGATACGGACCCGTAAGGGATAGTAGGTGATCCTATGCTGCCAAGAAAAGCATCGACGCGAGGTTCTAGTGGCCCGTACCCCAAACCGACTCAGGTGGTCAGGTAGAGAATACTAAGGAGATCGAGAGAATCGTGGTTAAGGAACTCGGCAAAATGCCCCCGTAACTTCGGGAGAAGGGGGGCCTGAGGCGTATTAGGACTTGCTCCGAAAGCGTTTGAAGGCCGCAGAGACCAGTGGGAAGCGACTGTTTACTAAAAACACAGGTCCGTGCCAAGTCGCAAGACGATGTATACGGACTGACGCCTGCCCGGTGCTGGAAGGTTAAGAGGAACGGTTAGCCGCAAGGCGAAGCTGAGAATTTAAGCCCCAGTAAACGGCGGTGGTAACTATAACCATCCTAAGGTAGCGAAATTCCTTGTCGGGTAAGTTCCGACCTGCACGAATGGCGTAACGACTTCCCAGCTGTCTCAACCGCGAACTCGGCGAAATTGCATTACGAGTAAAGATGCTCGTTACGCGCAGCAGGACGGAAAGACCCCGTGACCTTTACTACAGCTTGGTATTGGTGTTCGGTGTGGCTTGTGTAGGATAGGTGGGAGACTTTGAAGCTTGGACGCTAGTTCAGGTGGAGTCATTGTTGAAATACCACTCTGGTCACTCTGGATATCTAACTTCGAACCGTAATCCGGTTCAGGGACAGTGCCTGGTGGGTAGTTTAACTGGGGCGGTTGCCTCCCAAAAAGTAACGGAGGCGCCCAAAGGTTCCCTCAACCTGGTTGGCAATCAGGTGTCGAGTGTAAGTGCACAAGGGAGCTTGACTGTGAGACTGACAAGTCGAGCAGGGACGAAAGTCGGGACTAGTGATCCGGCAGTGGCTTGTGGAAGCGCTGTCGCTCAACGGATAAAAGGTACCTCGGGGATAACAGGCTGATCTTGCCCAAGAGTCCATATCGACGGCATGGTTTGGCACCTCGATGTCGGCTCGTCGCATCCTGGGGCTGGAGTAGGTCCCAAGGGTTGGGCTGTTCGCCCATTAAAGCGGTACGCGAGCTGGGTTTAGAACGTCGTGAGACAGTTCGGTCCCTATCCGCTGCGCGCGCAGGAAATTTGAAAGGATCTGACCCTAGTACGAGAGGACCGGGTTGGACGAACCTCTGGTGTGTCAGTTGTTCCGCCAGGAGCACCGCTGATTAGCTACGTTCGGGATGGATAACCGCTGAAAGCATCTAAGCGGGAAGCCGGCCTTAAGATGAGATTTCCATGCCTTCGGGCGAGAGGCTCCCAGCCAGACTACTGGGTTGATAGGCCGGATGTGGAAGAGAGGACGAAAGACTCTCGGAGCTGACCGGTACTAATAAGCCGATAATTTGATAACACTTTCTTTGTTTGAATACGAAGATGCTACGCGTCCACTGAGTGGTTCTCGATGTACGGTCGAGAACCCGCAAACAACACCACTGTGTTCGCACAGCGTGTTGGTTTGCTTGTTCACTTTGATACATCAATAGTGTTTCGGCGGCCATAGCGAGAGGGAAACGCCCGGTCACATTCCGAACCCGGAAGCTAAGACTCTTTGCGCCGATGGTACTGCAGGGGGGACCCTGTGGGAGAGTAGGACACCGCCGGACTTCTTCGTTGAAATGGCCACCCAAGGTTCTTGGGTGGCCATTTTGCGTTAACACGCTTTGTGCGTGAAGTCGT
>NZ_JADKSI010000005.1:0-38656 GCF_015350715.1 Plantibacter sp. VKM Ac-2876 | reverse complement strand
CCCTCGCCGAACGCGACGGCGGCTGCGCCTGGACCGGCTGCACCCACCCACCCTCCTTCACCGAAGCCCACCACATCACCTGGTGGTCACAAGGCGGCCCCACCAACCTCAACAACGGGGTACTCCTCTGCCCCTTCCACCACCACCGCATCCACGACGACCACTGGACCATCACCATCCAAAACGGGATCCCCTGGTTCATCCCACCCAGCCACATCGACCGCCACCAAACCCCCATCCGCGGCGGACGCATCCACCTCGCCGCCTAAACCAAGGCACCCGTCTGCCCACACGCCTGCCCTTCGACAAGCTCAGGGACCGGGGCGTCAGCTCAGGGACCGGGGCGTCAGCTCAAGGAACTGAGACCTCAGCTCAGGCGCTCGGGGCCGCCGTCGACTCCCGCACGATGAGCTGCGGCACCGAACGCACCACGCCGACGGAGTCCGCATCGCTCAGCACCTCGAGCAGCGTCGACATGATCGTCCGCCCGAGCTCCGGGAAGTCCTGCCGCATCGTCGTCAGCGGCGGCGCGAAGTGCTCAGCCTCCGGGATGTCATCGAACCCGACGACGCTCACGTCACCCGGCACCCGCAGGCCCCGCTCCGACAGCGCGTGGATCACGCCGAGCGCCATCTGGTCGTTCGCCGCGAACACGGCCGTGAACAGCTCACCGACCCGTTCGCCGGACCGCCCGTCGTCATCGTCTCCGACCCCGAGGTCCGCCACGAGCTCCCGCCCGAGCCGGAACCCGCTCGCCGGCGTCCAGTCACCCACCAGCGGCTCGCGGGCGACGAGCCCGTGCTCGGACAGCGCATCACGCCACCCCCGCACCCGCTCCAACGCGTCCACCGAATCCGCCGGCCCCGCGAGATGGGCGATGCGGCGATGCCCCAACCCGACGAGGTGGTCGACGAGGATCCGCGCCCCCTGGTACTGGTCGATGGAGACACGGTGGAACCCGTCGCGGTGGGTCGACTCGACCGCGACGAGGGGCACCCCCAGCTCGATCCCGCGCACCGCGTCGAGCGCCCCATGATGCGCCGCGATGAGTACGATCGCCTCGACGTTCTGCCGCAGCAACAGGTCGACGGCCTGCCGCAGCGACGCCGGATCCGACTCCAGCATGCTCGCCATACTCACGGCATACCGGGCGTCCCGTGCAGCCTCATTGAAGCCGAGCGCCGTACTCGACGGCCCGTAGTCCGGCCCACCGGTCGTGATGAGGCCGATTGTGCGTGAACGGCGGGTGACGAGCGACCGTGCGGCCTGCGAGGGCGTGTACCGCAACTGCGTGATCGCCTGCTCGACACGTTGCCGCGTCGCCGGTCGCACGTTCGGCAGATCGTTGAGCACCCGGGACACGGTCTGATGCGAGACCCCGGCGAGGCGCGCCACATCGAAGATGGTCGCGACCCGTGCCCGCCCGTCGTCGTTACCCACCAGTGCTGCCGGCTCCCACCTGACGAGGTCCGCACGCCTCTCCCCGAGAAGCGTATCCGTCCGTTCACGGCACGGCTGCGCTCTCCGCGCCACCTCCAGCGGTTCGGCAGGTAGCCCGCATGGGCACCGCTCCCCATCGCCGGTGGACAGCCGACCTCGGTACCGTGATGGACGAGCCACCGGTCGCGCGGGCGCCGCGTGTTCAGCTGCGCGTCGCGACCGACACCCGAAGAGGAGCACACATGATCATCTGGACCCGTTGGGGCATCGTCGTCTTCCTGATCTTCGGGCTCTCCGTCGGCGCCGGCTTCCTCATCAAGGCGATCGTCTCACCCGACGGCGGATCGGCGCAGTCCGGGGTGTTCGTCGGCATCGGATTCCTGCTCGGCGCCGTCGCGTGCTGGGCCTTCGGGAAGTTCGCGCTGGCGAAGCTTGATGCACCGCGGCCGGTCGTCGTGTGGCAGCAGCTCGCGCAGCCGTACGTCAACGAGCACGGCATCACCGTGAAGCAGGAGGCCGTGCCCGTGCGCCACCCGCAGACCGGCGAGCAGCTCTACAGCCGCCCGAGCTCCACACTCTTCTTCATCCCCGTCCGCTTCTGGGCGTACGTCATCGCCGCGCTGGGTGTCGTCACGATCGTCGTGAACGTCGTGCGCGGCTGACACTCAGCCCTGGCGACCCTTCCACCGCGGGTTCTGCTTGTTGATGACGAACACCCGGCCACGGCGGCGGACGATCTGGGACCCCGGCTTGTCCTTGAGCGACTTGAGTGATGCGCGGACCTTCATGGCGACCTCCTGGTGATCACGATGCGTGCTACCTTGTTGAGAACGATTCTCAACAAAACGCACTGTAGCACCCATCGACCAGGAGAACCCGCCGTGACCACGCCTCGCATCCCGCTGACCGTGACGCTCGTCCTCGGCACCTGTCCGCCGGAGCGTCGCACCGTGGCCCGACAGATCGCCGGACGATCCGCGGCGCTCGTCACGATCGAGCGGCAGGACGACGCCGAGAGCGCCCACCCTGACATCGACGACGCGATCGACGCCGTTGCGCGACACCCGCTCGCTCCCCGGCACCTCGTCCTCGATTGCGGGAGCACGGTCCGCCCCGTCGACGCGGTCTCCGCCGTCCTCGAGCACCGCGACACAGCCGTCCTGGACGCCGTCGTGACCGTCGTCGACGCAGCCCATCTCCTGCACGACCTCCAGGACGACGAGTACGTCACTCACGACGAGGACGGCGACACGGCGTACACCGCACGGTCGATGATCACCGTGGAGCAGCTCGAGTACGCGGACACTATCGCGGTCGCCGGCCGACGCGGCGTGACGCACGAGCGGCTCGCGGTGCTCCTCGCGCTCCTCAGCCACCTGAACCCGACGGCGCTGACGCGGATGGTCGAGCCGGTCGCGGCCCGACCACGGGCCACACCCGGCACTCCGGCGACCGCGAGCACCCGTGAGCCGCTCGCGCGCTACCGGGACTCCCCGTTCGAACTGGACCGCTTCAGCACCTCCCCCGGGTGGATCGCGATGCTGAACGGCGAGCACCGGCCGTGGGTGGATCACGAGCGCGTGACCACCCTGCGGTTCGACAGCCCCCGACCGATGCACCCGGAACGACTCCTCGCGTGCTTCGACGGACCGATCGAGGCGGGGCGGTTCGGCCAGGTCGTCCGTACCGCGGGGTTTCTCGTGCTCGCGACGCGCGCCTCCCGCGTCGGCGTCCTCCAACACGTCGGCTCGATGATCGATCTGGAACCCACGTCGTTCGAGACGAACGACCCCGGCGCACCGCTCGGCCAGGAGCTCGTCGTCACCGGGATCGACCTCGACGAGGTCGCCATCACCGCCGCCCTGCACGCCTGCACCCTGACGGACGAGGAACTCCTCGCCGGGCCGGCGGCGTGGGCGCACTACCCCGACGCCTTCACGCCCTGGAGCACCACCCACGAGCACTGAGCAGCCGGCCCGTCAATTGCCCGAAACGGTTCGGACCCCGATCGATTTCGTGCAGATGTGGGCGACTCAGTGGATCTGCGCGCTCACCCACTCCTCGCGGACGAACCGCACGAACTGCTCGACGGCGGGAGACACCGCCCGGGCGCGGCTGGTGGCGACACCGATCACCCGGACCGCCTCGTCGTCGAGCGGGACGAGCACGACGCCCTCCATGCTCGTGGAATCGGGGAGGACGGCGATCCCGACCCCGGCACGCACGAGACCACGGAGCGTCGACAGCTCGGACACCTCCATCGTCACGCGGGGCACGACGCCATGCCTCGCGAAGTACGCGTCCGCGATCTGCCGGAGCCCCGAGTCCGTCGTCATCGCGAGGAACTCCGTCTGCTCGAGGTCGGACGCCGCCAACGACGTCCGATCGGCGAACGCATGCCCGACCGGCACGCCCAGCGCGAGCCGCTCGGAGGTGAGCGGACGCCACTCGATGTCCGGATCACGCGGTTCCGGGCTGAGGAAGGCGACGTCGGCCGAGCCGGAGCGGAGCGCGTCCAGCACGCTGTCGGCCTTCCCGCCGTCGAGGACGAACCGGATGTCCGGCAGGAGCTGGCGGTACTCACTCACGATGCGCGGGATGAGCCAGCCGCCGAGGGACGAGACGTAGGCGATGGACACGAGGCCGGCCGAGGGGTCGCGGAGCTCGTCGATCCGCGACTGCGCGTTGTCGAGCTCGGTCTGCGCCCGGAGCGCGTGAACGAGGAGGATCTCGCCGTAGCGGTTGAGTTCGAGCCGGCTGCGGTGACGGTCGAACAACTCGACCCCGGCGTCCGCCTCGAGCCGACCGATCGCCCGCGTGAGCGTCGACTGGGAGATACCGAGCGCCTCAGCGGCGTACGGGACGTGACCGTCTTCGGCGAGCGCCCGAAGGTACGCGAGTTCGTCGATCCTCATGCCCTCATGATGCCGCACCGGCGAGCCCGGCTGGGGCGGCACCTCGACAAGCTCGGTGACCGGGCGCGCTAGCGTGGTGCAGTGATCCGCAGACCGCGACCGAGCCAGGCTGCGACCGGCGCCCTCCTCGTCCTGGCCGGACTCGTCTGTCAGGAGCTCGGCGCGTCGATCGCGGTCGCGCTGTTCCCGCAGGTCGGTCCGATCGGCATGGTGACGCTGCGGCTCGTGTTCGCCGCGCTCATCCTGCTGGCCGTCGCCCGCCCGGCCCTTCGCGGACACCCGAGGAGCGCCTGGGGATCGGCGATCGGCTTCGGGCTCGTCCTCGCCGCGATGAACGTCTGCTTCTACCTGGCGCTGGACCGCATCCCGCTCGGCCCGGCGGTGACCCTCGAGATCCTCGGCCCACTGGCACTCAGCGTCATCGCGGGTCGTCGATGGACGAGCGCACTCTGGGCGGGCGTCGCCCTCGTCGGCGTCCTCCTCCTCGGCGGGGTGCTCCTCCACAGCGGACCGACGGCCGCGCTCGATCCGATCGGCGTCGTCCTCGCGCTCGCCGCCGGCGCCCTCTGGATCGGCTACATCCTGCTGTCGGCGCGGACGGGGACGGAGTTCCCCGGCCTGAACGGTCTGGCGATCGCCGCCGCCATCGGCGCGCTGGTGACCATCCCGCTCGCCGCGACGACCGCCGGCACCGCTTTGTTCGATCCCGTCATCCTCCTGCTCGGGCTGGGTGTCGCCGCACTCTCGTCGGCCGTGCCGTACGCCCTGGAGTTCGTCGCCCTCCGCCGACTCAGCGCCGCGACCTTCTCGATCCTGCTCGCGTCCGCGCCGGCCATCGCCGCGATAGCCGGGCTCCTCGTGCTCGGTCAGGAGCTCACGACACCGCAGTGGCTCGGCATCGCCTGTGTGGTCGGTGCCGGGATCGGTGCCGTGCTCTCAGCCCGGCGCGGTCGCGCACCCGAGGTGCAGCCGAGCATCGCGCCGAGCTGATCCCGCCGGATCCACCCGCCCGACGGCCGCTACATAGGTTAGGCTAGCCTTAATCATGAGCACTCGTCCTCGTCTTCGTCGCGCCCTCGCCGCCGCGCTCGCAGCCCTCGCGATCGGCCTCGCCGGCTGCACGGCGACGGGAGCAGCACCGGGACCGACGGATGCCGATCCAGCCGGGTGCGAAGCGTCGACCACACCCCTCGGGTCACTCACGCCCGTCGCCGACCCGAAGGACTGGACCGGTCCATCCACCGCCTGCATGGCCGACCCCGGCATCACCGCGGTCACCGACGCCCCGGAGCAATCGCTCCCGGTCACGATCCTCGACAACCAGGACACCGAGGTCACGATCAGCGACACCAGCCGAATCCTGGCCCTCGACCTGTCCGGATCGCTCGCAGCCACCGTGTTCGGTCTCGGGCTCGGTGACTCCGTCGTCGGCCGCGACACCTCCACCGGGTTCCCGGAGGCCGCCGACCTCCCCCTCGTCACGCAGAACGGCCATGAACTCAACGGCGAGGCCATCCTCGCGCTCGAGCCCACCGTCATCCTCACCGACAGTTCGATCGGCCCCTGGGACGTCGTCCTCCAGATGCGCGACTCCGGCATCCCCGTCGTCGTCCTGACGCCACAGCGGAACCTCGACAACATCGACGACCTCGTCACGCAGGTCGCCGCGGCGCTCGGTGTCCCGGCGGCCGGTGAAGCGCTGAACGCTCGGATCGCCTCCGAGATCGCGGCGACGATGACGGACATCGAAGCACTCGCTCCGGCCGACCCCGCCGACCGTCCACGGGTCATGTTCCTCTACGTGCGCGGGAACGCAGGGATCTACTACATCTTCGGTGAGGGCTCCGGGGCCGACGCGCTCATCCAGGCACTGGGCGCCGTCGACGTCGCTGAGGAGATCGACTGGCAGGGCATGCGCCCCATGACCGCCGAAGCACTCATCGATGCGGCGCCCGACGTCCTCATCATGATGACCAAGGGCCTCGAGTCGGTCGACGGTGTCGACGGACTCCTGGAGCGCATCCCCGCCGTCGCGGAGACCCCGGCGGGACAGCACCGACGGGTGATCGACATGAGCGACACCGAGGTCATGAGTTTCGGTCCACGCACGGCCGCCGTCCTCGACGCGCTCGCCCGCGCCCTCTACGCGCCCACCTCCGGCGCCCCGGCGGACGAGCAGCCGTGACCCGCCCAGCCCCCGGCGGCAGCCGCACCGGGGCGCCACTCGACATCGACCCGGAGCTCGCCGGCGCACGGTCGCTCCGGTCGGGCGCGCTGGCGGTCACCCTGCTCGTCGCGCTCATCGCGCTCGCGCTGATCTCGGCGGGCAGTGGGCAGCTCCACGTGCCACCCCTCGAGGTCTTCGGCTCGATCATGCACCGGCTCGGTCTCGACATCGGACCGATGCCCGGCCACGCGAACGGCGAGAGCGCCCTGTGGAACATCCGCTTCCCACGCGTCGCCATGGCGCTCGTGATCGGGGCGGCGCTCGCAGCAGCCGGCCTCCTCATGCAGGCGATCTTCGGCAACCCACTCGCCGAGCCCGGCGTCGTCGGCGTCTCCGGCGGAGCTGCACTCGGCGCGTCGGCGACGATCGTCTTCGGCTGGGCCTTCCTCGGGGAATGGACGGTCGCCGTCACCGCGTTCGTCGGCGGACTCGCGGCAACGCTCATCGTCTACGCGATGAGCCGCGCGAACGGGCGCACCGAGGTCATCACGCTCGTCCTGACCGGCATCGCCGTCAACGCGGTGACCGGTGCCGGGCTCGCGTTCCTCACCTTCCTCGGCGACACCGCGGCTCGAGAACAGATCGTCTTCTGGCAGCTCGGCAGCCTCAACGGCTCGCGCTGGCAGCAGTTCGGCATCGTCCTCCCCCTCGTGCTCGTGGGGCTCGTCGTCGCGTTCGTCGTCGCGAAACAGCTCGACCTGCTCTCGCTGGGCGAGAAGAGCGCCAGGCACCTCGGGGTCAACGTGGAGGGACTGCGGATCCTCGTGATCCTCGTCGTCGCCCTGCTCGTGGGCGCGAGCGTGGCGTTCGCCGGCATCATCGCCTTCGTCGGGCTCGTGATCCCGCACCTCATGCGCATGATCATCGGTCCGGCCCACCTACCGCTGCTCGTCGTCAGCACCCTCGGCGGGGCCGTGCTCCTCCTCGGGGCCGACCTCGTGGCACGCACGGCCGTACCGCTCGCCGACCTTCCGATCGGCATGCTCACCTCCCTCGTCGGTGGGCCGTTCTTCTTCTGGCTGCTGCGACGGACCCGCCGGTCCTCGGGAGGCTGGGGATGAGCGTACCGGTCGTCGGCCGCCGCTTCGCGGTCCCTGAGCCCCTCGCACCCGGCGAACTCGCGATCGAAACCTCGAGCGTGGGTGTCGTGATCGACGGGAAGCGCATCCTCCACGACGTGACCTTCGACGCCCGCGCTGGGGAGGTCCACGCGCTCATCGGGCCGAACGGCGCTGGGAAGTCGACCCTGCTCGCGACGATCACGGGCGACCAGACGGTGGCCGAGGGACGCATCACCGTCGCAGGTCGGCCGCTCCAGGCCTGGTCGGCCCGCGAGCTCTCCAGACGTCGCGCGGTGCTGTTGCAGCACAACGACGTGTTCTTCCCGTTCACCGTGCAGCAGGTCGTGGAGATGGGCCGAGCACCGTGGCGACGGACCGAGCTCGAACGCGACGATGACGAGGCCGTCGCGGCCGCGATCGCGGAGACGGACATCGCCCGCCTCGCCGGCCGACAGGTGCCGTCGCTCTCGGGCGGCGAGCGCGCACGGGCGGCGCTGGCCCGGGTACTCGCGCAACGGACCGGCATCCTCCTGCTCGACGAGCCGACCGCAGCCCTCGACCTCCGACACCAGGAAGACGTCCTCCGGCTCGCGCGCGAAGCCGCGACCGCGGGTGACGCGGTGATCGTCGTGCTGCACGACCTGAACCTCGCCGCCGCCTACGCCGACCGGATCTCGCTGTTGCAGCAGGGGCGACTCGTCACGACCGGCAGCCCCGCCGAGGTCCTCACGGCGGAGCGGATCACCGAGGTCTACCGGTACCCGGTCGAGGTCGTCGCGCACCCGACGAGCGGCGCACTGGTCGTCCTCCCGATCCGCTGAAGCTCCCTGCGCCGGACTTCAGCCGCGCGGGTCTGCACCCCGACAGGGTCGACGACCGGAGCGGGCGGGACAGCGAGCAGGAAGCAGAGAGGGCCGCCCCGCGAACGGGACGGCCCTCTCGAGTCAGGCGGCCGTGCGGCCGCCTGGTGGCTAGACCGCGGCCATCTGCGTCTTCCGGCGACGCGCCAGGAACGCGAGGACGAGGCCGGCTGCGAGGAGCAGCCCACCGGCGAGGAACGGTACGGCAGCGTCGGCGCCGGTCGAGGCGAGGACCGCGGTGGTCGTCGTCGTGGTGCCGTCGGGGTTCGTCACGACCGTGACGGTGACGGTGAACGCCGCCGTGCCGATGAGGACGCCGTCGGCATCGAGGACTGCGAGCGTGTGATCGCCCGCCTCGAGGTCGGACGGGACCGTGAAGCTGACGGTCCCGTCGGCCGCGACGAGCGCCCAGCCGAGCCACTGCGGCTCGGAGAACACGTAGGCGCCGAGGTACTGTCCGGCGTACTGCGTGCCGACCGAGACCGTGATGACGTCACCGTCGATGCCGGTGATGTCGATCCCAGGTGCCTCGGCCAGCGCTGCGGCGTCCGGTGCGGCCGGAACCGAGCCGGGGACCGTGAGCGTGACCGACGCTGCTGCACTCGTGACCGTGCTTCCGCCCGATGCGCCGGGAGCCGAGGGGACGTCGTTCGAGGCGACTGCGCGAACCTGCTCGCCGTTCCGGACGTCGGCCGATGCGATGGTCAGTTCTGCACTCGTGGCGCCGTCGAGGTCGACCCAGCCGGTGGATCCGAGTGCGAGGTGCTGCCACTGCACGGCCACATCGTCGCCCGCCGTGATCACGGTGAACACCGCGTCCTCGCCGTGCGCGACGGACACCGACGCGGGCTGCGCGGTGATGGATGCGGGGACCCCGAGGGTCAGGGTCGCCACATCCGAGGTGACCGGATCGCCGACGCCGTTCCCGACGACCGCGCGGAACCGCTTGCCGTTGTCACCATCGGCGTAGACGACCTCGAGGGTCGTGCTCGTCGCGCCGGTGACGGCGGACCAGCCGTCCGCTCCGACGGCACGCTCGAACCACTGCACCGACGGCGCCGGGGTACCGGTCACGCCGACCGAGAAGAACACCGAGGGCGACGCGGCACCAACAGGCGCCGTGACGGAGACGGGCTGCGACACGATCGCCGCCGCGACCGGGATGGTCGTGTCGACGGCGAGCCCGACCGGTGCACTGGTGACCGAGAAGACCGAACCGTCGATCTCGGTCGGGATGGCCCCGGTGACGACGGCACGGTACTGGGCGCCGGCGTCCTGGGCGGTGGTGACGACCTCGAGGCTGGTACCGGTCGCACCGGCGACGTCGGTCCACCCGGTCGCGCCGGCGGCGAGACGCTGCCACTGCACCGCGGCGGCAGCACCGGCGATCCCGACGGCGAACGTCGCGGTCTCACCGACCTTCACCGAGGCGGCGGACGGCTGGGCGGTGATCGACGCGGGTGCACCGACCGTCAGGGTCGCGGCCTCCGAGGTCGCGGAACCCGCTGCGTTGGACACGACGGCGCGCACCTCGGTGGCGTCGTCCGCCGCCGTGTACGGCAGGGTCAGCGTGGCTGCCGTAGCCCCCTCGATCGCGACCCAGTCTCCACCGGCTGCGCGGCGTTCCCAGACGACCGTCGGCTCCGGCGAACCGGTCGCGGTGACGGCGAAGGAGGCGACGGGCGAACCGGTCGCGGGTGCGATCGGCGCGACGACGTCGGAGGGCTGCGCGGTGATCGCCGGAGCGACCTGCACGACCGGCTGGAGCTCGACCGAGAACGACAGCGGCGGCTTCATCAGGTTCAGACCGGTGCAGGAGGTCGTGTAGTAGTGCGCACGCACCGAGGACGGGACGAAGTCGATGTACGCGCTCGGCCAGGAACCGCTCACGCCGGGCGTCTCGCAACTCACGTTCTTGACGACACCGTCGACCACGTAGTCGCGGCCGGCGTAGTCGGGGACCGCGACGAGGACGCCGTCGACGACGGAGACGCTCGAGTAGGTCGCGAGGTCGATGCGGGTCGGCCCCGCCGCCGGGACGGCGTTGCCGCCCATGTCCTTGCCGGCGGGGATGAAGACCTCGAAGCTCAGGGTGCCGGTGCCGTCGGGAGCCGTCGTGAGGATCGGGTCGCGGAAGGTCTCGTTCGGCGCGCCGAACTGCCCCTGGTACGCGTTGAGCACCCAGTCGCCGGTCTCCCACGCGATCTGGCCGAAGCCGGTCGTGGGGTCGATACGGCCGGTCCCACCGGTGAACTGCGCCAGCGTGAAGGTCTTGCCGGCGTCGGCGTCGAGGCCGGAGACGGCCTTCCCGTCGCGCTGCAGGAGCTCGACGTGTTCGCCGGTCGCGTTCTGCGACCAGGCGCCGAAGACACCGGTCTGCGCGTATCGGCTGTACGCCCACTCGAGCGAGGCGTTCGACACGTCGATCTGGGCGGCTGGGTCCAGCACCGTGACGACGGCGCTCTCGGACACGACCGGCTGTCCGGCGGCGTTGTCGACGGTCACGCGCACGAGCGCTCCGGTCTGGCTCGCCTGGAAGGCCAGCGTCAGCGTCGGTGCATCGGTCGGCTGGGCCGTCCAGGTCGCACCGCCGTCTTCGCTGAGCTCCCAGCGGTAGCTGAGCGGGCCGTCACCCGCGGCCTCGACCGTGAAGGTGGCCTCGCCGGCGTCCTCGACGGTGACGCCTGCGGGCTGCCTGGTGATCGACGCGGGGACGACCTCCGGCACCACGGGGGCGACGGTGTAGGAGACGCCCAGCGGAGTGGTCGGCTTCGCGGCGTCCGCCGCGCCGCCGGACGAGTACCAGTACGACGCCATGCCGGTGAGGACCTGGAAGTCGACGAAGGGCTGCGGGAAGGATCCGGCGTTCGCCCCGGTCGTGGACTGCGGGACACCCGACTCCGGCACCGAGACGACCGTGCCGAGGTAGTCGGGCGTGACCGTGAAGCCGGTGTCGGTGACGTCGACGCCCGAGAGGGTCGCGATGACGACGTCGGCCTGCGGCTCGAGGACCACGAAGAGGTTCGGGTCGTCCATGCTCGTGCCGTAGCCGCTCAACGTCGCGGTGACGACACCGGTGCCGTCGGCGTCGACCGTCAGCTTCGGGTCTGACGCGGAGAACTGCGTGAGGCCCTGGTAGTACGCGGCCGTGAACGTGCCGTCCCACTGGATCTCGGCGGTGCCGGCTTCGACGTCCACCGTTCCGGTGCCGCCGGAGATCGCGACACGGTTGTCGCTGTAGTTGGCGCTGGACGGCGGCGTGATCGGTCCGCCGGTCGCGGTGGTGCGGAGGCCGGCCCACGTGGACGGGGCCCACGTGCCGTCGGCCTGCTTCTTCTGGATCGCGACGTTGCCGTCGGTCTGCTTCCATTCGCTCTCGACGACGGTGTCGGCGCCGCTGGTCTTCGCGATCTCACCGGCGGACAGCAGGTTGATCGCCCCGGGCTGGAACGCGGAGTTGTTGGACTCGTTGTTGATGCCCCAGGTGAAGACGGCGTCATCGATCGTGGACTCGGCGGCCATCGCGGCCGGTGCGGCGACGATCGAGCCGAGGGCGACGACCGAGGTGGTGACGAGGGCGGTGACGGCGGACCTGAACGGTCTCCGTCGCCAGGCGGGTGGTGGGGCTGTGGGCCGTGCAGACAAGGCGATCTCCGGTGTGTTCGACGGTGGATGTCGGGTGGAAGGGGGCGCCGGGTCTCCGAAACCGAGCCCCAGGCAGGGTTAGCTTAGCCTTAACTAAGTAAGGTTATGCAAGCCTTATTAACTGCGGCTAGGCTGCTGCCATGCCGCATCGCCCGACTCCGTCCACCGCGCCCTCGATCCGCTCCACGACAGCGAACCGAGGCCGACGACGACTCGCGGCGATCCTCACGGGGGTGGCACTCCTCACCGGCTTCTCGGCCGGTGGATCCCTCCCGGAGCCCGCCTACGCCGCCTCCTCGGTGACCGCACACGTGGTCGACCGCCCCGACCTCGCGAACGTCGCCGACCCCGACTACCTCACCGACGTGCAGCTCTCCGGTTCGGGCTTCCAGTCGATCAAGAACGGGCACGGCGGGATCTACGTCGCCTTCGGCTGGGTCGCCGACGCCGAGTCGTGGCGCCCGAGCAACGGCGGCGTGACCGGCGCCGATTACGCCTACGTCCCCGACGACGAGACGAACCCGACGGGCTACATCCTCTTCGTGACGTTCCCCGGGAGCGACACCGCGGCCGCCGCCAACGGGGGCGAACTCGCCGCCGACGGCACCTGGTCCGGTGTCATCAGCATCCCCGGCGCCCGCTTCGAGTCGCTCGACCGCGACGGCAACGCCCAGACCATCGACTGCCTCAGCGTGCAGTGCGGCATCATCACCATGGGGGCCCACGGCGTGAAGAACGCCAACAACGAGACGTTCACGCCGATCACCTTCACCGATCTGTACGGCGACGATGCCGCTGCTCCGGCGCCCGCGCCGGTAGCCCCGGAGAGCGCCCCCGAGCCGACGGTGATCTCCAGCACCATCGTCGCCGAACCGGACGAGACCGCCGCCGCCTCAGCCACCGACGACCTCGTCCCGCTCCTGACCGGTGCCGTCATCGGCGTCGGCGCCCTGGCCGTCGGCGCGGTCGCGTTCCTCGTCTGGGCGGTGCTGAGCGGACGTCGTCGAGCAGCGCTCGCGGCGGCAGGAGCGGCGGGCGCGACCAGCACGGCAGACGCGACCGGCACGTCCGGCGACAGCGCGTGACCATGCGCCCCGGTCCCGCATCACGCACCTGGTCCGCCCTGATCGCCGGCGGCCTGAGCATCGGGCTCGTCTTCGCAGCCGTCGGACTCGACGCAGAGACCGCGACGGCCGACCAGGCCTCGTCCGCCGTCGTGGACTCGCCGGCGGCGACCACGGCATTCCCGTCGGGAGCAGATCCGATCGCCGCCGAAGCCGTCGTCACGCCGGTGGATGCCGCCACCGTCTCCGTCGCGTGGCCGGCCTCGGTCGACCCGGCGACGAGCACGCAGGACGGCACCGCGGCGACGCTCCTCGTCCTGGTCCTACCCCCGGTCGATCCGGAGGCTCCGGCTGCGCCGGTCGACCCGATCGCGGTCCTGCAGCCGTCCGCCGAGCGGGACCCGGAGGCCGACGCAGCCGCACTCGCGGCCGGCCTGCCCATCCTCCAGACGGCAGAGCCCGTCGATGTCGGCACCACAGCCGACGGATCGGCCGCCGCCCGGGTATCCGGCCTCCAGCCCGCCACGGACTACCGCTTCGCCCTGCGCACGGTCCCGACTGATCCCGCCCTCCTCGCCGCGAGCGCGTCGCCACTGGCCGAGTCCGTCGCGACCCAGGCGGCGACGCCCGCTCCCGCCGCCGAGGAGCCGCCCACCGACGACGAGGCACCCCCGGCAGGACCACAGCCGAGCGCGACACCCGAGGAGGCCGTTCCGACGCCGAGCGGCCCGACCGAGCCGTCCGAGGCCCCGACCGCCGATGCGACGCCGACCCCCGAAGCGGACTCCGCCGGACGCGCCGCCGCCGTTCCGGGCACACCTGAGGCTCCCAAGGGATCACCGGCCGGAGCCGGCACGATCGAGGTCTCCTGGCCGGCGGTCGCCTCGGGCGCACCCGTCGTCACCTACACCGTCACGGTCCTGCGCGACGGCTCCGTCGTTCGCACGATCCCGGGCATCGACCCGCTCGTCGCGGGGACGACCACGCTCGTCACCGGGCTGCTCGCCGACACGGCGTACGCCTTCACCGTCGTCGCCGTCGGCGCCGACGGACCGAGTGCGTCCTCGTCCTCGTCCGCTCCGGTGACCACGGCGAAGGGCGCACCGTCCGCTCCCCCGCGGGCCACCGTCGTCGGACTGCTCGACGACCCGCTCGGCCTCGTGGCGAGCTGGACCCCTCCCGTGTCCGACGGCGGCTACGCCATCACCGGCTACACCGTGGAACTCTTCACCGGCAGCACCGTCAACCTCACCAACCTCGTGAGCCGGACGGCGGTCCCGGCGGACCGCATGCGACTGGAACTGCCTCGCATCGGCATCGTGGGCTCGTCGCTCAGCGTCCGCGTCATCGCCTCGAACGGCGCGGGCGACACCGCCTCATCGCTCAGCGCGCCGGTCCGTATCGACGCGACGGCTCCCGTGACCACACGCGTCGCCACACCGACCGTGACCGAGGGGCCGACACCCGGTTCGTTGGGTGTGACGTGGACGGCACCGGCCGGGACGACGGCCTCGACGGCATACCTGCTCCGCGTCGCGGCCGCCGACGGCGTGTCCGCCGCCATGACCGCCGCCGTGATCGACCTCGGCGGCGACTTCGCCGCAGCTGGACCGCTCGAGGCGGTCGTGGAGAACCCGGCGCCAGGACGCCGCGTGTCCGTCCAGATCACGGCGTTCGAGACCGCTTCCCTCGCCGGTCTGATCCCGACGACCTACCGGACGACCTCCCTGCGGAGCGTGGCCGTCGAGACGAGCGGCTCGTCCACGCCGCAGCAAGCCACCCCGCCACGTTCCGTAACGAGCGGCGACGTCGACAGCATCTCGGTCGACGGCTCGACGATCGGCGTGACGGCCGGGAACGGTGCTGCGATCACCGCGTTCGACCTCCTGGTCTTCCAGGCGGGTTCCGCTGAACCCGTGACGACGACCCGCGTCGACGCCATCCCCTCGATCGACGACCCGACCCTGCTCACCCACGAGCCGACGACGGTCGCCGGATTGCAGGCGGACACCGCCTACACCGTCCGCGCCCGCGCCGTGAACGCCGCCGGCCCCGGTCCGATGTCGGCGGCGAGCGCCCTCGTCGTCACCCTCGCCGTCCGACCACCCGGCTCGGTCCCGCCCAGCTGGACCTCGCTCGCAGCGTTGCGCGCCGCCGTCGAGCGAGGCTCGGTCACCGGTCTCGACAGCGCCCAGGCAGCCCTCCCCGCGACCGTCGAGCCGACGAGCACCCTCGACCCGTCCTTCGCCTGGCCAGGCTCCACCGGAGCCACGGGCGGAGAGGTCTGGCTGTTCGGTTCGGCGACCGACGATCGGGCCCCCGTCCACCTCGGGGCGTTCTCGGTCACGGCCGGTACGGCAAGCGCGTCCGTCACGATCGGCCAGCTCGTGGACGGGGCGTACGCGCTCGCCTTCGTCCCGACCGAGGGCCGCGCGGTGGCGGTCTGGCTCGAGGTCGTCTCCGACCAGGGCGGGCCGACCAGGGTCGACGACGCGATCCTCCGATGGGGGTTCAGCAACGAGGCCAACAACGGTGCCTTCTTCGGTGGCTGCAACTTCCTCACCGCCGGGCATGTGCCCGACGTCGGTTCCGGCGCGATCATCGACGAGAGCCGGTACCGGGCGCAGGACGGTCCCGTCCGCATCGAGAAGCCGAACGCCGTCGGGGCGTACGAGCTCGCGAGCTTCGCCACCCGATGCCTCGACCGCTCGGGCGGCACGGTCGATTCCAACGTGACGAGCGCCTTCACGGATTCGCAGCTCGTCATCGTCGGCGGTTCCGGCACCGTCGATCCGTCGACGAACAGCGGCACCATCAGCTGGACCGGGGACTTCTCGGTCGCGTTCTACGGCGGGCTCACCTACTGGAACGGCTCGAACCCGACCCTCAGCGTCATCGATGGTGTCGGAACCCTCACCGCCACCGCGAGCGGGTTCGGCACCGACATGGCCGACCAGACGAAGTGGACGCCGATCGCGCCACGCGAGATCGAACTCGCGACGCTCACCGGTGTGACGATGCGCAGTGACGGGTTCACCGTTTCGCCCGACTACCTCGGCGTGGACATCGCGCAGGGTGACCAGGTGGCGAAGAACGCGGCCAACGCCGCCTATTGGGGGTCGTT
The DNA here is from genome assembly GCF_015350715.1 of Plantibacter sp. VKM Ac-2876. Lineage (NCBI taxonomy): Bacteria > Bacillati > Actinomycetota > Actinomycetes > Micrococcales > Microbacteriaceae > Plantibacter > Plantibacter sp. VKM Ac-2876. Next base: position 22,320 of record NZ_JADKSI010000005.1, on the reverse strand, counting down.
CCCGCAGAGCTTCATCGACTTCCAACAGCTCACCGGGCAGTTCTCCTACTGGTTCACGAGCGGCGGGCGTCAGGATCCGAGCAAGGTCGCCCTCCCGCTGACCGTCGGGTTCGACGCGTCCACCTTCGTGGCCGTCCCACCCGCCGGAGCCCCGACGGCCGCAGCACCCGACCTCGTCCCTGAGGCCAAGCGTTCGCCGTTCGCACTGCGGGCACCCGGTGCGCCGGCCCCGGCCGCGGCGGTCGGCGCTGCGTCACAGGTGACCGAGATCGTGACGGTGGTCCAGCGAGGCAGCGCTCCGGCGCCCGCGTCGCAGGTGGTCCCGTTGTTCATCGCTCTCCTCGCACTGCTGGGCGGAGTCACGGTCGTCGCGGCCACAGGTGGCGGACTGATCGCCTCCGGCGTGGTGAGACCCTGACTCGCGTCAGGACGCGGCGAAGCGGGCGTGCACCCGGGAGGACACGGTGATGTCCTCCGGCTTCAGGTCGAGCGCGGTGTCACCGGCAGGAGCCGCGGCCCCGCGCATCATCGGTGCTGCGGCCTGGCTCGACGGCGAGCGGGTGTCGTCGCCCAGCATGCCGGGTTCCGCCAGGGCGACCGGCCGCACGGCCCCGAGCCCGAGACTCGTGGCGTAGGCGGTCGCGCGGTCCACCGCGTCGCGGACGGCGTTGTGCTGGGCCTCGGCCGTGATGCGGTGCTTCGTCACCTCGGTGAGCGCCCAGGTGACACCCGTCACCGTGACGCCGTCCTGGGTCGCGATCTCTTCGGCCCAGCGGGCCAGCGCCTGCAGGTCGGCGAACTTCACCTCGAGCGCGACCGTCGCGTGGTGCACGAGCGGCAACTGCTTCCCGTCCTTGTTCCACGGCCGCTCACTCCACACCCGCAAGCGATCGGCTGACCACCAGGTCACGGCCGACTGCGCGCGGAGCTGCTCCGCCGCCTGACTGAGCGCACGGTGCAGCGCGGTGGTGTGGGAGACGACGGGCTCACGTTCCGGCCCCTGGAACCCCGCCGAGATGAGGACGGTCCCACGCTCAGCCGGGTGGTGGTAGTCGAAGCGGCCCTCGACGGTGATGATCGTTTCGCTCATACCCGGCACTCTATCCCGCGACGGCGGCTACGCTCTGGACCATGACGGACGGCGGAACCTGGGCGGATCGACGACGTGCGCGACGACGGAGCCGCGGTGACCTCACCGGCCGGGGCTTCGAGCACGGCGACCGGCGCGGGCTGCCGCCCGGCGACGTCGAGACGGTCGCGAAGTACCTCAAGGAGCGCGTCTACGCGACCTTCACCGGCCTCGCGATCGTCCTCGTGCTGGCGGCGAACGTGGAGCACCACGACGCGCCCGACGCGCTCTTCTCGCTCGTCATCGGAGTGGTCGGCATCACCCTCGCCGGCCTGGTCGCCGAGATGATCGCGCACCTCGCCGCCCACGGGGCGTTCCCCGACGAGCGCGGGTGGCACTCCATGCTCCGGATCGCGTGGGGCTCGCTCCTCACCGTCGCGACCCCCACCATCCTGCTCGTGCTCGCCGTGTTCGACGTCATGGAACTCGAGACCTCCCTCCGCGTGTCCGCGATCGTCTACCTCGTCACCCTCGGGCTGAGCGGATGGGTCGCCGTCCGGCGCGCGCGGCTGTCCGTCTGGCAGCAGCTCATCGCGCTCGCGGCCCTCGTGCTCCTGGGTGTCCTCGTCATCGGTGTGCAGGTCCTGGCCCACGGCTGAATCGCGGACGCGAGCTCGGCCCCTGTCGGAAATGCCGGAGCGGTCGACGACGTTGAGGAGCACGTGAGCACTCCGGAGACCGTCGACGTCGTCGTGATCGGCGCGGGTCAAGCCGGACTGTCGGCCGCGTACCACCTGCATCGCCGCGGATTCGTCCCGCTTGGGACCACCGAGGGCGCGACCGCAGCACGCACCTTCGTCGTCCTCGACGCGAACGACGCCCCGGGCGGCGCCTGGCAGCACCGATGGCGGTCGCTCACCATGTCGACCGTCAACGGGATCTACGATCTGCCCGGCATGCCGAAGCCCGAGCTCGATCCCGCCTCCCCGAGCGTCGACGTCATCCCGCCGTACTTCGCGGCGTTCGAGGAGCGTTTCGCCCTCGCGGTCCGCCGCCCGGTGCAGGTCCGCGCCGTCCGCCGCGAGGACGACGACCCGCACGGCCGACTCCTCGTCGAGACCGCGGCGAGCGCCGACTCCCCGGGCGCCGACTCCCCCGCCGCCGTGTTCCGAGCACGGGCGGTCGTCAACGCGACGGGCACCTGGACGAAACCGTTCTGGCCCGCGTACCCGGGACGGGAACGCTTCGCAGGACGCCAGCTGCACGTGGCCGACTACGTCTCCGCTGACGAGTTCCGCGGCCAACGCGTCGTCGTCGTCGGTGCCGGCATCTCGGCCATCCAGCTCCTCGAGGAGATCTCGCGGGTGGCGGAGACGGTGTGGATGACGCGGCGCGAACCGGAGTGGGTGGAGGACGACTTCGACACCGCCGCCCGGGTGGAGGCGATCAAGGGCGTCGAGGAACGCGTGCGTCAGGGCCTTCCGCCGGGCAGCGTGATCTCCGTGACGGGGATGCACTGGACGCCGTGGGCACGGGCGGCCGAAGCGCGCGGTGTCCTGGTGCGGCAACCGATGTTCCGCCGCATCGAGGAGCACGGGGTCGTCCTCGCCGACGGCTCGTTCCTCCCGGTCGACGCCATCCTCTGGGCCACCGGGTTCCGGGCCGCGCTCGACCACCTCGCGCCGCTCGGCATCCGACTGCCCGGGGGTGGCATCCGGATCGACGGCACCCGGGCGGCCGACGAGCCGCGGGTCCACCTCATCGGGTACGGCCCCTCAGCGTCGACGGTCGGAGCGAACCGGGCCGGCCGGGCGGCGGTCCTGGCGATCCTCGCCGACCTCGACGCCGCCGTCCCGGTCCCACTGCACTGAGTCCGTCACTGCACCGGCACGGGGATCGGCACGGCGGGAGCTCGCTCGGAGCGCACGAAGCCGATCCCGAGGAGGATGCACACCCCGCCGAGGAGCTGCGCAAGTGACAGCTGCTCCCCCAGGAGAATCCAGGCGAACCCGGTCGCCGCGACCACCTCGAGGAGGCCCGCGAAGGAGGCGAGTCGGGAGCCGAGCATCTGACTCGCGGTGATGCTCGCCGCATAGGCGACCGCCGTCGACACCACCCCGACGAACAGGAGCGGCACCCACCAGGCGACGTCGGTGCCGAGCACCGTGACGTCGGCGTCGGAGGTCGTGAAGGGCACGCCGACGAGCCCCGCGAGCCAGAGACTGAGCGCCCCGATGAGCAGACCGATGGCGGCGAACGCCACCGGAGGCAGCCCCTTCGCCGGCCGAGCCGAGATGACGTAGTACGCGGCGCAGCCCACCATCGCGAGGATGGCGAACAACAGACCGACCGGGTCGAGCGTCGAACCACCGCTCGGAGCGACGACGAGGACGAGCCCGACGAGCGACACGACGGAGCCGACGAGGACGACCGTCGCGGGACGACGTCTGGTCAGCACCCACGCGACGGCGACGAGCAGCAGCGGCGCCATGTACTCGACGAGGATCGCGGTCCCGACGGCGATGGTCTGCAGCGCCGCGAAGTAGACGAGCTGCGTCGCCGCCACCCCGATGAGGCCCATGCCGAGGAGTCGCCAGCGCCCACGCCAGACCGCGTCCCAGCGACCACGGAGCGCGATGAGGGCGAACGGGGCGAGTACCAGGCCGCCGATCAGGGCGCGGACGGTCACCGCAGCAGCGGGGCTCCAGCCCGATGCGAGCACCGGTTTGATGAACGCGCCGGAGGTGCCGAACGCGACCGCGGCGAGCACCGCGACGAGCAGACCGACCGTGGTCGAGGACGTGTGCTTCATGGGGGTCTCCAGCTGCCGCGAGTGGGGCCGGCGGAAGAGGTGGACGCCCGGCTGAGATGAAGCTACTCTCGGAGAGAGTAAGGAGTCAACTTGCATTTTGCCCCTGACACCGAGGATGCGCTGCTCTTCGCCGCGCTGCTCGTGAACACCCGCGCATCGGCGTCCCGGAGCGGTGGCGACGAACTCGCGACACCGCCGCAACTCGTGGAGCTCCTGCGCGTCAGTCGGTACTCGGGTCGGGTCGACGGCGACGAGCCCGAGCGGGCCGCGGTGGCTCAGCTGCGGGAGCGGATCCACGCACTCTGGGCTTCCGACGCGGACGCCCCGGACACCCGCGACCGCGCCGTCGCCGAGATCAACACGATGCTCCGCGAGTCCGCCGCGCTCCCCCAACTGCGCCGCCACGACGGCTTCGACTGGCACCTCCACGCCACCGAGTTCGACGCGCCGCTCGTCGATCGCGTCCAGACCGAGATCGCCATGGCACTCGTCGACGTCGTCCGGTCCGACGCCTGGGACCGCCTGCGGCTCTGCGCCGCCGACGACTGCGACGGCCTGCTCGTCGACCTGTCCCGCAACGGTTCGAAACGGTACTGCTCGGTCCGCTGCAGCAACCGCGTCAACACGATCGCGTTCCGCGCGCGAGCGCAGTAGCGGCCGTCAGCAGACCCCGGAGACGCTCACGACTGCGATCTCGTCACATCCCAGAGGTGGTGCACCGGGTCGTGGATGAAGTAGCGGCCGAGGGTCTCGGTCGTGAAGCGCGCGCCGTCGCTCCGTCGACCCGTCCGCGTGAGCGCCTCGTCCGGCACCCGCTCGAACGCTGCTGCGAGCACCGTGGCGGCCGAGACCAGCTCCACCGAGACCCGTTTCGGGTCCTGCTCGCCGTAGCGCTCCTCGAGAGCCGTCGCATCCTGGTCCCAGTTCTCGAAGGCAGGATCGTCCTCGTCGAGGACGAGTCGCAGCCGGACGTCGAAGATGCGGAACACGTCGCGCACGTGGGCCGCGTACTCGAGTGGCGACCAGGTCTGCGGGTCGGGCCGCTCCCGGACGTCGGCGCGCTCCAGCACCGCCGGCCACGCGGCGGCGTTCGCCAGGATCAACCCGGGGAGTTCCCGGAACCCGAACCGCGAGGTGTCCATCCCACACTCGGGACAGGCGCGCTCGAGGACCCAGGTCCAGTTCTTCGTGTCCGGGACGATGGTGTCGTCGTCGGGGGTGTTCGTCGTCATGGGTTCACTCTAGGAAGCGGCATGGCCCAGCGCCCTCGCGAAAGCGTCATCGTGCCGCGATCCGCCGCCACCGTCCGCTGGCGGCGCCGTGCAGACGCCTCCGTTACCCGGCGGGGGCGACCGGCGGGGCGCAGACCATCGCCGCGGCGGCGAGCTGCTCCGCCATCTGCTGCTCGGACCACGGGAGTGCGATCTCGGGGGCCTTCTGCCCACTCGCCGGTGCCGCCTTCGCACCGATCGACGCGAGCTGCATCGCGAGCGTCTGCGCGAAGCCCGCACCGAGCGTCGAGTTGTTGAGCATGACGACGACCGTCAGGCCGGAGGTCGGGTCGGAGAAGGCCGCCGAGAGCGAGCCGGGGATCGCGCCGGCCTGCCCCCGGAGGGGACCGATCTGCATCCCGCCCACGCCGAAGCTCTTCCAGGTCGGCTCAGCCTCACCCAGCGAGACGGGGTCCTTCCACTGCTTCTTGTACGTGCTGTCGTTCAGCAGCGAGCCGGACGCGAAGGACTGGGTGAACTTCCGCAGATCGTCGACCGAGGAGACGACGCCACCGGCGGTCCACACCATCGAGGTCGACAGCTCGGTCTCGTCCGTCGGTGCGTCGCACTGGTAGGTGCCGTCCGCGATCCGCGGCGTCAGGTACCCCTTGGGGTGCGACCCCGGAAGCTCGAAGGTGGAGGCGTCAGGGAAGCTGGACTTCGACATGCCGAGCGGCGAGAACACGTAGTGGTCGTACAGGGACTGCCACGACTGACCGGTCAGCTCCTCGAGCGCCATGCCGAGCAGGATGTACCCGGTGTCGCTCGAGCCGAAGAGCGCCCCCGGAGCCGTCCGCGTACCGCTCGCGAGGCCGTTCGCGAGGATCTCGGCCATCGACCAGTTGCGGGTCGGGTTGGTGACGAACTGGGCGTTGAGCGCGGGCGTGTAGGTGCCGAGCCCCGACGTGCCATTGCACAGCTGCTGGTAGGTGATGCCCTCGATGCCCTGGACCTGCGGGAGGGTCTTGTGGACCTGGTCGGTGAGCTTGATCTTGCCCTCGTCGACGAGCTCGAGGAGCACGGTGCAGGTCATCGGGCGCGTGGTGTCGGCGATGCGGTAGACCATGGACGGATCCATCTTGGTCTTGCCACCCGGCTCGGTCGTGCCGACGCCGGCCGTGTAACTCCCGGCCCACGGTGCCCAGACGCCGACGATCGCGCCGGAGGACCCGGACTGGGTGACGGCGGCCTCGACCGCCGCCGTGATGGCGTCGGTCGTGTCTCCCGCGAGTGTGCCGCTGACCTGGTCGGGGAAGTCGGTGTCGGACACCGAGGGGCCCGAGCAGCCGACGAGTACCGTCGCGAGGGTCGCCGCGGTAAGGAGTGCGGCGAGACGCCGTCGCCTCGGAGCTGTTGCAGTCAAGTCATCCCCCTGATGAGCGGTCTGCGGAGCTGCAGACTGTTCCCGATTGTAACCGGGCGCGGCTGGGAGCTGCGGTCGCACGCCGCGCGCCGGTCACTCGGGCGGCGGGCCTGGTGCGGGGCCCGTCGATGGTGTTCCCTGGGGAGGTGACCTCGAACACCTTCCCGCAGACCACCGTCGACGCCGTCCTGGCACACATGAACGGCGACCACCCCGACGACAACCTGCTCATCGTGCGCGCCTTCCTGGAACCGGCGGCCGAGGCCGCCACCATGATCGCGCTGGACGGGACGGGTGGTGAGTGGACCTGGACGATCGACGGCACCGCCGCGGGTGGGCGGGTGCCCTGGCCCGCGGGCACGATCACCGAGCGCGGCGAGATCCGACGCGAGGTCGTCGCCCTCTACGACGCCGCGTGCGCCCGTCTGGGTGTGGAGCCACGCCCGCACGACTGAGCGACGGCCGAGGGCGACCAAACCGTCGACGCCCGCACCTCCGAACTCCTCAATGCCCCGAGACGACTCGCGGCGCGAAGGTTCAGGAGGCCCTCATGCGTCATTCACCCAACCGTCTGCTCGCGACCGTCTTCGGCGCGGTCTACGTGGTCGTCGGACTCCTCGGAGGGATCGTCGCGGGCGGCCTGCCGTTCCTCAACACCGAGGGCGGCCTCCTGCTCGGGATCTTCGAGGTCAACCCGCTGCACAACATCGCGCACGTCCTCATCGGTGCGGCCCTGCTCATCGCCGGGCTCTCGAACGTCGTCGCGGCCAAGACCGTCAACACGGTGATCGGTGGGTTCTACCTCCTGCTCGGTGTCGTCGGGTTCTTCATCGTGGGCTCGGCGCTCAACATCCTCGCGCTCAACACGGCCGACCACTTCCTCCACCTCGCGAGCGCCGTGGTGCTCCTCGGTGCCGGACTCGCCGCGGACAAGCGGACCCACCGGGTGGCGACGGCCTGACATGTCGGTCTCCGTCGAACGCCAGGACGCCCGGGCGAGTGGCGACACCGCGGTCCGCTCCGGGACGACGTCGATCTCGAACAGCCTGCTCGCGATGTGCGCACTCGGTGCCGGCCTCGTCCTGATCGCGACCGGCGCCGGGTCCGCCCCGGTCGGGGCGATCCCGCTCGTCACCCTGGGCGTCGCCGCACTGCTCTGGTCCGTCGTGGTCCTCGTCCGCGACCGGGTGCCGGGCCTCCGCGCGTCCTTCGCCGGTGCGGTGGGCGCGGTGGTCGTCTGGGTGGCGCTGTACGGACTCGCCTCCATCGGTGTCACGACCGTGCCGCCGTTCCTGCCGACCCTCTCGTCCACCGTGCTGCTGCTCATCGTCGCCGGGGTGCTCGCACGGCGCCTCCGGCGGGTCACCCTCGCATCGACGGCGCCGGACGAACTCCAGCTCGACGCCCTGCTGACGCGAGCGAGCCGTCGGGCCCGTCGCGAGCCGAGCACCGGACGGTACGTGCTCACCCTGCTCGCCGGGGCGGCGGTCGTGGCGGCGCTCACGACACCGGCGCTGGCGCAGACCAACGCCGGTGCGTTCGCGGTCCCGCACGGTTCCCTGCACAGCAGCCACTGATTCCCTCTACAGGAGTGGATCCACCCTCCCGTTCTCGAGCCCGGCCCGTTACACTTAGGCAACCCTTACCGAGCCAGCCGACGCGGAGTCCGACATGAGCACTGTGATCCCCTTCTCCCAGGCCCTGCGCGAGCGCACGTCCTCCGGCCACTCCTCCAGCGAGGGGGCGGACTTCATGAGCGACCTCATGACCGGGAAGGGTTCGAAGGAGGACTACATCGCCCTCGTCGCGCAGCACTTCTTCATCTACGAGGCCCTCGAGGCCGCCGCCGACCGCATGCGCGCCGACGCCGTCGCGGCTCCGTTCATCAGCGACAAGCTGACGCGGCTCCCCGCCATCGTGCAGGACCTCGAGTTCCTCATCGGTCCGGACTGGCGCGAACAGATCACCCCGCTCCCCACCACCGCCCGGTACGTGGCACGGATCAACGAGGTCGGCGCCGTCTGGCCCGGCGGCTTCGTCGCACACCACTACACCCGGTACCTCGGCGACCTCTCGGGCGGGCAGATCATCCGCACGCTCATGCAGCGTCAGTTCGGCTTCGACACCAACGGCGTCGGCTTCTACCTCTTCGGCGACATCGCGAAGCCTCGCGAGTTCAAGGACACCTACCGCGAGCAGCTCGACGCCGTCCCGTGGGACGACGAGGAGCAGGCCCGCGTGATCGACGAGGTGATGGTGGCGTACCGCTTCAACACCGACCTCTTCCGCGACCTCGCGACCGCGAAGGCCGCAGCGACCGCCGTCGCCTGATCTCCCGTCCAATCGCCCATTCTGGGGCGAGTGGATGTTCGTCCGCCCAAGAATGGGCGATCGAAGAACGGGCGACGAAGCACACCTCCCGCGTGTCGCTCGTGCGGCGTAGCATCTCGGGCATGGACGTCATCCTCGTACCCGGTTTCTGGCTCGACGCATCCTCGTGGAGTGCGGTCACACCCCCGCTCGAGGCAGCCGGCCACCGGGTCCGACCGCTCACCCTCCCCGGCCTCGAGAGCGTCACTACTGACCGCGCCGGCATCGGCCTGCGCGACCACGTCGACGCCGTGGTCGCCGAGATCGACGCCGGCGAGGAGCCCGTCGTGCTCGTCGGACATTCCGGCGGTGGCGCCATCATCTCCGCTGCGATCGACGCCCGCCCTGACCGTGTCGTCCGCGCCGTGTACGTCGACTCGGGCCCACTCGCCGACGGCGCGTGCATCAACGAGGAACTCCCCTCGTCGGGCTCCGAGATCCCGCTACCCGACTGGACGGTGTTCGACGCGGAGGACCTCGTCGACCTGGACGAGGGGCTCCGCGAGCAATTCCGGGCCAGGGCCGTCCCGCAACCGAAGGGCGTCGCCGTCGACCGACAGCAGCTCTCCGACGACGACCGCCGCCTGTCCGTCCCGGCGACCGTGGTCGCGTGCGAGTTCTCCTCGGAGATGCTTCGCGGCCTGATGGAACAGGGCCACCCGTACGTTGCGGAACTGGCACGGCTGCGTGACGTCGAGTTCGTCGACCTGCCGACGGGCCACTGGCCGCAGTTCACGAAGCCGGCCGAGCTCGGCGCGATCCTCCTCCGGGCCGTCGACCGGACCTGAGGTCTGGCCTCCCTCGACCAGGCCGGTCAGCGCGAGGCGTCGACGGGCGCTCAGGTCATGAGGTACGCGAGCGGGACGATACCGAGTATCGCGATGAAGATCACTGCCAGCACGGCGTACATCGCGATCTGTGCGCCGCGCCCCTTGATGACCGCCTGGCCCCTCGGTGCGAGCGAACCTGAGACCCACTGCTGCGCCGGGGCGATGTAGTCGAGCGTGGGCGCCTCGCCGGGCTGGAGCAGGTAGTCGGCGCGGCCGAACTCCCGCAGCCAGGCCATCGAGCACGAGACCTGCACGGGCCGGTCGGCCGGAACCGTGAACCGCGACGGGCCCCAGGCTGGACGGTGTTCGAAGCCGTCGATGCGCACGACGGGCGGGATGAACCCCCAGTACCCGGCGAGGGGTGGCTTGCTGGCGTTCAGCTCGAGCGTGCGCCAGGCGGTGATCGGACCGGGCTGCGGCCAGCCCTGCTGCATGGGATGCGTCATAACCGACAATCGTAGGGTCACCGACCCCGTTCGTTCGCCCCTTTTCGGGCGACAGAGCGCCGATTCGCTCAACAACGGACGAACGGGCGCTACTGCCCCGACATGAACCGCTTCACGTCGGTGTCGACGATGATGTCGCTCGGGCGCAGCGGCCGGGAGAGGTAGAGACCGTCGAGCGTCGAGATCCGGCTGAGCGCGACGTAGCTCTGCCCCGGGCTGAACGCGCGACTGCCCAGGTCGACGATCGCGCGGTCGTAGGTCTTGCCCTGCGACTTGTGGATGGTGACCGCCCACGCGAGCCGCAGCGGGAACTGCGTGAACTCGGCCACGATGTCGCGCTTCAGCTGCTTCGTCACCGAGGAGTAGGAGTACTTGTACTTCTCCCACGTCGCCGGCTCGACCTCGAACTGCTCGCCGTCGACCTCGACCCAGACGGTCGAGTCGATCTTCACCACGGTCCCGAGCGTGCCGTTCACCCAGCGACGCTCGCTGTCGTTGCGGAGGAACATGACCTGCGCACCGACCTTGAGGTCGAGCGCCTCGTCGGCGGGGAACGCCCGCCCGCCGAAGTCGCCCGAGACTTCCGCGTTGGCGGTGAGCGGCTTGCCGTCGAGCTTGGCGAGCGCCGCCTTGTTGATGCGGTCGACGGTGTCGTTGCGGCTCGCGAGGGTGATGACGCCGTCCTCGGGAGGGATCCTGGCGCCCATGCCGTTCAGTCGGCCGGCCATCTCGGCGGTGACCTGACCGTGTCGGACGCCGTTGAGGAGGTACTTGAACTCGGCCTCGTGCTGGCGGTGGATCTCGGTGAGCTCGACGAGCTGCAGCGGCGTCTCGGACCACACCTTGGCGTCGAAGAACCAGAACGAGCGGTAGGTGTCGGCGATGTACGCCCGTTCCTCGAGGCTGCCCGGCACCGGAGCGAGCTGGTACGGGTCGCCGAAGAGCACGATCTGTACGCCGCCGAACGGCTCGCGCGGGCGCTGCCGCGCCTGCCGGAGGCTCCGGTCCATCGCGTCCATGAGGTCGGCGCTCACCATGGAGACCTCATCGACGACGAGGGTGTCGATGGAGTTGAGCAGCTTGCGGGTCTGATCGTTCTGATCGATCGTGTGGTCGGCGATGAGCCCGATCGGCAGGCGGAACAGCGAGTGGATCGTCTGCCCGCCGACGTTCAGCGCGGCGACACCCGTCGGGGCGCAGATGGCCAACTGCTTCGAGGTGTTCCAGGCGAGGTGGTTGAGGAGCGTCGACTTCCCGGTGCCCGCCCGACCCGTGACGAACAGATGCTCGCGGGTGCTCTCGATGCGGTCGAAGACGGCTTGCTGCTCGGCGGAGAGGGCTACGCTCATGATGCTTCGGTTCCCTCCCGTTTTCGCCCTCCAATCCTACGCGAGGTGCCCGCCTAGGATGTCAGGATGAGCCATGTCGCGACACGTGGGGAGCTGCGACGCCCGGGAACGGTGCGCGGTGCACTCGTCCGCGCCGTCGTCCTGTGGCTCTGCATCGCGGCACTGCTCGTCGCGGCCATCGTCTCCGCCTGGTCGGCCGTCGCCCGCGACGTCTACGGTGCCGGTTCCTTCGCACGCGGGTACCTGGACGCCCTCGCAGACGACGACGCCGCGACCGCGCTCGCGTTGCCCGGAGTCGCCCTGAGCTCCGCCGAACTCGCCGACGCGGGGTTGCCCGCCGACAGCTCGGACGCCCTGCTCCGGAGCGAGGCGCTCGGCACGATCGAGGACGTGCGCCTCGTCTCCGACGTCACGACCGCCTCGGGCGCCCACGAGGTGACCTTCTCGTACCGACTCGCGGGTCAGCCGCACAGCACGGCGTTCTCGATCACGAGCGGCGAGCGCACCTTCGGGCTGTTCCCGTCGTGGCGCTTCGAGACGAGCCCGTTGAGCGTCGTCCAGCTGACCGTCGCACACACGACCGGGTTCCGCGCGAACGGCTTCGAGCTCGACACCCGCCGCGTCGCCGAGGGGACCGAGGGGGCCTTCACCTCCACCATCCCGCTCCTCACCTTCACGCCGGGCAGCGTCGACTTCGACGTCGACACCACCTACCTGGCGGCATCGGTGGAGACGGCGACGACGACCGAGGTCGCGAGCGTCGTCGACGCCGAGGTGACCGCGAGTGCCACCTCGGACTTCGTCGGGGAGGTCCAGACGCAGATCGACGGCTACCTCGACAACTGCGCCACGCAACAGGTCCTCCAGCCCACCGGGTGCCCGTTCGGCATGGTGATCCGCGATCGCGTGGACGACCTACCGGTGTGGTCCATCGCGGCCTACCCCGTGGTGGCGGTCCAGCCCGGGGACACCGGTTGGCAGATGCCGGCGACGGCCGGAGCCGCGCACCTCGTCGTCGACGTGAAGTCACTGTTCGACGGCACGGTCTCGACCCTCGACGAGGACGTCCCGTTCACACTCTCGGCGTTCGTGACGATCCGCGACGACGGCTCCCTCTACATCGACCTCCGCTGAAGCCCGCGAACTGTCACTCCAGCACAGTCCGACACCCCTCACACTGTTCCGGAGTGACAGTTCGCGGGCTAGGAACGGGTGTCGTTGGCCGCCATGCGCGCGAGACGCTCGTTGTACTCGTTGAGCTCCGCGTCGTTCGTGCGGTCCGCGTTGCGATCGAGCCGCTTCTGGTCCTTCGCGTCGCTCTTGCTCCACGAGATCGCGACGGCGACGGCCAGCGCGAGCGTCGGGATCTCGCCGACGCTCCAGGCGATCCCACCGCCCGTCTGCTGGTCGAGGAGCGGCGCCTGCCCCCACGTGCGTCCCATCGCCCCGAACCAGTCGGCGAGGAACAGCCCGGTCGAGGAGATGATCGCCAGCCCGAAGAACGCGTGGAACGCCATCGTCGCGAAGAGCAGCAGGAGCCGCATCGGGTACGGCAGGCGGTACGGGACCGGGTCGATGCCGATGAGCGACTGCACGAAGAGGTAGCCGGTGATGAGGAAGTGCACCACCATCCACTCGTGGCCGATGTGGTCCTCCATCGACCAGCGGAACAGCGGCGTGTAGTAGAAGACCCAGAGTGATCCGGCGAAGAGCACCGCGGTGACGAGCGGGTTCGAGATGATCCCCGCGAACTTCGAGTGCACGGCCAGGAGCACCCACTCCCGACCCCCTCGGGAGTCGTCCGAGCGCTTCCGCACCGCCCGCGCGAGCAGCGTGACAGGCGCTCCGGGGACGAGCAGCACGGGGACGAGCATGGTGAGCCCCATGTGCCCGAGCATGTGCACGCTGAAGAGGTACGGCTGGTAGACGTTGATGCCGCCGCACGTGAGGTAGAAGAGCACGAGCAGCCCGAGGACCCAGCTGACGGTGCGCAGGATCGGCCAGGAGTCGCCGCGGCGGTGCAGGCGGACGACGCCCGCGATGTAGAAGAAGATGCCGAACGCACAGGCCAGCAGCCACAGGAGGTCGATGTTCCACTCGGTGAAGTACCGCGCGAAGGTCAGTTCCGGCGGCAGTTCCTCCCCGGTGAGCAGCACCGCGGGCGTCGGCGCGGCCGGCACGGTCTGGTCGACCGGCGGGGCCGTCTTCGCGAGGGCTGCGGCGGCACCGGAGGCGATGCCCATGAACCCGAGCTCGAGGGCGACCAGCCACCAGAAGGTGCCGGCGCGGCCAGCAGGGGTGTCCGCTCGTGCAGCGGCGGACCGCTCGATGCGACCGATCAGCACCCGACGCTGCAGCGCACCGAACAGGCCGAGCGCCAGCAGCGCGAAGACCTTGACGAGGACGAGGATGCCGTACGGGGTGCCCAGGCGGTCGAGCGAGCCGATGCGCAGCTCGGCGCTCACGTACCCGGAGACCGCCACGACGACGAAGGACACGAGTGCCACGGTCGAGTACCGCATGAGCACGGGGGCGAGCCGGCCGTCTTCGAGGGTCTTGCGGATGAAGACGAGCGTGAGCAGACCGCCGAGCCAGATGGCGGCGAACACGAGGTGCAGGCCGAGCGCGGTGACGGCGGCGTTGTGCCCGCTCGCCTCGGCGGAGTGACCCTGCTGGGCCATCGGCAGCAGCGACACGAGGGACAGCCCGAAGACGAACACGAGCACCGTGTGGTTGCGGACGGCGAAGCAGAGCACCGTGACGGCCGCGGCGATGAGGGTCGTCTGCAGCCAGGCCTGACCCGACTCGATCCCGGTGAAGAAGAGGCTGAGCTTCGCACCGAACGCGTCGTCGAAGGTGAGCGGCACCTGCGTGACGTTCAGGAAGGTGAAGAAACCCGTCACGCCGGACGCGACGGTGAAGACCGCGGCGCCGGCTGCGGCGACGTCGAGCGCCGCGCCGTACTCGCGCCGGTCCGGGCTGAGCGCCCAGCAGGCCATGAGCAACGCGCCGATGGTGACAGCGGCGCTCAGGTTGACGAGCAGTTGTGCGATCGGGAGCCCCCACCGCACGACGGCACCGGGATCGCCCAGGAGTTGCGCATCCGCTCCGCCGCCGAAGGCCAGACCCGCGAGGAGGGTCGCCACAGCCACGAGGAGCAGGAGGGCAGGACCCGCGAGGCGGACGACACGATTCACGCTGCAAGCCTACGCGGCGCTGCTGGGAACCCCGACCGCAGCGGGATCAGCCGGCGCTCGGTCCCTGAGCCGAACCACCGGTCCCTGAGCCTGTCGAAGGGTGCCGCTCACGCCCGGACGAGCAGGGTCGAGGAGCCGTCTTCCAGCCGCCGCACCTCGATGCGTTCGCCGATGCGCTGCTTCATCTCCTCGACGTGGCTGACGACGCCGACGACGCGGCCGCCGGCCGAGAGCCGACCGAGCTCGGCCATCACGGTGTCGAGTGTCTCGGGGTCGAGGCTGCCGAACCCTTCGTCGACGAAGAGCGTGCCGAGCTCGACACCGCCGGCCTCGCCCGTCACGACGTCCGCCAGCCCGAGTGCGAGGCAGAGCGAGGCGTAGAACGTCTCGCCACCGGACAGCGACTTCGGATCGCGACGCCGGTCGGTCCGGTGATCGTGGACCGTGAGCGACAACCCGACGCGCTGGCTGCGGGAGGGTCCTTCCTTGACGTCGCTGCGGACGAGCTCGTAGCGCCCGCCTGACATCGACTCCAGGCGCGCGTTCGCCGCCGCCACGACATCCTCGAAGCGGCGCAGCAGGACGTAGGTGCCGAGGGTGACCTTCGTGCTGTTCTGGCTGCCCGTGGCCGACACCACGTCGGCGAGGCGGACGACGGCCGCGGCCTCGCGGACCGCGTCGGCGTTCTCGTCGGCCGCCTCGGCGAGTGCCGTGCAGGCGGCAGCCGCGTTGGTCGCTCGTCGTGCGGAGACGGCGGCCGCTACGGTCGCGGTGCCTGCCACCGCTTCGGCGTCGGCCAGTCGTCGGGCCGTCGCTTCGACGTCGGGGGCGGCAGTACCGGCGACACCGGCGATTGCCGGGCTCGCGAGTGCTTCCGCGTTCGCGGTCGTGTGACGCAGGTGATCGGCCACCCGCGCCTCGGCGCTCGCCCGTTCGACCCCGTTCATGGCTGCGGCCTCCGCGGCCGCGCGGTCGGCGAACCCGGCCCGCTCGAGTGCCGCCTCCAGCTCGACCGCGCGCTCGGCGTCACGCAGGCGCCGGTCTGCGACGGTCGCTCGTGCCGCCGCGAGCAGCGACAGCGAGGAGAGCTCGGCCTCGAGCATCGCGTCGAGCTCGGCGAGTGAAGCCGCTCGACCGGCGAGGACACCGGCCACCTCGGCGCGGGCCTGCTCGTGGGCGCGCTGCGCGGCGGCGAGCCGCTCGGTCAGTGTCGCCCGAGTGGCGGTGCGTTCCGACACCGCGACCACGCCGGCCAGGTGCTCGTCCGCGAGGCGCCCGGCCTCCGCGACCTCGGCGTCCGCCTGCTCGGCGGCCACTACGGCCTCCGCGTACTGCCGATCGGCCTCTGCAGCAGCCGCATCGACGGCCGCCCGCGCAGCGACGGGGTCGAAGCCGGTCGTCGCCGCCGTCGAAGCGTCGGACGAGCCGGTTGCAGCCACGTCGCTCGGGTCGTCGGCCAGCGCGACGAACTGCTCGACGAGGCGGCGACGCTCCGCTCGAGCGATGTCCCGGGCGTTCTGCGCCGACTGCATCGTCGCCTCGGCATCGGCCCGCGCGACGGATGCCGCGTCGACCGCGTCCGCGTCGGGGTGGTCTCCGTCGAGCACCGCGGGCGCTGGATGGCTGAGCGAGCCGCAGACGCTGCACGGCTCGCCGTCCCGCAAGCCGGTGGCGAGTTCACCCGCCATGCCCTCGATCCTCCGGAGGCGCAGCGACGTCTCGACGTCGATCGCCGCCTTCGCGGCCGTGGCGGCCTCGGTGACCTCGTCGGTGAGCCCCGTGAGGCGTTCGTCGGCCGCGTCCACCCGATCCAGCACCGTACGGCGTTCAGCCGCGCGCTCGACGGAACGGGCGGCCCTGGCCGACTCGGTGGCCGCACGCGAGGCGCGCTCCGGTGCCGAGCTGAGCGCTGTCCGGCGGGCGTCCCGTCGCGTCTGTTCCGCTGCGAGCTCGGCGAGCCGTTCGTCGACGGTCGCGAGCTCCTCGGCGAGTGCTGCGAGCGCGCGGTCGCGGTCGGCGTCGGCGGCTTCGAGGACGAGCACGGCCGCCATCGACGCTCGCTCGACGGTGAGGGATTCGCGGCGCGCGGTGACGGACGCGTCGTCGAGTGCGACGATCGCCTCGTCGGCCTGCTCCTCCATCGCGGCGAGCGACGCGATGGCTTCCTCGAGCGCCACCGATGCCGTGGCCGCTCCGGCGAGCGCGGACGCGACGGTGTCCGCCCGAGCCGCTGCCGCGATCCGTTGGGAGAGCCGCGCGACCGGTTCGTCGTCGACCGAGAGCAGCTCGCGCTCGGTCAGCAGCTCCGCGCGACGTTCGATGGACGCGAGCAGCGTCTGGGCCGCGGCGTGTTCGGCGCGAGCGCGGTCCAGGGCGACCCGAGCAGCGCCAGCGGTCGAGGCATCGGCGGCGGCGTGGCGCTCGAGGACGGCGACGATGCGCATGGCGTCACCGACGAGGTCTTCGGAATCGGGTTCGAGCAGGACGGCGAGGGCCACGACGTCCTGGTCTGGGTCGGGCTCCGCAGTCGCGGTATCGTCTGGCTCGGCATCGACTGTCGAGAGGGCGTCCATCCCGGCCGGGGTGTCCGCTCCCCTGCCCGCGACGAGTTCCCGTGCGTCGTCGAGTTCGGCCGCTCCCGCGAACCGGGCGATCGCGCGGCCCAGCGCTTCTCGTGCGCCTTCGATGTCGCGTTGGGCCTGCCGTCGCTGCTCGACGAGGTGCTTGGCGACTCGCTCGTAGTGCTCCGTCCCGAACAGGGACCGGAGCAGTTCGCTGCGCTCCTCACCGCCGGCGGCGAGGAACTTCGCGAACTCGCCCTGCGGGAGGACGATCGTCTGGACGAACTGCTCCCGGGTGAGACCGACGATCCGGCTGATCTCGGGACCGATCTCCTGCGCGCGGGTCGACAGGGTCTCTCCGGCCAGTGCGTCGGGATCGGTCAGGCGGACGAGGGTGGCGCTCGCCTGCTGCGGAGTGAAGCCGGCACCGCGCTGCTTCGGCCGCTGGTAGGCCGGCGTCCGCCGCACCCGGTACACACCGGATCCGGTCTCGAACACGAGTTCCACGAACGGTTCCGTCCCGGGCTGCGCGTGGTGCGAATGGAGGCGGTCCTTGCTGGCCCCGGTACCGGCGAGTTCGCCGTACAGCCCGAACACGATGGCGTCGATGATCGTCGACTTGCCGGCGCCGGTCGGTCCCTCCAGGAGGAACAGACCAGCCCGCCCGAGTTCGACGAAGTCGATGGTGTGCTCACCGGCATACGGCCCGATGGCCTGCAGCGTGAGTCGGTGCAGTCGCATCAGGCGCTCACCTCCGTGGCGAGTGCGGCCTCGTTCGCCGCCGCGATGAGCTCTCGCTCTCGGGTCGTCGCCGGTGCACCCGTCGCGTACTCGATGAACTCGGCGGTGACCTCGACCGGGTCGGAGACCGCCGTGACGGCTGCGGCGCGCGCCTCCTCGGAGCGGTTCGCCGGCGCGTGCGACCAGACGAGCAGGTGCGGGAAGCGCCGGGTCAGCGTCGCGTACAACTCCGGTGGCCGCACGTCGTCGGTGACCGTGGCCCGCACCCAGGCGTCGACGGCGTCGTCTCCCGCGGGGCCCTGCAGCTCTGCGAGGGTTCCGGTGACGTCGACGAGCCGACGCGGCACCGGCGCCGGCAACAGTTCCAGGTGCACGGAACCGTCGGCGGCGAGGTCGACCAGCACGCTCGACTTCACCTGGTTGCGTTCGGAGAAGGAGTAGGCGAGCGGCGACCCGGAGTACCGCATGCGGTCGACGCCCGTGGCGGCCCCGACGCGCTGCGCACCGTGGAGGTGGCCGAGCGCGACGTAGTCGAAGTCGTCGAACAGCTGGGCGGGCACCGCATCGACCCCGCCGATCCGGATGTCGCGTTCGCTGTCGCTCGCGAGACCACCGATGACGAAGGCATGCGCAGCCACGACCGATCGGACCGCTCCGTGCTCGCGACGCTGCGCGAGATCGGCTCGGACGCTCGCGAGGGCTGCACCCATGACCGCGGCGTGCGACCGCGCGAGCGGCTGGTCGTCCGGGGAGAGCACCCCTCGTGCGGTGTCGGGGTCGAGGTAGGGCAGCGGGTAGAAGGCGACGGGCCCGTGTTCGTCGTCCACCAGGACCGGTTCGCCGATCCGCGCGAGGTCGGCTCTGATGTCGATCCCGTCGCGCAGCATGGCGGCGCCGAACCCGAGCCGGATGGCCGAATCGTGGTTGCCCGGGGCGAGGATGACCCGGGTGCGGCCCGCCAGCCGCCCGAGCGACTCCGACAGCAGCGTCACCGCCTCGACCGGCGGGATGGCGCGGTCGTAGATGTCGCCGGCGACGAGGAGGACGTCGACCTCGTGGTCCACGACCGCCTGCTCGAGGTGCGCCAGGAAGTCGCGTTGGAACGGGAGCAGGTCGACCCCGTGCAACGAACGGCCGAGGTGCCAGTCCGAGGTGTGGAGGATCCGCATGACAGCAATGCTAGGCGGAGCCGCCGACACCTCGCCCCGTGCCTGGTCCACCCCTGGACGAACGACAGCAGGGCGTCGCTCTCGCGACGCCCTGCTGTGTGGTCTGGACCGATGGAGTGTCTCCGGGCCCGAGTCCGTGCGGGCTGACGCCCGCGACGACTTACTTGACGGAAGCCTTGAGCTTCGAGCCGGCGGTCACCTTGACGCGCTTGCCGGCCGGGATCTGGATCTCGGCGCCGGTCTGCGGGTTGCGGCCCGTGCGAGCGGCGGTGTCGGTCTGCTCGAAGGCGATCCAACCCGGGATCGAGACCTTGCTGCCCGTGGCGACGGTCTCAGCGACGGTGGTGAACAGCGCGTCGACAACGCTGCCGACGGTCGCCTGGCTCTGGCCGGTCGATGCGGCGATGGCGGCGACGAGTTCGGTCTTGTTCAAATTTGCCATTGTGAGGGTCCTCCTCGGACGTTGCTGCAACGTACAGCTGATGTGTTGGTAGCGAAGGTGTCGCTGATACGGCACCAACTGGTCGGTGTGACCGCCTCGAATGTAGCAGCAATCCGCGAGATTTCGCGGATTTCTCCGCTCTACGCGGACAATCGGGCCTGCGTGTCGGTCGTTTCCCAGCTGGGAGCCGTCGGTGCGAGCGCTCAGCGGACCCCGATGACGCTGTGCCCGGCAGCTCGCGACAGCAACCACGCCTCGATCGTCGGGAAGAGGGTCAGGACGGCGATCGCGAGGAACGCGAACTGATACGGCAGCAGCTGGCCGCCACCGACCCCGTCCTCGAGGGAGAAACCGGTCGTCAGCAGGATCGCCCCGACAGCGACACCGAAGCCGCTCGCGACCTGTTGCAGGGTCGAGTTGAGCGTGTTCGCCCGAGACATCGCAGCGGGTTCGACGTCGGCGAACGTGATGGTGTTGTACGCCGTGAAGCCGATCGACCGGGCGACCCCGCTGAGGAAGAGCAGCAGTGCCATCAGCACGATCGACGTGTCGGCGGTGAGGAACGCCATCCCGGCCATGCACAGGACGCCGATCAGGTTCGACGACACGAGCACCACACGGAATCCGAACCGCCGCAGCATCCAGGTCGTCGCCGGTTTGATCGCGAGGTTGCCGGCGAAGAGGAAGAGCACCATCGAACCCGCCTGCACCGGTGTCCAGCCGAACGCGTCCTGGAACAGCAGCGGCAGGAGGAAGGGGACGGCGCTGATCGTGAGTCGGTAGACGCTGCCGCCGGCGTTGGCCAGACGGAAGGTCTCGATCCGCAGCGAGCGGAGGTCGACGAACGGGTGCGGCGCACGGAACAGGTGTCGGATCGCGAGGGCGAGCAGGACGACACCTGCCACGAGCGACCCGATGAACCAACGGGCGTCGAACCCGGCTCCGGACACCAGCGACGCCGCCACGAGGAGCGACGCGAGTCCGACGCAGGCGAGGGACAGCCCGAGCCAGTCGAGCGGAGGCACCTCGTCGGCGGCGAAGTCGGGGACGATGCGGAGCGCCACGACGAAGGCGACGACACCGATCGGCACGTTGATGAGGAAGATCCAGTGCCAGGAGGCGTACTGGGTGATGACCCCACCGAGGAACGGCGCGATGATCGGGGCGGCGAGGGCGGGCCACGTCAGGAGGGCGATGGCCTGGATCAACCGCTCCTTGGGCGTCACCCGGAGCACGGCCAGCCGGCCGACCGGCACCATCAATGCGCCGCCGACGCCCTGGAGCACCCGGAAGCCGACGAGCATCGGCAGGCTCGAGCTCAACGCGCACAGCACGGAGGCGATCGTGAACACCGCGATCGCCAGCGCGAAGATGCGCTTGGCACCGAACCGGTCCGTCAGCCAACCGCTGACGGGGATGAGGACGGCGACCGTGAGCAGGAACGCGGTGACGGCGAGCCCGACGGCGGTCGACGAGGTGCCGAGGTCCCGGGCGATACTGGGTGCGGCTGTGGTGAGGATCGTCCCGTCGAGGTTCTCCATGAAGAAGCAGCCGGCCACCAGGAGGGCGATGGCTCGTTGCGTGCGGACGTCCAGCAGCGCCTCCTCGGTGGATGTGGGAACCGTTCGATCCTTGCAGTTGTCGCCGACAACGCGAAAGGGCCGCCCGCGATGCGGACGGCCCTTTCGGTGTTGCGATGCTGTGTCAGCGGAATGTGAGCTCCGACTGAGCGGGTGTTACCAGCTCGACTTGCGGACGCCGGGCAGTTCGCCCTTGTGCGCCATGTCGCGGAAGCGAACGCGGCTGATGCCGAACTTCGAGAGGTTGCCTCGCGGGCGACCGTCGATCGCGTCGCGGTTGCGGAGGCGAACCGGCGAAGCGTTGCGAGGAAGCTTCTGGAGGCCGAGGCGGGCTGCTTCACGCGACTCGTCGGTCCCGGCGGGGTCGACGAGAGCCTTCTTCAGCTCGGCGCGCTTCGTGGCGTAGCGGTCGACGATAACCTTGCGCTGCTCGTTACGGGCGATCTTGCTCTTCTTAGCCATGTTTAGCGCTCCTCTCGGAATTCAACGTGCTTGCGCACTACGGGGTCGTACTTCTTGAGCACGAGACGGTCTGGGTTGTTGCGACGGTTCTTCTTGGTCACGTACGTGTAACCGGTACCAGCCGTCGAACGGAGCTTGATGATTGGACGGACGTCCTGCTGCTTAGCCATTAGATCTTCACCCCACGAGCGAGAATGTCCTTGACGACGGATTCGATGCCACGGGCGTCGATCACCTTGATGCCCTTGGCGGACACCTTGAGGGTGACGTTACGACGCAGCGAGGGCACGTAGTAGGTCTTCTTCTGCACGTTCGGGTCGAAGCGGCGCTTCGTGCGACGGTGCGAGTGCGAGATGTTGTGACCGAAGCCGGGAACGGCTCCTGTCACCTGGCACACTGCTGCCATAGTAGTTTCTCCTTCATTACCGCAGGGCGACTGCCCTGCCCAAGATCTCTTGTCGGCGTGCGCGATCCCGGTCTGCGTGAGCGGTGGGGGATCGTGGACACGATGTGGACATGGAGCGTCCACACCAACGGTCAAGCGTACGCTGTGACCAGGCGTTTTGCAAATTCGTGTTTCTACGACTTCACGCACAAAGCGTGTTAACGCAAAATGGCCACCCAAGAACCTTGGGTGGCCATTTCAACGAAGAAGTCC
>NZ_JADKSI010000004.1:0-480304 GCF_015350715.1 Plantibacter sp. VKM Ac-2876 | reverse complement strand
CCACACGGCATCGAACCCGGCCGCGGCGGCGGCGAGCGGGTTCGGTGCGGTGCTGGTCATGGGTCCATCCAAACACGCACCACCGACATTCGAACCCGCACCGAATCAGCCACTGATCTGGGAGTTTATCCGACAATTGACGCTTGCTCGAGGTGCCCTTCGACAGGCTCAGGGACCGGCCGTGGCGCGGTCGCCGAGCTTGTCGCGGCGTGGTGGGGAAGGCCGCTCGTGGGCCCTGCGACAGGGTCAGGGACCGGCGGTGGCGCGGTCGCCGAGCCCGCCGAGGTGCGGTGGGGGAGGTTGTTCGGGGTGCCCTTCGACAGGCTCAGGGAGCAGGTTTCCGCGTTCGGTCGTCGAATGGTGCCGAGGTTGGTTGGGCGAACTGGCTCGGGTTCCTCGACAGGCTCAGGGAGTGCATGTGCACGGTTGTCGACGCGCGGTGGGGAGGGTGTCCGGAGGCCCGTCGACAGGCGCCGGGATCGGGGTGCCGCTCAGCCGAGCGACGCCGGGACGAGCCGGAACCCACCCTCGGCGACCGGCTCGAGCCGCAGCTGGAAGAGGCCGTCGATGACGAGGTCCGCATCGAGTTCGTGCGCCTCGTGCGTCCCCGCGATGCCGACCGTCCAGCAGCCGGCGGCGCGCGCTGCGGCGAGCCCGGCCGGTGCGTCCTCGAACACGACGCACGGCTGCGACTCCATGCCCAGCCGGGTGCGGCCGAGCAGGAACGGTTCGGGGTCCGGCTTGCCCTTCGTGACGTCGTCGAAGGTCACGACGACCTCCGGCCGCACGAGCCCGGCGGCGGCGATCCGGTTGCCGGCGATGAGTCTCGTGCCACTCGTGACGATCGCCTTCGCGTCGTCACCCAGCGCCGCCAGCGCCTCCGCCGCCCCCGGGAGCGCGATGACGTCGGCGACCTCGTCGGCCTCGATCTCGATGATCCGCGCGAGTGCTCCGGCGACCTGCTCGGGCGGGAAGATCGCGGCGAGCAGCTGGGCAGCGGGCTGGCCGTGTCCCGCGGCGAGCAGGTCGCCCTCGAGGCCGTACTCGCGAGCGAGCTGCGCCCACGACCGGTTCACGGCCGGCGTCGAGTCGATGAGGGTCCCGTCGAGGTCGAAGAGCCCGGCAGCGAAGACCTGGTCGAAGATCGGGGCGGAGGCCTCGATGGTCCGTCCGAGACCGAGCGCGCGTTGGACGGCGGCGAGCTGCTGCGACGTGGACAACGCCGCTTCGATCGACAGGTGCTCGATGGCGGGTGGGGTGTCGGTCGACGGGTCCACGATGTGCGTGTCCCGCTCGGCACCCCGTTCGGCCCGGCGAGCCGCGAGCGTGGCGGCATCGGCGTGCAGCCAGACGACCTTCGGGATGGTGCCCGCCGCATCGACGAGCGCGTCCCATTCGGCGCCGCCACGCAGCTCCGCGGTGAAGGGTGCGACGAGCACCGCGCCGACACCACTGTCGCGTTGGTCGGCGAGGACCGCCCGCAGGGCCGCGTACCGCGCAGGGCGCATGGCCGGGCGCAGCTTCGCGTCGTTCCAGTGGAGCGGTTCGGCGCCGTCGGGATCGGTCACCGCGCCGAGACCGTCGAGCAACGGATTGGTGATGGTGTCGAGGTCGAGGAGCGGGAGTCGGAGGGCCCGGGCGAGCTCACGTCCGAGGGTGGTCTTGCCGCTTCCGGCTGCTCCTGCGACGACGACGATCACGCTGACTCCTCGATGATTCCGGGGTGGCGACCCGCATCCGAGGGGTCTGAACGCCTCTGCAATGCGAGTTCCAAATGAATTTGATCTCTTTCAGACAACGTTGCTTGACAACGTTGTCGGTCTGCGGTCAGTATAGGCGCACGAAGGAACGACGGGGTTCTGCAGCTGCACCACCCCGACCGATGACAACGCTGTCAGGAGGTGGAGCCCATGGGCACCTGCAACCCCGCGATCACCGCGACCAGTCCGATCCGGACACGTGCGCACGTCCCGTCGCTCCGGACCGGATGCGACGTCCGACCCGTTCCGCTTCCCGTCAGGGGGACCCGCTGATGCGGCCGCCCGGGATCAAGGATGTGGCTGCGCAGTCCGGCGTCAGCATCAAGACCGTCTCGCGGGTGGTGAACGGCGAACCGTCCGTGCACCCCGAGACCCGAAGCCGCGTGCTCGAGGCGATCGATCGCCTCGGGTACGTGCCCAACACGGCCGCCCGCTCGCTGAAGTCCGGCACCGGCGGTGCGATCGGCGTCCTCATCGACTCGCTCGCCGACCCGTTCTTCGCCTCGCTCGTGAGTGCCATCGAGGCCCGCGCGCTCAAGGAGGGCCTCAGCGTCCTCGTGGCGAGCACCGGGCTCGACGAGGGGCGCGAGCGCGACCAGCTCACCGGGTTCATCGCCGGCCACCAGGTCGCCGGCGTCATCATCGCCCCGGTAGCCGCGGAGCTGCCCTACCTCGAGGCGTTCCGGAACGTGACGCCCGTCGTGGCCGTCGACCGTCCGCTCGCCGCCTTCGACAGCGTCGTGGTCGACGACTACGCCGCCACCCAGCTCGCGATCCGCCAGTTCGTCGAGCTCGGCCACACCCGCATCGCCTTCTACGACCGGGACGAACGCTTCCTCACCATCCGTCGGCGCTACCAGGGCTACACCGACGTCCTCGCCGAGGCCGGCATCGACCTCGACCCGTCGCTCGTCTCCTGGACCATCGACGGCTCGCTCGACTACGCCGCCGAGACGGAGCGCCTGCTCGGACTCGAGGACCCGCCCACCGCGTTCTTCGCGTCGAACGCGAAGGCGGCGATCGGTCTGACGACCTCCCTGCACCGCATCGGGCGGGAAGGGACGGCGCACATCGCGTTCGGCGACTTCACCCTCGCCGACGTCCTGCGACCGGCCGTCAGCTGCATCAACCAGGATCCGTTCGTCATCGGTACCGCCGCCATCGAGCGACTCCTCGAGCTGCGCGAATCACCGGCGGACGAGCCGCGCGAGTGGGTCGTCCCGACCTCCCTGGTGTCGCGTGGTTCCGGAGAGATCCCCGGCCCGGCACAGCGTCACACCGTGGACGCGCGCACCGCGTCCACCACGAGCATGGTCGGAGGACCAGCAGCATGAGCACGACCCAGCCCACGAGGCTCGCCCAGCCGACGCGACTCGCGCCGAACCTCATCGAGCACTTCTACCGCGGCGGCGACCGCATCGCCGGCCTGCGTGGCATCGAGCAGCAGAGCGAGTTCCAGCCGGAGGAGTGGCTCGGAGCGACCGTGAGCCGCGCCGACCAGGAGCCCGGCGGCGCCATCGGCCTCGCCCGTACCGTCGACGGCGTCCTCCTCCGCGACCTCGTCGCGGCCGACCCGCAGCAGTGGACCGGGGCAGGACAAGACCACGGCACCGACGCCGCCGACACCGGCATCCTCGTCAAGCTGCTCGACGCCCGTCAGCGACTCCCCGTCCACGTCCACCCGGACCGGGCGTTCGCCGCCTCCCACCTCGACTGCGCCTACGGCAAGACGGAGGCCTGGTTCATCCTCGACGCCGAGCCCGGTTCGGCCGTCCACCTCGGATGGAGCGAGGACGTCGACCCCGACGAACTCGACCGTCGTCGCGACGCCCAGGACAGCGAGTGGATGCTGTCGCACATGAACCGGATCGTCGTCGAGCGCGGAATGGGCATCCTCGTCCCGGCCGGCACGGCCCACGCGATCGACGGCGGCATCTTCCTCGCGGAGGTGCAGGAACCGACCGACCTCTCCATCCTCCTCGAGTGGTCGGTCACGACCTCGACGCGCGACGAGTCCCACCTCGGCCTCGGATTCGAGACCGTGATGGGCGCGGTGTCGACGAAGGCGCTCCCGCAATCCGAGATCGAACACCTCGTCGTGCTGCACGACCTCGACGCCCGGACGGACGCGCCGGTGTCGCTGTTGCCCGCGGCCGCCGACCCCTACTTCCAGCTCTTCGCCGTGGCACCCGGCACCGACGGCAGCGCACCCGTGGACGCCGGCTTCTCGGTCGCCCTCGCGCTCACCGGCGCAGGCGCACTGGTCTCTGAGACCGGCGCCGAGGTCGTCGACTTCTCCGCCGGGGAGGTCTTCGCCGTCCCGGCCGGGTTCGGTCCATGGACCGTCACCGGCTCGGGCACGGTGCTCGTCGCCGGCCCCGGTGCCGGCTGGCCGGCGACCCTCGCGTCGGGAGGCATCCGATGACGCCACCCCTCGACGCAGGACCCACGATCACGCAGCAGCTCACCACACACCACCGCCCCGAACGGCGGTACGACAGCCACCACACGCCGGACCCGTCCACCGGGGCCGGCTGGAAAGGAACGAGAACGACATGACGACTCCCGTCTTGGAGGCCAGAGGCCTCACCCGGCAGTTCGGGCACGTCCGCGCCCTCGACGAAGCGGACTTCGAGGTCTACCCCGGCGAGGTCACCGCCCTCATCGGCGACAACGGGGCGGGCAAGTCCACCCTGGTCAAGGCACTCTCCGGCAACCTCGCGGTCGACAGCGGCGTGATCAAGTTCGAAGGCGAACCGATCACCCTCACCTCGCCCATGCAGTCGAGTGCGCTCGGCATCGAGACGGTCTACCAGGACCTCGCCCTCGCGCCCCACCTCGACCCCGTGCAGAACGTCTACCTCGGCCGCGAGATCATGCGGCCTGGCCTCGGTGGGCTGCTCGGCCTCATGAACGTCAA
This sequence comes from Plantibacter sp. VKM Ac-2876, assembly GCF_015350715.1. NCBI lineage: Bacteria > Bacillati > Actinomycetota > Actinomycetes > Micrococcales > Microbacteriaceae > Plantibacter > Plantibacter sp. VKM Ac-2876. The sequence continues at coordinate 475,624 of NZ_JADKSI010000004.1, read as the reverse complement.
GGAGATGAGCAAGCAGTCACGTCACGCCTTCGACGAACTCGGCGCGACCGTCCGTTCGCTCACCGACCCGGTGGGCGCGATGTCCGGTGGGCAGCGCCAGGCGATCGCCATCGCCCGCGCGGTGCACTGGGCCAACAAGGTCGTCTTCCTCGACGAACCGACGGCCGCCCTCGGCGTCCGCCAGACGAAAAACGTGCTCGAGACGATCCGCCGCGTGCGCGACAAGGGCATCGCGGTCGTCTTCATCAGCCACTCGATGCCGCACGTCATGGAGGTGTCCGACCGCGTGCAGGTGCTGCGGCTCGGCCACCGCGCGGCGACGGTCGACACGAAGGACACGAACATGGAAGAACTCGTCGGTCTCATGACCGGTGCCAGCACGAGGAACGTCGCATGAGCGCGGTGAAGCAGGCCGAGATGGGGCCGGAGACGACCGCCATCGAGACGGCCAAGGATCGGGAGACCCCGATCAGGAAGCTCTTCAAGGCCCAGGCCTTCCAGATCTTCATCGTCCTCCTCGTCGTCATCGCGATCTTCTCCGCGATCGCGCCCGACACCTTCGCGCAGCTGTCCAACCTGCGGCTCGTCGTGCAGAACGCCTCGATCCTCGCGGTGCTCGGCGTCGGCATGACCTACGTCATCATCACCTCCGGCATCGACCTCTCGATCGGATCCGTCCTCGTCTTCTCGGGCGTCGTGTCCGCGACGACGATGCGGGCCATGGGCGGCGACGACTGGGGGACCGCGATCGTCGGCATCATCGTCTCGATCGGCGTCGGCATCCTCTGGGGCACGTTCAACGGCATCCTCATCTCCAAGGCGAAGGTGCCGCCGCTGATCGTCACCCTCGGTAGCCTCGGCATGGCGCTCGGCCTCGCCCAGATCCTCACCGGCGGTGTCGACATCCGCGAGGTGCCCTCGGTCCTCACCGACTCGATCGGGTACGGCAACATCTTCGGCGCGGTCCCGATCATCTCGGTCATCGCCCTCGTCGTCGTCATCATCGGTGCGCTCGTCCTCCACAAGACGAAGTTCGGCCTGTACACCTACGCGGTCGGATCGAGCGAGGAGGCGGCACGACGCGTCGGCGTGAAGGTCGACCGTCATCTCATCCGCATCTACGCGATCTCGGGTGGACTCGCGGGTCTCGCCGGCATCCTGTCGCTGTCGCAGTTCGGCACCACCGCGATCGCCGGTCAGTCGCAGACGAACCTGAACGTCATCGCCGCGGTCGTCATCGGTGGCACCTCGCTCTTCGGTGGCTACGGGACGATCTTCGGCACCGTCGTCGGCCTGTTCATCCCCGCCGTCCTCCAGAACGGCTTCGTCATCACCGGCGTGCAGCCCTTCTGGCAGCAGGTCGCGGTCGGCGCCGTCCTCATCCTGGCCGTCTACGTCGACCAGGTCCGCCGTTCCTCCGCAGCCCGCGGTGGATCCACGAGCTTCTGGCGAGCCCTCGTCAGCGGGAAGAAGAAATAACCCCTACACAGATCAACACCCCCCCGCACCATCCCAGTAGTCCAGCAGTTCAAGAGAAACGGGTAATCACAATGAAGTGGAAGAAGTCAGTTCTCGGAGTCCTCGCGCTCGGCGCGTCGGCAGGCCTCATGCTCACCGGGTGTTCCGGTGGCGCGAGCTCGGGCGGCAGCAGCGCAGGCGCAGGTTCCGACGGCTACAAGATCGCGTTCATCCAGGGCGTCGCAGGAGACGAGTTCTACATCTCGATGCAGTGCGGTATCGAATCGGCGGCGAAGGATGCCGGCGCGACGGTCACGACCCAGGGTCCGGAGAAGTTCGACCCGACGCTGCAGAAGCCGCTCGTCGACTCGGTCGTCGCCTCGAAGCCGGACGCGATCCTCGTCGCCCCGACCGACGTGAAGGCCATGGAGGCCCCGCTCAAGGCTGCGGCCGACGCGGGCATCAAGGTCGTCCTCGTCGACACCACCGTCGACGACCCGTCGTTCGCGGTCTCGCAGATCTCGAGCGACAACAAGGGCGGCGGCGCTGCGGCGTTCGACGCGATCAAGGAAGCGCACCCCGAGGGCGGCAAGGTCCTCGTGGTCTCGGTCGACCCCGGCATCTCGACTACGGACGCCCGTGCCGAGGGCTTCCAGGAAGCGGTCAAGGGCGATGACAAGTTCACCGACCTCGGCGTGCAGTACAGCCACAACGAGCCGTCCACGGCTGCCGAGATCGTGACCGCGGCGCTCCAGAAGGACCCCGACATCGTGGGCATCTTCGCAGCGAACCTGTTCGCGGCCGAAGGTTCCGCGACCGGTGTCAAGCAGGCCGGCAAGGAGGACTCGGTCACCATCGTCGGGTTCGACGCGGGTCCCGCCCAGGTCAAGCAGTTGAAGGAGGGCACCGTCCAGGCGCTCGTCGCTCAGGAGCCGGCCACCATCGGCAAGGACGGCGTCGCCCAGGCGATCGCCGCACTGAACGGTGACAAGGTCGAGGCCAAGATCGAGACCGGCTTCACGATCATCACCAAGGACAACGTCGACGGCGACGCGAAGGATGCCGTCTACCAGTCCAAGTGCGGCTAGGCCCTCAGGCCACCCCGCACCACCAGACCGCGACGGCGTCGGAGCTTCGAGCTCCGGCGCCGTCGCGCTGCGTCCGGCAGCTCCGCCTCGACGCCACCCTCCACGGGGTGCGAGACTTGCGACATGACCCAGGTGATCGTCGCGGCGACCGCGGTGCGCCGGCTGTCCGACGATGCTCCGGGACGGATCGAGGCCGAGGTCGTCGATGCAGCGGGGCGAGCCCACCGCCTGGTCATCACGGTCCCCGAACGTGCGAGCCGTGCGGTCACCGCGTCGACCGACGTCCCGTTCCGACTCGGGCTCCGGGCCGAGTACGTGCGTATGGAGGGACCGGCCGTGGTGATCCGGTTCGCGGACGGCGTCACCACCACCGAGGGCCTCGGCGGGGTCTGCCTGGACCCGGACATCGTCCACTGGTTGTGAACGACTCGATCGACTGACGGTCGGGTCGGCGACGAGTCCTATGCGACGAGGGTGAGGAGCCGCGCGACCTCGGCGGCGACGGCGTCGCGTGCCGGGCCGAGGTACTTCCGCGGGTCGACGAGTGACGGGTCCGCGTCGAGGCGCTCACGGACGGCTCGGGTGAAGACGCCGTTGATGTGGGTCGAGATGTTGATCTTGCGCATGCCCGCGTCCACCGCCCGCACGAGGTCCTCGTCGCTCACGCCACTCGAACCGTGCAGGACGAGCGGGACGGGGACGGCTGCCGCGAGTTCCCGGATGAGGCCGAAGTCGAGGGTCGCGCTCCGGGAGGTCATCGCGTGCGAGCTGCCGACCGCGACCGCGAGGCCGTCGACGCCGGTACCGGCGACGAATGCCACGGCTTCACCGGGGTCGGTCCGGACGCCGGGCGTGTGTGCGCCGCCCTTCCCGCCGATCGCCCCCAGTTCGGCCTCGACCCACACGCCCTGCGCCTGAGCTGCGCGGGCGACCGCTGCGGTGCGCTCTCGGTTCTCCTCGTCGGGCAGGGTCGCCGCGTCGAACATGACCGAAGTGAATCCGAGTCGGACCGCCTCCTCGACGAGCGTCTCGTCCTCGGCGTGGTCGAGGTGCACGGCGGTCGCGGTGCCGGACTCGCGGGCGAGCTCCAGGCTCGCGAGCCCGATCGGCGCGAGGCCGCCGTGGTACCTCGCCGCGTTCTCGGACACCTGCAGGATCACGCCCCGGCCCGCGAGCTCCGCGCCGCGGAGGATCGCCTCGCCGTGTTCGAGCTGGATGACGTTGAAGGCGAGCACGGCGCGCTGCGCGTCGAGGAGCGCGGCGGTGGAGACGAGCGTCATGGTGGTTCCTCTCGGGGTGCACGCGGGATGATCGACCCGGTGCCGGTGGGGATGGTCAGGTGGTGGCCAGCAGCAGCTCGGGTCCGCTCTCGGCGAGCGCGTCGACGGTGTCCGGGTCGAGCCCGTCATCGGTCACGATCTGGTCGAACTCGTCGAGCCCCGCGGCGCGGTGGAACGAGGTGGTGCCGAACTTCGCGGCGGTGACGGCGAGGATGCGTCGCCTGGAGATAGCGAGCATCGCCTGCTTCACCTCGGCCTCCTCCGGCAGCGTCGTCGTGGCGCCCGAGGTGAGCCCCACCCCGTTGGCGCCGAGGACGGCGACGTCGGCGTGGAGCCCCGACAGCCGTTCGACGGTCCACGTGCCGACGGTCGCCTGGGTGACGGCGCGGACCCGCCCGGGCAGGGCGAGCACGGTGAGTCGCGGCCGGCCACCGAGCAGGGCGACGATCGGCAGGCTGTTCGTCACCACGAGGAGTCGACTGGCGTGGGGGAGGAGCGCGGCGACCTCGAGGGTCATCGCACCGGAGTCGAGGAGGACGACTCCTTCCTCGGGGAGCTGCTCGACGACGAGCCGGGCGACGGCGGCGCGCTCGATGCGCTCGCCCTCGCGGCGTCGTTGGAGGCTGGGCTCGAACGCGGGTCGCCGGGCGAGGACCGCGCCTCCATGGTGGCGGCGGATGAGCCCCTGTCGCTCGAGCACCGCGAAGTCGCGACGGATGGTCTCCGGCGTGACGCCGAGTCGGCTGCTCAGCTCGGCGACCGACAGGGCGCCGTCGCCGTCGCGGGCACCCGCGAGGATCGCGGCGTGACGCTCTGCTGGGTACATGACTGCTCCGTCCGGTCCGGCCAGCGTATCCGAATCTGTCCGATATCCCTTCCGATTCGGTGGGATCGGTGCAAAGATCAACATGATCGGGCGCACCCGACGACGACGATGACGACGAACGGAAGGCCGCCGATGGCTGAGCACGGGCCGCACAGCGCACCCCACGAGTCGGGGTCGCGGTTCCTGCTCGGGATCGACGTCGGGCAGACCGCCGTCAAGGCCGTCCTGCACGACGAGCGGTTGCTGCCGGTCGCGGTCGCTCGGCGCGCGAGCCCCGTCGACCGCCCGGTCGCCCGGCACGCCGAGCGGTCGCAGGACGCCCTGTGGGCCGCGGTCGCCGATGCGGTGTCGGAGGTGATGGCGACGTCGGGTGTCGACCCGACCCTGGTCGCCGCCGTCGGGATCACCGGCCACGGCGACGGCCTGCACCTCGTGACCGCCGCGGGAGCGCCGGTCGGCCCGGCCATCACGGCGATGGACTCCCGGGCGCACGTCGAGGCCGCCGAACTCGCGGCTGACCCGGACCGGCTGCGCGTGGTGCTCGAACGCTCCGGACAGCTGCCGACGCCGGGCGCCGCCGGCAACCTCCTCCGCTGGTTGCTCCGCCACGACCCGGAGCGTGTCGAGCAGGCTGACGCGATGCTCTTCTGCAAGGACGTGGTCCGCCTGCGGCTCACCGGCGAGATCTCCACCGACTACTCCGACGCCTGCGCCTCCTTCCTGGACGTCGGGACCGCCACCTGGAGCGCCGAGGTCCTCGCCGCCTACGGCCTGCCCGCCGAACTGCTCCGTCTGCTGCCGCCGATCAACCCGAGCGGCACGATCGTCGGGTCGGTGCTCCCGGAGGCCGCCGCGGTCACGGGCCTCGTCGCCGGGACACCGGTCGTGTCGGGACTCCACGACGTGCAGGCCTCGTCGATCGGCATGGGAGCGCTCGTCCCCGGGCGGCTCGCCCTCGTGGCCGGCTCGTTCAGCACCAACGGCGTGACGACGACCCAACCCGACGTGGACCCGCGGTGGCAGTCCCGCCTCTCGATCACCCCGGACCTGCGGATCGCGATGTCCACCTCGGCGACGGCATCGCCCTCCTTCGACTGGACGCTCCGGCTCCTGGGCGTGACCGACGCCACCGGTCGCGACGCGCTGATCGCCGAGGCCGCAGCACTTCCTCCGGAGGAGCAGGTGCCGCTCGTCCTGCCCTTCCAATCGGACTCGCCGCTCGGCGCCGAAGCCTCGGCCACCCTCGCCAGCGTCCGCGACTGGCACACCCGGGCACACGTCCTGCGCGGAGCCCTCGAGGGCATCGTGCTCATGCACCGCTGGCACACCCGGGCGCTCGGCGAACGGTTCCGGTGGGACGAGCCGATCGTCCTCGGCGGCGGCCTCGCGCGGTCGCCACTGTACGTGCAACTCGTGGCCAACGCGCTACGAGCACCCGTGACGGTCGTCGACTCCGAGGAGGCCGGAGCCCTCGGCGCCGCGATCGTCGCCGGGGTCGCCACCGGACTCCTGCCGTCGGTGGAACAGGCCCAGCACGACGTCGTCCGACACGCACCCGCCGTCCTGCCGACGGACGCCTCGGCCGCGTACTGGGCCGGGGTCGGAACCGCGTTCGACGAGCTCGTCGAGGCCCTCGGCCCCTGGTGGCGACGACGGGCCGAGGAGTCGAGCCCCGACGGTCCGACGTCCGAACGCGACGACCGTGCCGGGGTGGAACGATGAGCGCGTCCGTCGGCGGCCGCGGGACGGCCACGTCCAGCCCGGTCGACGACCGGCGTCGGGAGATCCTCTCCCGACTCGACCAGGACGGACGGGTCGAGGTCGGCGTGCTCGCAGTGGACCTCGGCGTGACCGAGGAGACGATCCGCCGCGACCTCCGCGTCCTCGAACTCGACGGACGCCTCCGACGCGCGCACGGCGGTGCGGTGCGGGTCGACCTCGACCCGGGCCAGGACTCCGGGGCGTCCGGTGCGCTCGCCGCGCGGGCGCTGACCCTGGTCGACCCGGGCTCAGCGGTCTTCCTCGGCGCGGGCTCGGCCTGCGAGGCGCTCGCCGCGGGTCTCGCCACGACCGCCGGGACCGTCATCGTGACCGCTTCGGTGCCGGTGGCGCTGGCCGCCGCCGCTGCCGAGGAATCGGCCGTCGTCCACCTCGTCGGTGGGACGGCGGACGGGCGCGGCGTCCTCACCGGCGCCTGGGCGCGCGAGCAGCTCGCCGGCCTCCGCCTCGACGTCGCGGTCGTCGAGGCGCTCGGTGTCTCCGCGGACGGCCGACTGCTCCACGCCTCGCCGGAGGAGGCGGCGGTCGTCGCATCGGCGGTCGAGCTGGCCTCCAAGACGATCCTCCTGGGCGACCCGGCGACGTTCGGTGCCGACGGCCTCGCGGCCTCCGTCCCGGCCGCCCGCCTCGACGTGGCGGTGGTGCATCAGGGCGTCGACGAACCGACCCTCGACGCCCTCCTCGCGACCGGCGTCCGCGTCGAGACGGTCGGGGCGGACGCATGAGCGGCATCGTGACGGTCACGCCGGCGGCCGCGATCGACCAGACCTACCGCGTCGACGGGCTCCGACTCGGCGACGTCAACCGGGCGGTGGGCGTGTCCACCGAGTTGAGCGGGAAGGGCGTCAACGTCGCGCGGGCGGTCACCCTCTCGCCGCTCCCCGTCCGTGCGGTGGTGCCGATGGGTGCGGACGGACGGATCCTCGCCGACGACCCGGCACTCCGGACGTTGCTCGCCGTGGTCCCGACCGACGGTCGGACGCGTGTGAACACGACCATCCTGGACGCGGCGACCGGGACGACCAAGGTCAACGAACCGGCGATCCCGCTGCGCGCCGAGGACTGGGCCGCCGTCGTCGCCACCTCCGGCGCGGAGATCGACCGGATCGGGGCGGACTGGCTCGTCCTCTCCGGCACGATCCCGACGGTCCAGGGCGGCACCGGCCTCGTCGACATCCTCCAGTTGCTCCGTCAGGCGGGTGACCGGGGAGCGCGCGTGGCCGTCGACACCGCGGGTGCGGCGCTCGAGACCGCTGTCGCGAACCTCGACCTCGTCCACCTGCTCAAGCCGAACGCGCACGAGCTCGCCGAGCTCACCGGCCGTGAGCTGCTGACGATCGGCGATGTCGCGTCCGCCGCCGACGAACTGCACCGTGCCGGCTGCGACCTCGTCTACGTGAGCATGGGGGCTGACGGGGCGCTCCTCCGCACCGCCGCGGGGCTGTGGCACGCGCACGTCGCAGCCACGGTCGTGAACACGGCCGGTGCCGGCGACGCATCGTTGGCCGGATTCCTCGTCGGACTCCACGGCGAGGACGGACGGGACGACCCGGCGGCCGCGGTCGCGTCGGCCGCCGCCTGGGGTGCGCTCGCCGTGTCGAGCGCGACGACCATCCTCACCTCCCTCGAGGCGCTGACCACACCGGTCGCCGTCCAGGACCCCGACCCGACGACGCCGCTGAGCGAACCGGCCACGCCGCCACGCGACGAGACGACGACGCCATGATCGATCAGGCCGTTCCACGCTTCCACGCCGCCGTGGACCTCGGTGCGTCGAGCGGTCGCGTGGTGCTCGGCCGCTGGGCCGACGGCCGCTTGACGCTCACCGAGGTGCACCGGTTCCCCAATGGCCCGATCACGCGGGACGGTCGACTCCGGTGGGATGCGGAGCGCCTGTTCGAGGAGACCCTCGTCGGGCTCGCGGAGGCCGTCCGGATCGTAGCGGCCGCCGGCGGTGTGCTCGACGGGATCGGGGTCGACAGCTGGGGCGTCGACGTCGCGCTCGTGGGAGTCGGCACCGGTACGGCGTTCCCGACCGTGCCGCATCACCGCGGCGCCGACGCCGACGGACCGGCCCGCGCCGCCGTGCTCGTCGACGCAGCGACGGCCTACGCGGTGACCGGCGTGCTGGAGCAGACCATCAACACCTCGTACCAGCTACGGTCCCGCGCCGAGGAGCTCGACGCGCGCCGAGCCGACGGCGATCGCCCGACCGTGTTGCTCGTCCCGGACCTCTGGGTGTGGCTGCTCACAGGCGTCGTCGGAGCGGAGTGCACGATCGCCTCGACGACACAGCTGCTCGATCAGGGCACCGGCGACTGGGCGGCGGAGCTGATCCGTCGCTGGGGTCTCGACGGCTTCGACTTCCCGCCGGTGGTCGCACCGGGGACGGTCGCCGGCCCGACGACGCCGGAGGTCACCGCGCGTCTCGGGTCGAGCATGCCGATCCCCGTCCACCGCGTCGCGGAGCACGACACCGCGTCCGCGCTCGCCTTCGCCCGCCCGGACGGTGCGGAGCTCCTCGTCTCGAGTGGCAGCTGGTCCCTCGTCGGGGTATGTCTGCCGGCGCCGGTGCTCACCGAGCACGCGCGGACCGCCGGCTTCACGAACGAGGCCGGTGTCGCCGGTTCCTCCCTGCTCCTCCGCAACCTGGCGGGGATGTGGCTGCTCACGGAGTGCGCCCGCGCCTGGTCCGCCGAGGACGGGAGCGCGGTCGACCTCGTCGAACTCGTGGCGGCCGTGTCGGAGGCGGAACAGGACGCGGCCACGGACGTCACGCCCGCCGTGTTCGACGTCGCCGACCCACGGCTGCTCGTCCCGGGGGACATGCCGGAACGCATCGCGACGCTGTGCCGGGAGACCGGACAGCGTCCACCGGGCGGACGGAGCGACACCGTGCGCAGCGTGGTCGAGAGCCTCGCGGTCGCCTACGCCGAGACGGTCCGGGCCTGCGAGGCGATCACCGGGGTGACGATCCGTTCGGTCCGCATCGTCGGCGGCGGATCGCGCAACCGACTCCTCTGCGCCCGCACGGCGGCACGGACCGGGCTTCCGGTCACCGCGGGCCCGGCGGAGGCTTCGGCGCTCGGCAATCTGGCCGTGCAACTCGTCGCGGCCGGTCACGCGCCGTCGCTCGACGCGGTCTACCGGCACGGCCAGGACGACCACGACCATGACAACGACCATGAGCGGACACCGACATGACCGACCGCATCGAGCAACCGGAGACCGAGACGGACCTCCTCGACCGCTTCGTCACCTTCTCGCGCGACCTCGGCCGTCCCGATCGGGCGTGGGCGCTCCTGGCGGAGGGCAACACCTCCCTGCTCCTGACCGACGACGGTGATCCGGCGATGCTCGTGAAGGCCAGCGGCGCGTCCATGGCCGTGGCGACCGCCGACGACGCGGTCCGTCTCGCGATCGGACCGGTGCTCGACCTCGTCGACTCGGACGCGGGCGGCGACGCCGAGGTGGCCGCGCTGTTCGATGCCGCGGCGCTCGCGGGGAACGGTCGGCGCCCCTCGGTGGAGGCGATCCTCCACGCCGTCTGCCTCGACCTGCCCGGCGTCGTCGCGGTCGGCCACACCCATCCCGTGCCGGTCAACGCGCTGCTCTGCTCGCCGTCGGCCGACGCCCTGACCCGCGGTTCGCTCTTCCCCGACCAGATCGTGGTCCTCGGCACCGATCCGCTGCTCGTGCCGTACGTCGACCCCGGGCTCGAGCTCGCCCGCACGGTCCGTCGGCTGCTGCGCGAGCAGCTCGCCACGACCGGTCGGGTGCCGAAGGTCGTGTACCTGCAGAACCACGGGATGTTCGCCCTCGGATCGAGTGCGGCCGAGGTCCTCCGGATCACCGAGATGGCCGTGAAGGTCGCTCAGGTGCTCCTCGGAGCACTCGCCGCCGGCGGGCCGGTGTACCTGAGCGACGAGGCCGTCGCCCGCATCGACACGAGACCCGACGAACTGCTGCGTCGAGCCGCGCTCGCCGCGCAGGAATCCACGACCGACCGCGCCGGGACGGCGCACGAAAGGACCACGACATGAGCGTGTCGACCAGCGTCATCGACCTCACCGGGCAGGTCGCGATCATCACCGGAGCGTCCTCGGGCATCGGCCGCTCGTACGCCCAGGCGCTCGCCGGTGCCGGGGTGCGCACGGTGCTCGTGGGACGCTCCACCGAGCGACTCTCGGGCGTCGCCGACGCCCTGCCGACACCGAGCGTCTTCCTGGCGGGTGACCTCGCCGACCCCGCCGTGTCCGAGCAGGCCGTCGCCCTGGCGCTCGCCGCCTTCGGACGCCTCGACATCGTCCTCGCCAACGCAGGCCTCTACGTCGGCGGTGACGTCGTCGACACCCCGATGACCGCGATCGAGGAGCTCGTCGGCGTCAACGTCCTCGGAGCGATGGCGACGGTTCGCGCAGCGCTGCCGCACCTGGTCGAACAGGGCGCGGGCGACGTCCTGGTGACGAGCTCGGTGTCCGGTCACCAGGACATCCACTGGGAGCCCGTCTACTCCGCGACGAAACACGCCATGCAGTCGTTCGTCCACACCACCCGGCGGAACCTCGTCGGATCCGGGGTGCGGATGGGCGCGGTCGCCCCCGGCGTCGTGCTCAACGAACTGTGGGGGATCGCCGAGGGGGCTTCCGGGGTGGAGGACCAGATCGCCGCCCGCACCGGCATCCGTTCCGAGGACGTCGCCGACGCCGTGCTCTTCATGCTCACGAGGCCCCGGCACGTCACCATCCGCGACCTCGTCATCCTGCCCACCGACCAGGAGATCTGAGCGACTCGCGTCGCCCGACGACACCTCCACCAGCCCGCCCCGATCGAAGGACCGCACATGTTCTCAGACCTCCACGGCCGCACGGCCGTCATCACCGGTGGGGCCCGCGGGCTCGGCTACTCGATCGCCACGGCGCTCGCCGCACAGGGCGTCCAGGTGGCGTTGCTCGACCTCCTGCCGACCGTCCACGAGTCGGCCGAGCGGTTGGCGTCCGAGTACGGCGTCCGCACCTCGGCGCATGCGGTCGACGTCACCGACGCCACCGCCGTCGAGGCCGCCTTCTCCGCTGCCGAGGCCGCGCTCGGCGCGCCGTCGCTGCTCGTGACCGCGGCGGGCATCACCATCTGGGGCGACAGCGTCGACGTGCCGGCGGACACCTGGCGGAAGGTGCTCGCCGTGAACCTCGACGGCACCTTCTTCGCCGCGCAGTCCTTCGCCCGTCGTGCCATCGCGGCGGGTCGGCCCGCCTCGGCCGTCTTCATCTCGTCGATGTCGGCGTTCATCGTGAACCAGCCGCAGTTCCAGGCCTCGTACAACGCCTCGAAGGCGGCGGTCAGTCACCTTGCCTCGTCACTCGCGGTCGAGTGGGCACCCTCCGGCGTCCGGGTCAACGCGATCGCCCCCGGGTACTTCCTCTCGGACATGACCCGCGAGTTCACCGAGGCGAACCCCGACCTCGCCGCCGAGTGGACCGCGGACATCCCGGCGGGCCGGATGGGCCAGCCGGAGGACCTTCACGGGCTCGTCCTGCTGCTCGCGTCCGACGCCTCCTCGTACCTCACGGGCCAGAGCCTCGTCATCGACGGCGGCTACACCGCCCTCTGAGCCGTCCCCACCCGCCGAACCGTTCGACTCGACCACACCGACCCGAGGACCCGCCATGACGACGACGCCGCCCGAACAGACGCCTGACGACCAGGCCGACCGCGACGCCGTGTGGGGCGCCCGGCGACGACGCTTCGTCGAAGCCCGATCCGGTGCCGTCGAGCGTGCGTGGGCTCCGCGTGCGGTCCGCGTCGACGACGGGCCGTCGACGGGCCGGCGCCAGATCGAACTGCGCCACCTCGGCGGACTCGAGGTCACGGTCGAGGTCGACCAGTTCCTCGACCTCGGCGAGGCCTCCTGGAACGGCGAGGTCGTGTCGTTCGTCGCGCCGACGACCGCTCCGCAGGCTGAGAGCTGGGCCCGTCGCTGGCAGGGCGGTCTGCTGACGACCTGCGGGCTCACCGCGGTCGGCGTGGCCGCGGAGGCGGACGGTGGGATGCACGGTCGGGCGCATCGAATCCCGGCGACCGTGACCCGCCGCGAGGGGCGATGGACCGCGGCGGGCCGGTACGAGCTCCTCGTCGACGGCCTGCTCCGCGAGGGCGCCGTGTTCCAGCAGAACCTCACGGTGACCCGCAGCATCCGAGCCGAGGTCGGCGTCGCGCGGATCCGTCTGCACGACGTCGTCCGGAACGAGGGGTTCGTCGCCGAGCCGGTGCGCCTGCTCTACCACGTGAACCTCGGCTGGCCGGTGCTGCACGGCGGCGCCGTCGTGGCGGCCGAGGCCGACGTCCCCGGCGGGGCGGGGTCCGAACGCCCGGACGCCGGTGGCTGGCGGCGGGTGATCGGCGAGCCCGAACCGGCTGCCGACGAGCAGGTCGACGCCCTCGACGCGGTCGCCGGGCCCGACGGCTGGTCCATCGCGACCCTGTCGGGCGAGGCAGGCACGGTCACGGTCCGGTTCCGGCCGGAGCAGTTGCCGTTCCTCACGGTGTGGCGGAGCACGGCCGCGGGGTCGTACGCCCTCGGCATCGAACCCGGCACCTGCTGGCCGAGTCACGCGGCCGGTCCGGATCGCGGGAAGGCGGGCCGGATCGTGGAGCCCGGGGAGTTGTTCGAAGTCGACCTCGAGATCGTGTTCGAGCCGGCGGTGGACGACTTCGGCGACTGAGCCCACCGGCCTCCGCCACCGTCAGGTACCCGGTTTCCGAAGAATTCACGCTGGGGTATGTCATCGATGACATGAACGAGGTATGCTCGCCATGACATCGATGACATGGAGTCATCGTCGGAAGCCGACACGGACGTCGGAACCTGAACGGACACCGCCGTGCACCCTGCTGCGAACCTCGACTCGACCGCCGTCGCCTCCGTGGCCTCGGATCGACTCGTCGCCGGCCTCGACCTCGGCAGCACCGGCGTCAAGATCCTCGTGACCGACGCCGACGGCGCCGAGGTCCTCATCCACCAGCTGCCCACCCCGTGGCTCGCCGGTCCTGGCGGCACGACCGTGATGGAGGCGGCGTCCCTCATCGCCACCGTCCGGGAGCTCCTCGACCACGTCGGTGCGGAACTCGTCGACCGGTTCGGGCCGGCCGCGCGGGTCCGGGCCCTCGCCGTCTCCGGCATGGGGGAGTCCGGGATCGTCCTCGACGCCGTCGGCCGGCCCGTCGCGCCCGCCATCGCCTGGTTCGATCCGCGCGGCGCCGAACAGCTCGCGGCCCTCCCGGCCGAGATCGCCGAGCAGTTCGCCGGTCGGACCGGCCTGCCGCTCGGCGTGCAGGTCTCGGTCATCAAGCTCCTCCACCTCCGTGACGCCGGACTCGACCTCGCCGGAACGCGCTGGCTCAACCTGCCGGAGTACCTCGTCTCGGCCCTCGGCGGCGAGGAGGCAGCCGAGTACTCGCTCTCGTCGCGCACCGGCCTGCTCGACCAGGACACCGGTGAGCCGTGGCCCGAACTGCTCGACCACCTCGGCGTCGACGCGTCGTTCCTCCCGCCGTTCACCGACGCCGGTGCCCCGCTCGGCGCCGCGAGCAGCCCGTGGGTGCCGGCGGTCTTCTCCGGTGCGGCCCTGACGGTCGCCGGCCACGACCACCTCGTGTCGGCCGTCTCCACCGGCTCGTTCCCCGCCGAGCGGTACCACGTCTCGATGGGCACGGCCGAGGTCCTGCTGCGACGCCTCGACGAACCACTCCCGTTCGCCGCCCGGGAGCGCCTCGCCGAGGCGTTCATCAACTGCGTCCGTCACGTCGTGCCGGGTACCTGGGTGCTCGTCGCCGGGGTCAAGACCGGTCTGCTCATGCGTCGCACCCTCCAGCTCGTCGGGGTGACCGACCGCGCAGGGCGCGACCGCCTGGACGACGAGGTCATGGCGCTCCCGGCGGGCGGCCTGCTCGGCGACGGCGACGTCTCGGTCGCGGGCGCCCGGAACGACGACGGCGTCCTCAAGCTCACGGTCCGTGCCGACGGCGCTGGACCGGCAGAGGTCTTCGAAGCGGTGCTCCGGCACGGCAACGACGAACTCGCCGTGCTCATCGCGGCGATGGACCGCGAGGTCGCGCCGGCCACCTCGGCGCTGCTCACCGGCGGCTGGGCGAGCATGCGGTCCGTGCAACGCGCCCGAGCGGCCGTCCTGCCCGGCGTGCAGGTGTCGCACCGGTCCCAGGACACCGCGTACGGCGCAGCCGTCTTCGCCGGGGCCCTCCTCGAACCAGCCACCTCCCGATCACATCCCTGACCGACCGACCACCCGACGACCCAGACCGATCCTCCCCGGCGCGACCGCTGCCGGGATCAGACCCCATCCGAAGCACAAGGAGCACCTCATGAACGCAGTAGCCACCAGGACCAACGAGCTGACGACGCTCGAACGCCGCGCCATGGCCACGATCAGCACCCCGGGCGGCGGCATGCTCATCGTCGCCGGCGACCAGCGCAACGGCATGAAGGCCGTCATGACCGACGCCCCGAACGGCGCGGCCGGCATCAGCCGTGACGAACTCGCCGAGGCCAAGAGCGACCTCGTCCGGTTCCTCGGCAACCACGCACCCGCCATCCTCCTCGACCCGGAGGTCGCCCTCCCGCTCGTCGTCGACGAGCGCACCCTCTCCCGCACGACCGGTCTCGTCGTCGGCATGGACTCCTCGGGCTTCGACACCGAGAACGGTCTGCGCCGGACGAAGTACGTCCCCGGCATGGACGCCCGCCGGGTCCGCGAACTCGGTGGCGACGCCGCCAAGATGCTCTTCTACCTGCGCTCCGACCAGCGCGAGGCCGAGCAGGTCGTCATCGACGAGATCGCCCGCCTCGTGGAGGAGTGCACCGCCGAGGGCGTGCTGCTCATCGTCGAGATCCTCGTCTACCAGCTCGACGGCGAGAGCGACGAGGCCTACGCCGAGATCTTCCCCGAGCTCGTGCGCGGTGCCGCGGAGATCTCCGTCGCCGCGGGTTCCAAGGTCCTGAAGCTCCAGTACCCGGGCTCCGCCGAGGCCGCCGCAGCCGTGACCGAGGCCGCCGCCGGTGTGCCGTGGGCCGTGCTCTCCGCCGGCGTCGACCACGAGACCTTCGTCGGCCAGGTCCGCACCGCGGTCGAGAACGGTGCCGGCGGCGCGATGGCCGGTCGTTCGCTGTGGAAGGATAGCCTTTCGATCTCGTCGGCGAAGCGCGAGGAACTGCTCACGAACCGTGCGCTGCCTCGCCTCCGTGAGCTCGAGCAGGTCATCGAGACCGCGCTCGCCGGTCGCTGACGGATCGCGGGCGGCGTCCTCGGTCGCCGCCCGCGAACCAGCCCGATCCGACCACGCCACGCAGGTGGAACCACCCGAGGAGCAGCCATGGCCACGATGCAGGACGTGGCGTCCCTCGCCGGGGTGAGCTCGAAGACGGTCTCCCGCGTGTTCAACGACGACCCGCACGTGCTCCCGGAGACGCGGTCGCGGGTCGAATCGGCCATGCGGGAGCTGAACTACGTCCCGAACGTCCTGGCGCGCACCTTCCGCGCCGGGCGGTCCTCCTCCGTCGGCGTCGCGGTCCCGGACGTCGTCGACCCCTTCTTCGCCGCGGTCGTCCGAGCCGTCGAGGAGGTCTGCTCGGTCTCGGGCATCACCACCCTCGTCACGAGCATCGGCGACGACCCGGCGCGCGAGCGTGCCGTGCTCGACTCGCTGCTCCGCTCGCAGCTCATGGGGCTCGTCCTCGCGCCCGTCGCGGAGGACCAGTCGTGGCTCGCGCCGTGGGCCGAGCACACGCCCATCGTGTTCGTCGACCGCGCCCCCGGTGGACTCGACGCCGACAGCTTCGTCGAGGACGACCACCGCGGCGCCTACCTCGCGACGAGGCACCTGCTCGAGCACGGGCACACCCGGGTCGCCTTCATCGCCGACTCGGCACACCCGCCGAGCACCCGTCGCCGACTCGAGGGCTACCGTTCGGCGCTCGCCGAGAGCGGGATCGACCTCGACGACGCCCTCGTCAGCCTCGACGCGACGGACCGCGAACCGGCCGCCGCCGTGGTCGACGGTCTCCTCGCCCTCGCCTCCCCGCCGACGGCCCTGTTCTCGGCGAACGCGCGCGTGACGATGGCGCTCGTCCCCGCGCTGCGCTCGCGGGGGATCGCCTCGCTCGGCTTCGGCGACTTCCCGATGGCCGACCAGCTCGATCCGGCGGTCAGCGTCATCGAACAGGACCCGGCACGCCTGGGCCGCTTGGCCGCCACCCGGGCGCTCGCCCGCTTCGGTGACGCGGACGGCGAGCACGAGCGCAGCACCGTCGTCCCCGTCGGTCTCCTCCTGCGGGAGTCCTGCGGCTGTCACCTCACCGCGTGATCCCCCGGGCGGCGGATGCGCCCCGCGCCGTCGCTCCGTAGCGTGGGAAGCTGTTCGCGACCACGGGGGATCACATGCAGCGACCGGACGACACACCGATCGAGGGCGGCTGGGCACCGATCGGGCAGCCCGCGCCAGGGCCGATCCGGACGCCGGTCGCCGACGGATCGCCGGTACCAGCACCGGCCGCGGCTCCGGTGATCGGTGCCGCCGGGCGCGCCGTGCTCGCGCAGCAGCCGGAGTCGGCGGCGGACCGCCAGCGCCGGCGCAACCGCGAGCTGGCCCCGATTCTGCCCGTCAGGGTCCCGTGGATCGCCGTCACGGTCTTCGCCGTGCTCGCCGTCGGCCTCGCCTGGCTCATCGCCGCACCGCTGTGGCTGTCGGGCGAGGGGCTCGCGAACCCCTGGTTCCAGCTCATCGCCCTCGGCATGATGTACACCCCGACCATCGCCGCGCTCGTCGTGGTGCTGTTCGTCGCCCGCCCGAGGAGCATCCCGCGGCTGCTCGGACTCGCGCCGCTGCGTCCCCTCGGCCGGACCCTCGGGCTCTGTGCGGCGGCGCTCGTCGGGTTCCCCGTCCTCGCGTTCTGCTCCATGCTGCTCGGGCAGGCCCTGGGGCTCATCGAGCTCGACCTCGTCGGCCTGTCCGGTCTCGCCGCCATCATGACCGCCTCGGGGGCCGGCGAGCTCGGGCGGGACGACCTCACCACGGTAGCCCTGGTCCAGCTCCTCACCCTGCCCCTCGGCGTCCTGGTGGCATCGCTGTCCGCGTTCGGGGAGGAACTCGGCTGGCGCGGCTGGTTGCTGCCGAACCTCCTGCCGCTCGGCACGTGGCCCGCCCTCCTGCTCTCCGGGGCGATCTGGGGCGTGTGGCACGCACCGCTCATCCTCCTCGGCTACAACTACCAGCGGACCGACGTCCTCGGCCTGCTCCTCATGGTGGGCTGGTGCATGCTGCTCGGCGTCCTCATCGGCTGGTTGCGACTCCGCTCCGCCTCGGTGTGGCCGGCGGTGATCGCCCACGGCGCGGTGAACGCCGCCGTCGGGGCACTGCTGCTGTTCGCCAGCCCGACGTCGATGCAGGACACCGGCAGTGTGTTCGGCACCCTGCTCGGCTGGCCGGGCTGGATCCTCCTCGCAGCGACGACGCTCATCCTGGTCGTCACCGGCCAGTTCGGCACGCGTGCGGTGCCCGGGCTGCGTGGCTCGGAGGTCGCCTCGCCCGTGAGCTGATCTCCGACGCATGCGCGCCGCGTATGAGTCGCACCGGGCAGGCTGCTTGTCCGCCGCTTCGACGCTTGGTGCACTGGGACGATGCGCAGACCCGATCTCCCCGAGGCATCCGTCCGCCCACGTGCCGCCCACGCTCGCCGTCACGGCGGTGGGGTGAGCGCACGGGTCCGCCGTCGGCGCCTCATCGTCGGCATCGCAGGCGGCCTCGTGCTCGCGCTCCTCG
Organism: Plantibacter sp. VKM Ac-2876; assembly: GCF_015350715.1. Classification (NCBI taxonomy): domain Bacteria; kingdom Bacillati; phylum Actinomycetota; class Actinomycetes; order Micrococcales; family Microbacteriaceae; genus Plantibacter; species Plantibacter sp. VKM Ac-2876. Next base: position 457,361 of record NZ_JADKSI010000004.1, on the reverse strand, counting down.
GGGGTGTCGGTGCGCTCGCACTGCGGCTGCAGGGCAACCTCAGCTCCGAGGCCATCGCCGCCCCGACCGGACGTTCGACCGAGCCCGCGCAGCCGGGCGCACCGGACCCGGCGATCAACGTCCTCCTCCTCGGCTCCGACAGTCGTGACCTCGCGGTCGGCGACTACGGCGAGGACACCGGTACCAAGCGCAGCGATGCGATGGTGCTCGTGCACGTGTCCGAGGGCAACACCCGGATCGACGCGATGCAGATCCCTCGTGACACGCTGACCGACCTGTCGATGTGCACGGACACCGGGCGGGGGACGCCCGACGACTACGGCATGGTGAACGCGGCGTTGAACTCCGGTGCCGCCTGCTCGGTCGCCGCGGTGCAGGCGATGACCGGTGTGCCGATCGACCACTTCGTCGAGCTCGACTTCAGCGGCTTCCAGGCGATCGTCAACGGCATGGACGGGCTGGCGGTGTGTCTGCCGGCGGACATGGAGGACCCCTATTCGAACCTCGCGCTACCCGCAGGAGCGCAGGTCATCGACGGGACGCAGGCGCTCGCGCTCGCCCGCACCCGGCACGCGGTGGGTGACGGCAGCGACATCTCCCGCCTCGGCAATCAGCAGATGGTGATGTCCGCGATCGTGCAGCGGGCGCTGAGTGCCGAGGTGCTCACCCGGCCGGACCGCCTCATCCGCTTCCTGGACGCGGTCACCTCCTCGCTCACCGTCGACACCGCGCTCGGCGACCTCGCGAGCCTGACCTCGCTCGCCCACCGGGTCTCGCAGGTGCCGGCGTCGGCCATCACCTTCCTGACGATGCCGTGGACCGAGGCGCCGTCGGACGCCAACCGGGTCGTCCCGAGTGATGACGCGGCGATCGTCTTCTCGAGCCTCGCCACCGATGTCCCGGTGCCGATCGCGGGAACCGGTGATGCGTCTCCCGCCGAGCCGGTCGCCCCCGTCGAACCGGTGCGGGTCGAGGCGGTCAGCGTCCTCAACGGCTCGCAGACGAACGGGGTCGCGACGGCGACGGCCGACCGACTGACCGCCCTCGGCTACACCGTCGCGTCGATCGGCGACGCGGAGACGGACACCCCGGTCACGGTCCTGCTCGCGCGCGACTCGGACGCGGCGCGGGCGACGGCCGCCTCCCTCGCCCAGGAGTTGGGGATCACGATCGTCGTCAGCGGCGAACCGGGGCCGGACGAGGAGGACGTCGTGCTCGTCATCGGCGACGACTTCGCCTCACTGACCCCGCCTGCCGCGCCCGCGCCCGTCGAGGTCGAGTCCCGCAACGCCGCCGCGGACCTCTGCGGCTGACGCGGGGCGTCGTCAGTCCCCGGGTGGGACCCGCTCAGCCAAGCGGAGGAAGGCACTCACGGCGGGTGTCCCGAGGCTGTCGTGGCGCACGAGCAGGCCGATGCTCCTCGTGACCGGTGTCGGGAACCGGCGGACCCGGGCGCCGTTCGCCGCAGCCCAGTCGGCGAGACGCTCGGGGACCACGGTCAGCCCGACGCCGGCGGTCGCGAACCGCGTGAGCGCGTCGCGCTGGGTGGTCACGATGACCCGCGGTGGCTGCACGCCGAAGCGGGCGTAGGCCTCGTCGGTCACGGCGCGCATCGACGTCCCGCGCGGGAGGGTCACCAGGGTGTGCGCAGCCAGCTCGTCGCCGGTGATGGTCGGCGGCGTGTGCTCGGCCTCGCGCTCGGCGACGGTCCTCAGGCCGGGGAGGACGATCGCGAACCGCTGTTCCTCCAGGAGCCGCACCTCGACACCGGGGCCGGCGGTGGCCACATCGGCCACACCGAGGTCGATGCGCCCGAGGTCGACGGCTTCGAGCAGTTCGGCGGAGTCGACGGCGCCCGTGACCTCGATGCGGACATCGGGGTGCGCGGCGTGGAACCGGGCGACGAGCTCCGGGACATGGGTCGCGACGAGCGAGGGGAGCGCACCGATCCGGAGCGTGCCGGCGGTGAGCGCCTGCTGGGCGTCGGCGAGTGCACGGAGCCCGTTCGCCTCCTGCAGCATCCGCCTCGCCGGGCCGAGCACGGACCGTCCGGCGTCGGTGACCTGCATGCGCCGACCGACCCGGGTGAAGAGCGCGAGCCCGAGGTCCGTCTCACAGCGTTGGATGCGCCTCGTGAGCGAGGGCTGCGAGATCCGGAGGACGTCGGCTGCTGCGGCGTACGATCCGTAGTCGACGACCGCGACGACCGCCTCCAATTGCTCCAGGTTCATGCGTCGTGGGTCCGGATCATGCCTCCACGCTACCGACACCTGCTGGAGATGCCTGGGCGCCGGGATCCACCCCGCAGCAGGACGCTTCGCCGCGGGGGCTCCAGCCCCGGAGCGGATCTCCTGCCGGGGCCTACCGAGCGCAGGCGTCGAAGACGTGGGCTGGGTCGTCGGCCGTCCGGAGGTCGCGGTCGCGCAGGATCGTGGAGAACGGGACCTGCGGATCGGCGCACACCTCGTCGAAGGTGCCGCGCAGGTCGTCGGTGTACTCGATGTCCAGCACGGCGCCTCCGTAGACCTCGGTGTAGGTGGCGCACTCGTCGAAGCGGTGGCACTCCTCCGCGACGGCGAAGTCGAACCCGACGTCGTCCCGGCCTCGCGTGCCGAGCTCGGCGGCGTTCTTCTGCCCGATGAGGAGGCCCGCGTCGTGGGCGAGGTCGGCGTACCGGGTGGCGAGGGCGATCGCGTCCTCCACGGTGAGTCGACCGTCGGACCGGGTGTACGAGTCGAGGTTGTCGATCTCGACGGCGTCGAAGCCGGCCTCCGCGCAGCGGGTGATGCTCGCACCGACCCGCTCGGCGATGCGCGCGCGACGGTCGTCGGTGGAGAGGTCGAAGATGAGTTCGTCGGGCCAGTTCTCGTCGATGACCGGTTCACCGGCGTCGTCGGTGAGGACGAGGTCCGGCTCGGCCAGCCAGGCGTCGCGATCGGCCGGCTGGCTCTGGAACCCGTTGACGTAGCAGATGGAGTACCGGTCGGGGTCGGGGGAGTCGGTGCTGTCGCGGGCGACGCCGCCCACGCCGGCCGCCGGCTCGTAGCCGCCACCCAGCTGGTAGTCGAAGACGACGTCCGTGGGGAACCCGCCCGCCGACGGGGTCGACTCGGCGCTGGAGGGTGCACCGTTCGGGAAGGTGGAGCAGCCGGCGGCGGTGGCCGCGAGCAGGAGGGCGGCGCCCGCCGCGATGAGCAGGTGCGCGCGACGGGGAGGACGGGTCATGGCTCCAGCCTAGGTCGCGGTCCCGTCCCGGGGCCGCCGCTCAGCCGGTACCGTTGGGGGCATGAAGTATCTGGTGTTGTTCTCCGCGGGTGCCGCGCTCATCGTGCTCGGGGTCGTCTTCGCGCTGCTCCTGGAGCTGCCGGTCGGGTTCCGGATCGCCGGGCTCGTGTCCATGCTCCTCGGCACCGTCGTCATGGGTGTGAACATCGGTCTCCAGTTCTTCGACCGCCGCAAGGAGCGCGCACGTCGGCTCTGAACCACGACGGCGCAACCACCTGACCCGGTCGGTTCCCCGGCGTTACCCTCGATGGAACCCACCTCCACCGAGGAGGGACGACGACAACCCGGAGGCATCGTGGCGCGCGCGCTCTTCATCATCGACGTACAGAACGACTTCACCGAGGGCGGTGCGCTCGGCGTGAACGGCGGCGAGGCCGTCGCCGCGGGGGTCACGCAGCTGTTGGCCGAGCACGGGGACGAGTACGCGCACGTGTTCGCCTCACGCGACTGGCACGACGCCGAGGGCGACAACGACGGTCACTTCGCGACGGGTGAGCCCGACTACGTGACGAACTGGCCGGTGCACTGCGTCGCGGGGAGTGCAGGCGCCGAGTACCACCACGCGCTCGACACCAAGAGCGTCGACACCCACATCCGCAAGGGGCAGGGCGCCCACGGATACTCGATCTTCGAGGGCGTGACGCCGGAGGGTCGGAGCCTCGACGAGGTCCTCACGGATGCCGGCATCACGGAGGTCGACGTCGTGGGTCTCGCGACCGACTACTGCGTCCGCCGGAGTGCGCTCGACGCCATCGAGCACGGCCTGCAGGTCCGCGTCCTCGCAGGTCTCGTCGCGCCCGTCGACCGGGCCGCCGGGGATGCGGCGCTCGCCGAGATCGCCGAAGCCGGGGGAGTCGTCGTCCCCGCCTGAACTCCGTCGCCGGGCACCCGACGCAGATAGTAAGCTAGCTGCATATTATTTCGAGCAGGGCGAGAACGGGGCGCACGCATGACGCACGGACGACACGGCGGAACGCAGACGGACGAGGGCACCCGGACGCAGCAGCGGGACCGTGCGGGTGCGCCGCGGTGGCTGCGGGTCGTGCTCCCCGCGGTCCTCATCCTCCTCTGGCTCACGGCCGCCGGCGTCGGCGGTCCGTACTTCGGGAAGGTGAGCGAGGTCGCGACCAACGACCAGACGAGCTTCCTCCCCGCGAGCGCGGACGCGACCGAGGTCCAGACGGCACTCGACGGGTTCCGCGAGGGCGACGACATCCCGGCCCTCGTGCTGTTCGTCCGCGACGGCGGGATCACCGACGAGGACCGGGCGGCGATCGACGACGAGCTCTCAGCCCTGTCCTCCACCGAGGGCGTCGCCGACGGCGTCTCTCCGGCCATCCCCTCCGAGGACGGCGACGCGGTCGAGGTCTTCGTCCCGATCAGCGGCGACGCGGAGGTCGGCGACGTCGTCGAGGCCCTCCGTGCGCAGCTCGCCGAAGCCGCCCCGGCAGGCCTCGACGTCTTCGTCACCGGCCCGGCGGGGTTCGCGGCGGACCTCACCGACGCCTTCGCCGGCATCGACGGCATCCTCCTCCTGACCGCGCTCGGCGCCGTCTTCCTCATCCTCATCGTCGTGTACCGCTCGCCGGTCCTCCCGTTCCTCGTGCTCGGCACCTCGCTGTTCGCCCTCTGCACCGCACTCCTCACCGTGTGGTGGCTCGCGAAGGCCGGCGTCGTCCTGCTGAACGGCCAGGTGCAGGGCATCCTCTTCATCCTCGTGATCGGTGCGGCGACCGACTACTCGCTGCTCTACGTCTCGCGGTACCGGGAGGCGCTCCGCGACCACGAGCGGCGGTGGGACGCGACGTGGGCGGCGCTCCGTGGATCGTTCGAACCGATCGTCGCGTCGGGCGGCACCGTCATCGCCGGTCTGCTCTGCCTGCTGCTCAGCGACCTGAACTCGAACAAGGCGCTCGGGCCGGTCGCCTCGATCGGGATCGTCTTCTCGGTCCTCGCGGCGCTCACCTTCCTGCCCGCGCTCCTGCTGGCCTGCGGTCGCACCTCGTTCTGGCCGCTGCGCCCGAAGCACGGGAGCGAGCACCGTGTGCGCGCCTCGTCGACCGACGACACCGCCGTGCCGACCACCGGTCTGTGGGGTGGGATCGCCCGCCTCATCTCCCGCCACGCCCGCGTCGTCTGGATCGGGAGCACCCTGCTCCTCCTGGTCGCGAGCCTCGGGGTCTTCCAGCTCAAGGCGGACGGCGTCGCCCAGAGCGACCTCATCCTCGGCACGTCCGAGGCCCGTGACGGTCAGGCCGCCCTCGGCGAGCACTTCCCGGCCGGCTCGGCGAGCCCCGTGTACATCCTCACGCAGGAGGGCGATGCCGCGCAGGTCATCGGGATCCTCGAGGAGGCGGACGGTCTCGACAGCGTCCAGGTGCTGTCGAGCGACTCCGCGACGGGCACCGCGGATGCGACGGTGAGCGACGGGGAGGCGGTGTTCACGGCTCCCGCCGCGGGGCCCCCCGGGACCCCGGTGGCGTCCGCCGAACCGACGGTCGACGACGGCCGCATCCTGCTCCAGGCGACGCTCGACGCGGCACCGGACTCGACGACGGCGGAGGAGAGCGTGCGACAACTGCGCTCGACCCTCGACGCCGAGGTCGGCACCCACACACCGGTCGGCGGCGTCACGGCGACCGCCATCGACTCGAACGACGCGTCCATCCACGACCGGAACCTCATCATCCCCGTGGTGCTCGCCGTCATCCTCCTCATCCTCATGCTGCTGCTCCGCTCAGTGCTCGCCCCGGTGCTGCTGATCCTCAGCGTGGTGGTGTCCTTCGGGGCGGCCCTCGGGGTCTCCGCGCTCGTGTTCACCCACGTGCTCGGGTTCCCGGGCGCGGACCCGAGTGTGCCGCTCTACGGCTTCGTCTTCCTCGTGGCGCTCGGGATCGACTACAACATCTTCCTCATGACGAGGGTCCGGGAGGAGTCGCTCCGAGTGGGAACGAGGGCCGGCGTACTGCGGGGCCTGGCGATCACGGGTGGCGTGATCACCTCGGCCGGACTCGTGCTCGCGGCCACGTTCGCGGCGCTGGGCGTCATCCCGATCCTGTTCCTCGCGCAGATCGCGTTCATCGTGGCGTTCGGGGTCCTCCTCGACACGATCATCGTCCGGACGCTGCTCGTCCCAGCCCTCAGCCACGACATCGGGAGCGCCATCTGGTGGCCGTCGAAGCTCGCGAAGGGTCGGGTCGAGCACCGGCACGCGGCCTGACCGAGGCGGACGCGACCGGCTACCCCTGCTCGGCGAGGAATTCCAGCACGGCGTCCTTGAACGCCCGCGACGAGACCGCGTTGAAGTGCTCGCGGCCGGGCAGCCCCACGTAGCGGGCATCGGCGGCTTCCGCGAGCCGCCGACTCCCGGCGGCGACCGCGTCGTCGTCTCCGGTCACGAGCAACATCGGCAGCGGTGGCACCTCGGCCGTGCTCGGCTGTGGCCCTCCGCGCAGGCCTTCCACCAGGGCGATGAGGGCCTCCACGTCGTTGCCAGGGACGCCCTCGGCCATCGTCACGTACGTGTCGGTGAGGGCGTGGGTGATCGTCGTCCCGGTCCTCACGTGGTGACGGGCCGTCTCCAGGTCGAAGTCGCGGAGTGAGTCGCCCTCGGGGAGACCGCCGAGGCTGAGCGAGCGCACGCGGTCGGGGTGCCGGACACCCAACCGCCAACCCACCCGGGAGCCCAGCGAGTACCCGAGGTAGTGCGGCTCGTCGACGCCGTAGCCGTCGAGGACGGACAGGACGTCGTCGACGAGGATGTCGAGTCGGTATGCGGCGGGATCCGTCGGTTTGTCGGAGGCTCCGTGACCGCGTTGGTCGAGGGTCAGCAGGCGGTACCCGGCGCGCGTCAGCGTGCGTGTCCAACCGGCGAGGTCCCAGTTGAGTCCGGCGCTCGAGGCGAAGCCGTGCACCGCGACGATCGTGCCGAGGTCGCCTGTGCCCGGAGCCGGTTCGTGGAGGTACGTCGCGATCCGGATGCCGTCCGTCGACATGACGTAGGTGGGTGCGGTCGGGGCAGGCTGAGGAAGCACCCGTCAACGATACCCGCGGTGGCGCCGCGCAGGCTCAGTCGACGGCGACCGGTCGTGGTCCCTGCTGCATCATCTCGGAGAGGTACGGGGCGACGACGCTCGTGGAGATGCGGCAGTCGAGCAGCAGGACGCCCTGCGCCCCGGCGTGGACCCAGTCGGTGAGTCCGTCGAGGTCCGCGAGCGTGTCGATCGTCACGCCCTGGCCACCCAAGGCCCGCGCGAGGGCGGCGAAGTCGACCTCGTCGATGAGCATCGGGGTCTGGTCGAGTCCACGCGAGCCGTACTGGTGGACCTCGGCTCCGTAGGCGGCGTCGTTGAAGACCACGATCACGCCGCTCGGCACCGTGCGGATGACGGTGTCGAGGTCGGGGAGCGCCATGAGGCCGCCGCCGTCGCCGGTGCACAGGACGGTGGTGCCCGTGTGCCCGGCCGCCGCGGCACCGACGGCGCTCGGGAACCCGAGTCCGATCGACTGGTAGGCCGTCCCGACCATGACGAGGCGGTCGGGGGAGGGGATGTCGAGGTACATCGGCGCCCAGCCGATGAAGTGGCCGCCGTCCTGGACGACCGTGCGGTCGGGCGGCAGCAGCTCGTCCAGTCGGTGCGCGAGGCTGCGCGGGTCGAGGCGCCCGTCGGCGCACAGCCCGTCCCCGGACGAGCCGTCACCCAGGTCGCGGTCGAGGTGCGGTGCTGGGCGGGCGGGACCGGCTGACGCGACCCATCCAGAGCCCACGCCGTCGGCGAGCCGTTCCAGGAGACCTGCGGCTGCGAGGGCCGCGTCACCGTGGATGAGCTCGTCGACCCTGGCGTTCGTCGGGGCGTCGGCGAGGTCGACCTGGATGACGTGCGCGTCGTGGGCGAAGGTCTCGCCGAACCGCATCGTGAACTGGTTGAGGCCGGCGCCGACGACGAGCACGACGTCCGCTTCGGCGATGCGCCTCGCGGCGTGCTCCGTCGCGAAGCCGCCGGCCACCCCGAGATCACGGGGGCTGGAACCGAAGAGCCCGCGTCCGAGCGCCGTGGTCGCGGTGTGGGCGTCGAGCCGCTCGGCGAGCTCGCCGAGGGCGGGTCCGGCGTCGGCCAGCCAGGCTCCACGCCCGGCCAGGATGAGCGGACGGTGTGCGCTGCGCAGGGCGGCGGCGGCGGTGTCCAGGCGCCGCGCGACGGGCTCCACGCGGGATGGCCGGACGAGCGCCGGGTGGTGCGGTGTCCCGTCCGCCCGCAGCGGCTCGTCGGACGCCACGGCGGCGAGGTCGTAGGGGATCGCGAGCACGACCGCGGTCCGGCGGTGGACGGCGTGCTCGATGGCACGGAGCGTGGTCGCGGTGGCGTCGTCACGACCGACGGTGAAGGTCGGTGCACCGAGCCCGGCGGCGATCTGGAACTGGTCGACGTCCCAGGGGCGGGCCCCGGTGGTCGGGGCGTCACCGACGACGAGGATCAGCGGGATCTGAGCCATCACCGCCTCCGCGAGGGGCGTCAGGGTGTTGGTGAATCCGGCTCCGTAGGTCGCGGTCGCGGCAGCGAGACCGCCGCCCGCGCGGGCGTAGGCGTCGGCTGCGGCGACGCCCCCGGCCTCGTGGCGCATGGCGGTGAAGCGGGTCGTGGTCGCGGCGAGTGCGTCGAGGAGGTGCGCGTTGCCGTTGCCCATGACGCCGAACACCTCGGAGACATGGCGGCTGAGTGCCTGTGCCACCCGGGCGGAGACGGTGGAGGAGCGGATCGACGTGGGAACGGTCGACGAAGCGTGTTCGGACATGGGAGACCTTCGAGAACGTGGACGGATGGGATTCCGTGTGTGTCTCGCCGGTGCTGGCCGCGCTATCGCCCTTTTTTCGAGCAACGACCCCCGTGCTGCGGAGTCTGACGAGCACACTCTACTCCGCGGCGACCGCGCTGCACAGTGCGGCCGCGACAGCATCCGCTCCACATCCGTGACGCCTGCCGGACAGTCGGACCCGGGTTCGACGGAGGCTGGCTCCATGAACCACATCGTGCAGGCCAACGCGGCCGAAGACCTCCTCGCCCTCATCCCCGGACTCGTCGGAAGCACTCCGAGATCGAGTCTCGTCGTCGTCCTGTTCGCGGGCCGCTACAGCCGCGGCGCACTCCAGGTGCACCTGCCGGCCGGAACGGACGTCGACCGGCAGGTGGCGGACGCCGCAGCGGAGCGCGCCCTCGGGTTCGCCTGCCGGGCCCCGGGTGTCGACGCCATCGTGCCCGTGGTCTATACGGACGACGCGTTCGGAGCCGGGGCGGAGCCGCCGGGCAGGACGATCGCCGACGCCATCCTGGAGCTGGCGAGCGCGCAGGGGTTCACGGTCAAGGACGCCCTCTGCTCGGCCGCTGACGGCTGGGGCTCCTACCTCGACCCCGGACTCCCCGCCGGAGGGCGTCCGCCGGCGATCGTGGCCTCGGCGGCGGTCCCGCCGGTCCCACCGCTCCCCTGGGAGCTCGTCACGACCGAGGTCCCGTCGGTGGACGTGGCGACGTTCGCAGCCGTCGACCTCGAGTACCGGGTGCTCTGCGCTCGACTGGCCTCCATGCTCGACGCGGCCGCCGATCGCGCCCGCACGACCTGGCGGATCGACGTCGGAGACGCCGTGGAACGACTCGACGGCCTTCCTGCGGTCTTCGAGGACGCGCTCGCCCGCGGCGTCGAGGGGATGACCGCCCGGGAAGTGGCCTTCCTGTTGCTGAGCCTGTCACGCCCGTGGGCGAGCGATCTCGCACTCATGCAGTGGGCGTTCGGGCGCGAGCTGGGTGAGGAACTCGACGACGCCGAACGCGCGTACGGGCATCTGCCGGTCGGGACGGACGACCCGGAGGTGTTCCACCGGGTCGCCCACCTGCTGGTCGGCGACGGACCGCATCCCGACGTGCAACGCATCCGGGCGGCGAGCAGCCTGCTCCTCGGCGTCGCGGCGCGAGCGTCGGAGTCGGCACGCGTCGCGCCGCTCGCCATGCTCGCCTGGCTGTCGTGGGCGCTCGGTCAGAGCACGCGCGCGGCCGCCTTCCTCGCCGAGCTGGTCGACGAGGAGCTGGACCACCCGCTGGCGGCGACCGTCGGGTCGCTGATCCGCCAGGGGCACCTCCCGGCCTGGGCGTTCTGCAGCGCCCCGGGAACACGCGACGGCGTAGCCGCCCCGAGCGATCAGCCCGCCGCGTGACGCTCGAGGAAGTCGTAGACCTCGGAGTCGTCGACGCCCGGGAAGGTGCCGCTCGGCAGTGGGGAGAGGATGTGGGTGTGCAACCGGGCGCTCGGCCAGGCCTGCTCCCGCCACTTGTCCGCGAGGTCCGACGGTGGTCGACGGCAGCAGGTCGGGTCCGGGCAGGTGGAGACCGCACGCGTCGTGGTCTCCCGTCCGCGGAACCACTTCGCCTCGCCCCAGGGCACGCCGACCGAGATCGAGAACTCCCCGGCCTCGGTCGTGCCGGTCTGCGTCGCGCACCAGAAGGTACCGGCCGGGGTGTCGGTGTACTGGTAGAGCTCCGTGGTGCGGTTCGTCCGCGCGAAGGCGTTCCGCGCGCTCCACTTCCGGCACACGATCTGGCCCTCCACCGCGCCCGTCACGTCGACGGGCAGCGGCAGCGCATCGTTCTCATAGGCCTTCGAGATCGCCCCGTCCTCGGAGACCCGCAGGAAGTGCAGGCGCATGTCGAGCCGGGCGGTCGCCAGGTTGGTCAGGCGCAGCGCCGCGGCCTCATGGGTGACCCCGAAGGCGTCGCGGAAGTCCTCGACGGCCAGGTTGCGGTCGCGCTTGGCCTGCTGCAGGAACGACACGGCGGCCGTCTGCGGCATGAGCGCCGCCGCCGCGAAGTAGTTGATCTCGAGCCGTTGCCGGAGGAACTCGGCGTAGCTCGTCGGACGCTGGTGCCCGAGCAGGCGGTGCGCCATCGCCTGCAGGGCCATGGACCGCAGGCCGTGCCCGCCGGGGATCGAGGCCGGTGGCAGGTAGATGCGCCCGTTCTCGAGATCGGTGACGCTGCGGGCGGAGTGCGGCAGGTCGTTGACGTAGATGAGGTCGAAGCCGAGCTGTTCCGCCATGATGCTCACCGTGCGGTGGGTGAGCGCGCCGGTGCTGTGCCCGGCGCGCAGCACGCGCGACTCCGCGAGTTCCTCGATCTCGGGGAGGTGGTTGTCGCGCTCCCGCATCCACTCCCGCAACTCGGTGTTGGCCCGCCGCGCCTCCTCCGGGGTCGCGATCGCCTCGCTCGCGTGCCGCTGCAGTTCGCGGTGCAGGCCCACGAGTGCGCGGAGGGCCTCGTCGGGGATGCCCTTCGACGGCTTGACGATCGGCAGGGTCAACTCGCCGTAGAGCGCACTGCGTTGAAGCCGATCCAGCTCGATCTCCAGCGCTGCGCGGGGGTTCGGAGCCTCCTTCGACAGGAGGTCGGTCAGGTCGACCCCGAGCGCGGCCGTCAGCTCCTGCAGGACCGACAGCTTCGGCTCGCGCTTCCCGTTCTCGATGAGGGAGAGCTGGCTCGCCGCCAGCCCGACCCGTTCGCCGAGGTCGTCGAGGGTGAGGCCTCTTCGGGTCCGGAAGTGCCGGATCCGATGGCCGAGCGTGAGGAGTTCGGCGGCGGCGTTCGATGCGGGAGTCGGCGTCATTCCTTCACCGTATCGAAAGAACAGCGAATCTTGAAGGGTGAAAGACCGTGAAGATCGACCGATACGGGCGCATGGTGGCTCTACGACCACTTCTTGACCGTCCCACCAACGCCGGAGGAACGCATGTCCATCGCAGCACTGATTCCCGACACCGCACCCGCTCCCGCCGCCCGCGCGGAGCTTCGAGCGGTGCCGCGCCCGAAGCGGAGCGGCCTTGCCGAGCTGCACGCCTGGGTCGACGACCTGGCGGCCCTCCTGGAGCCGTCCGCGATCCACTGGGTCGACGGCTCCGCGAGCGAGTCGCACCGGCTCACCCACCAGCTCGTCGAGGAGGGGAAGCTGATCAAGCTCAACCCGGAGTGGCGGCCGAACAGTTTCCTCGCCCGCAGCGATCCGCGCGACGTCGCGCGCGTCGAGGACCGCACCTTCATCTGCTCCGAGCAGGAGGAGGACGCCGGCCCGACGAACAACTGGCGCGATCCCGCGGCGATGCGCGACGAACTGCACGGGGTCTTCGCCGGCAGCATGCGCGGCCGCACGATGTACGTCGTACCGTTCTCGATGGGCGCGGTCGGCGGGCCGCTCTCGCAGCTCGGCGTCCAGATCACCGACTCGGCGTACGCGGTCCTCAGCATGGGCATCATGACGCGGATGGGCGACCGCGTCCTCGAGCTCATCGCCGACGGACAGCCGTGGGTCCGGACCGTCCACTCGGTCGGCGCTCCGCTCGAAGCAGGGCAGGCCGACGTGGTCTGGCCGTGCAACGACACCAAGTACATCGTCCAGTTCCCGGAGACGCGCGAAGTGTGGTCGTTCGGCTCCGGCTACGGCGGTAACGCACTCCTCGCGAAGAAGTGCTTCGCGTTGCGGATCGCCTCGGTCATCGGACGCGACGAGGGCTGGCTGGCCGAGCACATGCTGCTGGTCCGGGTCGTCTCGCCGGAGGGCCGGGCGTTCCACATCGCCGCCGCGTTCCCCTCGGCCTGTGGCAAGACCAACCTCGCGATGCTGCGGCCGACGATCCCCGGGTGGACGGTCGAGACCCTCGGCGACGACATCGCGTGGATCCGGCCCGGCGACGACGGACGTCTGTACGCCATCAACCCGGAGGCAGGCTTCTTCGGGGTCGCACCCGGCACGGGCGCCGGCACGAACGCGACAGCCGTCGACACCCTGTGGGGCAACACGATCTTCACCAACGTCGCGCTCCGCGACGACGGAGACGTCTGGTGGGAGGGGCTGACCCCCGAGCCGCCCGCCCACCTCCTCGACTGGCAGGGGCAGGACTGGACGCCCGAGTCGGGGCGCCCGGCGGCCCACCCGAACTCGCGGTTCACCGTCGCGGCGGCGCAGTGCCCGTCGATCGCCGACGACTGGGACGCGGCCGACGGCGTCCCGCTCGACGCGATCCTCTTCGGCGGGCGTCGTGCCACGAACGTCCCGCTCGTGGTCGAGGCCAGCAGCTGGGAGCACGGCGTGTTCATGGGGGCGACGATCTCCTCCGAGCAGACCGCCGCCGCCGAGGGCACGGTCGGGGAGCTCCGTCGCGACCCCTTCGCGATGCTCCCGTTCTGCGGCTACAACATGGCGGACTACTGGAGTCACTGGTTGCGGGTGGGCGGTGCACTCGAGCACGGCAAGGCGCCGCGGATCTTCCAGGTCAACTGGTTCCGGAAGGACGCCGACGGCTCCTTCCTGTGGCCTGGCTTCGGCGAGAACTCGCGGGTCATCGAGTGGATCGTGCGGCGGCTCGAGCACGAGGTCGACGCACGGGAGTCGGCGATCGGCCGGTTGCCCGTCCTCGACGAGCTGAACCTCGACGGCATCGACGTGCCGGACGCCGACCTCGACGCCCTGTTCGCCGTCGACCGCGAGTCCTGGCTCGCCGAGTGCGACCTCACCGAGTCCTTCTTCGACACCTTCGGCAACCGGGTCCCGGCCGCGCTCCGTGCGGAACTCGCCGCCCTGCGCTACCGCCTCCGGTCCTGAGGTGTCCGCTCGCCCGCCCGACGACGGGCGGGCGGGCGGAACGTCACACGAGGAGCTGGTGCTTGGCGAGTTCGCGGTAGAGCGGGACCTCGGTCACGAGGTCGCTGTGGGTGCCGACGCCGACCACCCGACCCTCCTCGAGGACGACGATCTGATCGCTGTCGACGACGGTCGAGAGCCGGTGCGCGATGACGATGAGCGTGCGTCCCGTCGCTACCGCGTCGATGGCTTCGCGCATCATCTGCTCGTTGACGCCGTCGAGGCTCGAGGTCGACTCGTCCAACAACAGGATCGGGGGAGCCGCGAGGATGGCGCGCGCGATGGCGAGGCGCTGCCGCTCGCCACCCGACAGCATGATGCCGTCCTCGCCGACCGGAGCGGCGAGACCGAGCGGGTTGCGGTCGAGGACCCCACCGAGGTTGACCGCGTGCAGCACGCGCTCGCAGTCGGCGTCGCTCGCGTCCGGTGACGACAGCAGCAGGTTGTCGCGCAGCGTGCCGGCGAGGACCGGGGCGTCCTGTTCCACGTACCCGATCTGGTCCCGGAGGTCGGCGCGGGGGATCGTGCGGATGTCGACGCCGCCCAGGCGGATGGCACCGGCGGTCGGGTCGTAGAAGCGTTCGATGAGCCCGAGGATGGTGCTCTTGCCGGCGCCGGACGGTCCGACGAGCGCCGTGCGTCTGCCCTGCATCGCGGCGAAGGAGACCCCACGGAGCACCTGACGACCGAGCGCTGACTGCGCCTCGGTGAGTCGGGCGGCATCGGCCGCGACGACCTCCGGTGCGCTGGTGCCCTCGCTCAGCGCCTCGGTCGCGAGCGCCTCCGCTGCGGCCCGTTCGCGCTCGATGACCGCCGCGTCCGGGTAGGCGAACTCGACGCCGTCGAACTCGATCGCCGGAGCGGATGCGGAGGCTGTCCCGGGACGTCCGACCCGCGCGGCGATGGCCGCGTCGTCGTCGCCCTCGTCGGGCAGGTCGAGGATCTCCTGGATCCGGCCGAGCGCTCCGAGCGCCTGGTTGACGCTCGTGATCGCGCCGAAGGCCTGGCCGAGCGGCATGATCATCATGAACAGGAAGAGGATGAACGCGACGAGACTCGCGATGGTGATGGCGCCGGACGCGACGCGGAACCCACCGACGCCCAGGACGACCAGGAACGAGGTCTGCATGGCGATGCCGGCGACCGGGACGACCAGCGAGGAGATCTTCGCGATCCGCACGCCGACGCCGTAGACCTCTTTGGCCACGCCGTCCACCGCGTCGATCTCGCGGTCGGTCGCGTTGGACGCCCGGATGGTGCGGATGGAGCTGATGGCGCGCTCGACCGCGGCGGCGAGCTCGCCCACCTTGGTCTGCTGCTCGCGGCTGGCGACGCGGATGCGTCCGCTCAGGGCGACGACCACGACGACCGAGACGATGACGACGAGGAGGGTGAGACCCAGCAGGACGGGGTCGATGATCGCCATGGCGATGAGCGCGCCGAGGAAGGTGATGGCGCCGCCGACGGCGTCCACGAAGCCCTGCGTCAGGACGGCGTAGAGCATGGTCGTGTCGCTGCCGACCCGCGAGACGAGGTCGCCGGTGCGGCGCGTGTCGAACTGGCTGATCGGCAGCCGGAAGATGCGCGCGATCAGCTGGCGCCGGGAGGAGTACACGACCCCGGTGCCGGCGCGCTGCAGGAGGTAGTGCTGGTACCCGCTGATGACGCCGGAGACCACGACGAGCCCGACGAGGAGCCACGCCAGGTTGCCGAGCGACCGGCCCGCTTCGACGACGCCGATCACCTGGCTGACGATGAGCGGCTGGGCGAGTGACGCGGCTGCTCCGATGACGCTCAGGATGATGACGACGATGAGGATCGAGCGGTGCTCGAAGATGTACGGCATGAGCTGCTTGAGGCTCGCGCGGGGACCGTCGTCCTTCGGTCGGCTGAACGGGTTGCGGCTGCGTGCCGGGCGCGCTGGGGTGCTCATGGTGCTCTTCCTCCGAGGTGCGGCGCGCGGCTCCGAGACGTCCATGGCGACGGCGCACCGTGGTTCAACTCTAGGCGACGGTCGCACGCACCGAGCCCGAAGCCGACGCACCGAGCGCGGACGCACCGAGGGCCGGTGCGTGGAGATGTCCTCCACGCACCGGCCCTCGGTGATCGCCTCGATCAGGCGTCGATGTCGACGTCCTTGGTCTCCTTGGAGACGATGAGGGCGACGAGCGTGATCAGGGCCATCGCCGAGAGGTAGACGCCGACCCAGAACGGGCTGCCCCCGCCGGCGCTCCACAGCGCGACGGCGATGAACGGTGCGACCGCTGCGCCGAGGATCGACGACACGTTGTACGAGATCCCCGACCCGGTGTACCGCACATTCGTGGGGAACAGTTCGGGCAGCAGAGCGCCCATCGGTCCGAAGGTGAACCCCATGAGGCTGAATCCGATGATGAGCCAGATCATGACCCCGGTGAACCCGGCGCCGAGCAGCGGGACCCAGACGAGCCCGAACACGAGGATCGCGCTCGTCACGACGATGAGCGTCTTGCGGCGTCCGTACTTGTCGGCGAAGGGACCGGACACGAGCGTGAAGATCCCGAAGAAGACCACGCCGGCGATGAGCATGAGCACGAAGGTCGTGTAGCTGTAGCCGAGCCCGGCGACCGGTGCGTCGAGCGGCGCGCGGCCGTAGCTCAGGGAGAACGTCGTCATCAGGTAGAAGAGCACGTAGGTGGCGAGCATGAAGAAGGTGCCGAGGAGCAGCTTGCGCCAGTGCAGCTTGATGACGCTCGCGAGCGGCGACCGCTGCACCTTGCCCTGCTCCTTCGCATTTGTGAACGCGTTGCTCTCGACGAGGCGGAGACGGACCCAGAGGCCGACGATCACCATGACGACGGAGAAGAGGAACGGGATGCGCCAGCCCCACTCGAGGAAGGCCTCGGACGGCATGGACGGGTCGTCGCTCGGGAGGATCGCCGCGATGATCAGGAAGAGTCCGTTGGCGATGATGAAGCCGATCGGCGCACCGAGCTGCGGGAACGTGCCGAACAGGGCACGCTTGCCGGTCGGCGCGTTCTCCGTCGCCACGAGGGCGGCACCGGACCACTCGCCGCCGAGCGCGAAGCCCTGACCGATGCGGAGGATCACGAGGAGCAGCGGGGCGACCCAGCCGACGAGCTGGTAGGTCGGCAGCAGGCCGATGAGGAAGGTCGCGATCCCCATGGTGAGCAGGGCTCCGACGAGGGTCGCCTTCCGACCACGCTTGTCGCCGAGGTGCCCGAAGATGACGGCGCCGACGGGGCGGGCGACCATCGCGGCGCCGAACACGGCGAAGGAGGCGAGGAGACCCGCGGTCGGGTCCTCACTCGGGAAGAAGAGGTGCGGGAAGACGAGGACGGCGGCCGTCGCGTAGACGTAGAAGTCGTAGAACTCGATCGTCGTGCCGATGAGGCTGGCGAGGACGACTCGGGAGCGCGGATTGACCGGGGCCTTGGTGACTGGGGTTGCTTCGAGAGACATGCGTGCGCGTTTCGGTTCGGGAATGGACGCCGTCGAAGCATCAGCACCGGTCGCGCACGCCCGCCGACGACGGCAGGATCAGAGGTTCGCCCGCTTGTGGCAGGACCATGACACTGTACGCCGAAGTACGGCATTCCGGTATTCGGTTGCCCGGCAGGGCGAATGCCGATACCGGAATGCCGCGTGATGCGCCTCTGGTCGGGTCAGCCGCGCAGCTCGCGGAGGACGACCGCGGTGGCGACGGCGGCATCGGCGGCCTCCGCCCCCTTGTCCTCCTTCGACCCGGGCAGCCCTGCGCGGTCGAGCCCCTGCTTCTCGTCGTCGAGGGTGAGGACGCCGAAGCCGACGGGCTTGCCCGTCTGGATGCTGACCTGCGTGAGGCCACTCGTCGCGGCGTCGGAGACGTACTCGAAGTGCGGCGTGCCGCCACGGATGATGACCCCGAGTGCGACGACCGCGTCGGCCCCGGCCTCGAGGGCGGCCTTGGCGACGACCGGGAGTTCGAAGCTCCCGGGGACCCGCACGAGACGGTGGTTGGCCCCGCTCGCATCGAGGGCCTTGACGGCTCCGGCGATGAGACCGTCGGTGATGGTCTCGTGCCAGGTGCCGGCGATCACGACGATGTCGAGGCCGGTGCCGTCGACACTGATGGTGGGGGATCCTTCGCCGCTCATGCGGTCTCCTGTCTTCGTCCCCCGAGTGCGTCGAGGGGGTGGTGGTGGTCTCGCTCCTCGAGGGAATCGAGGGGCGGCTGAACTACTGGTGGGGGTGTGGTTCCGGTGCGAGCTCGAACCCGATGCTGTGGCCCATGCGGTCGCGCTTCGTCTCGAGGTAGCCCTCGTTGAACAGGCCGACGCCGACCACCAGCGGGACGCGCTCGCTCACGGCGATGCCGTGGTTCGTGAGCTGTCGCTCCTTCTCCGGGTTGTTCGAGAGCAGGCGCACGGAGGTGATGCCGAGGTCCGTCAGGATCGCGCTCGCCGCCGTGTAGTCGCGGGCGTCGGCCGGCAGCCCGAGTGCGAGGTTGGCGTCGAGGGTGTCGAGACCGTCCTCCTGCAACCGGTAGGCGCGCAGCTTGTTGACGAGGCCGATGCCGCGCCCTTCGTGCCCGCGCAGGTAGACGACGACACCGCCATGGCGCTGGATGGTGTCGAGGGCGCTGTCGAGCTGCGGACCGCACTCGCACTTGAGCGAGCCGAACGCCTCACCGGTCAGGCACTCCGAGTGGACGCGCACGAGCGCGCCGGTGGCCTGCGGGTCGCCGGCGATGATGGCGACGTGGTCGGCACCGGTCCTGCGGTCGCGGTAGGCGCGCAAGCGGAACGAGCCGTGCGTCGTCGGGACCGTCGTCTCCACCTCGAACGACACGTTCGACGATTCGGGGATGGCCGCCTGGGCGGCGCGTTCCTCGGCGCAGACCGCAGCCGCGTCGGGGTTCTCCTCGAGGAAGGCGATGAGTGCGGCGATCGTCGTGACGAGCACACCCTCCCGCTCCCCGAGCGCGATGAGGCCGGGCAGGCGCATCATCTCGCCGTCGTCGGCGACGATCTCGGAGATCGCCCCGACGGGGACCAGCCCCGCGAGCTTCATGAGGTCGACGGCCGCCTCCGTGTGCCCGTCGCGCTCGCGCACCCCGCCGTCGACGGCGCGCAACGGGACGATGTGTCCGGGGCGCGACAGACTGGCGGGCACGGACGCCGGGTCGGCGAGCACGCGCAGGGTGTGGGCGCGGTCGGCGGCGCTGATGCCGGTGCTGAGCCGGTCGGCCGCGTCGACCGTGACGGTGTACGCGGTGCCTCGGGGGTCCTCGTTGAGCGCGACCATCGGCGGGAGGGCCAGCCGGTCGGCGATCTCGTTCGTCATCGGTGCGCAGATGAATCCGGAGGAGTGTCGGACCGTCCACGCGATCCACTCCTGGGTGGCGGACTCCGCGGCGAGGATCACGTCGCCCTCGTTCTCTCGGCCCTCGTCGTCGGCCACGATGACCGGTCGGCCCTGGCGGAGTGCCTCGAGGGCCTCCGGGATGCTGGCGATGCTCATGCGTTGCCCCTTCCGGTGGCGGTGGTGCCGACCGGGTCCGCGGACTGCGGATCCTGGCCGATGCTGCTGGGGAAT
This sequence comes from Plantibacter sp. VKM Ac-2876, assembly GCF_015350715.1. Taxonomy (NCBI): domain Bacteria; kingdom Bacillati; phylum Actinomycetota; class Actinomycetes; order Micrococcales; family Microbacteriaceae; genus Plantibacter; species Plantibacter sp. VKM Ac-2876. The sequence goes on along the minus strand of NZ_JADKSI010000004.1, from coordinate 437,825 downwards.
GCCGACTCGAGACGGCTGAATGCGAGCATGCGCTCGACGTGCCGGGCGAGGATGTCGGTCTCGAGGTTCACGCGGTCGCCGGGGACCCGGTCGCCGAGCGTCGTCGCGGCCAGCGTCTCGGGGATGAGGGACACCTCGAACCAGGCTTCCGGCGCGTCCGGTGCGCTGATGGCGCTGACGGTGAGCGAGACGCCGTCGACGGTGATCGATCCCTTGTCGACGACGAGCGGCGCGAGTGCCGCGGGGAGCGAGACGCGCACGACGCGCCAGGCCTCGCCGGGCACCGTGGCCAGGACGGTGCCGGTGCCGTCGACGTGCCCTTGGACGATGTGGCCACCGAGGCGGTCGCCGACGCGGGCCGCGCGTTCGAGGTTGACCGGAGATCCGACCGTGACGCCGTCGAGCGAGCTCATCGCGAGGGTCTGGGCCATGACGTCGGCGGTGAACGTCTCACCGGTCTGCTCGACGACGGTGAGGCAGACACCGCTCACGGCGATGGAGTCCCCGTGCCGGGTGCCCTCGAGGGCGAGCGGGCCGCGGACGGTGAAACGTGCCGAGTCCTCGCCGTGGTCGATGGCGACGATGGTGCCGAGTTCTTCGATGATGCCCGTGAACATGGGTGGTCCGTTCTCTGGGGGTCAGGCGGTGAGGTCGTGGACGGCCGAGGCGGAAGCGCTGCGGTCGGGTGTCGTGATGACGAGGAGGTCGTCGCCGAGTGGTTCGACGCCGACGGTGGTGAGGCGGATCGCTTCGCCGATGGTGTCGACACCGAGGTCGCCGATCGCGAGGCGAGGGCCGCCGAGGAGCACCGGGGCGAGGTAGGTGAGGACCGTGTCGGCGAGTCCTGCGCGGAGGAACGCCGTGGCGATGGTCGGGCCGCCCTCGATGAACACGCTCCGGACGCCCGCGGCGCGGAGCTCGGCGAGCAGCGCAGCCGGATCATGCCCGTGGTGGACGACGACCGGCCGGGGGTGGCGGTGGACGGCGGCGTCCCGGGGGATCGGGCGATCGCCCATGACGACGGGCAGGGGCTGCTCGGGCAGGAGGTCGCCGCGGTCGTCGCGGGCGGTGAGGCTCGGGTCGTCGGCGAGGACCGTCCCGGTGCCGACGAGGATCGCATCGTGGGCGGCCCGCCGACGGTGGACGTCGTCGCGCGCGGCATCTCCGGTGATCCAGCGGCTCGTGCCGTCGCTCGCGGCGATCCGCCCGTCGAGACTCGAGGCCCACTTCACCGTCACGAGCGGACGCCCGAGGCGGGCGCTGGTGAGCCAGTCACCGAGGAGGTCCTCCGCAGGTCCGGCGAGCACGCCGCCGACGACGGTCACGCCGCCGTCGCGGAGTCGTTCCGCTCCACCTCCGGAGTGGTGGCCGGGGTCGTCCACGGCGAACACGACGCGCTCGACACCGGCCTCGAGGAGGGCGACGGCACACGGTCCGGTCCGGCCCGTGTGGTTGCAGGGTTCCAGGGTGACGACGGCGGTCGCGCCGCGGGCCGCCCCGGACGCGAGGTGGGACAGGGCGTCGACCTCCGCATGCGGGGTGCCGGCTCCACGGTGCCAGCCCTCGGCGAGCACGGTGCCGTCGGCGTCGAGGATGACGCAGCCGACGCGGGGGTTGACGCCGCGGGCCGGGCCGTTGGCGGCGAGTTCGAGCGCGCGCAGCATGGCCTGCTCCTCGCGGACACTCGCCTGCGGTGCCTCGGTTCCTGCGCTCATCTGTCCGTCATCTCGGTCGGTACTGACACGAGTTCCGGGGTCGCGGGCAGGTGCTCGCCGGCGTCGACCATCGGCCGACGCCCGTGCTTCCTTCCATCCGGACTCGAACGCCGCCTGCGAGCAGACGCGTTCATAACCGTCGGTCCTGGAGTTCCACCAGGTCAACCGGGCCTCGCTTGCGCGAGACACGGGTCGCGGACTATCACCGCCGGTTCGGACTCTCACCGACCCCGGAGCACGTTACGTGTTGTCGATTCTAGGTCAACGGCCTGAGACACCCATCTATTCCGACGAACTGTGACGATGCTCACGGCTGCCCGGACTGCCTGATTGTCGGCGATTTTCGAGCTTCCCGCAAGAGGTATTTTTACCGACTAGAACTTAAATTCTACATATATATACGGTAATGGAACGAAATCAGATCGGGCGCGGGAACTCGCGCCCCGTACAGATAGGAGAACACCATGCGAATCCTCTCGCGGTCCCTCATGTCTCTCGCGGCGGGCGCAGTTGTCATCTGCTGCGGCGCATTTGCCCCAGCACCGACGATCGTGCCTCACGTCAGCCCATCGCACAGTGAGCAGCTGGTTCAGGTGGAGCGCTCTGAATCCGGCGCGTCGTCTCGTATGCTCCAGTGGTCGTTGTTCGAACGCAACATCAGCAGCTTGGCGGCGTGCAACTCGCTGATGAACAAGATGAAGCCTGCGTATGGCCCGAACTTCCGCTGGGATTGCGAGTCCTATTTGTCGTCGACGTGCCCGCCGATCACGAGGTGGGCTCTCTGGTTTGCTGACGCGAGCGGCACTCGGGCGGCGTCCAAAGCCGTAGTTCCCGCAGAACCAGCGGCGCACTGCTGATGAGGGCGGAGCCGACGTGGTGAGGATGTCGCCGGATGTACCGAACGCTGCCCAGGTCACAGACCTGGTGTGCAGCTTGCTCGAGATGGGCTGGCCCGCCGGCACCCCTCGGGAGGACTGGCTGTCCGGGGTTGGCCGTTCGCCGCTCCGACCGGTGATGCCCGGACTCTGGGAATTCGAACTGCGTTGGCCGGGCTGCACAGGTACGTGGTGGTCGAGTGATGATGAGCAGGCGCTCACGCTCTATCCGTATCAGGCGCAGCCCACTGACGTCGCAGCTCTTCATGCTTCATATGACGCCCTGTCCCGAACCCTGTCAGCCGTCTACGGCTTGCCGGAGGAATCAGCAGCCGCAGCGTCCAGCGGGCCCAGAGCGGACTGGCTGATCGGTGATCGTTTCGTCGAGCTCGCGGGGTACTGGAAGCACGGAGTGATCGGCGTCGTCGCGGTCTCGCTTGGATCGCGCCACGGCTGACGACACGACCGGGTCGATGACACTTGCTTCCTCGGAGACGTGATCGTCGGCGAGACGACCACCACGTCCAGCCGGTCGCAGCCAGCCCGTCGTCTCGGCAGTGCAGCGCGGGGTGCTCGGGTGCAGGTCCGAGCACCTCAGCGCTGGGCGTCGTGCTGGTCGATCGCGGCGCGGGCGGTTCCCTCGTCGACAACGAGGTCGGAGATGAGTCCGCCCGCCAACGCCCCGAGGAGCGGGGGCACCTTGGCGGCTCCCGCGACCACGCAGATCCGACGGGAGACGCCGCGCAGCACGTCGAGGTCGGGCCCGGACGCACGGTTGTTGAAGGGGATGTCGCGCCAGGAACCGTCGGCCCTGAAGAACACGGTCGCGACGTCCCCGACGGCGCCGGCGCTCGCGAGCGCCTCGAAGTCGCTGTCGTCGAGGTAGCCGCCGACGTAGACGTGGCTGGGCACACCCGAGAGCTGCGAACCGAGACCGAACAGCGCGACGTCCATGCGGCGTTGGATCTCGAGCACCCGGCGGATGCTGCGCTCCCGCCAGAGGGCGAGCTTGGTCGACGGGTCGTCGAAGAAGGCCGGCACCGCGAACTGCTGCGCGTAGGCCCCGTAGGCGTCCGCGTACCGATGCAGGATCTCACTCGCGTAGAGGATGCCCGAGGTGCGCGTGTTGGCCGCGCCGTTCAGCTGGACGATCTGCGAGTTGTGGGTCCGCTTGGGGGTGAGGTGCCTCGCCACCGCACTCACGGTCGAGCCCCATGCCAGACCGAGCGTCATGTTCGAGTCGAACACCGAGCCGAGAAAACGTGCAGCCGAGAGGGCGACCCGCTCCAGTCGGTCGATGTCGCTCGTGTGGTCGGGGACCGGGACGATGTGGGCGGTCACGCCGAAGCGGTCACGGAACTCCGCCTCGAGCCGCGACGGCATGTCGTGCGGGGAGCGCACCTGGATGTCGACGAGCCCGCTTTCCCGCGCATATCCGAGCAGGCGTGAGACCGACGACCGGGAGGTGTGGAGCTCCTGGGCGATGGCCTCCATGGTGAGGTCCTGCACGTAATACAGCTGCGCGGCGCGGAGCGCCTCGGCCGTCCGGTCCGGCTGGCTGAGCGCGTCTGCGAGCGACATCGGGTCTCCTTGCACGTTTGTTCACTAGGGCTGTTCAGAGTTGCAGCGGGTGTCACGATGTATTCAGTCACATCATTCAGCGGCGCGCAATCCCGGCAGCGTCGCGTACCAACCGCGAAGAAGCGAGGCATCTCATGTCCCTCAAGTCGTCAGCTCCCCGTTCCACCGTCCAGTCCGTCATCGACCGCCCGCAGGCGTCGGTGCTCATCATCGGCGGCGGCATCAACGGCATCGCGACCTTCCGCGACCTCGCGCTCCAGGGCGTCGACGTCACGCTCGTGGAACGCAACGACTGGGCATCCGGTGCCTCCGCCGCGTCGAGCCACATGATCCACGGCGGCATCCGCTACCTCGAGAACGGCGAGTTCCGACTCGTCCAGGAGTCGGTGCAGGAGCGGAACGGGCTCATCAAGATCGCCCCGCACTACGTGAAGCCGCTCGAGACCACGGTCCCGATCTTCTCGACCTTCTCGGGCATCCTCTCCGCACCGCTGCGCTTCCTCACCCACAAGCAGGGCAAGCCGCAGGAGCGTGGTGCGCTGCTCATCAAGGTCGGCCTCACCGCGTACGACTCCTTCTCCCGCGACGGTGGCAGCGTGCCGCGTCACCGCTTCCACGGCCGCAAGAAGTCCCTCGCCGACCTGCCGAAGATGAACCCGGGCCTCAAGTACACGGCGACCTACTACGACGCCTCCATGCACGACCCGGAGCGTCTCGCACTCGACGTCCTCATGGACGGCCTCGCCGCCGGCCCGCACGCCCGCGCCGTCAACTACGTCGAGGCGGTCGGTATGGGAGCCGACGGCGTCGAGCTCCGCGACACCGTCACCGGCCAGACCTTCACCGTGACGAGCGACGTCGTGGTCAACACCTCCGGCCCCTGGACCGACCTCACGAACGCCGGCCTTGGCGAGCCGACGACCTACATGGGTGGCACGAAGGGCTCGCACATCGTCCTCGACAACCCGGAGCTCTACGCGGCCACCAAGGGGCGCGAGATCTTCTTCGAGCACGAGGACGGCCGCATCGTCCTCATCTACCCGCTCAAGGGCAAGGTCATGGTCGGCACGACCGACATCGACGCCGACCCGAGCACCCCGAGCGTCTGCACCGAGGAGGAGGTCGACTACTTCTTCGACCTCGTGAAGCATGTCTTCCCGACCATCGCGACCTCGCGCGAGCAGATCGTCTACCGGTTCTCCGGCATCCGCCCGCTTCCGAAGCACGACGACGAGGCCCCCGGCTTCGTGTCTCGCGACTACCGGATCGAGCGCCGGGCCGCCGCTGCACGTCCGTCCACCACCGTGTTCAGCCTCGTGGGTGGCAAGTGGACCACCTTCCGGGCCCTCGCCGAGCACCTCAGCACGGACGTGCTCAACACCATCGGCGCCCCGCGCCCCGTGGAGACCCTCGGACTCGCGATCGGCGGCGGCGCCGGCTTCCCGCGCACCGACTCGGCGACGCGCACCTGGGTCGCCGCCCACGAGGACGGCACCGGTGCCAAGCGTGCCGAGCAGCTGCTGGGCCGGTACGGCACGAAGGCCGCCGCACTCCTCGAGCACCTGTCCGAGCACGGCGACGACCGCTTGCAGGGCGCTGCCGACTACAGCGTGCAGGAGCTGGAGTTCCTCGTCGAGCAGGAGCAGGTCGTGCACCTCTCCGACGTGCTGCACCGCCGCACGAGCCTCGCCTTCACCGGATCGCTGACCGCCGGCCTCGTCGACGAGATCGCCCGCGTCGTCGGCGGTGTCCTCGGGTGGGACGACGCCGAGCGGACCGCGCAGATCACCGCAGCGCTCGACCGCCTGCGCGACGCCCACCAGGTCGACCTCCGGGTCGACGCCGCCAAGGAGGCCCCGGCGTTCTCATAATGCACGAATGTGCAGGCAAGGCCCTTGTCCTGTGCAACAGGAGCTGGCTACCTTACAAGCAACTGGTCAGTGCAACCTCGCCCAGGGGGGCTCGCGCCGCGGCGTCGGCCCCCACGCGGCCACACCTATGAAAGGTCAATGAAGACATGAACCTCGGAACCATCTTCCTCTCCGAGACCGTAGGGACGGCGATGCTCGTCCTCCTCGGTACCGGTGTGGTCGCCACGGCGATCCTCACGAAATCCAAGGGCCTCGGTGGCGGCTGGCTGCTCATCAACTTCGGTTGGGGCCTCGCGGTGTTCGCCGGTGTCACGGTGTCCTACGCCTCCGGCGGACACCTGAACCCCGCCGTCACCATCGGCTTCCTCACCACGGGGTCGATCGACTTCGGTACGGCGCTCGTCTACTGGGCGGCGCAGATGGTCGGTGCCTTCATCGGTGCCGTACTGACGTACTTCGCCTTCAAGCAGCACTTCGACCAGGAGGAGGACCCGGGCAAGAAGCTCGGCGTCTTCTCGACCGGTCCGGAGATCCGCAGCTACGGCTGGAACCTCGTGACCGAGGTCATCGCGACCTTCGTCCTCGTCTTCGTCGTGATGTCCTTCGGCAAGACCGGCCCCGACGCCGTGGTCATCGAGGGCGTCCCCGGGGGACTCGCAGCCCTCGGCGCCCTGCCCGTCGCCCTGCTCGTCGTCGGTATCGGCGCCTCCCTCGGTGGCCCGACCGGCTACGCGATCAACCCGGCACGTGACCTCGGTCCGCGCATCGCCCACGCCCTCCTCCCCATCAAGGGCAAGGGCAAGAGCGACTGGTCCTACGCCTGGGTGCCGGTCGTCGGCCCCCTGCTCGGTGGTGTCCTCGCGGCCCTCGCCTCGATGGTGCTGCTCCCGGCCGTCTGACCTGACGCTGCGGCGGTGACCGGACACGATCACCGCCGCGGCACCCCGGGGTACCGGTTCCGGTGCCTCACCTCGCAACGCACGCAACGAAGGAGTATCCAATGGCGGACTACGTCATCGCAATCGACCAGGGGACGACGAGTTCCCGGGCCATCGTCTTCGACAAGAGCGGATCGATCGTCTCGACGGGCCAGCTCGAGCACGAGCAGATCTTCCCGAAGGCCGGCTGGGTCGAGCACAACCCGAACCAGATCTGGAACAACACCCGCGAGGTCATCGGCCAGGCACTCAGCAAGGCCAACATCACCCGGCACGCCATCGCTGCCATCGGCATCACGAACCAGCGCGAGACCGCCGTCGTCTGGGACAAGACCACCGGTCAGCCCGTCTACAACGCGATCGTCTGGCAGGACACGCGCACGCAGGACATCGTGAACCGCCTCGCTGCGGACGGTGGCGTCGAGCGCTTCAAGAAGACCGTCGGCCTGCCGCTGGCGACCTACTTCTCCGGTACGAAGATCGTCTGGATCCTCGAGAACGTCGAGGGTGCTCGCGAGAAGGCCGAGGCGGGCGACCTTCTCTTCGGCACGACCGACAGCTGGGTCATCTGGAACCTCACCGGTGGTGTCAACGGCGGCGTGCACGTCACCGACGTCACCAACGCCTCGCGCACGCTCTTCATGGACCTCGAGACCCTGCAGTGGGACGACGAGATCCTCAAGGCGTTCGGCGTCCCGAAGTCGATGCTCCCGGAGATCAAGAGCTCCTCCGAGATCTACGGCCACGCGTCCGACGACAGCCTGCTCCGCGAGACGCCGATCGCCGGCATCCTCGGCGACCAGCAGGCGGCGACCTTCGGTCAGGCCGCCTTCCAGCAGGGCGAGGCCAAGAACACCTACGGCACCGGTAACTTCATCATCTTCAACACCGGTGAGGAGATCGTCCACTCCGAGAACGGTCTGCTGACGACGCTCGGCTACAAGCTCGGCGACGCGAAGCCGCACTACGCGCTCGAGGGTTCGATCGCCGTGACCGGTTCGCTCGTCCAGTGGCTGCGCGACAACCTCGGCATGTTCTCCTCCGCTCCCGAGGTCGAGGCGCTCGCCAAGACCGTCGAGGACAACGGTGGCGCGTACTTCGTGCCGGCGTTCTCCGGGCTGTTCGCGCCGTACTGGCGTCCGGACGCCCGCGGTGCGCTCGTCGGGCTCACCCGGTACGTCAACAAGGGCCACATCGCCCGGGCGGCCCTCGAGTCGACCGCGTTCCAGACGGCCGAGGTCATCGACGCCGTCAACGCCGACTCGGGTGTCCCGCTGACGGAGCTCAAGGTCGACGGCGGCATGACCGCCAACGACACGCTCATGCAGTTCCAGGCCGACATCCTCGGCGTCCCGGTCATCCGACCGGTCGTCGCGGAGACCACGGCGCTCGGCGCGGCCTACGCGGCCGGTCTCGCCGTCGGCTTCTGGTCCGACCTCGACGACCTCGCGAAGAACTGGCAGGAGGACAAGCGCTGGGAGCCCAACATGGACTCCGCGGAGCGCGACCGCCTCTACCGCAACTGGAAGAAGGCCGTCACGAAGACCTTCGACTGGGTCGACGACGACGTGCAGTAGTCCCGACCGATCGGAACGGCCCGTCCTCCTCGCGGAGGGCGGGCCGTTCTGTCGTCCGTCCTCGTGCCGCTCCCAGAAGGGTGCACCTGCGCACAACTCCTGCAGCTTGAGGACCGACTCGGGAGCAACCGCGCCATTCCGCCTGCCCGCGCCGACCGGGCCGGTCAGGCGCAGGAGTTCTACGCGAACTCGCTGCCTCCCGCGAGACTCGCTCCGACCCCCATCTTGTCGAGATGGGTGTCCCACAGGCGCATAACTCCTGCTCGTCGCTGCTGTGGTGCCTCCCGGGGGGTCAATCCTGAGCGTTGGCCAGTGGCCAGCAGGAGTTGTGAACCGCGCGCGACGGTCACGCCCCGACCGTGACCCTCCTCCACAGTGCTCCCGTATTCCCCGACCGACGACGAAGCAGCCGCGTGAGACCGACCGCTCGATCGGTGCCCCGAACCTCGATGGATGGACAGTGCAGCTTCTGGTCACACGATCCTCACCCGCTCGACGCTTCTCGAGGAAGGTATGCGACCGCCTGAGATCACCCAGGCGGTGCGTGACGGAACGATCGTTCGCGTGCGGCGCGATCGATACGCGCTCCCCGGAGTACACGATGACCTCCGTGCCGCAGTGCGCATCGGGGGGAGGCGAGCATGCCTGTCCACCCTGGCCGCCCGTGGTGTGTTCGTGTTCGACGCCACCCGGGTCCATGTGCATGTGGACCGCAGCGCCTCACGACTTCGCGGACCGCGGGCGGAGGACCGACGGCTGGCTACCAGCGATCGACGGGCGTTCACTCTCCACTGGCGACCGCTTGATCAGCCGTGCGGCACGTTCGACTGCGACGTGTCGATCATCGACGCACTGGCCCAGTCCATCCGGTGCCAGTCGCCGCGCATGGCACTCGCGACGCTCGACAGCGCGGTCCATCTCGGGTTGGTGGATGAGCCCGACCTCCGACGAGTCTTCGCCCTGGTCCCCGAACGCTTTCATGCGCTCATGGCGTTGATCGATGGACGCGCCGAGTCAGGTCCGGAGACACTCCTGCGCTTGATCGTCCGCAGCCTCGGTCTGTCGTACGAAGTGCAGCCCCGCCTGGCGGAGGGTGGACGCGGTGATCTCCTGGTGGCTGAGTCGTTGTTGATCGAGGTCGACAGTCGAGCCCATCATGAGGGGTGGTCGCACGCCGTCGCAGACCGCACCCGCGACCTCAGAGCCGCCTCGCGCGGGCTGATGACGTTGCGACCGCTCTACCAGCATGTGGTGCATGAGCCCGGGCTCGTCGCGGCAGCGATCACCGGTCTGATCGGGGACGTGCGCACAACTCCTGCTCACCGCGTGGGTACTACGCGGCCGCGCGGTGAGTGCGGTGAGTGTGGTCCTGCGGACAGTGACGAGCAGGAGTTGCGAACGGACGGCGGGATCAGGCGGGGCGGAGGAGTCCGACGCGGTCGTAGACCTCGGCGAGGGTCTGCTCGGCGACCTCGGTCGCGCGCGCGGCGTTGACCGCGAGCAGGCGGTCGAGCTCGGCGGGGTCGTCGAGGAGCTCGAGCGCGCGGGCACGGACCGGCTCGAGTTCGCCCACGACGACCTCGGCGAGGCCCTTCTTGAGGTCGCCGTAGCCACGACCTTCGAACTCGCCGACGACTGCCTCGATGGGGGAGCCGGTGATCGCGGAGTAGATGCTCAGCAGGTTCGAGACACCGGGCTTCTCCTGCGCGTCGAAGGCGATGACGCCGTCGTTGTCGGTCACGGCACGCATGATCTTCTTCTGCGTGACCTTCGGCTCGTCGAGCAACCAGATGATCCCCGCCGGGGTCTCGGCGGACTTCGACATCTTCGACGTCGGGTTCTGGAGGTCGTAGATGCGTGCGGAGTCCTTCTGGATCTGCGCCTTCGGGACGACGAAGGTGTCGCCGAAGCGGGCGTTGAACCGCTCGGCGAGGTCGCGCGTGAGCTCGATGTGCTGTCGCTGGTCGTCGCCGACCGGCACGATGTCGGTCTGGTAGAGCAGGATGTCGGCAGCCATGAGGATCGGGTAGGCGAAGAGACCGACCGACGAGGCGTCGCGCCCATGCTTGGCCGACTTGTCCTTGAACTGCGTCATGCGCGCTGCTTCGCCCATGCCGGTGATCGTGTTGAGCACCCAGGCGAGCTGTGCGTGCGCCGGGACGTGCGACTGGACGTACAGGGTCGACGCCGATGGGTCGATGCCTGCGGCGATGTACTGGGCGGCCGTGCGGCGGGTCTTCTCGCGGAGCTCGGCGGGGTCCTGCGGCACCGTGATCGCGTGCAGGTCGACGATGCTGAAGAAGGCGTCGTGCTCCTGCTGCATCTGCTTCCACTGCAGGAGGGCGCCGATGTAGTTGCCGAGGTGGAGCGAGTCGGCGGAGGGCTGCATGCCGGAGTACAGGCGTGGCTTGGTCATATGGGTTCTCGCAGAGGGATGAGCGGCCGGAGCCGGGGCACGGAGTGGTGGGGTGGCGTGATGCCGAAGGGTCAGACGGCGTAGTCGACGACGACGGGGGCGTGATCGGACCATCGCTGGTCGTATGCCGCGGCGCGGTCAATCGTGTAACCGGACGCGAGTGCTGCGAGCTCGGGGGTGGCGAGCTGGTAGTCGATGCGCCAGCCGGTGTCGGTGTCGAAGGCCTGGCCGCGCTGGGACCACCAGGTGTAGGGACCGGGGACCTGGCCGGCGGACTGGCGCCCGATGTCGACCCAGCCGAGGCCGGTGCCGGTCACGCCGTCGACGCCCGTCACGGTCTCGCCCGCCGGGCCGAGGTAGCGGTCGAAGTAGGACCGTTCGGCGGGCAGGAAGCCGGCACGCTTGACGTTGCCCTTCCAGTTCTTGATGTCGAGCTCGGTGTGGCCGACGTTGAGGTCGCCGACGACGAGGGACAGCGGGTTGTGCTCGCGCAGTGCGGGCAGCCGCTCGAGCATCGCCTCGAGGAAGCGGAACTTCTCGACCTGCTTGGGGGTGTCGACCTCGCCGGAGTGCACGTAGGTGCTCACGACCGTGACGCGGGTGCCGTCGACGTCGAAGTCGGCCTCGATCCACCGACCCGCGCTGTCGAAGTCGTCGGCTCCGAGGGCGACGCGGTGGATGCCCGCCGAGCGACGGCTGACGATCGCGACGCCGGCGCGCCCCTTGGCGGTCGCGGCATCGTGCAGGATGTTCCACTCCGGTCCGAAGAGCGTCTCGAGGTCGCTCGTCGCGGCGCGGACCTCCTGCAGGGCGAGGATGTCGACCCCGCGGTCTTCGAGCCAGTCGCCCATCCCCTTGCGGAAGGCCGCGCGGACTCCGTTGACGTTGACACTGGCGATGCGGAGGGGTGCAGACATGCCTCCAGCTTAGTCGCGGGGGCCGACAACGCCCTGGCCCCGGCGTCCGCCCGGGCGTCGGCGATGGGGTGGGTCCGACGCGTCCGCCGGTGGCGACTCGGGGGCTTCGCCGTGCTCTCGGATGAGCTCGGCCGAGGCCTCCTCGGCGTGCCGGACGCGCCGGCGGGCGAACCAGACCGCCGGGCCCTTGGCGCGCCGGAGGGATTCGCGAGCCTCCCGCAGTTCCGCCTCGGCGATCAGTCTCCTGGCCGCCAGCTCTTCGGCCGCCTGCTCCTCCGGCGTCGTCGTGCGCACACTGATGCCCTGGTCGTCGAGCCCCACGGCGATCCACGCAGCGGAGGCGAGGATGACGCGGCTCACGAGGTTGAACCACAGCATGAGGCCGATGAACACGGCGAAGGTCGCGAGCAACGGGTTGCGGGAGGCCCCGGCGATCACGGCACTGCTGGCGACGCTCAGGAGCGAGAGCACCAGGCTGCCGAGGAGCGCGCCGCCGAAGAGGTTGCGCCACGGGATCCGGATCCGGCTGAGCACGCGGTACATGGCGCCGAGGGTGACGAGGTTCACGACGACCGCGACGACCAGACCGACGACCCGGCTGCCGACGGTCACCCAGAAGGTGCCCTCCAAGCCGACCAGCGACAGCAGCCAGCTGAGCGCCTGAGTGCTGGCGACCGACAGCGTCGCGGAGACGAGGAGGAGGACGCCGAAGGCGAGTGCCAGCACGAGGTCGACGACCTTCAGCAGGAAGAAGCTCGCGGCGACCTTCGGGAGCGCGAAGATCGACCTGACCGCCTGCCGGGTGTAGTACAACCAACCGATCGCCGTCCAGATGAGACCGACGGCGGCGATGACCCCGGTCCACCCGAGCAGGGAGGCGCTCGACAACTGCTCCTCGGCGATGATGCCTTCGCCGTCGGTGCCGATGAGGCCGGGGACGGCGCGGTTGATGATCTCCACCAGCGCTTGGAAGACCTCGGCGTTGTTGCCGAGCCAGATGCCGGTGATGGCGAATCCGACGTAGACCGCGGCGAACACGGCGAAGACGGCCTGGAAGCTGATCCCGGCGGCCAGGAGGTTGCCGTCCATGGCGAGATACCGATGGATGACGCGATAGGGCTTCAGCCGCATGACCCACGTCGTGGCGCGCTCGGCTCTCGCCGCGCGGGGCGCGAGTCGCCGGATGAACGGGTTCTCGCTGTTCTGGATCCATTGGAACACCAGTGGAGGTGGCGTCTGCTGGAGCCGCACCTTGGGGGTGGTACTGACGTCCGGCGCGTCGGCGGAGTCCTTCCTCGGCGCACGCGGATTGGTCACCGGACCAGCCTACAAGCGGGCCGGACCGGGGGAGAGGCGGTGCACTAGGGTCGAACCATGCGCGAGGCGGAGGGGCAACGCACGTTCACCGGCACCGGCGTCGGACGCGGCGTCGTCGCCGGTCCCGTGCTCCGCATGCCGGAGCCGCTGCCCGAACCGAGTGCCGACCCGTTCGGCGGGGACGTCACGCTCGAACAGGCCAGGGCCGTCGCGGCGCTCAGCGCGACGCGGGCCGATCTCGAGGAGCGGGCTCGACGAGCCGGCGGACATGCGCAGGACGTGCTCGAAGCGCAGGCGGTCATGGCCGACGATCCGGCGCTCGCGGAGGACGTCGCGACGCGCATCGCAGCGGGGCGTTCCGCGGAGCGCGCCGTGTTCGAGGCCCTGGCGACGGTCCAGCAGGTCCTCTTCAACCTGGGGGAGCCGATGGCGGCGCGTGCGACCGACGTCGGTGACGTCTCGCAACGGGTCATCGCGCGGTTGCTCGGTCGACCTGTCCCCGGTCCACCCGAGTCGGACGAGCCGTTCGTCCTCGTCGCCGCGGACCTCGCTCCGGCAGACGCAGCGCTCCTCGATCTCGAGCGGGTGCTGGCACTCGTGACGAGTGGCGGCTCGGCGACCTCGCACACGGCCATCCTCGCGCGCGAGCAGTCACTCATCGCCGTCGTGGGCGTCGCCGGAGCCGAGCAGTTCGAGGACGGTGAGATCGTCCTCGTCGACGCCGGAGCCGGGGTCGTCACCGGGTCGCCGACGAAGCGCGAGGTGCGGTCGGCCAGGTCCACCGCGGCCGAGCGTGTGCGGGTCTCACCGCGATCACCGGGTGAACTCGCCGACGGCACCCCGGTGGCCCTGCTCGCGAACCTCGGGTCCGTCGCCGGCGCGGCCGGTGCCCTCGCCCTCGGCGCCGAGGGGGTCGGGCTGTTCCGCACCGAGCTGCTCTTCCTCGACCGCGCGGAAGCACCGGGCGTCGCCGAACAGGCTGACCGTTACGGCGAGTTGCTCGCGGCGTTCCCGGGCAAGCGGGTCGTCGTCCGGGTGTTCGACGCCGGAGCCGACAAGCCGCTCGCCTTCCTCCGACCGGACGAGGCCGAGCCCAACCCGGCGCTCGGGGTGCGGGGCATCCGGGCGCTCCGCGCTCGTGACGAGGTGCTCCGAGACCAGCTCACGGCTCTCGCGCTCGCACAGGACGCCCACGAGGCGGACCTCTGGGTGATGGCCCCGATGATCGCCGACCTCCCCGAGGCCGCGGCGTTCGTGACCCTCGCCAAGCGGCTCGGGCTCCGCACGGTCGGGACGATGATCGAGGTGCCGTCGAGCGCACTGCTCGCCGCGCAGATCCTCGGCGTCGCGGACTTCGTGAGCATCGGGACCAACGACCTGACGCAGTACACGCTCGCGGCGGACCGTCTGCTCGGGCCGCTCGGCTCGTATCAGGACCCGTGGCACCCGGCCGTGCTGCGGCTCGTCAAGCTCGTCGGCGACGCCGGTCTCGCCTCCGGGCGCTCGATCGGCGTCTGCGGGGAGGCGGCAGCGGACCCGGCCCTCGCGGTCGTGCTCGTCGGTCTCGGGGCGACGAGTCTCTCGGTCACCCCGGCCGCGCTCGGCGACGTCCGGAGCGAGCTGCGCCGCTACACGCTCGAGGCGGCTCGTGCCATGGCCATGGACGCCCTGAGCGCCGCGTCACCGGCTGAAGCCAGAGCTGCTGCGCTGGCCTGACGTCGCTCGACACACGGGTCGCCCTACACGAACACGTCCGGCCCAGCGCAGTGCGCTGGGCCGGACGGACGAACCGGGTGTGGGCTAGGAGACCTTGCCGGAGATCATGGCCTGCTTGACCTCGGCGATCGCCTGCGTGACCTGGATGCCGCGGGGGCACGCCTCGGTGCAGTTGAAGGTGGTGCGGCAGCGCCACACGCCCTCCTGGTCGTTGAGGATGTCCAGGCGGACCTGCGACGCGTCGTCGCGGGAGTCGAAGATGAAGCGGTGCGCGTTCACGATCGCCGCCGGGCCGAAGTACTGGCCGTCGGTCCAGAAGACGGGGCACGACGAGGTGCACGCGGCGCACAGGATGCACTTCGTGGTGTCGTCGAAGCGGGCGCGCTCGGCGACCGACTGCACGCGCTCCTTGTTCTTCTCGGCGGGCTTGCCGGGCATGAGGAACGGCTGCACCTCACGGAACGACGCGAAGAAGGGGTCCATGTCGACGACGAGGTCCTTCTCGAGCGGCAGACCCTTGATCGCCTCGACGTAGATGGGCTTCGAGATGTCGAGGTCCTTGATCAGCGTCTTGCAGGCGAGCCGGTTCCGGCCGTTGATCCGCATCGCGTCTGAGCCGCAGATGCCGTGCGCGCAGGAACGACGGAACGTGAGGGTCCCGTCCTGTTCCCACTTGATCTTGTGGAGCGCGTCCAGGATGCGGTCCGTCGGGAACATCTCGACGTCGAAGTCCTCCCAGCGCGGCTCGGCGTCCACGTCCGGGTCGAACCGACGGATGATCAGGGTGACCGTGAAGGACTGGATCTCCTCCGGTGCTGCGGCCGGCGGGTTCTCGAGCGTTGCAGTGCTCATCGCTAGTACTTCCTCTCCATCGGCTGGTACCGCGTGATGACCACGGGCTTCCAGTCGAGCCGGATGTGGTCGGCCGCGTCGGACGAGTGCGGGTCGCCGGACAGGTACGCCATCGTGTGCTTCATGTAGTTCTCGTCGTCGCGCTTCGGGTAGTCGTCGCGCATGTGACCGCCACGGCTCTCCTGACGGTTGCGCGCGGAGTAGACGACGACCTCGGCGAGGTCGAGCAGGAAGCCCAGCTCGATCGCCTCGAGGAGGTCGGTGTTGAAGCGCTTGCCCTTGTCCTGGACGGCGATGTTCTGGTACCGCTCGCGCAGGTTGTGGATGGTGGCGGTGACGCCCGCGAGGGACTCGTCGGTCCGGAACACCTGGGCGTTGCGGTCCATCTCCTCCTGGAGCTCCTTGCGGATCGTGGAGATCCGCTCGGTGCCGTTGGAGTTCCGCATCTGCTCGATGAGGCCGGAGACGAAGCCGGCGGGGTTCTCGGGCAGCGGCGTGAAGTCGACGCCCTGGACGTACTCGACGGCGTTGTTGCCGGCGCGCTTGCCGAACACGTTGATGTCGAGGAGCGAGTTCGTGCCGAGTCGGTTCGAGCCGTGGACGGACACGCACGCGCACTCGCCGGCCGCGTACAGGCCGGGGACGACGGTGTTGTTGTCGCTCAGGACCTCGGCCTTGACGTTCGTCGGGATGCCGCCCATGGCGTAGTGCGCCGTCGGCATGACCGGGACGGGCTCCGTCACCGGGTCGACGCCGAGGTAGGTGCGCGCGAACTCGGTGATGTCGGGCAGCTTGGTCTCGAGGACCTCGGCACCGAGGTGGGTGCAGTCGAGGTAGACGTAGTCCTTGTTCGGCCCGGCACCGCGGCCTTCCGCGACCTCCTGGACCATGCAGCGCGCGACGATGTCTCGCGGGGCGAGGTCCTTGATGGTTGGGGCGTACCGCTCCATGAAGCGTTCACCGCTCGCGTTCCGGAGGATCGCACCCTCGCCTCGGGCTCCCTCGGTGAGGAGGATGCCGAGACCGGCGAGGCCGGTGGGGTGGAACTGGAAGAACTCCATGTCCTCGAGCGGGAGACCCTTGCGCCAGATGATCCCGACGCCGTCGCCCGTGAGGGTGTGCGCGTTCGAGGTCGTCTTGTAGATCTTGCCGAAGCCACCGGTGGCGAAGATGACCGCCTTCGCCTGGAAGACGTGGATCTCGCCGGTGGAGAGCTCGTACGCGACCACACCGGACGGCTTGTCGACGCCGTCGACGTTCGTCATGATCAGGTCGAGTGCGTAGTACTCGTTGAAGAAGTTGATGCCGAGGCGGACGCAGTTCTGGAACAGCGTCTGCAGGATCATGTGGCCAGTGCGGTCGGCCGCGTAGCAGGCGCGGCGGACCGGCGCCTTGCCGTGGTCGCGGGTGTGGCCGCCGAAGCGACGCTGGTCGATCTTGCCCTCGGGGGTGCGGTTGAACGGCAGACCCATGTTCTCGAGGTCGATGACCGCGTCGATGGCCTCCTTCGCGAGGATCTCCGCAGCATCCTGGTCGACGAGGTAGTCGCCGCCCTTGATGGTGTCGAAGGTGTGCCACTCCCAGCTGTCCTCCTCGACGTTCGCGAGCGCAGCGGCCATGCCGCCCTGCGCCGCTCCCGTGTGGGACCGCGTCGGGTAGAGCTTGGAGATGACGGCCGTCTTCGCTCCGGGGCCGGCCTCGATCGCGGCGCGCATGCCGGCACCGCCGGCACCGACGATCACGATGTCGAACTGGTGGTAGTGGATGCCGTCGATGACGGTGGACTCGGTGGTTTCTGTAGTCACGGTTTCCGTTGCTCGGTCTCGGTTGCTCAGTTGGCGGGGCAGAACGACGCGAGCAGGTCTGCAGGTGCGCCGGCGGGGCACGGGTCGAAGGTGAAGACGACCAGGGTCCCGAGGATGATGAGGATGGTGACGGCGGCGAGGATCGCGACCTTGAGGACACCGCGGATCGTGCGACCCGTGGCGTAGTCGTTGACGATGGTGCGCATGCCGTTTCCGCCGTGGATCAGCGCGAGCCACAGCATGGCGACGTCCCACCACTGCCAGAAGGGGTTCGACAGCTTGCCTCCGACGAAGGCGAAGTCGATGGCCTTGATGCCGTCGCCGACCATGAGGTTGACGAACAGGTGGCCGAAGATGAGGACCAGCAGGATCACGCCGGAGACGCGCATGTAGATCCAGCCCCACTTCTCCCAGTTGACGCCCTTGCGGCGCGCGGGACGAGCGGGGGTGCGGGGAGCGGCGATCGTCGTCATCAGTGGCCCATCTCGCTGAACACGTTGATCAGGTGGCGCGGCGTGAAGCCCAGCATCGTCACGACCCAGAGTCCGATGACGATCCAGAACATGGGCCGCTGGTACTTGGTGCCCTTCGACCAGAAGTCGATGAGGATGATGCGGATGCCGTTGTACGCGTGGTAGGCGATGGCGGCGACGAGCGCGACCTCGCCGAGCCCCATGATGGGGTTCTTGTACGTGCCGATGACCGCGTTGTAAGCCTCGGGGGAGACCCGCACCAGCGCGGTGTCGAGGACGTGCACGAGGAGGAAGAAGAAGATGGCGACGCCGGTGATCCGGTGGAGCACCCACGACCACATGCCCTCACGGCCCCGGTACAGGGTGCCGGCCGGGCGTTTGGATGTCGTGGATTCCAACGGTGACGTTCGCGTGAGACTCGCGGTCACGAGGTCCTCCCTGATAGTCGCTATCTGCGGCAGATCGTTCTGCCGTGCGGGGGTTGTTGCCTGCCGTGCGTCGAATCGGCGCGCTGGACCAAGTGTAGGCGTGGGATGCGCCGTCCCGCCGCTAAGGCTGGCCTAACTGTCTCGACGTCGAGAGAGGCCGGACACCTGCGCGACGACCGGGCGACACCGGGTGTTCACAACCAGTTCCGTCGTTTGAACACCTTGTAGAGGATGACGCTCGTGGTGGCCATGAGCGCGAGCGCCATCGGGTAGCCGAACCACCACGACAACTCCGGCATGTGGGTGAAGTTCATTCCGTAGATCCCCGCGATGAGACTCGGGCCGAACAGGATGGCGGCCCAGGAGGAGATCTTCTTCACCTCGTCGCCCTGCTTGAGGCTCGCCTCGGTCATCTTCGCCATCTCCTCGTTCTGGCGTTGCCCGACGAGGGTGCTGTTCACGGTCAGGATGTCGCGCAACAGCTCCCGGTAGGCGTCGATCCGCTGGTTGACGCTCGTGAGGTGGTCGGCGACGTCGCGGAGGCCGCGTTGCAGTTCGTCGGCGACCCCGTACTTCGCGCTGCCCTGCTCGAGCGACAGCATCACGTCGCTGAGCGGGTGCGTCGCCCGTTCGAAGGCGATGACCTCGCGGGAGAGTTGGTAGATACGGCGGGACACCTGGGACTCGCCGACGAAGACCTGCTCCTCGATCTCGTCGATGTCGTTCGAGAGCCCGGCGACCACCGGACCGTAGCCGTCGACGACGGCGTCGATGATGGCGTACAGGATCGCCTGCGGACCATAGGCGAGGAGTTCGTGCTCCTGCTCCATCCGCGCCCGCACGTGCGACAGGTCGGGGGACTCGGCGTGCCGGAGGGTGATGACGAAGTTCGGGCCGACGAAGACGTGCAGCTCGCCGAACTCGACGGTCTCGGTCTCGTCGACGTAGTTGGCGGCCCGGAGGACGACGAACAGGACCTCGTCGTACCGCTCGATCTTCGGCCGCTGGTGTGCGGTGATGGCGTCCTCGACGGCGAGCGGGTGGAGGCCGAACTCCGCCGCCAGGACGCCGAGCTCGCCGGCGTCGGGCCGGTAGAGCCCGATCCACGCGACGCCGTCCGGGGTCTCGTGGAGCGCGCGGAAGGTGTCCTCGAGCGAGGTGAGCGTCGAGCTACGGGAACCGTGGCGGTAGATGCAGGCGTTGACGATGCTGTTGCGCCCGTCGAGGTCCGCGGCGTCAGGCGGGCCGACGGGGGCCGGCGGAGCCTGCTTGCTGCCGAAGGACGGGATCGGGATCCCGAGGACGTTGCGTCCAGCCATGCTCGTACCGTTCTTTCTCATGCTCGATCTGGCGCTCATCGTAATCCCGTCACATGACGGTTCCGTGCCGTCGTCGTCAGGCTGGAGCCTGGCGGTACGCTCGGGGGATGACCACGCCCCTCGAACGCTTCTACGCGGTGATCCCGGCCGGCGGCATCGGCAGTCGTCTCTGGCCGCTCTCGCGAGCCGACGCACCCAAGTTCCTGCACGACCTCACCGGCTCAGGCAGCACGCTGTTGCGCGCCACCTGGGACCGCCTCGCTCCGATCGCCGGCGACCAGCGCATCATGGTCGTCACCGGGCGTGCGCACCGCGCGGCCGTCGAACAGCAGCTGCCCGACCTCGCCGACGCCAACGTCGTCCTCGAGAGCGAACCGCGCGACTCGACCGCCGCGATCGGGCTCGCCGCAGCGATCCTCGTCCGTCGCGAGCCCGACGTCATCGTCGGCTCGTTCGCCGCCGACCACGTGATCCGCGGCGACCGCCTGTTCCGCGCCGCGGTCGCCCAGGCCGTCACGGCCGCCGAGGAGCGCTACATCGTCACGATCGGCATCCAGCCCACGGAGCCCGCCATCGGCTTCGGCTACATCAAGAGCGCTCGCGACCTCGGCATCCGCGGGGCCGAAGGGGTCATGCTGGTCGACTCCTTCGTCGAGAAGCCCGACCTCGCCACGGCGAAACGGTACGTCTCGAGCGGCGAGCACCTCTGGAACGCGGGGATGTTCATCTCGCGGGCCGACGTCCTCCTCGAGGAGATCGGTCGGCAGAAGCCCGAACTCCTGGCGGGCCTCCTCGAACTCGCCGAGGTCTGGGACGACGCGGCGGCCCGCGGACCGGTCGTCGACCGCGTCTGGCCGGCGCTCGAGAAGATCGCGATCGACTACTCCGTGGCGGAGCCCGCCGCAGCCGCCGGTCGCATGGCTGTCGTGCCGGCGCACTTCGACTGGGACGACGTGGGGGACTTCGCCTCGCTCGCCAAGCTCAACTCCGGTGGGCGCAAGTCCGACCTCGCCATCCTCGGCGAGAACGCGCGGGTGCTGTCGGACGCCTCCAGCGGCATCGTCGTCAGCCAGACCGGTCGGGTCATCAGCCTCATCGGCGTGCAGGACATCGTCGTCGTCGACACCCCGGACGCCCTGCTCGTCACCACGAGCGCCAACGCGCAGCGGGTGAAGAGCGTCGTGGACGCCCTCAAGCTGTCCGGTCGCGACGACGTCCTCTGATCGGCGATCGACGGTGACCGCGCTGCGCGAGCTGCTCCTGCAGGCGGGCGCGCGTCTCCAAGCCGCAGGCGTGCGTGACGAGGCCTTGGCGGAGGTCTACACACCCCGCGGACTCCCGCTCGTGAAGCGGGCACCCGCGCTACGGCCGATCGGCCGGGCGTGGCGCCTTGGGGTCGTCCTGCTCTCGGCCGACGGTCGCCTCTTCACCGCCGCCGAGTCCACTCGGGCCGTGGAGCCGAAGTGGTTCAACCACCGCTCCTCGGAGGTCGAACACCGTCGGATCGCGCAGCAGGCGGCCCACCGCGGCCCGTTCGCCGAGGGCGACGTCGTCAATTTCGAGGTCGTCGAGCTCGCGCTGGACGAGGCGTCACTCCGGGAGGGTTCGGGTCCGTTGCGGCTCGTAGACGACACGGTCATGCTCCGCTGGGCCGGGCACGACCTCGGGCTCACTCCGCTCGACGCCTACCTCGACGACCGGGTCTCGCTCCTCATCGGCGAGTGACCCGCCCGTTCGCCCGTCTTCGGGCGAACGGGTCCTGATTCGCCCGGGAATGGGCGAACGAACCGGGCGATCAGACCGCGGGGCCGAACCACTCCGTGTAGAGCCGCCAGAAGTTGCGGTTGCCGTAGGCGCTGCAGGCGTCGCCCGTGCCCGAGACGTTCGCGAGGGCCGCGGCGTTCGGTTGGTACGGCGTGTAGAGGTAGAGGTTGGCCGTCGCCTGGTTGCGGATGTCGACCTGGGTGCCGCCGCAGGCCGCATCGGGGCTGTACTGGATGTAGACCGATCCCAGGTGGTACGCCCGCTGGTAGGACTCACCCGGCACGTTGAGCGGGTACAGCGTGTACTGCCGGAACTGCCATGCGGAACGGTAGACCTGGTTCTGGAATCCGAAGTAGTCCGCGTCGCAGCTCGCGCTGAAGTTCGGGCCGGTGTCGGGGCAGCCCCAGCCCATGGCGCGCGCGTAGCCGTACTCGCTCGGCCCGGTGATGAGCGACTGCTCCTTCTGCATGAGGA
The DNA here is from genome assembly GCF_015350715.1 of Plantibacter sp. VKM Ac-2876. Lineage (NCBI taxonomy): Bacteria > Bacillati > Actinomycetota > Actinomycetes > Micrococcales > Microbacteriaceae > Plantibacter > Plantibacter sp. VKM Ac-2876. Next base: position 415,787 of record NZ_JADKSI010000004.1, on the reverse strand, counting down.
CGAGCAGCACCTTGGGGTTGATCCCGCACGCGTGCGCGACCTTCGCGACGATCCTCGCCGCCGACTCGTTCACGGCGCCGCGGTAGGCCTCGCAGTGTCCGGGCTCGGCCGCCGGGACGGACTCGGTGCTGGCACGGAAGTCCGCCAGGCACGGCACGCCGTCCTTCGGGGTACAGGGCTGGGAGGCGAAGAACGCCTGGACGTCAGCCTCGCTCATGGCGTTCGCGTCGTAGAAGTTCGCGTCGCTGATGATCTCGCCCGGGTCGAAGTCCGTACCGCGGACCGTGGGCGGTGCGGGTTGGGCAGGCTTGCTGGGAGCCGGCGTCGCAGGCTTCCTCGGCTTCGGGGTCGCCGTCGAGGGCGAGGTCGGCGAGGGACTCGGGGTGGGCGTCGGCGTCGTCTGCGTCCGACTCAGCTGCGAGCTCGCAGCGGCCGCGGTCGCCGGCGTGGTCGGCAGTGCGCCGAGTGCGACGAGCGCACCGATACCGAGCGCAGCGAGCAGCGAGGCCGCGGTCGATCGATGCGCACGGCGACGCCGCGCGGGCGAGGGGACCGACGGAGCACGCATGACGACCAGCCTAATCGGGACCGGTGACGCGAAGGGCTTGCGGCGGTCGACAACCGACGGATAGCCTGAGATCACTGTGAAGAACTGAGCGAATCGACGTCCCGCGCCTGCGGCAGACCATCACGAACGTGATGCGCCCGGCGGGAATCCATCGAGGTACGCCAGACGCTTCCAGGTCCGCCCAGGGGTTCGAGCCCAGCGCTCAGCCCTGACGTGTCGGACAACGGCCGTACGCGGCGTGCCCCATCTCGAAAGGGGCCTCCATGCGAGCACCCATGACCCACGCAACACCAGTCCACCGCCGCACCGCTTCGAGGTTCGGGCGATCCATCGACATCCAACAGCTCCGCGCCGACGGCGTCACCCGCTCCTACGGCGACCGCGTCGTGTTGCGCGACGTCGACCTCGTCGTGTCGGCCGGGGATCGTCTCGGCCTGATCGGTGAGAACGGCGCGGGGAAGTCCACGCTGCTGCGCATCCTCGCCGGGATCGACGAGCCGGAAGACGGCGAGGCCGTCCGCCCGGTTCGCACCGGCATCCTCATGCAGGAACTCGAACTTCCGGACGACACGACGGTCGGCGAGCTGCTGGAGCAGGCGCTCGGCGAGGTCCGGGCCGTCGAGCAGGAGCTCGAGACGTCGGCGGCGGCACTCGGTGACACGGGTTCCCCCGGCGACGGTTCCGCTGAACAGCGGTACGCCGCCGCGCTCGACGCGGCGGAACGCGCCGACGTCTGGACGGCGGACGCCCGGTTGGACGCGGTCGTCGACGGCCTCGGCATCGCCGCGATCGAACGGTCGCGACGACTCGGTGAGGTGAGCGGGGGACAGCGATCCCGCTTCGCCCTCGCCGCGCTCCTCGTCGCCAGACCGACCGCACTGCTGCTCGACGAGCCGACCAACCATCTGGACGACGAGGCGGTCGCCTTCCTCCGCGGCCACCTGTCGGAGTGGCCGGGTCCGGTGCTCTTCGCGAGCCACGACCGCGCCTTCCTCGACGAGGTGGCGACGGGGCTCGTCGACATCGATCCGTCCCGCCCGGTCCCCGTCGGCGAGGCGTCACCCGTCGTGGAGTTCGGCGGGCCGTTCAGTGAGTACCTCGGCTGGAAGGCAGCAGAACTCGACCGGTGGTCGACGCGTTACGAGGAGGAGCAGGCCGAGCTGCGACGGCTCGCGTCCGCGGTGCACGACGTGGCCCCGCGGATCAACCACGATCGGGGCATCCGCGACAACAACCGGATGGCGTTCGGCATGCGAGGCGACCGCGTCGAGCAGCAGATCAGTCGGCGGGTGCGGAACGCGCAGCTCCGACTCGAGGTCCTCGAGCGCGAGCAGGTGCGGCGCCCGCCTCGCCAACTCTCGTTCGCCGGGATCCCGAGCGGCTCGACGGTCCTCGACGAGGGGGAGCAGCTGCTCGACCTCGCCGACGCCCGCGTCGACGGCCGGCTGCACCTCGAACGCCTGCAGCTGGCGCCCCGGTCGCGGGTGCTGGTCACCGGGGCGAACGGTTCGGGGAAGTCGACGCTCCTGGCGGTGCTCGCCGGTTCGCTGCGCCTCGATGCTGGGACCCTCCTCCGGCGGAAGGGGCTCCGCGTGGGGCTCCTCGAGCAGGACGTCGCGTTCCCGGATGCGGAGCGATCACCTCGGGAGGTCTACGACCGGACGCTCGGCGAGGCGCGTGCAGCGCGCACCCCGCTCGCGGGTCTCGGGCTCCTGGCACTTCGCGATCTCGACCGTCCGATCGGCCAGCTCTCCGTCGGGCAGCAGCGCCGTCTGGCCCTGGCGCTGATCATCGCGAGGCCTCCGCACCTGTTCCTCCTGGACGAGCCGACGAACCACCTGTCGCTCGCGCTTGCGACGGAGCTCGAGGACGCCCTCGGCGATTACCCGGGGGCGGTCGTCATCGCGAGCCACGACCGATGGCTCCGTCGGCGCTGGACCGGCGATCGGCTTCGACTCGGGTGACGACGTCGGACGGGGAGTACCTGCCTGACACGCTCTACAAGAACGAGTCGATCTGCTAGCTTGCTGCATGTGAGATTCCACATTCCAAGCATGCGACCGCAACCGCGACAGAGGGGGAGGAATCGAGCATGAAGACGTCGACGTTCGAGCATCAACTTCGCTTCATGGTGGTCGCAGACGCAATCGTCATCGCCATCTACGCGGCGGCGGCGGGCTTGAACTCGCCGGGGCTTCCTCTCGTCACGATCCTCGTCATGCTCGCGGTGATCGCTCAGATCACCTATGTGATGCGACCTCGACGGCAGAAGGGTGACATGCATCATGGTGCTGCCACGCAACCCAAGACCGGTGGCTCAGGCGTCGGTGGAGTGACGAGGCCATGACACTCGGGTGACGCTCACGGTGACGGGTGGGGGACGTCCACGACTCCTCCGCCCGTCACCGTCAAGCCCGTGCGCGCACGCCCCGACGCCGGGAGGATACGGGCATGAGCCTTTCCATCGGAGCCCCGGTCTGGGGCGTGCAGGACATCGACCGCAGTGTCACTTTCTGGACCCGGGCGCTCGATTACGTCCTCCGTGGCGAGCCCCAGTCCGACTGGGCATCGCTCGTCCCACGCGACGGCGACGGCGTGCAGCTGTCCCTCATGCTCGTCTCCTCGCGCGCGGAGGACCGTCGGCGGCACCACCTCGACCTCTTCACCGACGACCGAGAAGCCGAGGTCGTGCGGCTGCTCGGCTTGGGTGCAGGCTCCGTGGAGTGGGAGTACGAGGAGGACGCCGACTACGTTGTCCTCTCGGATCCCGACGGCAACCTGTTCTGCGTCGTGCAGCGCTGATCTGGTCGCGGCACGCGAACACCCGGTGCGCAAAGCGCATCCGGCGAGTGGGTCCGTCCTGCTCACGTGCGCAGCAGCACGACCCGGCGATGCGCGTCTGCGCATCGCCGTGTTTCCGGCGCATGACGCCGGTGCCACCGTTCTGTAACGCTTCGGTCGCGAAGCCGGGATCGTCCGTTCGGCAGTCGTCGCATTGGGTAACGTAACCCCATACGCCCCGTGACCCGCGGGGCTGCATCTTGGAGGCTACCTTGGCAATCTCAACTCGGAAGGCCGCTGCGGGCGCAATCGCCGGCGTCGGTCTCATGGCACTGCTCGCCGGCTGCGCATCGGCTCCCAGCACCGGCGACGGCGGCTCGACCGGTGCCGCATCCGACTTCCTCCCGTGCATGGTCTCCGACGCCGGTGGCTTCACCGACAAGTCGTTCAACCAGCTCGGCTACGAGGGTCTGACCGAGGCGGCGAAGGAGCTCGGCGTCGAGCCCATCACCGTCCAGTCCGACAAGGCCGACGACTACAAGCCGAACCTGCAGAGCCTGGCGGACCAGGGCTGCTCGCTCATCGTCAGCGTCGGCTTCGCCCTCTCCGCCGACACGGTCGACGCGGCACTCGCGAACCCGGACGTCGACTACGCGATCATCGACGACGCGGCCGACAACGACTTCGACGGCAAGGTCGACGCCCCGAACATCAAGCCGATCCTGTTCGACACCGTCCAGGCCGCGTTCCTCGCGGGCTACGCGGCGGCCGACTACTCGAAGACCGGCGTCGTCGGCACCTTCGGTGGCCAGCCCTTCCCGTCCGTCCAGATCTTCATGGACGGCTTCGCCGAGGGCGTCGCGTACTACAACGAGCAGAAGGGCAAGAGCGTCCAGGTCGTCGGTTGGGACGTCGCCGCTCAGACCGGTTCCTTCACCGGTGGCTTCGAGGCGAACGACACCGCCAAGCAGCTCGCCCGCACGCTCATCGACCAGAACGCCGACGTGCTCCTTCCGGTCGGTGGCCCGATCTTCCTGAGCGCGATCGCCGAGATCCAGGAGACCGGTAAGGACATCGCCATGATCGGTGTCGACGCCGACCTGTACGAGACGAACGCCGAGAACAAGGGCCTGTTCCTCACCTCCATCCTCAAGGGCATGAAGGCCGGCGTCGCCGACACCGTGACCGAGGCCGGCGGCGGCAAGTTCGACGCCGCCGCGTACATCGGCACCCTCGAGAACGAGGGCGTCGGCCTCGCGCCGTTCCACGACTTCGAGTCCAAGGTCTCCCCGACCCTGTCCGACGAGCTCGAGACGATCAAGAAGGGCATCATCGACGGTTCCATCAAGGCGACCTCGGTCTCCTCGCCCGTCAAGTAGTCCCTCTTCACCCGGGCCCTCGCCCGGGACTCCGGGGGGAGGTCGCGATCCGCGGCCTCCCCCCGCTTTGTTCGCGGCACGGTCGGACGGCGATCCCGACCGCCTGTGCCGACCTCCGTCACGTGACTAGATTGGGACCCATGAAGCTCGAGCTCCGCGGCATCACCAAACGGTTCGGCGCACTCACCGCCAACGACCACATCGACCTCACCGTCGAACCGGGGGAGATCCACTGTCTCCTCGGCGAGAACGGTGCCGGCAAGTCCACCCTCATGAACGTCCTGTACGGCCTGTATCAGGCCGACGAGGGCGAGATCCTCCTGGACGACGTCGTCCAACACTTCCAGGGCCCTGGCGACGCCATGGGCGCCGGCATCGGCATGGTGCACCAGCACTTCATGCTCATCCCCGTCTTCACCGTCGCCGAGAACGTCATGCTCGGCCACGAGCAGACCAAGGGCGGTGGCCGCCTCGACGTCGCAGCGGCCCGCAAGCTCGTCATCGACATCTCCGAGCGGTTCGGCTTCAGCCTCGACCCGGACGCCATCGTCGGCGACCTCCCGGTCGGGGTGCAGCAGCGCGTCGAGATCGTCAAGGCGCTCTCCCGCAACGCCAACGTCCTCGTCTTCGACGAGCCCACCGCCGTGCTCACCCCGCAGGAGACGGACGAGCTCATGGCGATCATGAAGCAGCTGAAGGACGAGGGCACGTCCATCGTCTTCATCACCCACAAGCTGCGCGAGGTCCGCGAAGTCGCCGACCGCATCACCGTCATCCGGCTCGGCAAGGTCGTCGGTGAGGCCTCGCCCACCGCGACGAACGCCGAGCTGGCGTCCCTCATGGTCGGGCGTCCCGTCGAACTCACGGTCCACAAGGAGGCGCCGAACCTCGGCGACACCACCTTCACCGTGCAGGACCTGTCCGTCGTCGACCACCTCGGCCAGCTCGTCGTCAACGGCGTCAGCTTCGAGGTCCGCGAGGGCGAGGTGCTCGCCATCGCCGGTGTCCAGGGCAACGGACAGACCGAGCTCACCGAGGCGATCCTCGGCCTGCAGCCGCACACCAAGGGCAGCATCAAGCTCGACGGCGTCGAACTCGTCGGATCCACCCCGCGCAAGGTGCTCGACGCCGGCGTCGGGTTCGTGCCGGAGGACCGCTCCGAGGACGGGCTCGTCAAACAGTTCACCATCGCCGAGAACCTCATGCTGGACCGATCGACGGGTGCACCCTTCGTGAAGGGCGGCAACGTCCAGCGCGGGTTCCGCGACGAGTTCGCGCGCGAGAAGTCGCAGGAGTTCGACGTCCGGTCACAGGGCATCGAATCGCCGGCCGGCTCCCTCTCGGGCGGCAACCAGCAGAAGGTCGTCCTCGCCCGAGAACTCAGCCGCGAGCTGCGACTGTTCGTCGCCGCACAGCCGACCCGCGGCATCGACGTCGGCTCGATCGAGTTCGTGCACAAGCGCATCGTCGCCACGCGCGACGCCGGCATCCCCGTCATCGTCGTGTCGACCGAGCTCGACGAGGTCGTCGCGCTCGCCGACCGCATCGCCGTCATGTACCGCGGCGGCATCGTCGGGATCGTCCCGGCATCGACCCCCAGAGAGGTCCTCGGCCTCATGATGGCCGGCGAACTCCCGGCAGGAGCAGCAGCATGAGCGAGACGTCCCACACCCCGCCCGGAACGGTCCAGCCGGTGGCACCGGGCGAGGCGAAGCCCGACACGACCCAGCCGCGCTCGAACAAGGTGCTCGCCGAGATCCTCAACTCGAGCATCGTCATCTCGATCCTCGCCGTCGTCCTAGCGATGGTCGTCGGTGCGATCCTCATCGCGCTGACCGACCCGAAGGTCCACACCGCAGCCGGGTACTTCTTCGCCCGCCCGGGCGACACCATCGCGGCGGTCTGGCAGTCGGCGACAGGCGCGTACGGCGCGCTCTTCCAGGGCTCGATCTACAACTTCAAGCGCCCCGACTTCCTGAACGGCATCCGCCCGCTGACGGAGACGCTGACCTTCGCGACCCCCCTGATCCTCGCCGGACTCGGTGTCGGCCTGGCGTTCCGGGTCGGGATGTTCAACATCGGTGGACGCGGTCAGATGCTCATCGCCGCCGCCTGCGCCGGATGGGTCGGCTTCACGCTCGACCTCCCGCCCGTGGTGCACCTGCTCGTCGCGATCGCCGCCGGCATCATCGGTGGCGCCTTCTGGGGCGGCATCGTCGGTGTCCTCAAGGCCCGCACCGGCGCGCACGAGGTGATCATCACGATCATGCTCAACTACGTCGCGTTCTACCTCATCACCTTCATGCTGTCCACGCAGGGGCTGCTGCAGGCTCCCGGGTCGAACGTGCCGAAGAGCGCGGCGATGGCGGAGAACGCCGTCTTGCCCAAGCTCCTCGGTGACCGCTACAACCTGCACGCCGGCTTCTTGATCGCGATCCTCGCGGTCGTGTTCGTGTGGTGGTTGTTCAGCCGGTCCTCGATCGGGTTCCGCTTCCGGGCGGTCGGTGAGAACCCGAACGCAGCGCGCGTCGCGGGTATCGACGTGAAGAACACCTACGTGTACGCCATGCTGCTCTCCGGCGGACTGATCGGTCTCGCCGGCGTCTCGCAGGTGCTCGGAACGGTGACCTCCGGGTTCGACAACGGCATCGACGCCGGCATCGGCTTCGACGCCATCACCGTCGCGCTCCTCGGACGCAGTCGGCCGGGCGGCATCCTCATCGCCGGCATCCTGTTCGGTGCACTCAAGGCGGGTGGGTACTCCATGCAGGCCACCCAGGGCGTCAACGTGCCAATCGACATCGTGCTCGTCCTCCAGGCACTCATCGTGCTGTTCATCGCGGCTCCGCCGCTCGTGCGGGCGATCTTCTTCCTGCCGAAGCCCGACGGCTCGACGCGCCGAACGCGTCGCTCCGCCAAGAAGGAGGTGTCCGCATGAGTGGATTCACGCTCGACAAGCAGACGCCGCAGCCGGCTCCCGACGCCCCGATCGTCCTCGAGACGGTCGTCGTCCGGAGCTGGAAGGCCCCGATCGCGTTCGGGATCTTCACCGTCATCGCGTTCCTGTTGTTCGTCATCTGGCACCGCGACGGCAACAGCACGTTCCGGCTCTCCAGCGACGGCGACGTCATCCAACTGCCGACGGTCGTGCTCCCGTCCACGGTCACCGGCATCGTCGTCACGATCCTCCTGGCCGCCATCACGGCGCTGAGCGCGTACCTGGTCACGACGGGCAAGAAGGTCCCGCTCTGGCTCATCACCGTGTTCGGTGTGCTGTTCATGGTCGGGTTCCTGTCGTGGGCCGCCGCGGGCAAGGCGATCCCGATCACCGGGCTCCTGCTCGGCACCGTCGCCCTGAGCGTCCCGCTCATCTTCGGTGCGCTCGGCGGCGTCATCTCCGAGCGGGTCGGCGTCGTGAACATCGCGATCGAGGGCCAGCTGCTCGCCGGTGCGTTCTCGTCCGCCTTCGTCGCCTCGGTGACGGGGAACGCCTTCCTCGGGCTCGTCGCGGCGATGATCGCCGGGACGCTCGTGAGCTTCCTGCTCGCGGCGTTCTCCATCAAGTACCTCGTCGACCAGGTCATCGTCGGTGTCGTGCTCAACGTCCTCGTCGTCGGACTCACGAGCTTCCTGTACTCGCAGGTGCTCACGAAGAACGAGGCGCTCTTCAACAGCCCGCCGAAGTTCCCGCGGATCAACATCCCGATCCTCAGCGAGATCCCGCTCATCGGACCCGTGCTGTTCCGCCAGACGATCATCATCTACCTGATGTACATCGCCGTGGCCGTGGTGTTCTTCTGCCTGTTCTACACGCGCTGGGGCCTCCGCCTCCGCGCCGTGGGTGAGCACCCGCAGGCGGCCGACACCGTGGGCATCAACGTGAACCGGACGCGCTTCTGGAACGTTGCGCTCGCCGGGGCGATCGTCGGCCTCGGTGGGGCGTACTTCACCCTGGGCTCGGTCGGCGCGTTCAACAAGGAGATGACGGCGGGTGCCGGCTACATCGCGCTCGCGGCGGTCATCTTCGGACGCTGGGACCCGCTCAAGGCGACGCTCGCCGCGCTGCTGTTCGGCTTCACGCAGAACCTGCAGTTCGCGTTGAGTGCCATCGGCTCCCCGGTGCCGAGTGCGTTCATGCTCATGCTGCCGTACGTGGTGACGATCTTCGCGGTCGCCGGACTCGTCGGCATCTCCCGCGGACCGGCAGCCGCCGGCAAGCCCTACGTGAAGGGCTGACCGTGAGCGACACGACGACCACGCCACCCGTCGACTGGGAGGCGCTGCACACCGCGGCCCGGGAGGCGATGGGTCACGCCTACGTGCCCTACAGCCGCTTCCCGGTCGGCGCGGCCGCTCTCGTCGACGACGGCCGGATCATCTCCGGCTGCAACGTCGAGAACGCCAGCTACGGCCTGACGCTGTGCGCGGAGTGCGCGCTCGTCTCCGCCCTCCACATGTCTGGCGGAGGACGCCTCGTGGCGTTCGCCTGCGTCGACGGCAAGGGCGAACGCCTCATGCCGTGCGGCCGGTGCCGACAGCTGCTGTACGAACACTCGACGGCGGGCATGCTGCTCGACACCGTCTCCGGCATCCGCACCATCGACGAGGTCCTGCCGGACGCCTTCGGACCACGTCAACTCGAGGAGTACCACGCATGAGTTCCGTAGAAGCATTCGACGTCGTCGACCTCATCCGCACGAAGCGCGACCGCGGAGAGCTGTCGACGCCGCAGATCGACTGGCTGATCGACGCCTTCACCCGTGGCTACGTCGCCGACGAGCAGATGTCGGCGCTGGCGATGGCGATCCTGCTGAACGGCATGGAGCGGCGCGAAATCCGCGACCTCACGATGGCGATGATCGCGAGCGGTGAGCGGATGAGTTTCGCGTCGCTCGACAAGCCGACCTCGGACAAGCACTCGACGGGCGGCGTGGGCGACAAGATCACCCTGCCGCTCGCCCCGCTCGTCGCTGTCTTCGGCGTCGCAGTGCCACAGTTGTCGGGCCGCGGGCTCGGGCACACGGGTGGGACGCTCGACAAGCTCGAGAGCATCCCGGGATGGCGTGCGGCGCTGACGAACGACGAGATGATGGCGCAACTGGCGGACGTCGGCGCGGTCATCTGTGCCGCCGGCTCGGGTCTCGCCCCGGCCGACAAGCGTCTGTACGCCCTGCGCGACACGACGGGCACGGTCGAGGCGATCCCGCTCATCGCGTCGAGCATCATGTCGAAGAAGATCGCCGAAGGCACCGGGGCGCTCGTCCTCGACGTCAAGTTCGGCTCCGGCGCCTTCATGCAGGACTACGAGCGCGCCGAGGAACTGGCGCGCACGATGGTCGCGCTCGGGACGGACGCCGGTGTGGCGACGACCGCACTGTTGACGGATATGAACGTCCCGCTCGGCCTCGCGATCGGCAACGCGAACGAGGTCCGCGAGTCCGTCGAGGTCCTGGCGGGTGGTGGTCCGGCGGACGTCGTCGAGTTGACCCTCGCCCTCGCGCGGGAGATGCTGACCCTCGCCGGGCAGCCGGACGCGGACGTCGAGGGCGCCCTCGCGGACGGTCGGGCCATGGACGTCTGGAAGCGCATGATCCGCGCACAGGACGGTGACCCGGACGCACCGCTGCCGGTCGCCAAGGAGACCCACGTCGTCACGGCATCGCGCGACGGGGTGCTGGCGACGCAGGAGGCACTGCCGTTCGGCATCGCGGCCTGGCGCCTCGGTGCCGGTCGGGCCAGGCAGCAGGACCCGGTCGTCCACGCGGCAGGCATCGACCTGCACGCGAAGCCGGGCGACGAGGTCCGGGCCGGACAGCCCCTCTTCACGCTGAGCGCCGACGATGCGGCCCGCTTCCCGCGGGCGCTCGAGGCACTCCAGGGTGCCTACACGATCGAGGACACGTCGCCGCCGCGCGGCCCCATCGTCCGGGCCCGCATCGAGGCCTGAGTCCGCAGACGCTCAGTCCGTCGCCCGGTCCTCGAGGCGACGGACTGAGCCATGTCGCAGGATGCGCGTGAGCGGTACAGTGAACCCCGTGACCTCTGCAGACGAATCCCCCCTCTCCGGCGTCGACCTCCGCGCGCTCCCGAAGATCTCGCTCCACGACCACCTCGACGGTGGTGTGCGGCCCGCCACGATCATCGAGCTGGGCGAAGCGAACGGTGTCGACGTCCCCGTGTCGGACCCTGACGGCCTGGCCGACTGGTTCTACACGCAGTGCAACGCCGGCTCGCTCGTCGAGTACCTGAAGACCTTCGACCTCAGCACCGCGGTCATGCAGACCGAGGAGGGGCTCGTCCGCATCGCGCGCGAGTTCGTCCAGGACCTCGCTGCGGACGGCGTCATCTACGGCGAGGTGCGCTGGGCTCCCGAGCAGCACCTCACCCGCGGCCTCAGCCTCGACGCGGTCGTCGAGGCCGTCCAGGAGGGCATCGAGCTCGGCATCAAGGACGCGGCCCACTCCGGCTCCGACATCCAGATCGGCCAGCTCATCACGGCCATGCGGCATGCCGACCGCGCGCTCGAGATCGCTGAGCTCGCCGTGCGCCATCGCGAGCGCGGCGTGGTCGGGTTCGACATCGCCGGCGCCGAGGCGGGCTTCCCCGCCAGCAAGCACCGGCTGGCGTTCGACTACCTCGCGGCCGAGCTGTTCCCGGTCACCGTCCACGCGGGGGAGGCCGACGGCATCGAGTCGATCCGGAGCGCCATGCTCGACGGCCGTGCGTTGCGACTCGGCCACGGTGTCCGCATCGCCGAGGACATCTTCATCGAGCGCGACGACGCCGAGTCCCTCTACGCCACACTCGGTCCCGTCGCGGAGTGGGTCCGCGACCGCAAGATCCCGTTGGAGCTCAGCCCGCAGTCGAACCTGCAGACCGGAGCCATCGCTGCCTGGGGCGAGGAACTCGAGGACCACCCGTTCGACCTGCTCTACCAGCTCGACTTCGCCGTCACGGTGAACGTCGACAACCGCACCATGAGCGACACGAGCCTGACGAAGGAGCTCGCGCTCCTCTCCGAGGCGTTCGACTACGACCTCACCGACCTGGAGACCTTCCAGCTGAACGCCGCCGCCGCGACGTTCCAGCCGCTGGAGATCCGCGAGGCCCTGGCCGACCGCATCTCGGAGGCGTTCGACGAGTTCCTCGACGACGACGACGAGGACTGACGATGCCGGCAGGTGCTGCTCCGGCGACCGCCTGGGCGGCACCTGCGCGGCAGGCTTCCAGCCTCGGAGCGTTACGATGGTTCCGATCCATTCGGGTCGACCGATCCTCTGATTGAAGCGATGCCACTCCCAGAACTGTCCGAAGCCAGCGTCGCGCTCCACGTCGATGCAGACGACTGGCGCGAGGCGATCCGCGTAGCCGGAGCGCTGCTGTCCGACACCCGCGCGACCGACGCCGCATACACTCAGCGGATGATCGACGTCGTCGAGGAGTTCGGGGCGTACGTCGTGATCGCGCCGGGCCTGGCGCTCGCGCACGCCCGACCGGGTGCCGACGTCCACGAGGACGCCCTCGTCGTCGCGACCCTCGCTGCTCCGGTCCGGTTCGGACACCCCCACAACGACCCCGTGTCAGTGGTCCTCGGCCTCGCGGTCACCACCGCCGAGTCGCACGTGGGCTGGGTGGCGGAGATCGCCAACGTCTTCAACGACGAGACCGCCATCCCGCGGCTCGCAGCGGCCACGACGCTCGACGAGGTGCGGGCCGTGTTCGGTGCGTCCCCCCTGAGCATCGGAGACCAGGCATGAAGATCGTCGCCGTCTGCGGTTCGGGGGTCGGCTCCTCCGCGATCCTCAAGCTCAACGCCGAACGCGCGCTCGAACGGCTCGACCTCGAGGCCGACGTCGTCGCGGGTGACATCGAGAGCCTCGGCACGACCGCGGCCGACGCCCAGGTGATCCTGACCTCGCCGGAGCTCGTCGACCGCATCGGCAAGACCTTCGCCGACATCGTCGTCATCGACAACTACTTCGACCTCGCCGAACTCACCGAGAAGCTCGAACGCGCCATCGGCTGAGCGGTGCGGCCCCGCGTCTCCGGGCCGCACACCGCCAGGCCGCTCAGCCCGTCGAGCTGCTAGGAGACGAGCGCCGTCAGGTCCGTCCGCAGAGCGGCGAGCCGCGCGGAGACCGTGGCCGCCCGCTCGGCGGCGTCGCCGTCGGCGGACTGGACGTCGACGTACACCTTGAGTTTCGGTTCCGTGCCGCTCGGCCGGATCATGACCCTGGTGCCGTCGTCGAGCCAGACGCGCAGGACGTCGCTCGGCGGGAGCGCCTCGAACCCGTCGGCGAGGTCGTCGATCCGGGTCACCCGAGCTCCCGCGAACTCCGTCGGCGGGAGCGCTCGCAGCCCGGCCATGACCTCGCCGATGCGGCTGAGCTCGGTGTAGCGGATGGAGATCTGGTCGCTGCCGAAGGAACCGAAGGTGTCCGCGAACCGGTCGAGGAGCCCCGCGACGCTCTCGCCCGCCTGCGCCGACGCCGTCGCGAGACCGAGGAACGCGACGGCGGCCGAGATACCGTCCTTGTCGCGCACGGTCCCGGGGTTCACGAGATAGCCGAGGGCCTCCTCGAAGCCGAAGAGCATGCCCGGCGTCCGGGAGATCCACTTGAACCCGGTGAGCGTCTCGCGGAACTCGAGGCCGTGCGCCTCGGCGACGATGCGCAGGGCGGGGGAGGAGACGATCGAGCACGCGAGCGTGCCCTCGGGAGCCGCATCGCCGTCGAGTGCGGCACTGGCGGCCTGGGCGGCCCGCCAGCCGAGGAGGAGACCGACCTCGTTGCCGGTGAGTCGACGGAACCCCGACGGTGCCGCGTCGTCGGGGATCGCGATCGCCAGGCGGTCGGCATCGGGGTCGTTGGCGATGATGAGGTCGGCGCCGACTGCTCGCGCCGTCGCGAAGGACAGGTCGAGTGCGCCCGGCTCCTCCGGGTTCGGGAAGCTGACGGTCCGGAAGGTGGGATCGGGATCGATCTGCTCGGTGACGAGTTCCGGTGCCGGGTACCCGGCGGTCTCGAGGACGCGTCGGGTGGTCTCCCAACCCACGCCGTGCATGGCCGTGTAGACCACGCGCAGCTGACTGCCCGCCGGGGCGGGAGCGACGGCTGCGGTCGCCGCGACATAGGCGTCGACGACGTCCTCGCCCGCGATCTCGAACCCGTCGCTGCGCGGGAGGTCCTGGACGAGCGCCGTTTCGGCGATGCGCCCGATGTGGGCGGCGATGGCCGCGTCGGCGGGGGAGACGATCTGGGACCCGTGGTGCTCACCGCCCAGGTACACCTTGTAGCCGTTGTCGGCGGGCGGATTGTGACTCGCGGTCACCATGACGCCGGCCGAGGCGTCGAAGAACCGCACGGCGAACGCGAGGACGGGCGTCGGCAGGAGCCGTGGCAGCAGGATGGCGCGGACGCCGGCCCCGGCCATCAGTTCGGCGGTGTCGCTGGCGAACACGGCGGAGTTCTTCCGGCCGTCGTAGCCGATGACGACGCTCGGCGTCACGCCTTCCGGTGCCTGCTCGAGCAGGTAGACGGCGAGTCCGGCCGCGGCCTGCGACACGAGGACCCGGTTCATCCGGTTGGAACCGGCCTCGATGCGTCCGCGGAGCCCGGCTGTGCCGAACTGCAGACGGGTGTCGAAGCGGTCGTGCAGTTCTGCGACGGCCACGTCGTCGGACACGCGGGCACGTTCGACGAGGCCTGCCAGTTCGGCCCGGGTCTCGTCGTCGGGATCCTGGGCGAGCCAGGCCTCGGCGGTCGCGAGCAGGCTCGTCGCCTCGCTCACAGGGCCGCGACGATCTGCGCGAGGAGCTTGCTGATCACCGGTTCGGCCGCCTGGCCGGCCTCGATGACCTCGGCATGGCTGAGCGGCGTCTGCTGGATGCCGGCGGCGAGGTTCGTGATGAGCGACATCCCGAGGACCTCCATGCCGGCCTGACGTGCGGCGATCGCCTCGAGCGCGGTCGACATGCCGACGATGTGACCACCGATCGCCTTCGCCATCTGGACCTCGGCCGGGGTCTCGTAGTGCGGTCCGCGGAACTGCGTGTAGACGCCTTCGTCGAGCTCCGGAGCGACGCTGTGCGCGATGTCCCGCAGCCGCTTGGCGTAGAGGTCGGTGAGGTCGATGAAGGTCGCACCTTCGAGCGGCGAGTCGGCCGTGAGGTTGATGTGGTCGCTGATCAGCACGGGCGTCCCCGGCGTCCAGTGGTCCTTGATGCCGCCGGCGCCGTTCGTCAGCACCATGATGCGCGCACCGGCAGCCGCAGCCGTCCGGACGCTGTGCACGACGCGGCGGACACCGTGGTTCTCGTAGTAGTGCGTCCGGGCGCCGATGACGAGCGCACGCTTGCCGCTCGGGAGCAGGATCGAGCGCAGGGTGCCCACGTGGCCCTCGAGCGCCGGCTTCGAGAAGCCGACGATCTCCGAGGCCGGGATCGTCGCCGTCGTCTCGCCGATCAGGTCGGCCGCCTTGCCCCAGCCGCTGCCGAGGGTGAGCGCGATGTCGTGGCGTTCGACGCCGGTCTTCTCGGCGATCTGGCCGGCGGCTTCGCGGGCGATCTCGAAGGGATCGACATCGGACAGATCGAGTGGGTTCGCAGAGGTTTCGGACATCCTCTCACTCTAGACAGGGGCGGGGCCGCCGCCCAACCGTGCCGACTCCGCTCATCCGCGCACGATCCCGGCCGCCGCAGGCCCGAACGGGTTTGGTCCCGCCCCTGGTGGCGCGCGAGAATGGAGGCATGGCCTACGAGTTCGAACGCAAGCAGCGAGTGGCGATCATCGGAGGCGGACCCGGCGGGTACGAGGCTGCCCTCGCCGGGGCGCAGCTCGGGGCCGACGTCACGCTCGTGGAGCGTTCGGGCGTCGGCGGAGCGGCCGTCATCACCGACGTCGTCCCGTCCAAGAGCCTCATCGCCACGGCCGACGCGGTCGGGGCCATCGGCGAGGCTGCCGACCTCGGTGTGCAGTTCTTCGTCCGCTCGGAGACCACCGGGAAGCCCAGTCGTCCCGAGGTCGCCGTGAACCTCGCCGCCGTCAACAAGCGACTGCTCGGGCTGGCCCGCCAGCAGTCCGAGGACATGCGCGCGAGTCTCATCCGTGCCGGGGTCCGCATCGTCAACGGTCAGGGGCGGCTCGACGGACCGAACGAGGTCATCGTCTCGACCGATCTGTCGGCCGGCACCGACTTCGACCGCATCGAGGCCGACACCGTCGTCGTCTCCGTCGGCGCGAGCCCGCGCCAGTTGCCTTCCGCGCTGCCGGACGGTGAGCGCATCCTCACCTGGACGCAGCTCTACAACCTCACCTCCGTCCCCGAGCACCTCATCGTCGTCGGTTCGGGCGTCACCGGCGCCGAGTTCGCCTCCGCCTACACGGCGCTCGGCTCCAAGGTCACGCTCATCTCGAGCCGCGACCAGGTGCTGCCCGGTGAGGACGCCGATGCGGCGGCGGTCATCGAGAACGTCTTCAAGCGCAACGGCATGACGGTCCTGTCGAAGTCGCGGGCCGACTCCGTCACCCGGACCGAGACCGGCGTCGTCGCCACGCTCTCCGACGGTCGCACGGTCGAGGGTTCACACTGCCTCATGGCGGTCGGTTCGGTACCGAACACCGCCGGGATCGGTCTCGAGGAGGCCGGCGTGCAGCTGACCGATTCCGGCCACATCCGCGTGAACCGGGTGGCGCGCACGAGCGTCCCCAACATCTACGCCGCCGGTGACTGCACGACCTTCCTGCCGCTCGCGTCCGTCGCGTCGATGCAGGGTCGCACCTCGATGCTGCACGCGATGGGCGACGCGGTGAACCCGACCGAGATCCGCAACGTCGCCGCGAACATCTTCACGCAGCCCGAGATCGCGACCGTCGGCTGGACCCAGAAGCAGATCGAGGACGGCATCGCCCAGGGTGAGATCTACAAGCTGCCCCTCGCCCAGAACCCGCGCGCGAAGATGATGGGCATCAAGGACGGCTTCGTCAAGCTGTTCGCGCGGACCGGCAGCGGGACGGTCATCGGCGGCGTCATCGTCGCCCCGAAGGCCAGCGAGCTCATCTTCCCGCTTGCCCTCGCGGTCGAGCAGCGGCTGAACGTCGACCAGGTCGCGCGTGCCTTCACGGTCTACCCGTCTCTGACCGGGTCGATCACCGACGCGGCGCGCGCCATGCACATCGTCGAATAGGCGTCGTCCTCGTCGAACCGTCGGCGAGGCGCCGCGGTTCACCGATCGCGGTTCGCGAGCACGATGCGTGCGACGGCGACCCGCGAGCGCACGCCCCAGGCGTGGAAGACGGCGCTCAGGTGCTTCTCCACGGTCTTGCGGGAGATGCCGAGGGCCGTCGCAATCTCGTCGTTCGACAGGCCGTCCGCGACGAGTTCGGTGAGATCCCGCTGTCGGGGCGTCAGCGGCGCGGTCGGGACGGGGACGGCGGTCAACGGCAGCGTGGCCGGGAGTCGTGAGGGGAGCTGGCGGCGGGACACGATCCCGAACGCGGCGAGCACCCGGGTGACGTGCGCGTCGACCGTGCGCGAGGAGAGCTGGAGGACGGACGCGATCTCCGCCGTCGAGTTGCCCTCCGCGGAGAGCAGGGCGACCTCGCGTTCGCGCGGCGACAGTCCGTCCCAACCGGATCCCGCGACCGGCGCGAGACGTCGACCGATCGCCTTCAGCTCGCGGGCTGCGGAGCGGGTGGCGGCGGTGTGCCCGCCGCGGACCGCCTGCTCGGCGAGCGCGGCCAACTCACGGACGGCCTGCGTCCGGTCGGACATGGCGATGAGGGCACGCGTCGCGAGGATCTCACCGATCCCGGCTTCCAGTATGCGGCCGTCGGCCAACGCGCGGGTGGTCGCCGTGCGCGCGAGCGCCAGCGCCTCGGCGGGTCGCCCACGGAGGAGTTCGAGCTTGCACTGCATCCGGAGGATGGCCGGCCCGGGGACCCTGCGGTCGACGTCGGCGGCGATGAAGCCGATGAGGCGTTCCGATTCGACGATGTCGCGGTCGAGGAAGGCGCTCGCGACGAGCAGCTCGATCGCGAGGGCCCGGTCCTGGACGGACAGGCCGCTGAAGTCGTTCCCCGAAGCGCTCCGCGCGAGGGCTGCGGCGCCGTGGTCGTCCGCGAGGGCGGCGAGACCGTAGCCGACGAGGAGGTAGCACGTCGTCTGGAAGGCGCCCGTGGGTTCGGGGATGGCCTGACGGACGCGGCGTGCGAGCGTCCTGGTCGCCCCCTGCTCGGCACGGTTCCCGGCGACGAGGCACTGCACGGCCTCCGCGTACAGGGCGGTCGGTCCGCTCCCGGCCCGCTCGAACATCGCGAGCGCGGCGGCCTCTGCCTCGGCGACGCGTCCCTCGTTGAGCAGGAGGCGGGCAAGGACCCCGTCGACGAGTGTCCGGTACAAGCGGCCCGGGGTGGCGGCGATGTCGTCGGCGAACGCGTCGGCGAAGCGCCGGGCGGCGTGGATCAGGACGTTGACGACGGCACCCTCGACGAGCAGGTACCCGACGAGCCAGGCCAGGGTCGGTTCGAGGTCGCCGCCGTCGTCGACGAGGGCGTCCGCCTCCGCGAAGCACCCCTCCAGCTCCGAGCCGGACGAGCGGTCCGACCCGAGGGCCAGCCCGGCGGCTCCGAGCACGAGCAGGCGCGTCGTCCGGTCGGAGTGCGTCGAGGCGGCGAGTGCATCCACCGCGTCCCGGCGACAACCCGCGAAGTCGGCGGTGGTGAACCGGGCGTAGGACAGGAGGGCGAGGACGCGGGGATCGGACGCCGACTGCGGCTCTGCCTCGAGCAGCGCGATCGCACCGGCGGCGTCGAAGTCCGCCACACGATCCAACGCGTCTTCGAGGAGGTCGGCTGCTGACACCTGCTCAGCGTATCGTCGCCGGGTCCGATGCGACGCCCGAAGGCGCCGGTCGGGTCAGCTGATGGTGAGGAGCTGGTGACCCGAGGAGACCGTGGCACCGACCGTCGCGTCGATCGCGCCGACCGTGCCGTCCTTGTGCGCCGTGATGGGCTGTTCCATCTTCATCGCCTCGAGGACGACGACGAGGTCGCCCTTCACGACGACATCGCCCTCGGCGACCGCGAGCTTCACGATGGTCGCCTGCATGGGCGCCGAGACGGAATCACCCGTCGCACCAGAGACCACCGCTGCACCACCGCGGCGGTGCGGAGCGGGAGCGGCCACCGGTGCACCGACGTTCAGCCCCAGTTGTCCGCCCGGAAGGCTGACCTCGAGCCGCTTGCCGCCGACCTCGACGACCACCGTCGAGCGGGCAGCAGGCGCCTGCTGCGCATCGATCGATCCGTCCCAGGGCTCGATGTCGTTGACGAACTCCGTCTCGATCCATCGGGTGTAGACGCCGAACGTGCCGTCCTCCGCGGTGAACGCGGGGTCGCGGACGATCTTGCGGTGGAAGGGGATGACGGTGGGGAGGCCGGCGACCTCGAACTCGTCGAGTGCGCGGCGGCTGCGTTCGAGCGCCTCCTCGCGGGTGCGACCCGTGACGATGATCTTGCCGAGGAGCGAGTCGAACGCCCCCGAGATCGTGTCGCCGGCAGTGACGCCGGAGTCGAGGCGGACACCGGGGCCGCCGAAGGTCTTGAAGACGTGGATCGGGCCCGGCTGCGGGAGGAAGCCCCGTCCCGGGTCCTCGCCGTTGATGCGGAACTCGAAGGAGTGGCCGCTCGGCTGCGGGTCGTCGTAGTCGAGGACGCCGCCCTCGGCGAGACGGAACTGCTCGCGGACGAGGTCGATGCCGGTGATCTCCTCGGAGACCGGGTGCTCGACCTGCAGGCGGGTGTTGACCTCGAGGAAGGAGACGGTGCCGTCCTTGCCGATGAGGAACTCGCAGGTGCCGGCACCGAGGTAGCCGACCTCTTTGAGGATCGCCTTCGACGCGCGGTAGAGCTCCGTCACCTGGTCGTCGGTGAGGAAGGGTGCCGGTGCCTCTTCGACGAGCTTCTGGTGGCGACGCTGCAGCGAGCAGTCGCGGGTGGAGACGACGACCACGTTGCCGTGCGCATCGGCGAGGCACTGCGTTTCGACATGGCGCGGCTGGTCGAGGTACTTCTCGACGAAGCACTCGCCCCGGCCGAAGGCTGCGATGGCCTCGCGGGTGGCCGACTCGAAGAGTTCGGCGACCTCCTCGCGCTCACGGGCGACCTTCAGGCCGCGACCGCCGCCGCCGAACGCCGCCTTGATGGCGACGGGCAGGCCGTGGATGTCGACGAAGTCGAGCACCTCCTCGGCACCCGAGACGGGGTTGAGCGTGCCGGGGGCGAGCGGAGCGCCCACCTTCTCGGCCACGTGGCGGGCGGAGACCTTGTCGCCGAGCCGCTCGATGGCCTCGGGCGACGGGCCGATCCAGATCAGCCCCGCGGCCATGACGGCGCGCGCGAAGTCCGCGTTCTCGGCGAGGAAGCCGTAGCCCGGGTGGACGGCGTCGGCGCCGGACCGTCGGGCGATGGACAGGAGCTTGTCGATGACGAGGTACGTCTCCGCGCTCGTCGTCCCGTCGAGGGCGTAGGCCTCGTCGGCGAGTCGGGCGTGCATGGCGTCGCGATCCTGGTCGGCGTAGACGGCGACGGAGGCGATCCCGCTGTCCTTCGCGGCTCGGATGACGCGGACGGCGATCTCGCCACGGTTGGCGATGAGGACCTTGGTTATACGTGGCACAGTCCACGAGCCTACCGGGAGGCCCGGGTGAGCCTTTGGCTCACACGCACAAAAAAGCCGCAGGAACGACGTGCCGCCTCTACAAGAGCCGGGTCGTCAAAGGGCGCCGCGCCGGTTGCGGAGCTCGTGCCAGTCGTGTCCCAACGTGCGGACGAGACGCCGCAGGGTCGGGAGCGAGAGGCCGACGACCGTCGACGGATCGCCCTCGATGCGAGTGATGAAGGCGGCGCCCAGACTGTCGATCGTGAACGCCCCCGCCACCGCCAGGGGCTCACCCGATGCGATGTAGGCGTCGATCTCGGCGTCGTCGAGGTCGTCGGCGAACGACACCTCGGCGCTCGCGACCGCACCGATCCCGACCGGCGAGGCTCCGGTGCAGTCGATGAGCCAGTGACCGGAGTACAGGGTCCCCGTCCTCCCGCGCTGGGCGTGCCAGCGTTCGCGGGCGCGCTCGGGAGTGTGCGGCTTGCCGTGGACGACGCCGTCGAGGACGAAGACCGAGTCGCCGCCGAGGATGAGGTCGACCGCGTCGCCGCGTTCGCGCACGACGGCCAGAGCGGCCTCCGCCTTCGCCCGGGCGAGGAGTGCCACGACCTCGTCGGGGGCGAGCGGTGCACCCGCGGCGAGGGTCGCGTCGTCGACGGCCTGTTCCTCGTCGACGGACGACGGGACGACGATCGGCTCGATGCCACTCGACCGCAGTAGGGCGAGTCTGGCCGGTGACGTGGAGGCGAGCGTGAGGCGCATGACGGTTCCTTCTGCAGTGGACGGTGGACTCCCCGCAGCCGCCCGTGTGACATGCTCGACGCATGAGCACGACGACTGCACGCACCGTGGAACTGGACATCACCAACGTAGCCCACGGGGGTGTCTTCGTCGCCCGGCACGAGGGCCGGGTGGTCTTCGTCCCCGACACGCTCCCCGGTGAGCGCGTGCGGGCACGCATCGTCGACGAGAACGAGAAGCGCTTCTGGCGGGCGGAGACCCTGGAGGTCCTCACGCCGTCCGAGCACCGCCGTCCGCACGTCTGGGCCGAGGCCTCCGTCGACCGCGAGCCGAGCGAGCGGGCCGGGGGAGCGGAGTTCGGACACATCGAGCTCGCCCACCAGCGCGCGTTGAAGCACCAGGTCCTCGCGGAAGGGCTCGAGCGGTTCGCCGGAGTCGCTCCCGAGTTCACGGTCGCCGCGGTCGACGGCGAGACGCCCGACGGCACCCGGTGGCGGACGAGGGTCTCCCTGCACGTCGACCAGCACGGCAACATCGGTCCTTACGCCTCGAGATCCCACCACGTCGTCCCCGTCGACGACCTGCCGCTCGCGATCGAAGCGGTGGCCGAAGCGGCCAAGCTCGAGGAGTTGCCGCACGGCACCACCTCCGTCGACATCGTCGCCTCGTCCACCGGGACGGTCCGCGTGCTCACCCGCGCGGACGAGGCAGGAGGCGGCGACCGCCGACGCGGTGGCGGGCGCGGTCGGCGCGGGGGACCGAAGCCGGTCCGTCCGGCGGCAGACCCGATCCGTGAGCTCGTCGGCGAGCGCGAGTTCATCGTCGACGCGAACGGATTCTGGCAGGTCCACCGTCAGGCTGCGACGACCCTCCAGCAGGCCGTGTCGGCGGCCATCGACGACGCGCGCTTCGACCCGCGCGCCGCGAACCTCGACCTCTACGGCGGTGTCGGCCTCCTGGCCGCGGGTGTGGGGGACCGCTTCGGCTCCACCACCCGCATCACGACCGTGGAGAGTGACGAACGAGCCACCGAGTACGCGGGCGAGAACCTGTCCGAGTGGGTGGGCGCACAGGCCGTCACCGCGAAGGTCGACGCCTTCCTGCGGTCGGAGATCGCGACGGGCAGTCGGATCGAGCGGTCCCGGTACGCCACCGCGACCGTCGTGCTCGACCCGCCGCGCTCGGGGGCCGGCGCGGAGATCGTGGCCATGCTCGGCGAGCTGCGGCCCGCGTCGATCGTCTACGTCGCCTGCGACCCCATCGCGCTGTCCCGCGACGTCGCCCTCCTGGCGGAGCAGGGCTACGAGCTCGACCACCTCGCGGCCTACGACCTGTTCCCCAACACGCACCACCTCGAGGCCGTCGCGGGCTTCTCGCGAACGGCTTGAGCGGGCCCGTGCCGACGGAGGCGACTCGCGATCAGGCCGTCGCGCCCGGCGGGTCCGTCACTCGCTACGATGGTGCCGTGGTGACCGTCGCAATCATTGATGATCACGAGTCCGTCAGGCTCGGGATCGAAGCGGTGTGTGCGCACGCCGGGTATCAGGTCGTGGCGAGTGCCCCGACCGCCGTCGAGTGCATCGCCGCGTTGAACGGTGTGGTGCCCGACGTGGTCGTGCTCGACCTCTCGCTCTCCGACGGCAGTACGCCGACCTCGAACATCCACGCGGTGCAGGCGGTGGGGGCGCACGTCCTCATCCATTCCATCGCCGATCGGGTCGCACTGGTGCGCGAGGCGCTGGCCGCCGGAGCGTCCGGGGTCATCCCCAAGTCGTCGCCGACGGACACGGTCATCGCCGCCATCGGCACGGTGGCCCGTGGCGAGGCGCTGAACAACATCGAGTGGGCGAGCGCGATCGACGCCGACAGCGACTTCGCGCGGGCGCAGCTGGGCCGTCGCGAGCGCGACGTCCTGCACCTCTACGCGTCCGGCCTGCCGCTGAAGACCGTCGCCATGCAGCTCGGCATCGCCTACTCCACGGCCCGAGAGCACATCGACCGCATCCGGGTGAAGTACGTCGAGGTGGGGCGCCCGGCACCGACGAAGGTCGACCTGCTCCGCCGAGCGGTCGAGGACGGGATCCTCCCCGGCCTCGATCAAGGCGGGACGGATGTCTCCTAGCTTCCGGGCACCGACCAGGCATCCCGCGATCCCCGCGACCACGAGAGATGCCCAGGTTCAGCGCCGGATGCTGAACACCGCGAACTTCGAACGCCTCCTCGGCCGTTCGGTCGCGATCATCGGACTCGTCTTCGGACTGCAGACCGCGTTCACCACGCTCGGACAGGGTGTCCAGATCACCGGCTGGTTCGGCGTGCTCTACGTCTCCCTCGTCTTCGGGACGATGTTCGGCGCCATCATCTGCTGCTTCTTCCTGTGGCACCACCGCATCGCCTCCGGGGTCTTCGCCGCAGTGTTCTTCGTGGCCCTCCTCATCTGGCCGGCGGTGAACGCGCAGGCGTCGGCGGACATCAACCAGGAACCGTGGATCTGGTACCTCTGCACGATCGCCGTCGCGTTCGCCTGCATCCCGCTGCAGTTGCGGGGGGCCATCGTGTACCTCGTCGTGACCTCGGTCATGTACGGCGTCAACCGCGTCATCGACGCCGACTTCGCGCCGGCGTCCTTCGAGATCGGTGCGCTCGACGCTTCGTACGCGACGATCATCGGTGGGCTCATCGTCGTCCTCGTCGGGCTGTTCCGTGTGCTGGCCGGTCGGGTCGACATCGCGAGGGCGGCCGCCCTCGCGACCTACGACGCGGCCGTCAAGCAGCACGCCACGGAGGTGGAGCGCGTCGAGGTCGATTCGATCGTCCACGACAGCGTCCTCGCCTCCCTGCTCGCCGCGGATCGGGCGCTGACCCCGAAGTCGGAGGCGCTCGCCGTCATGATGGCGCGGGTCGCGATCGAACAGCTCGAGGGTGTCGGAGCGCCGATGACGAACGAGGACGAGGTCACCGGTCTCGCCGAACTCATCGAACGGCTGCGTGCGGCCGCGTCGATGCTCGGTGAGCCGTTCTCCGTCACGGTCGAGGGGGCCTCCGGCCGGGTCCTGCCCGTCACGGTCGCGAACGCGGTCTACTGGGCGACGGTGCAGGCGATGGTCAACAGCGTCGAGCACGCGGGTTCGGGAGTGGCGCGGAGCCTGTCCATCGAGGGCACGGTCTCCGGCGGCGTCTGCGTCATCGTCGGCGACGACGGCGTCGGGTTCTGCCCCGAGCAGGTCGCCGAGGAGCGGCTCGGGCTGAAGGTCTCGATCGTCGAGCGCGTCGCCGCGGTCGGCGGACGCTCGACGGTGATCTCCCGTCCGGGTGAGGGTGCCGTGATCCGCATCGAGTGGTCACCGGAGCACGGCTCGTGACCCCGGCACCGCGGTACGCCCTCGTCATCCTCGCCGCCCTGTTCTCGGCGTACCATCTGCTCCGTGCGGCGCTGACGCTCGAGACACCCCGCGACGTCGTCCCGGTCCTCATCGCAATGCTCGTCTACGCCGTCGCGAGCGTCCTGAGTCTCTGGCCGATGGGCACGACGCGCATGCCGTCGTGGCTCGCGAGCATCAACCTCGCGACCGCGATCATCGTCCCGTTGCTCGTGACCAGCCAGCTCGACCCCACGCGGAACAACGGGTACGCCACCTGGCACGTCGCGTCGATCGGGACACTGATGACGATCACCGTGGTCCGGCAGCGGGAGGCGGTCGCCTACATCGGGATCGTCTTCCTCACGGTCCAGTCGCTCCTGTGGGCGGGTCCGGGACTGGCGCTCGGGATGGGTGTCACGGGCAGCCTCATCTGGGTCGTCCTCGCGAGTGTGCTCACCCGATCGATCGCCGGGGCGCAGCACGACGCCGAGCGCCTCACGCAGGCGGAGCATGCGACCTCGGACTGGCAGGCGGCGCAGTACGCGCACGTGCACGAGCGGCGACGACGCCTCAGTCAGACGGGCCGCCTGGCGACCCCGATGCTCCGCACGATCATCGCCAACGGCGGCAGGCTGTCGGTGGCCGATCGTACGGAGTGCCGGACGCTGGAGGCCAGTCTCCGCGACGAGATCCGCGGGCGACACCTCCTGAGCGACCCGGTCCGGGCCGAAGTGCTCGCGGCCCGTCGGCGCGGCGCGATCGTGAACATGCTGGACGAAGGCGGCCTCGAGGAGCTGGACGCCGGCGTCCTCGACGCGATCCACGAGCAGATCGCCGAAGCGCTCGCCGCCTCGCACGCCACGCGCCTCATCGTGCGGAGCGTCCCGGACGACGAGCGCGTCGCGGTGACCGTGGTCGGCCTGCGCGCGGTGCACCGCGAACCGGGCGTCGCTGCGGGTCCGGACGACGACGACGAGGAACTCGACGTCTGGCTCGAGATCCCGCGCGACGGCTCCCGTGCTGGCGTGGGTGCGGTCGGCGTGTCCGACGAGGACTGAACCGCTCCGACGGTGCAACACCCTTCGACAGGCTCAGGGACCGAGACGCTCCGGGCGCACTTTTCCTGGTCACTGAGCTTGTCGAAGTGCGGCACAGCTCAGGGATCGGAACTGGTCAGAACGGTGCAGGGTCCGGTTCGGTGCGGTAGCGCTTCCCGTCGGGTGTCGTCCACTCGAGGACCCCGCCGGGTTTGTGGTCCAGGTTCCACCCGGGGAGATGCTTCATCCGATGGTGATGTCGACACAGGCAGGCGAGGTTGCCGACATCTGTCGTCCCGCCGTCTTCCCAAGCGACCGAATGATCGAGATCACACGCCCTGGCGCGTCGCCCGCAGCCCGGCGCCCGACAGGTGCCGTCCCGAAGCCGCACTGCCCGTTGGAGGTCGGCGGGAACCCGGTACTGATTCCGCCCAACCGACAAGACCGCACCCGTCTCTGGCTGGACGAGGATCCGGGTGAAGCTGGGCGCGTTCACCGCGAGCCGGGCGGTGGTCTCGGGATCGATCGGGCCGTAGCCGTCCAGTTTGGCCGGTGCGTCGCTGACGCCGGCCATGCTCAACGCCGGGACCGTGATCTGCACCGTGGGCTTGATGTGCTCCTGGACCTCGATCGGGTGCGGGAGCACCGGCTCGACATGAGGTCGTCGGGCGTGACACCGGTGAGGGCGAGGGCCGCGAGGGCGTCCGCCTGGAGCTGGGCGCAGGTGCGGGTGTCACCTGCTGAGCGGGACTCGGCGGCGGCCGCCTCGATCCGCTCGATGATGCCCTGCGCGATCGGCGCCGTGGTGAACAGGTGCACCCACGCCATGCCGTCGGCGGCCGGTTCGAACTCGACCCTGCGGTCGGCCTCGGAGCGGACCGCTCGGGCGGTGATGGACTCGGGGTGGAGTCGCTCGCGCAGGATGCGGGCGCGCCTGCGGAGGTTCGCGTTGGTCGTCTCCTCCGCGACCTGTAGTACCTCAGCGAGGAACGCCGCCCGCCCCGCGGTCGGCACGTCACTGAGTTGGTCGATGATGGTCTGCGCGTGCCGCGCTGAGATGCGACCGGCCTCGAGGGACGCAAGCACGGCTGGGGCTTCGTCGACGAGGCGTTCGGCGTCGTTGGTCGCGCGCTGGACCGTCTGTTCGGGGGTGCGAGTCGCCATCGCGAGTGCCGCACAGGTGGAGCGGCGGGAGAGTGCCTGGCGCTCAGCGGGCGGGAAGATCGCCGGGACCGTGGCGTCGGCGAAGGCGTCCGCGTATGCGGCAGAGCGGGCCAGCAGCCGAGCCTCCTCGGCGTCCAGGTTGGCGCGACGCCGCTGGATGTCCGCGTAATGGTCCGAGAACTCCGCGAGCTGCGCGGCGTGCTCATCGCCGACGCGGATCGCGGTCGTGGTGGTTTCGGTCATGACTCCAGTCCACCATGGACCACTGACATTCCAGATGCTGAGTCGTCTCGGTTGAGGAAGTGTCCTCGTGTGCCCTTCGACAGGCTCAGGGACCGGAGGGGGTTGCTCAGGGACCGGAGGGGGTTGCTCAGGGACCGGAGGGAGTTGCTCAGGGACCGGAGGAGGTTACTCAGGGGCCGGGGGAAGGTCACCGGAGCGGGAGGTTCTCCGTGTGCCCTTCGACGAGCCAACGGACCGGAACGCATCCGAGCGCACCTCGCCCGGTCACTGAGCGTGTCGAAGTGCCTGGTCCCGGACGAACGAAAGGAGGGCCAGCACCCGATGCTGGCCCTCCGTGACGTTCGTGGGTCAGAGCGGTAACCCGAATACCGCTCTGACCCGCCCCCGAACTCCTGCCCGCTTACCCTAGATGGAGCAGGAGCTGGTGAAGTGGTCTCGATGAGACTCAACTGTCGAGAATGATCATCCCCCATCAGGGGTACCCCCGACAGTCGGCACTATGGAGGACACGAACGGGGGACAGCACCGCGCGCCGCGAGGGGCAACCGGTGGGTCGTCCGTCGAGACGGCTCAGCCCGTGAACGCGCGCCAGTGTCCTGGGCCCACGGTGATCCCCGTACGGAGGTTCCGCCTCGTCCGCTCCCACGTCGACGGGACGCGGGGTGCCGGGGCGGTGTCGGCGTCGCGCAGCGCCTGTTCGGCGATCGCCACGCTGAGCACCGCGGTGAGTGCCGCGAGCTCCTCGTCGGTCGGGGTACCGCGCTCGATCCGGAGATCGATCGACGACGGCTCGGTCGTGCTCGGCTCGGCGCCGGTGCTCACAGCGGGATGTTCCCGTGCTTCTTGGCGGGCAGGCTCGCACGCTTCGTCCGGAGCGCGCGGAGCGCCTTGATGACCGAGACCCGCGTGGCCGCCGGCTCGATGACGCCGTCCAGCTCGCCGCGCTCAGCGGCGAGGAACGGGCTCGCCACGTTGTAGGTGTACTCGTTCGCGAGGCGCGTGCGCACGGCGGCGACGTCCTCGCCGGCCTCCTCGGCCCGCTTGATCTCGCCGCGGTACAGGATGTTGACGGCACCCTGCCCGCCCATCACCGCGATCTCGGCAGTAGGCCAGGCGAGGTTGATGTCGGCCCCGAGCTGCTTCGAGCCCATGACGATGTAGGCGCCGCCGTAGGCCTTGCGCAGGATGACGGTGACCAGGGGTACCGTGGCCTCGGCGTAGGCGTAGAGGAGCTTCGCGCCGCGGCGGATGACGCCGGTCCACTCCTGGTCGGTGCCGGGCAGGTAGCCGGGGACGTCGACCAGGGTGAGGATCGGGATGCTGAACGCATCGCAGAACCGGACGAACCGACTCGCCTTCTCGCCCGCTTCGATGTTGAGCGTCCCGGCCATCTGGGAGGGCTGGTTGGCGATGACACCGACCGACCGTCCCTCGACGCGCGCGAAACCGATGACGATGTTCGGCGCGAAGAGCGGCTGGACCTCGAGGAAGTCCGCGTCGTCGACGACGTGCTCGATGACGGTCTTCACGTCGTAGGGCTGGTTCGGCGAGTCGGGGATGAGCGTGTTGAGGCGACGGTCCTCGTCCGTCGTCTCCAGCTCCACCTCGACGTCGAACACCGTGGCCTCGGACAGGTTGTTGTCGGGCAGGAAGCCGACGAGGGTGCGGGCGTAGTCGAGGGCGTCCGGCTCGTCGCTCGCGAGGTAGTGGGCGACGCCCGAGCGGGTGTTGTGCGTGTACCCGCCGCCGAGCTCCTCCATGCCGACGTCCTCGCCCGTGACGGTCTTGATGACGTCGGGCCCGGTGACGAACATCTGGCTGGTCTTGTCGACCATGATGACGAAGTCGGTGAGTGCGGGGGAGTAGACGGCGCCACCGGCCGCCGGACCCATGATGATGGAGATCTGCGGGATGACCCCGGAGGCCTGCGTGTTGCGTCGGAAGATCTCGCCGTACTTGCCGAGCGCGACGACGCCCTCCTGGATGCGCGCGCCGCCGGAGTCGAGCATGCCGATGATCGGGACGCCCGTCTTCAAGGCGAGGTCCATGATCTTGATGATCTTGTCGCCGGCGACCTCGCCGAGCGAACCGCCGAAGATGGTGAAGTCCTGCGAGTACACGGCGACCTGGCGGCCGTGGATGGTGCCGGTGCCGGTGACGACGGCATCGCCGTACGGCCGTGAGCGGTCCATGCCGAAGGCGGTCGTGCGGTGCCGCACGAACTCGTCGAGTTCGACGAAGCTGCCGTGGTCGAGCAGCTGCTCGATGCGCTCCCGCGCGGTGAGCTTGCCCTTCTTGTGCTGCTTCTCGATGGCGGCTTCGCCGCTCGCCGTCACGGCCTCGTGATAGCGGTTCTTGAGGTCGGCGAGCTTCCCGGCCGTCGTGTACAGGTCAGGGCCGGAGGTGGTTTCGTCGGTCACGCTTTCACCTTACCCGGTGGTCCCCCGGCCGACCCGTTGACGATCGGGTACAAGCGGCGCGCCGATCCGTTGTCAGCATCGTCCAAGCGTGCCGATGGGCGACGCGGGCGCCGACGACCGGCCTCAGTAGGGTTGTGCCATGGATCTGCCCCTCACCGCCGCCCTCGTGCCACGCCTCGAGATCCTCGCCCACGCCGGCTCGACCAACGACGAACTCGCCCGACGCGTGCGCGAGGACGGCGGTGACGCGTGGCCCGACCGCTCGGTGGTCCTCACCGACGACCAGCGCGGGGGACGAGGCCGCCTCGGTCGCGTGTGGACGGTGCCACCCGGAACGTCACTCGCCGTGTCGGTCCTGCTCCGGCCGGTCACTCCGTCGGGTGATCCGCTTCCACTGCGGGCCTACGGCTGGCTCCCGCTCCTCGCGGGTGCGGCGCTCGCGGAGTCGCTCCGGGAGCTCGGGGTGTCCGCCGACGTGAAGTGGCCGAACGACGTGCTCATCGGCGGCCGGAAGGTGTCCGGCATCCTCGCCGAGTTGCTGCCGAGTGGGGACGCGGTGATCCTCGGGACCGGTGTCAACCTCCGTCAGCGTGCCGAGGAACTGCCGACCGACCGGTCGACCTCGCTCGCGCTCGCCGGTCTCGTCGATCCTGACCCGGACACCGTCCTCGTCGGCTACCTGCGTGCGTTCGGCACCCTGTACGACGCCTACCTGGCGGCGTCCGGTGATGCCGAGGCCAGCGGGCTCCGAGCGGCGGTCACCGAGCGATGCGTGACGTTGGACAGCTCGGTGCGGGTGGAACTCCCCGGCGGCGACGTCCTGACCGGCACGGCCGAGCGGATCGACGTGGACGGGCGGCTCGTCGTCCGACCGACCGGCGGTGGTGCGCCGGTCGCAGTGGCGGCCGGCGACGTCACGCACGTGCGCTGAGCGTCCCCGCCTGTTCGGTGAGGGACCGGCGTGCGAGCACCGTCGCGCCGGAGACGGCTGCCGGCATGACCAGGACGGACAGGACCGGCACGAGGAAGAGGACCGCGACCGTCATCCCGAAGCCCAGGGTGCGGGCGCGTCTCCTGGCGAGGGTCCGGCGGCGGTCGCGCAACGACAATCCCCTCGCGTCGAACGCGTAGCCCGTCAGTTCGAGGGCGAGGAACCAACCGCTCACGGCGAGCCCGAGCACCGGGACCACCGTCTGGCCGATCACCGGGACGAAGCCGAGGAGGAAGAGGACGGCCGCCGTCGGGATGGTGAGCAGGAGCAGGCCGAGCGCCCGGGTGACACCGGTGAGGAGGCCGTGCCATGCGGACTCACCCGACTCCGGAGGAGCGTCGCCGAGGGTGCGTTCGACGTCGGCCCAGATCCGCTCGTAGAAGGGATCGCCGACGAGGAGCGTCGCTGCGGCGTAGGCGTACAGCATCACCACGACGGCGACGGCCACCAACGCCACCGCGGCGGCCACCCGGATGGACGAGCGGTACGGCTCGTCCCAGGTGTCGGCGAACGGTGTCGCCCAGTCGACGATCATGGCGGCGTTGACGCCGAGGAGGACGAGCAACGCGATGAACACGACGCCCACGATCGCGGCGGGGACCATGCCGAGCAGCATGCGCTTCGGCGAGGTGCCCCAGAGGCGGAATCCGCCGAAGAGGATGCCGATCCCCTCGAGGAACGACCCGACGACGCCGGGTTGCTGCGCCGTCGGTGCGGTGCTGTCGGCCGGTTTCACGCCTTCATGCTAGCCGGGCGATCGATGCACGGATGCTCGGGATCGCCGACGGGCGGGGTGGGAGCAGGCGGCGGGTTCCCGCGACTGCTAAGAATGGGAGTATGGCTGATCCCGGTATGACGGGGCCGGGCAGGCCGGCTCCTCCCGCGGCGGCGACCGAACGTGTGGTCGCACGCCTGCGTCCGCATGCCCGGCGGCTCCTGCTCCCCGCCCTCCTGCTCATCGCGGTGAGCGGCACCGGTGCGTACTTCTTCGGCTCGTTCGACCTCGAGTGGCAGAACTGGGCCGTCCTCATCGGCGGCGGGGTGATCGTGCTGGTCGCCTGCGTCCTGCCGTTCATCGCCTGGCTGTCGGTCCGCTACGTGATCACGACCCGGCGACTGATCGTCCGTCGCGGGTTCTTCGTGCGGACGCGCCAGGAGCTCTACCACGCCCGCGGCTACGGCATCACCGTGCACAAGAGCTGGGTGCAGAGCGCCTTCGGGAGCGGCAACGTCCGGGTGACGAGCGGTGGCGAGGTGCCGGTCGTCCTGCGGGACGTGCCCGGTGCGGTCCTCGTCCAGAACGCCCTGCACGAGCTCGTCGCCGAGAACCAGAGCATCGCCGCGCCGTACCCGGCCGCACCGCCTCCGATGCAGCAGCCACCGGTCCGACGCTGACCGGTGCGGGGCGCGCCCGGCCGGTACGATGTTCGAGTCGGGGCACCCGCCGATCCGCCTCCGGATCCGCTCGTCCCGCCTGCCGAAACGAGACCCGCCGGCCGGTCGCCGGAGAGCTGGAGTGAACCCATGAGCATTCGCGTCGGAGTGATCGGCGGCGGTCAGCTGGCCAGGATGATGGTGCCTGCGGCCGTGAACCTCGGGCTCGACATCCGGGTGCTCGCCGAGCAGGAGGGCATGTCCGCCCGGCTCGCCACCGTCGAGGTGGGCGACTACCGCGACGCCGACACGGTGCTCGCCTTCGCCGAGACGGTCGACGTCATCACCTTCGACCACGAGCACGTGCCGCAGCACGTCCTGCGGGCGCTCGTCGACGCCGGCGTGCAGGTGCACCCGGGACCGGACGCGCTCGCCGTCGCCCAGGACAAGCTGCTCATGCGCGAACGCCTCACGGAGCTCGGACTGCCGGTGCCCGACTGGGCGCGTGTGCACGACCAGGAGGAGCTCGCCGCCTTCCTCGCCGAGCACGGCGGGAAGGGCGTCGTGAAGACGCCGCGTGGTGGCTACGACGGCAAGGGCGTCCGCGTCGTCCACGGACCGAACGAGGTCGACGACTGGTTCACGGCGCTCTCCGAGGACGCCAACGGCGGTGCGCTGCTCGTCGAGGAGCTGGTGTCGTTCCGGCGCGAGCTCGCCCAGCTCGTCGCCCGTCGCCCGTCCGGCGAGGTGGTGCCGTGGCGCGTCGTCGAGACCGTGCAGCTCGGCGGGGTGTGCAGCGAGGTCATCGCTCCGGCTCCCGGCTCGGCGGGCCGGCTCGCCGACACCGCGGAGGAGATCGCCGTGACCGTCGCGACCGCGCTCGGGGTGACCGGGGTCCTGGCCGTCGAACTCTTCGAGACCGACGACGACCGCCTGCTCATCAACGAACTCGCCATGCGTCCGCACAACAGCGGGCACTGGACGCAGGACGGCAGCGTCACGAGCCAGTTCGAGCAGCACCTGCGCGCCGTCCTCGACCTGCCCCTCGGCTGGACGGGCTGTCACCGCGATTGGACCGTCATGGTGAACGTGCTCGGCGGGCCCGCCGAGGGGACGCTCGACGACCGTTACCCGCAGGTCCTCGGTGCGCACCCGCTGGCGAAGGTGCACAACTACGGCAAGGACCCGCGCCCCGGGCGCAAGGTCGGCCACGTCAACGTCGCGGGCGACGACCTCGACGACGTCGTGTACGAGGCACGCGCCGCCGCGGCGTTGCTCGGCGCCGAGAACGCCTGACCCGACCGCCCTTCGACGAGCTCAGGGACCGAGGGCCGGGCTCAGGGGCCGATGACCGGTCCCTGAGCCTGTCGAAGGGCCCTGCTCACGAGCCCGCAGCGCCTCAGTACACGTCGCGGATGTAGCGCTTCTCGCGCTTGAGCGTGTGCACGTACTCGGCTGCGGCCTCCGTCGAACGCCCGCCGTGTTCGGCGATGAGCTCGTGCAGCGCCTGGTCGACGTCCTTCGCCATCCGCGAGGCGTCGCCGCAGACGGCGAAGTGGCCGCCCTCCTCGAGCCAGGCGTAGAGCTCCTTGCCGTTCTCGCGCATCCGGGTCTGGACGTACACCTTCTCGCGCTGGTCCCGGGAGAACGCGAGGTCCAGACGATCCAGCACCCCTCCGGTGAGCAGCTCGCCGAGTTCGTCCTCGTAGATGAAGTCGTGTGCCCGGTGCTGGTCGCCGAAGAACAGCCAGTTCCGACCGGTGGCCCCGCGCTCGCGGCGCTCCTGGAGGAACGAGCGGAACGGTGCGATCCCGGTTCCCGGGCCGACCATGATGAGCGGCGCATCGTCGTCCGACGGCACCCTGAAGCCCGCGTTCGCGGAGACGAAGATCCCGCTCGTGGCACCCTCCGCGACCCGGTCGGCGAGATGCGTCGACGCGACGCCGCCGTGCAGACGGTCGCCGACCGCGTACCGGACGCTCGCGACGGTGAGGTGCACGCGCCCGTCGGCCGCCAGCGGACTGGAGGAGATCGAGTACGCGCGGTGCTGGAGCGGACGCAGCACGTCGAGGAGCGAGGCGGCGTCGAACCGGACCGCGGTGGAGCGCAGGAGGTCGAGGATGTCGCGGTCGCGCAACCAGGAGTCGAGCGTCTCCGCCTGGGCGAGCGCGAGGATCCCCGCCAGCTCCGAGTCCGGCGCGCGGTCGGCGAGTTCGGCCACGAGGTCCTTCGACGGGGTACGGATCTCGAACCCGTGGGTGAGCCGGTCCGCCAGGGTCGAGCCGTCGACCGACTCGTCCGCGGTCGCGTCCAGTTCGGCGATGATGGCGTCGACGAGCGCCGGGTCGTTGCTCGGCATGACGCCGAGGGCGTCGCCGGCCGCGTACTCGATGCCGCTGTCGCCAAGGTCGAACTCGTAGTGCCGGATCTCCTTCGACGAGGCCGGGCCGGACAGGACGCGGTTGACGGCGAGGGTCGCGCCGTACGGCGTCTTGCGGGTCCACGGTGAACGCGTGCGGCCGGGCTTCTTCGCCGGTTTGGCGGCCGGCGCGGGAGCGGGTGCTGCGTCGGCGTCCGTCGGGGCGAGGGCGCCGAAGAGCGACAGCGCCTGCGTGGTCCACGCCGCGGCGGGCTCCTCGTAGTCGACGTCACAGTCCACGCGGGCGAGGATGCGTTCCGCGCCGAGCTGCTCCAGCCGCGTGTCGATGAGCTTGCCCGCCTGGCAGAACCCGTCGTATCCGGAGTCGCCGAGCGCGAGCACGGAGAACTTCAGGCCGTCGAGGCGTGGTGCGGTGCTCGCCTGGAGCGTCTCCCAGAACAGTTCGGCGTTGTCGGGCATCTCACCTTCGCCGTACGTGGAGGTGATGACGACGACGTGTCCCATCGTCGGGAGCCGGTCGACCTCGACGTCGTCGAGTCCGATCGTCGTCACCGCCACGCCGTAGCCGGAGGCGGCTCGGCCGAGATCCTCCGCGATGGCCTCCGCAGTGCCCGTCTGCGTCCCGACGAGCACGTGCAGGGCGAGCTGCGGCGTGCGGCCACCGGCGTCGGTGGCGTCGATCGCGCTGGAGCGGACCCCTGCCAGGAATCCGGCGAGCCAGACCCGCTGCTCGGGGCTGAAGGGCGCGTCCGCGGGGATGAACGGGTCGTCGGCACTGCTTCCGAGCGCGGCGAGCGCCTCGAAGAGCACCGGGCTCGATCCGATCGCCGTCGGTGTCCGTGTCTCGGTCATGATCCCCTCCGGGCCGGGCGCGCTCATCGGCCACCCGCCAGCGTCAGTTCGGCCAGAGCGGCCGATGCAAGGAGTGCTTCGGTGCCACCGGTCGCTGCGGATCGGGCACGGTTCTTGGCGTGCTGGTGCATGATCCACCCAGTGGTGCCCGGGTGGTCGATCGACCGCACGTTCCGCAGCCGCAGGGCCTCCGTGTAGTCGTGGAGCCGCTTCGCTGCGATCATGGCGGCGAGCGCTCCGTCGTCGTACCGTTCGAGCAGCTCTCGAGCCGCCCGCTGCACCCGCTGCATGACGAAGAAGTCCTCGGTGAGGATGAGCGTGCGGACGCTCGCCTGCACGAGCGGGTGCGACGGGTCGTCGACGCCGGGCGTGCGGGACAGCGCGACCTCCTGGGCGAGCTTCAGCACCGTGTAGCTCGTGAGGAGTGCGTAGACGTCCTGCGGGTCCGCCGCGGGCTCGCCGAGTCCGGGGGCGCGACCGCCGCGGACCGGCCGGCGGTCGCGGTAGTCGAGCTTGAAGGTGCGGAGCTGCTGCGCCGCGAGGGCCGCGCCGAGCTCGTCGAGGAGTTCCTTGCGGCTCTTGGCCGCGAGGATCGCGTCGCTGTCCTGGTAGAGCAGCAGCGCGCGGGGCATGCCGAACACGAACTGGTGCCTCGCCGTGTCCCACTCGGCGAGCAACCGGGAGGCGAGCGGCGAGCCGGTCGCCTCGACGTGCCACTCCAGCAGGAGGAGCACGGCGGCCTCGTGGAACGCGGCCTGCTCGCCCTCGGTGATCGATCCGAGGAGGAGCGAGTCCGCGCTGACCTTGCTCGGCAGTTCGCCCCGCGGGTCGTACTGGTAGACGAAGCCACCGCTCATCCCGTTGCCGAAGCCGATCCCGAAGCCGCCGAGGTTCAGCACGGCGCCGTTGGTCATGTACTCGCAGGCGTAGTCGCCGACGCCCTCGACGACCGCGGTGGCGCCCGAGTTGCGGACGGCGAAGCGGTCGCCGGCCTCGCCCTGGACGAAGGTGCGGCCACCGGTCGCCCCGAAGAGCGCGAAGTTGCCGATGAGGACGTTGCCGCCGTCCTCCGAGCTGCCGCCGCCGGGGGAGAGGATCGCGATGGTGCCGCCGGATGCGCTCTTCCCGACGCCGTCGTTGCAGGTGCCGGTGTGCCGCCAGTGCAGGCCGTCGACGCAGAACGCCGCGTACGACTGTCCCGCCGAGTGTTCGGTGCGGATGGTCACGGTGTCTGCGGCGAGCGAACGGTGGCCGCGGTCGTCGGTGACGACCGAGGGGATGGCCGCCGCCTGGGCGTCGTCGAGCTCGTGGTTGAGGATGCGCTCGAGGTCGATCGCGAGCTGCCCGCCCACGGAACGCCAGCGGTTGCCGAGTCGGATCCCGCCGTCGGTGTCCTCGGCGCCCAGGTCGAGCGTCGTCCGGCCGTCGTCGAAGAGTCCTGCCCGTACCCGCTCGATGAGGGCGTCGTCGAGCGTGAAGTCCTTCTCCAGGTACACGGGGTCGGTGACGACGACCTCGGGGACGACCGCGAGCATGGCCCGCAGATCGAGGTCTGCGACGGCCGCCGGGTGGTCGACGAGGTGGAGGAGGTCGGTGCGACCGCGGGCTTCGCGGAGCGAGCGGAGGCCGAGGATGGCGAGCCGCTCGCGGACGTCGTGCGCGATGTTCAGGAGGTACTGCGCGAGCGCACGCGGGTCGCCGTCGAAGGTCTCCGGGTTGGTCGTGAGACCAGCCGGGCACTTCACGTTGCAGTTCTTCGCCATGACGCACTTGAGCATCATGAGCGCGGTGGTCCCGAACTCGAAGCTGTCGCCGCCGAGCAGGGCGGAGATGACGACGTCGCGACCGGTCTGGTGCGCGCCGGAGCAGCGCAGGGTGACCTTCGACCGCAGACCGTTCGCGCTGAGGGCCTGGTGGACCTCGGCGATGCCGATCTCGGCGCTGCGTCCGGCGTACTTGAGGCTCGTCACGGCGGCTGCGCCGGTCCCACCGGTGTTGCCGGCCACGTTGATGACGTCGGCACCGGCCTTGGCGACGCCGACGGCGATCGTGCCGATGCCCTCGGAGGAGACGAGCTTGACGACGACGCGGACCCGTGCCGCCTTGCAGTCGTGGATGAGCTGCGCGAGGTCCTCGATCGAGTAGGTGTCGTGGTGCGGCGGCGGCGAGACGAGCTCGATGCCGGGCGTGCCACCCCGGGCGGCGGCGATGTCCACCGTCACCTTGGGAGCCGGGAGCTGACCGCCCTCGCCGGGCTTGGCGCCCTGGCCGATCTTGATCTCGAGCTCCTGCAGCATCGGGTCGGCGAGGTAGCCGGCCCAGACACCGAAGCGCCCGGAGGCGAACTGCTTGATGCGTGAGCCGCGGATCGTCCCGTAGCGGGACAGGTGTTCGCCGCCCTCGCCACTGTTCGACATCCCGCCGACCATGTTGGTGCCGTGCGCGACCGCCTCGTGCGCGGTCGCCACGAGCGCGCCGTGGCTCATCGCCCCGGACGCGAGGGATCGGGTGATCTCGCTCGCTGGCTGGACGAGGTCGGTCGAGATGCTCTCGGCACCCTCGACGAGCATCGAGAAGTAGTCGTCGGCGGACCCCGTCGCCTCCACGATGAGGTCGCCACCGGAGATCCAGTGCCCCGTCACCTCGCCGCCGAAACGGTGGACGTAGTACTCGCCGAGCGCCGAGACCCGCGTGAGGTCGCCCGCGAGCGGTCCCGTGAGCTGCAGCCGGTGCCGCCCCTGCTCGGTCCGTGTCGCACGCAGACCGCGGACGACGATCGAGGAGTTGCCGACGGGGCCGAGCCGGTCGAGCTCGCGCGCGAACTCCTCCGGGGTGGTCAGCCGGGTGATGTCCTCGGGCAGCACGAGCACGTCGCGGAGGGCTGCCGGGCGACGGCGCCGCTCGGTGGTCATCGACTGGACGAAGGAGCGGTAGCCGGGCGTGATGGTGAAGGCGTCGATCTCGTCGTCGTCGAGGGCGTCGAAGGAGGTGTGCTGGTAGGCGTCGTCGTCGATCCCGAACGCGTCCTCGAGGTTCCCGATGGTGTGGAGGCGCAGCGGGTCGTCACCGAGCGTGCCGCCGTCGCGGTCGACGGCCGTGGTGTCTGCTCGCGGCAGCTGGACGGGCTCCTCGGTGAGGTCGACGAAGCCGCGGACCGCGGTCGTCCCGTAGGAGTGGCCCGCCCCCTCGGCGCGTTCCTTGAACAGGCCGAGGAGCGGGACATCCGCGTCGCTCGACGTGGTCAGGGCGCGCTGGTGCCAGGCGCTCGCCGTCCGGGCGATCCCGGCGAACCCGACGCCGCCGACGGGGGCGCGGAGGTGCGGGAAGGCGCGCGCGAGCACGGGGTCGCTCGTGTCGAGGTAGTTCGGCTCGAAGAACTCGCCGCCGATGTAGCTCTCGACGGTGCAGAGGCCGACCCGGCCCATGGTCTTGAGGAGCGACTTCTCGGCGGCGTAGGCGAACCGGCGGAACGCGGCCTCGACGTCGTCGGGGTGCTGCTGTTCGGCACGGAGACGGACCGCGAGCGGGTGCACCGCGGACGCGCCGAAGCCGAGGGCTGAGGCGACGTGGTGCGAGGACGGAAGCTGGCCGCTGTCGACCACGAGCGACACGCGGAGCCGGAGGCCGTCGTCGATGAGTCGCTGGTTGACGGCCGCCACGACCAGGATGAGTGGCAGGGCGGCACCCTCCGCGTGGACGCCGCGGTCGCTGAGGATCGCGATGCCGCCGTTCTCTGCGGCGAACCCGGCGACCTCCGCGGCCACGCGCTCGACGGCGGCCTCGAGCGCGTCGGCGTTCGCCTGCGCGTCCACCTCGGGCCGGTAGAGGATGTCGAACCATGCGACCGGCGACTCGTGCTGAGCGCTGAGGCGCCGCAGTTCGTCCTCGCTGACGATGGGGGATCGGAGGACGAGCTGCTTCGTTCCGATCGTGCCGCTGCCGGGCTTCGGGCCGAGCGCGACCCGGAGGGTCATGCCGTCCGCCTCACGGATGCTGTCGAGCGGCGGGTTGGTCACCTGGGCGAAGCGCTGCGAGAAGTACTTCGCCAGGCCGCCCTCCTGGTCGGACAGGGCGTTGATGGCGTTGCCGTAGCCCATCGCCGAGATCCGCTCCTTGCCCGAGGCGAGCATCGGGTCCGTCATGAACCGGAAGCTCTCCTGGTTGAGGGAGTAGGCGACGTAGCGCTGCACCTGGCTCAGCCCACCGCGGTAGGCGAAGGCGTCGTCCGCCGAGGCCGTCGGTGCCGGCACCGGCACACCCCGGTCCTCGAGCGCGTCGAGGTCGGTGGCCGATGCGGCGAGCATCGCCGGGTAGTCCTTGCGCGCCGCGAGGAGTTCGAGCGCCTCGCCCGTGCGGAGGCGCGTGCCCGTGCGGTGGTCGTAGGCGAGCATGCCGCCGGCCTCGATGCGACCGCGGTGGACCACCTCGTCGTCCGGGAACGGCAGCTGCCCGGCCTCGGAGGTGACGCAGAGGTAGTCCGCCGTCTCGACGCTGCGCAACGGGCGCAGGCCGAGGCGGTCGAGGCGGGCGCCGACGGTCGTGCCGTCGTTGAAGATGAGCGCGGCCGGGCCGTCGTTCTTCTCCTCGACGAGCGAGAAGTACTCGAGCATCGCCCGAACCTCGCGGCTCAGCGTGCGATCGTTCTCCCAGGCCGGGGGCATGACCGACACGACCGCCTCGAGCAGTTCGAGGCCGTCCTCGACGACGCGGCTGTGCAGCGTCTGGTCGAGTCGCGAGCTGTCCGACTGGCCCCTGGCCCGGATGATCTTCCGGCCACGTGACGCCGCCAGCGCCGTCTCGGACAGACGGTTCTTGCGGTCGGTGTTGAGCTCGCCGTTGTGCGCCATGAGTCGGAAGGGCTGCGCCATCGACGGGTGGGGAGCGGTGTTCGTCGAGAACCGGGTGTGGAAGGCGAGGGTTCTGACCCGGTGCAGCGGGTCGGCCAGGTCGGCGAAGTACGGGATGACCTCGCCGGAGTTGAGGCGTCCCTTGAGGACCTGGGTGCGCGTGCTGAGCGACAGCGGGTACAGGCCGTCGAGGGTGAGGTCCGTGTAGGCGGTCGCCTCGATCGCGAGCAGGGCCGCGTGCGCGCGCCGGTCGAGGTCCTCCGTGGAGGCGTCGTCCGAGGGCTCGAAGATCCACTGCCGGATCGGCAGCTGGTACTGCACGGCCTTCGGGCGCAGGACGGCGTCGACCGTCGGCACGGCACGGGCGAGCAGCACGGTGAAGCCGGCCTCGCCCAGCGAGCGTTCGATGAGCGCCTCGGCGTCGCCGATCCGACCGTGGTCGACCGGGAGGAAGACGTTCGCGACGCCGAACCGTCCGGCGACGAGCGGCTTGCCGACGAGGGAGCTGAAGAAGTCGACCGAGAGGTCGATCTGCACGCCCGCTCCGTCGCCGACACCCTCCGAGGACATGCCGCCGCGGTGGGGGATGGCGCACAGGGCGGTGTCGCCGAGTGCGATGACGTCGTGGCTCTGCACGCCGTCCTTGCGGGTGATGAAGCCGACGCCGCAGTCGCTCTTGTCGGTCTGGCGATCGACGAGGTCGGGCAGGGGCGATGGTGCGGCGGTGCGCGGGCGCGGTGGGACGGAAGACGAGATCACGACGGGGTACCCCTCGGAATGCGGGCGCTGGACGGCCCGGAGACGGTGAGATGACGGGACCGGATCTACGTCGCTGGAGGGTGGGTCCGTGTCGACGCGGGCGCTGGGTGCGGCGGCCGTCGTCTGCATGAATGGAGGTGTTCCGATCCTAACCGGGCCGTCCCGCCCACTCAACCGTAACGAGCCGAACCGGGCTGTTCGGCGTAGGCTGGGTGTTTCCGGTACGCATGGGACACGCCGTGAGCGCTCCGGCGGCTCCCGTCGACGGCCCATCGTGCAGCGCCCGGATGCGCTGCGGGACGGCTCACGAGTCGGCCCGGGGTGGATCGGATCGCGACCGGACGACCGATGTGCAGCCAGCTGCATGTTTTTCGGACCAGAATGGTGAGATGACGACAGAGCACACGGCTGCGACCGGTCGCGGCTTCGCGCACGCCAAGGCGATCCTGCTCGGCGAGCACGCCGTCGTCTACGGGTCTCCAGCCGTCGCCCTGCCCATCCCGTCGCTCCGGGTCGAGGCGACCGCCCGACGCATCGACGGGGCCTCGGTCCTCGACACCGAGATCTCGCTCGGCCCGCTCGACGCCTCCGACCCGCTCGGGACCACCGTCCTCGAAACCCTGTCGCACGTCGGTGCGGCACCGGCCGGTGTCGAGGTCGTCGTCCGCGGGACGCTGCCGATCGGACGGGGCCTCGGTTCGAGCGCCGCAGCAGCCAACGCGATCGTGGACGCCGTCGCCGACCTCCACGGCGTGGCGCTCGACGACGCCGACCGGTTCGAGCTCGTGCAGCGCGGCGAACGCGTCGCCCACGGGACGCCCAGTGGTCTCGACGCCCGGGCCACGAGCGCCTCGACGCCCATCCTCTTCACCGCCGGCCGGGTCGACCATCCGCCGATCCGCTTCGGCGGCAGCTTCGTCGTGGCCGACACCGGCGCGCGCGGGTCGACCCGGAAGGCGGTCGCCGACGTCAGAGCCTTCGTCGAGCTGCACCCCGAGCGTGGTCACGCGCTCCTGGCCGAGCTCGAACGCGGGACCGTGGCGGGCGTCGCCGACCTCGCCGCGGACCGCCGCGACGACCTCGGGACCCGCATGAACGCGGCGCAGGTCGTCCTCGACGAACTCGGCGCCGGCCACCCCGCCATCACCGCGCTCATCGCGGTCGCCGCGGCGAACGGCGCCCTCGGCGCGAAGCTCACGGGCGGCGGGCAGGGCGGATGCATCATCACCCTCGCCGCAGACCCCGCGTCAGCCCGACGCATCTCGCAAGCCCTCCTCGAGGCCGGAGCACTCGGCACCTGGACGATCGACGCGGAGGACTACGCGTGACCCTGACCCCGCAACAGCTCGCGACGACCGCCTCGGAGGAGGGCGGCGCGACCGCGCTCGCC
Source organism: Plantibacter sp. VKM Ac-2876 (assembly GCF_015350715.1). NCBI lineage: Bacteria > Bacillati > Actinomycetota > Actinomycetes > Micrococcales > Microbacteriaceae > Plantibacter > Plantibacter sp. VKM Ac-2876. The sequence continues at coordinate 373,839 of NZ_JADKSI010000004.1, read as the reverse complement.
AACCCCAACATCGCCCTCGTCAAGTACTGGGGCAAGCGGGACGAGGCGCTCATCCTCCCGTGGACCGGAAGCCTCTCACTGACCCTCGACGCAGCGCCCACGACGACGACGGTGCGACTGACGGACGCAGCCGACGACGTCGTGCTCCTCGGCGGACGAGCCCTCGAGGGCACCGCCCGCTCCCGCGTCACGCGCTTCATCGACCTCGTGCGCGCGCTCGCCGGCCGAGACGAGCGCGTCACCGTCGACTCCCACAACGAGATCCCCACGGGCGCCGGCCTCGCCTCCTCGGCCTCCGGCTTCGCTGCACTGGCGCTCGCCGCGTCGACCGCGTTCGGACTCGACCTCGATCGGCGTGCCCTCTCCCGGCTGGCCCGCCGTGGCTCGGGATCGGCTTCCCGTTCGATCTTCGACGGGATCGCCGTCTGGCACGCCGGGCACGACGACGAGAGCTCCTTCGCCGAGGCGGTGCCCGCGCCCGGACTCGAGCTCGGCATGGTCCTCACCGTCCTCGACGCCCGGGCCAAGTCGGTCTCCAGCCGCGACGGCATGCGGCGCACGGTCGACACCTCCCCGTACTACCCCGCCTGGGTCGAACGCACCCCCGTCGAACTCGAGGAGATGCTCGCCGCGATCGCCCGCGCCGACTTCACCGCGGTGGGCACGATCGCCGAGCGGAACGCGATGCGGATGCACGCCACGATGCTCGGCGCCGAGCCGCCGGTCCGGTACTGGGGACCGGCGAGCGTGGAACTGCTCGATCTCGTCGCAAACCTCAGAGGCGACGGCCTCGAATGCTATGCGACGATGGACGCCGGCCCGAACGTGAAGATCCTGTGTCGAGCCGACGCGGTCGACGAGCTCGCGACTCGGATCCTCGAGGCGCAGCCCGACATCGGCGTCATCCCCGCCAGAGCCGGACGGGGCGCGAGGCTCATCACCTCGGAGCCCGGCGGATCGGCGGGCGAGCAGACAACGGAAGGAGCGCGATGATCGAGATCAAGGCGCCCGGCAAGCTCTTCGTGGCCGGCGAGTACGCCGTCGTCGAACCAGGGCACCCCTCCATCCTCGTCGCGGTCGACCGGTGCGTCACCGTCCGACTCGAGGCGAGCGAGCACGAGGGCCGCATCTTCTCCGACCAGTACGGCCGAGCGCCCATCATCTGGCGGCGCAACCGCAACGGGGTCGTCGTCGAGCACGAGGAACGCCCGCTCGACCACGTCCTCTCCGCCGTGAGCACGATGGAGACCCTCGTCGCCGAGCTCGGCGTCGCGCAGCGGTTCTCCGCGCTGTCCATCACCAGTGAGCTCGACGACGCGAGCGGCCGGAAGTTCGGCCTCGGCTCGAGTGCGGCCGTGACGACCGCCACCATCCGCGCCCTCGACGAGTTCTACCAGCTCGACCTCACCCGCACGCAGATGCTCAAGCTCGCGATCCTCGCCACCATCGACGTCGCGCCGGCAGCCTCCGGGGGCGACCTCGCGGCGAGCATGTTCGGCGGCTGGCTCCGCTACACCTCGCCCGATCGGGCCCGGCTGCGGGAGGTGCGCCACCGCGAAGGGGTGCTCGCCGCCCTCCGCGACCCCTGGGCCGAGCTAGGGCTCGAGCGCCTGTCGCCGCCCACCTCGCTCCGGCTCCTCGTCGGCTGGACCGGCGAGCCCGCCTCGACCACGCGTCTCGTCGACGAACTGCAGTCCCGCAAGTGGGCGGAGACCGCCCACTACACCTCCTTCCTCGCGGCCAGCCGCGCCGCCGTCGACGCCCTCACGATCGGCTTGAACGACGAGGACCCGGCCCTCGTGCTCGGCGCCGTCCGCTCCGCGCGCGCGACGCTCGCCGGTCTCGGACGCGACGCCGGTGTCGACATCGAGACCGCCGCGCTTGCTCAGCTCTGCGACGCCGCCGAGCGTCTCGGCGGGGCGGCCAAGTCGTCCGGTGCCGGTGGTGGCGACTGCGGGATCGCGTTCATCGGCCAGTCCGTCTCCACCGCCGCCCTGGAAGACGACTGGTCGGCGCACGGCATCGAGCGGCTCCCGCTCACGGTGCACCCGCCGACCGGACTCATCGACGCCGCCCACAGCCCGTGGGGGCCGTCGGAGATCAGCCGTACCGACGACGACGCGGTCGAATCCATCAGATCCACCTACGCTCGTGCCTTCGCCGAGCAGCACGACGTCCTCCGGGGCGGAACGGAACCCCACGCATGAGCAACGAACCCGACGGCGTCGCACCGGTCCCACTCAAGTGGATCGGCCCGCTCCACCTGAGCGGCAACGTCATGGAGGGCGAGCAGGAGGTTCCGCTCGCCACCTACGAGAGCCCGCTCTGGCCGTCGGTGCGCCGGGGCGCCCGCATCTCCTCCATGGTCCCCGGCGGCATCCGCGCGACCCTCGTCGACGAGCGGATGAGCCGCTCCGTCCTGTTCGAGGTCGACTCCGCCGGCGACGCCCTGCAGGCGCTCCGCGAGATCGAGCGCAGCCTGCCCGAGCTGCAGGCCGTCGTCGCCCAGTCGAGTCACTTCGCAGAACTCATCGAGATCAACTCGCAGATCGCCGGCAACCTGCTCTTCCTGCGCCTCGAGTTCCGCACGGGTGACGCGTCCGGGCACAACATGGTCACGCTCGCGGCGGACCGTCTCATGCCGTACATCATGGAGCGTTGGCCGATGCTCCGCTACGGCTCGATCTCCGGCAACTTCTGCTCCGACAAGAAGGCGACCGCGGTCAACGGCATCCTGGGTCGCGGCAAGAACGTCGTCACCGAGATGACGATCCCGCGGGCGATCGTCGAGCGGTTCCTGCACACGACGCCCGAGCAGATCGTGCAGCTGAACGTGCGCAAGAACCTCGTCGGGACGATCCTCGCCGGTGGCCTGCGCAGCGCGAACGCCCACTACGCCAACATGCTGCTCGCGTTCTACCTGGCGACCGGCCAGGACGCGGCGAACATCGTCGAGGGCTCGCAGGGCGTCACGCACGCCGAGGTCCACGACGGCGACCTCTACTTCTCCTGCACCCTGCCGAACCTCATCGTCGGCACGGTCGGCAACGGCAAGGGGCTCGGCTTCGTCGAGGAGAACCTCACCCGCCTCGGGTGCCGCGAGGACCGTGAACCCGGCGCCAACGCCCGGCGACTCGCCGTCCTGTGTGCTGCCGCCGTCTGGTGTGGCGAACTGTCACTCCTCGCCGCGCAGACCAACCCCGGCGAGCTCATGGCCGCCCACCTGAAGCTCGAACGCAGCGCGCAGACCGCAGCCGGCGCGCCCGCCTGACCCTCCCACCGCACCGGGGGACCGGTGCATCGTCGACGCTCGAACGGAGCACCCCGCACGTGAACACCAACCAGACCAGCAGCCCCGCCGTCGGCATCGACGACATCGCCTTCGCGACCGGGGCGAACCGCATCGACCTCGCCGAGCTCGCCGGGCGCTTCGGTGTCGAACCCGCCAAGTACTACATCGGTCTCGGCCAGAGCGAGATGAGCGTCCCCGCCGCCGACGAGGACATCGTCACGATGGCCGCCGCCGCTGCGGCGCCGATCATCGAACGCCACGGCAGCGACCGCCTCCGGACCGTCCTGTTCGCCACCGAGTCCGGGATCGACCAGTCGAAGTCCGCTGGCGTCTACGTTCACCGGCTGCTCGGCCTGCCGCAGGCGGTCCGCGTGGTCGAGCTCAAGCAGGCCTGCTATTCGGCCACCGCGGCACTGCAGTTCGCGGCTGCGCTCGTGGCGCGGAACCCCGAGGAGACCGTCCTCGTGATCGCGAGCGACGTCGCGCGGTACGAACTGCACTCCAACGCCGAGCCGACGCAGGGTGCCGGGGCCGTCGCCATGCTCGTGGCCGCCGATCCGGCCGTCCTCGAGCTCGAGACCGCGACCGGCGTCTACACGCAGGACGTCATGGACTTCTGGCGCCCGAACCACAGTGCGACGGCGATCGTCGACGGCAAGCTGTCCATCTCCGCCTACCAGGACGCCATCGAGGGGGCCTGGGCGGACTACCGGTCGCGCGGCGGAGCGGACTTCTCCGAGGTCGACCACTTCTGCTACCACCAGCCGTTCACGAAGATGGCGATCAAGGCGCACCGGCACCTGGCCAAGTCGCTCGGCTCCGAGCGCACCCAGGAGGAGTTGGACGCACAGATCGAGCCGACGACCGGGTACAACCGCCGGATCGGGAACAGCTACACGGCCTCCGTGTACCTCGCGCTGCTGGCGCTGCTCGACGGCGACGACGACCTCACCGGTCGGCGCATCGCGTTCCTCAGCTACGGCTCTGGTGCGGTCGCGGAGTGCTTCAGCGGCATCGTGCGTCCGGGCTACCGCTCGGCTCTGCGGAGCGACGCGAACCGTGCGCAGCTCGATGCCAGGACGGTCGTCGACGACGCCCGCTACCTGCAGCTTCTTGAGGACGCGGCGTCGGCCGACGTCCACGACTCGGACCGTCCGCGCGAGACCGGTGCGCCGTTCCGTTTCGCGGGCGTCGTCGGCGACCGCCGGCAGTACGAGCCCACCTCCGCCTGACCGCTCCCGCGCCCGAGCTCTCCCGAGTGGTCGCCAGCGCGGTGCGCTGACGTCACCGCGGGTCGGGGACGTGAGCGCGGGTCTCCGGAGGGGCGCGCTCACGCGTCTGCCCCGCGCTCGTGCCGGTTCCGCCGCGCTCGCGTCAGCGCACCGCGCCGACGCCGGTTCCGCCGCGCTCGCGTCAGCGCACCGCGCTGGCACTCCACCCGATCAGGGACTGGTCACCCTCGGGAGGTGGCGGCTCGGATCCGGTCGACGAGGAACGGGCCCAGGGTCCGCGACCAGCTGGCCGTGATGTGGTGCAGATCGCGATAGACGAGCACGTTCCCGACGGCGAGCGGACAGGTCCCCGCCGCGCAGTACAGCTCGCCGAGATCCACGACCGGCACGGCACCGTCGGTCATCGCCGCCGTGGCGGTGTTCAGGTCGAACGTCGGGTATGCCTCGGCCACGGGGAAGGCGCACGCCCCCGCGATGAGCTCGGCGGCGCTCGCGCGGTCGACGCAGGCCGCGGCCTCGGTCGGCACGCGCGGATTGTCCCGCAGCACCACGATCGACGTCCCCTGCTCGAGCACCGGTCTCCAGGCCGCGAGCGTCGCGCCGCGGATCGCGGCCTGCTCGGCCACCGAGGTCTCGTCCGGACTCTTCGAGGTCACCAGGATGATGTCGTACGGCCGCTCACCCGTGAACGCCTGCTGCAGGAGCGTCCGTCGCGCGACACAGGCCGCCGAGTCGTCCGGTCCCGGCTCCCGCCACTCACAGCCCTTGCCGACGTACACGTCGAGCCGCCAATTGCGTGCCTCGAGCTGGTCGACGAGGCCGGGGATGAGCATCGTGGCGTGCGAGTTCCCGGTGAGCGCGACCCGCGTGGCGTCCGGGCGATCGGAACCGAAGGTGCAGCCGGGGAAGTCCGGCGCGTCGGCCGCCGCGGAACACCGGAAGGTGTCACCCGTGTCCTCGGTCCGCACCGAGAGCGGCGGCAGGAGTTCGTCCGCCAACGCCGGGTTGGTGCAGCCCGACACGGCCGCATCGGCACCGAAACACGGCTCGCCGTCCGCGACGTAGGCGTCCACGGTGCTCGCGAGGGCGCGTTCCTCGGCGGCGACGGTCAGCAACCCCGCCGTCGGGATGCAGAGCACGAGCGCGGTCGCCGCGCCAGCCGCCAGGACGGTCCGTGCGGAGCGCGCGTGCGCGAGGACGGGGGCTCGTCGGACGGGGTCCTCGACGAAGCGTTTCGTCAGCGCGGCGAGGACCACGGCGACGACCAGGAGTGCGGCAGCGATCGCCCAACCGAGCGGATCGCCGAGCGCGACGGGCACGCCGAGCACCCACGGCGCGACCACGATGAGCGGCCAGTGCCACAGATACAGCGAATAGGAGAGATCGCCGAAGAGGAGCGACGCACGTGTGCGCGCAAGGGTCGTCACGGACCATCGGTGGGTCGACGACCCACCGACGATCACGAGGAGCGTCCCGAGGACCGGGAGGGCGGCGGCGATCCCGGGGAACGCCGTCCGCTCGGTGAAGGTGACCAGCGCGACCGCCAGGAGGACGACGCCGAGGACACCGGAGGCCGTCCGCCACCGGGTGCGGTGCACGACCACGACCGGCCCGAGGAGCGCGAGCAGACCGCCGGCCGCGAACTCCCAGGCACGGGTCGGTGTGGCGAAGTACGCCGGTGCCGGATCCGCCGCCGTGTACAGGATCGAGCACAGGAGTGAGGTGGCACCGATGATCCCGAGCGCAACACCGAGGGTGCGGCGGAGGTCCGACGGTCGACGCCTGGTGAGCCACACGCACAGCACGACGACGAGCGGCCAGCCGAGGTAGAACTGTTCTTCGACGGAGAGCGACCAGAAGTGCTGGACCGGTGACGCGGCGCTGCCCTGTGCGAGATAGTCCACGGAGCTCCCGACCAGGAACCAGTTCTCCCAGGAGGTCGCGCTCGCCACGGTCTCGGTGAAGAACTGCGTCCAGGCGCTCGGCGGAGCGAACCGCCAGATGAGGACGGCGGTGACGGCGAGGACGAGCAGGGCGGCCGGCAGGAGTCGCCGTATCCGGCGGGCCCAGAACGCCGGGAGGTCGACGCGGCCCGTCTCGTCGGCCTGGCGTGCGAGGTGGCTCGTGATCAGGTACCCGCTGACGACGAAGAACACGTCGACGCCGACGTACCCGCCGGGCAGGAGGCTCGACGACAGGTGGAAGACGACGACGGACAGGACGGCGATCGCGCGGAGCAATTGGATGTCGGGCTGCGTGCGCGGAACCGCTCCGAGGAGGGGAGACGCACCGGTCCGGTCCTGCACCTGCCTCACGCGCCCTCCTCCACCGCCCGGGTCGACGGACGGATGGCTCAGCGTAGGGAACGCCGGTGACGCACTCGTGGACGGCAGATGACGGGTTCGCATCGGCACGCGGTGGCGCGCGGTGTCGCGCGGCGGAGGGCCGGCGGCCGGTCAGCCGACGTTCGCGCCGAAGAGCAGGCCGAGCACGTAGGTCGCTGCGGCTGCGCCGTACCCGATCGCGAGTTGTCGCAGTGCCCGGCGGAGCGGTGGCCCGCCGGAGAGGAGCCCGACGACGGCGCCGGTGCCGAGGAGGGCCACCCCGACCAGGAGCGCGGCGATGAGGAGCGCAGCGACACCCTGCAGCCCGAACAGGTAGGGCAGGACCGGGATGACGGCGCCCGACGCGAAGAAGCAGAAGCTCGAGAGCGCGGCGCCGAGCCCGGTCCCGATGGCCTCGTGCTCCATAGCCGTCCGGGCCTCGCGCTGGTAGGTGCCGGCGCCGACGCGGGCCAGGACGTCCGCTGCGTGGGCCTCGGCCTCGCCGACCTCCATGCCACGGGCCCGATAGACGAGCGCGAGTTCGTTCGCGTCGACGTCGAGGTGGGGGAAGGCATCGTCGGCCGCCGGGTTGGGGCTGGACGCCTCGAGCAGTTCCCGCTGCGACCGGACCGAGACGTACTCGCCGGCTCCCATCGACAGCGCGCCCGCCAGGAGGCCCGCGAGCCCGGCGGCGAGGACGACGCCGTTGCCGACGCCGGTGGCGCTCATGCCGATGACGAGCGCGAGGTTCGAGACGAGTCCGTCGTTCGCTCCGAACACGGCCGCCCGGAAGGTTCCGGACAGGCGGTTGCGTCCTCGGGCGGCCAGGCCCCGGACGACCTCCTCGTGGATCTGCTCGTCGGCGGCCATGCGTTCGGTGGCCGCCCGTTCGGTCGCGTAGGGCGAGCGGGACTCGGCGCGCTGGACGAGCGCCAGGACGAAGACGGATCCGAACCGCCTCGCGAGCCAGCCGAGCAGCCTGGTCCGCAGGTCACCGCGTTGCGGCTTCCCGATGTCGTCCCCGAGCAGGGCGATCCAGTGCGACTCGTGACGTTTCTCGGCCTCCGCGAGCGCGAGCAGGATGTCGCGCTCCTCACCGCTCCGCCGGCCGGCGAGATCCCGGTAGACGGCGGCTTCGGCGCGTTCGTCGGCGAGGTACCCGCGCCACCGCCGCAGCTCGCGCTGGCTGGGTGGCTCCTGGCGTGATGCGGATCCATCCGCGGTCGGCGTGCTCATCCGCCGATTGTCCCAGACACCTGTCGATCGGTGCGCTGGGCGGTACGGAGGCGTCCCCGGACTGGGGGGCGCCTGGGCGAGGGCTTGTCCGCCGGCTGCGGTGCGTCCTGAGCCGATCTTCAGGCACCGCGATCTACGATGGTGCTCATGCCCGAGAACTCCGCCCCGTCCCTTGACGCCCCGCCGCTCGTCGGCGTCGTGATGGGCTCGGACTCCGACTGGAACGTCATGAGCGATGCGGCGCAGGTGCTCCGCGACTTCGGCGTGCCGTTCGAGGTCGAGGTGCTGTCGGCCCACCGCACGCCCGAGAAGATGATCGCCTACGGCAAGGCCGCCCACGGCCGTGGCGTGAAGGTCGTCATCGCCGGAGCCGGCGGCGCGGCGCACCTTCCCGGAATGCTCGCCTCCGTGACCACGCTCCCGGTCGTCGGCGTGCCGGTGCCGCTCTCCCGCCTCGACGGCCTCGATTCGCTCCTGTCGATCGTGCAGATGCCCGCGGGCGTGCCAGTCGCGACCGTCTCGATCGGCGGAGCGAAGAACGCCGCGCTGATCGCCGTCAAAATCCTCGCCACGGCCGACGACGCCCTGCACCAGGCGCTCGTCGCCTATGCCGAGGCCCTCGCCGACTCCGTCGAGGAGAAGAACCGGAACCTCAAAGCGCAGCTATGACGAGTGCAGCCACCGCCGCGAAGCCGATGCGGTATCCCGACACCCGTTCACGCGAGGTGATGACGAAGCGTGCCTGGTGGCTCGTCGTCCTCAACCTCCTGATCCCCGGCTCTGCACAGGTGCTCGCCGGGAACCGGAAGCTCGGGCGGTTCGGACTCTTCTGCACCCTGTCACTCTGGGTGCTCGCGATCGTGGCCGTTGTCGCCTACCTGCTGTGGCCCGCCCCGGTCATCACCATCGCGACGAACTGGTTCACCTTGACCGCCGTGCAGGTGCTCCTCGCTCTCTACGCCATCCTGTGGGTCATTCTCACGCTCGACACCCTGCGCCTCGTCCGCCTCGTCCGAGCCTCTCCGAACGCGCGGCTCGGTGTCGCGCTCTTCGCCACGTTGGCGCTCGTCGCCGTCGCCGGGACAGCGGGCTACGGTGCGGTCGTGGCGGGCTCGGCACGTGGCACGATCGGCTCGATCTTCGCTCAGACCGCCCCGGTCGACCCGGTCGACGGGTACTACACCTTCCTCCTCCTCGGGGGTGACGCCGGCGCCGACCGTGAGGGACTGCGACCCGACAGCACCTCGGTCGTCGCCGTCAACGCCGAGACGGGCAAAGCGACCGCATTCGGGCTCCCGCGTGACCTCGATCCCGTGCCGTTCCCGGAGGGGTCCGAGATGGCTTCGCTGTATCCGAACGGCTACGGCTATGAAGACGATTGCGACGTCGACGTCTGCCAGCTCAACTCGATCTACACGGAGATCCAGCTCAAGAACCCCGAACTGTTCCCGAAGGCCGAGGCCGCGGGGAGCGAGCCCGGCATCGAGGCCATGAAGCAGGCGGCCGAAGGCGCGACCGGCCTGAAGATCCAGTACTACGTCCTGGTGGACATGCAGGGCTTCGCGACGCTCATCGACGCGCTCGGCGGTATCACCATGACGCCGACGCAGCGGCTCCCGATGGACGGCGATGAGGACCTCAACGACGTCACCGAGTGGATCGAGCCCGGTAAGCAGGTCATGGACGGTCGGACGGCACTCATGTACGCGCGCTCCAGGCACTCGACGAGCGACTACGACCGGATCGCGCGCCAGCGCGAACTCCAGGACGCGATGCTCAAGCAGTTCAACCCGACGAACGTCCTGTTGCGCTTCCAGGAGATCGCCGCGGCGAGCCCGGACGTCGTGAAGACGGATGTCCCGCAGTCGATGCTCGGGTACTTCGTGAACCTCGCCGGGAAGACGAAGACCGCCGGCCTCGCGAGCGTGGAGTTCGTGCCGCCGCTCATCGACCCCACCGAGCCCGACTACGGGCTCATCAAGCAGACCGTCCAGGACACGCTCTGGCCGCCGACACCGACCGCGGACCCGACCGACGCGGGTTGACCCCGCGACCGGCCCACCGGGACCGGTCAGATCTCGGCGTGCAACTGCCAGACGCGCTCTGCGGAGTCACGCCAGCTGAACGCCTGCTCGCGGTCCATGCCGAGGATCCGCAGACGAGCGAGTCGTTCACTGTCCCCGACGACGTCGTTGATGGTGGCGATCAGACGGTCCGCGTAGCCCTTCGCGCCGGACTCGACGACGACACCGGCTCCGCCGCCGACCTCGACGAGCGCGGGCACGTCGGAGTGGATGACGGGAGTGCCGAAGCGGAAGGCCTCGACGAGCGGGAGGCCGAAACCCTCGGCCAGACTCGGGTACACGAGTGCGGTGGCGCGGTCGAGGACGACGGCCAGGTCGGCGTCGTCGAGGAATCCGAGTGCTCGCACGCGGCCCTCCGGAAGACCGGCCTCGTCGGCGACCTGCGCGAGCGTGACGTCTCCCCAACTGTCGGTGCCGACGATGAGGAGCGGCAGGTCAGGCGCTCCCGGACGACCGAGCCCGGTGATGAGCTCTGTGATGCCGCGACGCGGGTCGAGTGAGCCGACCGAGACGAGGTACTCCGAGGGGAGGTCGAGCGTCCGTGCTCGGCCGTCGGCATCCGTGGGGAGGGCGAGGGTCGATGCGGCGGCGCCTCCGATGACGCGGACCCGGTCGCCGAGGTCGATGATCTGACGCAGTTCGTCTGCCACGGCGTGGGTCGGGACGACGATGGCGTCGGCGTGTTTTCGGGCGCGTTTCACCATGGCCTTCTGCCAGCTGACCGACAAGGGCGTCAGCGAGGACGGGTGCGACCAGGCGAGCGTGTCATGGATGGTGACGACGATCTGATTGCCGTCGTTCATGCGGTCGTGCCTGCTGAGCGGAGCGAGGAGACCCGGCGCGTGCACCATGCCGTTGCCGGCGCCCGGCGTGACGATACCGAGCTGCCAGGCGGCGCTGAGCTCACGTCGGGGCAGCGTCGTACGGTGCAGGGCTGCGAGGCCCGGCAGCTTCGACTCGAGGAGGTCGACCTTCTCCTTCGACACCGCGGAGACGATGCCTTCGACGTCGCAGCCGGGAGGGGCGCTCGCGATGATCTCGCGGGTGAGCTCCTCGGAGTACCGGCCGACACCGCCGGCCACCGGAGCGACGATCTGGTCGACGACGACCCGGAGCGTCGTCACGGTGCCGTCACGACGCCGTGCTGCGTCGCTGCGTCGAAGGCCTCGCGCCAGTCGCGCATCGGCGCCAGACCTGCGACGGCCCAAGCGTCGTGACCCAGCACCGAGTAGGCGGGACGCGGCGCGGGACGGACGAACGCAGAGCTGTCGGTGGGGGAGACCCGGGCAGGGTCCGCGCCGACCGCCGCGAAGACGGCCTGTGCGAACTCGTACCAGGAGGCTTGTCCGGCGTTCGTGCCGTGGTACACCCCGGCCGGCGCGTCAGCGTCGAGCAGCGCGACGATCTGCGCAGCCAGGTCCGCCGTCCAGGTCGGCTGTCCCAGCTGGTCGGTCACGACGGCCGGATCGACGCCGTTCGACGCCAGCTTCGCCATCGTCGCGGCGAAGTTCGGTCCGTTCTTGCCGTAGAGCCACGCCGTCCGGACGATGTAGCCGCCGTTCGGGTGCTCGGCGAGGACGGCTCGCTCCCCGTCGGCTTTCGTGCGACCGTAGGCGCTGATCGGCGCGAGCGGGTGGTCCTCCTGGTACGGCGAGGTGGCGGAGCCGTCGAAGACGTAGTCGGTGGACACCTGGACCAGCTTCGCTCCGGCTTCACGAGCGGCCACCGCGAGGTTGCGAGCTCCGATGGCGTTCACCGCGGCCGCGTCGGCCTCGTTCGATTCGGCGTCGTCGACCTTCGTGTAGGCGGCGGCGTTGATGACCGCCGAGTGGCCGGCCACGGCGGCGCGGACGGCCTCGAGATCCGTGACGTCGAGCTCGGCGCGGCCGAGGGCGGTGACCGGACGGCCCGCGAGGGCCTCCTGCAGGTCATGGCCGAGCATGCCGGAGGCTCCGGTGATGAGATAAGACAAGGTGTGGTTCCTCTCCGATGGGGCGAAGTCATCGTAACCTGTGGGGCTTCGGGCGATCTGGACGGCCGAGACCGGACACCCCGCGCCGCCGCAGAGCCGGTGTCCGCCTCAGCCGAGGGGGCGGTCTGTCGGCTCCCTGACCGTGCCGGTCCGCGGTGTGGGTTCTTCGAAGATCGTCCGCTGTGCTTCCTCGACGCGGGCTGCCGATGCGAGACCGTCCTTGCGATGGTGCCCGTAGACCCAGTAGCGGTACAACGCGAACCGGAACAGCGTGCCGAGGCCCAGCCCGATGACGTTGCTCGCGATGTTGTCGGCGAGGAGCGTGTCGTACCCGAGAACGTAGTGGCTGATGTAGAGGCAGAGGAGCGCGATCCCCATGCCGCCGAGCGACACGACCACGTACTCGACGAGCTCGAGGAGGAAGTTCTTGCGACGGTGCTCCCGGAACGTCCAGTAGCGATTGCCGATCCAGTTGAAGACGATGGCGACCGAGACGCTGACGGCCTTCGCCCCGATGGGCGACTGCAGGGCGTGATCGTGTCCGAACACGCCGAGCCGCAGCAGGTTGAACAGGGCGATGTCGATGCCGAACCCGATGAGCCCGACGACGCCGAACTTGAGCGCGTACTGCGCGATGCCGAACCAGACGCGCTCTGCGAGCCTCTTGAGGCGCTCCATGTTGCTCCCAAACGACGAAACCGATCGTTCGAGTATCACAGGGGACGCCGTTCCGTGCGCTGTGAGCGTTGTCACAGAGTGCCGCGGCAGTCGACGGATTGGTAGGATCGCCGGGTGCAGATCCGAGAACTGAACGTCCCAGACAGCTACGAGATCACGCCGAAGCAGTTCGGCGACGACCGAGGTGTCTTCCTGGAGTGGTACCGCTTCGACAAGCTCGAGGAGGCGAGCGGTCGCTCGATCAAGCTCGCCCAGTCGAACACGTCCGTGTCCAAGCGCGGCTCCGTCCGTGGCATCCACTTCGCCGACATCCCGATCGGGCAGGCGAAGTACGTCACGGCGACGCGCGGCGCGGTCCTCGACTACGTCGTCGACATCCGCGTCGGTTCGCCGACGTTCGGCCAGGTCGACTCGGTGCTGCTCGACGACACCGACCGCAAGGCGATCTTCATCTCCGAGGGGCTCGGGCACTGCTTCGTGGCGCTGACCGACGATGCGACCGTCAGCTACCTCGTCACCGACGTGTACCGTCCTGACCGCGAGCATGGCATCAACCCGCTCGACCCGGAGATCGGGCTCGTGATCCCGGAGGCGGCTGGAACGCCACTCCTGTCGCCGAAGGACACCGAGGCTCCCGGCCTGTCGGAGGCGGCAGCGGCCGGCCTGCTGCCGACGTGGGACGACGCCCGCGCGTTCTACGCGTCGCTCCGGTCGAGCTGATCGTATGAGCGAGCCCGCCAACCGGTCGCTCGTCGGCTCGGCATCCGTGGTGATCGAGCCGGACTGGCTCGGTCACGCGGCCTTCTGGCAGCCGAGGTTCTTCCCACTCTCGGCGTGGGTCGAGCACGCCCCGTTCGCCTTCTGGATCGCCGATGCCGTCCGACCGCGCGTCTTCGCCGAACTCGGCACCCACTACGGCTACTCCTACTTCGCCTTCTGCGAGGCGTTCCGTCGCCTCGGGTTGGACACGAAGACGTTCGCGCTCGACACCTGGCAGGGAGATGACCAGGCCGGTGCCTACGGAGAAGAGGTGTACGAGTACGTCGCGGGGGTGAACAGCCGCGAGTTCTCCGCATCGTCGACCCTGTTGCGCGGCTATTTCGACGACTCGGTCGACCAGTTCGCAGATGGCACGATCGACCTCCTGCACATCGACGGTCGTCACGGATACGAAGACGTCATCCACGACTATGAGTCCTGGCGGCCCAAGCTCTCCGATCGGGCCGTGGTCCTCTTCCACGACATCTCGGAGCACCAGGAGGGGTTCGGCGTCTGGCGCTTCTGGGATGAGATCAAGACCAGGCACCCCTCCTTCACGTTCGAGCACAACCATGGCCTCGGCGTCCTGGGCGTCGGTTCGGCCCTGCCCGACACGATGGTGCGGTTCTTCGAGGCCGCAGCTCAGGAACCCGAGCGGGTCCGTGACGCGTACGAGCGGCTCGGCGCCGACCTCTCGGGCATCGTCAACGGCCGGAACGAGGACGCTGCGGCGCGGGAGGCGCTCGCTCGCCGGGAGGGCGAACTCGCACAGGCGGAACAGCGTGCTGCCGCCGCGGCGGCGGAAGCCCTCGGCCTCCGTCAGCAGCTCGAGGCCGTTCGATCGAGCACGAGTTGGAAGCTCACGGCACCGGTGCGGAAGTTCAGCGGAGCGGTACGGCGTCGCGGCGACTGAACGTCGGCACCCACGGGTGCTTCGTCGCCGTCAGATCGCCGACGCGAACTCCGACTAGACTGCATGAGTTATGCGAGGAATCATTCTGGCCGGAGGATCCGGCACGCGTCTGTGGCCGATCACCAAGGGCATCTCGAAGCAGCTGATGCCCATCTACGACAAGCCGATGATCTACTACCCCCTGTCGACGCTGATGATGGCGGGGATCGACGAGATCCTCATCATCACGACGCCGGAGTACAACGAGCAGTTCCGTGCGCTGCTCGGTACGGGGGCCGACCTCGGCATCCGCATCGAGTACGCGGTCCAGCCCTCGCCCGACGGACTCGCCCAGGCCTTCATCATCGGTGAGGAGTTCATCGGTGACGAGAGCGTCGCGCTCGTCCTCGGGGACAACATCTTCCACGGCACGGGTCTCGGTTCCGCCCTCCGCAACCACAACAGCATCGACGGTGCGCTGATCTTCGCCTACCAGGTCGCCGACCCGACCGCCTACGGCGTCGTGGAGTTCGACGACGATTTCACCGCGATCTCGATCGAGGAGAAGCCGGCGAAGCCGAAGAGCAACTACGCCGTTCCCGGTCTGTACTTCTACGACAACTCGGTCGTCGAGATCGCGAAGACGATCGAGCCCTCAGCGCGTGGTGAGCTCGAGATCTCGACGGTGAACGAGCGTTACCTCGAGCAGGGTTCCCTGCAGGTCCAGGTCCTCGACCGCGGGACCGCCTGGCTCGACACCGGAACCTTCGAGTCCATGATGCAGGCGTCCGAGTACGTGCGCGTCATCGAAGACCGACAGGGGTTCAAGGTCGGGTGCATCGAGGAGATCGCCTGGCGTGCCGGATGGATCGACGACAAGCAGCTCGCCGTCCTCGCCGCACCACTCGTGAAGAGCGGTTACGGCCGGTACCTGCAGACCCTGCTCGCGCAGGCGTGACCCTCGTGGTCCCGCGCTGAGCGCACACCCTCACTCCGGGCCCGGAGCCGCATCAGGTCGTCCGACCGCTGCGGTGCCGGGCCTGATGTGTGTGGTGGCGAGTGCGTAGAGGCACACGACGACGTCGACGATGATGAGTCCGAACCGGCTCACCAGCACGATGCCCAGCACCGAGCCCGCGGCGACGACGTTGGTGAGCACGAGCGCGAGGATCGCCTCCCGCACGCCCGCACCGGCAGGCGCGATGATCGCGAGGAACCCCGCGACCCAGGCCAGGGCGTAGCCGGAGATCGCGAGCGGGAGCAGTCCCGGATCGAACGTGCCCAGCGACGTGACGATGGTCCAGAGATGGACGCCGAAGCACGCCCAGCTGATGAGCGACCATCCGATCGCGGCGGACAGCGGGAGCGCCCGGATGGGCGGCAATGAGTCCTTCCTGCGGAGGAGGCGGAAGGCGAACCCGATGATCCTCGTGAGGACCGGCGGCAGGAGGGCGATCACGCCGACGGCGACCGCGAGGACGACGAGCCAGCCGTAGGACGCAGCGAGTGTCGGGAACGCCAGGAACGCGCCGGCGGCGACGGTGGAGCCGGCGATGAGGCTCACCAACAGCTGCGCCGTGAGGGTGATCGCCGTGACCCCCGCCGGGATGCCCGCGCGCGCGCCGAGCTGGCTGCCGGCGACGATGGGCCACACACCGCCAGGCAGGTACTTGCCGATCTGGGACACGAACACGACGTGCGAGGCGTCCCGCACCGAGATGCTGTAGCCGAAGGCCATCACGACGGCCCGCCAGGCGAGCATCGAGAAGAAGACGCCGAGGAAGCCGGCCACGAGAGAACCGAGCAGCCAGACCGGTTGCATCGTGAGCACGCTCGAGACGAAGTCGTCCCAGCTCCGGATGACGGTCCACGTGATGAAGCCGATGACGACCACCGCGAAGGCGATCTGGAGGGGCCGTTTGACCTGGGTAAGCTTGTTCATGGCAGATGCCCATTATCTCCCACGGCGTCCACAGCCGGTGCGTGCGGCGATCGCCGTACGTCGATGGGAGCACCCGCCCGATCCGGAGGTCCCGTGCCACGTCCCCGTCTCCTCGTCCTCGCCTCCACGTTCCCCGCCCGTCGGGGCGACGGGGTGCCGGCGTTCGTGAGGGACCTGGCTCTGCAGGAATCCCTCGACTTCGACACCCGGGTCCTCGTACCACGGGTGTCAGGGGCCGCATCGGACGAGCAGGATGGTGACCTGCACGTCACGCGCTACCCGTATTTCCCGAAGCGCTGGGAAGACCTCGCAGACGGCGCCATCATCGAGAACCTCCGCGCGAAGCCGGTTCGCTGGCTGCAGGTCCCGGGGCTGTTCCTCGCTCAATTGGTGGCGCTCCGGCGTGCGCTCCGAGAGTTCCGGCCCGACGTCCTCCACGTGCATTGGATCATCCCGCAGGGGGTCGTGGCCCTGCTCGGCGGACGACGCGTCCCGCAGCTCGTGACGACTCTCGGCGGCGACCTGTATGCCCTGAACGCCGCTCCGCTGCGGGCGCTGAAGGCGCGGATCGTGCGTCGGGCGGGCGCGGTGACCGTCATGAACGCCGACATGCGTGACCGCGTGATCGCCTTGGGCGCCGCGCCTGCCCGCGTCCAGGTCATCCCGATGGGTGCCGATCTGCCTCCGGTGCCTGCGTCGGTGCCAGCAGGAGCGGGCGAGGTCGCGGCACCGGTGCCAGGGGTGGCGACCACCCGCCTGATGTTCGTCGGACGACTCGTCGAGAAGAAGGGTCTGTCCTACCTCATCGAGGCCGTCCGCCGGGCTCCGGCCGGGTCGCTGGAACTCGAAATCGTGGGCGACGGGCCGCTGCGGACCGCCCTCGAAACGGAGGCCTCCGGCCTACCGGTGGTCTTCATCGGCCAGCAGGGGCGCACGGAGCTGTTCGCTGCGTATCGACGTGCCGACGTGGTCGTCTTCCCGTCGGTCGCCTCCACCTCCGGCGATCAGGACGGTCTTCCGGTCGCGTTGCTCGAGGCGATGCGTGCCGGCCGCGCCATCATCGCGACCGATCTGCCGGGGCTGAACGAGGTCGTGCTCGACGACGCGACCGGCCTGGTCGTGCCCGATCGGGATGCTGCCGCCTTACTCCGGGCGATCCAGCGGCTCGCTGACGATCCCGATCTCCGGGCACGACTCGGCGCGGCAGCCGCGACCCACGCGGAGCAGTTCTCGATCGAGGCGATCGGCTCCCGATACCGCGCGCTGCTGCACGACGTGCTGGGTGCCGCCGGTCGTCGTTCGTCCGACTGATCGGTCAGCGTCGTTCGAGTTGTTCCCAGGTCGAGGCGATGCCGCGCTCGAGAGGGGTCGTCGGAGGGACGCCGAATTCGGCGCGGTAGCGCGCGGTCTCGAGCACGACGGTCTCGACGAACGTGCTCGGGACGGGTCGCGGAGTGATGTCCAGTGGTCGGCCGACGACCCGTGCGATGGCGTCCAGGACCTCCGAGACCGTGTGTCCGACGCCACTCCCGATGTTGTAGACCGAGTGTGCAGGGTCACCGTCGACGATCCGGGCGATCATCTCGATCGCGTCGTCGATGTAGAGGTAGTCGCGCACCATGCTGCCGTCGCCGTAGCGGACCACAGCGTCGCCGGTCGCGATGTTCGCGAGCGCGATGGGGATGAGGCCCTGGCGCCGGCCGGGGTGCTGACCGGGCCCGTACGGATTCGAGATGCGGAGTGACACCGCGTCGAGCCCACGCTTGACACGGAAGTACCGGAGGTAGTGCTCGATCGTGAGCTTCCCGATGGCGTACGGGGAGCGGGGGAGGGCCGGGTCGGTCTCCCGGTATCGTTCGAGACCCTGATCGCCGTAGATCGCGCCACCGGTGGAGGCGAAGTAGAACCGTTCGATCTCGGCGTCGGCACACAGTCCCAGGAGCTCGACGGTCTGCCCTACGTTGGTGCGGAGATCGAGCGAAGGGTCGTTCTCAGAGGTCGCCGGCGCGGTCGTGGAGAGGAAGTGGAACACGAGGTCCTGACCGCGGACCGCGGCTGCGAGGTCGCTGCGGTCGAAGAAGTCTCCGGCCACGATCGTCGCGTCGCGCGTGTCGAAGTTCCGCGGGGATCGGAACCGGTCGAACACCGTCACGTCATGACCGCGTTCGACGAGGGCGTCCACGAGTGGTCCGCCGAGGAACCCGTTGCCGCCGATGACGAGGCTGCGCACCATGGCTCAGCCGCCGTACCGCTGCAGCTTGAGGTAGTCGAGCATCTCCTCGTTGAGCGTGCGGTTGATCCTGGTGAGGTCGGCGACCACACCGATGGCGAAGGACAGGAGCGCGCCCATCAGCAGCGTCGCCCCGACGAGCAGGCTCTGGAGGTGGTTCCCCTCGTCCTGGACGATCGTGAGGATGAGGTACCGGACGAACGGGGTGAGCCCCGCGAGCAGCAGCAGGAGTCCGAGCCCGGCGAACACGACATAGGGCCGGTACATCAGGAAGGCCCGCACGATGGCGACGCCCGACTGGTACATGTGCTCGCCGATGGAGCGGAACAGTCGTGACTCGCGCGTCTTCGGGTTCGTCGTGACCGGGATGCTCGTGATCGCCAGGCGTTTGTTGCCCGCCTGGATGATCGTCTCCATGCAGTAGCTGAACTTCGTGACCACGTTGAGCCGGATGAGGGAGTACTTCGAGTACGCGCGGAACCCGCTGGCCGCATCCGGGAGCGTCGTCTTCGCCGCCTTGTTGACGATGAAGCTCCCGAAGCGCTGCATCGCCTTCTTGAACGGGGAGAAGTGCTCGATGAGTGCCGTCTGCCGGTCCGCCACGACGATCTCGGCCTCACCCGCGAGGATGGGCTGGACCAGGTCGCCGATGCGCTCCTGCGGGTACTGGTTGTCGCCGTCCGTGTTCACCACGATGTCCGCACCGTGGAGGAGGGCGTAGTCGACGCCGTCGCGGAACGACCGGGCCAGTCCCATGTTCGTCGAGTGCTTCACGAAGTGCTTCACGCCGTAGGCCTTGGCGACCTCGATCGTGCGGTCGGTCGACCCGTCGTCGATGATGAGGATCTCGATCTCGTCGATGCCCGGGATCGAGGTCGGAATCGACTCGAGGACGAGCGGAAGGGTCTCCTCTTCGTTCAGGCACGGGATCTGGACAAAGAGCTTCATTCGAGACTTCCGGAACGGTAGGCGATACGACAGATCCCACAGTACCGTCGGATCCGTCAGGTCGTTGCTCCGACCGGACCCCCGCGTGTGTTCGGACGGTTGCCCGCTCGTCGCTCCCCGGAGGGGTGAGGCATACTGGGAGCTTTGATGCGGACGGGATCGAGGAGCGCTGTGCAACGATCGCGACCTACTGTCGGGGTGCCCGCGCCGCGAGTGGCAACCATCGCCGCGTCACACCGGGGGACGCTCATCGTCTCGGTTGTCGCGTGGAGTGCGCTCGTCGCTTTCGTCGTCTGCACCATCGGACCCGCTCTCATCGGTGTGACGAGTTTCCTCGGTACCGACCTGCTGGTCTCCTTCGCCCCGTGGCAGTCCACGATCGCGATGGTCCAGGATCCGACGAACCGCTTCATCGGCGACACGATCGACACCGTGGTGCCGCAGACCGCCCTGATCGTCGAGGCCGCGCGAGAAGGCTCGTTCGCGGCCTGGAATCCGTACGCGGCGGGTGGCGCCGAGCTTGCCGGCCTGCCGAACTCGGGGGTGTACTCCCCGCTGTCGCTGCCGTGGTGGTTCCTCCCGGTGAGCGCCGCACCCGGGTACGTGAAGCTGCTCGAGATCGTCGTCATCACCCTCGGCATGTCCTTGCTCCTGCGGCGCTGGAGGCTGCCGAACGCGAGCTGGGCGGTCGCGAGTCTCATCTTCGCGTCGTCCGGATTCATGATCTCCTGGACGAACTGGCCGCAGACCCGTGTGGCGGCATTGCTGCCGTTGTTGTTCTGGGCGCTCGACCGCATCGCGATCCGTCCCCGGCCGGTCGATGTGGCCATCCTGGGTCTCGTGGTCGCCTCGCTCCTCCTCGGTGGTTTCCCGGCGGTCACCGGCTACGCGCTCTATGCGGGAGGCGCCTACCTGCTCGTAAGGTCGATCGTCGTCCGACGGCGATGGCGGGGGGTGCTGTCCGCAGTCGGCACGGGTGCCGCCGGCGTCGTGCTCGGCGTCGGGCTCTCCGCGTGGCAGCTCGTTCCGTTCGCGGTGAACGCGTCGAGTGTCCTCGACCTGTCCGCCCGAGCGGCCACCTCTGGCGCATCACTGCACTGGGGCGACCTCGCGTCGCTCGTCGTGCCGGAGGTGGTCGGAGATGTCGACGCCGGGCTCACCTGGGGGTCCGGGAATCCGATCGAGCGGTTGTCGTACATCGGCGTCGGAGCACTGGCCCTGGTCGCCGCCGCCGGTCTGATCGTCCCCCGGGGCCGGCGACTTCGCCCGAGTTCGACCTTCGTCGTCGTCGCGCTCGCGCTCAGTATCGTGCTCACCTTCGTGGGCGGTCCGATCCTCGCGGCGTTCCAGGAGCTCCCGGTCTTCTCCAACAACCCGATCGCGCGGCTGCGGGTGCTCGTCGGGTTCTTCCTGGCGCTGCTCGCGGCGGTCGGCTTCGCCGCGGTGATCGATCCGACCTCCCTTCGAGCGGAAGTGCGTCTCCTGCGGCGCGCTCGGCCGAGACGTCACCTCTGGTGGCGGATCCTGGCGCTCGTCGTCGTCGTCGTCATCGGGTGCGTCGCGGCGTTCACGGTTCGCAACACGCTCTGGACGCTGCCCGTCGACGTCATCCCCGCGATGCGCGAACACATCGGAGTGGTCGGGGCGTTCGCCGCCTTCGCCGTCCTCGTCATCGTCGCCGCCTGGCTCGGTGGCCGACGTGTCGGCATTCTCGCGGGCTGCATCCTCCCGATCATGCTCGTCGTGCCGGCGGTCGTCGTCGCGAACGAGTGGTGGCCGCAGTCGCCTCCCGAAACGGTCTACCCGAGCACGGCAACGCATCGTTTTCTGGAGCGCGAGCTCGGGGAGAGCCGGTACGCCTCCGTGGATCAGACGATGCTGCCCGGAACGAACACGATCGACCGGCTCCGTTCCGTCGGCGGACACGCGTTCCACACGAGCGAGTGGCAGGATCTCCTGGAGGCGGTCGAGCCGAATGCCTTCTTCAGTCGGACCTACTCCGCTCTGCGGTCCGGGGATCTCGCGACCTCGATCCGCTCACCGATCCTGGACCGACTCGCCGTCAAGTACGTCGTCGACGACCCGGAGGCCACGGTCCTCGGCCAGCCGGAGGGGGTCATCGACCGGACCAGTCGAGTGCAGGTCGCCGACGGTGATCGAATACGTTCAGCGGTGCAGTCCGGCGCGGTGCGAGGCGTGGTGTTCGCCCTGCCGGACAGCGTCGTGGGGGAGGACGATCCCGACGGGGTGAGGATCACGCTCGACATCCGAGATGCCGCGACCGACGAGCGGATCGCGTCGACGACGACCTGGTTGCCGGCGTTGACCGCCGATCAATCGGTTGCCGTCGCAGGCGAGGACATCCCGGCTGATCGCGCCTGGGTGGCCGAGCTCCGGTTCGACAGCATCCAGACACCGGCACCGGTCGCAGCCGATCCCTCGGGCCGACTGGGGATGTCCCTCGTCCGCCCGGCCGATGACGGGCTCCGGATCGCGCACACTGGTGACGCCACCGTCTATGAGCGGACGACGGCCCTGGATCGGATCAGATGGGCGTCGACGCATGTGACGGAGGCGGACCCGGCCGAGCAGGTCGCGCGGATGGCGAGCGGCTCCCTGCCGAGAGCGGCCGTCCTCCTGGAACGTCAGAAGGATGCGCCGGAGGGCTCGAGTGACGAAGCGGGATCGACGGCAACGGTCACCGTCCTTCCCAGCGACACCACCCGTATGGAGATCGACGTCGTGGCGGATGGCGCGGGCTGGGTCGTGGTCGCGGACTCGCTTCGCCGGCCCGGTTGGACCGCGACGGTCGACGGGAAGCCCGTCGAGCTGCTGCCGGCCGAACACGCCGCTGCGGCGGTCGCGGTGCCGACCGGTGAGCACCGCGTCGTGCTGCAGTACACGGTTCCCGGGCAGCAGGTCGGTCTGCGGGTGACTGCGGCATCACTGCTGGTCGCCGTGGTCCTCGTCGTGATCGAGGGGTTCCTCTTCCGCCGCCGCCGGCGATCGCTCCTGAGCGGTGACCCAGGACTTCTAGGTTAGATTGGTCAGCATGTCTTCACGCCCGACCCCCGGGGTGCGATGAGCTACGTCAAGGAGATCCTCGGATCCCGCGAGCTCCTCGCGAACCTCACCCTCCGCGACATCCGCGGCCAGTACAAGCGAACCATCTTCGGCCAGCTATGGTCCTTGGCGAACCCGCTGGCGCAGATGCTCATCTACACCTTCGTGTTCTCGTTCATCTTCCAGGTTCCCCTGCAGACGGGCGACCCGAGTGGGCTGCACATCTTCGCACTCTGGCTCCTTTGCGGGCTCCTGCCCTGGATGTTCTTCTCGAACGTGGTCAACACCGGTATGGGCTCGCTCATCGCGAACACCGGACTGATCCAGAAGGTGTACTTCTCGCGCATCGTGCTCCCGATCTCCGCGGTCGGTGCCATCGGCTTCAACTGGTTGTTCGAGATGGCCGTGCTCTGCATCGCGCTGAGCCTGCTCGGTGCGTTCGTCCTGCCGTGGCTGCCGCTCGTCGTGCTCACCATGGTCCTCCTGGCGATCTTCGCCGCGGGCCTCGCACTGATGCTGTCCATCGCCAACGTCTACTTCCGCGACACGCAGTACTTCATGGGCATCATCATGCAGATCTGGATGTACGCGACGCCGATCATCTACCCGATCTCGCTCGTCCAGGCGCAGTCCGACAAGTACGGACCGCTGTTCGGCACGCCGATCACGATCATCGACATCTATCGCATCAACCCGCTCGAGCACTTCGTGGCCGTGTTCCGGAACCTCCTCTACGACAACCGGTTCCCCGACCCCGCGGACCTGCTCACCATCGCCGCCTGGGCGCTCGTGTCCTTCACCGTGGGCCTGCTCGTCTTCCGTCGGCACGAGAAGAGATTGGCGGAGGCCCTGTGAGCACCGCAGCAGTCGTCGTCGACGACGTCAGCAAGAAGTTCCGGCTCTACCACGAGCGCAACCAGAGCATCAAGTCGGCCATCATGCGCCGCCGTCGTTCCGTCCACGAGGACTTCTGGGCGCTCAAGAACGTCGGGTTCGAGGTGCCTGAAGGATCGACCTTCGGTCTCATCGGGTCGAACGGCTCGGGCAAGTCGACGCTGCTCAAGTGCCTCGCCAAGATCTACTATCCGGAGCAGGGGTCGATCACCGCGCGCGGCAAGCTCGCCGCGCTGCTCGAGGTCGGCTCGGGATTCCACCCGGAACTCTCCGGGCGGGACAACATCTTCCTGAACGGGTCGATCCTCGGGATGTCGCGGAAGGAGATCGAGCGCAAGCTCGACACGATCATCGACTTCTCCGGCGTCGAGCAGTTCATCGACCAGCCGGTGAAGAACTACTCGTCCGGCATGTACGTGCGTCTGGGCTTCTCCGTCGCGATCAACGTCGACCCCGACGTCCTCGTCGTGGACGAGGTCCTCGCGGTCGGCGACGCGGAGTTCCAGGAGAAATGCCGTCAGAAGTTCGTCGAGTACAAGCAGCAGGGCAAGACGGTCATCCTGGTGAGCCACTCGATGGACACGGTGCAGCAGATGTGCGATCACGCGGCCTGGTTGCGGCACGGCGAACTCGTGGAGAGCGGTGAGGCCGCTCCGACGATCGCCGCATACCTCAACAGCCTCGGTGAGAACGCCGGCTGACCTGAGCGGGCGGCGGTCCGAACCGCCGCCCAGGTGCGGAACGATACACTCGGCAGGTCTGTCGAGGACAGGATATGTCGAGGAGCAAGAGTGAAGAACACACGTAAGAGACGTCCGGGCGTCGTATCCGTCATCCTGGTGAACTACCGCGGATCCGCGGACACGATCCAGTGCGTGCGGACGCTCCGCGAAATCGACTTCCCGCAGGACCGCCTCGAGATCATCGTGGTCGAGAACGGCTCCGGCGACGACAGCCTCGAGCAGCTCGCCACCCTAGGGGACCTCGCGACGATCGTGCCCTCCAAGGTCAACGGCGGCTTCACCGGTGGTTGCAACCTCGGCGTCTCGAAGTCGAGCGGTGAATTCGTCGCCTTCCTCAACAACGATGCACGCCCCGACGACCAGTGGATCAACGCGGCGATGGACACCTTCGCCGAGAGCAAGGACATCGGCGCCGTCGCGAGCAAGGTGCTCGACTGGGAGGGTGAACGCGTCGACTACGTGGGCTCGGCGCTCACGTGGTACGGCATGGGGTACAAACCGCACGCCGGTGAACACGACCGACCCGAGTGGAGCGTCGAGAAGGACGTCCTGTTCGGCACCGGCGCGGCGATGTTCGTCCGGGCCGAGCTCTTCGAACAACTCGGAGGGTTCGACGACCGCTACTTCATGTTCTACGAGGACGTCGACCTCGGCTGGCGCTTGAACCTCCTCGGCTACCGGTTCCGGTTCCAGCCGAAATCGCTGGCGTTCCACAAGCACCACGCGTCGATGGAGAAGTTCGGCAACTACTTCGAGACCTACCTGCTCGAGCGCAACGCCCTCTACACGCTCTACAAGAACCTCGACGACGAGGCCCTCAGCCGCTCGTTCGCGGCAGCCCTGCTGCTCGCGACGCGTCGCGCCACCGGTCGAGCGAAGATGGACACGACGGCCCTGGACCTGCGCAAGTCGAAGGACGACGACGGCAGCCCGGCCTCGATGCTCTCCAAGCAGCTCCTCGCCGGTGTCAACGCCATCGACCAGGTCGTGGAGAACCTGCCGGAGCTCGCGAAGGACCGTGCGCTGGTGCAGGCGACCCGTACCCGTTCCGACCGCCAGTTGCGGCTCCTGCTCGGCAACATCGACGAGCCCGCGTACCCGATCGAGAGCTACCTCGAGGGGTACGACAAGATCGTCTCCTCGCTGAACGTCCTCGACGAGCCGCTTCGACGCCGCGTGCTCATCATCACCGGCGACCCGATCGGTGCCAAGATGGCCGGTCCGGCGATCCGCGCCTGGAACATGGCCGACACCCTCGCCGACGAGCACGACGTCCGTCTCGTGAGCATGACCGGTGTCTCCGTCGAGAGCGAGCGCTTCGAACTCGACGTGGTCTCGCACCACCGCCCGGCGAGCATGAAGCCGCACGAGAAGTGGGCCGACGTCATCATCCTGCAGGGGCACGCACTCGCACTGTTCCCGGCCCTCGAGACCACCTCCAAGGTGCTCGTTATCGACGTGTACGACCCGCTCCACCTCGAGCAGCTGGAGCAGGGGAAGAGCGACAACCTCGTCACCTGGGGCGACCAGGTCTCCGACGCCACGGACGTCCTCAACCATCAGCTGGCCCGCGGTGACTTCTTCCTCTGCGCGAGCGAGCGTCAGCGGCACTTCTGGCTGGGACAGATGGCGGCGCTCGGGCGCATCAACCCGTACACGTACACCCGCGACGAGGATCTCGAGACCCTCATCGCAATCGCTCCGTTCGGCATTCCGGCCGGCCGTCCCGAGCACACCCGTCCCGCGTTGCGCGGTGTCGTCCCGGGCATCGGTGTCGACGACAAGGTCATCATCTGGGGCGGCGGCATCTACGACTGGTTCGACCCGGGAATCGTGATCCGTGCGGTCGGCGAGCTCGCCAAGCAGCACCCGGACCTGCGGTTGTTCTTCATGGGTACGAAGCACCCGAACCCCTCCGTCCCCGAGATGCCCGCGGTGGTCGCGGCCCGTGCGTTGAGCGACGAACTGGGTCTGACCGGCACCCACGTGTTCTTCAACGACTCGTGGGTCGCATACGACGACCGCCACAACTACCTCCTCGAAGCCGACCTCGGGATCTCGACCCACTTCCAGCACGTCGAGACCACGTTCTCCTTCCGTACCCGCATCCTCGACTACCTGTGGGCCGGACTGCCGATCGTGACGACCGAGGGTGACTCGTTCGGTGATCTCGTCCGCGAGCAGACGCTCGGGGTGGCGGTGCCCGAGCGCGACCAGGGAGCGCTCATGGCCGCGATCGAGCACGTCTTGTTCGACGACGCGTCCCGCGAGGCTGCGAGGGCGAACGTGCAGCTCGTCCGCGAGCGGTTCGTCTGGTCGAGCGCGCTCGCCCCGCTCGTCGAGTTCGTCCGGAACCCCCGGCTCGCTGCAGACAAGGCCCCCGCCGAGCCCGGCGCGAAGCCGGTGGTCCTGTCGTCCTCCCGTCAGCAGCAGACGCCACCGCGGCGCACCGGCGTGCGGCGCGACGTCGACCGGGTGGCGTACTACCTCAAGAACGGCGGCCCGAAGGTCGTCGTCGAGCGGTTCGCCGCGCGTCAGCAGCGCAAGCGCGACGCCGACAACGTTTAGACATCCGGCGCTGTGAGGGCGTCCATCAGGAAGGTGCACGGACATGGTTGACGAGCAGGCAGCACACGAGGGGACGACGCCCGACGACGGGGCGTTGTGGATGCAGCCCGCGGGACGGAGCGTCGACGACCTCGTGGCCCAGGTCAAGGCACTGCAGCATCGAGTGCTGCTCGATGCCGATCGGATCATCGGTCTCGCGGCCGAGCGCGACACGCTCCGAGCGGAGGTGGAGCGCATGGCCGACACCGAGCTCGCTGTCGCCTTCGCAAGGGTCGATCAGCTCGAGGATGAGCGCGAAGGGCTCGTGCACGAGGTGCACAAACTCCTGCGCGACCACCGCCTCGCGCTCGAACTGCGCGATGCGCGAACGCGCACCGAGGTCGATCAGATCCTCGCTTCGACCACCTGGAAGCTCGGCTCAGCCGTCATCAAGCCCATCAGTGGGATCCGCTCGGTGGTGCGCCGCTCGTGACAACTCCACTGTTCAGTGTGGTCACTCCGGTCTACAACCCCCCGATCGACATGCTGCGGCAGATGGTCGACTCGGTTCGGAGGCAGGCGTTCCGCGACTGGGAACTCATCCTCGTCGACGACGTGTCCCCCGATCCCGCGGTGCTCGTCACCCTGCGCGAGCTGGCGGCCGAGGACGATCGGATCATCGTCGTCGCCCGTGGGGTGAACGGCGGCATCTCGGCGGCCTCGAACGACGGCATCGCAGCGGCCACGGGCCGGTTCCTCGTGCTCGTCGACCACGACGACCTGCTCGGCCACGGCGCGCTCGCCCAGGTCGCGCAGGCGATCGCCGCGGACGACCGCATCGACTACGTGTACACCGATGAGGACAAGGTCGACCTCGAGGGCTACCACTACGACGTCTTCAAGAAGCCCGACTGGTCTCCAGAGCGTCTCCGTTCCCACATGTATCTCGGACACCTGTCGGTCATGCGTCTGGACATCGTGCGGGCGGTGGGCGGTTTCGACAGCGCCAACGACGGTTCGCAAGACCATGACCTCGCCCTGAAGGTCACGGAACGCGCCCGCGTCGTGCACCACATCCCCGAAGTCCTGTACCACTGGCGTGCGCTTCCGGAGTCGACGGCGTCCTCGAGCGGAGCGAAGCCGTATACCTGGGACGCCGGCGTCCGAGCGGTCGGCGCGCACCTCGAGCGGGTCGGCATCGACGCCACCGCCGAACGGGGTGACTGGCCGAACACGTATCGTGTCCGTCGAGCGCTCGACCCGGCCACGTCGGTCAGCGTGATCATCCCCACGCGGGGGAGCTCAGGCGTCATCCACGGCGTCGAGCGGGTCTTCGTCGTCGGCGCCGTCCGTTCGGTGATCGAACACGCCGGTGATGTCGACCTGGAGATCGTCGTGGTCTACGACCTGACGACACCTGAGACGGTCCTCGACCTCCTGCGGGAGATCGCCGGCGATCGGCTCACCCTGGTCCCGTTCGACCGCCCGTTCAACTATGGGGAGAAGTGCAACGTCGGTTTCGTCGAGAGCCGGGGCGACATGATCGTCCTGCTCAACGACGACGTCGAGGTCATCTCGGACGGGTTCCTCGTCGAGCTCGTCGCTCCGCTCCGTCAGCAGGATGTCGGGATGACCGGCGCGCAGCTCGTGTACGAGGACGGCCTCATCCAGCACGCCGGCCACCGCTACGCCAACCGTGGGTTCTCCCACCCCATGACCGGGTACCGGTTCGGCGAGCCCGGGCCGTCGGCGGCGCTCAAAGTCGACCGCGAGGTTTCCGGGGTCACCGCCGCCTGTGCGGCACTCCGTCGGGACACCTATGCCAGCATCGGCGGGGTCACCGAGGCGTTGCCGCTGAACTTCAACGACGTCGACCTCTCGCTCAAGGTGAGCAACGCCGGATTGCGCATCCTCTACCTCGCTCGAGTGCAGCTCTTCCACTACGAGTCGAAGACCCGTCTCGCCGTCGTGCACGAGTGGGAGCTCAACACCGTCCGAGCTCGCTGGGGTGTCATCTACCGTGACCCCTTCCTTCCGGAGCACCCAGACGACGCGTACCATCCGTACGCCTCCAAGCGCACTCGATCCTCATCCAGTACACCCGATTGGGTCTGATCTCGGTCGACGCGCCGTCGATCAGGTCATCGACAGCCGATTCGGACCCGGTACCCTGAAAGGGGCACATCCGGCGTGCCGAGGAGGACTGATGACCGAGTGGCGCATACGCCCAGCGGCCTGCGTGGTGACGGCTCTGCTCGTCGGCGTCGGTCTGACCGGCTGCTTCGGCGGTGATCCGGCGCAGTCGAGCGCAAGCCCGACGACGAGCCCGACTCTGCTTCCAGGCGTCGAACCCACCTTCAAGACGGAGGATCCGGAACCGATCCCGCTCGACGCCGTCATGGTGTTCGCCGGGGTCGACCCCGACGGTACGACAGTCTCGGCATCCGGCTACATCGCCGGCGTCATCGAGAACGGCGGGACCTGCACCTTCACGTTCTCCGGCTCGGGCCCGGATGTGATCGTCACGAGCGAGGGACTCGCCGACTCGAAGACGACGTCGTGCGGCACCGTTCAGACCCAGATCAGCGACTTCACCAGCGGGACGTGGACGGCCGTCCTCTCCTACCAATCGGACAAGACCGGAGCGCTCACCTCGGAGCCGCTGACGGTGGAGGTACCATGACGCGCCGCAGCCCACTCATCGTCATCGCGACGGTCTTCGCTCTCCTCGTCGGCGTGTTGACGGTCGCACCGGCCGTCGCTCCGAGCGCCGAGGCCGCCAACGGGTCCGACTTCCGGGCCGGCTCGATCATCAGTGACCAGCTCTTCTACGACGGCGGAGCCATGAGTGCTCCTGCCGTTCAGGACTTCCTCAACCGCGCGGTCCCGACCTGTCGCGCCGGATACACCTGCCTGAAGGACTACGCTCAGGCCACTCCCTCCCGGGCAGCCGTGTCCGGCCGATGCGCCGCCTACGCGGGTTCCGGTCGCGAGTCCGCGGCGAGCATCATCTCCAAGGTGGGTGCGGCCTGCGGGATCAGCCAGAAGGCGATGATCGTCCTCATCGAGAAGGAACAGGGTCTGATCACCGACACCTGGCCGAGCGATCGGCAGTACCGCAGTGCAACCGGTTACGGGTGCCCGGACACAGCCGACTGCGACACGACCTACTACGGGTTCTTCAACCAGGTGTACGCGGCGGCACTGCAGTTCAAGAACTACCAGGCCAACCCGACCCGATGGAACCACGTCCCCGGTCGCGTGAACGCCGTCCGGTTCTCACCGACCGCCTCATGCGGATCCAGTAACGTCTTCATCGAGAACGCCGCGACGGCGGGGCTGTACAACTACACGCCGTACCAGCCGAATGCCGCCGCGCTCGCCAACCTGTACGGCACGGGCGACGGATGCAGTGCGTACGGCAATCGGAACTTCTTCCGCATCTACACCGACTGGTTCGGACCGACCAATGGGGTGCTGAACCCTGCAGGTGCTTACGACGCGTTGAGCGTCAACGTCGGGGCGAACGATGCGACCATTTCCCTGTCGGGCTGGACCCTGGACCTCAACCGCACCTCCGCATCGCTCGAGGCGCACGTGTACCTGACCTACCCGGACGGCTCGACCAAGGGGTCGGTCATGCAGGCGAACAAATCCAGACCGGATGTCGCCCGCGCGTACCCGGGCGCCGGTGAGGCCCACGGCTACAGCACCAACATCACTGTCACGCGCGGGGGGACCTACACCGCTTGCGTGTACGGGATCGGTTTGAGCGCCAACCGGTTGCTCGGATGCAAATCGGTGACCGTGCCGCAGGATGCGCCGATCGGTTCACTCGACGCGGTCCGGGTTACCGGAAGCGGTTCGTCGACGGCGCTCTACGTAGCAGGGTGGGCGATGGACCCTGACGCGCGGTCGGTTTCGAATGACGTGCACATCTACGTCAAGCAGCCTGACGGGCAGCGTCCGGGCACCGCGATGACGGCGTCCGCATCACGTCCCGATGTCGCCAATGTGTACCCCGGGGCGGGCGCTGCCCACGGGTTCAGTCGGAGCTTCCCGGTCTCCGCCGGCGGGCGATACGAGGTCTGCGCCTACAGCATCGCCAAGTTCTGGCAGAACGTCGGCGTGAACACGGAGCTCGGCTGCGTGGCCGTCGACCTCGTGAAGGACTTCCCGGCGGGCAGTCTCGACCTGGTCGACGTGACCCAGAGCCCCACGGGCGCGTCGATCAACGTCGGTGGATGGACTCTCGATCGCGGTGCCCTGAGCACCTCGATCCCGGTCCACGTGTATATCACCGACCCGTCTGGCAAGCGGACCGGCTACGTACGAGGCTCCGCCGGTCAGCGGGACGATGTCAACCGCGTGTACGGTGCCACGGGGCCGCACGGCTTCTCGGAGTCCTTCCCGGTAACGGTTCCCGGTGACTACCAGGTGTGCACCCACGGGATCGCCGTGTCACCACTGAGCGTCGGGATGAACTCCACGATCGGGTGCCGTACGGTGACGGTGGGGACGAGCTACCCGGTCGGGTCCTTCGACGGAGCGCAGGTCTCCGGGTCGACGGCTGCGGGGAACGCCTCGCTGTCCGTCTCCGGGTGGACGGTAGACGCGCAGATCCCGAAGACGCCGATCCAGATGCACGTCTATGTCACGGCGCCCGACGGGACGGTCAAGGGGTACGCGTTCCAGGCTGACAAGGTGCGTTCGGACATCGCCCGCATCTATCCCGCCTACGGCGGTGCGCACGGGCTCAGCGAGTCGATCCCGGTGACGGCCGCTGGAGACTACAAGGTCTGTGGCTACGGGATCGGGACCGCGGTGTTCAACACTGGCAAGAACGTCCTCTTCGGCTGCACGACGGTCCGTGTGAACTGACCGGGACGACACGACGAAGGCGCCGACACCCTCCAGGGTGTCGGCGCCTTCGTCGTCCGCAGCGGGGGAGGGGCGTCAGCGCGCGGTCACGAGCTCATCCTCGCTCGGCATGCGCAGCGCGACCCGGGCGGCGCCGACGCAGGCTGCACCGATCGTGACGACGCCGATGACGAGCCAGAGCGTCATGCCACCCGGAGGCGCCCATTCCGGCCGGGTGATCATCGCGAGCCAGCTGCCCCCGGTGTCGCCGATGCTGTAGCGACGGAGCGCCCCGATGTAGCTGAGGAACTGCGCGAACCCGAGCGCGGCGATCAGGATCACGATGAGGCGTCGTCGGACCGAACGCTCGAGCTTCGACCCGTGCTCCGCGAGCAACGCGCCGATCGTCAGGAGGAGCAGCGCGAACAGCGGCAGCGTATACCGGCCCTGCCAGATGATGCCGCCCGACGTCACCCACACGCCCTGGAGGAGCGCGGGGACGAAGACGACGGCCGCCATGAGCAGCACCGCGACGACCAGTCGACGCCCGCGGAGGAGGACACCGGCGCCGAGGAGGAGCAGGCCGATGACGGCCGGCCAGATGAAGAACACCGCGTCGGGGGCGGGCGTGTCGAGCCAGCCGAATTCACCGATCATCTGTGCCGCGTAGTAGAAGGTGAGATCGAGGATGACCGCGACCCCGACGATGGGCGCGTCGCCGACGTGCGGGTACGGGGGAGGGGGCGCGTTGGGGTCGACGGCCATCGCGAGGGAGTTCGATCCGAGCAGCCACGCCGCCGCGGCGGCCGTACCGAGCGCGACCAACACGATCGTCACCTGCACCGAACGGCGCTTCAGCAGCGCGAGGAGATCCCGACCGGGCAGCAGCACGAGTGCCGCTGCGATGGCCATCGCGAGCCACAGCGGCGACAGGCCACGCGTGTTGGCTGCGAAGACGCCGCCGACCACGAGAGCGCTCAAGGGGAGCCACAACGGGGCCGCGGACTGTCTCGTGGTGATCGTCAGCAGCCCGACGACGGCCGCCATCATCGCGGTGACCTCGAGTCCGTTCGGGTTGATGGTCCCTGCCAGGAACAGGGTGACCGGTGTCGCCGCGGTCAGGAACGCGATGACGGGCAGGGCGCGATGGCGCCAGGTGGCGATGAGCGCGAAGGCCACGGCGAGGAAGAACGAACAGACCAGTGCGCTCATGACACGCATGGCGAAGATGCCGGTCGAATCGTCGAAGACGAGCGACGGCCAGCCGACGAGCACGTAGTACAGCGGGTTGTAGAGTCCGGCCGTGGTGGTGATGTCGACGAGGGTGGTCGGGTCGCCCGGCACCTGTGTGACGCAGTCCGCCGTGACCGTCTCGGTGAAGGCGGTGCAGGTCTGATTGTTGGTCCAGGCGATGTACGACGGCACCTGCACGACGTTGCCCTTCGGTGTCGAGGGTCCGACGAGCTGCCCGCGTGCCACCGAAGCGGCCTTGACGATGTGCGCCGGCTCGTCGGGTGCTGCCGCGAGCGGGGTCGTCAGCGCCCAGGCGCTCGTGATCGCCGTGCAGACGATCCACGCGAACGCGAACACGATGAGGAACCGGCGGACGAGGCCACCAGCCGGGCGTGCCCCCCGTTCCCGGTCGTCGATCGGTGGGACGGATGGGGCTGAGGCCATGGGCGGCTGGTCCAATCAGGGTGCACGCGCTGCATCTGGCCGCGCGTTCGGTCTGGTCTGCTGCGTCAGTCTACCCGCCGACCTGGGCGGCGGCCGGTGCGGCGGTACCATCGAATGTCGTCCGTCCCAAGCGAAGGATCCCACTCCGTGCCTCTCGTTCTGCACCCTCCCGTCGAGGACCGGCGTGTCGGCTCCCGGTAGCGCCATGCCCGCCGACGCCGTGCGTCGCGGACCCAACGGCGCCGTCCTCATCCTCGTCGCGACCGCCGTCGGCGGCGGCGCGGGCTACCTGCTGCAGATCGTGACCGGGGCGGCGCTCGGAACGGCGGCGTACGCGCCGTTCTCCGTCTTCTGGTCTGCGCTCTACCTCCTGGTCAGCGCCCTCTCCGGGGTGCAACAGGAGGTGGCCCGGGCGACACATCCGGTCTCGGGCACGGTCGAGACCTCGCCCCGCGCGCCCGTCGTCCGGAACTTCGCCCTCGCCGCGTCCGCAGTCGCTGCCGCACTCGTCGCCGCGACCGCATGGCTGTGGGTCGGGGCTGTCTTCCCCGACGACGGCTGGGCACTGGTCCCGCAGCTCGTCATCGGACTCGCCGCCTACGTGATCGTGGCTGCGACGGCCGGCGTCCTCTACGGCCTCTCACTCTGGACCTCGGTTGCAGCGCTGACGATCGTCGACGGGCTCCTGCGGTTCGTGATCGTCGGTGGACTCCTCCTGGTGACCGACGACACGACGCTGCTCGCCTGGGGTGTCGCCGCGCCGTTCGTGCTGACGCCGCTCATCCTCTGGCCGTTCGTCCGTCGCGGGGTGGTCGGCCGCTTCGGCATCGACGTCGGTCCGACGGCCCTCAGCTGGAACGTGCTGCGGACGGTGGTCGCCTCCGCCGCGACCGGTGTGATGGTGAGCGGGCTTCCCCTCGTCATCCAGGCCACGGGTGACACCGTCTCGCCGAACGCCTTCGGATCGCTCACCTACGCCATCACGCTGACCCGGGCGCCCATCGTCATCGTCGTCCTGGCGCTGCAGAGTTACCTCGTCATCGTGTTCCGTTCGCACGCGGACGCCGTGCTCGGATGGGTCCTCCGGATGGTCGTCCTCGTCATCGTGGCGGCGGGGGTGCTGGGTTTGCTCGCGTGGTGGCTCGGTCCGTGGGCGCTCTCCGTCGTGTTCGGGCGCTCCGACGTCCTCGCGGGCGGGACGATCGGGCTGCTCGTCGCAACGGCCGGGCTCGTCGGCGCGCTGTGCGTGACCGGGTCCGCGACGCTCTCACGGTCGCAGCACACCGCCTTCGCGGCGGGATGGATCGTCGCCGCGCTCGCGATGGTCGCCACGCTCCTGCTTCCGCTCGGCCTCCACGAGCGGACGCTCCTGGCGCTCACGGTCGGACCGGTCGCCGGGCTCGTCGTGCACGTGGCCGGACTCCTGCGCGGACGCCCGGTCGCTTCCTGAGGGGCGCTCAGACGCTGCCGGTGTCAGGCGCTGCAGTGGTCAGGCGGTGCCGTGGCCCTCGCCCTGTGCGCCGTCGGCGAGTCGGCGTTCCAGATCGGTGATCCGCAGATCCTGCAGGGCGCTCTCCTCGGCGAGCGTGCGACTCCGCTGCTCGAGCGTGGTGAGCTCCGAACTGTGTTGGATGCTCACGAGGAAGAGGACCAGGATGCTCACGAAGAACACGAGGTTCGTCGGGATCTCCACGCCGATCGCGACGGCGACACCGGCGAGCACCTGGGGGAAGACACCGATGATGAGCGCGAGGGAGCCGGCGACGAGCCACCACACGGCGTGGCGCTCACGCATCCTGCGGCGTCGGAGCATCTCGATGACGACCCCGAGCGTGAACAGGGCGGCGACGATGCCCAGGATGTAGGTGCCGAGGGGCATCATGCGGTCACCACCTCTCCTTGCAGCGCGACCGGCGGTCGGATGAGCGCGAACACGAGCGCGAGACCGGCACGGGCCAGGTAGGTCGCGGCTTTGAACGGGTTGTGCGACGGAGTGCCGCCAGCGCGGGGCCGCATGGCCACGGGCACCTGGCGGATGACGCACCCGGCGCGTGCGGCGATCACGAGCGATTCGATCGTGTCACCGAGGTATTCGGCCGGGTAGTGCTCGGCGAAGAGCCGGACCGCCCGAGGTCCCGTCGCGCGGAAGCCGCTCGTCGTGTCGGTGAGCCTCGTCCGCGCGACGCGGCTGAGGACGCCGGAGAGCACGACCATCGCCCACTTGCGTGGTCCTCGCACCTCGTAGTTGCCTGCACCCGCGAACCGTGCGCCGAGGACGAGGTCGGCGGTCGCCAGTTCATCGAGGAGCTGCAGGACGCCTGCCGGGTCGTGCTGCCCGTCCGAATCGACCTGCACGACGTTGCGGTACCCATGCTCGAGGGCGTACTTGAAGCCGACCCGCATCGCGCCGCCGACACCGAGGTTGAACGGTAGCTCGGCCACGACGGCGCCCGCGGACCTCGCCTGGACGGTGGTGTCATCGGTCGAGCCGTCGTTCACGACGAGGATCGCGACACCCGGCAGCTTGTCCTGGACCTCGCGCACCACGGCGGCGACGGACGCCTCCTCGTTGAGCGCCGGCATGACGATGAGCGTGCGTTCGAGCTGGTGCGGCATGAGGCAATCCTACTCAGGGAGAGCTCGGTCGATCCGTGCGACGGGCTGATCAGGCGAAGGTGTGCCGGAGCAGGATGCGCAGTCCCGCTGTGTCCCGGGCGAGCGCTGCCTTGGGGAGTTGCAGGGCCGCGTTGAGCCGTGAGGTGATGTGCGCCCGGGCGACTCGAGATGCCCGGTTCCAGCCGAGTGCCGCCTGTCGGGCGGCCTCCTCCGCGAACACCGTGCGCTCCTGTTGGAAGCGCTTGCCGTCCACGGCGGTGTAGGAGGACACACTCCCGCTGTGTCGGCGATACCGGAAGACCGTGGTGTCGTCGAGCACGAGGGTGCCGCCGGCGCGGAAGATCTCCATCATCAGGGCGAGATCCTGGACCACGTGCAGATCGGCCCGGAACCCGAAGCGCCGAACCGACTCGACCCGCCAGCACACGGACGGGAAGTACGCCCAGTTGCCGCGGAGCAGACTGGCCGTGAGTCGCTCGCCGGCGAGCTGGACCGGCTCGGGTGCGGCGGGTCGGAGGATCGCCTTGATCCGGTCGCCCAGTGGTCGGACGACCTGTCCGGTCTCGTCGATCACTTCGACACCGGGCTGGATGAGGTCGACGTCGGGGAATCGCGCCGCGACGGTCGCCATCCGCGCCACGTACTCCGGGAGGAGCTCGTCGTCGCACCCCATGAGGACACACCGTTCCGCCGTCACGAGTTCGATGCAGCGGTCGAAGTTGCCGCTCACCCCGAGGTTGCGTTCATTGCGGAGGTACACGATGCGATCGTCGCCGAGCGACTGCAGCCACTCGCCCGGTGCCGTGTCCGGATAGACGTCGTCGACCACGACCAACCGCCAGTCCGGATCGGTCTGCGCGAGCACGCTCAGCACCGCTGTGCGGAAGTGGTCGAAGCGGCCGTAGAAAGGCATCATGATGTCGAGCGTCACCCCGGTACGGTAGCAAGCTTCCGGACGGGGAGGGCAGCCCGAACGGGACCACGGCCCGGGTAGAGTGGTCTTCCATGACTGAGACATCAGCCCCGGCGGCCCCGGCCACGACAGGCGTCACCACCAAGAAGGCCGTCATCACCGGTATCACCGGCCAGGACGGCAGCTACCTCGCAGAACTCCTGCTGTCGAAGGGGTACGAGGTGCACGGCTTCGTGCGGCGCGCGTCCACCTTCAACACCGGCCGGATCGACCACATCTACGACCCCGAGGCGACCCACGACGGTTCGCCCAGGCTCCAGTTGCACTTTGCCGACCTGGCCGACGGCTCGCGCCTGGCGACGCTGCTCGCCGAGATCCAGCCCGACGAGGTCTACAACCTCGCCGCCCAGTCGCACGTGCGGGTCAGCTTCGACGAGCCGGAGTACACGGGCGACACGACCGGCATCGGGACGGTCCGACTCCTCGAGGCCATCCGCCAGATCGGTCTCCACTGCCGCTTCTACCAGGCCTCGAGCTCCGAGATGTTCGGTGCGACGCCGCCGCCGCAGAACGAGGAGACTCCGTTCTACCCGCGTTCGCCCTATGGCGTCGCGAAGGTCTACTCCTACTGGATCACCCGGAACTACCGTGAGGCCTACGGCATGTTCGCGGTCAACGGCATCCTCTTCAACCACGAGTCGCCGCGACGTGGTGGCACCTTCGTGACCCGCAAGATCACCCGTGCCGCCGCGCGCATCGCCGCCGGCCAGCAGGACTTCCTGTACATGGGCAACCTCGACGCCGTCCGTGACTGGGGCTACGCGCCCGACTACGTCGAGGGCATGTGGCGGATGCTGCAGGCCGACGAACCGACCGACTTCGTCCTCGCCACCAACACCGCGTACACGGTCAAGGACTTCCTCCAGTTCTCCTTCGAGCGGCTCGACCTCGACTGGGAGAAGTACGTCAAGTTCGATGAGCGCTACCTCCGTCCCACCGAGGTCGACGCGCTGATCGGCGACTACGCGAAGGCCGAGTCGGTCCTCGGCTGGACCCCGAAGGTGCTGCCACCGCGCCTCGCGCAGATCATGGTCGACTCCGACGTCGCCGAGCTCGAGGCGTCGGGCAAGCCCTACATCGACACCGCGGAGGTCTAGGCGCGGTGCGCGTCCTCCTCACGGGTGGTGCCGGCATGCTCGGTTCGAGCATCGCCGAGGTCTGGCCCACGCTCCGCGCCGCCGACGAGCTGATCGTGGCGACGCGCTCGGACGCCGACCTCACCGATCGCGCCGCCGTCGCAGCCCTCATCGGTCGGACGGCGCCGGACGCGATCGTGCACACCGCAGCGAAGGTCGCCGGCATCCAGGCGAAGCTGCAGCGCCCCACCGACTTCCTGCTCGACAACCTCATGATCGACACCTCGGTCATCCGAGGCGCGATCGACGTCGGTGTCCCCGAGCTGCTCTATGTGTCGAGCGCGGCGATCTACCCCGAGGGGCTCCCACAGCCGATCGGTGAGGACGCGCTCCTCAGCGGCACGCTGGAGGGCGCGAACGAGGGATATGCGCTCGCGAAGATCGCCGGGACGAAGCTCTGCGAGTACGCGAGTCGGCAGTACGGGTTCGCGTATCGCGCAGCAGTGCCGTCGAACCTCTACGGCCCGGGCGACGACTACACCCACGGTCAGGCGCACCTCATCGCCGCCGCCCTCGGCAAGGTGCACGCCGCCGTGACGAGCGGCTCCGATGAGGTCGAGGTCTGGGGCGACGGCACCGCCCGACGCGAATTCACCTACACGCCCGACCTCGCGGCGTGGCTCGTCACGCAGCTCGGCTCACTCGACGCATGGCCCGTCACGCTCAACCTCGGGCCGGGTGTCGACCACAGCATCACCGAGTACTACGAAGCAGCCGGTCGCGCCGCCGGCTTCACCGGTCACTTCCGGTACGACGCCACCAAGCCTTCCGGCGTGCACCAGCGCCTGCTCGATTCGGCCGCCGCCCGTGCGCTCGGCTGGAACCCCACCACCCCGCTCGCGGCCGGCGTCGCCGCGAGCTACCACGCCTACCTCGCAGCTCAGGAGCCACAGACAGCATGACCGACGACACCTTCGACTCCGGTTTCCCCCTCGCCACCTCCTCCTGGGATGCCGCGGAGTACGCCGCGATCCAGCGCGTCGTCGACAGCGGCCGCTTCACCATGGGCCCGCTCGTCGCGCAGTTCGAGCGCGATTTCGCCAGTGCATTCGGCGCCGGGTTCGGCGTCATGGTCAACTCCGGGTCGAGCGCGAACCTCCTCGCGATCGCCGCAGCCGTCCTCGACGACCGGGTCGACCTGCAGGCGGGCGACGAGGTCTTGGTGCCCGCCGTGTCGTGGGCCACCACCTACTACCCGCTTCAGCAGTACGGCCTCATCCCGAGCTTCGTCGACATCGACGTCGACACCCTCAACCTGGACCTGTCGCTCGCCGAGGCCGCCATCACCCCGCGCACCAAGGCGATCTTCGCGGTCAACCTCCTCGGCAACCCGAACGACTTCGCGGCGCTCACGGCACTCGCCGAACGTCACGGTCTCCTCCTGCTGGAGGACAACTGCGAGTCGCTCGGCGCGAAGGACGACGGTCGGTTCGCCGGAACGGTCGGAGCGATGGGCACGTTCAGCGCCTTCTTCTCCCACCACATCTCGACGATGGAGGGCGGGATGATCCTGACGGACGACGAGGCCACGGCGCAGATGCTCATCTCGCTGCGGGCCCACGGCTGGACCCGTGGACTCCCCGAGAAGAACGCCGTCCACGACAAGTCGGGCGACGAGTGGGACGACCTCTTCCGGTTCGTCCTTCCCGGTTACAACGTCCGTCCGCTCGAGATGTCCGGCGCGATCGGCATCGAGCAGATCCAGAAGGTCCCACAGCTCATCGCGGGTCGTCGGGAGAACGCCGTGTACTGGACGGAACGCTTCGCCGACCTCGATTCCGTGCGCATCCAGCGCGAGCAGGGCGAGAGCAGCTGGTTCGGCTTCTCCCTCGTGCTCGAAGGCGCGCTCGCAGGCCGACGCAAGGAGGTCGTGCAGGCGTTCGCTGCCGCTGGGATCGAGTCACGGCCCATCGTGGCGGGCAACTTCACGAAGAACCCGGTCATGAAGTACCTCGACGCGAAGGTCCCGGCCGAACTCCCCGCCGCCGACAAGATCCACGAGGACGGGCTGTTCGTCGGCAACCACCACTTCCCGGTCCACGCCGGTATCGACCGCGTGTACGACGTCGTGGCCAAACTCTCCTAGGCTGGGTCTGCGCGGCCGCCCCACCGGTCCGCAGCAGCTTCCGTTCCACTGTCCACCTCTTCCCCCAAACCGACGAGGACCGTGCACCGTGACTCAGCCGATCAACGCGCCATCGAACGACGTCCTGACCCTCGACGAGGCGGCCGCGCGGCTCCTCGGCTGCCGGGCGGTGCTGTTCGACCTCGACGGCGTCATCACCCCGACCGCCGAGATCCACATGCACGCCTGGGCGAAGCTCTTCACCGACGAGCTCCTCGCCCACGGGATCACCGAGCCGTACACCGACGCCGACTACTTCCAGTACATCGACGGCAAACCTCGGTACGACGGGGTGCGCGCGATGCTCGCGTCACGCGGCATCACGCTCCCCGAGGGTTCACCGACCGACGCGCCTGAGCTGGAGACCGTGTGCGGTCTCGGCAACCGGAAGAACTCGGTGTTCACGGCCGTCCTGGAAGCGGACGGCATCGCCGCGTACCCGGGATCGTCGACCTTCCTCGACACGGTCGAGCAGGCAGGGCTCGAGGTCGCCGTGGTGTCGAGTTCCAAGAACGCCGAGGTCGTCCTCCGAGCGGCAGGGCTCCGTGAGCGGTTCCCGGTTGTGATGGACGGCGTCGTCGCCGCGCGCGAGGGGATCGCCGGCAAGCCCGCGCCGGACACCTACGTCGAGGCCGGTCGTCTGCTCGGTTACGCGCCGTCTGAATGCGTCGTCGTCGAGGACGCGCACTCCGGGGTCGAGGCCGGTCGACGTGGCGACTTCGGTCTCGTGCTCGGCGTCGACCGCGGCATCGGGCACCAGGCGCTCATCGATGCGGGTGCCGACATCGTGGTCGACGACCTCGCCGACCTCGTCGAACCGCTGCGGTCGACCTCGCGAACAGCCGGGCCGGACGATCCGGCCGACTCCCAGACCCCCACGGCACCCCACGACTCCTCCGAGGACCAGGCATGAACCACATCACCAGCGACCCGCTCGACCGTCACCGGTTCCCGCTCGACGACTGGGCGCTCGTCGAGACCCATGTCGACGCGGACGACGAGGGCACGACCGAGACCCTGTTCGCGCTCGGCAACGGCTACCTCGGTTTCCGCGGCAACGTCGAGGAGGGCCGCGACGGCCACGTCCACGGGACGTTCATCAACGGGTTCCACGAGACCTGGCCGATCCGTCACGCCGAGGAGGCGTTCGGCTTCGCCCGCGTCGGTCAGACGATCGTCAACGCACCCGACACGAAGGTCGTCCGCCTCTACGTCGACGACGAGCCGCTGATCCTCAACGACGCCGACCTCCTGAGCTTCGAGCGTCGCCTCGACTTCAAGACCGGTGTCCTCAGCCGTGAACTCGAATGGCGGACGCCGTCGGGCAAGCGGGTCCACATCCGCTCCCGTCGCATGGTGTCCTTCACCGATCGCCATCTCGCGGTCCTCGACTACGAGGTCACGTTGCTCGACGCGGACGCCTCGCTCGTGCTCTCCAGCCAGATCATCAACCGGCAGGACCGTCAGGACGACTACCTCACGAACGCACCCGAGCCGGGGATGGGTGACCCGCGCAAGGCGGAGTCCCTCACCGAGCGGGTGCTGCAGCCGCGGTACAAGCTCATCGACGGTCCGCGCGCCATGCTCGGTTACCAGACGACGAACTCCGGGATGACGATCGTGGCCGGCGCCGACCACACGATCGAGACCGAGAACGAGTACGAGGTCTCGACGCACATCGAGGCCGACCTCGCGAAGCACGTGTACACGATCCGCGGTCGCGCGGGTGTGCCCACGAAGCTCACGAAGATCATCAGCTACCACACGTCCAACGCCGTCCCTCCGAAGGAACTCGCCGACCGCTGTGCCCGCACGCTCGACCGTTCCGCTGAGAACGGCATCGAATCGGCGATCCGCAACCAGGAGCTGTGGCTCGAGGACTTCTGGGCGCGCTCCGACGTCGAGGTCCACGGACAGCCGGCGATCCAGCAGGCGACGCGTTGGAACCTCTTCCAGCTGGCGCAGGCGTCCGCACGCACGGACGGCGGCGGTGTCGCGGCGAAGGGCGTGTCCGGCTCCGGGTACGGCGGCCACTACTTCTGGGACACCGAGGTCTACGTCCTCCCGTTCCTCAGCTACACGGCGCCGCTCGTCGCGCGGAACGCCCTCCGGTTCCGTCAGAACATGCTCGACGCCGCCCGCTCCCGCGCGACCGAGCTCAACCAGCACGGTGCCCTGTTCCCGTGGCGCACGATCAACGGGCTCGAGTCGTCCGCGTACTACGCGGCCGGCACGGCGCAGTACCACATCGACGCCGACATCTCCTACGCGCTGCGGCAGTACGTCGCGGCGACGGGGGATGAGGACTTCCTCGCCCGCGGAGCCGTCGACATCTTCGTCGAGACGGCGCGCATGTGGGCCGACCTGGGCTTCTGGCGTGCGAACGGCAAGGACTCGTTCCACATCTACGGGGTCACCGGGCCCGACGAGTACACGACCGTCGTGAACGACAACCTCTACACGAACGTCATGGCGCGGTCTAACCTGCTGTCGGCCGTCGAGGCCGTGGAGCGCCTCCGCGAGGACGATCCGGCCTCCTTCGAACGCCTGGTCACGCGGCTGTCGCTCGACGACGCCGAGGTCCGCGAGTGGCAGCGTGCCGCCGAGCACATGCACATCCCCTTCGACAAGCGGCTCGGCATCCACCCGCAGGACGCCCAGTTCCTCGAGAAGGAGCTGTGGGACCTCGATCACACCCCTCCTGAGCACCTCCCGCTGCTCCTGCACTTCCACCCGCTCGTCATCTACCGGTTCCAGGTGCTCAAGCAGGCGGACGTCGTGCTGGCGCTGCTCCTGCAGGGCGACCACTTCACCGACGAGGAGAAGCTCGCCGACTTCGACTACTACGATCCGCTGACGACGGGCGACTCGACCCTGTCGGCGGTCGTGCAGTCGATCATCGCCGCCGAGGTCGGGTACCAGCGGCTCGCGCTCAAGTACTTCTGGTCGGCGCTGTTCGTCGACCTCGCGAACCTGCACCGCAACACCCCGGACGGCGTGCACGTCGCCTCCACCGGTGGCGTGTGGAGTGCGCTCGTGCTCGGCTTCGCCGGGATGCGCGACCACGGCGGCGTGATCTCCTTCTCGCCGCGTCTGCCGGTCGACTGGCAGGGCATCACCTTCCGGCTCACCGTCAAGGGCACTCGGGTGCGCATCTCCGTCCGGCGCACCGAGATGCGGTTCACCGTCGAGGAGGGCGATTCCGCCTCGTTCGTCGTCGGGGGTGGCAACGTGCTCGTCGAGGCGGGGACGACGGTCACCGTGCCGCTCGACAACCAGGGTCCGCACCTCGTCGGCGAGCCGAGCGCGAGCGACATCGAGGGCAGCCGCCGTGCCGACGGCTCACTCATCACCGTCTCGATGCCGACCATCGCGCTCGGCCCGGCCGACACCGAGTCCATCCCGGTCATCCAGCCGCAGTCGGAGTAAGGCGACGCGGCTGGATGGCGGTGGCCCGTCGTCCAGCCGCGGCCGTGTCAGGCGAGCGTGGTCCAGAAGGTCTCGAGTGTGCGTGTCGCCACGCGTTCCCAGGAGAACTGCTTGGCGCGTTCCCTGCCCTGATCGGCGAGTTCGGCCATCCGTGCGGGGTCACTGACCGCCGTCGTCATGGCAGTGGCGATCGACTCGAGCGAATGGGGATCGAAGTACTCGGCCGCATCGCCGGCGACCTCCCGGTACACGGGGATGTCGGAGATGAGCACGGGGAGGCCCGCCATCATGGCCTCGAGGGCGGGCAGGCTGAAGCCGTCGTGGAACGACGGCATGGCGAGCGCGGTCGCGGTCTCGTAGAGGTGACCGAGTTCCTCGCTGGTCAACCAGGATCGCAGCTCGACCCAGTCGTGCATGCCGACCTCGTCGACGACGGCGCGCAGAGGGTCCTCGCCGTGGCTGCCGGTGATGACCACCCGAGGGCGGATCGCCTCGTCAACGAGCGGCAACGCCCTGATGAGACCAGCCCAGTTCTTGTGCGGTCGCCGGTTGCCCGTCGCCAGGATGAAGGGGCGCTCCTTGTCCGGTCGTCGTTCGCCCATCGGCAGGGCGGTTCCGGC
Source organism: Plantibacter sp. VKM Ac-2876 (assembly GCF_015350715.1). NCBI lineage: Bacteria > Bacillati > Actinomycetota > Actinomycetes > Micrococcales > Microbacteriaceae > Plantibacter > Plantibacter sp. VKM Ac-2876. The sequence goes on along the minus strand of NZ_JADKSI010000004.1, from coordinate 329,567 downwards.
GAGGGGGATGAGGTCGATGCGGTCTGCCGGGAAGCCGAGGTAGGTGATGATCTCGCGCCGGGACACCTCACTGATGGTGATCATCCGGCTGGCGTTCCGTGCACCCAGGCGCTCCATGAACTTCACGGGTTCCGTGAATGCCGGGGTGCTCATCATCTGGGGCTGGCTCCAGTAGAGCATGTCGTGCATGGAGATCACGGTGGGCATGCTGCTCCGGGCAGGACCGAGCAGAGCCGGGCAGTGCAACAGATCCGCACGGTGACGCTTCGCGATGCGACCGATCGACCAGAGCTCGCCGATCGCCCACCGGAAGCGGTTCTCGCCGCTGATACCGGTGTCGATCATGTCCCCGGGGAACCAGGAACGGTCGAGCTGGTATCCCTCTTTGCTGGCGAGTCCGACGAACTCGAATTCACTGCCGAGTCGGCCGATCTCGCGGTACAGCTCGCGCGCGTATGTCTCCATACCGCCTTTCGTTCCGGTGTACGAGAGGAGGTCGACGGCTACGCGGGGCATAAGGCACGAGGATACCAGTGGGGCGGTCGGGATAGGCTGGTCCGCGGTCCGATGAGCGGTGAGGGGCGGGTCCATGCCAGCAACAGCAGCAGTCGACGGACGCGTCTCCGTCGCCCTGTGCACCTACAACGGCGCCGTGTTCCTCGAAGAGCAGTTGGCCAGCATGCTCGCGCAGACCGTGCTCCCGGGCGAGATCGTGGTCAGCGACGACGGTTCGACTGACGGGACATCCGCCATCGTCGAGCGCTTCGCCGCTGAGTCGTCCGTCCCGGTGCGCGTCCTGCGGAATCCGAGTCCACTCGGCGTCACGAAGAACTTCGAGGGGGCGATCCGCGCGACCACGGGGAGCCTGATCGTCCTCTCCGATCAGGACGACGTGTGGCGGCCCGACCGCGTCGAGCGTGCCCTGGCCGCCTTCGACGCGCGTCCGGAGCTGCAGATGGTGTGCTCGGACGCCCGGCTCGTCGGAGCCGACGGGGTGTCCCTCGGCACCACGCTCTTCGCGTCGCTGTCGATCGGCCCGCACGAACGCGACGGGATCCGGGCTGGTGATGCCTTCGGCGTGTTGCTGCGACGCAATCTGGTCACCGGTGCGACCGCGATGCTCCGGCGCGAGGTCTTCGACGCAGCCGTACCGTTCCCCGCTCCGTGGGTGCACGACGAGTGGTTGGCGATCGTGGCCGCGTCGCGTGGCCCGATCGAGCTGCTGGACGAACCCCTCGTCGACTACCGACAGCACGGCGCGAACCAGATCGGGATCGTCGAGCCGACGCTGGCGTACAAGGTCTCGAGGCTGATGCAGCCGGGGCGCCAGCGCAACCGCGACATCGCAGATCGCGTCGCCGGGCTCGCTTCCTGGCTCGACGAGGCCCGTGAGCCCGCACCGCTCGCCGATCGCTCGGCCGTCGTCGCCAAAGCGGCCTTCGAGCGGTTCCGGGCCGATCTCGCCCCGGCTCGGTGGCGACGGATCCTCCCCGTCATGCTGCGTGCTCCCCGCGGCGAGTACCAGCGGTATGCGAGCCAGGGGGCACTGGACATCGTGAGGGACCTGCTGCAGCCGGCCTAGCCTCGGGTCAAATGCCACACGGCCGCGCCGACCAGGACGACGCCGAGGGCGATGAGGCCGCCCCGCCAGGGCGCCCGATGATGCGCGGCGAGGAGGAGCAGCGCCATCACGACGAGCTCCCGGGCGTTCACGAGCCAGGCCGCGAGCTGCAGGTCGTGAAGGGCGACGACGCCGACCGGGAGGGACAGCAGCACGCCGACCGCCTTGATCGGACTCGCCCAGCGCATCCGGCTTTCGGCCTGGAGGACCGCCGTGACCGACCAGGCGACGACCGAGGGCGCGACCGACAGGGCGAGGACGGGGACGAGTGCGAGGGCGGGGTCCCAGTCGTCCGCGAGGAAGGGGTTCACGAGCAGCTCAACCCCGATGCTCGTCGCCACGGCGGCCACGACCGCCAGGACCAGCGATCGTCGGAGCGAAGCCTCCGTGACCGCGACGATCTCGGACCCCCGGCCGTCGCGTGCCACCTCGGCGAGGACCGGCCGGAGGACGTTGATCGCAGCCAGCGCCGCCGCGTCGCCGATGCTCCGCGACAGCGACATGGCGAACGCGTACTGGCCCAGGCGTGCCCCGCCCGCGAGAGCGCCGATCGAGAGGCGGTCGGTCTGTCCCTGTCCCCAACCGAGGAGTGAGAACAGCGCCGTGTGCAGGTAGTCGCTCAGGACGTTCACAGTCGGTTCGCGGGAACGCGCGCCAGCGGCGGACGCGCGGGGGAGTCGCGCAGCACGTCGCCGGTTGAGCAGGGCGAACCCCGACTCCGCGAGCATCGCCTGCAGGGCGCTGGCGAGCAGCGATCCCGTCGCCAGGAGGGTCGGCACGCTGCAGAGCAGGGAGGCTGTCGACGACCACGCCTGATGCGATGCGATCTCCTTCCATCTCCCGGCTCGCTGCAGGCGGACCAGGGCGTCGATGCCCACGGCCGAAGCCGCCGGGACGAGGACGAACGGCGCGAGGGCGATCGCCTGCCATCGGTCCTCCGCGTGATGTGTCAGGAGCAGGGCTCCGACGGTCACGGCGAGCGCGGCGCCTCCGATCAGCGCGGACCAGACCCGGAACCGGCGGACGAACCGGTCCCCGGCCTCGGAGCCTCCGTGGACGACCGCGGTCTGCCGCGCGGCCGTGTCACCGACGGTCTGGACCAGCGTGAGGGCGAGGACCATCCACGCGTACATGCCGACGAGGGACGGCGTGAGCCGGGCGGCCAGGACGAGCATGACGAGCGCCGACGCCACCCGGGGAAGGATCCGCTCGACGATCGCCCAGGCGAGATGGATCATCGTCCGCTCACAGGCATGGCGGTCGACCCGCGCGTCGGTCGGCGAGCGCGGTCGTCGCGTCGGCGGGGTCTAGGTCGCCGTCGGCGGCCTCGATCGTCGTGATCACAGGTACCACGTCCTCGATCGCAGGCTCTCGACCACGCGCCCTGCTCTCGACGAGAGCCGCTCGACACCGCGTCGACGCCGCGTGCCGTCGCGGCTCGGGATGATGACCTGCAGCGCTCCGACGACCAGAACGATGGGGAGCTCCCAGCCGAATGATCGCGGCATGCCCAGCCCGCGGTGTCGTCGGAACAACCGCACCGTTCCCCGGCCGTAGCCGAAGAACTGCCGAGCCACGGCTCGAAGGTCACCGCGAAGTCGGTACTCGACCACGGCCTCAGGGACTGCGGTGGTCGGGTGACCGGCCGCCGCCGCCCGCCAGAAGAAGTCCGTCTCGTCGCCGCCGCCGAGCAGGGTCTCGTCGAATCCACCGAGCCGGTCGAACACCCGTCGTTGGAAACCACAGTTCGCTCCGGCCGGCCATGGATGGAAGCCGTGCACGGTGCTGACCGCCTCCTGCCTCCCCAACTTCGTACCGTCCGGGAGGGTCCGCTCGAGCGCGCCGCCGACGCAGTCCGCGCCGGTTTCCAGCGCGCGCCGGTGAGCCTCGATCCATCCGACCTGGACGACGTCGTCGGCGTCGCAGAGCAGCACCGCTGAACCCCGTGATGCCCGGACACCGGCGTTGCGAGCGTGGTTGATACCTGGCCTGCCGCTCGCGTCGACGAGGCGGACGCGCCCGTCCACCTCACTGAACCGGCGGACGAGTGCTGCGGTGTCGTCGACGGAGCCGTTGTCGGCGACGACGATCTCGATGTCGCCGGGCGAGCGCTGAGCGAGCAGGGCTTCGAGTTGCGTGGCGAGGGTACCCGAGCCGTTACGGCAGGGGATGACGATCGAGTACACGGGCCTCCGGATCTGGCATGGGCGAGGTGACCAACTTTCCCGTCGTCTAACATACAACATGTGAGATACGAGACCGATGACCGTCGTCCTTCCGCACCTCCCGTTCGACGAGCAGCCGACAGGGTGACCGTGCTCCACGTCACCGACTGCTATGCGGGTGGGATTCCCGTGGCGATCGAGGCCTACGTGCGGAATTCACCGCCGGGTGTCGAACATCACCTGCTCGCGCAGATCCCGGACGGCGCCCCGCTCGACGAGACGCTGTCCGACTGCTTCGCCTCCGTGACCGCGCTCGGGCGGCGACCGCTCGCTGCCGTGCGGGCGATCCGGCGGGTGCGCCGTCGTACCGGGGCCGACATCGTGCACGCCCACTCGAGCTTCGCCGGTGCGTACGCGCGGGTCGCCCTGCGCAGCTCGCCACGGACCCGCATCGTCTACACCCCGCACTGCTACGCGTTCGAGCGCGCCGACCTCTCCCTCTGGAGCCGCCGTGCGTTCCGCGCCGCCGAATGGTTGCTGTCCTTCAACGTCGAGACCGTCGCCGCCTGTTCCGAGGGCGAAGCAGCGGCGGCGGAACGGCGCGGACCATTGCGGCCACGGGTGGTCCACGTGCCGAACGTGGTCGCGGTTCCGCCTCCCGGCGCTCGCTGGAACGAGGTGGAGCTGCACCGGCCGCTACTGGTCGCGAGTCTCGGACGCATCGCTCCACAGAAGGATCCGATGCGGTTCGCCGACGTCGCGGCGTCGATCAGTGCGCGAGGTATCGAGGTGGTCCCGGTCTGGATGGGAGGTGGCGCGGACGACGACGTCGGCCGGTTGGAGGCCTCCGGTGTGCACGTCACCGGTTGGATCCCGCACGCCGAGGTGGGCAGGCGGCTCGCGCAGAGCGACGTCTACCTCCATACCGCCGCCTGGGAAGGGTTCCCGCTCGCCGTCCTGGAGGCGGTGCAGGCCGGTGTCCCGACGCTCGTCCGGCCGATCGCCGCGTTCGGGACGCTCCCGGACGCCCTCACCCTCGAGGGCGGGCTCGAGGCGATGGTCGCCAGTCGGCTGGCCGGACCGCAGGCGTTCGCCGCCTGGGCGGAGCGGAACGTCTCCCGCTGGTCGGAACGACTCAAGGATCACACGCCGGCCCGCCAACGGGCGGCCCTCGCCGAGGCCTATCGGATACCGCAGGTGGCCTGATGCGCGTCGCGGTCGTGCAGTGGGGTCGGACCGGGGGAGGCCCGCTCTTCGCCCAGGAACTGGCTCAGGCGCTTCAGGAGGACGGCTGCGATGTCGTCGTGTCCTATTCCCTCGACGCCGAGGTGGCGGAGCGGTTCGTCGGCCTCGGGGTGCCGTCCTTCACGATCCGCACGTATCGCGACAAGCGCGGCGCCGCGCTCGGCCTCCCGCGCCTCCTCTGGACGGCGCTCCGGCTCGACCGGTTCCTCCGGCGGCATCGCATCGACGTCGTCGTCATCGCCATGGAGCAGCTCTGGCAGGGGGTGGTCGCGCCCGTGTTCCGCTTCGGCGGTCGTCGGAGTCTGCTCTGCGTCCATGACGCGACCATGCACCCCGGGGACTTCTCGCGGCTCGAGCACCTCCTGCGTCGTGCCGAGCGCCGGGCGGCGGACGGAGCGATCGTGTTCTCCGGGCCGGTCGCCGCCGCCCTCACGTCCCGTGGTGAGTTCCGCGCGGACCGCGTCCACGAGACCGTCCACGCCGCGTACCGTGTCGACGCGGGCCATGCCGTGGTCCGGTCGACGTACCGGGAGGGTGTTCCGGTCGTCGGATGCTTCGGTCGTCTGTCGGCGTACAAGGGGCTCGGTCTCGGGGTGGGAGCGATCACCGAACTGCGCCGCCGCGGGATCCGGGTCCGGTTGCGGGTCGTCGGGTCCGGGACCGACGACGCCCTCGACCTCCTCCGACACGAGGACGACGAGCTCGAGAACCGTTGGGTCAACCAGGAGGAGATCGCGCAGGTGGTCGGCGGGTTCGACATCGCTCTCCTGCCGTACACCGAGGCCAGTCAGTCCGGTGTGCTCGCCTACGCGATGGCGCTCGGGGTGCCCTCGGTCGTGACTCCGGTCGGCGGCCTCGCCGAGCAGGCGATCGCGTCAGGATCGGGCATCGTGGCCACGGCGGTGACGTCGACCGCGCTCGCCGACGCGCTGGAGCAGATCCTCGCCGACGCCGGTCGTTACCAGGCGCTCTCCGCGGCGGGGGTGCTCGCTGCAGCGGGTCCGTTCTCCTGGGCGCGCGTTGCAGCCGACGTGCGCGTCGCGGCAGCATCCGTCGTGCCCGTTCGTCGCTGATCCGTGCGGGTCGCGGCTGCCGTAGCACCGGGCCGCAGGCTCAGGAGGAGGCACACGGCGACGATCAGCATCGGCGTGAGATGCCGGAGGAACGAGCCGTAGTCCGGCTCGAAGATCGACTGCACGATCAGGAACGCGAGGATCGCCGCGAACAACCGGTTCTGGAACGCCGTGAGGACCGACGAGCCGCGGGGCGCTCGGATCCTCGCCGACCGGATCGCGGCGATGAGTGATCCCCAGATGACGAGCAGGACGAGCGCCACGACGAGGTAGATCGCCCCGCCGCGGAGCATCAGCGGGATCGGGATGATGAACGAGGCGAAGGTGAGGACACTGTTGACGAACCCGGACACGGGGCCGGCACCGGGGGAGAACTGCACGATCAGGGTGTTGACCGATTCCGCGGTGCGGTGCTCGTTCACCGTCAGGCGGTAGTGGTCGAGGTCGACACCGACGACCAGCGGGAAGACGACGGAGAGCCCGGCGTAGAGCACGAGGACGACCGCCAGGGTGGCTGTCCAGCCGCGCCGCGCCCGCAGCGCGAGACGGAGCGCCAGATAGAGGCCGGCCACGAGGAACCAGTACGTGCGGAAGCCCTGGGCGTACAGCAGCATCGCGGCCACCGGCACCAGCTCGGCCGACAGACCTCGTCCGCGGTGGGCGATGAGGGCGAGTACCGCGCCCACGGTCAGCAGGTCCTTCGTGTACGCGCCGTGGTAGACGGCGGCGAGCGCGACGCAGCTGATGATGATGGCCCAGTCCACCCACTCGGCCGTCGTCGTCCGGCATGAGATCGCCACCGTCAGGACGAGCAGGTAGCTCGCGACACCGACGAGGGCGGCGAGCGTCGGCAGCTCGGCCAGGCCCATCCAGCGGTAGACCGCGGCGATGAGCCGGAACGACGAGTCGGCCTCGGTGAACGTCCCCCGGTTCACGCTGATGATCGTGCCCTCGTCGTTCGCGAAGTGCCCGGGCAGTCCTGGTTGCTCGGCTGCCACCCAGGCGAGCGCGAGGAGCGAGGCGATCAGGAGGAGCGAACCGCCGACGAGCGGGCGGTCACGTTCCCGCCCGCCGATATCGGGCGTCCGTTGCGTCAGCTGCCGGCGCCACACGGCGCGGTGGGCGCTGGCCTCCGCGCGGGCCCTGGCCGCGTCCCGCCGCGTCAGGTGCGCGGAAGGCTGTCCGGAGGTCACGGACGGATCGTGTGCTCGAAGCGCAACCTCGGCTGGAGGTCACCGAACCAGGTCTCCGCGTAGTTCGACAGCTTGCGGTTGTTGTTGTCGAGCGCGACGACCCGGCGGCCCATCTGCAGCCCGATGAGCATGGCGTGGAGGCGATCGGTGACGACCACCTCGCCGCGGGCGATCAGCCGGACGGCGGCGTCGAAGCGACGTTCGGCTCGCCGCATCCACGTCGCATGGTCGCGCTCCATGAGGGGTTTCAATTCCGGGTGCTTCGCCGCCCGCCAGCCGAGCCACTCATGCGCTCGGAGGTCCAGGGGGTCGGCCGGCCAGTCGGCGCTCTCGGAGCCCGCGAGCCCACCCGCGGTCTCATCGTCCGTCCGGGCGATGACGATGCGTCGCTGCGTCGGTTCGGGGGCGCTGATCGGGCCGAGGAGATGCACCGCGTCCGGCGAGAGGCTGAGGTCCTCGACCTCGTCGCGGAGGAGGTCGTAGGAGGTCTGGTCGCGCACGGCGACCCGCAGGTTGGGCCGGGCGGCGAACCGTCGGGAGAACGCTCGGCGGTCTGCGTCCGTGGGGAAGACGACCGACTGCGGTGCCTGGATGAGCAAGGTGTCGGCTGGGAGTCGCTCCGCGAGTTCGTAGCGAGCCTCGCTCAGCACCGGGTAGAGGCCTCCGAGGTTGCCGCCGCCCTGGATGAGGACCGGGATCGACGAGTCCCGGACCCGCTCCGGCATGCTGCCGGCGCTCGAGGTCGTGCGGACGGCGATGTCGTGTGCGCGCCAGAACCTGGCCTGTCCGAGCGCGATGGCCGAGTCGCCCGAGTTCCGGTGATCGGGGAACTGGGTGTAGTGGAGTTCGGTGACGCCGCGATGCAGCTCGACGAAGGAGGCTTCGGTGCGCTGTCGCATGGTCTCGAGGTAGGGCATGGGTGCTCCGTTCGGATCGACACCGAGCGTTGCGCTGGAATCGGATACTTCAGTTGGTCGAATACATTATGCTCGATTGTCGCCGGGTCGTCTCGCGCTCCGGCGATCGACCTCGTCCGCCGCGACCCGTGCGCGCCGAGGCTCGATCCGATGCACACCAGAACATCCCCAGGGAGGTCACCGTCATGCCCTTCGTCGAAGCCCGCCGCTGCTGGGAGCGACGGTGCTCGCGCATGGTCCTCGTCCTCGACCTCCTGGCCGTCACGCTGGCGCTCAGCGTGACCCAGCTCCTGTGGTGGGACGCGTACTGGCGCGGGACCGTGGAGGTCGTCGGGCCGTTCGGGCGCCTCGATGTCGGCTACCCGGCGGTCACCCTCGCGCTCGCCGTCGCGTGGTGGTCGCCCCTGGCAGCGGCCCGGTCGCGCCATCCGCGGGTCCTGGCGGACGGTTGGACGCCGTATCGACGGGTCGTGGTCGTGACGACGACGGTCTTCGGCGCGGTGGCGATGGCGTCCTACCTTCTCAAGCTCGAGATCGGACGCGGGTTCCTGCTCACGGCCCTGCCGCTCGGGGTCGCCCTCCTCCTGGCGGTCCGCTGGGGTGCCCGTCGGCACCTCCGTGCGCGGCGACGCGGAAGCGCACTCGTCTACCGCACGCTGCTCGTGGGTGACCGCGACCACGCGGTGCACGTCGCCGAGCGCATGCGCCGGGGCGACTGGGCAGGGCATCGGGTGGTGGGCGTCGCGACCCCGGGCGTCGACGACGATGCGCGCATCGCGGACGCCCCGGTCCTCGCCGGACGACCGTCGATCCTCGAGGCCGCGATGGAGGTCCAAGCGGACACCGTGATCCTCGTCGGCCCTGTCGAACTCACCCCCGTCGAGCTCCGCCGCCTGGGTTGGGACCTCAGCGAACGCGGGGTGAAGTTCATCATCGCGCCGACGCTCACGGGGGTGGCCTCGACCCGCCTGTACCTCCAGGCGGTGGCCGGCATCCCGCTCATCCATGTCGACCACCTGGAGCTGTCCCGGCTGGAGGCGGCGGCGAAGCGGGCGTTCGACGTCATCGGTTCCGCAACGCTGCTCCTGCTGCTGGCCCCGGTCATGCTCGCGGTCGCGCTCGCGGTGAAGACGACGAGTCGGGGGACCGTGCTGTACCGGCAGGAGCGCGTCGGCCTGCGCGGCCGCCCCTTCCAGATCCTGAAGTTCCGCTCGATGGCCGCCGACGCCGACACCGGAGCAGCCCTCGCCGTGCAGCAGCATGCGGATGAACTGCTCTCGAAGGCTCCTGACAACCCGCTCGTGACCCCGGTCGGACGGATCCTCCGGAAGTACTCGCTCGACGAGCTCCCGCAGTTGTTGAACGTCCTCGGGGGTTCGATGAGCCTCGTCGGCCCGCGGCCGCACCGTGGGTGGGAGGTCGAACGCTACGATCTGCTCGCCCAGCGACGCCTCCTGGTGAAGCCGGGTATGAGCGGACTGTGGCAGGTCAGCGGGCGGTCCAACCTCTCCTGGGACGACTCGGTCGATCTCGACCTGTACTACGTGGAGAACCGGTCGGCCGCGATCGACCTGAAGATCCTCGCGCAGACGGTGCGGGCGGTCGTCGCCCCGGGAACCGATGCACGGTGATCCGGTGCCGGCTCGGGCCGGGTTCAGCGGTCCGGAAGCTTGTGCCGCCAGCTCAGTCCGCCGGCACCGATGACCGCGCAGACGACGAGGAGCAGCCAGCCGCCGCTCAGCAGCAGGCTGCTCTCGGCAGCGCCCGATGCGAGCAGGGTCACGACGATGAGCGCAGCCCAGACGTGCACGACGCTGCGCCGGTTGGTCGCGATGAGCCAGGTCCGCACGAGCGCCAGACCGCCGAGGAGGAGGAACAGGGCGAGCCCGATCAGTCCGAGCTGCAGGTACACGTCCAGGTAGGCGTTCAGCGCCGAGTCGTTCGTGCGGCCGAGGCTCGCGTCGATGAACCGGTACGGGACCGCATCGGAGATCCAGCCGCCCGTCCATCCCCAGCCGTTGAGCTCGCTCGGGGCCAGGCGTCGCAGGGTCTCCTGCCAGAGCGCGTAGCGCTGCTCGATCTCGAGCCCGAGACCGAGGACGCGGAACACCTCGGATCGGAACAGGTACCCGACGAGGCCGACGAGCGCGAGGACGGTGAGGAGGACGAACTGCCAGGTGCGGCGCGGCTCCGGTCGGAGTTGCCGGAAGACGTAGAGCACGGCGGTCGCGATGCCGAGAGCCGCGGCGAGGAGCGCGACGCTCGGCGAGCGCGTGCCGAGGATGAGCCCGATGGCGAGGGCGATGGACCCGATCGTCACCCCATGACGCACGGAACGGGTCCGCCATTCGACGACGAAGGTGACGAGACCGAGCAGGGCCGCGATGCCGAGGGCGCTCCGGGTTCCGAAGACCCCCTCCAACGGGCCGCCGAAGGCGAGGTTCCCGCTGATCCCGAGGAACGGCAGTGGGGTGTCGATGAGGACGCCGCTCACGATCTCGAGCGCCAGGGACGTGCCGAGGAGCGCGCGGAAGGCGGTGCCCGTCGCCCGGACGATCTGGATGGTGTCGCGGGTCAGCGCGATCACGATGGCGATGAAGGCCCACGCGAGCTGCCCGCCGATGGCGGGCAGGGTCGCGAGGGGCGTGGCGCTCCACACCACCGACACCGCGCTCCAGGCGAGGAACAGCAGGACCGAGATCGGCAGGAGGCCGCGCCACTCGATGATGGGGAGGCGTGCGAGGAGGATACCCGTGCCGATCGTCGTGAGGCCGACGAGCATCGTGCTGAACCCGGCGACACCGATCAGGCTCGTGACGAGGTGTTCACCGAAGGCGGTCGCGACGGCGATGGTGGCGAACGCGGCGGCCAGCGGCGCTGAGGACAGGACGCGCGCGGCGACGGAGAACGCGTCGAAGTCCGCCGGTCTCACGCCGGGCTCATCCGTCGATGACGTCGCGCCGGTGCGCGGGTGCGAGGTCGGAGGAGGCCGCGACGGTGGGAACAGGCCAGGCGGGTTCCTGCTTGGTCTTCACGACGAGGAGCACGAGGAGCACCCAGCCGGACTCGATGAGCAGCCGACTCTCCGCGACCGACTGCACGACGAGGGAGACCGCGATGAGGACGGGGGCGAGCGAGAGGGCCGTGTACGGTCGCCGTGCGTCGAGGTCGACGCGTGGACGGTCGACGGCCAGGAACCAGGTGCGGGTCAACATGGACAGGACGACCGCGGCGAAGAGCACGAGGCCGACGACGCCGAGTTGGAACCAGACGTCGAGCCAGGCGTTGTGCGCCTGGAGCTGTCGGACGCCGCGTCGGATGACGAGGTCGGTGAAGAGCGGCTCCCACGGTGCCCACGGGCTCGAGAAGCCCCAACCGAAGACCGGTCGCTGTTCGATGAGGCGCCACACGGTCGCCCAGATGTCGAGTCGACCGGTGAGGTCCGGGCTCTTCCCGAGCAGGCCGAGGAGTTGCGTCCGGAAGACGACCGCTCCCACCGCACCGACGACCCCGATGCCGAGGAAGCCGAGGTACACCGGCGTCCTCGCCTCCGGGCGAGGTGCCCGACGGATCGCGAGTGCAGCGGCGAGCACCACCGCCGTCACCACGGCGGCGAGCAGGATGGTGGTCGAGAAGCTCAGGAGGAACATCACGACGGAGAGACCGAGGCGGATGAGCAGGGTCCAGCGACGTTCCGGGCCGGCCAACCTGGCTGCGCCGGGCTCGTCGCGGCGCGCCGCCAGCCGGAGCCCGAAGACGATGATCCCGAGCAGCGCCACCACGGCGAGGAGGTTGGCGTTCCCCGAGATGCCCTGGATGCGTCCTCCGGAGAACAGCAGGTCCCGCGACCAGTAGTCGAGCAGGGGCGGGTCCGCCGAGTCCCCGGCGTAGAAGTTCGGGAGGACCGGGTGCCGGATGACCGCTGCGACGACGAACTCGAAGAGGAGGGAGAGTGACAGCACCCACGTCACGGCACGTCCGAGGACCCGGATGACCTCAGGCCAGGTGAAGCAGCCGGCGAGGGTCACGCCGAGGATGGTGCAGAGCGCCGCACCGAGCAGGGTCGCGGCTGTGCCGCTGGGGTAGGCGGACCAGGCGAGCGAGACGATCGACAGCACCCCGTAGCCGACGAGCGACCACGGCACCCGGGTGCGCCGCCAGTTCGGTCGGACGACCATCAGGCACGCGAGCGCGGCACCACCTGAGACGAGTGCCACCGCCGTGTAGCCCCAGATGGTGAAGAGGTTCGTCCAGAACGTCCCGGCGAGGACCGCGAACGTCGCGAACACGGCGACGTGCCTGACGACGAGCGCGCGTGTCGTCAGCGCTGCCGGCGGGCGGGGCGGGGCGGGTTCGGTGGACAGCATCGTGCCCCCAGGGTAGCGGCTGCGGCCGCCATCGAGGCCCTGGTCCAGCGCGGTGGTCAGACGAACGCCGCGGTGCCGGTGATGGCCCGCCCGACGATGAGCGCGTTCATCTCCCGCGTGCCCTCGTAGCTGTAGAGGGCTTCGGCATCCGCGAAGAACCGGGCGGCGTGGTAGTCCAGCACGATGCCGTTCCCGCCCATGATCTCCCGTGCCCACGCGACCGTCTCGCGCATCCGCGCGGTGCAGAACGCCTTGGCGAGCGCGGAGTGCTCGTCGCGCTGGGTGCCCTCGTCGAGCATCTGCGAGACCCGGACGCACATCGCCATCGATGCCGTGATGTTCCCGAGGCACTTCGAGAGGAGGTCCTGGATCAGCTGGTGGCCCGCGATCGGCTTGCCGAACTGCACGCGCTCCTTGGCGTAGGCGACCGCCGCCTCGTACGCGCCGACAGCGACGCCGACACTCGACCAGGCGACGCCGGCGCGGGTGAGTCGCAGTACCTTCGCCGTGTCGCGGAAGGAGTTCGCGTGCTGCAGCCGGAGGCGCTCGGGGACCCGGACGTTGTCGAGGGTGATGTCGGCGTTCTGCACCATGCGCAGGCTGATCTTGCCCTCGATCTTGGTCGCGGAGTAGCCGGGGGAGTCGGTCGGCACGATGAAGCCCTTCACTTGACCGTCGGCGGTGTCCTTCGCCCAGATGATCGTGATGTCGCTGAAGGTCGCGTTGCCGATCCACCGTTTCGAGCCGGACAGGATCCAGTCGTCGCCGTCCCTCGTGGCCGTGGTGCGGAGCCCCTGTGCGCTGTCCGACCCCGATTGCGGTTCAGTGAGTCCGAAGGCGCCGAGGACCTCGCCTGAGGCGAGCTTCGGGAGCCATTCGTCCTGCTGCTCCTGGGAGCCGCACTCGCTGATCGAGCCCATCGTGAGACCGTCCTGCACCCCGACGAAGGTGGAGATCGACGCGTCGATCCGGGAGAGCTCCATCGAGGCGAGGCCGCGGAACACGGCGCTGTTCTCGAACGGCGTCGTCTCCGGCCAGGCCCACCGGGCGACGTCGAGCTCGAGGAGCGGGGTGATGAGGTGCTTCGGGAACTCGGCCCGCTCCCAGTACTCGTTCACGATCGGCTTCGCCTCGGTCTCGGCCCAGGCTCGGAGGCGGGCGATGGCCTCCTGCTCGGGAGCCGTCAGGAGGCTCTCGAAGCCGTAGAAGTCGCTGGCGAGGGGTTCGAAGATCATGGTCCGTTGCTCCATTGCGTCCGCTGGCGCCGGATCGGCGTCCCGGCCAGCCTAGGCAGGTGTGCTCGGCGCGGACAACGGCTTGGTAGTTTGGTGCACGGTGCCGGGCGACCGCGTCGCACGGCTTGTAGGACGACGCCAAGCGCCCCCAGGGTCCGGCTGGCGCGTCACCCTCGTCCGTCGAAAGGGCCCCACCATGTTCGTGCCGCTCCGTGCCACTCCTCGTGACTACGCGTGGGGGTCGTCGACGGCGATCGCGGAGGTGCTCGGGTCCGAGCGCTCAGGACGTCCGGAGGCGGAACTCTGGCTCGGCGCACACCCCGGGGCGCCGACGCCGATCGCGGATCCGTCGACGGTGGGGGGACACGCCGACCTCGAGCGCTGGCTCGCCGCCGATCCCACCGCGCTCGGCGGGCACGGCTCGCTGCCGTTCCTCCTCAAGGTCCTCGCAGCGGCCCATCCGCTCTCGCTGCAGGCCCACCCCGACCTGCACCGCGCCGCCGCGGGCTTCGCCGCCGAGAACGCACGAGGGGTGCCGCTCGACGCTCCGCACCGCAACTACAAGGACGCGCTCCACAAGCCGGAACTCATCGTCGCCCTCCGGGACGGCTTCGAGGCGCTCTGCGGGTTCCGCGAGCTCGATGCGACCGATGCGCTGCTCGCCGAGCTGGTGGCCTCGGCACCCGATCCGGCTGCTGCGGCGCGCATCACCATGCTCCAGGGGATGCTGGCCGCCCCCGACGGGCTCCGCGACACCGTGCGGATCCTGCTCGAACAGCTCCCCGGCGGGCTGCTCGACGCCCTCGTCGTCTCCGCCGCGGCCTCCGGTTCGGGCGCGTTCGACGCCGAGCGGGCCCTGGTCGGGCGGCTCGCGGAGGAGTATCCGGGTGATCCCGGCATCGCGGTCGCCCTCCTCCTCAACCTCGTGACGTTGCGAGCAGGGGAGGCGCTGTACCTCCCAGCGGGGAACATCCACGCCTACCTCAGCGGCATCGGCGTCGAGCTGATGGCGGCGAGTGACAACGTCCTGCGCGGGGGGCTCACCCCGAAGCACGTCGACGTGCCCGAGCTGCTCGAGGTCCTGGAGTTCGAGCCGCGGCCGGTGCCGTGGCTGACCCCGACGGACCTGGGTGGGGGACTCAGCCTCTTCGTCCCGGACGTGCCGGACTTCGAGCTGTTGCGCGTGGACCTGTCCGATGAGCCGTCCGAGCAGGAGTCGTCGTTCCGGCTCCCGGGCCCCGGGATCGCGATCGTGGTCGACGGCTCGGTGCGGATCACCGGAGCCACCTCGTCCATCGAGCTCGGTCGAGGTGGCTACGCCTTCATCACGCCCGACGAGGCGGAGCTGCGCTTCTCCGGAACCGGGACCCTCTTCCTGGCGACCACCCAGGGCTGACCGCCCGGCCGGCTGGTCCGGTCCACGCGGCTCAGGCGCTCTCCCGTACCCCGAAACTGCGGCGGTAGGCGGCGGGCGTCGTGCCGAGGACGCGGTCGAAGTGGTGACGGAGGACCGCCGCGGTGCCGAACCCGGTGTCCGCCGCGATCCGCTCGACACCGTGGTGGGTCCGTTCGAGCATCTCCTGGGCTCGGAACAGGCGTTGCCGGTTCAGCCAGGCGGCCGGCGTGCTGCCGAGCTCCGAGCGGAAGCGGCGTGCGAAGGTCCGCTCGGACATGTGCGCCTGCCGCGCGAGGCGCCCGATGGGCAGGTCCTCGGCGAGGTGGTCGAGCATCCAGTCGACGACCGGGGCGAGCGACTCGCACTGCTGCGCCGCGACGGGGGAGAGGACGTACTGCGCCTGACCGCCGTCACGCTGTGGCGGGACGACCATCCGGCGGGCGATCACGTTCGCGCTCGCCGCGCCGTACTCCTGTCGTACCAGGTGCAGACACGCGTCGATGCCGGCAGCGGTCCCCGCGCCCGTGATGACCTTGCGGTCCTCGACGAACAGCACGTCCGGGTCGACGATGGTGCCCGGGAACATCGTCTGCTGCTCGCTGGTGTACATCCAGTGGGTCGTGCTGCGCCGACCGTCGAGCAGCCCGGCCTGACCGAGGACGAACGACCCGCTGCACACGCTGAGGACCCAGGCACCCCGTGCCTCCGCCGCTCGGAGGACGTCGAGGTAGGCCTCGTCGACCGCTCCGGCTCGCGATCCACCACGACCGGTGATCACCACGAGGTCCGCCTCGGCCGCGAACGACAGGTCGTCGTCGACGATCATGTCGAAGCCCCGCGCACCGTCGTCGCTCAGGTTCATCCGGACCGGACCGGGGTCCTTCGTGACGATGCGGAGGTCGAAGGCGGGACCGCCCTGGTCCGACCGGTCGATGCCGAAGACCTCGCAGACGACGCTGAACTCGAACGGTTGCAGCCCCGGGATGGCGAGCAGGGCGACCTTCGACAGCATGGGACCTCCGGATGATCGATTTGGCAGGAATGTGCTGATTTGCGTCCATCCTGCCACTGGTGGCAGTTTTTCGCCATTCCTAGAGTTTCAGACATGTCCATCATCGCACTCGTCGTCGGCATCATCATCGTTCTCGTCGCGGTCGTCGCTTCCGCCGCGACCCTCCGTGCCGTCCTGACCGACGGCTATCGCCGTGTCCCCAGCCGCGCCGACGCACGCGCCTCCAGTAGTCTGGTCACTCCGTCTGCAGCACGGCAGGTGGAGGACTCCCTGGAGGAAGCATCGTGGCGTGGCTGGTGACGGGCGGAGCCGGATACATCGGAGCCCATGTGGTTCGGGCCTTCCAGGCGGAGGGGATCGACGTCGTCGTCCTCGACGACCTGTCGAGCGGGCACGAGCGCTTCGTCCCTGCGGGTGTGCCGTTCGTCCGCGGAACCCTGCTCGACGGCTCGGTCCTCGAGCGCACCTTCTCCGAGTTCGAGCTGAGCGGTGTCGTCCACGTCGCCGGGTACAAGTACGCGGGTGTCTCCGTGCAGCGCCCGCTCCACACCTACGCCCAGAACGTCACGGCCACCGCGATGCTGCTCGCCGCGATGGAGGAGCACCGGGTGGAGCGCATCGTCTTCTCGTCGAGCGCCGCGGTGTACGGGACCACGGACGTCGACCTCGTCACCGAGGACACCCCGAAAGCGCCCGAGTCGCCCTACGGCGAGTCCAAGCTCATCGGCGAGTGGCTGCTCCGCGACCAGGGTGTCGCCACCGGGCTGCGTCACACCTCGCTGCGGTACTTCAACGTCGTCGGATCCGGGACGGACGAGGTCTACGACACGAGCCCGCACAACCTCTTCCCCCTCGTCTTCGACGCGCTCCTCGCCGGACGCACCCCCCGCATCAACGGCGACGACTACCCGACGCCGGACGGCACCTGCGTCCGCGACTACCTGCACGTCGCGGATCTCGCGGCCGCGCACGTCGCCGCAGCCAAGCGGCTCGATGCGGGTGAACCCCTCGAGGCGGCCTACAACCTCGGGAGCGGGGACGGGTCGAGCGTCGGCGAGATCATGACCGCGATGGCGGAGGTGACCGGGATCGACTTCACCCCCGAGATCATGCCGCGGAGGCCAGGCGATCCCGCGCGGATCGTCGCGTCCGGCGCGCTCGCAGCTCGCGATCTCGACTGGCGGATGCGACACGATCTGCGCCAGATGGTGGAGAGCGCGTGGCGGGCCAGGCGCGCCGCCGACTGACGTCGCGCGGCCTCACGATCCGCCCAGACGGGCCCCGACACCCAGTTCGGGTCACACTCGGCGCGTCGCGAACCCTCACCTCGTGATTGAGGCTTTACGATGTGCGACTTGACTCGACCATAACTACAAGGGTGTAATTATGTATCGCGCCGCGTGGCGCAGGGTACGAGTAGGTGGGGAGACGGTATGGCGATTCCTGAGTATCGTGCCGGAGTACCCGACGACTGGTTCGTCGATCCGGTCAATCTGGGAGTCCCCGGCGTCCGTCAGCCCGCTGCGGAGGGCGAGGACGACACCCAGCTCTCCTGGCAGACCGATGCGCTGTGCGCGCAGACCGACCCCGAGGCGTTCTTCCCTGAGAAGGGTGGATCCACGCGCGACGCGAAGCGGATCTGCACCAGCTGCGACGTCAAGTCGCAGTGCCTGGAGTACGCGCTCGCGAACGACGAGCGCTTCGGCATCTGGGGCGGCCTGTCCGAACGCGAGCGCCGCAAACTGCGCAAACGCGCCGTCTGACGCTCCGTCGAACGCTGACCGAACCGCTCCCGGCTCACCGGAACGCCCCCGATTCGGGGCGCGCCCGCTCGGTTCCCGCTCTTCCGGCCGGACCCGCTTAGTCTGAATCCGATGTCTCCCCGAGTAACGGCGATTCTCGTGGTGCGCGACGGCTCTGAGCCGCTCGCACGCACGCTCGACGCCCTCCGTGCCCAGACCCGTCCGGCGGACGGGATCATCGCCGTCGCCACCCGCGCGAGTGAGGCGACGATCGAGGAACTCGGTCGCGTCCCCGGCATGAAGCTCGTGACCTCGACCGAGGACCTCAGCTTCGCGCAGGCCGTGGCCGCCGGCGTCCGCGTCACCGATCAGCCGGAGGACGCCGAGCAGATGCTCTGGTTGCTCTCGGAGGACACGGCTCCTGAGCCGACGGCGCTCGCCGCACTGTTGGGCGCCCTCGAAGTCTCACCGTCCGTCGGTGTGGCCGGCCCGAAGATCCTCGACTGGGACGACGCGTCGTTCCTCCGTCGCTACGGCGAGACGATCACCACCCTCGGTGCGGCGGTCCCGGTGGTCGAGGACGAGCTCGACCAGGCCCAGCACGACACGATGAACGACGTGATGGCGGTCGGTCCGGCCGGCATGCTCGTGCGCCATCAGCTGTGGGACCAGCTGGGCGGCTTCGACCAGGCCCTCGTCGCGGACGACGCCCTCGACTTCTGCATCAGGACCCGCCTCGCGGGCTACCTGGTCGCGGTCGTGCCGACGGCGCGTGTCGCCTCCGCCGGCGAAGGCATCGCCGGACCCTCCTGGTCGAACCGGCTCGGCGCGCGTCGCCGTCGCCACCGCCAGGCCCGCGCCGCACAGCTCCACCGCCGTCTCGTCTATGCGCCGGGGATCATGGTCCCGGTGCACTGGCTCAGCCTCGTGCCCCTCGCCATCCTGCGGGTCATCGGCCACTTCGTGAAGAAGCAGCCCGAGCTCGTGCTGGGCGAGCTCTCGGCGGCGTTCGCCGTCGCGTTCTCCGGGACGAAGGTCGGGAGTGCCCGGCGCCAGCTCGCGAAGAACCGGACCTTGGGCTGGTCGAGCATCGCCGGCCTGAGGATGCGACTCGACGAGGTCCGACGCAAACGCGCGCTCGCGCGGGAGGCGACGCAGATCGGCTTCATCGGCGAGGAACGCGACCTCCGCTTCTTCTCCGGCGGAGGCGCCTGGGTCGTCCTCGCGACGGCGGTCATCGGAGCGGCGATCCTTGCTCCGCTCCTCGGAGCCACGTACCTCACCGGTGGCGGACTCCTGCCGCTCTCGGCGACGGTCGGCGAACTCTGGCAGCACATCGGCTTCGGGTGGCGCGACGTCGGTCTCGGCTTCGTCGGTGCCGCCGACCCGTTCAGCGCGGTCCTCGCAGTGCTCGGGACCATCACCTTCTGGCAGCCGTCCTTCTCCCTGGTCCTCCTCTTCCTGCTCGCGCTGCCGCTCTCGGCGCTCGGCGCCTGGTTCGCCGCCACCCGGCTCACGGAGCGCAGCGGTCCGCGTGCGGTGGCGGCGCTGCTCTGGGCGCTCGCCCCGACGCTCCTGACCGCGCTCGCCGATGGCCGTCCCGCGGCCGTCATCGTCCACGTCCTGCTGCCGTGGCTCTTCTACGCGGGTGTGGTCGCGTCCCGGTCGTGGGCCGCAGCCGGCACGAGCGCCTTCCTGTTCGCCGCGATCGTCGCGAGCTCGCCGTCCCTCGCCCCGGCGTTGCTCGTCATCTGGGTCGTCGCGATGGTCTTCGCCGGTCGGGGTGTCGCCAGGGTCGGCCTCGTCCCGATCCCCGCGATCGCGCTGTTCGCTCCGCTCATCTGGCAGCAGGGGCTCCACCGGAACAACTGGCTCGGAATCCTCGCCGACCCCGGTGTCGCGACGCCTGCGACCGCGGCGTCGGGCTGGCAACTGTCCCTCGGCTTCCCCGGCGGCAGCCTGGGTGGATGGAGCCAGCTCGGTGCAGCGCTCGGGCTGCCGGGTGCGGCTCCCGCCATCGTGGTGCCCGCGCTGCTCGCGCCGCTCGCGATCGTCGCACTGCTGGCCCTGTTCCTCCCGGGGTCCCGACGGGCCGTCCCGTTGCTCATCGCGGCGTTCCTCGGACTCGTGTCGGCCGTGTTCGCCACGCATCTCCTCCTCGCCTCGGCCGCCGGAACGGCCGTCCCCGTCTGGGCCGGCGCGGCGATCAGCCTGTACTGGCTCGGGATCGTGGGTGCTGCGACCCTCGGCCTGGACCGCATCCCACGGTTCCGGGCGGTTCCGGCGCTCGTCATGGTCCTCGCCGCCGCGGTGATCGCCCTCCCGCTCGCCCTCGCCCAGCCTCTCGGCACCTCGGTGGTCCGTGAGAGCTCCGGTCGCCAGCTGCCCGCCTACGTGACGGCCGCGACGCAGACCGATCCTCGGCTCGGCACCCTCGTCATCACGCCCGGCGACGACGGCACCATCACCGCGGTCGTCATCCGTGGCCAGGGGGAGACGCTCGACGGCCAGTCGACCATCGCCCAGACGGCCCCCGGCGTGTCCTCGGACGACCGCGTCGTCGCGGAGCTCGCCGGCAACCTCGCGTCGCAGAGCGGACTGGACCCGACGGAGACCCTCGTCGAGCACGGTATCGCCTTCGTGCTGCTGTCGCCGGTCGCCGACGGCGAGGAGCAGACGGTGGCGGGTCAGACCGCCGGTCGTGCGGCGAGTGCGCTCGACGCCAACGCGGCGCTGGTCGCCGTCGGTGACACGACGAGCGGCACACTCTGGCGCACCGTCGCGGACGTCGGCACCGGTCCCGAGCTCCCGACGTCGAACGTGCTCGGAACCCTCATCGGTGTCGGTCTGGGCGTCGTGTTCCTCATCACCCTGCTCCTGAGCATCCCCAACGGTGCGTCCCGCGACGGGTACCGCGCGGGATCCCGGAAGCCCGTGAAGCTGAAGGGTCGTGCTGCCCGCAAGGCGGCCGCATCCGGGGCGGCGGTCGCGGTGATCGACGACGAGGCGACCGGCACATACGACGACGAGGAACCGACCGCCGATCTCGACGACGAGGCGGAGGGTTCCGAGTCGGCCACCACCACCGCTGACGCGTCGAGCCGCCCGTCCAAGCCGCGCTGGTGGCGTCGGGGGCAGGCCTCCGCCGAGGCGTCCGCGCCAGCGGCGGTGAAAGCCGAACCAGCCGATGACGCCGAGTCCGTCGACGACCGTGCATCGACCGTCGACACCGGGTCGGCCGACGACACCGTCGCTCGCGATGGAACCGTGCCGGTCACGGACGACACCCTCGACACGGACCGCGACGTGGCCGGGTCGACTCCAGACGCCGACGCCGACGCCGACACGAACACCACAGCCGACCAGGTCCCCGACGAACCGGCGGTCGCCATGGGCGATGCCGCCGTGTCCGATCCGGATCCGAGTGACCCGACCGAGACGTCGCCGGATCCCGACACCACCCGCCGGGACACCCCGGGAACGGAGCAGCCGCATGCCCAGTAAGCGCGGAGTCGCCATCACCTCCGGTCGGATCGTCACCGGCCTCGTCGGCATCGGGATCGCCGCGGTCACGATCGCAGCGGCCGGGCAGTTGCCCCTGCCGACGGTGGAGATCGCCCCTCAGGACATCCGAGTCACCCCGGTGGCCGGCGACCAGTCGGTCGTGTGCCCGGGGCCGCTGCTCGCCCTGGCCCAGGACGCGACGGCGGCGACGGCAGCCGGCTCGTTCGGCCCGGCGAGTGTCGACTTCGGAGCGAACGGGGTGACGCCGACGACGAGTGAGCTCGCCGCACCCGACAACACGAGCGGCGCGGCGGACGGCGGACCCACGGTGGTCACCGTCCCCGGCGCGACCGACGGGACGGTGACGCCCCTGAGCGGTGCGCAGTCGCAGATCGCCGCCGAAGCCGAGGTCGCCGGCCTGGCCGCCGCCGCCTGCACGCCGGCATCGGCCGAGAGCTGGCTCGTCGGCGGATCGAGTGACATCGGTCGCACCACACTGGTCCTCCTGAGCAATCCGTCGGCCGTCGATGCGAACGTGACCCTCGAGGTCTTCGGCGCCGCCGGGCGGATCGACGCTCCGGGTGCCGCCGGGATCGTCGTCGCCACCGGCACGCAGCGGGTGATCGCCCTCACCGGCCTCGCACCCAACGAGCCGACCCCGGTCGTGCATGTGACGAGCGAGGGCGGCCAGGTGGTGGCCGCGCTCCAGCAGAGCACGGTCCGCGTCCTGACCCCCGGTGGTGTCGAGGTCCAGGGGCCGACCGCGTCGCCGTCGACCGACCTGGTGATCCCTGGCGTCATCGTCACGGCCCCCGCGGCCGCAGGGGCGAGCTCCGACACCGCGTCCGTCGACGACCGGGCCACGGCCCTCAGACTGTTCGCGCCGGGATCCGAGCCCGCCGACGTCGTCATCACCGCCACCCGAGAGAACGCGAAAGACGAACCGATCGTCATCGACGCGACCATCCAGCCGGGCGTTCCCGGTGAGATCGCCCTGGCCGAACTCCCGGCCGGTGAGTTCTCGCTGGAGGTCACCTCGACCCGACCGGTGGTCGCGGCGGCCAGGACGAACTCGCGCGGCGGAACGCTCGAGGACTTCGCCTGGTTCGGAGCGACACCCGCACTCGACGACACCGCAGCCTTCACGGTCCCCACCGGGCCGGGGCAGAAGCTCCACGTCTTCAACCCGTCTGGCTCCGACGCCGAACTCACGTTGACGGGGGCTGACGGCAAGGAGACCACGACGAAGGTCGGAGCCGGAGCGGCGGTGACGATCGGCGTCGGCGCCGGTCAGAGCTACGTCCTCGCCGGGGCCGACGGCCTCCACGCCTCGATCAGTCTCGCTGCGGCGGGGCGGCTCACGTCGCTGCCGGTCATACCGCCGAACCCGCTGGCGGCGCCGATCAGCGTCTACCCGCGCTGACCGCGGCGGCCTCGGGTCAAAGGAACCGGTAGCGTTCCGGCCCGAGGTCCCAGGGGT
Source organism: Plantibacter sp. VKM Ac-2876 (assembly GCF_015350715.1). Taxonomy (NCBI): domain Bacteria; kingdom Bacillati; phylum Actinomycetota; class Actinomycetes; order Micrococcales; family Microbacteriaceae; genus Plantibacter; species Plantibacter sp. VKM Ac-2876. Next base: position 306,617 of record NZ_JADKSI010000004.1, on the reverse strand, counting down.
CCTTGCCGAGGAGTTCGGCGACGGCGCGGAACACGCAGCTCTCCACCATCATGCGCTGATGCAGCTCGTCGTTCCGGTGGAGCTTGCTCATCCGCTGGATGGGCAACCGGTACAGGATGATGCGTCGGCGTGCTCGGTCGACGAACCAGCGGTCGACGCCGTCCGTCCCGGAGTTCTGCGCCGGCATCGCGCCGACCTCGAACCGGACGTCGGCGAGTTCGGCGGGCCAGGCTCCGCGGAGGTAGTCGGCGGTGGTGGCGACCGTCAGGTCGAACTGGTCGATCCGGGTGTCGATCGGTGGCACGTCCGGTCCGACGACGCTCGAACGACCGTTGCGACCGTGCCGTGATCGGCGGCGCGAGAGGGCGCCTCGCGTCTCCTCGTCAGCCTGCGCCATGCGTCCAGTCTAGGTGTCGTCGGCGGCCCGGTTCAGACCCGCTCGACCGGCGAGCCGGACGGTGCCGCCGTCGCCCGCGGGCTACGCTGGGGCAAATGGTTGACAGGATGTGTTCGAAGGTCGGCTGCTCGCGCGAGCCCGTGGCGACGCTGACCTACGACTACCGTGACTCGATGGCCGTCCTCGGTCCGCTCAGCATCGAGAAGAGCCCGCACAGCTACGACCTCTGCTCCATCCACGCCGTGCGGCTGAGCGTGCCGCAGGGCTGGAGCGTCGTGAAGCACAGCGTCCTCGGCGACGTCGGCTACGGCTCCTGACCAGCGGCATCCCACCGCGCCGTGCCGATCTCGGGGCCGACATGAAGGTCCACGACGCGTGACGGTCTGCGAGAATGGCGTCATGAGTTCTTCCGCACCGTCTGCCCCCACGACCACCCTGCCCTACAAGGTGGCCGACCTGTCGCTCGCTGAGGCCGGCCGACACCAACTCCGCCTCGCCGAGAACGAGATGCCCGGCCTGATGGCCCTCCGCGAGGAGTTCGGCGCGAGCCAGCCGCTCGCCGGCGCCCGTATCGCCGGTTCGCTGCACATGACGGTGCAGACCGCGGTGCTCATCGAGACGCTCGTCGCGCTCGGTGCCCAGGTGCGCTGGGCGAGCTGCAACATCTTCTCGACCCAGGACGAGGCGGCGGCAGCCGTCGCCGTCGGTCCGCACGGGACCGTCGAAGCGCCCGCCGGCGTGCCGGTCTTCGCCTGGAAGGGCGAGACGCTCGAAGAGTACTGGTGGTGCACCGAGCAGATCTTCGACTGGTCGACCGAAGCGGCCACGGCCGGCGCCGAGTGGACCGGCCCCAACCTCATCCTCGACGACGGTGGCGACGCGAGCATGCTCGTCCACCAGGGCCGTCGGTTCGAGCTGGCGGGAGCGGTCCCCGATACGACCGACGCCGACAGCCACGAGTACAGCATCGTCCTCGACGTGCTCCGTCGCTCGCTCGCCGGCAGCAGCGACCGTTGGACGAAGGTCGCCGCCGACATCCTCGGGGTGACCGAGGAGACCACCACCGGTGTCCACCGCCTCTACGAGCTGGCGAAGCAGGGTGAACTGCTGTTCCCCGCGATCAACGTGAACGACTCGGTCACGAAGAGCAAGTTCGACAACAAGTACGGCATCCGGCACTCGCTGCCGGACGGCCTCAACCGCGCGACCGACGTGCTCATCGGTGGCAAGGTCGTCTTCGTCGCGGGCTACGGCGACGTCGGCAAGGGCGCGGCCGAGGCCCTCCGCGGCCAGGGCGCTCGGGTCATCGTCTCCGAGGTCGACCCGATCTGCGCCCTCCAGGCGTCGATGGACGGCTTCCAGGTCGCGACCCTCGAGAGCGTCGCCGACCAGGTCGACATCATCGTGACGTGCACCGGCAACTTCAACGTCGTCACCCTCGACCACATCCTCGCGCTCAAGCACCTCGCGATCGTCTCGAACGTCGGGCACTTCGACAACGAGATCGACATGGCCTCCCTCGAGGCGCTCGAGGGCGCCGAGAAGATCGAGATCAAGCCCCAGGTCCACGAGTGGCGCCTCCCCACCGGGCGCAGCGTCCTCGTGCTCAGCGAGGGACGACTCATGAACCTCGGGAACGCGACGGGGCACCCCTCGTTCGTGATGAGCAACTCGTTCACGAACCAGGTGCTCGCTCAGCTCGAGCTCTGGACGCGGATCGAGGAGTACCCGATCGGCGTGTACGTGCTGCCGAAGCACCTCGACGAGAAGGTCGCTCGCCTGCACCTCGACGCGCTCGGCGTGCAGCTGACGACGCTCACGGGCGAGCAGGCCGACTACATCGGTGTGCCGGTCGAGGGCCCGTACAAGGTCGACCACTACCGCTACTAGGCGGTGCCGCCGGTTCCCCGCCTCAGCGGTCGGGGAACCGGTGCGGCTGACCGCTGAGCACCGGCTGGAGGAGCGACAGGCGCTGACGGGCCGCGAGCTGGGCCTGGTACTCGCGCTCCCGGCGGATGACGGAGACCCCGACGAGGAACGCCTCCGGCGGAGCGATCGGCAGTGGCGACACGAATCGGGACACCTCTGCCGCGAGTTCGGCCGCCAATCGGGTCCTCGTGGCCGGGGTGAGCGATCCGGCCTGCTTGAGGAACTGGGTGACGCGCCGCGCCAGCGGATCGGGCAGCCGGGCCACGTCGGCACCGCCGGCCCAAGCGGCGAGCTGCGGTGGGATCATCGCGACGGGCTCCACCACCCGCGGCAGACGCTCACGTTGACTGTAGGTCCCGGCGAGCACGTCGCCCAGACGCTTCGAGCGAGCACTGAGCAGGCCGGTGAGTGCGGCGATGCCGCCGGCTGTGGCGTAGATCTCGAAGTACCCGGTGAGGGCACGGATGAACGCGTGCCGGAAGCCGGGTGCACCCCCGTCGTCCCGGACGATGCGGGCACCGACGACCAGTCTGCCGAGCGACCGTCCGCGGGTGGCGATCTCGACCGCTGCCGGCAGGACGACGAGGCAGAGCACCGTCAGGCCGAGCACGATGGCGGTGAACATCGCGGTGTCCATGGCGACCCCGGACAGGATCCAGGAGAACATCGCGAGCATGAGGCCGACGAACACGAGGATCGACACCACGTAGTCGATGATGGCGCCCGCCGCGCGCAGGATGAATCCGGTGGGCCGCACGTCGAGGGCGACCGCCTCGCCGGTGATCAGCTCGGTGCCGTCGTCCAGCGTCGTCTCGTGCAGCGGGACCCGGGCCGGTTCGGACATGTGCTCCATTCAAGCAGATGCGCGGGGGACCGGCCATGGAGCGCCGCCAACGCGTAGCATGGCTCCGATGGACCTCGACGCCTACTCCGCAGCCCACCGCCAGGAATGGGACCGCCTCGACGCGCTCGGCAAGCAGCGGTTCTTCAGCGGGCCGGAGGCCGATGAGCTGATCGACCGCTATCAAGCCGGGGCGACCCAGCTCTCCGCGATCAAGACCACGGCCGGATCGACCCTCGTCGGCGACCGGCTCTCGGTGTCGCTGTCGCGGGCGCGCCTCCGGTTCACCGGGGCCAGCGCGAACGTGTTGTCGAGTGTTCCGCGGTTCTTCGTCCTGTCGCTCCCGGCCGCGCTCTACCGGGTCAGGTGGGTGACCCTCGCGGTCGCGGTCGCGACGGTCGTCATCGCGACCCTGTACGCCGTGTGGATCGCCGGCAACCCGCAGGTCCTCGCGAACCTCGGTACCGACGCCCAGCTCAAGCAGTACGTCGAGGACGACTTCGTCGCCTACTACTCCGACAACCCGGCGGCGAGCTTCGCCGGCCAGGTGTGGACGAACAACGCGTGGATCGCAGCGCAATGCGTCGCGTTCGGCATCAGCGGTGTCTGGGTCCCGTACATCATCGTCACCAACGCCCAGGGGGTCGGGCAGGCCGCGGGGGTGATGTTCGCCTACGGCAAGGGCGACGTGTTCTTCGAATACATCCTCCCGCACGGCATGCTCGAGCTCACGGCGGTGTTCGTCGCGGCGGCGGCGGGTCTCCGCATCTTCTGGGCCTGGGTGGCACCGGGGCCACGGACGAGGGGCCAGGCGCTCGCCGAGGAGGGTCGAGCGCTGTTCACGATCGCCATCGGGCTGGTGATCGTGCTCTTCGTCTCGGGGCTCGTCGAGGGCTTCGTGACGCCGGCACCGTGGCCGTGGGCGGTCAAGATGCTCATCGGCGGGGGAGCGCTCGCCGCGTTCCTGACCTACATGTGCTGGTGGGGCGGTCGCGCGTACCGCTCGGGGGAGCGGGGCGACCTGGCTGAGTTCGAGGCCGGCGCGAAGCGGATCGTCGCCGGCTGACGGCTACTCGCCGGCTTCGGATCGTGCGCGGCGCTCGGCGTTCCTGGCGTTGACCCGGGCGTTCTCGGCGTTCACCTCAGCATGGACGGCGCGCTCCTGCACGAGCCAGGCGGGCAGCGTGCGGAGGAGCTCCTGGATCTGTTCGGTGGTCAACGCCTCGGTGATCTCGGCGCGAGCCAGACCGGAGGTCGACACGCCCAGCTTGCGGGCGACGACGTCGCGCGGGTGCGGTCCGTTCTTGCGGAGCTCGACGAGCCAGTCCGCCGGGTTCGCCTGCAGTTCGAGGAACGCCGACCGCGTGATCGGCTCCTCCTGGAACGACGCCGGGGTCGCCGGCAGGTAGACCCCGAGCTTCTTCGCCGCGGTCGCCGGTTTCATGATCTGTTCGCTCGCACCCATCCGCTCAGCGTACCTCGCTGCGGTGTCCTCGCCCAACCGGCCGGATCACCCGTCGACTGAGCTGCAGTAGTGTGGCAAGCCGAGCAGTGGAGGCTTCGATGGACAGGCAGGACGACCAGGTCGACGGGATCGAGGTCGGCGACGACGGGCTCGGTGCCGACACGGTGCCGGAGATCGTCCCGCCGGCGCTGACCGTCGCCTACGCGCGTGGTGTGAACCCGGGGAAGTGGGCGCGCATCTGGAGCGAGCGCCGTCCGGACGACGAACTCCGCCTGATCCGGGTGGACCTCGACGAGCAGCGAGCGGTCCTGGCCTCCGGTGCGGCGGACGTCGTGCTCGCCCGGGTCCCGATCGACCATGACGGGCTGAACACGATCGCCCTGTTCGAGGAGCTCCCCGTCGTCGTCTTCGCCAAGGGCGCTGCCCTCGGAGCCGAGGACACGGTCGGGATGGCCGCGCTCGCCGACGAGCAGCTGATCATGACGCCGCTCGTCCTCGAGTGGGCCGAACGTGCCGCCGTGCTCGGGTTCGACGCCCCGGCGGCCCCGTTGACCGACGACCCGGAGGCGGCGGTCGAACTGGCCGCGTCCGAGGTCGGGATCGTCGTGGTCCCGCAGTCGGTCGCGCGACTGCATCAGCGGAAGGACGTGGAGTACCGTCCGATCGCCGATCTTCCGTCGATCCCGGTCGTGCTGGTCTGGCCGCAGGACCGCGAGGACGAAGCCGTGGAGGAGTTCATCGGCATCGTGCGCGGACGCACGGCCAACAGCTCGCGACGGTCCGCCCCGACCGAGCAGGCCGCCGCTCCTGCACCGCAGCAGGCCGCGAGACGACGGAAGAAGCCGAAGGCCGGTTCGACCCAGGGCACCGCCGCCGGGACGAGCCGAGGCGCCCAGCTCGCTGCGCGGAAGGCCAAGCAGGAGGAGCTCGCCCGGGAACGCCGCAAGAAGCGCAAGGGCCGCTGATCCGTCCTCCCGGGTCCCGCCGGCACGCGGAGGGACCCGACCGATCGGCGACGGATCGGGCTAGAGCCGACCGGAGGCCTTGAGCGCGATGTAGGCGTCGGCGAGCGCCGGGGGCAGGGTCTCCGGCGAACCGGTGACGACGTCGGCCCCGAGCTGTCTGATCGCCGCCGACACGCGTTCGATGTCCAGCAGGGCGCGTTCGGCCGCAGCGGCGCGGTACACGGTCTCGCGGTCGCCGCGGTCGCGCGTGGCCTCGAGGGTCGCCGGGTCGACGACGCTCGTCACGACCACCGTGTGGCGCTGCGTGAGCTGGGGGAGGACGGCGAGGAGCCCGCGCGCGGCCCCGGGGGCGTCGATCGAGGTCTGCAGGACGACGAGGGCGCGCTGGTTCGTGATCTGTCTGACCTGGCCGGGGACGGCGTCCCAGTCGGTCTCGATGAGTTCCGGGTCGACGAGCGCCATCGCATCGACCATCCTCGAGAGGAGTTCGGCACCGGTCGCGCCCTGGACGCGACCACGCACCCGACGGTCGTAGGCGAGATAGTCGATGCGGTCCCCGGCTCTCGTGGCGAGCGCGGCCAGCAGGAGCGCGGCTTCGAACGCCGTGTCGATGCGCGGCTCATCGGCGATGCGGGCAGCGGAGGTGCGGCCGGTGTCGGTGACGATGACGACCCGGCGGTCACGCTCGGGCCGCCAGGTGCGGATCATGACGTCGCCGCGTCGCGCTGTGGCGCGCCAGTCGATCGAACGGACGTCGTCGCCTCGCACGTACTCGCGCAGGGAGTCGAACTCGGTGCCCTGACCGCGGACCATGACGCTCGTCGCTCCGTCGAGTTCGCGGAGGCGGGCGATCCGACTCGGCAGGTGCTTCCGGGAGGCGAACGCCGGCAGGACCCGGAGATGCCCGGCGCTGTTCAGCGTCGCCTGTCGTGCGAGGAGACCGAGCGGACCGAACGACCGCACCGTGACCTGGGACACCCGTCGCTCGCCCCGACGGAACGGGGTGAGCACCAGGCTGACGCTCCGCCGCTCGCCGGGCGGGAGGTCGACGCGCAGGCGCTGGGTGGGCGCGCCGGCGGACGGCTGCCAGGCGTCGCGCACCAGCGCCCGGACGCGGCGACCTCCGCGGTTCGTCAGGAAGAGTGTGCTCGTGGCCGAGTCGCCGAGCCTGACCCGGGACGGCAGCTGCCGCTGCAGGACGATGTCCCGAGGCGAACCGGCGACCACGAGGTCGAGCGCTCCGAGCGCGGCGGCGAGGATGAGCCACGCGATGAACGCCGGAGCTGCGTCGCCTGTGAGCACGCCGAGCACCACGATCGGCACGATGCCGAACGCGACGAGCGCGACGAACCTCCCGGTGACGGCCATCTAGATGGGCACCTGCACCTGCTGCATGATCGACCGCAGGATGGCGTCGACCGAGACACCTTCGAGCTCGGCCTCGGGTCGCAGCTGCATACGGTGCCGCCACACCGGGAGGACCATCGTCTGCACGTGGTCGGGGGTGATGGACTGGTAGCCGCTCAGCCAGGCCCAGGCCTTCGCCGATGCGAGGAGGGCGGTCGTCCCTCGAGGGCTGACCCCGAGCCGGACGGACGGGCTGCGCCGCGTGGCGCGCGCGAGGTCGACGATGTAGGCGAGGACGTCGGCGCTGGCCCCCACGCGTCCGACCTCGAGCTGCGCCGCCCGCAGATCGGCCGCGCCCATGACCGGGGTGACACCCGCAGCCGTGAGGTCGCGCGGGCTGAACCCGGCGGAGTGCCGCCGGAGCACCTCCACCTCGACGTCGCGCTCGGGCACGCCGAGGACGAGCTTCAGCAGGAAGCGGTCGAGCTGCGCCTCGGGGAGCGTGTAGGTGCCCTCGTACTCGATCGGGTTCTGCGTGGCGGCCACGATGAACGGGTCCGGAAGTGGCAGCGAACGGCCGTCGACGCTGACCTGGCGCTCCTCCATCGCCTCCAGCAGGGCGGACTGGGTCTTCGGGGGCGTTCGGTTGATCTCGTCGGCGAGCAGGATGTTCGTGAACACCGGGCCCTCGCGGAACTCGAACTCACCGGTCTTGGCGTCGTAGACGAGGGAGCCCGTGACGTCGCCGGGCATGAGGTCGGGCGTGAACTGCACGCGCTTCGTGTCCAGACTCAGCGCGTGGCTGAGCGATCGGACGAGGAGCGTTTTCGCGACGCCGGGCACACCCTCGAGGAGCGCGTGGCCCTTGGCGAGGAGCGCGATGACGAGCCCGGTGACGGCGGCGTCCTGACCCACGACGGCCTTGCCGACCTCGACGCGGACCTGGGCGAGTGCTCGCCGGAGGTCGTCGGGGTTCGGTGCGGTGGATCCTGGCACGGGGGCGTCGGTCATGGATGGTTCCTTCCGGTGAGGTCCGTGGCGCGCGCGACGGCGGCTTCGAGATCGAGCAGGTGATCGGACAGGGAGACGAGGTCGGCGTCGCTCGTCGGTACGGCGTCGAGCAGGACGGACCGCACGTGCCGAGGGTCGAGTCCGGCGACTCCGGCGACCGTGTCGGCGACCTCGACGACCGATGCGTGGCGGGAGAGGCCTGCGGCGACCGCGAGGCGAGACACGGTGCCGATCCGCAGCGCGTCGAGTGCCCGCTGACGGTTGCCGGACCGCTGGTAGAGGCGCGCGCGCCCCTCCATCGTCTCGCTTGCGCGGACCGCGACGGGCAGGTCCTCGATGACGAGCGGGCCGAAGCGTCGCCCGCGCCAGAACATGGCCAGGATCGCCGTGATGACGACGGTGCCGGTGACTCCGGCGACCCAGCTCGGCGTCAGCTCGTCGAGGCTCGGGGGACCGGTGACCGGCACGTCGGCGAGGCTCGGCAGGTACCAGACCAACTGCTCGGTGGAGCCGAGCAGGCCGAGCGCGAGGGCGGCGTTCCCCGCACGGTCGACGACGTCGTTCGTCAGGGCGTCGGCGGAGCCGAGGAGCACCCGTGCGCCGTCCGTCTGGGTCACGACCGCGCTCCCGCCGCTGTCGGCGGTGAAGCAGCCCTCGGCGTCGGCGTCGGTGGTCGTGTACAGCGTCCAGCCACCGGTGACCGTCCCCGCCCGCTCGGCGGTGGGGTCGCCGCAGTCGGACGACAGGACGTCGGTGGCGTCCGAGCTGCCCGCGAACGAGACGCCGGGGAACAGGGTGCGGAGCGCCGCGGCCCGGGGGGTGACGACGACGAGTCCGGCGTCGGCGTCGCCCAACCGCTCGAGCTGCGAGGCGTCGAGCAGCCCGCTGGGATCGAACAGGAGGACGGTGCTGTCGGTGTCCTCGACCGCCTCGAGCGTCGCGTCGAGCGTGGTGGTCTCCGTCACGGTGACACCCTCCTGACGGAGCACCTGCGCGAGCGCGCGTCCGCCGTTCGGGGTCTGGTTGCCCGGACTGAGCAGCGCCGCGTCGATCGACGCGCCTCGCGTCGCGAACATGAGCACGAGGGCGATCCCGACCGCGAAGACCGCCGCGATGATCCAGAACCGGTTCCGTCGCAGCCGGGTCCGCAGCCGTGGTGTGGCGACGTCGGGCTCGGGCTGCCCATGCCCCGTGGGCTTCGTCGTGAGCGTCACCGGACCAGCTCCTCGGGGTCGGCGAGGAGCTGCGGCGCGGCGACGGAGAGCCGCGCGTCGAGCGCTTCGAGCTCCCGGTACTGTGCTTCGGTACCCGTCGCCTCGAGGTAGCGGACGGCGTCGAAGACGTCCGCGGCTTCCGCGAGCGCGCGCCCGTCCTGCGGGAACGCGGCCGCAGCCCGGGCGGCGAAACCGTGCGCCGTCGTGCCGGGGGTGACCACGACGATCGTCCGCTCGGACAGTCCGCGAGCGATCGCCCGATACAGCTCCTGGAGCGCGAGGGTCCAGTCGCCGGCCGCGGCGGCGGACCTCGCGTCCTGGCGCAACCGCTCGGCGGTCCGATCGTCGCGTTCGCCGAAGAGGTCGAGCTGGCGGGCGCTCCGCCGGTTGAGGCGGGGGACGCCCCACACGATGAACGCGATGACGATCCCGACGACGACCACGGTCATCGCGATGATCGGGAACAGGCCGGTGAAGGGGCCCTCACCCGGCACCCGGAGGGAGTTCACCCAGTCCCAGAACGCCTTCGACACGATGTCCCACAACGACGGTTGCGCCGTCTGGTACTCGGGCTTCGACAGCTCACGCTGCAGGAGGTCCCGGGCGCCCGGTGCATCCGGGACGAGCGGGACGTCGAGGCGCGACGCGAGGAACAGCGGGCTCATCGGGTCGCTTTGCCTCCGGCGGCGGCGTCGAAGGGGTTGTCGACCGTCTCGCGACCGCCAGCACGCGCCTCGACGAACCGCGCGAGGTCGAGGTCGAGCCCCTCCTTGCGCATTCGCAGGTCCACATAGATGACCGCCGACGTGGCACTGATGACGACGACCGTGATCGCGCCGATGATGACGGAGACGAGCAATGACAGGCCCTGCGCGGCGATGGTGGCGACGATCATGGTCGCCTCCGAGTCCACCCCGACGAACAGCACGGGGACGAGACTCGCGAGCAGGCTGATCGGGGTCGCGACGACCTGCGACGCGACACTGACGACCGAGGAGACGAGGAACTGGACGCCGAAGGTCCGCCAGAAATAGCCGTCGGTCAGGCGCCAGGAGCGAGCGAGCGAGGGGAAGACCTTGCCGTTCTCGAGGACGATGATGCTCGGTGTGAGGGAGAACTTCGTCCCGAGCCACACGGAAGCGGCGATCAGGACGAGCAGCGCTCCGATGCCCATGACCACCGTCAGAACCACGCCCGCGGTCCCGCCGAGACCGGTCAGCACGAATCCGAGGCCCACCGCGACGGCGATGAACACCGTCACGACACCGATCAGGAGGAAGGTGTAGCCGATGAGCGGCAGGAACCGCGCCTTCGTGCGACGCCAGAGCACACCGAGCGGCAGCTTCTCGCCGAGGGTGCCGCGAGCGACCTCTTGCGCGATGATGCCCTGCAGGATCGCGCTACCGGCGATCGAGACCGCCACCGGGATGAGGAAGGACAGGATGATGGCGGTGACGGCCCCCGCGCTGATGGCGTCCTCCTCGCCAGGGGCCGCTTGCGACAGCCGGCTCAACGAGAGCCAGGTGACGAGGCCGACGATGACGAGGGAGAGGACGGCGGTGAGACCCTGCAGGAGCAGGGCGCTCCCGAATGTCGCCTTCGGGTTGCGTCGCAGCACGAGGAAGGGGGCGCCGAACAGGTCGCTGAAGGACAGCGGTCGGAGCGGGATGAGCCCCGGCTTCGGCGGTGGTGCCCATCCCTGCTGGGGACCCGGGGCCCAGGTCGCACCGGTCGCGTACGGGTTCGCGTCGTAGGCGGCGGTCGGCGCCGAGGAGGGAATCCCGTACCCGGGCTGCTGAGCCTGGGGGTACGGCTGATACGGCTGGGTGTACTGGGGCGGGACCTGCTGCGGGTACGGCTGCTGGCCGTACACCGGCTGGGGGTACGTCGCCTGGGGCGGATACCCGGGCTGCTGCGGGTATCCCTGCTGCGGGTATCCCTGCTGCGGGTACCCCTGTTGCTGCGGATACGCGGGTTGCTGTGGTGCTCCCTGCGGCGGCAGCGGCGGATACCCCTGCTGCGGTGGGAGCGGCTGCGGTGTCGCTGGTTCCTGCGCCACCGGCTGCTGTGGCCCCTGCGGCGTCGCCCACGGGTTCGGATCCTGATCGCCCATCTCGCCCCCGGCTCGCTGTTCCGTGTCCATCAGCAACACCCCCTCGCCGTCTCGAACCCCTCCATGTTGTCACACCGAGCCTCCCCGCGACCGGCGGTTCGGCGGTTCTCCTGGACACTTCGACTACGCTGAGGCGAGACGTAAGGACACCGGTCAGGCAGCGCGGCCGGCCGGTCACACCCGAGACGGAGCTATGAACGCACGCATTCTCGTCGTCGACGACGACACCGCACTCGCCGAGATGATCGGCATCGTGCTGCGCACCGAGGGCTTCGAGCCGTCGTTCTGTGCGGACGGCGGCGGCGCGCTCCAGGCGTTCCGCGACACCAAGCCCGACCTCGTGCTCCTCGACCTCATGCTCCCCGGGATCGACGGGATCGAGGTGTGCCGCCTGATCCGGCAGGAGTCCGGCGTCCCGGTCATCATGCTGACCGCGAAGTCCGACACCGCGGACGTGGTGAAGGGGCTCGAGTCCGGCGCCGACGACTACATGGTGAAGCCGTTCAACCCGAAGGAGCTCGTCGCCCGGATCCGCACGCGGCTGCGGGCACCGGCCGCCGACCTCGCGGAGACCCTCCGCATCGGCGACCTCACCGTGGACGTCGCGGGCCACGAGGTCCGTCGCGCCGACGGGGTCATCGGGCTCACGCCGCTGGAGTTCGACCTTCTCCTCGCACTGGCGAGCAAACCACAGCAGGTCTTCACTCGCGAGATGCTGCTCGAACAGGTCTGGGGATACCACTACAAGGCCGACACCCGGCTCGTGAACGTCCACGTGCAGCGGCTCCGCGCCAAGGTCGAGGAAGACCCCGACAACCCGAAGATCGTCATGACGGTGCGTGGCGTCGGATACCGCGCCGGCGCGGTCACCGGCTGATCCGACATGGCCTCCCGACTCGCCGGCTGGGCGGCCGACTGGCGGCTGTGGCGGAGGTGGCCGCAGCAGGTGCGCTCGCAGTGGCGGCGCTCGCTGCAGTTCCGGACGGTCGCCATCACGGTCGGCCTCTCCGGCCTCGCCATCCTCCTGACCGGTGCCTACCTCTCGTTCAGCATCGGCAACGACCTCTTCCAATCCCGACTGCAGCAGGCGCTCGGAGGCTCCGGTCGTGCCATCGCGTCCGCGCAGAGCATCCTCGACGCGTCCGACGCCAGCGAGCGCGTCGCCCTGCAGCAGCTCATGGGGACCGTGCGGACCGATCTCCAGACGACCTCCGGCAGCAGCCTCATCGCCGCCTACCGGGCTCCGGGCCAGGACTTCAGTCAGGTCACACCGCCGGGCTTCGAGTCCCCGGGGCTCGGTGGCGGCGTCATCTCCGACGCGCTGACCGAGGCGGTTCGGGCCGACCCGGACACGCTCCAGTGGCAGTCGGTCACCCTCACCGCGGCCGACGGCTCGTCGACGGCCGGCATCGTCGTCGGCTCGGAGGTCTCGATGCCGACCGCCGGCTCCTACGAGATCTACCTCGGCTACGACCTGAGCGAATCGGAGCAGACGCTCGGCTTCGTCCAACGGACCCTCTTCGTCGCGGGCGTCGGCCTCATGATCCTCGTCGGTGGTGCCGCGTGGTTCATCGTCCGCTTCGTCGCGACACCGATCCGGTTCGCCGCCGAGACGAGTCAACGCCTCGCCGGCGGCGACCTGGACGTGCGGATGCCCGAGAAGGGCGAGGACGAGCTCGCCATCCTCGCCCGCTCCTTCAACGGGATGGCCGCCAGCATGCAGAAGCAGATCAAGGAACTCGCGGAGCTCTCGCTCGTGCAGCAGCGGTTCGTGTCGGACGTCTCGCACGAGCTGCGCACGCCCCTGACGACCATCCGCCTGGCCGGCGACGTGCTCTACGACCAGCGCGACTCCTTCCCGCCGGCCACCGAGCGGACGGCCGAGCTCCTCCACGACCAGGTCGGGCGGTTCGAGATCCTGCTGGCCGATCTGCTGGAGATCAGCCGCTACGACGCCGGGAGCATCGAACTCGAACTGGAACCGACGAGTCTCGTCCATCTCGCGGAGGAGGTCGTGGAGGAGCTCCGCCCGCTCGCGGAGCCGACCGGTTCGGACCTCCGGATCGTCGCACCGGGTGGCTACTCGGCGGTCCCGATGGACCCGCGGCGCATCCGGCGGATCGTGCGCAACCTCGTCGGCAACGCCATCGAGCACGGCGAGGGCAAACCGATCGTGGTGTCGGTGGACAGCAACGAGTCCTCGGTCGCGATCGCGGTGCGCGACTACGGCCAGGGGATGACGCGTGAGGCGACCGAGCGCGTGTTCGACCGTTTCTGGCGTGCGGACCCATCCCGCAAGCGGACCATCGGCGGCACCGGGCTCGGACTCGCGATCTCCCTCGAGGACGCGGTCCTGCACGAGGGGTGGCTCGAGGTCTGGTCGGAGCCCGCCGCGGGCTCGTCCTTCCGCCTCACCATCCCACGCGAACCCGGGACGGAGATCGTCCGCTCGCCCATCAGCCTGCCGCCCGACGATGCGATCGAGTCCATCGTCGACGAGCTCACCGCGCCGACGACCCGCTCACTCCCGACCGTGCGATCGGCCGACGACGACAAGGAGGATGCTCGTGGTTGACGTCCCCGCACGAGCGCCGAGACGACGATCCGCAATACGTCGGATCGCTGCGGCGGCACTGCCGATGCTCCTCGTGGCGGTGCTCAGCGCCTGCGTCGGCATCCCGCGGGGCGGTTCCGTGCAGGACGGTGGCACCGTCGAGGGGGACGGCGGCGACGTCGACGTCAACTTCATCGCGCCGGGCCCCGCCGAAGGGGCGACGCCGGAGCAGATCCTCCGGGGCTTCATCGACGCCGCCGCGAGCCCGCAGAACAACTACGAGATCGCGCGCGAGTTCCTCGCACCGGCGCTCCGGTCCGACTGGGATCCCGACGCCGGAGTGACCATCGACCAGGGCGGCCGCACGTTCGCCCCGGTCGCCGACACGGTGCAACTCACCGTCAGCCCCGTCGCGGCGGTCGACGACCGCGGTGAGTACCGCGAATCGGGGAACTCGTCGCCACTGAGCTGGACCTACACCTTCGAGCAGGTGCGGGGGGAGTGGCGGATCGCGGCCGCTCCGCCGGGCATCGTCCTCGAGTCATCGACCTTCGCCGACGTCTTCGCGGCCTACTCACTGAGCTACTTCGACCCGAGTTTCACCCGACTCGTCCCCGACCAGCGCTGGTTCCCCTCGCGGGCGTCGACCGCGACGAGGATCGTGGGGGCGCTGCTCGACGGACCGGCGGAGTGGCTGAAGGGCGCGGTGGCGACGGCGTTCCCCGAGGGGACCTCGCTCACGAGCGACGCCGTTCCGGTCGAGGCCGGGACCGCACGCGTGGACCTGACCAAACCGGCCCTGCAGGCGGACGCCGTCACCCTCCAGCGGATGCAGCTCCAGCTGAGCAGCAGCCTCGTGCAGCTGTCGGGAAGCGTCGGCGGGGTCGCCGCCGTCTCGAACGTCGCGATCACCGTCGTCGGCAACTCCACGCAGACGGTCTCGCCGCTGTCGCTCGCCGCACCGCGGGTCGACCCCCGGGCGCTCGTCCAGCGCGGGGACGAGTTCGGCTTCGCCTCGGGGAACCGGCTCGAGGCCGTGCCGGGGATCTCGACGGCGGTCGTGGCGGCCGGGGCCGACGCGGCCGTGTTGTCCGCCGACCATGACCAGGCCGCGGTCCGTTCCGCCGCCGGTGTCACGGTGATCCAGGCCGACGGCGACATCCGGCTCGTCGACAACCGGCCGGGACTCCTTCCGCCGACGATGGACCCGTTCGGCTTCACCTGGACCGTGCCCGCGGCGGCGCCGTCCGCACTGCTCGCGCACGACGCCGCGGGTGGCACGGTGCAGGTCGCGACGAGTTGGACCGGCGCGTCCACGATCGATTCGATCCAGGTGTCCCGGGAGGGTACGCGTCTCGTCGCGCTGCTCCGGGACGGGACGCAGTCGCGGCTCGTGGCCGCCGCGATCATCCGCGGTGACCGGAACGCGCCGTTGCGACTCGGCGACCCCGTCGAGCTCCGCGTGATGTCCACGGAGGCGACGACCGTCACCTGGGTCGACGACATCACCGTCGCCGTCCTGCTGGGCGGCGGTGACGCGACGACGATCGTCACGCAGCAGATCGGCGGCCGCTCCGCGCCCGTGCCGAAGTTGGCGGACGTCACGAACCTGGTCGGGGGCAACGGGCCGACGCAACTGCGTGCCCTCACGAGTGACGGCCGGCTGCTGTTGCCCCGTGGATCGAGCTGGCAGGAGGCGGGCGGCGACGTCCGGTTCATCGCGACCCAGCTGGGGTCGCCCGACTGAGTGAGCGCGCTCCACAGCGCGTCCGGAGTGCCGGAGCCGTCTGCGTCTCGGACGATGCGCCACCGGACGCGCGGCGTGGGCGCGACCATCGGATGATGCGATCCTCGTCGAGTCGAACTGCGCCCCTCGCTCATGCCCGCGAAGCCTGCCTGGACGCGTGGGCCCTCCTGGTCCCGGTCACCTGCGCCGGATGCGGTGCGCCGGACCGTGGGCTGTGCGACGGCTGCCTCGAGCGTCTGGTCCGGCCGGCGGCCTGTGATGACGACGCCCACCTCGTGCGATGGAGCGATGCGGACGGTACCCCCGGTCTCGCCGCCCGTCGCTACGACGCCTTCGTCGGCGCCGTCCTCCTCGCCTACAAGGAGGACGCCCGGACCGGCCTCGTCCGACCGCTGGCCGCCGCGCTCGAACCGGCGTTCCGGTCCGCCGTGCTCGAGGCGAGCCGGGCGATGGGCGGCGTCTCGCCGGAGATCGCGACGATTCCTGCCAGGCGACGCGCCGCCCGCGATCGGGGCTTCCACCCGGTGGAGCAGCTCGTGCGCCGGCTCGGCGTCAGACCGTCGCGCCCGCTGCGATGGGCACGGGAGCCGGCCGACCAGCGGGACTTCGGCCGGGCGGAGCGTCTGGAGAACCTCGCCGGGGCCCTGGTCGCGCCGCGGCGACTCGACGGGCGCCGTGTCCTGCTCGTCGAGGACGTCGTGACGACGGGGGCGACCGTCGGGGAAGCCGTCCGGGCGGTGCACGACGGCGGTGGCCTCGTGGTCGGTGTCGTGGCCCTCGCCAGGGTCGGACCGTGAACGGATGCCGGGTCACGAGGCCGGTAGATGAACGTTCCCTGAACACCGCTGATGACTTCCGCAGGCTCGGGCACTACGGTTGCAGAACGGCGTGAAAGGACCGCCCGGGACCGGGTGGTCAGCCGGATGAGGAGGTCGAACGTGGATATCAACATCGTCGGACTTGGACTCGGCATCACAGATCGGTTCCGCGAGTACGCGACCGAGAAGGCGGAGAAGGTCGCCCATCTGGTCGAGCAGGCGCAGTCGCTCGACATCAAGGTGTCCCGCCATCACGACGCCAACGGACGCAAGGGCGAGGACCGCGTCGAGCTGACGCTCGTCGGCCCCGGACCGTTGGTCCGTGCGGAGTCGACCGGCTCCGACAAGTACGTGGCCTTCGATCTCGCGATCGCGCGGATGCTCGAGCGCGTCCGCCGCTCGAAGGACCGCAAGAAGGAGCACCGTGGCAAGCACCGCACGTCCCTGCACGCCGCCAGCAGCGAGGGGTTCAGCGGCGTCGACATCACGCCTGCCGCGCCGGAGCTGCTCGAGCAGGTCGCGACCGGCAGCGTCGCGACGCTGACCCACGAGGACGAGGAGCAGGAGGCGTACTCGCCCGTCGTCATCCGCACGAAGGAGTTCCCCGCGGAGTGGATGAGCGTCGAGGACGCCGTCGACCGCATGGAACTCGTCGGCCACGACTTCTTCCTGTTCATCGACGCCTCGTCTGAGCGGGCGAGCGTCGTGTACCGCCGCAAGGGCTGGGACTACGGCGTGATCAGCCTCGAGGACGGTTCGAACTAGCGTCCTGCACCCCGACCGACGCGGTCGCCCGGTTCGCCGGGCGGCCGCGTCGTGGCATGTCGGTACCGACGTCGAAGACGGCGTCGTGCACCCGCAGGCGTGCCGAGGTCGCCTCGAGCCAGTCGAGCTCGGCCAGGGAGCGTCGTCGTCTGGCTTCGAGCCCGATCCACGCGATGTCACCCTGCGGCGTCGGAGGGAGCGCCGACAGATCAGCGTCGAGCTGCTGCACGAGATCGAGCGCCCACGCGCGTTGGACGGCGATGACCCCGAACACGTCGACGCCGTCGAGCGACGCCGCGAGGGCGACCTTGTTCGGGAGCTCGTCCCGCGAGGCGCTCGCCGTGACGGGTGACGCCCACCAGCGTTCGAGGACGTCGCGTCCGTCGGCGGTGATCCGGTAGAAGACATGCCCCTGCGCATCCACGGCGGCGCGCTCGACGAGCCCGTCCCGCTCGAGGCGATCGAGGGTGGCATAGGCCTGGCCGACGTTGAGCGGTGTGTCGGGCGTGGTCCGCCGGTCGAACTCACCGCGCAGACGGTACCCGTAGTCGTCACCGAGCGCGAGGATCGCGAGCAGACCGTGCTTGACCGACATCGAACCTCCAGGAAATACCTACGCCGTAGGTGTCGCCAGCCTAGTGACCCGTCCGTCCCGCGCTGCGGCGGCGCTCCGTCGACATCCGTCCGCCCCTCGATACACAGCGTCCACTCAAGGGACTCCCCGCTAACATGTTCAGAGGACTGCCCCGTTCTGGTGCACCCCGTCCGTCCCGGTCAGTCGACCAGGACGGAGATCAGGAACACGTAATGGAGAGCAATTCGTGGCCTCACCACTTGAGAAGATCCTTCGCGTCGGCGAAGGTCGCATCCTCCGGAAGCTGACCAGCCTCACGAAGGCGGTCAATGCCCTCGAGGACGACTTCACGGAGTTGAGCGACGAGGAGCTGAAGAGCGAGACCGTCGAGCTGCGCGAGCGCTTCGAGAACGGCGAGACCCTCGACGACCTCCTCCCCGAAGCGTTCGCCGCGGTGCGCGAGGCTGCACGCCGCACGATCGGCATGCGCCACTTCGACGTCCAGATCATGGGTGGTGCCGCGCTGCACCTCGGCAACATCGCCGAGATGAAGACCGGTGAGGGCAAGACGCTCGTCGCGACCCTCCCGGCCTACCTCAACGCCATCGCAGGCAAGGGCGTGCACATCGTCACGGTGAACGACTACCTCGCGTCGTACCAGTCGGAGATCATGGGGCGCGTGTTCCGTGCGCTCGGCATGACGACCGGCGTGATCGTCGAGGGTCAGACGCCGGAGCAGCGCCGCGAGCAGTACGCGGCCGACATCACCTACGGCACGAACAACCAGTTCGGGTTCGACTACCTCCGCGACAACATGGCGTGGCAGGCGAAGGACATGGTCCAGCGCGGTCACTTCTTCGCCGTCGTCGACGAGGTCGACTCCATCCTCATCGACGAGGCTCGGACCCCGCTCATCATCTCCGGGAAGGCCTCCGGCGAGGCGAACCGCTGGTTCCAGGAGTTCGCGCGGCTCGCGGTGCGACTCGAGCCCGGTGAGGACTTCGAGGTCGACGAGAAGAAGCGCACCGTCGGCGTGCTCGAGCCCGGCATCGAGAAGGTCGAGGACTACCTCGGCATCGACAACCTCTACGAGTCGGCGAACACCCCGCTCATCTCCTTCTTGAACAACGCCATCAAGGCCCGCGCGCTCTTCAAGAAGGACAAGGACTACGTCGTGATGAACGGCGAGGTGCTCATCGTCGATGAGCACACCGGCCGCATCCTGGTCGGACGTCGCTACAACGAGGGCATCCACCAGGCGATCGAGGCCAAGGAGGGCGTCGCCGTCCAGGCCGAGAACCAGACCCTCGCGACCGTGACGCTCCAAAACTACTTCCGCCTCTACGAGAAGCTGTCCGGCATGACCGGTACGGCCGAGACCGAGGCGGCCGAGTTCATGTCGACGTACAAGCTCGGCGTCGTCCCGATCCCGACCAACCGCCCGATGCAGCGCATCGACCAGTCCGACCTCGTCTACAAGAACGAGGAGGCGAAGTTCGCGCAGGTCGTCGAGGACATCGTCGAGCGCCACGAGCAGGGCCAGCCGGTCCTCGTCGGCACGACGAGCGTCGAGAAGAGCGAGTACCTCTCGAGGCTCCTCGCCAAGAAGGGCGTCAAGCACGAGGTCCTCAACGCGAAGAACCACGCGCGTGAGGCCGCGATCATCGCCCAGGCCGGTCGACTCGGCTCGGTCACCGTCGCCACCAACATGGCCGGCCGTGGAACCGACATCATGCTCGGCGGCAACGCCGAGTTCCTCGCCGTCGCGGAGATGAACGCCAAGGGCCTCAGCCCGATCGACACCCCCGAGGAGTACGAGGCCGCGTGGGACGACGTCTTCACCGAGGTGAAGGCCGCGGTCAAGGAGGAGGCCGACAAGGTCATCGACGCCGGCGGACTCTACGTCCTCGGTACCGAGCGCCACGAGTCGCGCCGCATCGACAACCAGCTGCGCGGTCGCTCCGGTCGTCAGGGCGACCCGGGCGAGAGCCGGTTCTACCTGTCCCTCACCGACGACCTCATGCGCCTCTTCAACGCCGGAGCCGCGGAAAGCCTCATGGGGCGTCAGAACGTGCCGGACGACCTCGCGATCGAGTCGAAGATCGTCAGCCGCGCGATCCGCAGTGCGCAGTCGCAGGTCGAGGCGCGGAACGCGGAGATCCGCAAGAACGTGCTCAAGTACGACGACGTCCTCAACCGGCAGCGTGAGGCGATCTACTCCGACCGCCGCCACATCCTCGAGGGCGACGACCTCCACGATCGTGCACAGCAGTTCCTGGAGAGCGTCGTCGACGACGTCCTCGACGAGCACACCGGCGAGGGCAACGGCGACGACTGGGACTTCGACGCACTCTGGGCCGAACTGAAGACGCTCTACCCCGTCGGCCTGACGATCGACGAGGTCGTCCAGGAGGCCGGGACGAAGGGGCGGATCAACCGCGACTTCATGCGCCGCGAGATCCTCTCCGACGCCAAGCTCGCGTACACCAACCGCGAGGAGTCGCTCGGTGCCCCGGCGATGCGCGAGCTCGAGCGCCGCGTCGTCCTCCAGGTGATCGACCGCCGCTGGCGCGACCACCTGTACGAGATGGACTACCTGAAGGACGGCATCGGTCTCCGGGCCATGGCGCAGCGCGACCCGCTGGTCGAGTACCAGCGTGAGGGCTACGCGATGTTCCAGCAGATGATGGGGCAGATCCGCGAGGAGAGCGTCGGCTTCCTCTTCAACCTCGAGGTCGAGGTCGCCGGTGAGGTCGATGCCGGCACCGCCGCACCGGCGATCACG
The DNA here is from genome assembly GCF_015350715.1 of Plantibacter sp. VKM Ac-2876. NCBI lineage: Bacteria > Bacillati > Actinomycetota > Actinomycetes > Micrococcales > Microbacteriaceae > Plantibacter > Plantibacter sp. VKM Ac-2876. The sequence goes on along the minus strand of NZ_JADKSI010000004.1, from coordinate 286,092 downwards.
GCCAAGGGCCTGACGCAGGAGACCCCCGACACCGAGAAGCTCAGCTACTCCGCTCCGAGCGAGCAGGGTGGGGTCGAGGTCCGCAACCAGCGCGGGCAGATCGAGAAGGCGGCCACCGAACGCGCACAGCGTCTCCAGCAGACGAACCGTCCCGCAGGTGATGCGGCTCCCGCCACGAAGGCCGCCCCGGCCGCGAAGGCGTCGCGTGGGGCTTTCGGTCAGCAGTCCGAGGCGCCTGCGGCTGCTCCGAGCAACCGTTCGGACCGTCGCAAGCAGGGCAAGAAGAAGTAAGTCCACGCCGGCACGAACGGGAGCCCTCCGGACCATGGTGACATCGGTCCGGAGGGCTCCCGTCTGTCGGGTGCGGGCGGATGTGCAACGCCGGTCAGAGCACGCTCACCGAGGTCGCCCGCCAGCGGCCGTCCAAGCCCTCCAGTCGGATGGCCACGGCTCGGGACCGCGCTCGTCCGTGGACGATGACCACGGACTCGACGACGCCGTCGCGTGGCTCGGAGATGGTCACGGTGCCGATGGAGACGACCGGGACGGTGCCCGGGACGCCGCGGACGCGTCGTGCCCGTTCGGCGAGGATCACGCGCTTCAGCAGAACGGTGTGCACGTCGGCGGTGATCCACCGCGCGAGCTGCGTGAGGTCGCGGGCTCCGGCGATCACCTCGATCACGCTCCGTGTGAGGTTCTCGAGCAGCGGTCGCGGATCAGGGAGGTCGGCTCGGGGCGCCGGTTGGGGCGCGAAGTAGTCGTCCGCACCGGCGCGCGCGGCCGCCCGTACCTCCCGCGTGCGTCGCTCGGGGAGCGGAGGCGCCGGCCGGAGGCGAGCCGTGTGTGCTTCGGGCTCGTCGTCGTCGTGCCGGGCAGCGGTGCTCATGGGGCCTCCGAGGGGTGGGCGGCCGCCACGAGTCGGGCGACCAGAATCTGACATGTCACACTCATCATGTCAGTTCTCCGGTGTCGGGTACCAGGGGTCTGTGGAGAACGCAGGACGCGGCCGACCTCGGCGCACTACCGTCGGCGTATGCGTTGGGACAGCCTGTTCGACGATCTCGCCGGTCAGCTCGACGACGAGCTCGCCGTCGACGACGACGCCGTCCGCGTCGAGGCCGAGCGGCTTCGACGCGGGCGTCTCACCCTGCGTGAGCGGCTCGTCACCCTCTGCGGCGATGCCGGCGCACCAGGACCGCTCGTCGTCGAACTCGTCGACGGGACGACCTGGCGGCTGCGGGTCCGGAGCATCGGGAAGGACTGGTTGCAGGCTGATTCCGGCACCCCGGGCGGCCGGGAGGCCGTCGTCCCGCTCGATGCGATCGCGGCGGTCGCCATGACGCAGACCCAGGTCGATTGGAGTCTCGACGACGTCGTGGTCCGCGAACCGCGACTGCTCGACCGCCTGACCGTCTCGTTCCTGCTCCGTGATCTGTGCCGGCGCCGTGCTGCAGTGGTCGTTCGGACCCGGACGGGGAGCTGGGCGGGCACGATCGACCGGGTGGGCCGCGACCATCTGGATCTGGCCGTCCACGAGCCGGGGTCGCCGCGCCGCAGCCGGAGCGTCGAGCAGATCCGCGTCGTCGTGCTCTCGGAGGTCGTCATCGTCGAGCGGGCTGGCTGAGGCGTGGCGTCGGGCGCCTGCCGGGGTCGGGGCTCAGCCGAGGGGTGGCACGGGCCGGAGCATCGGTGCGCCGGAGAACTCGGCGAGTTCGGTGAGCTGGGCCTGATGCCAGAGGCCTGCACGACGTGCCTCCTCGTACTGACCGCTGATGAAGGCTTCGAGTGCCGGGAACTCGATGCGCCACGGTCCGCTGCGCCCGATCCGGATGGCGGGCAGCTCACCGCTCGAGATGAGCTCGGCCACGTGCTGGGCCGAGACGTTCAAGACCTCGGCCGTGTCGGCGACGGTGAGGAAGCGACCGAGCGGGGCCGCATCGCGCTGCGATTCCATTCCTCGATTATCCTCTCGCGCGAGCATCGTCCGCCGGGCTGTGGATAACTTCGGCGCGATGTCCGGAGCCCGGGCAGCATGGGACCGGAGGCGGCGCGCGGGGTGCCCATGAAGGAGGAGACGGTGCGGGGAAGCGAGCGGGGACGCGGATCGGAATCGGGAGGAGCGCGAAGCGACGGCGGCGAGCGGATGAGCGACCGTCTCGCCGGACTGCGTCATGGTGTCGGCGGACGGCAGGTGTCCCGGTCGCGCATCTGGGTGGACCCACGCTTCCTCGTGGGCCTCATGCTGGTGGTCGTGTCGATCCTGGGGGTGTGGTGGCTCGTCACGACCTCGAGCCGGACGACCCCGGTGTATGCGGCCTCCGAGACGCTGACGCCCGGAACGCGGCTCGACCGCTCCTCACTCCAGGTGATCGACGCACGTCTGGGATCGGTCGAAAGCGGGTACCTCGGAGCCGGAGCGGCACCGCCGGCGGGAATCGTCGTCACGCGGACGATCGCGGCGGGGGAGCTCGTGCCGCTCGACGCGCTCGGCGAGGCGAGCGCCGTCGGCGTGACCACGCTCGTCGTCGAACCGGCCGGGCGGCTCGGAGCCGACATCGTGCCGGGGACCGTCGTCGACCTCTGGGCGGCCGCGCCGGACGGCGACGGCTACGGTGTGCCGGAGGTGTTGGTCTCGGCCGCGACGGTCGTCCGGGTCGGCGAGGACGAAGGGCTCCTGTCCGGGCGCGGTTCGGTCGCCCTCGAGCTCGCCGTCCCACGCTCGGCCGTCGCGACGGTGCTCTCGGCGACGGCGGCAGCGCACCTGCTGTCCGTGGTCCCCACCGAGCCCGGCGAACGCTGATGCTGCGTGTCGGACTCGCCCTCGACCCACGGATCGAGGGCGAGATCCTCGCGACGATGCTCGACCTCGGACACCGCGTCGCCTGGCGCTGTCACGACGGAGCCGAACTCGACGAGCGCATCGGTGCAGGGACGCCCGTCGACGTACTGCTCGTGTCACCCGGGGTCGACCGCCTGCGCGCCGAACTCATCGACCTCGCGGACCGCGTGGGTACGAGGGTCGTGGCGCTCGCGTCCGGTGAGTCCGAGCGTCGCCATGCGGCGGGGCTGGGCCTGGTCGACATCGTCCTCCTGCCGGTCGATCCTGAGGAGCTCGATCGGAGCATCGCGCCGCTCGACCTCGGCGGCGACGGCCCTCGTCCGGTCGCCCAGGCCGCGGGGCGGGTCATCGCCGTGTGGGGCGCGGCCGGGTCGCCCGGCACGACCACCGTCGCCGCGGGCATCGCCAGCGAGCTGGCCGCGCGCGGACGCCGGGTCGTCCTCATCGACGCGGACACATACGGGTCATCCGTCGCGGCCATGCTCGGCCTCCTCGACGAGGCGCCCGGGTTCGCCGCGGCCTGCCGATTGGCCGGAAGTGGGGCGCTCGACATCGAGCAGCTCGAGCGGATCGCGGTCGTCCATCCGTCGCCGTCCGGCGCGTTCCGGGTCCTGACCGGCATCTCCCGTGCGGCACGCTGGACGGAACTGTCGACGGAGCGCGTCGCGACGACCATCGAACGGTGCCGGGCGTGGATGGACGACATCGTGATCGACACGGCGTTCTGTCTGGAGGCGGACGAGGAGATCTCGAGCGACCTGTTCGCGCCCAGACGGAACGGGGCGGCGTTCGCCGTCCTCGGGTCCGCGGACCGGGTGGTGGAGGTCGGTGCGGCTGACCCGGTCGGGGTCACGAGGCTGCTCCGCGGGCACGCGGAACTCGTCGAACTCGTCGACCCGTCGCGCATCTCGGTGGTGGTGAACCGGCTGCGTGGCGTCGCGCTCGGTACCGGCCCGGCCGGTCAGCTGGCGTCCACGCTCTCCCGCTTCGGCGGGATCGAGGCGGCCGCGCTCCTGCCGGAGGACCAACGGGTGGTGGACGCCGCGGTGATCGCGGGGAGGACCCTCCGCGACCAGGCCCCGCGCGGGGCGCTTCCCGTCGCGTTGCGGCGGTTCGTGTCCACCGTCCTCGACCAGGAGCCGGCGCCGGTGCGGGACCGCTCGCGGCGCTCGTCGGGTGGAGCACGTGGGCGACGTGCGCGGAGTCGGTCACGCCGAGCGGAATAGTCTCGACGGAGTCGCTCAATACAATTGGGTGATCAACCGAATATGCATTTGCTCGCCCATATATGCATCTGCATTCTTCTCCGACGCATCGTTATCCGTTGGGTGATGAATTACTCCGGTATCGTGTCGGTATTCAGATTCCCTTGGTGGTGTTCGATATGATCGGATAACCGTCGGACTCACCACGGATATCTTCAGGAGGACCCCCCATGGCTCAGAAAGTCATCACCACATACATCGACGATCTCGACGGCAGCGAACTCGCTTCCGGTGCAGGAGAGACCGTCCGGTTCGCGATCGACGGAACCGAATACGAGATCGATCTCGGTGCAGACAATGCGAAGAACCTCCGCGAGTCGCTGAAGCCCTACATCGGAGCCGGACGCCCGGTCAAGCGTGGGCGCCGCACCTCGAGCACCAGCACCCGCAACAGCGCCGAGAACCTCGCTGCGATCCGCGAGTGGGCCGCGAAGAACGGGCACGCCGTGTCGTCGCGCGGACGCATCCCCCAGGCGGTCCAGGACGCCTACCGCGCAGCCAACTGACGCATCACGTCCGGCGACGGCGCTCAGTGGCCCCCCCACGGGCCGCTGGGCGCCGTCGCCGTTCCAGGCCTGCCCGACCAGTGGTCATCGGGGCACGCCCGGCGCACTCGGTGTCGGCCGGCCGAGCCTAGACTGGAATCGTGTCGACGCTCAGTGATCTCGTTCTCGCCCAGGGCCGCTCCAGTGCGGCCGACGTGGAGTGGCTGCACATGCTGCTCGCGGACAGCCAACTCCTCGCGGATCTGGCGTTCGCCGATATCGTCATCTGGGTACCGACCGATTCCGGCAGTTTCATAGCGGTCGCGCATTCGCGTCCGTCGAGTGCCGCGACACTCTTCTATCGCGACTTCGTCGGGCAATCCATCAAGCAGGAATGGCGCAAGCAGGTCACCGACTGTTTCGAGAGTGGACGGATCATCGAGTCGTCCGCACCGGACTGGTACGAGGAGACCCCGACCAGGGTTCGTGCCGTACCCGTCGCCCGGCGGATATCGCCGACCGAGACGACCAATGCCGACGGACCGATCGCGGTCATCACCCGCCACACCAATCTCGGTGAGGCTCGCACGCCCAGCCGCCAGGAACTCACCTTCAACGACTGCGCGAGCGACCTGTTCGAGATGATCGCGGTTGGCGACTTCCCGGATCTCGGAGCGCCGACCGGACCGCGCCGGGGCGCGCCGCGCGCGAGCGACGGCCTGATCCGTCTCGATGTCGACGGTACCGTCACCTTCGCCAGCCCCAACGCGCTCTCGGCCTTCAACCGGATCGGATTCGCCGAGGAACTCGAGGGCGAGTCGCTCGCGGACGTCACGACCCATCTGCTCTCCGGGACGGGGACCGTCACCGTCGACGAGTCCCTGCCACTCGTCGTCACCGGTCGGGCGCCGTGGCGGACCGACATCGAGGACAAGGGCGTGACGGTCTCCCTCCGGGCGATCCCGTTGCGGAGCCGCGGCGAGCGGGTCGGCGCGATCGTGCTCTGCCGCGACGTCAGCGAACTGCGTCACCAGGAGCAGGAACTCATCACCAAGGACGCGACGATCCGCGAGATCCACCACCGGGTGAAGAACAACCTCCAGACGGTCGCGTCGCTCCTGCGGATCCAGGCCAGGCGGACGCACTCGGAGGACGCCCACGACGCCCTCACGCAGGCCATGCGGCGCGTGGCCGCCATCGCGGTCGTGCACGACACGCTGTCCGAGGGGCTCAACCAGAACGTCGACTTCGACGAGGTCTTCGAGCGCGTGCTCCTGCTCATCGCTGAAGTGGCGAGCTCCCACAACACCACGGTCCGCCCGAAGTCCTCCGGCTCGTTCGGCGTGCTCCCGAGCGAGTACGCGACGCCACTCGCCCTCGCGCTCACCGAACTCGTCACCAACGCGGTGGAGCACGGGCTCAACGGCCGCGACGGCGACGTGGAGATCACGGCCGACCGCACGGACGAGCTGCTGAGCGTGCAGGTCCGCGACAACGGCGTGGGGCTCCCGGAGGGGAAGGTCGGGTCCGGCCTCGGCACCCAGATCGTGCGGACGCTCATTCAGGGGGAACTGGGCGGGACGATCGACTGGCACACGCTCATGGGGAGTGGAACCGAGGTCACGATCGCGATCCCGATGCGCTGGGTCGCCAAGAGCTGAGGTCCCGTGCCGTCGCGAACGGCCGCAGACATGCGAGAACCCCGGGGCCGTTCGGCACCCGGGGTTCTCGTCTGCGACTAGGAGGCGCGGCGGGCGCGAGCCGCGCGACGCTTGAGGGCGCGACGCTCGTCTTCGCTGAGGCCGCCCCACACACCGGAGTCCTGGCCGGTCTCGAGCGCGTACTGGAGGCACAGCTCCGTGACACTGCAGGTGGCGCACACGGCCTTCGCCTTGTCGATCTGATCGACCGCCGGACCGGTGTTCCCGACCGGGAAGAACAATTCCGGGTCGACGGTCAGGCAGGCAGCTTTATCGCGCCAATCCATAGGGGAGCTCCTTTTATTGCATGGTGAGATTTCTTCAACCGAGTGAGGGGTCTCGGGAAGCGAAAGCCGAAATGCGAGGGGGATGATCGTCCGGGATTCGGGATCTGTCCACACCCTCGTGGACCTCATGTCGGCCTCAAACATGGTTTCATATCGGTAAGAGCAAATCAATAGTCAAGTTTGGGTGAACCCTGTGAGTACCGATCGAAACGCCGCCTCCGCTCCGAACCCTGAGGAGCCTCGTCGTCCGGCGGTGCTGGCCTTCATCGTCCTGCTCGTCGCGGAGGCGCTGCTCATGATCGGGCTCTCGGCCTGGTTCCTCTTCGAGCTGGTCGCGGCGACGCCGGCCTCGTTCACGAGCGCACTGGCGATCTTCGTGATCCTGCTCATCGCCACGGCGTTCGTCACGGCGCTCGCCCTCGGCGCGATCCGCGGACGGAGCTGGATCCGCGGGGGAGCGGTCACCTGGCAGCTCGTGCAGATCGCCGTCGCCGTCGGCGCGTTCCAGGGGGTCTTCGCGCAACCCGCGATCGGGTGGTTCCTGCTGTTGCCGTCGCTGGCCGTCCTCGGGCTCCTGTTCACGCCGGCGGTCGCCGCCGTGACCCGACGCGAGATCTGAGCGCGACGCGTCAGGCGTCGAGGCCGAGGGCCTTGCGGAGGCTCTTCACGTGGCCGGTGGCCTTGACGTTGTACCGGGCGAGGGTGAGGGTGCCCGTCTCGTCGATGACGAACGTCGAGCGGAGGACGCCCGTGACGATGCGTCCGTACGAGTTCTTCTCACCGTAGGCTCCGTACGCCTGGTGGACCGTCAGCTCCGGGTCGCTGAGGAGCGGGAACGTGAGCCCGTCCTCCTCCTGGAAGGCCTTGAGCTTCTCGACGGAGTCCTTCGAGACGCCGAGCACCACGTACCCGGCACCGCTGAGCGATGCGAGGTTGTCGCGGAAGTCGCACGCCTGGGTGGTGCAGCCGGGCGTCATCGCGGCGGGGTAGAAGTAGAGGATCACCCGTCGTCCGGCGAAGTCGGACAGGGACACGCTGGTGCCGTCCTGGTCGGTGAGGGTGAACGCGGGGGCCGGGTCGCCGGCGGACAGACGGATTGCTTCAGGCATACCCCAAGCCTAGTCAGGAGTACTGGTCGGCTTTGATCGTGGCGAAGGTCCCCAGCAGCCGCTGGAGCGAGTCGAGGCGTGCGGGGCCGTTCTCTCCGAGCCGTCCCTCGGCGACGGCCTCGATGATCGCGCAGTCGGGGGCGTCGGGAAGATGGGTGCAGCCGCGTGGGCACTCGAGCGCGATCTCCGCGAGGTCGGTGAACGACCTCAGGATGTTGGCGGTGTCGACGTGTCCGAGACCGAACGAGCGGACGCCCGGGGTGTCGATGACCCACCCGGATCCTCCGGGCGCCTCGATGCGCAGCGAGACGGTCGACGAGGAGGTGTGACGGCCACGCCCGGTGACGACGTTCACATGCCCTGTGGCGCGCTCCGCCGTCGGAACGAGGGCGTTGACGAGGGTGGACTTGCCGACGCCCGAGTGGCCGACGAAGACCGTGTCATGGCCGATGAGGGCCTCGGTGATCTCGGCCAGGGGGACGTCGTCCTCCCGGCTGCGGAACACGCGCAGGCCGAGCCCGGCGAAGTTCGCGAGGAACTCGTCGGGGTCCTGGAGGTCCGTCTTCGTGATGCAGAGGATCGGGGTGATCCCCGCGTCGTAGGCGGCGACGAGGTAGCGGTCGACGAGTCGGGCCCGTGGCTCGGGGTTCGCCGCAGCCACGACGATGAGCATCTGGTCGGCGTTGGCGACGACGACACGCTCCATGGCGTCGGTGTCGTCGCCACTCCGGCGGAGCAGCGTCGTGCGCGGCACGATCCGCACGATGCGCGACAGCGTGCCCTCGGCACCCGAGGTGTCGCCGACGACATCGACCCGGTCGCCGGTCACGATGGCCTGCTTGCGGAGTTCCCGAGCGCGGGTCGACGTCAGGACGCGCTCCTCGGGCGTGCCTTCGTCGAGGAGCACGGTGTAGCGGCCGCGGTCGACCGCGAGGACGCGTGCGGTCAGTGCATCGAGGTGCTCGGGCCGCGTCTTCGTCCGTGGGCGGTTCGCCTTCGGGTTCGGCCGCATCCTGATGCTCGACTCGTCGAGTTCCGGCTCGTCGTCGTCGACGCCGTCGTCCCACCAGCTCATCGGCTCAGCTCCCGAGCATCGCGTGCCACAGTTCGGTGAACTGTGGGAGCGTCTTCGCGGTCGTGGCGACGTTCTCGATGGTGACCCCGGGCACGACGAGACCGAGGATCGCTCCCGTGGTCGCCATGCGGTGGTCGTGGTAGCTCGACCACTCGCCGCCGTGGAGGGGGCGCGGCTCGATGCGGAGACCGTCCGGCAGCTCCGTGACGGCGCCACCGAGCTTGTTGATCTCCGTCGCGAGGGCCGCGAGGCGGTCGGTCTCGTGGTGACGGATGTGCCCGATGCCTGTGATGGTCGACGGTCCGTCCGCGAGTGCCGCGAGCGCGGTGAGGGCGGGCGCGAGCTCACCGCCGGTGGTCAGGTCGAGGTCGACCGCGGTGATCCGCTCGCCGCCGGTGACGGTGAGGCGGTCGCCGTCCAGGGTGACCGTCGCGCCGAAGCGGGGCAGGAGGTCCGCCAGGTCGGCACCGACCTGGGTGGTGGAGGTGGGCCAGCCGCGGAGCGTGACGCTTCCGCCGGTGACGAGCGCCGCGGCGAGGAACGGTGCGGCGTTGGAGAGGTCGGGCTCGAGGTCGACGTCGAGCGCGGCGATCGTGCCGGGGGCGACGACCCACTCACCGACGGAGGGCTGTTCCACGGTGACCCCGCGGGCCGCGAGGGCTGCGATGGTCATCTCGATGTGCGGCAGGCTCGGCAGACGCTCGCCCTCGTGGACGAGGTGGAGGCCCTGCTCGAAGCGGGCTGCGGCCAGCAGGAGGCCGGACACGAACTGGCTCGACGACGACGCGTCGATCGTGAGCTTGCCACCCGTGACCGTGCCCGTGCCGTGCACCGTGAAGGGGAGCGCCTTCCGGCCGTCGTCGCTGATGTCGACGCCGAGCGCCTGGAGCGAGCCGATCATGGTGGCCATCGGCCGGTTCCTGGCCGAGGGGTCGGCGTCGAACACGGTCGGCCCGAGCGCGAGGGCGGCCAGCGGCGGGACGAACCGCATGACGGTGCCGGCGAGCCCGCACTCGACGGTCGTGCTGCCGAACAGCTCGCCCGGCGTGACGAGCCAGTCCTTGCCGAACGCGCCCGACGCCGGTCGCTCGACGACGGTGGTCCCGAGTGCGCGGAGCGCCTCGACCATGTTGGTGCTGTCCATCGAGTGGAGCGGGGCGCGCAGGAGGGAGGGCCCGTCGGCCAGAGCGGCCAGGACGAGCTCGCGGTTCGTGAGCGACTTCGAGCCCGGGAGCGAGACGGTCGCATCGACCGGACCGCCCGCGACGGGCGCCGGCCAGGCTGCGTCGTCGTGCTCGGGTTCGGCATCGCCGTACACGTCGAAATCTGGTGCGGAATACGGATTGGTCAACATTGGTTCCAACAGTAGTCGGGGTCGAGAGCAGAAGGAGGAGCGGATGTCCACAGCGGTACTGGAACGACCGGTGACGGAGGCCGATCACGGCCGTCTGGCGCTGGCCGTAGACTGGCCGGTGATGACCTCCGTCGACCCAGAAGCCCTTCCGGCCGAGCCGGACCCCCGATCACTGTTCGAAGCACAGGCGCTGCCGTTCATCGATCAGTTGTACGGCGCTGCCATGCGCATGACGAAGAACCCGTCGGACGCTCAGGACCTCGTCCAGGAGACGTTCGTGAAGGCCTTCGCCGCGTTCGCGCAGTTCGAACAGGGCACCAACCTCAAGGCGTGGCTCTACCGCATCCTCACGAACACGTACATCAACACGTATCGGAAGAAGCAGCGCGAGCCGTACCAGGGCACCATCGACGACCTCGAGGACTGGCAGTTGGGCGGCGCCGAGTCGATCAGCGCCACCTCCAGCCGCTCCGCAGAGGCCGAAGCGATCGATCACCTGCCGGACAGCGACGTGAAGAACGCATTGCAGGCCATCCCGGAGGACTTCCGCCTCGCGGTGTACCTCGCCGACGTGGAGGGCTTCGCCTACCAGGAGATCGCCGACATCATGAAAACGCCCATCGGGACCGTGATGAGTCGTCTGCACCGTGGCCGACGACTCCTGCGCGACCTGTTGGCCGACTACGCCGAGTCCCGGGGGTTCACCGTGACGAAGCAGGGGAGCAAGAAATGAGCGACTGCGGCTGCGACAAGGCCAAGAAGGACCTCGAGGAGTACCTCCGTCACGAGGTGTGCACGACCGAAGCGGCCGACATCCGCGAGCACCTCGCGAACTGCCCGGAGTGTCAGAACGAGGCGCTCGTCGCCCAGACCCTCACCGAGGCCGTGCAGCGGGCGTGCAAGGAGACGGCACCCGAGGACCTGAAGAACCAGGTGCTGGCGTCGCTGCGGGCCACCCAGGCCACCCACGAGAGCGCCTGACGGCGGACCGACCCCATCAGCCGGCGCCGTCGAGGCGTGACTCCTCGACGTCCAGCATCCGCTGCGCCTTCGCCAGCACCTCGGAGGAGTAGCTGCCGGTCGCCCGCGCATCGAGGAGCGCATCGCGTTCGGCGTCGAGCACTCGGCGTCGCAGTTGTCGGAACTGCTCGTGCGGGCCCACGCCGGCATCGGTGCGTTCCGCCGCCGACTCGACGCGGATGAGGCTGCTCGTGCGTACCCGGTCGACGACCGCGGAGTCGAACGGCTCCCCGCCGTCCGTTCGCAGCTGCGGGTCGTCGAGGGCGGCCACACCGACGGTCGAGATCTCCTCCACGAGACCGGCCAGTTCCGCCATCGCCGCCTGCTCATCCGTACCACCGACCCGGGTCAGCCGGATGACGAGCGGGAGGGAACCGCCCTGGAGCAGGAGGGTGACGATCGCGACCGTGAACGCGATGAGCACCAGCTCCGCCCGATACGGGGTGTCCAACGGGAGCGACTGAGCGGCGGCGATCGTGACGACGCCGCGCATCCCCGCCCAGGCGAGCACCGCGCCGCCCCGCCATCCGAGGCCCTCGCGTTGCAGGAAGTCCAGGTCGGCGCTCCGCCGGGCGATCGACCTCGAGAAGGCGGCCTTGCGTTTGGCTGAACGCGCGTTCTCCGTCGGATGCTCCTCGAGGCGTGCGGAGACCTGCTCCAGTCTCGGCCGCCGGGCAAGGGCTTCCCGTTCATCGCGTCGCAACGACCAGACGAGGACGCCGACGAACACGATGCGGACGACGATGAGGGTCATGGCGGTCAGCAACCCGAGGCCGATCGACGACCAGATGCCGAGGTCGTCCTGCTCCACCTGCGAGACGATGGCCTCGAGCTCGAGCCCCATGAGCAGGAACACCCCGTTCTCGAGGAGGAACTGCGTCGTCCGCCAGTTGATGCGCTCACTGATGCGGTCCTGGGCGGTGAAGTACTTCGCGCTCTGATGCCCGGTGTAAAGTCCTGCGACCACAACCGACAGGACGCCTGAGGCGTGGAAGTGCTCGGCGGGCAGATACGCGATGAACGGTACGGCGAAGGAGATGACCGTCGTCAGGACCGGGTCGCCGAGGCGGGATCGGATCCGGACCGTGATGAACCCGACGACGATCCCGATCGCGATCGCGAGCGCCACGGCATAGGCGAAGTCGCCCAGGACACCCCACAACGAGACCGTGCCGGCGGTCGCGGCGATGGCGGAGCGCAGGAGGACGAGGGCCGAGGCGTCGTTGACGAGGCTCTCGCCCTCGAGGACGCTCACGAGGCGCGACGGCATGCCCAGCCGCTTGCCGATGGAGGTCGCGGCGACCGCGTCGGTCGGGCTGACGACGGCGCCGAGGGCGATGCCGGCGGCCAGGCTCAGGTCGGGGAGGATCGTCGACAGGATCCAGCCGATGAGGACCGACGACACCACGACGAGGACGACCGAGAGCCCGGAGATCGCCTTGAGGTTGCGGCGGAAGTCGACCAGGGGCACGTTGACGGCGGCCGAATAGAGGAGCGGTGGCAGCACGCCGGCGAGGATCCACTCCGGCTTGACCTCGACGTCCGGCACGAACGGCAGATAGCTGAGGGCGAGCCCGACCAGGACGAGGATGAGTGGGGCTGCCACGCGCAGCTTGTTCGCGAAGCGGGCCACCGCGACGATGGTCACCACCGCGACGACGGCGAGGAATGCGAAGTCCATGGCGTCAGCCTATTGGCGGTGGCTCACCGCCCACTCACGGATCGCTGTCGCCGTGCTGACCACCCGCGTCCAGACGACGACACAGACGACGACGACCGCCTGTCGGAACAGGCGGTCGTCGTCGTGCGGCTGAGGTCAGAGCGACAGCGCGGTGCGGAGGAGCTCCGCCTGCTCGGCGGCGTGACGCTTCGCCGAACCCGTGGCGGGGGAGGCGGACGCGGTGCGCGACACGTTGCGGATCGTCCGACCCTCGAGGTGCTTGGCAGCCTCCAGGCAGATGAACGGCCACGCGCCCTGGTTCTCCGGCTCGTCCTGTACCCACACCAGTTCGGCGTTCGGGTACTGCGCGACCACGGCGTTCAGCTCGGCCACCGGGACCGGGTAGAACTGCTCGACGCGGACGAGGGCGATCTCGTCGTTCGGCTGCTTCTGCAGCTCGCTGAGGAGGTCGTAGTGGATCTTCCCGGAGTGCAGGAGCACCCGCTTGACCGCGGCCTTGTCGGTGATCCGTGCGTCGTCGATCACCGGCTCGAAGCGGCCGGAGGTGAAGTCCGCCACCGGGCTGGTCGCGCCACGCAGACGCAGCATCGCCTTCGGGGTGAAGACGACGAGCGGCCGACGCGGGCGGGCGTACGCCTGGCGACGCAGGAGGTGGAAGTACGACGCGGGGGTCGACGGCCGTGCGACGGTCATGTTGTCCTCGGCGCAGAGCTGCAGGAACCGCTCGATCCGCGCGGACGAGTGGTCGGGGCCCTGGCCTTCGTAGCCGTGGGGGAGGAGGAGCGTGACACTCGATCGCTGCGACCACTTCTGCTCGGCGGAGGAGATGAACTCGTCGATGATCGTCTGCGCGCCGTTGGTGAAGTCGCCGAACTGCGCCTCCCACAGCACGAGGGCGTCGGCACGTTCGACCGAGTAGCCGTACTCGAAGCCCATGACCGCGTACTCGCTGAGGAGCGAGTCGTAGATCCAGAAGCGGGCCTGGTTGTCGCTGAGGTTCGCGAGCGGCAGCCACTCCTGGCCGTTGACCCGGTCGTGGAGGACGGCGTGGCGCTGCACGAAGGTGCCGCGGCGGGAGTCCTGTCCGGACATCCGTACCGGGGTGCCCTCGATGAGCACCGATCCGAGCGCGAGCAGTTCTCCGAAGCCCCAGTCGATGTTGCCGTTGCGGCTCATGTCGAGACGCTTCTCGAGGAGCTGCTGCACCTTCGGGTGCACGGTGAACCCGGCGGGCTTGTTGTTGAACGCGTCGCCGATGAGCTGCACGACGCCCTCGGAGACGCCGGTCGTCTCGAGTTCGCCGGAGTAGCCGTCCTCGTCGAGGACCTCGGTCGGGATCGGCGTCGGCGAGGTCTGCTCGGCGTGCGTCTCCATGAAGGCGCGTTCGAGGCGGTCCTGGAAGTCGCGGTGCGCGGCCTCGTACTCCTCCTCGGTGATGTCGCCACGGCCGACGAGCGCCTCGGTGTAGAGCTTGCGGACGGAGCGCTTCGCCTCGATGAGGCTGTACATGAGCGGCTGCGTCATCGACGGGTCGTCGCCCTCGTTGTGGCCGCGTCGGCGGTAGCACACGAGGTCGATGACGACGTCGCGCTTGAACTCCTGGCGGTACTCGAAGGCGAGCTCCGCGACCCGCACGACGGCCTCGGGGTCGTCGCCGTTCACGTGGAAGATCGGCGCCTGGATGGTCTTCGCGACGTCGGTGTTGTAGATGGACGAGCGGCCCTCGCCAGGAGGCGTGGTGAAGCCGACCTGGTTGTTGATGACGACGTGGACCGTGCCGCCCGTGCGGTAGCCGCGCAGCTGGGACAGCTGCATCGTCTCGAGGACGACGCCTTGACCGGCCATCGCCGCGTCGCCGTGGATGAGGATCGGAAGGGTGCCGAACGCGCCGATCGGCCCGCGGTCCTGCTTCGCGCGGACGATGCCCTCGAGCACGCCGTTGACGGCCTCGAGGTGCGAGGGGTTCGCTGCCAGGTAGACCGGGATCTCGCGGCCGTCCTCGGCCTTGAAGGTGCCCTCGGTGCCGAGGTGGTACTTCACGTCGCCGGAACCGTGGCTCGCAGGGTCCTGCGTTCCCTCGAACTCGCGGAAGATCTGACCGTACGTCTTGCCGGCGATGTTCGTGAGGACGTTGAGGCGGCCGCGGTGGGCCATACCGATCGCGACCTCGTCGAGCTGGGCCTGCGACGCACCCTGGAGGATGGTGTCGAGGAGGGCGATGGTGGACTCGCCGCCCTCGAGGCTGAAGCGCTTCTGGCCGACGTACTTCGTCTGCAGGAAGGTCTCGAAGGCCTCGGCCTCGTTGAGCTTGCCGAGGATGCGCATCTGCTCGTCGTGCGTCGGCTTCTCGTACTTGCGCTCGACCTTGCTCTGGATCCACTTGCGCTGCGCGGGGTCCTGGATGTGCATGTACTCGATGCCCGTGGTGCGGCAGTACGAGTCGCGGAGGACGCCGAGGATGTCGCGCAGCTTGGCCGTGCGGGCCGAGCCGAAGGCGCCCGTGACGAACTCGCGGTCGAGGTCCCAGAAGGTCAGGCCGTGGGTCTCGATCTCGAGGTCGGGGTGCGAGCGCTGCACGTACTCCAGCGGGTCGATGTCGGCCATGAGGTGGCCGCGCACGCGGAACGCGTTGATGAGTTCCTGGACACGGGCGGTCTTGTCGACGGCGTCGGCGAGGTCGACGCTGATGTCGGGCGACCAGTGGATCGGGTCGTACGGGATGCGGAGCGCGGCGAAGATGTCCTGGTAGAAGCTGCGGCTGCCGATGAGCAGCTCGTGGACGACCTTGAGGAACTCGCCCGAGCCGGCACCCTGGATGACGCGGTGGTCGTAGGTGCTCGTGAGCGTGATCGTCTTGCCGATCGCCAGCTCGTTGAGCGTGCGCTCGGAGGCGCCCTGGAACTCGGCGGGGTACTCGAGGGCACCGGCGCCGATGATGCAGCCCTGGCCCTTCATGAGGCGGGGGACCGAGTGCACGGTCCCGATGCCACCGGGGTTCGTGAGCGAGATCGTGACGCCCTGGAAGTCGGCTCCGGTGAGCTTGCCCTTGCGGGCGCGGGTCACGAGGTCCTCGTACGCGGAGAGGTACTCGTTGAAGGTGAGGGTGTCGGCGCGCTTGATGCCCGGCACCATCAGGGCGCGGGAGCCGTCGGGCTTCGGGAGGTCGATGGCGATGCCGAGGTTGATGTGCGCCGGGGCGACGACCGTGGGCTTGCCGTCGGTCTCCTCGTAGTAGACGTTCTGGCTCGGGAAGTCCTTCAACGCCTGGATGAGGGCCCAGCCGATGAGGTGGGTGAAGCTGACCTTGCCGCCTCTGGCGCGCTTCAGGTGGTTGTTGATGACGATGCGGTTGTCGATCATCAGCTTCGCCGGGATGGTGCGCACGCTCGTCGCGGTCGGGACCGTCAGGCTCGCGTCCATGTTGGTGGCGAGCGACTTGGCCATGCCCTTCAGCACGGTGACCTTGTCGACGTCCTCCGGAGCGGGTTCGGTCTGGTCGCTCTTCGGCTGCTGGACCTGGTTCGGGCTCGTCATCGGGGCGTCGGCCGGGATCGGGGCCGGCTTCGCCTGCACCGAGGTGGTGCGGGCGACCGGCTGCGCGCCGATGACCTGGATCGGGGCCGTCGGCGGGTTGACCCGCGCCGCCTCGTCCGCCGCCGCAGGGGCGGGGGCCGACGCCGTGGTGCCGGCGGACGCCGCACCGTCGTCCGACTGGCCGCCCGTCGTTCCCTGGGCTGCGCCGTTCACCGGCCGGTAGTGCTCGAGGATCGGCCACCAGGAGCGGTCCACGGAATCCTTGTCGACGAGGTACTGCTCGTACATCTCGTCGACGAGCCATTCATTGGCTCCGAATTCGTTCGTTGCGCCGTCATCGGCGCCCACTCCGGTCATCTGGCTCGACACCGTCGATCGCCCACTCTCTCCGTTGAATTCTCACTGTTTGCAGGCAGGGAACATGCCCGCACGATCCAGTCATCAAGCCTAAACCCATTCCGTCGTCGGTGCGGCTCGGACGCCGGTCGGGATACGGTGTTCTCATGCGGTTCATCGGTGAGATTCCCAGCCACGACCTGACGTACTCGGACGTGTTCCTCGTCCCCAGCCGCTCCGGGATCACGAGTCGACTCGACGTCGACCTGGCTCCGGACGACGGCACCGGCGCCACGATCCCGATCGTCTCCGCCAACATGAACTCCGTCACCGGGCCACGCCTCGCGGCGGCGCTGGCGCGGCGCGGCGGGCTCGGCGTCCTGCCGCAGGACATGCCGCTCCAGGAGCTCGACGCGGCGATCCGCTGGGTCAAGGAGCAGCCGGTCGCCTTCGACACCCCGCTGATCATGCGCGCCGATCAGACCGCGGCCGACGCCCTGCGCCTGATCCCCGCGGTCGCCGGTCACGGCATCGTGCTCCACGACGAGCGCGACGCCTTCGCCGGCTGCATCCCGGCCGCACGTCTCGCCACGGCGCTGCCCGACGCACGGCTCGGCGACCTCGCTCGCGGGTCGCTCGCCTCGATCGACGCCGACGACGTGACCGGTGGCCGGGCCGCGTTCGACCTCATGGTCGCCGCCGACCTCGAGTTCGCGCCCGTGCTGCACCACGGCGCGGTCGTCGGCACCCTCAGCCGGACGAGCGCGCTCCGGTCGACCATCTACACGCCGGCGCTCGACGCGTCGGGCCGGCTGCGGGTCGCCGCGGCGATCGGGATCAACGGTGACGTCGCCGTCAAGGCGCAGGCGCTCGCCGCCGCCGGGGTGGACGTCCTCGTGATCGACACCGCCCACGGGCACCAGGAGGGCATGCTCCGCGCGATCGCGGCCGTCCGTGCGCTCGGTCTCGGCCTCCCGATCGTCGCCGGCAACGTCGTGTCCGCCGTCGCGGTGCAGGACCTCGTCGACGCCGGTGCGGACATCCTCAAAGTCGGTGTCGGACCCGGTGCGATGTGCACCACGCGGATGATGACGGCGGTCGGACGTCCGCAGTTCTCGGCCGTGCTCGAGACGGCCGCGACCGCCCGCGCACTCGGCGCGAAGGTCTGGGCGGACGGTGGCGTCCGCTACCCGCGCGACGTCGCCCTCGCCCTCGCGGCCGGTGCGTCCTCGGTCATGATCGGTTCCTGGTTCGCCGGCACGATCGAAGCCCCCGGTGAACTGCAGCGCGCCGCCGACGGGTCGCTCTACAAGGAGAGCTGGGGCATGGCGTCGACCAAGGCCGTGCACGAGCGCTTCGGCCGACTCGACCCGTTCGAACTCGCGCGGAAGACGCTCTTCGCCGAGGGCATCTCGTCCTCCCGCATCACGATCGACCCGCTCCGGCCCTCGGTCGAGGACCTCCTCGACATGATCACCGCCGGTGTGCGCTCGTCGTTCACCTACGCGGGTGCCGACTCGGTCCCCGGCTTCCACGAGCGCGCCATCGTCGGCGTCCAGTCGGCCGCCGGGTACGAGGAGGGCAAGGCGCTGCCCGTCTCCTGGTGAGCCGCGGTGCTGGTGCGGCTCGCACGACCGCGGTGGGATGATGGGCCCATGGTGGTCAACGGTGGGACGCACGGGTTCGGTGTCGGCATGCAGGTCCTCGTGCTCGTGGACCCGGCGTCCGATCCCTCGACGGGGGAGCGTGCCTCCGGGGTCATCGTCGCACCCGGCCGCCAGCGTGCCGCGGCGTTCGTCTCGGTGTGGACCGAACAGCTGACGACGTGGATCGTCGAGTTCGACGAACCCTTCACCGCGCCCGACGGTAGCGGCCCGCACGAATCGGCCGAGGTGCGCGAGACCTACCTCATCCCGGCGCCGTTCGCCAGTGCGTCGGAGTCCGTCGACGCCTGACCGCCGTGTGCTCGCTCAGGCGAGCGACCGGTCCATGATGGCCGAGGAGAGCGCCTCCACCGGGCCGGCCGCCGCCAACGGGTTCGCGAGCAGGGTGAAGTCGACGCCGCCCAGGGGCGGGAGTTCCAGCCGGTTGCTCAGCATGACGAGGTCGCTCGGGATCAGGCTGCGCGGGAAGACCGCGACGCCGAGCCCGGCCCGCACCGCCGCGAGGACGCCGTTCACCTCCCGCGTACTGCAGGTGATCCGCCAGGTGCGCCCGGCGGCCTCGAGGGCGTCGATCGCCAGCTGCCGGGAGAGACTCGGGTCCTGGTAGGCGATGAGGGGGACGGGCTGGCCCGGTTCGATCGTGGTCTTCTCGAGACCGACCCAGACCATCGAGTCGGTCCGTACGAGCTTGCCCTCGTTCTGGCCTGGGTGCATCTTGATGAAGATGAGGTCGAGGGCGCCCGCCTTCAGCCGACGGTAGAGCGGCCCGCTCTGGTTCACGGTGAGTTCGAGGTTCAGCTGCGGGTGACCCTGACGGAAGTGCCGCAGGATCCGGGGGAGCTGGGTCATCGCGAGGTCGTCGGCGGCCCCGAAGCGGAGGCGACCGCTCATCGCCGAGCCGGTGAAGTAGCTCTCCGCCGAGGCATGTGCAGCGAGGATGTTGCGCGCGAACCCGGCCATCGCGTCACCGTTGTCGGTCAGGCGGACCGCCCTCGTGTCCCGGACGACGAGCCACCGGCCGGCGGCCTCCTCGAGCCGTCGGATCTGCTGACTGACCGTCGGCTGGCTCAACCCGAGCTGCGCGGCGGCGCGCGTGAAGTTCTTCGTCTCGGCGACGGCCAGGAAGGTGCGCAGCAGTGCGGGGTCGAACATGCGTGAGCCGATCATTCGGGAATCGAATAGGACTGATAGGGATCATCCTGCTCGGAAATGGTCGCGTCGGCAATAGCGTGGATGGGAGCCGACGGCCTCCGCGGCTCCACCCATACGACACGCACTCGACATACGAAACGCTGGCTCTCTCCGTGACCCCTCCCTCCGACACCGCCGTCGCTCCACCACCGCCCACCGCCCCCATGCCGATCGTGGGGGAGCGTCCCGCCTGGCGGGACACCTTCTCCTCGCTCCGCGTCCCGAACTTCCGTCTCTTCACGATCGGGCACATCGTCGCGACGACCGCGATCGGGATGCAGCGCATCGCGCAGGACTGGCTCGTGCTCGAGCTCTCCGGCAGTGTCGCCGCCGTCGGGATCACGGTCGCGATGCAGTTCGCGCCCATGCTGCTGTTCGGACTGCTCGGCGGCGTGATCGCGGACCGCTACTCCAAGCGTGTGCTGCTCATGATCACGCAGTCGCTCGCCGCCGTCCTCGCGGTCGCGCTGTCGATCCTGACGCTCAGCGGCGCGGTCGAGGTGTGGCACATCTACGTCATCGCCTTCATGCTCGGCCTCGTCACCGTCGTCGACAACCCGGCGCGACAGGTGTTCGTGAACGAGCTCGTGGGCCCGGCGAGACTGCGGAACGCCATCAGCCTCAACTCCGCCGTCTTCCAGCTCGGCCAGCTCGTCGGTCCGGCCGTCGGCGGGGTCCTCATCACCGCCGTCGGTTCCGGATGGTCCTTCGCGATCAACGCCCTCGCCTGCTCCGGCGTCGTGCTCACCCTGGCGCTCATGCGTGTCTCCGAACTCGTCCCGACCCCGGTCGTCGCGAAGGCGAAGGGCCAGCTCAAGGAGGGACTCGG
The DNA here is from genome assembly GCF_015350715.1 of Plantibacter sp. VKM Ac-2876. Lineage (NCBI taxonomy): Bacteria > Bacillati > Actinomycetota > Actinomycetes > Micrococcales > Microbacteriaceae > Plantibacter > Plantibacter sp. VKM Ac-2876. Next base: position 265,723 of record NZ_JADKSI010000004.1, on the reverse strand, counting down.
GTACGCCATGCGGAAGCCTGCCATCCGGTGGACGGTCATCATGGTCGCGTTCATGTCGGTGTTCGCCTTCAACCTGCCGGTCCTGCTCGCCGCCTACGCGTCGGACGTCTTCGACATCGGCGCGAGCGGCTACGGGTTCCTCAACGCCCTCGTCGCCGTCGGCGCGCTGACCGGGGCGCTCGCGTCGACGAGGCGCGGGGGTGTGGACCTGCGCATCGTGATCGTCGCGGCGGCGGCGGTCGGCGTCCTGCAGGCGGCCGCCGGGGCGATGCCCGTGCTCCTCCCGTTCGCCCTCCTGCTCGTCGCGGGCGGGGTCGCGAACCTCCTCTTCATCACGGCGGCGAACTCACTCGTCCAGCTGTCGTCCAACATGGCGATCCGTGGCCGTGTGATGTCGCTGTACATCCTCGTGCTGCTCGGCGGTCAGGCGATCGGCGGTCCGCTCATGGGCTGGCTCGTCGAGGTCGCCGGGGCGCACGTGGGCATGATCGTCTCGGGCGGGGTCCCGGCGCTCGCCGCGGCGTGCATCGGCGTGCGGTTCCTCCTCGTGCGGCGTCGGAAGCGTCGCGCGGCCGAGGAGCGCCGGCGTCTCGCGGAGGCTGAGAAGAACCCCGGAAATCCGGGGTCCACAGCCGCGGATGTCCGATAGACTCGTCCGCACAATGGACGACCCTCCTTCAGACAGATCCCCCGGCCACCATCCCAGCCCCGTGCTGACCCGCTCACGGGAGACGACCGCCCACCCGGGCGACGGTACCCCCACTCCGGCATCGCCCGCTCAGCACGGACGGGATCGTCATGTCTGAGTGGATCATGCTCGGCGTCGGCCTCGTACTGACCATCGGGACGGGCTTCTTCGTCGCCTCCGAGTTCGCGCTCGTGAACCTCGACCGCGCCGATCTCGAGGCCCGCCGCGACCGTGGTGAGACCCGCCTGACGATGACGATCGCAGCGCTCAAGATCACCTCGACGCACCTGTCGAGCGCGCAGCTCGGGATCACCCTGACCACCCTCCTCACCGGTTACACCATGGAGCCGGCGCTGTCGTCGATGCTCGCCGGCCCGCTCGGCTCCATCGGGATCCCCGAGGGCGTCGTCGCCGTCGTGGCGACGATCGTCGCGATCACCCTCGCCACGCTGCTCAGCATGATCATCGGCGAGCTCGTCCCGAAGAACTTCGCGCTCGCGTTGCCCCGACAGACGGCCAAGTTCGTCGTGCCGTTCCAGACGGCCTTCACCTGGGTGTTCAAGCCGGCCATCGTCGTCCTCAACGGCAGCGCCAACGGCTTGCTGCGGTCGATGGGCATCGAGCCCAAGGAGGAGCTGTCCGGAGCCCGGACGGCCGAGGAGCTGTCGTCGCTCGTGCGTCGATCGGCGCTCGAGGGCACACTCGAGGCCGACACCGCGACCCTGCTCAACCGCACCCTCCGCTTCTCGAGCCACGATGCGTCGGACGTCATGACGCCCAGGCCGCGCATCGCGTCGATCCAGCGCGGCGAACCCGCCCAGGCGGTGCTCGCCCTCGCGAGGTCGACCGGCCACTCGCGCTTCCCGGTCACCGATGCCGACGTCGACGACATCACCGGTGTCGTGCATGTGAAGCAGGCCATCGCAGTCCCGCGCGACCGACGCGGCGAGGTGCCCGTCTCAGCCCTGCAGTCGCCGGCCCTGCGGGTCCCCGAGACGATGAAGCTGGACGTGCTGCTCTCGCAGCTGCGCGGACGCGGATACCAGATGGCCGTCGTGGTCGACGAGTACGGCGGCACCGCCGGCGTGACCACCCTCGAAGACCTCGTCGAGGAACTCGTGGGCGAGGTCGCCGACGAGCACGACCGTTCGCGTGCCGGGGTGGTCCGCGGACGCGACTCCACGACCTTCCCGGGCAGCCTCCGTCCCGACGAGCTCCTCGAGCGCGCCGGCGTGCGCGTCCCGGAGGACGGTCCGTACGAGACGGTCGCGGGCTACGTCATGAGCGAGCTCGGACGGCTCGCGGTCTCGGGCGACGAGCTCGAGCTCGAGGACGGCACGCTCCGCGTCGAGCGACTCGACGGCCGACGGATCGATCGGATCCGATTCACCCCGAGACCCGTCGTGTCGGAGGACGGTGGTGACGTATGAGTGACTGGGCAGGAATCGCCTGGCTCGTGGTGCTGCTGCTCGCGAACGCCTTCTTCGTCGGTGCCGAGTTCGCGGTCATCTCCGCGCGTCGGTCGCAGATCGAACCCCTCGCCGAGCAGGGGAGCCGGAGCGCCAAGACCGCGCTGTGGGCCATGGAACACGCCACGCTCATGTTGGCGACGAGTCAGTTGGGCATCACCGTCTGCTCGCTGCTCATCCTGAACGTCTCCGAGCCGGCGATCCACCATCTGCTGGAAGTGCCGTTGGCGCTCACCGGCTGGCCCGAGGAGACCATCGGCACGGTGGCGTTCATCATCGCGCTGCTGCTCGTCTCCTACCTCCACGTGGTCTTCGGCGAGATGGTCCCGAAGAACCTCTCCTTCTCGATCCCGGATCGCGCGGTCCTGCTGCTCGCTCCGCCGCTCGTCTTCGTGGCGCGCGTCTTCCGTCCGATCATCGTGTCCCTCAACGCGACCGCGAACGCCGTCCTCCGCCTGTTCCGGGTGGAGCCGAAGAACGAGGCCGCGAGTGCGTTCACGCTGGATGAGGTGGCGACCATCGTCGACCAGTCCACCCGCGAGGGTGTGCTCACCGACTCGACGGGTGCGCTCGTGGCGGCGTTCGAGTTCACCGAGAAGAAGGTCCACGACGTGGCCCTACCGCTCGGGAGCCTCATCACGCTCACGGAGGAGGCCACCCCCTCGGACGTCGAGCGCGCCGTCGCCAAGTACGGCTACTCGCGGTACGTGATCGTCGACGACGAGTCGGTGCCGATCGGCTACCTGCACCTGAAGGACGTGCTGCGGTACGACGACCTCGACGGCAGTGGCGACGAGGAGCGGCCGGTGCCCGCGAAGCACATCAGGCAGCTCGTGTCGGTGTTCGAGGATTCGGACGTCGAAGACGCACTGACCACGATGCGCCGCTCGGGGGCACACGTCGCCCGGGTGTTCGACGAAGCGGGCGCCACCACCGGGGTCCTCTTCCTCGAGGACATCATCGAGGAGCTCGTCGGAGAAGTCCAGGACGCCACCCGGCGTCGCTGATCGGACGCCTGAGCGCTGAGACGACGACGGCCCGCACGCGATCGCGTGCGGGCCGTCGTCGTGCCGGGGTCGCGCTCAGGCGCGCGGCTTCGCGCGCTCGTACTGGCCCGGCCAGGCGACCTCCACGCCGAGCTCGGTCGCGGCGCGCAACGCGAAGTGTGGATCACGGAGCGCCTCGCGGGCGACCATGACCGCCTCCGCCTGCCCGTCTGCGACGATGGCCGCGGCCTGCTGGGCGTCGGTGATGAGCCCGACGGCGCTCGTGTCGACACCCGTCGAACCGATGTGCGCCGCGAACGGGACCTGGTACCCGGGGGAGAGCGGGATGCGGACGCCGCCGACGGCTCCACCGGTGGAGATGTCGAAGAAGTCGGCCCCGCGCTCGGCGCACCAGGCGGCGACGGTCGCGGTCTGGTGTTCGTCCCATCCGTCGTCCACCCAGTCCGTGGCCGAGAACCGGACGAACAACGGGAGACCGGCCGGGAGGACCCCGCGAACCGCTTCGACGACCCGGAGGAGGAGCTTGGCCCGGTTCTCGAGCGAGCCGCCGTAGCCGTCCTCGCGGTGGTTGACGAGCGGTGAGAGGAACTGGTGCAGCAGGTAGCCGTGCGCCGCGTGGAGTTCGATCACCTGGAAGCCGGCGTCGACCGACCGGACGGCCGCCGCGCGGAAGTCGTCGACGACGCGGTCGATCCCCTCGTCGTCGAGGGCCTCCGGGACCGCGTAGCCCGGGAATGCCTCGGGCGACGGAGCGACGGTCGACCAGCCGCCCTCCTCGATCGGCACGCTGCCGTGTCCGTCGGTGCCCCAGGGGGCGAACGTGGAGGCCTTCCGGCCGGCGTGTGCGAGCTGGATGCCGGGGACGGAACCCTGCTCGGTGATGAACGCGGTGATCCGTCGCCAGGCGTCGCGCTGTTCATCGTTCCAGATGCCTGCGTCCTGGGGCGAGATCCGGCCCTCGGGGCTGATCGCAGCCGCCTCGGAGATGACGAGGCCGAAGCCGCCCGCCGCGAACTGGCCGAGGTGCATGAGGTGCCAGTCGGTGGGGACGCCGTCCTGGGCGGCGACGCTGTACTGGCACATCGGGGCGATCCACAGACGGTTGGGGATGGTGAGGTCGCGGATGGTGATCGGATCGAACAGCTGGGGCACGGAACTCCTCGGGTCTCGGGGCGACGGGCGTCGCCACCCGGCTCAACGTCCCGGGGCGCGCTCGGATTCCCGCCTCCGGGATGACCGACGATCGACGGCTCAGCGTCAGTCCTCCGCGACGACTGGCCTAGGGTGATGGCATGGCCGAACCGCGACTCTGGACCCCTGCCGACGCACGCGACTGGATCGCCGTGCCCGACGCCGACTCGGACAAGTACTCCCGGGGTGTCCTCGGCGTCGTGACCGGGTCCGACCGCTATCCGGGTGCCGCCGTCATCGGCGTCGAGGCGGCGATCCGCACCGGGGTCGGCATGGTCCGTTACCTCGGCGCGGACCGACCGGCGAACCTCGTCCTGCAGCGCCGCCCCGAGATCGTGACGGCGGAGGGGCGCGTGCAGGCGTGGCTCATCGGCTCCGGCATGGACCCCGGCAAGCTGACCCGCGAAGAGAGCTCCCTGCTCGACGCCGCCCTGCACGGGGGTGAGCCGGTCGTCGCCGACGCGGGGTCGCTCCGTCGCGTCGCCGCGGGTGCCCACCAGCGGGCGTTCGGTGTCGACGAGTCGTGGCGCATCGTGGCCACACCCCACGTCGGTGAACTGGCCACCATGTTGAGCGGCCTGGGGAGCCCGGCCGAGGTCGAGGCCATCCGTGCCGACCCGGTGTCGTACGCGGCCGACGTCGCCGCCCGCCTCGGCATCGTCGTGGTGCTGAAGGGCGGCACGACCCACGTGGTCGCGCCGGACGGTGACGCCATCACGGTCTCCGGCGGATCGCCCTGGCTCGCGACCGCCGGCACCGGCGACGCCCTGGCCGGGATCATCGGTGCGCTCGTCGCCACGAACGCCGAGCGCGTGCTCGCCGACCCCGGATGCCTGGCGAGCGTCGCCGCCAGCGGGGTGCTGTTGCACGCGGCCGCCGGGGATGCCGCGGCAGCCGAGGGCCCGCTGGCCGCGCTCGACGTGGCCGAAGCGGTGCGCGGTGTCGTCGGTGGTCTCCTCCGCTGAACGATCGTTCATCGGTGGACGAAGGACAACTCCCAGAACGCTCATAGCTCGCCCATAGGGAAGCTCAGGACACTGGTGCCACCGCGGCAGAGACCTCGTCGCGGCGGCCGCCGCACCGCGGCCCACACATCGCCCGAGGAGATTGAACGATGCGCAACCCCACCACCACCCAGCCTCCCGTCCGCACGCCACGCCTGTCCGTGGCGGCGAAGAAGACGACCTTCGCGGCCCTGACCGGCCTCACCCTCGTCGGCAGCCTGGCCGGTTGCTCGGCGGCCGACGCCGGCAGTTCGACCACGACCACGTCGCCCGAGACGAAGAGCACGGCGGCGCCGGAGGCGACCACCTCCACCGACGCCGCGGCGGGCTCCGGCTCCACCGACTACCAGGACGGCTCCTACACCGCGGACGGCAGCTACCAGTCGCCGAACGGCACCGAGTCGATCACGGTGACCGTCACCCTCGCCGAGGACAAGGTCACGGCGGTCGACGTCGTCTCGCACGCCGAGAGCGCGAACAGCAAGCGCTACCAGGCGGAGTTCATCTCCGGGATCGCAGCCGAGGTGGTCGGCAAGGACATCGACAGCCTCAAGGTCTCCAAGGTCGCCGGTTCCTCGCTCACGAGCGGCGGCTTCAACGCGGCCATCGACACGATCAAGACCGAAGCGAAGGGCTGAGCCGCGGGGACGGACCGACGATGAGCGAGACGACACTGCGCTTCGAGGCGATCGGCACCGGATGGGAGCTCGACACGGCGCTCCCGCTCGAGCCCGAGACCGCTGAGGCCGTCGCCGCGTGCATCGACCGGTTCGACCGGACCTGGTCGAGGTTCCGGGACGACGCGTTCATCGCGCGGTTCGCCGCCGGCCCGGTCTCGACCGCCTTCCCCGATGACGCGCGCGAGGATGCGGTCGCACTGCTCGACACGTACCGGCATCTGCACGATGCCACCGCCGGAGCCGTGACGCCGTTCATCGGCACCTCGCTCGAACGGCTCGGCTACGACGCCTCCTACTCACTCGTCCCCCAGGGCCCGCCGGTCGCCGCCCCGCACTGGGACGACGTGGCCCGATGGGACGGCGAGGTGCTCGAGACGAGCCTCCCGCTCGTGATCGACATCGGTGCGTCCGGCAAGGGGCGGCTCGTCGACCTCGTCGCCGACCTCCTCCGCAGCCACGGCCACGAGTCCTTCACGGTCGACGCCTCGGGCGACCTGCGTCACGAGCACGGGTCCCACGCGGCGGACCCGCTCCGCATCGCGCTCGAGCATCCGTACGATCCCAGGAAGGCCATCGGGGTCGCGACGATCGACGACGGAGCCCTGTGCGCCTCCGCGACCAATCGTCGTGCCTGGGGCGAGGGGCTCCACCATGTCATCGACGGCCGGACCGGCGAACCGACGAGGACCGTCGCGGCGACCTGGGTCACCGCCCCTGACGCGATGGTCGCCGACGGACTGGCCACCGCGCTGTTCTTCACCGACCACGAGACCCTGGCGGAGGCGTTCACCTTCGAGAGCGTCCGTATGTTCACGACCGGTCTCACCGACCGGTCCGTCGGGTTCCCCGGCGAACTCTTCACCTGAGTCACGCGCCACAGGGCTTGAGCCCGGACGGCACCATCTCCCAGAAAGCAGACCGCACATGAACGGCCGCACCGGCTCCTTCTTCGGCACCGTCCTCGGGCGGGTCACCATGTACCGCCTCGTGACGCTGTCACTCGGCACCCTCGCGATCTACGCCTTCGTGCTGTCGCTGTTCGGGCAGGTGTTCTACAAGCCGCTCGAGCTCCTCGCCACCCTGGCAACGCTGCTCGTCGTCGGCTACCTGACGAACCGCCTGTTCGGCGCGCTGTTCCAGGTGCAGCCGCACAGCGAGTCGTCCGTCATCACCTCCCTCCTGCTGTTCTTCATCCTGTGGCCGACGAGCGAGCCCACCGCGCTGGCCTGGATCGCCCTCGCCGCCACGGTCGCCTCGGCGTCGAAGTACCTGCTCGCGATCCGAGGCCGACACGTCCTCAACCCGGCGGCCATCGCCGCGCTCGTGATGAGCGTGCTGGCGAGCTACGTCACCCTCCCCGGTGTGTCACCGTCGGTCTGGTGGGTCGCCAACCCGTGGCTGCTGCCCGGTGTCGTCATCCTCGGCGGCCTCGTCCTCATCCGGACGAAGCGACTCACGATGGCACTCGTCTTCATCGTGTTCTCCTGGGCGCTCGTCACCGTCCGGCTCGTCACCGGCGGTCAAGAGCTGGGACCGGCACTGCTGGCACCGCTCACGTCGTACCCGATCCTCTTCCTCGCAGCGTTCATGCTCACCGAGCCGCTCACGCTTCCACCGCGGCGCTGGCAGCAGCTCGCCGAGGCGGCGATCGTCGCGGTGCTGTTCTCCATCCCGTTCATGCTCGGCCAGGTGGCGTCGACCCCCGAGCTCGCGCTCATCGTGGGCAACGTGCTGGCCTTCGCCGTCGCCCGTCGTCGGGGGATGCGACTGACGCTCGAAGGCACCCGCGCGCTCACCCCGACGGCGGTCGAGTACCGGTTCAGCTCGAAGCGGTCGATCCCGTTCGCGGCCGGCCAGTACCTCGAGCTGTCGTTGCCGCACCGTGGGGCCGACGTCCGCGGTTCGAGGCGCGTCTTCAGCATCTCCTCGCCGCCCGACGACGACCGTACGATCCGCGTGGCCATGCGTGTGCCCGAGCGGGCCAGTAGCTTCAAGCGGGCGCTGAACGCGCTGCCCGTCGGCGCGAGCCTCTCGGCGACCGGCGTGTGGGGCGACTTCGTCCTGCCGAAGGACACGAGCAAGCCGATCCTGCTCATCGCCGCCGGGATCGGGATCACCCCGTTCGCCAGCCAGCTCTCCCGGCTGCACCTCCGTGCCGACCAGCGTGACGTCGTCCTCGTCTACGTCGTGTCCGACCCGCAGGAGCTCGCCTACGCGGCCGAGCTCGAGACCTGGGGGACACCGGTGCTCGTCGTGGGACCGACGGACGACGTCCGGCTGCCGGACGGCTGGCGTGGCCTCGGACCCGGGCGCCTCGACCACGAGCGCCTCGCCGAGGCCGTCCCCGACCTTGCCGAGCGGGAGGTCTTCATCTCCGGTCCGCCCGCGATGATCGAGGCCCTGAAGCCCGCCCTGCGCGGGATCGGCGTCGGACACGTCCGCACCGACGCCTTCAGCGGGTACTGATCAGCAGGCTCGCGGAGCCGACCAGCTCGGGCGTCGAGCGAGTGGCGGACCGGTTCCATCGGCGGCACGAGCCTAGGATGGTCCACGTGATGCGGCGTTGGCTCCTCTGGTGCGGGTTCGGCCTCGTGCACCTCCTCGTCGGGTGGCTGTGCCTCGTGGCTGAGGGTCTCCCGCTCGGCGACGTCGTCCTCGTGTACCGGCCGTGGGTCGAACAGGCGACGTCCGGTGGCCCGATCCCCGCCATCGACCAGCCCTGGGTCTATCCGATCCTCGCGATCGTGCCGATGCTGATCCCGCTGCTACTCGGCAGTGCCTGGTACGGCGTCGGCTGGCTCCTGCTGGTGACCGCGATGAACGCCGGGGCGTTCGCGGTCCTCCTCGGCAACGGCCACTCGCGCCCACGGCTGATCGCGGCATGGTGGTGGCTCGCGTTCCTCCTCCTGCTCGGACCGATCGCGCTCGCCCGGATCGACTCCGTGACCGTCCCCATCGCGATCGTCGGGCTCCTCTGGGTCGCCGGCCGCCCGCGGGTCGCCGCCGTCCTTTTGACGCTCGCCGCCTGGATGAAGATCTGGCCGGCTGCGCTGATCGGCGCGATCGTCCTGGCGCACCGCCATCGCGGACGGGTCCTGATCGCGGCGGCGGCGACGTCGGTCGTGGTCCTCGGGGTCGGCCTCGTGCTCGGCGGTGCGAACGCGGTCAGCTTCGTGACGGAGCAGACCGGACGTGGTCTCCAGATCGAGTCGCCCATCGGCAACGCCTACCTGTGGCTCGCCGTCCTGGGTGTCCCGCAGAGCTTCGTCTACTACGACCGCGACATCCTGACCTTCCAGGTGACCGGCCCGGGCGTCGACACGGCGATCGCCGTCATGACGCCGCTCCTCGGCCTCGCCGTCGCCGGCGCGGTGCTCCTCGGGGTGCTCGCGGTGCGGTCCGGACGCCCCCTCGTGCAGGTGCTCGCGCCGTTGTCGCTCCTCTTCGTGCTCACGCTCATCATCTTCAACAAGGTCGGGTCGCCGCAGTTCGCGATGTGGTTGGCGGCACCGGTCATCCTCGGGATCGTCCTGCAGCGTCGGCGCTTCCTCGCGCCGGCCGTGCTCGCGCTGATGATCGCCGCGCTCACGCAGCTCGTCTACCCCTATCTGTACCTGTGGTTGCTCAACGTCGACCCGGTCCTCGTGACGGTGCTGACGGTCCGCAACCTCGCCTACCTGGTCCTCGCCGGCTGGGCCGTCCACGCACTGTTCGCCCCGTCACACCATGACGAGGACGTCTCCTCGGCGTCCATCCCCGTCCCCGCTCGAACCCACAAGGAGTGACCATGCTCGTCGCCTTCTCCGTCGCCCCCAGCGGCACCGGCAACTCGGACGGTTCCGTGCACGACGCGGTCGCCGCGGCCGTGCGGATCGTCCGCGAGTCCGGCCTGCCCAACCGGACCGACTCCATGTTCACGACCATCGAGGGGGAGTGGGACGAGGTGTTCGCGGTCATCAAGGACGCCACCGAGGCGGTCGGCGCCTACGGCAGCCGGGTCTCGCTCGTCCTCAAGGCCGACATCCGTCCCGGCTACACGGGTGAGCTGACCGCCAAGCTCGACCGCCTCGACGCCGCGCTCGAGAACGACGGCTGAGCCCATCGGGCAGCGGTCGTCCGGTTTCGTCGGTCGAGGACTCGAATCGATTCGAGGATTCCCGTACACTCGATCCATGCCCACCATCCTGGACGGGTCGACGCAGCTGTCGCCGACCCGTGTTCGTCTTGCCATCCTCGCGCTCGCCGTCGGGGCCTTCGGCATCGGCACGACCGAGTTCGTGGCGATGGGTCTGCTGCCGAACATCGCGACCGATCTCCTGCCCGAGCTGGCCGCGCGCAGCCAGGAGCAGGCGAACGCGCAAGCCGCCTGGTTGATCACGGCGTACGCGCTCGGCGTCGTGGTCGGTGCGCCGACGATCGCCGCGCTCGTCGCGCGATACCGGCGCAAGATCGTCCTGCTCTGGCTGGGTGTCGCGTTCACCGTCGGCACGCTCGCGTCTGCGCTCCTGCCGAGCTTCGGCCTCGTCCTCCTCGCCCGGTTCGTCGCGGCCCTGCCGCACGGCGCGTACTTCGGCATGGCCGCCCTCGTCGCTGCGAGTCTCATGGGGCCCGGGAAGCGCGGCAAGGGTGTCGCGCTCGTCATGACCGGGCTGACGATCGCGAACGTCGTGGGCGTGCCGTTCGCGACCTGGGTGGGCCAGGAGTTCGGGTGGCGCTCCGCCTACCTCATCGTCACCGGCATCTTCGCGCTCGCGACCGTGACCATCTGGTTCGCCGTGCCGGTGCAGGCGGGCAACCCGCAGCAGACGATGCGTCGGGAACTCCGTGTCTTCCGACGCGGCCAGGTGTGGTTCGTGCTCGGGTTCGGGTCCATCGGGTTCGGCGGGCTCTTCGCCGTCTACAGCTATCTCGCGCCCCTCGTGACCGAGGTCGCGGGGGAGTCGGCGACGCTCGTCCCCTGGGCGCTCGCGACCATGGGGGTCGGCATGACGATCGGCAACCTGGTCGGTGGGCATCTCGCGGACCGCGGGGTGAAGCGGGCCCTCATCGTCTTCTTCGCGCTCATGATCGTGGTCCTGACCGCCCTGGCGCTCACCGCGACGTGGACCCCGACCATGTTCCTCTTCGTCTTCGCGGTCGGCTTCGCGTCGCAGGGCCTCGGTCCGGCCATCCAGACGAGGCTCATGGACGTCGCGGGTGACAGCCAGTCGCTCGCCGCCGCGCTCAACCACTCGGCGCTGAACATCGGCAACGCGCTCGGCGCCTTCCTCGGCGGTGTGGTCATCGCCGGTGGCCTCGGCTACCTCGCCCCGGTCTGGACCGGTGTGGCGCTGACCGTGATCGGTCTCGGGATCGTCATCACGAGCTTCACGGTCGAACGACGGCAGCTCCGCCGCGAACTCCTGCGGGCGAACGACGCCGAGGAGCGCCGGATCGCGGACCGCAACCCGCCGACGGCACCGATCCCCGTCTGACCGGCCCCTCCCGGCGCCGATCGCGTCCCGTGGGTGGGGTTGTGGGCGTGGTGCCCAGCGCGGGGCGCTCGCGCGAGCGCGCCCCGCACGCGTCAGCGCGGGTCTCCGGAGACTCGCGCTGACGTCTCCGGGTAGCGATCACGCCGAACAGTGCGGTCTCGCGTCAGCGCACCGCGCTGGCACCGATCCCCGCGCGCTCGCGTCGGCGCACCGCGCTGCTAGTCGACGATGATGCCGTCGAGGATCGCCCGCTTGCGCAGGGCGACCTTGGTGCCGACGTCGATGCCGGCGTTGCGGTACTTCTCGCGGATGCGCTTGAGGTAGCTCTTCGCGGTCTCGTCGGAGATGCCGAGGCTCTCGGCGACCATCTTCACGGGCTCACCGGCGGCGTACAGTGCCATGACACGTCGCTCCTGCGCGCTGAGGCGGGGGCCGGTGCCGGAGGCGCCGCTCGCGAGTGCGAGATCGAGCTCGGGGGAGATGTAGGACTCACCGCGTGACGCCGCACGGAGGGCGTGCACGATGGTCTCGGCGTCCTCGCTCTTCGCGAGGTAGCCCAGGGCGCCGGCAGCCAACGCCTCGCGGACGACCGCCGGGTCGCTGTAGGTGCTCATGAGCACGGTCGTGACGCCGGTGGTCTTCAGCGTCGCGAGCTTCACGGCGACCGGGACGTTGTCCTTGAGGTCGACGTCGAGGAGCAGGACGTCGACGGGGAAGGCGGGGTGCGTCAGCAGCTCCGGCCAGGAGGGGGTCACGACGACGAGTTCGATGTCGTCGGCGACGCTCCTGATCCACTCGGTGAGCGCACCGAGCAGCATCCGGTGATCATCGACGATGCCGACCCTGATGCGAGACTCCTGTGACGTCATTGGCGTTCCCCTTTCCGCTGGCCCGCAGCAGGATTGTCGACGGTGCTGTCGATCTCGATCCTGATCCGGGATTTCTGGTACGTGTCCGTAGAGCTGCCCACTCGTCCGAGCGCTTCCCACACCGCGGGATCCACCTTGGCACGTTGCACTCCGACCGCTTCGAGGACGATCGGGATGACGAGCGCACCTGATCGGCCCGGTCGTTCGGAGCGGTCGACCGGTCCGAGCGTCAGCACAGCCCTGGCACTCTGCGCATCTGCTTCCCCGAGGAGCAACCATACTGCAGAGAGCAGTCCATCCCGCTGATCCGTTGCGAGATACGTCGCGAGTCGCTCAGGGTCGCGCAGGGTCGCGCTGTCGGACAACACGGACGACTCCTGGAACGCGTGCTCGAGCCAGGACTCCTTGCCCTCGGACATGAGATGACGTCGGAGCTCGGTCGCCAGGCGCGAGGCCCGCGCGGCGAGCTCGGGGCTGAGCGGGAGGTCGACCGAGCCGTCGGCGACACCGACGAACAGCTCCTCCGCTTCGAGGTCGAGGGTGACGAGTTCCTCCGAGTCGAAGAACCCGAGTGCGTCCCGGACGCTCGCGACGGTGGAGGCGACCATGACCCGGTCGAGTTCGAGGCGGACGATCCGGCGGTACTGGGAGACGATCGCGCAGGCGATGAGCGGCGGGACGACGGCGACCGCGGCGAAGAGCAGCTCGGCCCCGAGCGTCGCGGTCTGGGTCCGCGTGACCGTGAGGATCGACCCCACGAGCATCAGCCCGAGCACCACGGTCGCGGCGGCGATGTCGCGGACCGGGCGGAGGGTGACGACCGCGAGCAGGACGCCGCCGACCGCCGCTGCCGCCGTCGGATAGACCCCCACGGCGTCGCGACTCCAGACGCTCGCGAGGTCGAGCGCGGCGACCACCACCAGCTGGATCAGGAGCGCGACGAACAGCCGGTCCGAGAGGTGGAACGCGGAACGGCGGAGCAGGAGGAAGGTCGACGCGATCGCCGCGGTGAGCAGGAGCCAGGCGACGACGCTGAGCAGTGGTCGCGGGTAGTGGTGGACCGATCCGACGAAGCGGATCGCGGCGTAGACGACGAGGATGAGGCCGGACACCGACAGTCCGATGCCGAGCTGTGTCGTTCCGAGTGACGAGCGCTGCCGGTCAATGGCGCGCCGATGGCGGTAGCGCCGGGTCGGCCCGGTGGCCTCAACGAAGGCGTCGACACTCATGCTTGCGGGACCTCCAGGATGACGGTCGTCCCGGCCCCCGGGGAGGAGAAGACGCGCGCCTGCCCACCGACCTCCTGGATGCGCGCGACGACCGATTCCGCGACGCCGAGGTGGCCGTCCGGCACGGCCGACGGATCGAACCCGGTGCCGGTGTCGGTGATGAGGAGTCGGGCGGTCAGCTCGTCGATCGAGACCGTGACGTCGGCCGAGTCGACGCCGGAGTGACGCCGGACGTTCTCCAGGCACTCCCCGAGCGCGAGGAGGAAGGCCTCCCGCACACGTGGGTCGAGGTTCGCCTGTCCACCGCCGTAGACGTTGACCGTGAGACCGAGCCCGGCGAACCGGTCCGTCACCGCCTCGATACCTTCGTCGAGGGTGAAGTCGGCACCCCGCTGGAGGATGTACGAGCCGGAGGAGACGGGGCTGAGCTCCTCGCCGAGGCGGAGGCTGCGGAGCAGATGCGCGTCGTTCCCGGCCTGCGAACGGAGGGCTGCGGCGTCGACGCCGCGTCCGGAGTGGGCGAGCATCGTGAGGGTCGCGAGCGCGGTGTCGTGCAGCAGTCGTGCGTCCTGGCGTCGCTGTGATTCGGCCTGGCTCGCGAGCCGCTCGGCGTTGTAGGCGTTGCCGATGGTGTCGACCCGGCGGATGAGCCGCGGGATGCTCGTGTCGAGCCACCCGCCGAAGGCACCGATCGCGACCCACACGACCGCGGTCAGGCCGATGGTCGGGACCGTGAGCGCGGTTGGCCCGGTGACGACGATGCTGGTGACCGCCGTCACGACGAACGCGGTCAGGAGCAACGGCCAGGTGCGCCGGAGCGGCACGAGTCGGGCCGCGACGGCGCCCATGCCGAGGGAGGTGATCGCGGCGATCGCGCTGGCGGAGCCGACCTGGCCGGTGTTCCCGTCGGACAGACCGATCACGATGACGACCCCGACACCGACCAGGAACACCAGCACCACCCACCGACGGCCGTCGTACTGCTCGGCGGCCACGTGGGTGAGCGCGAGGGCGGCGACGAGGACGAGGAGGACGGTGTACCGACCTCCTGAGACGACGCCCGGGACGCTGAGGATCATCGCGGCCGTGACGCACCCCGCGAGTCCGAAGAGACGCGTCGTACGCAGCAGCAGCCGTCGCTGGGTCCTCGCCACCCGATCCATGCTCACGCTCCTCTGAGGAGTCACCTTATCGGGTGACACGACCGCCGCGGAACGGGTGTCGGACAGACGGGGCGCGGCTGTCAGACGGCGAGGAGCCGGCTGAGATGCGGGGCGACCAGCGCGTTCTCGATGAGGAAGCCGTCGTGTCCGAAGTCGGACCGGAGGACCGACGGTCGGGTGCCGTCGAGGTTGCCGGGGAGATGGAGCGCGATCTCCTCCTGCCCGCTGACCGGGAAGAGTCGGTCGCTGTCGATCCCGAGCACGAGTGACGGACCGGTGTAGGCCCGCAGCGCCGCGCCGACGCCGCCGCGATCGCGTCCGACGTCGTGCGAGTTCATCGCCTCGACGAGGGTCACGTAGCTCCCGGCGTCGAAGCGTCGGGTGAACTTGTTGCCGTGGAAGTCGAGGTAGGACTCGACGGCGAAGCGTCCGCCGTGCCCGAGCGGGCTCACGCTCGACTGCCAGCTGCGCTCGAACCGGGCGTTCAACTCACCCGGGCTGCGGTAGTTGAGCAGGGCCATCCGGCGGGCGAGCGCGAGGCCGCGGTGCGGGCCCTCGCCGTCCGGGGCGTCGTAGTAGTCGCCGCCCTGGAAATGCGGGTCCGTGCGGACCGCTTCGAGCTGCACGAAGTTCAGCGAGATCTGGTCCGCCGTCGTGACCGGGGGTGCGGCGATCACGGCCAGTCGGTCGACGAGCTCCGGGTGGGTGGCGGCCCACTCGAGGGCGTGCATGCCGCCCATCGACCCGCCGATCACCGCGGCCCAGCGGTCGAGTCCGAGGTGGCCGAGCAGTCGGTGCTGGGCCTCGACCTGGTCGCGGATGGAGGTGTACGGGAACCGCGAACCCCACTCGACGCCGTCGGGTGCGAAGGAGGAGGGGCCGGTGCTGCCCTGGCAGCCGCCGATCATGTTCGGCGCGACGACGAACCAGCGGTCCGTGTCGACGGCGAGTCCCGGACCGACGATGCCGGCCCACCACCCGGCGGTCGCGTGTCCGTTCCCGGCGCCACCGAGGACGTGGCTGTCTCCCGTGAGCGCATGGAGGACGAGGACCGCGTTGCCGCCGTCGTCGTCGAGCGTGCCCCAGGTCTCGTAGGCGAGTCTGGCGTGCGGGATGCTCCCGCCGTGCTCGAAGTCGAGTCGGCCGAGCGGGGCGAAGAGCCGGTCGCCCGGCCGGTCGCCGTCGCGCCAGGCGCCGCTCGAGGGCGGGTTCGCGAGCAGGGCGCCGACCTCGGCTTCGGTCACGAAGCGGGAGGGCACGCTGTCTTCCGGGGTCTGCCAGTCCATAGGTCTCCATTGTGGCGTGCCCGGAGGCGTCGACCGGCCGTGTTACGTCACCCGATCGGTCGTGGTCGGCGCGGTGCGCTGACGCGAGTGTGCTCCCGCCGGCATCGGCGCGCCGGAACGGGCTCGGGCGACGGGGAACGGGCTCGAGTGACGCGGGACCGGCCCGAGTGCGCGACGAACGACGCGAGCGCGGGTCTCTGGAGACCCGCGCTCGCGGTTGTGGGGTGCGCTCGCGTCAGCGCACCGCGCTGGCGCAACCCGGGAGGGGGACGCCTCGGGACGGAATCAGACCCGGGCGGCCTCGACGACCTGCTTCGCGGCGGTCAGACCGGCCTGGAGGTCGGCCGTGATGTCGTCGATGTTCTCGAGTCCCACCGAGAGCCGCACGAGCCCGGGCGTGACGCCGGCCGTGAGCTGCTGCTCCGGGGTGAGCTGCGAGTGCGTCGTCGACGCCGGGTGGATGACGAGCGAACGGACGTCGCCGATGTTCGCGAGGTGTGAGAACAACTGCAGCGAGTTCACGAAGGCGCGGCCGGCGTCGACCCCGCCCTTCAGCTCGAACGACAGGACCGCTCCGACACCCTTCGGGGCGTACTGGTTGGCCGCCGCGTACCAGGGGCTCGACGGCAGACCCGAGTAGTTGACGCTCGCGATGTCGGGGTGGGCGTCGAGCCACTCGGCGACCTGCTGGGCGTTCTGCACGTGGCGCTCGATGCGGAGGCTGAGCGTCTCGATGCCCTGGATGAGCTGCCAGGCGCTCGCCGGGGCGATGGCCGCACCCAGGTCGCGCAGGAGCTGCACGCGCGCCTTGATGATGTAGGCGAGCGCGTCACCCACGGCGTCCGTGTAGACCGCGCCGTGGTACGAGGGGTCCGGGGTCGTGAGGCCCGGGAACTTGTCCGCGTGCCCGGTCCAGGAGAAGGTGCCGCCGTCGACGATGACCCCGCCGATGACCGTGCCGTGACCGCCGAGGAACTTCGTCGCCGAGTGGACGATGATGTCCGCTCCGTGCTCGAAGGGACGGATGAGGTACGGGGTGGCGATCGTGTTGTCGACGATCAGCGGGACGCCGGCCTCGTGCGCGACGTCGGCGACGAGGCGGATGTCGAGGATGTTGATCTTCGGGTTGCCGATGGTCTCCGCGAAGAACAGCTTCGTGTTCGGGCGCACCGCACGCTGCCACTCCTCGGCGTCGTCCTGGTTCTCCACGAAGGTGGTCTCGATGCCGAGCTTCGCGAGCGTGTACTTGAAGAGGTTGTACGTGCCGCCGTAGATCGACGAGGACGACACGATGTGGTCGCCCGCCTGCGCGATGTTGAGGACCGCCGAGGCCTCCGCCGCCTGCCCGGAGGCGAGGAGGAGGGCACCGCTGCCGCCCTCGAGCGCGGTCAGGCGCTCCTCGACGACGGCCTGCGTCGGGTTCTGGATGCGCGTGTAGATGTTGCCGAACTCCGCGAGGGCGAAGAGGTTCTTCGCGTGGTCGGCGTTGTCGAACACGTAGCTCGTCGTCTGGTAGATCGGCGTGGCCCGAGCCTTCGTGACCGGGTCGGGCGCGGCTCCGGAGTGGATCTGCTTCGTCTCGAACTTCCAGTCGTTCGTGGCATCGCTCATGGTGGATGGTCCCCTCTGCTCGGGTGGTCGGTGCTGCTCGGGTGATGGGTGTCGCCGGTGTGGCCGCTCGGTCCGACAGCGATGTCGCCGGGCGTGGCTCCGGGTGGTGCTCCGTCGTGACCCCGAGGCTACCGGCCCCACCTGCACGCGCCAACCGCGCGGACACACGGCGTAACGGCTCGGCCCGGTGGCTACCCTGGAGGCATGACGACGAGACGTGTGGTGGTGACCGGTGCGAGTTCAGGGATCGGGGAGGCGACGGCGAGGCGTTTCGCGGCCGACGGTTGGGACGTCGTGGCGGTGGCCCGCCGTGCGGAGCGGCTCGAGGCGCTCGTCGCGGACATCGGCGGCACTGCGGTCGTCGCCGACCTGACCGTGCAGGCGGACGTCGACGCGCTCGCCGCCCGGGTGGAGGAGCTCGGCGGCGCCCAGGCGCTCGTCAACAACGCGGGCGGTGCCTTCGGCCTCGCGTCCGTCGAGGACGGAGACGCGGAGGACTGGCGGCGCATGTTCGACATCAACGTCCTCGGCACGAAGCGCGTGGTCCAGGCGCTCCTGCCGATCCTCCGTCGGAGCATCCCGGAGGGTGGCGCCGCCACCATCATCGGTGTCACCTCGATCGCGGGCCACGTCGCCTACGTGGGTGGCGGCGGGTACAACGCGGCGAAGTTCGCCGAGCGCGCGCTCTTCGAGGTGCTGCGGCTCGAGCTCAACGGCGAACCCATCAGGGTGATCGAGGTGGCGCCGGGCATGGTGCACACGGAGGAGTTCTCGCTCGTGCGCTTCGGTGGCGACCAGGACCGCGCCGACGCCGTCTACGAGGACGTGCCGGATCCGCTCTCGGCCGACGACGTCGCCGAGGCCATCGTCCACGCGACCTCGCTGCCGCCGCACGTCAACCTCGACCTCATCACGATCAAGCCGGTCGCCCAGGCCGCCCCGTACCGCCTGGCGAAGGGACCGTTGCGCGTCGCGGAGTAGAACCCCTTCGACAGGCTCAGGGACCGGTTGGGAGCTCAGGGACCGGTCGGGCGCTCAGCAGCGGGATCGGTGCGTGGCTCGGGTCCCGCGTCGACCGGGGCCGCGTCCGCGAAGGCGAGTTTCGGGACGAAGCAGAGCAGGACGGCGGCGACGAGCGCCCCCGCCCCGCAGATCGCCCAGACCGTGAGGTAGCCGGACAGGCTCGACGCCCCGGCGGTGACGGCCTGCGCGGCGCCGGCGAAGAGCACCACGCCGAAGACGGCCGAGGCGAAGGAGCCGCCGATCGTCTTCGTCGTGTTGGTCAGCGCCGATGCGACACCCGTCTGCCCGCGAGGTGCGGCGGCCGCGGCCGCGGCCGGCATGGCGCCGACGAGAGCACCGGAGCCGAGCCCCGCGATCGCCATGTTCAGGAAGACCTGCCACGTCTCGAGGTGGAACGGGAGGAACAGCAGGTACCCGACCGCGACGAGTGAGGCGGCGATGATGAGCGCGATCCGAGGCGTCGCCCAGCGCGACACGAGTGGGAACAGGAGCGCACCGACGATCATCGAGATCAGGTAGGCGCCGATGAGCGTGGAGATGTCGCCGGCGTCGAGCCCCAGCCCGTACCCGTTCTCCCGGGGTGTCCCCGCATAAGTGCTGAGCGGGGCCTGGGCGCCGAGCAGGCTGATCCCGATCAGCCCTGCGGTCAGTTGCACCGGCCACATGTTCGGTTGCCGGAGCACCCGGAGGTCGATCGCCGGGTCGGGCTGCCGCAGTTCATGTCGCCCGAACGGCAGGAACGCGAGTACGCCGATCGCGATGAGCCCCCACACCCACCACGTCTGCGGACCGTTGAGTCGCAGGAAGGTGAGCCCCGAGGTGATGAGGAGGAGCGCGAGGCTGAGGAGCACGAAGCCCGCGAGGTCCAGGGTCCTGCCCGGCAGGGGTTCGGACTCGGGGACGCCGAAGAGGATGGCGAAGAAGACGAGGGTCACCGCGACGGCCGGCAGCATCATCGTGAGCGGGATGTCGCCGCCGAGGGCGGTGAGGATGCGTCCACTCGACAGCGCACCGATGATGGCCCCGGCCTCGAGCGCTACGACGAGGAGCCCGGCGGCCCGGCGGGTCTGCGAGGCCCCGGTGCCGGAGCGACGGCCCCGCTCGAAGATGAGTGCGATCTCGAGTGGCAGCCACACGACGTAGAAGCCCTGCAGCGCCCAGGCCGCGAGGAACGACCAGAAGTCCCCGGCGACGACGAGCCACCAGCTGGCGCCGGCCGTCAGCACGGTGGAGACGAGGAGGACCCGCTTGTGCCCGAACATGTCTCCGAGCTTCGCGAGGATGGGCACGACGAGCGCCGACAACAGCAGCTGCGCGGCCTCGAACCAGTTGAAGTCCGCGTCGTGGATGCCCAGGTGCTCGACGAGGTCGGGGATGAGTGGGACGTAGTAGCCCTGCAGGACACCGCTCGTGATCTCGACGAGGAACAACCAGCCGATGAGTCCTGCGGTGATGCCCGCTGCCGAACCACGGATCGACGTCCGCCATCCGGTCGCCGAGGCTCCGCCGGTCGTCGTGCTGTCTCGCGCCATGTGGGGATGGTACAGGCGGCCCGGCCGGCAGGATAGCGTTGGAGGATGTCGACCGAGAACCCCAGCGCAGCGTCCCCGGAGCGAGAGGTCCTCGACTGGCCCACGTTCGGTGACGCGGCCCGCGAACTGTCCAGTGCGATCGTCGCGAGCGGGTTCCGGCCCGACTCCGTCGTCGCGATCGCGCGCGGCGGGCTCCTGCTCGCCGGTGCCATCGCCTACGCCCTCGACGTGAAGGCGTGCGGCGCGCTGAACGTCGAGTTCTACACCGGGGTCGACGCGCGTCTCCCCGAGCCCGTCGTGCTCCCGCCGCTGCTCGACGTGGCCGGGTTGCCGGGGAGCCGGGTGCTGCTCGTCGACGACGTGTCCGACTCGGGTCGCACGCTCGCGATGGTGCTGGAACTCATGCAGGCGAGCGGTGCGGAGGTCCGCACGGTGACGCTGTACGAGAAGCCGCAGACGGTGCTCCGTCCCGACTACGTGTGGAAGCGCGTCGACCGCTGGATCTCCTTCCCCTGGTCGACGCTGCCGACGATCACGGCCTGATCGTCCCCGCCTGATCCGGGGTGCCGGGTAGGGTCTCAGGGTGAGTGTTTTCCTCCTCGGCGGTCCGGCCGCCCCAGAGACCGAGTCGACCGTCTACGCAGCGTTCATCGCCGAGGCGGCCGCGCTCGCGGTCGTCGCCGGTCGGTTGGCCCCGCGCATCGCGATCGTCGTCGTGCACGACGGCGACGGGCTCGAGCAGTCCGCCGCCCTGGAACGCGCCGTGGCACGCTCCGGTGAGATCGAGGCGATCCGCGTGGTCGTCCGCGAGGGCGGCGTGGTCGCGCAGGCTCAGCTGGCCGAGGTCGACGGGATCGTCGTCGGCGGTGGGCTGCCCTCGGCCTACGCGGAGGCGGTCGCGCCGGTCGCCACCGACATCCGACGCCTCGTGGCGTCCGGTCTGCCCTACCTCGGTATCTCGGCCGGGGCGATGATCGCCGCCGAGCACGCGATCATCGGCGGATGGCGTGTCGGTGAGGTCCCCGTGAGCCCCGAGGCGGCGTCCGAGGAACTCGACGAGGTCACGATCGGCGACGGTCTCGGGCTCGTCGACATCGCCGTCGAGGCGCACGCCGCACAGTGGGGCACCCTCGGGCGCCTCGTCGCCGCGACGGAGGCCGGGGTCGTCGACGGTGGTGTCGCGATCGACGAGAACACGGCGCTCGTCGTCGGGCAGGGGGCGCTCTCCGTCCTCGGTGGCGGCAGTGTCTGGCAGGTCTTCACCGCCGAGCACGGGGTCGTCGTCCGCACGATCGGCGCCGAGCAGCCGCAGCAGCAGTAGTCCATGACGGACGGCATCCTCGGCGGCAGCCCGGCACAGCTCGCCGCAGCGGGGTCGATGGACGAGGGCTGGGCCGACGCGCTCGCACCCGTCGCGGACGACCTCACGACGATCGACCACTGGCTCGCGGCCCAAGCGGCGGCCGGCGCCCGATGGTTGCCGGCACCCGAGCTCGTCCTGCGGGCCTTCCGCACGCCGTTCAGCGCGGTCCGGGTCCTCATCGTCGGGCAGGATCCGTACCCGACGCCGGGTCATCCGATCGGTCTGTCGTTCGCCGCGGACCGGGAGGTGCGCCCGCTGCCGCGCAGCCTCGCGAACATCCACCGGGAACTCCGCGAGGACCTCGGCGTCCCGACGCCGGAGCACGGTGATCTCAGTTCGTGGACCCGACAGGGCGTGCTGCTCCTCAACCGCGTCCTCACGGTCGAGGCGGGTTCCGCCGGGTCGCACCGCCGACACGGTTGGGAGGCGATCACGGAACAGGCGATCCGCGCGCTCGCCGCACGCCCCGCACCGCTCGTGTCGATCCTCTGGGGCAAGGACGCCGAACGACTGGCACCGCTGCTCGAATCATCGACCGACCCCGACCGCCACGTCATCGTCTCGGCGCACCCGAGTCCGCTCTCCGCCTCGCGGGGCTTCTTCGGCTCCAAGCCGTTCAGCCGCACGAACGACTTCCTCGTCTCCCGCGGCGTGGACCCGATCGACTGGTCGCTCGACTGACGACCGGGTCGTGGCGTCGGCCGCAAGGGCTGTCCGCCGACCCACCCCCTCGTTAGGCTTGGGGGATGCTGGAAGAGGAGTACGAGCCGAGGCGCCGGCTGCCGCCGCACCTGCGCAAGCCGCCGACCCCCGAGACGCCGTTCGCCTTCACGATGCGCGACGCCACTGCGGCCGACCTGCCCGACATCCGGGCGATCTACAACCACTACGTCGCCAACAGCATGGTCACCTTCGACGAGGACGCGATGACCCTCGCCGAGTGGCGCTCCAAGTTCGCCTACCTGCAGCGGCTCCAGCTCCCGTTCATCGTCGCCGTCAACCCGACCGGGCAGATCCTCGGGTACGCGCTGTGTGCGCCGTGGAAGCAGAAGCGCGCGTACCGGTTCACGGTGGAGAGCTCGATCTACCTCGGAGCCGCGGCGACCGGCAAGGGCCTCGGCACCGATCTGCTCGGTGAGCTCATCGAGCGCTCGAAGGCCGCCGGGCTCAAGGAGATGCTGGCCGTCATCGCCGACAAGGGCGCCGAGTCGTCGATCGCCCTGCACGAGAAGTTCGGGTTCACCGAGGTGGGCCGCATGGGCCGAGTCGGGTTCAAGTTCGGCCGCTGGATCGGCACGGTCCTCCTCCAGAAGTCCCTGAAGCGCTGAACCGGTCGACGCCCTTCGACAGGCTCAGGGACCGGAACGGCCCGGGAACGGGGACCACCGGAGACCGCCGCCTCTAGGCTGGTCGCATGGCGGAACTCCACGAGCTGACGGCGCTCGAGCAGTGGCAGGCGTTGCAGCGGGACGAGGTCTCACCGACGGAGCTCGCCCGGCACTACCTCGACCGGATCGAACGCCTCGACGACGCGATCGGCGCCTTCACCTCGGTCGCCGCCGGATCGCTCGCCGAACGCGTGGAGGCGGTCGACGCGCTTCCTCGGACCGCACCGCTGTGGGGACTCCCGATCGGCGACAAGGACCTCGTGTCCCGTGCCGGTCAGCCCGTCCGCTTCGGGTCGCGGCTCACAGCGGATCTCGTGGCGACGACGGACGACGAACTGGTCACCGTCCTCGACCGGGCCGGTGCGGTGAGCCTCGGGAAGACCGCGACCCCGGAGTTCGGGCTCTACGGCTACACGGAGCCGCTCCACGGGATACCGACCCGGAACCCGTGGGCCCTCGACCGCGGAGCGGCGGGGTCGAGTGGCGGGGCCGCAGCCGCCGTCGCCGCGCGGCTCCTCCCGTTCGCCCCCGGCTCCGACGGCGGCGGCTCCGTCCGCATCCCGGCGGCCGCCTGCGGGCTCGTCGGTCTGAAGCCCACGAGGGGGCTCGTCCCCGCGGGCTCCGGTGTCGACCGACTCGCCGGCCTCGTCGTCCCCGGGCCGATCGCCCGGACCGTCGCCGACGCGGCGCTCCTGCTCGACGCGATGATCGAGCGCGTGCACGGACGCATCGACCACCACTTCACGCTGCGCGCACCCGACGCCGACGACGGACCACTGCTCGGGCACGCCGTGCGCGGTGAGGGCCGGTTCCAGTTGGCGGTCCTCGACGGCTCACCCTGGGACAGCGCCTTCGAGCTGGCGGTCGACCCGGAGGCCCTCGCGGCCGTCGACGTCGCCACCCGGGCGTTCACCGCGATGGGGCACGGCCTGGAGGAGCTCACCCTCCGCGACGCCGAACGGTACCCGGCCGACTTCACGACGATCTGGCAGGCCTCGGCGGCCGGTGTCCCGGCGTCCTCGGAGGCGGAGCTGGCGCTCCTCGAACCCATCACGAGGTCCCTCGTCGAGCGCGGTCGGGCGCTGCCGGCGACCCGGCTCATGGAGACGCTCGCCAGTCTCCACCGGTTCGAGCGCAGCGTCCTCGCGCAGTTCGCGCCGTTCGACGCGATCATCACGCCGGCCCTCGCCCAGACACCACGGCCGATCGGGTGGTACGACCAGGGCTCGCCCGAGCTGAACTTCGAGCAGCAGGTGCGCTACGCGCCGCACACCTCCTTCGTGAACGCGACCGGCTTGCCGGCCATCACGCTCCCGGTGCACGAGACGTCCGAGGGGCTGCCGATGGGTGTCCAGCTGATCGGGCGCCCCGGAGGCGAGGCGACCCTGCTCGCCCTCGGTGCGCAACTGGAGCGGCGACTGCGCTGGCAGGACCGCGTCCCGTCCGTCGCCCGCTGACCGATCGTCGCCCTCGCGTCGCCCGGTGGCGTATGACGGGATGTGACACGGCGGCCGGACCTCGTCCCTCCCGCTGCGCCTAGGGTGCTCAGGCGGCCCGGTCCGGACGGACCGATCGCCGCTCCACCGGAGGAGTCGATCATCAGCGCACAGTCCAGCCCAACGCAGTCCAGCCCCAAGCAGCTCATCCTCAACCTGTTCGAGATGAACTGCGTGAGCCACATCACCCACGGCCTCTGGCGCCTGCCGGACAACCGACGCGACCAGTACACCGACATCCGGTACTGGACGACACTCGCCCGGACGGCTGAGGCGGGCGGGTTCGACGCGATCTTCATCGCGGACGTGGTCGGCACCTACGACGTGTTCCGTGGCGGCCCGGCCGACGCCCTGCGCGAGGGCCTGCAGATCCCGAACAACGACCCGCTGCTCGTCGTCCCCGCGATGGCCGCCGTGACCGAGCACCTCGGCTTCGGCATCACCTTCTCGACGAGCTACGAGCCGCCGTTCGCCTTCGCCCGTCGCATGAGCACCCTCGACCACCTGACGAACGGCCGCGTCGCGTGGAACATCGTCACCTCGTACCTGCCCAACGCCGCACGGAACTTCGGCCTCGCCGAGGAGATCCCGCACGACGAACGGTTCGCGATCGCCGAGGAGTACCTCGATGTCCTCTACAAGCTCTGGGAGGGCTCGTGGGACGACGACGCCGTCGTCCGTGACCGTGAGGCCGGCGTCTACTCCGACCCCGACAAGGTGCGGTACATCGATCACGTCGGGCGCTACTTCCAGGTCGCCGGACCGCACCTGTCCGAGCCGAGCGCGCAGCGGACGCCGCTGCTCTACACCGCGACCGCCTCACCGGCCGGCATCGCGTTCGCCGGACGGCACGCCGAAGCGGTGTTCACGGGCGTGCGGGGGCCTGGTGGTGCAGGACCCCTCCTCGAGCGGTTCCGTGCGGCAGCGGCCGACAACGGACGCGACGGGGCCGCACTGAAGATCGTCGTCCAAGCCGCCGTCATCGTCGCTCCGACGCAGGAGGAGGCCGAGGCGAAGGCCGCGGAATACCGGGAGCACGCGAGCCTCGTCGGCCGGTTCGTGCACGCGAGCCTCCCGTTCGACCCTCAGGCGCACCCGGAGGATCGGACGGTCGCCGAGGCGCTCGCCGCAGAGGGGGTCCCGGCGGACGCCCTCCCGCCCCAGGTGACGGCCGGCACCGTCGGCGACTTCGTCAGCCGGGTCGGCAGCGACCTCGAACGGGACTTCTTCGCTGTCGGCACCCCCGAGGTCGTCGCCGACGAGATCGAGCGATGGTTGGACGAGGTCGGTATCGACGGCATCAACCTGCGGCAGTACCACAGCCTCGACACGCTCACCGACTTCGTCGAACTCGTCGTGCCGGAGCTGCGTCGCAGAGGGCGACTGCGCGACGCGTATCGACCGGGGGAGACGCTCCGTGAGCGGCTGACCGGGGGAGCCGCCCGGCTCCCGTCAGACCACCCGGCCGCGCGGTACCGCGGTGGACGGAACCTCGGCGACCAGCACGAGAGGGCGCTCGACGGTCACACGGCGTCATCGAGGGAACCCGCGGGAAACCTGTCGTAACAGAGCGGCGGGGTGGCCCGGTGCGCCGTCCAGGATGGGCAACCACACCGGCACAGCACCGGACCACCCCGACCCACAGGAGTACCCGTCATGACCCGAACCACCAGACGGCGAGCACGACTCGCCGCCGCAGCCCTCGTCGCCGTGAGCATCGCGCTGACCGGCTGCTCGGCGGCGTCGGCCTCGTCCGACGCGGACGGTGGCAGCCTCACCTACCTCGACGCGGAGATCCCCACCTCGGCGCAGGTGCAGGAGGCGGGCACGTGGCAGACCCGTGCGCTCCAGCAGAACATCACCGACCGCCTGCTCTACCGGAACGCGGAGACGGGCGAACTCGAACCATGGATCGCCGACTCCTGGACCGTCAGCCCCGACGGTCTCACGTACACCTTCGTGATCCGTGACGGCGTCACCTACAGCGACGGCACCGCCGTCGACGCCTCGAGCGTCGCGAAGAACCTGAACTGGCAGTCGACCGGCGACGAGGCGAAGGGGACGACCCCGAACGCGCAGTTCCCGCCCGGTCTCGTCGCGACGCCGGACGATGCGACCAGCACCGTCACCGTCGTCCTCGCCGCGCCGTACGCGCCCTTCCTCAACGTGCTCACCGGGTGGGGATCCGGGCTCGTCGCCGACGCCACGATCGATGCGAGCAAGGAGGAGCAGTCGAAGTTCGTGAACCTCATCGGCTCCGGTCCCTTCGTCGTCGCCTCCGAGACCTACGGCAAGGAGATCGTGCTCGACCGTCGTGAGGGCTACGCCTGGGCCCCGCCGTCCTCCCCGAACCAGGGCGAGGCGCACCTCGCCTCGGTCACGGTCATCCCCGTGCAAGAGGACAGCGTCCGGCTCGGCACCCTGAAGTCGGGCGAGGCGGACGTCATCCGCTACGTCCAGCCGAGTGAGGAGCAGGGGCTCGTCGACGCCGGCTACGACATCGTGTCCAAGACGGGTGTCGGTCTCAGCAACCAGTGGTTCCTCCGCAGCCAGGCGCCGTTCCTCGACGACGTCGACGTCCGCAAGGCGCTGCTGCACGCGATCGACCGTGAGCAGATCATCGAGACGCAGTACACCGACAGCTGGACGCCCGCGACGTCGGTGCTGTCGCCGGGCACCTTCGGCTACGTCGACGAATCGGCGAAGTTCGCCTACGACCCGGATGCGGCGAACAGCCTCCTCGACGGAGCCGGCTGGACCGAGCGCGACGCGGACGGCTACCGCACGAAGGGCGGCGAGCGGCTCACGGTGAAGACCTACATCGACGTCTACGACAACACGGCGAAGAGCCTCTTCCAGCAGATCCAGAACCAGTTCAAGGACGTCGGGATCGAGCTGTCGCTCAATGAGCTCGACTACTCCACCTACTGGGCGACCGCGTTCGCGGACCCGGATGTCGGTGCGCTCCGGGTCGGTTGGCCGCACCCGGACCCCTCGAAGGGCCTCAGCGAGTACTACAGCAAGGACGGCTCCGACCTCCTCGGTCTCGCCGGCGCCGACACGACCCTGCAGTCGCTGCTCGACGCGCAGAACGCCGCGACCGACGACGACACCCGCGCGGCGATCCTCGGCCAGATCCAGGACCACCTGATCGACCAGGCCTACGTCGTCCCGATCCTCAACGACAGCCAGGTGTTCGTCACCCAGCAGCGGGTGAAGGGCTTCTCCCTCACCGACGGCGCCCTGCCGGAGTTCTACAACACCTCGATCGAGGACTGAGCGTGCGGGAGGGCCGTCGATCGGACGGCCCTCCCGTCTCCGGTCCCGTCCCTTCCGAGAGGAGGCCCCACATGTCCAACCAGCATCCGAACGCCAGCGCGGCGGACACGCGACGCCGGCAGTACCGCGAGTACGTGATCAGGCGCGTCGCCCAGGCGCTCCTCGTGATCGCCCTCGTCTACACGCTCGTCTTCTTCACCCTCTTCGTCCTGCCCGGCGACCCCATCGAGAACAAGCTGACGAGCCCGCTCAACCCACTGCCCCCGTCCGCCGGCGAGGCGCTGCGGGCGTACTACCACTTCGACCTGTCGCCGATCGAGCAGTTCGCGCTGACGGTCGGTCGGCTCCTCCACGGGGACCTCGGCTACTCGCTCGTGAGCGGTCGTGCCGTGTCGGACCTCGTCGCGCAGGGCTTCTCGGACACGACCGTGCTCGCGGGCGTGGCGTTCGTCATGACGATCGTGCTGTCGCTCGCGATCGCGCTCACCGCCGTGTACGGCCCCGTCAAGGCGATCAGGAGCATCGCGGCCTCGGCGCCCATCGCCTCGATCTCCGCGCCGAGCTTCCTCATCGGCTTCGTGCTCCTCGCGATCTTCTCGTTCCAGCTCGGCTGGGTGTCGTCGGTGCGCGATCAGGGCTTCGTGTCCTACGTGCTCCCGGCACTGACCCTGGCGCTCGCCGTCAACGGTCCGTTGACGCAGGTGTTGATCCAGGGACTCCGGAAGGCCGCGGACGAACCCTTCGTCGCCGTGCTCCGCGCGAAGGGGACGAGCGAGGTCCGGATCGCGCTCGGCCACGTCCTGAAGAACGGTGCGATCCCGTCGATCACGATGCTCGCCCTCGTCGTCGGAGAGCTGCTGGCCGGCGCCGTCGTCGTCGAGGCCGTGTTCACCCGCACCGGCCTCGGATTCATCACCTTCGAGAGCGTGCGCGATCAGGACACCCCGGTGATCCTGGCCGTCGTCATCCTCATCTCCTCCATCTACGTCGGCATCAACCTCGTGACCGACCTCGTCTACCCCGTCCTCGACCCGCGCATCGTCCGCCCGGGGCATGGGCGGTCCCGACGCTCCCGCCTCGCCAGGCCGGCTGTCGCGACAGCGGCGGCGACGGGGACGGCGGTGCCCGACGGTATCCCGACGAAAGCGAGCGTGGACGCATGAGTCTCCGACTCCAACCGGACCGCGACGTCACCGCGGCCGACGACGGACCGGACGCGTTCCGTCGACTCCTCGGCCGCCTCGGGGTCGCTGACGTCCTGGCGATCATCGTGGTCGGTCTCGTCCTCGTGTCCGTGGTCGCACCCGGCCTCCTCACGCCGCACGACCCGCTCGAGCCCGACGACGCCAACGCGCTCGCCGCTCCATCGGTCGCGCACTGGTTCGGAACCGACTCCCTCGGTCGCGACCTGCTGTCGCGGGTGATCCACGGCACCGGTCGGACCCTGCTCGGCTCGGCGGTCGCCGTCCTCATCGGTCTCGGCGCCGGCACGGTCCTCGGGCTCGTCGCCGCGTCGTTCGGCGGTCTCGTCGACGCCGTCATCAGCCGGATCGTCGACGTGCTGCTCTCGATCCCCGGGCTGCTCCTCGCGATGGTCGTCGTCGTGGCGCTCGGCTTCGGCACCCTGAACGCGGCCGTCGCCGTGGGGATCTCCTCGATCGCGGGGTTCACCAGGATCATGCGCTCCGAGGTGTTGACGGTGAAGGACCTGCCGTTCGTCGAGGCGAGTCACCATCTCGGCGGTTCGCGGGCGTACGTCCTCGCGAAGCACGTCTTCCCGAACTCGTACTCCGCGGTGCTGTCGCTCACGGCCCTCCAGTTCGGCCTCGCGATCATCTGGATCTCCTCGCTCAGCTTCCTCGGGTACGGAGCTCCGCCGCCCGACCCGGAGTGGGGCCTGCTCGTCTCCGAGGGTCGTCAGTACGTCGTGTCCTCGCCATGGCTCGTCGTCGTCCCGGGCCTCGTGATCGCCGTCACCGTGCTCGCCATCAGCCGTCTCAGCCGACTCACCCGCGAGAGGACCACCGCATGAACCAGGCAGCCCTGCAGCACAGCGCACTCCACGTCGTCGACGCGGCTCCGGTGCCGTTGCTCGTCGACGGACTCGCCGTCGGATACCGGACGCGTGGTTCGAGGGGGCCGACCGACACGGTGCGCGACGTGTCGTTCCAGGTCGGGCGCGGCGAGACGGTGTCGCTCGTGGGCCAGTCCGGTTCGGGGAAGAGCACGATCGCCCGGGCGGTCGCGGGGCTCCTCCCGGGCAACGGCTCGGTCACCGCGGGTCGGGTCGCCGTCGCCGGACACGAGGTGGCCGACTTCTCCCGGAAGCAGTGGCGCCCCCTGCGCGGTTCGACGCTCGGTTTCATCCCGCAGGATCCGCTGAGTTCACTCGACCCGCTGCAGAGGATCGGCGTCCAGATCGCCCACGCGGTCCAGGTGGCGGGCGACACCCCGCGCTCGGAGGTCCCCGCGCGCGTCATCGAGCTGCTCGAGCATGTGGGCATCCGTCAGGCCGCGGTCCGCGTGCGGTCCTACCCGCACGAGCTCTCGGGCGGGCAGTTGCAGCGGGTGCTCATCGCGATCGCCATCGCGGCGAGCCCCAAGCTGCTCATCGCCGACGAGCCGACGTCCGCGCTCGACGTGACCGTCCAGCGGCGCATCCTCGACCTCCTCGACGGCCTCCGGCAGGAGCTCGGGCTCGGGATCCTCTTCATCACCCACGACCTGGCGCTGGCGCAGGAGCGCAGCGACGCGATCGTGGTCCTGCAGGACGGGAACGTCCGCGAGTCGGGCCCGGCCGAGGAGGTGTTGCTCGCACCGCGGCACCCCTACACGGTGGGGCTGCTCTCGGACTCACCCGCGTCCTCGCCCTTGCGCTACCGGGAACGCATCAGCGCTGCGGCCGAGCAGGTGCAGGCGGAGCAGCGCGGCGGGACGAACGCGGCGCCCGCGGTGGTCGAGGTGTCGCACGTGTCCAAACGGTTCGGACGCGATCCGCAGGCGCCGCCCGCACTCGACGGCGCGTCGCTCGTCCTCCGTCCGCGTTCGATCCACGCGCTCGTCGGCGAGTCCGGGTCGGGCAAATCGACGCTCGCGCGCATCGTCGCCGGGCTCACCTCCTTCGACGACGGCTCGGTGCGGGTCGCCGGCCGGGAACTCCCGCGGGACAACGCCGTCGCCAACCCCTTCGCGCGCGACCTCCAGCTGGTCTACCAGAACCCGCTCTCGGCGGTCGATCCGCGGTACACCGTCGGACAGATCATCGAGGAGCCACTGCGGATCCACGGGGTGCGGAGCGCCGCCGAACGCCGGCGCCGCGTCGCGACCATCCTCGACCAGGTCGCCCTCCCCGCGAGTGCACTGGGGCGTCGTGCACGGGAGGTGTCGGGCGGTCAGCGCCAGCGGGTCGCACTCGCGAGGACGCTCGTCCTCGCGCCGTCGGTGCTCGTCCTCGACGAGCCCACCTCGGCGCTCGACGTCTCGGTGCAGGCGCAGATCGTCGAACTGCTCCTCGACCTCCGGGACGAGCACGCGCTCAGCTACCTGTTCATCTCGCACGACCTCGGTCTCGTCCGGCAGATCGCCGACGAGGTGACGGTGCTGTCGACCGGGCGCGTCGTCGAGTCGGGCCCGGCCTCGGCCGTCCTCGGGCATCCGCAGCACGCGTACACTCGGGAGCTGCTCGACGCGGTGCCGCGGTTCGACGTCGACCGGCTCGATCCGAGCCGGTTCGAGGCCGTCGGATGAGCGCACCGACCACGGAGCCACGCACGGAGGAGACCATGTCACGATCGTTCGACGACCTCGTCGCCGAGGCCGACGCCGCCTCGGTCGACGGATGGGACTTCTCGTGGCTCGACGGCCGAGCCAGTGAGGCGCGCCCCTCCTGGCGGTTCTCGGAGCTGCTCGGGAGACGTCTGGCCGACGTCCCGTCCTCGCTCGACCTCGAGACCGGCGGGGGAGAGGTGCTCGACACGGCGCCGGTGCTCCCACCGCTCGCGGCCGCCACCGAGTCCTGGCCACCGAACCTCGCCCGAGCCGCCGCCCGCCTGCACCCGCGCGGGGTCGTCGTCGTTCGCACGGAGGAGGGTGCTCCACTGCCGTTCGCGGACGACTCGTTCGCGCTCGTGTCGAGCCGGCATCCCGTCGCTGTGGACTGGGCCGACGTGGCGCGGGTGATCGCGCCGGGAGGAGGCTACCTCGCCCAGCACGTCGGACCGGCGAGCGTGTTCGAACTCGTCGAGGCCTTCCTCGGCCCGCAGCCCGAAGCCGTCCGTCGAGCACGTCACCCTGACGACGAGGCCCACGGTGCCCGCGCCGCCGGACTCGAGATCGTGGAGCTGCGGACCGAACGGCTGCGGATCGAGTTCCACGACGTCGGTGCGATCGTCTGGTTCCTGCGCAAAGTGATCTGGATGGTGCCCGGATTCACCTCCGCGCGGTACCTCGACCGCCTGCAGGAGCTGCACCGGTCCCTGCAGGAGGACGGCCCGTTCGTCGCGCACTCCTCCCGAACCCTCATCGAAGCGCGCAAGCCCGCCCGGTGACCGAGGCCCTGCCGAGGCGCCCTTCGACAGGCTCAGGGACCGGGATGGAGGAGATGATCCCCCTACGGGTGGGGCCACCGGCATCCCGACGTAGGCTCGTCGTGACGGCGAGTGGAGGACGATCGAGTGGTGGATGTCGGCACCGGACGGCGACCGGTCTCCCGCCTGCGCACCCGCCTGCTCGCCGGGCTCCGCTCACGCATCCTCGCGGTCTTCGCGGTGGAGCAGGACCGCCCGCCGCAGTGGACGCTCGATCTCGAGGACGGCACCGACGCAGGGTTCTTCACGCCCGACTCCGCGGCCTGGACGGTGCACGGCGGTGTCGAGACCATGGTCGCCGGCATCCGGGCGCTCCTCCTGCAGGCGGCCCACCCCGGGGCGCTCGCCGGCGTGCACGACTGGTCCCGGTACCGGGAGGACCCGCTCGGACGGCTGGACGGCACCATCCGCTGGATCTTCACCGTCACCTACGGCGATCGCGAAACGGCCCGTCGGACGAGCGACTACGTGCTCAAGCTCCACGAACGCGTCGTCGGGGAGTACCTCGACGCCCATGGCGTGGTGCGCCCGTACGCGGCCAACGACCCGGACCTCCTGCGCTGGGTGCACCTGGCGTTCACCGACGCCTTCTTGAGCGTGCGACAGACCTGGGGCGGTCGGATCCCCGGTGGTGCGGACGCCTATGTGGCCGACTGGGCACTCGCGGGCGAACTCATGGGCGTCGTCGACCCGCCCCGCTCCGAGGCGGAATTGGCCAGGCAGCTGCGCGGGTACCTCGACGCGGGCGAGCTGACCGGCGGCCCGCGGGTGGACGAGACCCTGGCGTTCCTCCGACGACCGCCGCTCGACCGCTCGCTGCTCCCCGCCTACGGGATCCTCTTCGCGGGAGCCGTCGCGACGATCCCACCCGAGTACCGCCGCATCCTCGGGCTCCGCACCGCCCATCTCGGCCCGATCCCGCTGCCGGTCGTGACGGCGACCCGGGTGGTCCTGTGGATCGTGGGGCTCGTCCTGCACGGTGAGTCGCCGAGCCAGCGCGCGGCCCTGCGCCGGCACCGGCGCCTGGCGGACCCGCCGGCCTGAGGCCCTTCGACAGGCTCAGGGATCGGGACGGTGTCAGAGGCGGGGGACCGAGGCGAGCAGCTGGGTCGTGTACGGGTGCGAGGGTCGACTGAGGACCTTGGCGACCGGGCCCTCCTCCACGATCGCCCCGTCGCGCATGACGACGACCCGGTCGCAGAGATGCTGCACCACGCCGATGTCGTGTGAGACGAGCACGATCGCCAACCCGAGCTCCTGACGCAGCCCGCCGAGCAACTCGAGGATCTGCGCGCGGACGGTGACGTCGAGCGCGCTGAGCGGTTCGTCGCCGACGAGGAGGCGCGGGCGGTGCACGATCGCGCGCGAGAGGGCGATGCGCTGGCGCTGACCGCCGGAGAACTCGTGCGGGAAACGGTCGGCCGCGTCGGCGTCGAGCCCGACGAGCCGGAGCACCGCGCGGACCCGGGAACGGTGGTCGCCCTCGATCCCGAGCGCCGAGAGCGGCTCGGCGACGATCCGCCCGACGCTCATGCGCGGGTCGAGTGATGCGTACGGGTCCTGGAACACCACGCCCGTCTGTCGACGGAACCAGTGCAGACTCCTGGCGCTCGCCGTGGCGCTGACGGGACGGCCGTCGAACGCCACGGACCCCGAGCTCGGGGTGTCGAGCGCGAGCAGGAGGCGGACGAGCGTCGACTTGCCCGACCCGGACTCACCGATGATGCCGACGGCCTCACCGGGGGCAACGACGAGGTCGCTCGGGTGCAGCGCGACGGTGCGGCTCGGTCGCTGGAAGAGCGACTCTCGCGGGTTGGTGTAGACCCGTCCGAGGCCCTGGGCCTGGAGCAGCGGCTCAGTCATCGTCCTCGCCCTTCCAGCTCATGGTCTTCGCGGCGGCCAACAGCCGCTGCGTCACGGGCGACACCGGCGTCGAGAGCAGCTGTGCGACGGGCCCGGCCTCGACGACCTTCCCCTGCGCGAGCACCACGGCGTCACTGGCGATCCGGGAGAGGACCGCGAGGTCGTGCGTGATGAAGACGAGGGACGCCCCGGTCTCGCTCACGAGACGCTCGAAGAGGCCGAGGATCTCCGACTGGATGGTGACGTCGAGCGCCGTGGTCGGCTCGTCCGCGATGAGCAGGGAGGGTCCGCAGGCGAGGGCGATGGCGGCCGCGACCCGCTGGCGTTGCCCGCCCGACAGCTGGTGCGGATACCGCCGGACGATGCGCTCGGGGTCGGGCAGACGGACCCGCGCGGCGAGTTCGACGGCCCGGTCGAGCGCCTCCCGTTTCGACAGCCCCTCGTGGATGCGCAGCGGCTCGCCGATCTGGCGTCCGATGGTGCGGATCGGGTTGAGCGCCGTCCGAGGCTCCTGGAACACGATCCCGATCTCACGCCCGCGGATCCGCGCGAGTTCGCGGTCGTCACGGCCGAGGAGCTCCTCGCCCTGCCAGCGGATGCTGCCGCTCACCGACGCGCCGTCCGGGAGCAGTCCGAGGATCGCCAGCGCCGTCAGCGACTTCCCGGATCCGGACTCGCCGATGAGGCCGAACCGTGCGCCCGCCGGCACGCTGAAGCTCACGCCGTCGACGACCCGGCGGCCGCCGAGCGTGACGACGAGGTCCTGGACGTCGAGACTCATGCGGTCACCCCCTGCGGCGAGGTGGGGGTCGAGGCGGGCCCTCGGCGACCGAGGGTCGGATCGGTCGCGTCCCGGAGGGCGTCGCCCAGCAGGTTGAGGGCGAGGACCGTGATGGTGATGGCGAGCCCCGGCCACAGCACCGACAGCGGGTGCACGGCGAGGTAGGTCTGCAGCTCACTGAGCATCCGACCCCAGGACGGGACACTGGAGGGGGCGCCGTAGCCGAGGTACGACAGGCCCGCCTCGGCGAGCACCGCGACCGCCATCGACCACGACAGCTGGACGATGAACACCGGTGCGACGTTCGGCAGCAGATGCCGCGTCAGGTTCCTCACCGGTCCGAGACCGGCGGCCTTGCCGGCGAGCACGTACTCGCTGTGCGAGACCCGGCGGATCTCGGGGCGGGTCACCCGGGCGATGTTCACACCGAAGCTGATACCAACCGCCCAGATGACGACCCACAGCGAGCCGCCGAAGACCGAGGCGATCATCATGGCGATGAGGAGGGTCGGGAACGCGATGAGGATGTCGATCAGCACCGCGACCGTCTCCCGGACCCAGCGCCGCGTGAGCGAACCGAGGGCGGCGAGGGCGACCCCGATGACCGTCGAGACGACTGCGGAACCGATCGCGACGGCCACGGTCACCCGCGCACCGACGAGCAGCAGGCTGAAGATGTCGCGACCGACCTCGTCCGTGCCGAGCAGATGGGCCGGCGACGGAGCCAGCCACTTCGCGAACGGATCGGTGAGCTGGGGGTCGTACGGCGTCCAGAGGAAGGAGACGCCGGCGCTCAGGAGGAGGAGGGCGACGACGACGAGTCCGAACACACCGGCCGGGCCGGACATGAGTGTGCGGAGTCCGCCTGATCCCGCGCGCCGGCGCGGGTGATCCTGACGGGCGGTCATGTGGTCCGCTCCCGTTCTCGGAGTCGGGGGTCTGCGAGACGGTGGACGACGTCCACGACGGCACCGATCACGAGGACCACCCCGGTGAGGACGAGGAGCTCGCCCTGCACCTTCACGAGGTCACGGTTGCCGACGTCGGCGACGAGCATGCGCCCGATGCCCGGGAGGGTGAAGAGCTGTTCGATGATGACGCTGCCGACGATGAGCCCGGCGATCTGGAGCCCGAGCACGGTGACGACCGAGAGCGCCACGTTCGGCAGCCCATGGCGGATGAGTGCCTGCGAACGGGTCAGCCCCTTCGCCGCCGCCGTCCGGACGTAGTCCTGGCCGATCGCGTCGAGGGCGGCGGAACGGACGAAGCGCAGCAGGACCGCGCCCTCGACGACGCCGATCGTGAGTGCCGGGAGGAGGAGGGCGCGGATCGCCGCCAGCGGATCGTTCCAGCCCGCGCGCGGGAAGCCCTGCGCCGGGAGCCAACCGAGTACGACGGCGAAGAGGAGCACGAGCATCATGCCGGCCCAGACGACCGGGACAGCGGCGAGCCCCTGCGACGCGAAGGAGATGACGACGCCCGTCGCGCGGGTGCGCCGGACGGCCGCCAGCACCCCGAGCGGCACACTGAACGCGAGGGCGATCGCGAGGGCCA
The DNA here is from genome assembly GCF_015350715.1 of Plantibacter sp. VKM Ac-2876. Taxonomy (NCBI): domain Bacteria; kingdom Bacillati; phylum Actinomycetota; class Actinomycetes; order Micrococcales; family Microbacteriaceae; genus Plantibacter; species Plantibacter sp. VKM Ac-2876. The sequence goes on along the minus strand of NZ_JADKSI010000004.1, from coordinate 229,187 downwards.
TGATGCCGAGCGGGACGGTCACCTGCGCCTTCTGGGCGAGTTCGCTGGCGACGGGGGTGCCCGTGATGAGCGAGTTCCCGAGATCGCCGCGGAGCAACCCGCCGATCCAGTCGAGGTATTGCAGGAGGACGGGCTGGCCGAGTCCCAACTGTTCGCGGATCGCGGCGACCGCTTCGGGCGTCGCGTCCGTTCCGGCGATGACCTGGGCGACGTCGCCCGGGAGCACCCTGATGGTGAAGAAGATCAGGGCGCTCGCGGCGAGGAGCCCGACGAGGAGGAGCACCAGCCTCGTCAGGATGAAGCGGGTCACCCGGTCACGGCGACCTTCGCCAGGTCGATGCGCGAGTTGACCGAGTCCACGGGGAAGCCGGTCACGCCGTCGCGCACCACCGTGAGGGTGATCGCGGTGTAGAGCCAGTCGGCGGCGTTGTCCTTCGACACGAGGTACGCCGCCTCCTTGAGCTTCTGGGCTGCGACGGCCGGGTCGGTCGCCGCTACGGATTCAGCATAGAGCGACTGGACCTGCGCGTTGTCGTAGCCGAAGTAGTAGTTCGGGTTCGCCCAGTTCTGGAAGTCGCGCGCCTCGACGTGGTTCACGTAGCTGAGGTCGTAGTCCTTGTTCGTGTAGACGTCGTTCAGCCAGGTCGGGAACTCGACGCTCTTCACCGTGAGGGTGACGCCGATGGCCTTGAACTCGGACACCAGGACGTTGGCCACCGAGGTGCCGTAGAAGCTCGGGATCGTGAGCGTCAGCGACAGGTTCTCCTGGCCGGCCTGGGCGAGCAGCGCCTTCGCCTGGTCCGGGTCGTACTTCACGAGCTCGCTGAGGTTCTCGTAGCCCGGGTCGAGCTCGGGGATCGGTCCATACTGCTCGACCGCGGCGCCGCCGACGGCCTCGACGATCGCGGCGTGGTCGATGGCGGAGCGGAGCGCCTGCCGGACGAGGGGGTCGTTCAGGGGAGCGCGCTGGTTGTTGAACGCGAGGGTGTACTTGTCGGTCGTCTTGCCTTCGGTGATGCTGAACCCGTCGGCGCGGGTGATCTGGTCCTTGAGGTTCGCGTCGAGCGCCGTCTGCACGTCGAGTTCGCCGGCGAGGGTGGCGTTGACGGCGGAGGAGGCGTCGGGGATGTAGCTGAAGACGACCTCCTTGACCTTCGGAGCGTCGCCCCAGTACTTCGCGTTCCGGTCGAAGGTGATGCTGTCGCCCTGCTTCCACGTTTTCAGGGTGAACGGCCCGGTGCCGTTGGCGGTCGTCGACAGGTCGTTGGTGGCGCCCGACTCCAGCACGAGTCCTGCGCGTCCGGTCAGGGTCCACAACAGGTTGGAGTCGGGCGAGGTGAGCTGCAACTGCACGGTCGAGTCGTCGACGGCCGTGATCGAGGCGACCTTCTGAAGCGCCACGTTGTCGACGAACGTCGGGTCCTGCTGCACCTGCGTGATGGAGTCGACGACGTCGGCCGCGGTCAGGGCGGCGCCGTCGTGGAAGGTCACGCCGTCGCGGAGGACGAAGGTGTAGGTGAGACCGTCGGCGCTGATGTCGTGGCTCTTCGCGAGCGTGTCGACGATCTGGTTGTCCTCGGTGCGGGACACGAGGCCCTGGTAGACGTTGTCGATGAGGATCTGGTCGAGCGCGGCGCCCGAGGTGGTGCGGATGTTGAGGTCTGAGGGCTCCAGGACGAGACCGACCCGCAGGGTCGCGTCGGCGTCGGGCGTCGGCGTCGCGGTCGGGCCTGCGCAGCCGGTGAGGACGAGGGCGGCGCCGGTGACCGCGATCGCGGCGGTGAGGAGCTGACGACGCAGCTGACGATGACGCATGGAGGTCCTTTCGGGGATGCTGGAGTGGCCGGCATCTGGAGACGCACAACCGGTTCCGGGCAGCGGGCATTCCCGCTTGGGCCGCGTGAATACTGGACCGCGTCCGGAAAGCCGCATCGCTGGGGCTCCAGCGAGCGTACCCAGTCGACGTGTGTGGTGCCAGCCACGGTGTCAGGGGGCGTCACAGAGTGATCGGATCGTGATGTGCTCCGCCGCCTTGGAAGACCCTGCGCAGGGGATCGAAGTGAGCTTAGGCTCGCCTATACTGATCGCGTGAGCTATTTCGAAGATCCGGCGGAGTTCGCCGTCGCGGACGCACGCCACGTGCTGCTCGCGGGCGACGAGTCGTCGGTCGGCGAGCTGGCGGAGGTCCTCGCGCTGCTCCCCATCTGCGCCCGCGGTCAGGTGTTCGTCGAGGTCGACGACGCCGCATCCATCGCCACGCTCGATTCGCCGGGACGCGTCGTCGTGACGTGGCTCGTCCGTGCAGCGCGTTCGGGGGAACCCGGAACGGGCAGCCGGTGCGCACGCGGTCAGGCCGTCGCGCGAGCGACCCGGGCCTGGGCGAGCGAGATGCTCGACGTCGACGGACACGACGCGGCCGACTACCACGTGTGGATCGGCGGCGAGACGGAGCACCTGACGGGTCTCCGGAACGACCTCAGGATGACGCTGGCGAGCATCGGCGCGCGTCAGCGCTCGAGCTCGGTCGAGCGCGCATCGCACTGACACGGCCTCGAACCGGCTCGGCATCGCGCGGACGCCGCGACGCTCGTCAGCTGCGCTTCGGCAGGTAGCCTCCCGCTTCGAGACCGGCTTCGATCTCGAACCGGTTCCGGAGCGGATCTCGACCGGCGATCGCGTACATCAGCGGGAAGAGCATGCCGTACCGCTGCCACTGCCGCTTGTGCACCGCCTCGTGTTCGAGCACCCGGGTCGACACGTTCCGGTCGGTGAGGTACACCCCGCCGACGCATGAGCCACCTCGGCCGAACGTCCACGACGGCATCCCGCGGAAGACGATCATCCCGCCCCGCCGTTCGACCGGGCCGGTGCTCCAGAGTGCGCCCCAGACGAGCCCGGTGAGCGTGGCGTACCAGTACCCGATGCGGCTCAGGGGTGAGTCGAGCCACGGGCCGCCGGAACGACGGCTCCGCGGCTCGTCGACGTCGCCGGGACGGGTCACGCACCGCTCCGGTAGGTCTCGAGGAGTCGCAGCCAGATCTCGCTCATCGTCGGGTAGGACGGCACCGCGTGCCAGAGGCGGTGCAGCGGCACCTCACCGACGACGGCGATCGTCGCGGCGTGGACGAGTTCGGCGACGTCCTGACCCACGAAGGTCATCCCGATGATCACGCCGCGCTCCTCGTCGACGACCATCCTCGCCTGCCCGGTGTAGCCGTCGGCGTGGAGGCTCGAGCCCGCGATGCCACCGAGGTCGTAGTCGACCACCCGGTGGTCGATCCCCGCCGCCTCCGCCTGCGCGGCCGTGAGTCCGACGGCGGCGACCTCGGGCTCGGAGAAGACGACCTGCGGCACGGCACGGTGGTCGGCGGTCGCCGCGTGGTCGCCCCACGGGCTGGTGTCGACGTCCTCGCCGTTCGCCCGTGCCGCGATGACCGCGCCCGCGGCGCGTGCCTGGTACTTGCCCTGGTGCGTCAGGAGAGCCCGGTGGTTGACGTCGCCGACGGCGTAGAGCCAGTCGCTGCCGTGAGCGAGGAGCTGATCGTCGACCTCGATCCAGGCACCCGGTTCCAGGCCGACGGTCTCGAGCCCGAGGTCGTCCGTCCGGGGCGTCCGGCCGGTGGCCACGACGAGTTCCGCCGTCGTCACCGCGTCCCGGTCGTCGAACTCGAGCGTGACGGCACCGTCGGCGGCCCGGGAGACGGCGGTGGGGGAGGCGTGCACGATCGTCACGCCGAGTTCACGCAGGGAGGACTCGACGAACTCGCCGGCGAACGGCTCGGTGTTGCCGAGCAGGCCGCTGCGGGCGACGAGTGTGACGTCGACCCCGAGTGACCGGTAGGCGGTCGCGAGCTCGACGGCGACGACGCCGCCACCGAGGAAGGCGACGGACTCGGGCAGGGTCTGGACGCTCGTGGCCTCGCGGCTCGTCCACGGCTCCACCGCCGACAGCCCGGGGATGTCGGGAAGGAGCGCGGCGGAGCCGGTGCAGACCGCGACGGCGTGCGTCGCCGTGAGCACGGTCGTCGAGCCGTCGGCGGCCGTCACGGTGACCTCCCGCTGGCCGGTCAGGCGACCGTGCCCACGCACCAGCTCGATGCCGGCGCCCTCGAGCCACTCGACCTGGCCGTCGTCCGACCAGTCACTCGTGAACGAGTCCCGTCGCGCGAGGACCTTGAGCGGATCGAGCGCGGTGTCCTCGGGGATGGCTCCACCCGTGCGCTTGGCGGCCCGCAGGGCGGCCCCCGAGCGGATGAGGGCCTTGGACGGCATGCAGGCCCAGTAGGAGCACTCACCGCCGACCAGTTCGCTCTCGACGATGACGACGCTCAGACCACTCTTGTGGGCGTAGTCGGCGACGTTCTCGCCGACGGGTCCGGCTCCGATGACGACGAGATCGACGGTACGGCTCATGGGGTGACTCCTGTCGGGTTGGTGCTGTCTGGTTTCGGTTCGCGACTGATCGCGCCGATGATGCGGAGGATGGTGCCGAGGTCGTCGGCTGCGGCGTCGGGGGAGCCGGGCGAGAAGCCCGTGACCCCGGCCCCGGCGAAGCCGAACCGGGCGCGGAGGGCGGTGATGCAGTCGAGCAGGGTGTCGAGTTCGAGACCGAAGGGGACGGCCGAGCTGACGCCGGCGATGACGGCGGGGTCGAGGACGTCGACGTCCACGTGCAGGTAGACGCGGTCGGCGCCCGTCGCCTCGACGGCGGCGACCACCTCCGCGGCGCTCGTCATCACCGAGGAGACCATGGGGATGCCACGCTCCTCGATGTGGGCGAGTTCACCGTCGTCGAGGTCACGCACCCCCACGAGGACGAGTCGGGCGGGATCGAGTGGGGCCTCGGGCAGCAGCATCGCGGCACCTTCGCCGGTCAGTGCCCGGGCGACCATGCCGCTGAACGACCCGGACGGCGAGCTGAGCGGGGTGTTGAGGTCGCCGTGGGCGTCGAACCAGACGACGGCGATGCCGGGGTCGCGTCGGAGGGCCTCACCGACCGACGCGAGTTCGACGCCGCAGTCCCCACCGATGGTGATGACGGGCTCGTCGATCCCGACGAGCGCCTGACGTTGGAGTTCCGCGGTCGTCACGAGGGAACTGGCGCGCCGGATGTCGGTGTCGAGGGCCTCGCCGGCCTCGGTCGGCACGTGGACGAGTGTCGTGGCCGTCGTGGGCAGGTCGCCACGGATCGCCTCGGCTCCATCGATCAACTGCATGGCCCTGGACGAGCCGGAGCCCTGCCACTGAGGGACGACGACGAACTTCGTCATGCGGTGCCTTCCTGGAGGTGGTGCGAGGATGCGAGGGCGACGGGCCCTCGGGAGGTCCCGAGGGCCCGCCGGATCGGCACTACTGGCCGGCGTTCGGCGTGTACTCGGGGCCGGAGGACTCGATCGCGGGTGACGTGGAACCTCCACCCTTCAGTGCGGCGAGCCGGGCCTCGACCTCGGTCAACTCGCCGAGGTCCTCGAGGTCGTTGAACTGCGCGTCGAGACTCGACGCGGCGAGCTCCTGCTGGCCGAGCACCTTCGCCTCCTCGCGGCGGATCTTGTCCTCGTAGCGGCTCAGGTCGCTCGTCGGGTCCATGATGTCGATGCTGCCGACCGCATCCGCGACCTTGCGCTGGGCCTCCGCGGTCTTGGCCCGGGCGACGAGTTCGCTGCGCTTCGTCTTCAGCTGCTCGAGCTTCGTCTTCATGCCGTTGAGGCCGTTCTTCAGCTGCTCGACGACCTTCGTCTGCGAGGCCAGCTGCGGCTCGGCCTGTTTGGCCTCGTTCTCGGCGCCGATCTGGCGCTGGAGCGCGATCTTCGCGAGGTTGTCGAACTTGTCGGCGTCCGCGGCGTTACCCGCCTGACGGTATTCGTCGGCCTTGCGACTCGCGGCCAGCGCCTTGGTGCCCCACTCGGAGGCCGCCTCGACGTCCTGCTGGTGGTCCTGCTCGAGGAGCCGGAGGTTGCCGATCGTCTCGGCGATCGCGCTCTCGGCGTCGGCGATCGAGTTCGTGTAGTCCCGGACCATCTGGTCGAGCATCTTCTGCGGGTCCTCGGCGGAGTCGAGCAGCGCGTTGATGTTGGCCTTGGTCAGCTGGGCGATGCGTCCGAAGATGGACTGCTTCTCTGCCATGGTGTGGTTCCTCTCTCGTGTCCTGCTGGGTCGTGTCGGTCGGTGTCTGGTGATGAGGTGGGTGGTGCAGCGGATCAGAAGCGACCGCCACCGCGTCGGGAACGGGTGCCGCCGCCACCGAAGCTGCCGGCGCTGCGTGAGCGACCGGAGCCGCCGCCGAACATGCCGCCGCTCGATCCTCCGCCACCGAACATGCCGCCGCCGGAACGGGAACCGCCGCCGCCGAGGACGGAGTTGATCAGGATGCCGCCGAGGACGGCACCGAGCATCCCGTTGCCACCCTGCTGCCCCTGGCCGCCGCCGAACACGCCGTCGAGTCCGCCCGCCGACTGGCTCTGGAACTGCCCGAGGTCGGCCTGGGCGAGCTGCACCGCTTGACTCGCGAGCGAGTTGGCGCGCTGGGCGAGGGAGAGCGCCTGCGTCGGGTCGGTGGCGGCGAGGCCCTGGGCCTGCACGAGGGTGCGGCCGGCCTCGGCGAGGCGCGTCCGGGCCTCCGGGCCGACGGCTCCGCGCCGCGAGACGATGAAGTCCTCTGCAGCCGACACCTGCGCGCCCGCCGTCTGCAGGGTCTGCCCGAGGGCGGCTGCAGCGCGTTGTCGCTGCTCCGCCGCGGTGCGCACCCCCTGGAGCGCGCCGTCGATCTGCGTGTTCGCCGCATCCAGGCGGGCGAGGAGGGCGATCGGGTTGTTCGGTGCGCCGAGCGCGCCGCGCACCTGGGAGACCGTCGCGGTGGTGCTCGCGACCGCTGCGGCGAGCGTGCCGGTCGGGTCGGATTGGCCGCCCGCCGCGGCGACGTCCCCGTCCAATTCGGCCAGTCTGGCGGCGAGGTGCTGCTCGGCGGTCGTCAGATCCGCCTGCAGCCGCTTCACGGCCCCGGTGAGCTGGGTGGCCTGGTCGAGCGCTTCCTCCGCGGCGCGGATGCCGACGGCGGCCTCGCCGGAGTCACCGGCGGCGAGCCGTGCAGCTGCGTCGGAGATCGCCGCGGTGGCGAAGGCGAGTCGCTCGGTCGCCTGCGCCGGGTTGTCGATCACGGTGATGAGGGCGTCGGGGCTGTAGCGCGTCTGCAGGGCGTGCACCGCGTCTTGCGCGGCCGTCACCGTCGGTCCGGCCGCGGCCGCCCTGGCTCGCAGCTCCTCGACCGCGGCGGGCGCGTTCTTCTCGAGCGCGCGGAGCTCGTCGAACGAGGCGGCCTGTTCGTCGAGCACGTGGTTCGCGTGCTCGCAGAGCCGGATGATCTGGAGGTTCCAGTCGCGCTGTTGCTGCTCCGTGTCCGGCTCGGCGTCGTCGAGCCGCTGCTTGAGTGCGAAGGCCTGCGAGAGGTCGTCCTTCGCTCCTGCGAGCGCGGCGGTGAACGCGGCCGTGGCCGGTTCGCCGTAGGAGGCGGTGGCGAAGCCGAGCTCCTCCTCGCTCGTCCGGACGGCGTCGTCGGTCTGGACGAGCGCACTGCCGGCGAGTCGTTCGAGCTCGGGGATCGGGGCGATGGTCAGCGGGTCGACCGGTGCCCCCTGCCGGCCCGCGGTCACCGCGCCGTCGCCGTCCGCAGCGCGTCGCCGGCGGAGGAAGACGACCAGGAGGACGACGGCCACGACGGCGACGACCACGATCAGCAGGATGGTCAGCCACCCGGTCGAGCCGCCTGATCCGCTACCGGTGCCCCCGATCGACCCGCCGCCGACGGCGGCACCCAGGCCTTCGGCGGCAGCGACGCCGGCGCCGGCCCAGTTCTCGTCACGCAGCTGCGGCAGGATGCGCTGCTGCTCGATATCGGTCAGCTGATCGCCGCTCACCGGTCCACTGGAGTCGCCGGAGAGGTAGTAGGCGCGGTCCTCGGTCGCCACGGCCAGCAGGTACTGGTTCGGTCCGAGGTTGTTGTCCTTGGCGGTCTGGTTCGCCCAGGACTCGGCGTCACTCGGGTCGGTGAAGGTCGGCACGTAGACCACCCAGAGGTCGACGCCGTGATCCGCGGCCAGGTCGTCGACGGCCGTCGTGATCTCGGAGACCTCACCGCTGCTGAGGACACCCGCGCTGTCGGACACGCGCCCGGCGCCGAGCTGCACCGGGCTCTCCGCCCAGGCGGCGGTGGCTCCCGCTCCGAGGAGCACGGCCACGCAGAACGCCCAGATCGATACCGCCCAGCGAACCCGCATCGGCCACCTCGTCACTCGTTCGGACCCTGGAGCCCCACCCCGCGGCTCGGTTCCGAGTCTAGGTCCGGGCCCCCGACATCTCTACAGCGGGCTCCCAGCAGGCGCACCGAACCGGAGCTGTGCTATACAGCGGTGACGGTGCTTCGGCGACACCGAACGTGACGCTGTCACCGACCGTGACGGACTCTGTTACCGACCGTGACGCGGCCACTCGCGCGAGGGCGTCTGCCCGGCGAGACTGGTCGAGTCACCTCACGGAACCCCTGGAAGGAGCATCATGCAAGGACACGTCTCACCCATGCTGGCGCTCGTCGAGGTCACCAGGTTCCGTGAGGACGACCAGGCGTACCACGAGTACGTGCAGATCCTCGTCGGACGGACCATCGCCGCCGCCGAACGGGCCGGCTGGCGCGTGACCCGGTTGGCCGCGCACGACCTCGGCACCGATGCGCTCCTCGCCTCGACCGACGGGGCTTCCGCTGTCGTCATCATGGGCGGCGCCGACATCGATCCCGCCCAGTACGGCGGAACCACCGGCTACCGCGCCGAGGGTCAGCACTTCCCCGAGGCCGACCGCGCCCAGCTGGCGGTCGCCCGTCGCGCCGCCGAGCGGGGCACACCGCTGCTCGGGATCTGCCGCGGTCACCAGATCATCAACGTCGCCCTCGGTGGGACGCTCGTGCAGGACCTCGGTGAGCACAGCGCCCACCGCAACGAGGGCGTCCCGGTCGATGAGAGCATGACCCCGCACGAGGTCGAGCTCGACCCCTCGAGTGCTCTCGCGTTCCGACTCGGTGCCCGTCACCTCCAGGTGCAGAGCGCCCACCACCAGTCGGTCGGCGAACTGGGCGAAGGCCTCCGCGCCGTCGCCTGGGCCTCCGACGGCACCGTCGAAGCGGTCGAGCACCGCACCCTGCCGATCACCGGTGTGCAGTGGCACCCGGAGGACCCCGGCACCGTCGACGACCAGCTCGGGCTCCTGCTCGGCGGTCTCGCCCGCGAGGCCGAGCGCGCCGCAGCGTAGTCGGGGCGTGTCTCCGCGCCGGGCGGCTTCGCATGCCAGGAGGCCCTCCCGCTGCAGGCGACCCACCGCTCGACCTGTCCCCAACTCAGGACGGCGTCGGCGTGTCGAGGTTGGATTGCGGCGTGTCGGCCGCGCCACGCCGAGGCCGTCCTGAGAAAGGTCGGAGGGTTGGTTAGCGTTGACGGGTGTTCGAAGACAGGTACGGTCAGGACGTCCTCGCGGGGGACTGGCGGAAGAAGAACCGCGTGGTGGCCCGCGAGGTCGAGGCGGTGACCGACCTCGTGGTCGAGGAACTCGGCGGCTTCTGCGGCGCGATCACGCGCGTCGAGGCGAAGACGGTCGAGCTCGAGGACTACCGCGGCAAGCGGCGCGTGTTCCCGATGGGGGCGGGGTTCCTCCTCGAGGGCGAGCCCGTCGTCCTCGTCGTGCCGAAGCGTGCACCGACGGGGCGGGCGCGCACCGCTTCCGGCTCCTTCGCGGTGGAGACGACTGCTCGGGTGGCTCGCGCGAGCCGGATCTTCGTCGAGGGCCGCCACGACGCGGAACTCGTCGAGCGGGTCTGGGGCGACGACCTCCGCGTGGAAGGCGTCGTCGTCGAGTACCTCGCGGGCGTCGACCACCTCGACGCCGCGCTCGCCGAGTTCCGGCCGGGCCCCGACCGTCGTGTCGGCGTCCTCGTCGACCATCTGGTCCCCGGCTCGAAGGAGCAGCGGATCGCCGACGCCGTCATGGCCGGACCGAACGGCCGGAACGTCCTCATCGTCGGGCACCCGTACGTCGACGTCTGGCAGGCCGTGAAGCCCGCCAGGGTCGGCCTGCGCGAGTGGCCGACCATCCCTCGCTCCATCGAGTGGAAGAAGGGCATCTGTCAGGCGTTCGGCTGGCCGCACGACTCGCAGGCCGACATCGCCCGTGCCTGGAAGCGCATCCTCGGTCAGGTCCGGACCTTCAACGACCTCGAGCCGGAGCTCCTCGGTCGCGTCGAGCAGCTCATCGACTTCGTCACCGTCGACTGAGCCGCCCGCGCGACCGCTGCCGCTAGGAGGAGACCTGACCCAGGGCGTCTTCGAGGACGGACACCGCGTCGCGGAGGAGCTCGTCGGACATGACCGCGCTCGGGAGGAGTCGCAGCACCGAGTCCCAGGAGCCGGCGTCGAGGACGAGCACCCCCTGGGCGATCGCCGCGTCGATGACGGTCTGCAGCGCCGTGGGGTGCGGCTGCTTCGTGCCGGGGACGACGAACTCGACGCCGGCCATCGCACCGATGATCCGGACCTCGCCGACGATGTCGAACCGCTCGGCCCAGTCACCCATGAGCGATCGCAGGGTCGCCTCCACCCGACGTGCCTCGCCCAGCAGGTCCTCGCGCTCGATGACCTCGAACGTCGCGAGCGCGGCCGCCGTGGACACCGGGTTGCCGCCGAAGGTGCCGCCGATACCACCGGGCTGGACGGCGTCCATGATCTCGGCGCGCCCGGTCACGGCCGACAGCGGGAAGCCGCCGGCGATGCCCTTGGCACTCGTGATGAGATCGGGCACGACACCGTGGTGCTCGATCGAGTACCAGGCGCCGGTGCGTCCGATGCCGGCCTGGATCTCGTCGGCGACGAACACGATCCCGTTCTCGGTGCACCACTCGCTGATGCGCGCGAAGTAGCCGGGCGCGGGGATGACGATGCCGCCGTCGCCGAGGACCGGTTCGGCGAAGAACGCGGCGACCTCGCTCGCACCGATGTGCCGCTCGATGTAGTCGATCGTCACCTCGGCAGCCGCCGCTCCGTCGAGTCCGTCGCGGAAGGGGTAGGAGAGCGGGACACTGTAGATCTCACCCGGGAACGGGCCGAACCCGAGGCGCTCGGGCGCAGGCCGGTAGGTCATCGCCATCGTCAGGTTCGTGCGCCCGTGGAAGGCGTGGTCGAGGGCGACGATCGCGCGACGTCCGGTGTACTTCTTCGCGATCTTCACCGCGTTCTCGACGGCTTCGGCACCGGAGTTCAGGAGGATCGAGCGCTTCTCGAAGTCGCCCGGCGTGATCTCGGACAGCTTCTCCGCGACGCGCAGGTAGTTCTCGTAGGGCGTCACGGTGAAGAGCGTGTGCGTGAGCTTCGTGGCCTGCTCGGCTGCCGCCGCGGCGACGTCGGGGTTGGCGTGCCCGATGGTCGTCACGCCGATGCCCGTTCCGAGGTCGATGATGTGGTTGCCGTCGACGTCCACGAGGATGCCGCCGGAGCCGTGGTCCATCCACACCGGCGCGAGGTTGCCGGCACCGCGCGACACCGCCCGGCGGCGCCGTTCCGTGAGGGCGAGCGATCGGGGGCCGGGGATGGCGGTCACGAGCTGGCGTTCCTGGGGCACGGAGTAGTCGATGGTCATGCAGGCCATGGTAGGCGCGCGTCCTCCGAGGATGCCGGGGGCCGACGGAGCGTCGCCGACGATTCCACGACATCTGGCGGTTGACTGGTGTTCACCAACCGTCCATGCGCGCTGCCTACCGTTGGCGGCGCTGAACAGCCGGACGACAGGGGATCGCGTATGGACGCCGACACCAGCACCGCCCTCCTCATCGAGCGGCAGCCCGCGCTGCTCGGTGGCGTGCGCGCACCGGCCGAGCGCACCCTCCTCGACGTCCTCCGTGACGTCGCCGCGTCGCACCCCGAAGCCTCGGCGATCGAGGACGCGGAGGGGGCGCTCAGCTACCGCGAGCTCGTCCTCAGCGCCGAGCGGGTCGCGGCCGGGCTGTTCGCCGCCGGGGTCCGCCGCGGTGACCGGGTCGGTGTCCGGATCGCCTCGGGCACCCGCGACCTCTACCTCGGGATCCTCGGGATCCTGTTCACGGGAGCGGCCTACGTCCCCGTCGACGCCGACGACCCGGAGGAGCGGGCACGACTCGTGTTCGGTGAGGCGGCCGTCGTCGGCGTCTTGGTCGACGGCGGTGTCTTCGAACGCTCGCGCCGCGGAACGGAGGACCCGGCCGATGACGGCGCCGATCCCGACCGGGTGCAACTCGCGACGGGCGCGGCACCCCACCCGGGCACCCGCGCGATCCCGGTCCTCGAACCACCGCGACTCGACGACGACTCCTGGATCATCTTCACCTCCGGCTCGACGGGCACGCCGAAGGGCGTCGCCGTCTCGCACCGCTCTGCCGCCGCGTTCGTCGACGCCGAGGCGCGGATCTTCCTCCAGGCCGAACCGCTCGGCCCCGGTGATCGTGTGCTGGCCGGCCTGTCCGTCGCCTTCGACGCGTCCTGCGAGGAGATGTGGCTCGCCTGGGGACACGGCGCGTGCCTGGTCCCGGCGCCGCGCTCGCTCGTCCGCAGCGGCATGGACCTCGGACCCTGGCTCACCGCGAAGGGCATCACCGTGGTGTCGACGGTGCCCACGCTGGCGGCGATGTGGCCCGCCGAATCCCTCGAGAACATCCGCATGCTCATCTTCGGCGGCGAGGCCTGCCCGCCGGAGCTCGCCGCCCGGCTCGCCGTGGACGGTCGCGAGGTCTGGAACACCTATGGACCCACCGAGGCCACCGTCGTCGCCTGCGCCGCGCTGCTGACCGGCGAGCAGCCCGTGCGCATCGGGCTGCCACTCGACGGGTGGGACCTCGCCGTGGTCGACGCCGAGGGCGTCCCGGTCGAGCAGGGCGGCGTCGGCGAACTCATCATCGGCGGCGTCGGACTCGCCCGGTACCTCGACCCGGCCAAGGACGCCGAACGGTATGCGCCCATGCCGAGCATCGGGTGGTCGCGGGCGTACCGGAGCGGCGACCTCGTCCGCTACGAGGCCGCAGGACTCGTGTTCCAGGGGCGCGCGGACGATCAGGTGAAGATCGGCGGTCGGCGCGTGGAACTCGGGGAGATCGAGGCCGCCTTGCAGGCGCTGCCGGGCGTCTCGGGTGCGGCAGCAGCCGTCCAGCGCACCGCCGCCGGGAACGCCGTCCTCGTGGGGTACCTCGCGGTGCCCGACCGCGACGGGTTCTCCGTCGAGCGGGCGCTCGACACCCTCCGTGAGCAGCTCCCGGCACCGCTCGTCCCGCTCCTCGCGGTCGTCGGCGAGCTGCCCACCCGTACCTCCGGCAAGGTCGACCGGGCCGCGCTGCCGTGGCCGCTCGGCGCCGCCGACGGGGAGGACGCCTCGACCCTGTCCGGCACCGCCGCGTGGCTCGCCGAGCAGTGGACGGCCGTCCTCGGCGTCCGGGTCACGGCCGAGAGCGACAACTTCTTCAGCCTGGGCGGCGGCAGCCTGGCCGCGGCGCAGCTCGTGTCACTCATCCGCACCCGCGATGCCGAGTTCACCGTCGCCGACATCTACGGCCACCCCCGACTCGGCGCGATGGCCGCCGAACTCGACGGCCGACGCCCCGAGCGTCGCAGTCGGGCGGCCGTCGCGGACCCCGTGCTCCCGACGCCGCTCGCGACCCAGTGGGCGCAGACCCTCCTGGGTGTCCCGCTCCTCATCCTCGTCGGACTCCGGTGGCTCGTGTACCTGCTCGCCGGCAGTCGGGTCCTCGGCCTCGTCGCGGACGTCCCGTACCTCCCCAAGGTCTCCTGGTGGTGGATCGCCCTCGGCTTCCTCGTGGTCATCACCCCGATCGGACGCATGGCGATCTCCGTCGTCGCGGCGAAGCTCCTCCTCGTCGGCGTCCGCCCGGGCGACTACCCGCGCGGCGGCTCGGTCCATGTGCGACTCTGGCTCGCCGAACGCGTCGCCGACACGGTCGGCGCGGTGAGTCTCGCCGGAGCCCCCTGGATCTCGGGCTACGCCAGGGCGCTCGGCGCGAAGATCGGTGCCGACACGGACCTCCACAGCGTGCCGCCCGTCACCGGGTTCCTCACCGTCGGGGCGCGCGCATCGATCGAGCCCGAGGTCGACCTCCGCGGCTACTGGGTCGACGGCGACACACTCCGGCTCGGCCACGTCCACATCGGCGCGGAGAGCACGGTGGGCGCTCGCAGCACCCTGCTCGCCGGCACCCGGATCGGCAAGCGTGCGGAGATCGCGCCGGGATCGTCCGTCTTCGGCCGCGTCCCCTCCGGACACCTGTGGTCGGGGTCGCCCGCCGTCCGCGTCGGCAAGGCGAAACCGGTGTGGCCGACCGAACGACCCCCGCGTCGCCGACGCTGGCTGTTCGCGTACGGCGCGGGATCGGCGCTGCTGTCGGTGCTGCCGTTCCTCGCCTTCGTGCTGGCGGCGGCGGTCGTGGCGGCCGGCGCGTCGGGCGCGACCAGTCTGCTCGAGTTCTCCTGGCGCGCGCTCCTCTGGGTGCCCGTCGCCACCCTCGTGTGGTTCGTCGTCCTGGCGATCAGCACGATCGGCCTCGTCCGGCTGCTCGGCCTCGGTCTCAGCGAGGGCTACTTCCCGGTGCGCAGTCGGGTCGGTTGGCAGGTGTGGGCAACGGAGCGGCTCCTGGACGCCGCGCGCACCCTCCTCTTCCCCCTGTACGCGAGCCTCTTCACGCCCGTCTGGCTCCGCCTGCTCGGGGCGAAGGTCGGGCGCAACGTGGAGGCGTCGACGGTCCTCCTCCTCCCGCGGATGACGACCGTCGGCGACGGTGCGTTCCTCGCGGACGACACGATGGTGGCCTCCTACGAGCTCGGTGGCGGGTGGATGCGGATCGCCGGTGCGTCCGTCGGCAAGCGCGCCTTCCTCGGCAACTCCGGCATGGCGGGCCCCGGCATGCACGTTCCGAAGAACGGGCTCGTCGCCGTGCTGTCGGCCGCACCGCGGAAGGCCAAGTCCGGCTCGTCCT
Source organism: Plantibacter sp. VKM Ac-2876 (assembly GCF_015350715.1). Taxonomy (NCBI): domain Bacteria; kingdom Bacillati; phylum Actinomycetota; class Actinomycetes; order Micrococcales; family Microbacteriaceae; genus Plantibacter; species Plantibacter sp. VKM Ac-2876. Next base: position 214,147 of record NZ_JADKSI010000004.1, on the reverse strand, counting down.
GGCTCGGAAGCCCACCGATGCGACTCCGGCGGCAGGTGTCCGACGCCGATCTCGACCGGACCTACGACCCGCCGCTCCGGCTCCGGATCGCCCGCGCACTGTGGGAACTCTGCCGCATCGTCCCCGTCATGGTGACGACCGGCATCGCGCTCCTGGTGCTCCTCGCGCTCGCCTGGTTCGCCGACACCTGGGGTCTCGGTGTCGCGATCGCCGTCAGCGGAGCCGTGCTCCTGGCCGCCGGCGCGGTCGCGGCGGGGATCACGACCGTCGCCAAATGGGTGATCGTCGGCCCGATCCGCACAGGGGAGCACCCGCTCTGGTCCTCGTTCATCTGGCGCAACGAGGTGTCCGACACCTTCGTCGAGATGGTCGCGGCACCCTGGTTCGCGGCCCCCGCCACCGGCACCCCCGCCCTCACCTGGTGGTTGCGCTCGCTCGGTGCCCGCATCGGTCGTGGGGTCTGGTGCGAGAGCTACTGGCTGCCGGAGGCCGACCTCGTCCGACTCGGCGACGGCGCGACGGTCAACCGGGGCTGCGTTGTGCAAACGCACCTGTTCCATGATCGAATCATGAGTATGGATCAGGTCGAACTCGCATCGGGCGCCACGCTCGGGCCGCACAGCGTCATCCTCCCCGGAGCGCGGATCGACGACGACGCGACGGTCGGACCGGCCTCGCTCGTCATGCGCGGCGAACGCGTCCCCGCGGGCACCCGGTGGAGCGGCAACCCGATCGGCCCGTGGCGCGAGGTGACGACGGCGGAGTACCGGGAGCCCCAGGTCGCGTCCTGATGGGGGAGGCTCTCGCCCGTCTGCGGAGCGCAGGCGACCCCTACACGCCCTCCAGCGGGAACCGTGGCTACCGCGTCGTCCGGTACGAGCTGGAGTTCGACTACGACGTCGACCGAAACGCCCTGTCCGGGACGGCTCGACTCACCGCCGTCGCGACGGAGGAGCTCACGCGGTTCTCGCTCGACCTCGCCGCGCTGCGCGTCACCCGTGTCCAGGTCGACGGGGTCGACGCGAAGCGGACGCACGGCTCGGGCAAGCTCACGCTGACGCCCCGGAACACCATCGCGGACGGCGCCGAGTTCTCCGTGCTCGTCCGGTACTCGGGTGCGCCCCGTCCCGTGCGCAGCCCCTGGGGCGAGATCGGCTGGGAGGAACTCGAGGACGGCGTCATCGTGGCGTCCCAGCCGTGCGGCGCATCGAGTTGGTTCCCCTGCAACGACCACCCCTCGGACAAGTCGTCCTACCGCATCAGTGTCACGGCGTCGTCGGCGTACACGGTCGTCGCCCCCGGGGAGCTGGTGTCGCGGGTCGCCCGCGCGAGCCGGACCACGTGGGTCTACGAGCAGCCCGAACCGATGGCCGCCTACCTCGCGACGGTGCAGATCGGCCGGTACCAGCGGCTCGCCGTCAGCGCTCGGGTCGCGACGAGCACGGTGCCGGTCGTCGCACACCTGCCGCGCGACCTCACCGCGCGGTTCCGACACGACTTCGCCGACCAGGTCGACATGCTGGCGTGCTTCGAGCGTGCCTTCGGCCCCTACCCCTTCGGCAGCTACGGCGTCGTCGTCACCGACGACGTGCTGGAGATCCCCCTCGAGGCGCAGGGGATGAGCGTGTTCGGCCGCAACCACGTCGACGGCGTCAGCGGTTCGGAGCGGTTGATCGCGCACGAGCTCGCCCACCAGTGGTTCGGGAACAGCCTGACGATCGCCACCTGGCGGGACATCTGGTTGCACGAGGGCTTCGCCTGCTACGCCGAGTGGCTGTGGTCGGAGGAGTCGGGGGCCGAGAGCGCCGACGCCTGTGCCCGGGCGCACTACGCAGCGCTCCGACGGGCACCGCAGGACCTCGTCGTCGGCGACCCGGGACCCGCGGACATGTTCGACGACCGGGTCTACAAGCGGGGCGCGATCGCCCTGCACGCCGTGCGTCGACTGCTCGGTGACGAGGCGTTCTTCGACCTCCTGCGTGACTGGGTGGCATCCTTCCGGCACTCGAGCGTGTCGACGGACGACTTCGTCCGGACGGCCGATCGACATGCGCCGGCACCGGTCGAGCCGCTCCTCGACGCGTGGCTCTTCCAGGAGGCGCTCCCGCCGTTCCCCGTCGGCTGAACCGGGTCAGGGGAGCAGGAGGGCCGTCGCGACGACGAATCCCGGCGCGGTATCCGGGTGGTCGACGACGAAGCGGCGGCCAGCGGTCTCGGTGACGTGCGGTGCGGCATCCGGCCCGAGGTCGATCGTCGCCGGATCGGTCATGAGGCCCGTACCGAGAGCCTTCGTCACGGCTTCCTTCGCCGTCCAGCGCTCGGCGAGCGCCCGCAAGCGTCGTCGGTCCGGCAGCCGCTGCCACTGCTCCCGTTCCGCGGGGGTGAGGGCGACGTCCTCGACCCCGGTGAACCGGGCCGCGTCGAGCCGTTCGACGTCGACACCGACAGGGTGCTCGATCGACACCGCGACCGCGGAGGCGTCGGCGGTGTGGGAGACGCTCACGTGGACGGTCCGGTCTCCGAAGCGCACCCGTGGTCGTCCGTGCGCGAGACCGCAGTCCGGGCAGACCGCCGTGACCTCGATCCGCTCGGGGTCGGTGCCGATCGTCTCCGCGACGGTGCGCACGAGCAGTGCGCGACCGAACAGGAACCGACGGGCCGCGGTCGCGGTCGAGGCGTCGAGGCGGTCGCGGGCGGACGCGTCCAGCCGGGCGGCCGTGCCGGCGAGGTCGAGCTCAGCGGCGCTGGCCCAGCGCAGGAAGCGGGTCGTCGGCTTCGGGAGGGGATCGGCTCGGTGCATGGCCCCCGCGTCCCGGAGTCGGAGCGACGCGAAGCAGGACCTCGCGAGATGGTGATGGTGCCCTCGACTGGATTCGAACCAGCGACTTCTTCCTCCGGAGGGAAGCGCTCTTCCGCTGAGCTACGAAGGCGGAACGTGTCCAAGCTACCAGAGTCGGGACCCACGCCGGTACCGGAGGCGTGCGGGATCAGCGTCCCCGGTCGCGTGGGACAATGAGGTCATGCAGCGCACCCTGACCGCGTCGCTCGATCTGCGGGTGCACGATCGAGCCGACCTCATCTTCTCCATCGCTGCAGCCGGCGGCACCCCGCTGGCGAGCGAGCGACTGCAGGTGCACTCCTCGGACGGCCCGTGCGCCGTCACCGAGATCGTGGGCCCGGACGACACACGACTCCACCGGGTCATCGCCGAGCCCGGCCGGTTGCAGGTCGACTACGAGGCGGTGGTCGTCGGGCAGGCCGTGCCGCGTCCCGTGGACGCACTAGAGACCGTGACGTACCTCCGTCCCAGCCGGTACTGCGAGTCGGACGCGCTGTTCTCGCTCGCGCGTTCCGAGCTCGGCTACCTGCTCGAGCACCGTCGCCTGCACGAGGACGGCACGGTTTCCGGCGGTCTGCAGGTGCTGCCGTGGGTGGCGGCCTGGGTCGGACGACACCTCTCCTACGTCTCCGGCTCCACGACCGTGTCGGACAGTGCGGTGTCGACCCTGGCCGCGGGCCGTGGTGTGTGCCGGGACTTCGCGCACCTGACCATCGCGATGCTGCGGGCGCTCGACATCCCGGCCCGGTACGCCGCGGTCTACGCCCCGGGTCTCGTCCCCATGGACTTCCACGCGGTGGCCGAGGGCTTCGTCGACGGCGCCTGGCACGTGGTCGACGCGACGGGCCTGGCACCGCGTCAGTCGCTCGTCCGCATCGCCACCGGACGCGACGCCGCGGACGTGGCCTGGTTGAGCAACCACCACGGCAACGTGACCGTCGAGGACATGCGGATCGACGCCCTGATCGACGTCCTGCCCGCCGACGACCCGGCGCAGGCGGTCGTGCTCGCCTGACGGTCGCCCCCGAGGCCCACCGTGTCGCCGGTGCGACGCGCCCGGGTAGAATCGCTCCTCGTGACTCCTGAAGACCTCGCCTCCGCCCTGCACGCCATCGTCGTTCCGATCGTCGAACGACGACGCGAGGCGGCGGGCATCACCGACGAGGTCGCGGTGTCGGTCGACGACGTGGTGCTGGAGCGTCCGAAGAACCGCGATCACGGCGACTGGGCCTGCAACATCGCGATGAAGCTCGCGAAGCGGGTGGGGGCCAACCCGCGCGAGCTCGCGCAGGAGTTCGCCGACGCGCTCGTGCAGGTCGACGGTGTCGCCTCGGTCGAGGTCGCCGGCCCCGGGTTCATCAACGTGCGTCTCGACGCCGCTGCCGCGGGTGCGCTCGCGAAGGTGATCGTCGACGCCGGCGACGCGTTCGGCCGCAACGACAGCCTCGCCGGTCAGACCATCAACATCGAGTTCGTCTCGGCCAACCCGACCGGCCCGCTGCACATCGGCCACACGCGCTGGGCCGCGCTCGGCGACTCCCTGGCCCGCGTGCTGAGCGCGTCCGGTGCGACGCTCGTCAGCGAGTACTACATCAACGACGCCGGCAACCAGATGGACACCTTCGCGGACTCGATCCTCGCCGCGGCCAAGGGTGAGCCGACGCCTGAGGGCGGCTATCCCGGGGCGTACATCGGCGACCTCGCGAAGACCGTGCTGGCCGAGATCCCCGACCTCCTCGAGCGTCCGGACGCCCGTGAGGTCGCGCGGGAACGCGCCTACGCCCTGCAGCTCGGTGAGATCCGCGCGTCCCTCGAGCGCTTCAACGTCCACTTCGACGTCTGGTTCAGCGAGCGCACCCTGCACGCGACGGGCGAGGACGGCACGAGCCTCATCGACCAGGCCGTGGACCGGTTGCGCGAGCAGGGGCACGTGTTCGACGAGGAGGGCGCCGTCTGGGTGCGCACGACGGACTTCGGCGACGACAAGAACCGCGTCATCCGTCGCTCCAACGGCGTCTACACCTACTTCGCCGCCGACGCCGCGTACTACCTGAACAAAGGCGACCGCGGCTTCCAGCACAAGATCTACCTGCTCGGTGCCGACCACCACGGGTACGTCCACCGGTTGAAGGCGCTCGCGGGTGCGGCCGGAGACGACCCGGACCGCGACATCGAGGTGCTCATCGGGCAGCTCGTGAGCGTGAACGGCGCCCGACTCTCCAAGCGCGCTGGCAACATCATCGAGCTGGACGACCTGCAGGCCTGGATCGGGACGGACGCCCTGCGGTACTCGCTCGGTCGCTACCCGGCCGATTCGCCGTTGGCCCTCGACCCGGAGCAGCTCCGCAGCCGGACGAACGACAACCCCGTGTTCTACGTCCAGTACGCGCACGCCCGCACGAACTCGGTGGCGCGCAACGCCGCCTCGGCCGGGGTCGACCGCAGCGCCTTCGCACCGGAGCTGCTCGTCCACGAGACGGAGTCGGCGCTCCTCGGCGTCCTCCAGGAGTTCCCGCGGATCGTCGCGCAGGCCGCACAGCTGCGCGAGCCGCACCGCGTCGCCCGGCACCTGGAGGAGACCGCGAGCCTGTACCACAAGTGGTACGACAGCTGCCGCGTCGTCCCGATGGGGGAGGAGCCGGTCACCGACCTGCACCGCACGCGTCTCTGGCTGAACGAGGCGACCGGCACCGTCATCCGCAACGGGCTGGCGCTCCTCGGCGTCTCCGCGCCGGAGCGCATGTAGCTTCCCCGCAGCAGGAGAACGGCGCGAGCGCAGGACGGTCCCTCGGGAACGGTCCTGCGCTCGCGCCGATCTCCGGTGTGCGCTGTCCGAGCGGTGAGTCCTTCGGTAGCGTGACAGGATGCGCAGCCTCACCTCCCGCCCGTCCCTCGTCGTCGTCGTGATCGCGGCGGCCCTGTCGCTCTCCGGCTGTGTCGGCCAGGGCTCGGGCGTTCCCGGCACCGCGACGCCGAGCGCGACCTCCGCGTCGGCCGTGGACCTCCGAGCGTTCGCACCCTTCGGGACGGAAGGGTCCGGCGTCTCGATCCGCCTGCGGTTCCCCGACGGCCTGCACGCCGGCAGCGTCGGCACCATGGACTACCTCCAGAACATCGTCTCGCCCCCGGTGCAGTGCGCGCTGTTCGAGATCGAGCTCGAGGAGGTGGGCACGAGCACGCTGCAGATCGACGGGGCACTCTCCGTCGTCGTCCGGGGCGAGGGCGGGAAGACCGTCGCGCCGGCGTTCGTCATCCCCGGTGACCCGGTTCGTGCGGCGTTCACCTCCCCGGAGGTCCTGACGAAGAGTTCCTTGGAGGACTCGAACCTCACCGAGCTGGAAGGGTTCACGTTGGCTGCCTTGTACCCCACCTCTGCTGCCGACTGGGAGCGATTCAGCGGCAGGGTGCTCGACATGCCGGAGGTCGAGCTCGACCAGGCCTGCTGACGCGGCCCCGGAGACGACGGTTCGCTACCCTCGGAACATGAGTGAGCAGCAACCGTCGGGCAAGCGCAGGCGTCCCTGGCTTCCGATCGTCATCGTCGTCGGGGTGCTCGTCGTCCTCGTCGGCGCGTTCCTGATCGCCGACACGATCGTGCGCGGCGTCGCCGAGGAGCGCGTCGCGACGCAGATCGAGCAGAGCCTGCCCGAGAACGTCGACGCGGACGTCGCCGTGTCGATCGGCGGTGCCTCGGTCATCGCCCAGTACTTCACCGGAACATTCGAGCACGTCGACCTGCGTGCACCGGACGCGAGCGTCGACGGCGTCCCGCTGGACCTCCGGGTCAGTGCGGACCGGGTCCCCCTCGACCCGGAGCAGACCATCGGTCGGGTGGTGGCGACCATCAGGATCGACGCTGCCGGAGCGGCGGACCTCGCCAAGACGGCCGGGCTCCAGGGCACGCTCACCCTCGGCGACGACGAGATCGGATACGCGGGCGAGGCGACCGTCCTCGGGTTCACGATCCCGTACGACTTCTCCGTGGCGCCGACCACCACGGTCGACCGCGTGAACCTCATGCCGACGTCCGTCAACGTCGACACCGGCCTCCTCGGCGTCATCGACCTGCGGGCGCTCGTGACCGGCTTCCTGCAGGGCGACCCGCCGAGCATCTGCGTCGCCCAGTACCTGCCCGAGGGGGTCGACCTCGATGGACTCGCGGTGACGCCGGAGGCGGCGACCGCCACCCTGACGTCGACGACGCTCCGCCTCGACGAGGCGTCGCTGCAGACGCTCGGCAGCTGCGACTGAGCCTCGCCCCGCCACCCGGCGGGGGAGGGGAGCGGGCCACCCGACGTCACGATGCTGCACGGTCACGCGCGTCTCGCTAGACTTTCCACACACCCACTGCTCCGACCGGGCGGTGAGGTGTGCCGTCGGGCCCTCCGGCCCGTGTTCCACCACAGTCGTTCCAACCGAGCGGCGATGGGTGCGGACGACCGGGATCACCAACCACCGGGTCGTGCGCATCCACCTTCATCGGTGCTCTGCAAATCGGTGCTTCAGGGGCCAAACCGGGTCCGCTCGCCCAACGAGAACCTCCTTTTCCGCTCAACAGGACTCAGGACACCCCCGTGGCCAGAAACCCCCTCGCCCCCGACTGGCTCGCCGAGCCCGTCGATCCGAACGCGCTCGATCCGGCCGTGTGGCCGGCCTCGGCCGCCCGCGACACCGACGGCCTCCTGCGGCTCGGCGGCGTCGACGTCCGCACGCTCCAGGAGCGCTTCGGCACGCCGCTCTACGTCGTCGACGAGGACGACGCGCGGGCCCGCGCCCGCACGCTGAGGGAGGCGTTCGAGCGTGAAGCGGCGGCCCGCGGCACGAGTGTCGCCGTCTACTACGCGGGGAAGGCGTTCCTCTCGGCCGAGGTCGCGCGGTGGATGACGGCGGAGGGCCTCCGCATCGACATCTGCAGCGGTGGAGAACTCGCCGTCGCACTCGCCGCCGGAACCGACCCGGCCCAGCTGGGCTTCCACGGCAACAACAAGTCGGTCGCGGAGATCGAGCGAGCCGTGGGTGTCGGGATCGGCGCGATCGTGCTCGACAGCCTCACCGAGATCGACCGCGTCGCTGCGGCGGCCGAGCGCGCCGGCCGGGTCCAGTCGGTGCGGCTGCGCGTGAACAGCGGCGTCCACGCCCACACGCACGAGTACCTCGCGACCGCCCACGAGGACCAGAAGTTCGGCCTGCCGCTCGAGGACGCCGCCGACGCCGTGGCGCGCATCCGGGCCCACGCCTCGCTCGACTTCCTCGGACTCCACTGCCACATCGGCTCGCAGATCTTCGGGTCCGACGGGTTCGCCGAATCAGCCGCTCGCCTGCTCGCCCTGCACGCGCGCCTGCTCGAGGGCGGCCCCGTGCCCGAGCTCAACCTCGGTGGCGGCTTCGGCATCGCCTACACCAGCGCCGACGACCCGACGCCGATCGAGCAGCTCGCGGCGGACATCCTCGCCGGTGTCCAGGCTGCGGCAGACCTCCACGGCGTCCGGATCCCGAAGCTCGCCTTCGAACCGGGACGCGCGATCATCGGCGGCGCCGGCATCACGCTCTACGAGGTCGGCACGATCAAGGACGTCGTGGTCGCCTGGAACGACGAGGGCGAGACGGCCGTCCGACGCTACGTCAGCGTCGACGGCGGGATGAGCGACAACGCCCGGCCGTCGCTGTACGGCGCGGACTACGCGGTCCGGATCGCCGATCGCGTGAGCGAAGCGTCCCCCGCGCTCGTCCGGATCGCCGGCAAGCACTGCGAGTCGGGCGACATCGTCGTGAACGCCGACTACCTGCCGGCCGACGTCCGCGACGGCGACCTCCTGGCCGTCCCCGCGACCGGGGCCTACTGCTGGTCCCTCGCGAGCAACTACAACTACCTCGGTCGCCCGGCCGTCGTCGCCGTGTCGGGTGGCGCGGCCCGCGTCATCGTGCGGGGCGAGACCGAGCACGACCTCCTCAGCCGCGATGCGGGATTGGACACGGAATGATCGAATACCGCGGACTGAAGGTCGCCCTGCTGGGCGCCGGATCGGTGGGCTCGCAGGTGGCGCGTCTGCTGCTCGAGCACGCCGACGAACTGGCGTCCCGCGCCGGAGCGAGCCTCGAGCTCATCGGCATCGCCGTGCGCGACGTCGACGCACCTCGCGACGTCGACCTGCCGAAGGAGCTGTACACGACCGATGCCGAGCAGCTCATCCTGAGCGCCGACATCGTGATCGAACTCATCGGCGGCATCGAGCCCGCGCGCAGTCACATCCTGCAGGCCATCAACGCCGGTGCCGACATCGTCACCGCCAACAAGGCGCTGCTCGCGACGCACGGCCCTGAACTGTTCGACGCCGCTGAGCAGGTCGGCGCCCAGCTGTACTACGAGGCGGCCGTCGCCGCGGCGATCCCGATCATCCGGCCACTGCGGGAGAGCCTCGCGGGCGACCGCATCAACCGGGTGCTCGGCATCGTCAACGGCAGCACGAACTACATGCTCGACCGGATGGACCGCTTCGGCGACACGATGGAGGACGCGGCGGCCGTCGCGAGCGAGCTCGGGTACCTCGAGGCCGACCCGACCCTCGACGTCGAGGGCTACGACGCGGCGCAGAAGGCGACCATCCTGGCGAGTCTCGCCTTCCACACCACCGTCCCCGTCGAGGCCGTCCACCGTGAGGGCATCACCGGCATCACGAAGGCGCAGGTCGACCTCGCCCGCAGCGAGGGCTACGTCATCAAGCTGCTCGCGATCGCCGAGCGGATCGTCGACGAGACCACCGGCGAGGAGGGCCTGTCCGCCCGCGTCTACCCGGCGCTCATCGGTCGGGAGCACCCGCTCGCCGCAGTGCACGGCGGCAACAACGCCGTGTTCGTGGAGGCCGAGAACGCCGGGAGCCTGATGTTCTACGGCGCCGGCGCCGGCGGCAAGGAGACCGCCTCCGCGGTGCTCGGCGACCTCGTCTCGGCGGCCCGCCGTCACGTCGCCGGCGGTCCCGGTGTCGGCGAGTCCACGCACGCCGACCTGCCGGTCCTCGAGATCGGCCGCGTCACGACGCGATACCAGGTGACCCTCGAGGTGGCCGACGAACCCGGCGTGCTCGCCGCGGTCGCGGGGATCCTCAGCGACGGCGGCGTCTCGGTCGAGACCTTCCAGCAGTCCGTGGCCTCCTCGGACGGGACGCTGTCGACCGCTACCCTGGTCATCGGCACCCACCGGGCGCTCGAATCGGCCCTCGCGGCCACGGTCGAGCAGCTCGCCTCGAACGCCCATGTCGAGCGGGTCGTGTCCGTGCTCCGGGTCGAAGGAGCCGAGTAGGTGCCGAACCGCACGACCACCGACCGCGTCGCTCGCCGACCTCTCACCAGATTGCAGGCATCCCTATGAGTCACACCGAACCGCTTGCGATCGGACGCACCGTCACCGTGAAGGTGCCGGCGACCACCGCCAACCTCGGCCCCGGCTTCGACACGCTCGGTCTGGCGCTCGCCCTGTACGACGAGCTGACCCTCACGGTCCGCGAGGAGCCGGGCGTGTTCGTGGAGGTCATCGGCGTCGGCGCCGGCGAGGTGCCGACCGACGCGTCGAACCTCGTGATCACCGCGATCGCACACGCTCTGCGTGCCTACGGCCACGACCTCCCCGGTCTCGACGTCGTCGCGCGGAACGTCATCCCGCACGGCCGCGGCCTCGGTTCCTCGGGCGCCGCGATCGTCTCCGGCATCATGGCGGCGAAGGGGCTCCTCGAGGGTCGGGTCGAGCTCGGTCCGGACGACCTCCTCCGGCTCGCGACGGAGATGGAGGGTCACCCCGACAACGTCGCTCCGGCGCTGTTCGGCGGTCTGACGATCGCCTGGACGACGGACGAAGGTCCACAGCACAAGAAGCTCATCGTCCACCGCGGGGTCTCGCCGCTCGTGCTCGTCCCCGAGCACACGATGTCCACGGAACTCGCCCGCAGCCTGCAGCCCGCCAACGTGCCGCACGCCGACGCCGCGTTCAACGTCTCCCGTTCGGCGCTCCTCGTCGCCGCGCTCACGCAGAGCCCCGAGCTCCTGCTCGCGGCCACCGAGGATCGGCTCCACCAGAGCTACCGCGCCGCCGCGATGCCCGAGACGAACACCCTCATCACGCTGCTGCGCGAGCACGGCTTCGCCGCCGTCGTGTCCGGCGCCGGCCCGTCGATCCTCGTCCTCGCGGACGATCCCGGACGACGCCTCGAAGCCACCGCGCTGGTCGCCGAGCACGCCACCACCCCGTGGCAGTCGCTCATGCTCGCGGTCGACTTCAAGGGTGCTACAGTGGGAGGGCACCCGGCCCACCCCGCCTCTCCGGCGTAACCGGCTTCCGGGGCAATTCCGCACAATCATCGCTTTCGCACCAATTGATCGCGTCTGTTCGGGTCCCACCGTGTTTCCATCCTGCTGAGCAGCGCTCCGCCGGGTCGTCGCACCGGGCTATCCGCACAGGCTCTGCGTCGTGTGAACATCACCCACTCGCCGCACAGGATTCCGGTGCGATCGCCGCCTGCGCGAGACAGCTCTGTCTCGACGCAAGGGAAGGAAGACACACGTGACAGACGTCAACGAAGGCGCCTCAGGCGTCTCGCTGGATGCCGACCCGAAGACGCTCAAGGTCGCCGACCTGCAGCGTCTCGCCGCCGCTCTCGGAGTGGCCGGAGCCTCGAAGCTCCGCAAGGGCGAGCTGGTCGAAGCCATCCAGACCATCCAGAACAGCACCGACACCGACACCGACGCCGCGGCCACCGAGACCGCCGACGTCATCGAGTCGGTCTCCGCGCTCGAAGTCGCGCCGGAGGCACCGGTGCAGTCCAAGCTGCCCGAGCTCGACCTCGCGCTCGACCAGGCCTTCGGCGCCGAGAAGGCGGCCCCGCCGGCGCGACGCAAGTCCCGCCGGGCCACGACGGCCACCGTCGCCCCGAACGCGACCCCGATCGTCGGCGCTCCCGTCGTCGAGGCACCGGCTGCGCCGGCTGCCGCACCCGCCCCGGTCGAGGCCGAGGCACCGTCCGCTCCGGCCGACGCGGCTCCCGCCGAGCAGTCCGACGACGCCGCCGCGACCGCCGAGACGCAGAGCGCCGACGAGACGACCCCCGAGCAGACCCCGAGGCGTTCACGAGGCAACCGCCGTGGTCGCGGACGCGATCGTGACCGCAACGCCGACGACGCCGAGCAGAACACGGCTGAGCAGGGCGCCGGCGAGCAGGCCGGCGGCGAGCAGCACCGCGCAGCACAGAACGCCTCCGAGCAGGACTCGAACGACGACGCCGCCAACACGGACGCCGACGACACCCAGGACGGCGAGCAGCAGGACGGCCAGTCGTCCGGCGGGCGTCGCGGTCGCGGCCGTGGCCGCAACCAGAACAACGGCGGCCAGAACAACGGCAACCAGAACAACGGTGGCCAGAACGCCGACGCCGGCCAGAAGGCCGACGCCAAGCAGGAGCAGCAGGGGCAGAACCGCGGCAACCAGGGCGGTCAGGGCAACCAGGGCGCACCGGGCGACGAGTCCGAGGGTCGTGGCGGCCGCAGCCGCTACCGCGACCGCAAGCGTCGCGGATCCGTGCAGAACGACGACGTCGAGCCCGAGATCGCCGAGGACGACGTCCTCATCCCGGTCGCCGGTATCCTCGACGTCCTCGACAACTACGCCTTCGTGCGCACCTCCGGCTATCTCCCGGGCACCAACGACGTCTACGTCTCCCTCGGCCAGGTGAAGAAGTACCACCTGCGCAAGGGCGACGCCGTCGTCGGGGCCATCCGTCAGCCGCGCGACAACGACAGCAGCAGCCGCCAGAAGTACAACGCGATCGTCAAGGTCGACTCCGTCAACGGCCTGTCCGTCGACGAGGCCGGCGCACGCGTCGAGTTCGGCAAGCTGACCCCGCTGTACCCGCAGGAGCGTCTCCGTCTCGAGACGGAGCAGACGAAGCTCACGCAGCGCATCATCGACCTCGTCGCACCGATCGGCAAGGGCCAGCGCGGCCTGATCGTCGCCCCGCCGAAGGCCGGGAAGACCATCGTCCTGCAGCAGATCGCCAACGCGATCTCGATCAACAACCCTGAGGTCCACCTCATGGTCGTGCTCGTCGACGAGCGTCCCGAAGAGGTCACCGACATGCAGCGCACGGTGAAGGGTGAGGTCATCGCCTCCACCTTCGACCGGCCGGCCGAGGACCACACGACGGTCGCCGAACTCGCGATCGAGCGCGCCAAGCGTCTCGTCGAGCTCGGCCACGACGTCGTCGTGCTGCTCGACTCGATCACGCGTCTCGGTCGTGCCTACAACCTGGCCGCACCCGCCTCGGGTCGGATCCTCTCCGGTGGTGTCGACGCCGCGGCGCTGTACCCGCCGAAGCGCTTCTTCGGTGCCGCTCGCAACATCGAGAACGGCGGATCCCTCACGATCCTCGCGACCGCGCTCGTCGAGACCGGTTCCAAGATGGACGAGGTCATCTTCGAGGAGTTCAAGGGCACCGGCAACTCGGAGCTCCGGCTCTCGCGCCAGCTCGCCGACAAGCGGATCTTCCCGGCCGTGGACGTCAACGCGTCCTCGACCCGCCGCGAGGAGATGCTGCTCGCCCCCGACGAGGTCAAGGTCACCTGGAAGCTGCGTCGTGCCCTCGCCGGCCTCGACCAGCAGCAGGCCCTCGAGGTCGTCCTCGGCAAGCTGAAGGAGACCACGTCCAACGTGGAGTTCCTTGTCCAGATGCAGAAGTCGATGCCCGCACCGACCTCGCACAGCCACGGACACGAGAACAACCACCGCTAGCGGTCCCGACCGACCCCATCCGTACCCGCGCCGCTCCGGCATCGGGAACGGGTGGGGTCGGTCCCGTTTCGCCCCCGGTGCCGCATGATGGTGATGAAGGAAGAGAACGATGTTCGAATCAGTTGAGACGCTCGTCGCCGAGCACAAGGATCTCCAGGATCAGCTCGCCGACCCGGCGGTCCATGCCGACCCCGCACGGTCGAAGAAGATCAACCGCCGCTACGCCGAGCTGTCGAAGATCATCGCGGCCTACCACACCTGGCAGGCGACGCAGGAGGACCTCGACGCCGCTCGGGAACTCGCCAAGGAGGACGAGGCGTTCGCCGAGGAGGTGCCGGTGCTCGAAGAGCTGCTGGTGACCAACCAGGAGAAGCTCCGCCGTCTCCTCATCCCGCGCGACCCCGACGACGGCCGCGACGTCATCATGGAGATCAAGGGTGGCGAAGGCGGCGCCGAGAGCGCGCTCTTCGCCGCCGACCTGCTCCGGATGTACCTGCACTACGCGGAGTCCAAGGGGTGGAAGACCGAGCTCCTCGAACGCACCGAGAGCGACCTCGGCGGCTACAAGGACGTCCAGGTGGCGATCAAGTCCAACGCGACCGACCCGTCGCAGGGGGTCTGGGCGCACCTCAAGTACGAGGGCGGCGTGCACCGCGTGCAGCGTGTGCCGGCCACCGAGTCCCAGGGCCGCATCCACACCTCCACCACGGGTGTCCTCGTCTTCCCCGAGGTCGATGAGCCGGAGGAGGTCGAGATCAGTCAGAACGACCTGAAGATCGACGTCTACCGGTCGAGCGGCCCCGGCGGTCAGTCGGTCAACACCACGGACTCCGCGGTGCGCATCACCCACCTGCCGACCGGCATCGTGGTGTCGATGCAGAACGAGAAGAGCCAGCTGCAGAACCGTGAGGCCGGTATGCGCGTCCTCCGCGCACGGATCCTCGCGCGTCAGCAGGAGGAGCAGGCGGCACTCGACAGCGCGGCCCGCAAGACGCAGATCCGCACGATGGACCGCTCCGAGCGCATCCGCACCTACAACTTCCCAGAGAACCGCATCGCCGACCACCGGACCGGGTACAAGGCGTACAACCTCGACGGCGTCATGAACGGCGCGCTCGGGCCGATCATCGAATCGGCGATCACCGCCGACGAGGAAGCGCGCCTGGCCGACATCGGCGACCAGGACTAGGACTCGAGAACGCAGTCGTGGTCGTCATCCCGCTCGGATGACGACCACGACTGCGTTCTCGTTCGTTCAGCCGATGCGCAGTCGCTTCGTCGCGACCTTGTCGGCGAAGAACCGGTCGTGGCTGACCACGACGATGGCGCCGGGGAAGTGCACGAGAGCGCGCTCCATCACCTGCGTGCTCGCGAGGTCCAGGTGGTTCGTCGGCTCGTCGAGGAGGAGCACCGAAGCTCCGGAGAGCAGGCACTGGGCCATGGCGACGCGGGCGCGCTGCCCACCCGAGAGCATGCCGATCTTCTGCTTGAGGTCGGCGTCGGAGAACTGGAACATGCCGAGGAAGCGGTTCACCGACTTCTTCGTCGCCGCGAAGGCGAGGCTGTCGGGCATGGCACCGACGGCGTGCGCCACCGTGTCGGTGAGGTCCAGCTCGTCGACCATCTGGTTGTAGGACGCGTATCGGACCCCGCCGGTCCACGTGACGTGACCGGCGTCGGGGCGTTCGTCGCCCTCGAGGATCCGGAGGAAGGTGGACTTGCCCGCGCCGTTCGGTCCGTGGACGACGATGCGTTCGCGGCGGCCGATCTCGAGGTCGAGCCCGTCGAACAGCGTGTGCTCGCCGTAGGCCTTCGTGAGCCCCTGGATCCGGCAGAGCGTGTCCTTGATGTGCAGGCCGCCGTAGATGTCGGTGATGATGTCGTCGACCGGGCGCGGCGGCCTGGCCTTCTTGATCTTCGCCAGCTGTGAGGAGAGGTCCTTCTTCCCGGCGGCCTTGGCCGCCTCGCGACGGTCCGAGATGCCCTCGGCCTCGAAGGCGAGCAGCTCGGACTCGTGGACGAACTGCGCCTCGAGGCTCTTGAGTCGGAACTGCTTCTGGACGACGTACTCGTCGAAGCTGCCGGGGTACTCGTGGAGGTGGAAGTTCTCGACCTCGACGATGCGGGTGACCACGGCGTCGAGGAAGGTCCGGTCGTGCGAGACGACGATGGCCGCGCCGCGGAACGAGCCGAACCAGGATTCGAGCCACTCGACCCCCGCGACGTCGAGGAAGTTCGTCGGCTCGTCGAGGAGCAGGACGTCCGGGCGCTCGAGGAGGATCTTCGCGAGCGCCGCGCGGTTGCGCCAGCCGCCGGAGAGGGAGTCGATGGGGAGCACGCGGCGCGCGGCGTCGAAGCCGAGCGTGGTGAGGGCGGTGTCGATGTGGCGCTGGTAGTCCCAGCCGTCCTGGCGCTCCATCTCCTCGAAGAGCTCGGCCTGCCGTTCGATGAGCTTCGTCATCCCGTCGAGGTCGTTCGGGTCGGCGGCGATCGCGGCGTCGATGGACGCGAGTTCCGCCTCGATGGCGTGGATGTGGCCGAAGAGTCCTTCGAGGACCTCGGTGATGGTGGCGCTGCCGTCGAGCTCCGAGAACTGCGAGAAGTACCCGATCCGCGTCCCGTCCTCGATGGTCACGGTGCCCGAGTCCGGCTGGAGCTGGTCGAGGGCGAGCTTCAGGAGGGTGGACTTGCCGGAGCCGTTCCGGCCGATGAGCCCGACCCGGTCGCCTGGCTCGAGCCGGAAGAAGACGTCGCGGAGCACCGGGCGCTCCTCGAACCGGACGGTGACGTCGTGCAGGCGGATGAGACTCATGGGGACCTCTCGAGGAGCGGGATGCGGGTGGGATGCGGGAGATCGTCGTCCGGGGGAGGCGTGGGCGACGGATCGCCTCACCTCGCGCGGATCAGATGTGGTACTCGGGATCGAGCAACGCGAGACCGTGCGTACCGCTCCCGCGCGGGCGCTCGACCGCCGGGACGCCGAGCAGCAGGCTGCGGGGTGGGCACGCCTTGGTGACGACGGCGTTCGCGCCGACGATGGTGCCGGCACCGATCCGGATGGGCCCGAGGATCTTCGCCCCGGCACCGACGGCGACGCCGTCGCCGATGGTCGGGTGGCGCTTGCCGACGCCGCGGCTCTTCCCGCCGAGGGTCACACCGTGGAAGATCATGACGTCGTCGCCCACCTCGGTCGTCTCGCCGATGACGACGCCCATACCGTGGTCGATGAAGAACCGCCTGCCGATCCGGGCGCCGGGGTGGATCTCGACCCCCGTGAGGAACCGGGTGAACTGCGAGCCGAACCGGGCGAGGGTGCGGAAGCCGCGGCGCCACAGTCGGTGGTTCACGCGGTAGGCCCAGACGGCGTGCAGCCCGGAGTAGCTGAGTGCGATCTCGATGGTGCCGCGGGCCGCCGGATCGTGTGCGCGTGCGGCACCGATGTCCTCGCGGACCCGCGACAGCATTCCCATGCGTCGAGCCTAGTCGCGCAGGTCGTCGTACATCGTCGTCGACAGGTAGCGCTCGCCCGCGTCGGGGATGATGACGACGATGGTCTTGCCGGCCATCTCCGGACGGCGTCCGACCTCGAGGGCCGCCCACACCGCGGCGCCGGAGGACATGCCGCCGATGATGCCGTCGTCGGTCGCGAGGCGTCGTGCGGTCGCGTAGGCCGTGTCGGTCTCGACCGGGATGATCTCGCTGAACAACGAGGTGTCGAGGATGTCGGGCACGAAGTTCGGGCCGATGCCCTGGATCTTGTGTCCACCGGCGCGACCCTCGCTGAGCAGCGGGGAGTCCGCGGGTTCCACGGCGATGATCTGCACGTCGGGGTTGTGCTCGCGGAGCCAGCCCCCGACGCCGGTGATCGTCCCGCCCGTCCCGATGCCCGCGACGAACGCGTCGACCGTGCCCGCGGTGTCCTCCCAGATCTCGGGTGCGGTCGTCCGCCGGTGGATGGCGGGGTTCGCCTCGTTCTCGAACTGCCTGACCCAGACGGCACCGGGGTTCTCGGCGACGATGCGCTGCGCCTCCTGCACGGCGTTCGCCATCCCCTTCGTCGGATCGGTGAGGACGAGCTCGGCACCGTAGGCGCGGAGGAGGGTCCGGCGTTCCTTGCTCATCGAGGCGGGCATCGTGAGGATGACCCGGTAGCCCCGCGCGGCTCCCACGAGGGCGAGCGCAATGCCGGTGTTCCCGCTCGTCGACTCGACGATGGTCCCTCCTGGCTGCAGCTGGCCCGAGGCCTCCGCCGCATCGACGAGCGCGATGCCCAGGCGGTCCTTGACACTCGATCCGGGGTTGTAGAACTCCAGCTTCGCCAGGACGGTCGCGCCGACACCCTCGGCGATGCGGTTCAGACGGACGAGCGGGGTGCGGCCGTAGGCCTGGGTGATGTCGGTGTAGACGGTGCCGGTCACGGTGTTCCTCTTCCTCGAACGGGGCTCGGTTCAGCCTACGACCTGGTCGATCGGCGGTGTCCCGTGTGACGACGAGGGTTGCCGGCCCGCGGCCGCACCGAGGCGGTGGGGTAGGCTCGGTGCGGCCCACCCGACCAGGCCGCCCCAGATGATGACCTCGCTCATGCCCAGCACCCCTTCCGCCGCCGCCGCCGCAGACACCCCGTCCGCCGGCCACCCTGCGACCGTCGAACTCGCGCGCCAACACGCCGTCGAGATCCTCACCCGTGCGGCCGTGCCGTCACCCGACGTCGACGCCGAGCTCCTCCTCGGACACGTGCTCGGCCTCGGTCGTGGTGCCGTGCAGGCCGCGGCGATCACCGGTCGCGTGCTCGACGCCGAGGAGCGCACCGTGTTCGCCGAGCTGGTCGAGCGTCGGGCCGCGCGCGAACCGCTGCAGCACATCACGGGTCGCGCCGCGTTCCGTTCGATGGAACTCGCGGTCGGACCAGGCGTCTTCGTGCCGCGCCCCGAGACCGAGTCGGTCGTGCAGTTCGCGATCGACGCGCTCCGAGCCGTTCCGATCCCTCGGCCCATCGGCGTCGACCTCGGCACCGGCAGTGGAGCGATCGCGCTGGCGATGGCGACCGAGGTCCCGAACGCGGCGATCTACGCGACCGAGAACTCGGTCGAGGCGTTCATCTGGGCGAGACGGAACTTCGCCGAATCCGGTGCCGACAACGCCACCGTCGTCTTCGAGCACCTCGCCGACGCCTTCCACGAGCTCGACGGCTCGGTGGACGTCGTGATCTCGAACCCCCCGTACGTCCCGGACGACGCGATCCCGCGCGATCCCGAAGTGCGTTTCCACGACCCCTCGGCAGCGCTGTACGGCGGGCCGGACGGTCTCGACGTGGTGCGTCAGGTGTCCGCCACCGCGCAGCGCCTGCTCCACCGGGGCGGCACGCTCATCATCGAGCACGGTGAACTCCAGGGGCAGGCCATCCGCGAGCTGCTCACGGCCGACGGCTGGCACGCGGCGGCGACGCACCGCGACCTCACCACCCGCGACCGCACCACCATCGCGATCCGCTGACCCGTCGGTCCCGGCATCGCCGATCTCAGCGGCGGGCGGGTGTTACCCGGTGGCCGCCACGAAGGCGTCGACCGCGGCGTCGAGTCCCGCGACGTCGAAGGCACCTGAGGCGTCCTTCGTCAGTCGGAACGCGTGCATTCCCACGGCCTCGGCGCCCGCGCAGTTCGCTGCGGAGTCGTCGATGAGCATGGTGCGGCCGGGTGCGACGCCGTACCGGCTGAGCGCGCGGGTGTAGACACGGGGCTCGGGCTTCTCCGCTCCGAGGACGGCGGACACGAGGTCGTTCTCGCCGAGGAGGGCTGCGGCTTCGGGAGCCAGCTGCGCGAAGGAGTCCCGGAACGGGATCGGATTGTTCGACAGCAGGGAGACCGTGCCGAGGGTCGCGGCACGGGCGAGGGTGGCCAGGACGCCGGGAACCGGCGTCATCGCCGCCGCGCGGGCCTCGCGCCACTCCTCGAGGGACAGCGGGTACCCGGTGACCTCGGCGAACACCGCCAGATAGTCGTCGCTTGTGGGGTACTCGCCGATGTTGGCCGCGGCCTCATGCCCGCCGACCCACCACAGCTTCGCGAGCCGGTACTGGCTCACGCCCGTCAACCGGGAGAGCGCCGGGAGGCGTTTCCGGAAGTCGTAGTCGTACAGGGTCTTGTCGCAGTCGAAGAAGAACACACGCTCTGGCACCACTCCAGTATGCGGCCCCGGGCTCCCAGGACCGGACGCGGGCAGCACGTAGACTGACCAGGCGCGTCGGGCCCACGTCCGTCGTGCCTCGGCGGTGCCGTCCCCGCCGCCGGAGAGGGTGAACCGTGGACCGTCCTGTGACCGCCTGCATCGTCATGTACCGGAACGATCGCGACAAGCTGCGTGCGGCCATCGACTCGACCCTCGGGAGTCCGCTCGTCGAGACGCTCTACCTCGTCGACAACTCGCCGACGGACGAGCTCCGCGACCTCGCGGACGACCCGCGGGTCGAGTACCTGCACAACCCCTCGAACCCCGGCTTCGGCGCCGCACACAACCTCGCGATCGCGAAGGTCCTCGGGCGCTCGAAGTTCCACATGGTGGTCAACCCGGACGTGTACTTCGAGCCGGAGGCGATCGAGCAGCTCCACGAGTTCATGCTCGAGCACCCCGAGGTCGGGCACGTCATGCCGAAGGTGCTGTACCCCGACGGATCCCTCCAGTACCTGGTGAAGCGGAACCCCTCCGTCTTCGACCTGTTCGCCCGCCGGTTCCTGCCCGGCCCGCTGAAGCCGCTCGTCGCGAAGCGCATGGCCCGCTACGAGTACCGCGACATCGACGAGAACCCGGCGCACGACTACAACAAGACGATGTTCGACGTGCCCTACCTCTCAGGGTGCTTCATGTTCCTCCGGACCTCGACCCTGCACCGCGTCGGCTTCTTCGACGAGCGGATCTTCATGTACATCGAGGACGCCGACCTCACCCGACGCTTCCTCCAGGTGTCCCGGACCGCGTACTACCCCGGCGCGACGATCCACCACCACTTCGCGAAGGGCTCGCATCACAACCGGAAGCTGATGTGGTACTCGATCCAGGGGGCCTTCGTGTACTTCCGCACGTGGGGATGGTTCGGACGATGAGCCGAGTGCTCGTGACCGGTGCGACCGGCTTCATCGGGACGAACCTCGTCCCCGTCCTCGAGGCGGCCGGCCACGAGGTCGTGCCGTTCTCGTTGCGCGGGTGGACAGGGGAGCCCTTCCCCGCGGACGTCGACGTCGTGGTGAACCTCGCCGGGAAGGCGCACGACCTCGACGGCACCGCCTCTCCCGAGGTGTATCGCCGGATCAACACCGACCTCGCCGAACGCGCGTACGTCGCCTTCCTCGCGTCGGACGCCACCACCTTCATCCAGCTGAGCAGCGTCGCCGCGGTGAACGAGGCGACGGTCGACGGCGTGCTCGACGAGTCCGCCGAGCCCCACCCGGTGACCCCGTACGGGAAGTCGAAGCTCGCAGCCGAGCGGCTCCTGCTCGCCGTCGAACCGCCCGCCGGTCGCCGGACGATCGTCCTCCGTCCGACGATGGTGCACGGGCCGGGGGACAAGGGCAACCTGCGCCTCCTCTTCGGCCTGCTGTCCCGCGGTATCCCGTACCCGCTCGACGCCTTCCGCAACGAGCGCAGCTTCGTGTCGATCCACAACCTCACGTGGGCGATCACGAGCATCATCGACACGCCCGCCGTCACGACGGGTGTCTACCTCGTCGCCGACGACGAGCCCGTGTCGACGGGGCACCTCGTCAGCCTCATCGCCGAGGTCACCGGTCGCCGTGTCCGTCGCCTGGCGCTCCCACCGGCCCTCGTGCGGCTGGCGGCCGCCGTCGGCGATCGCGTCTCCGCCGTGCCGCTCAACTCCGGGCGTCTCGCGAAGCTCACCGAGGACTACCGCGTCTCCGGTGCCCGACTGCTCGGTGCACTCGGGCACGAGCGCATGCCGACGGCGACGGACGACGGTCTCCGGTCCTCGATCGCAGCCCTCGCGGCGGAGCGCGGTGCGCCCGGCCCCGACGCGCAGTCCGTGCGCAGCCAACGCGAAGCCGGCGATCGGTAGGATCGACACGTTATGACCTCCACGCTCCCCGACGCCCCCCGTAGATGGACGCAGGCGCCCGGTCCTCGTTTCGCCGCGAAGACCGCCCTCGACGCACTGTGCTGGGTGCTCGCCATCGTGGTCGCCCAGCTCGTCCGGTTCGAGCTCGAGTACGAGCGCGTGGCCCTCGTGGGGACGGTCCTCCTGTGCGTCATCGCCGTGGTCGCCCAGCTCGTCGTGGCCTACCTGTGGAGCTACTACCACGGCCTGCACAGCTTCGGCAGCTTCTACGAGGCGAAACAGCTCATCGTCGTCGCGCTGATCGTCACCGCGATCCTCATCGCGGTCAACGCGGTGTTCGGCGTCGCGTGGGGGGTTCCACGGTCCACCACGGTGATCGCGTTCCCGTTCGCGATCGTCTTCATGGGCATCACGCGCTACGTCAAGCGACTCTTCGTCGACAGCCGCAGCCGGCCGATCGAGGCGCAGCGCGTCCTCGTCTACGGAGCCGGTGCGCTGGGGATGTCGATCATCCCTCGGCTCATGCGCGACCCGCAGTCGCCCTACCTCCCGGTGGGTGTCATCGACGACGACCCCTCGAAGCGCAACTTCCGCATCGCCTCCGTCGCCGTGGTCGGCACGGGAGCCGACCTGGTCGCGGCCGTCAAACGCACTGGGGCGCAGGCGCTCATCATCAGCATCGCAGACGTCGACAACGACTTCATCCGCCAGGTCAGTGAGCGAGCCGACGAAGCGAAGCTCCGGGTGCTCGTCGTCCCTCCCATCGACACGATGCTGGCTCCCGGGACGGGCGAGAGCGCGCCGAGCCTGCGCGACCTCAACGTCGAGGACTTCATCGGCCGCAACACCGTCGACCTGCAGGTCGAGAGCATCGCGGGGTACCTCACCGGCAAGCGCGTGCTCGTCACCGGTGCCGGCGGATCCATCGGCTCCGAGATCGCCCGTCAGGTCAACCAGTTCGGCCCGGCGGAGCTCGTCCTGCTCGACCGCGACGAGACGGGGCTCCACACCACGCAGCTCTCGATCTCCGGACACGGTCTGCTCGACACCAAGGAGGTCGTGCTCGCCGACATCCGCGACCTCCCGTCGCTCATGGAGATCTTCGAGGACCGCCGTCCCGACGTCGTCTTCCACGCGGCAGCGTTGAAGCACGCTCCGATGCTCGAGCAGTACCCCGACGAGGCCTGGAAGAACAACGTCCTCGGCACCCTGAACGTGCTGAACGCGGCGCGGGCCGTCGGCGTCGGCACCTTCGTCAACATCTCGACCGACAAGGCCGCGAACCCGACGACCGTCCTCGGCTACAGCAAACGCATCGCCGAGAAGCTCACCGCCTGGATGAGCGCCCAGGAGACCGACGCGCGCTACCTCTCGGTCCGGTTCGGCAACGTCATCGGCAGCCGCGGCTCCGCCATCCCGGCGTTCACCGCCCAGATCGAGGCCGGCGGTCCGGTCACGGTCACGCACCCCGACGTCACCCGCTTCTTCATGACGATCCCCGAAGCGTCGAAGCTCGTCATCCAGGCCGGCGCGATCGGCGACCCGGGCGAGGTCCTCATCCTCGACATGGGCCGTCCGGTCCGCATCCTCGACGTCGCCAAGCGCATGATCGCCGCGTCCGGCAAGGACGTCGAGATCGTGTACACCGGTCTCCGGCACGGCGAGAAGCTGCACGAGGTCCTCATCGACACCGACGAGATCGCCGACCGCTCGAAGCACCCGAAGGTCTCGCACACGCGGATCCAGCCGCTCGACCCGGCACTGCTCGACATCGACGTCTGGCGGGAGACGATCGCCGACGAGGGCGCCGGCACCCACCACCTGGTGCAATGACGGTTGCCATCCTGGCGGGGGTGCTCGCGCTCGTCGTGAGCCTCTTGTCCCAGCTCGCCATCCGCCCGATCCTCATCCGTCGGGCGGTCGTCGACACGCCGAACCACCGATCCATGCACGTCACCCCGACGATCCGCGGGGGAGGGATCGGCGTCGCCGTCGCGGTCGCCGTCGGTCTCGGTACGGCCGCGGTCCTGCTCCACAGCCTGCCGCTCTGGATCGTCGCCGCCGTGTCGATCGTGAACGCGGCCATCGGAGCCGTGGAGGACGTCCGCGGACTCCCCGTCCGGGTGCGCTTCGGGTTGCAGGTCGTGCTCGGACTCGTGGCGACCTGGGTGCTCGTCGTCTCGATGGCCGCGAGTTTCTGGTGGATCCCGCTCGGGATCGTGGCGCTCGTCGCCTACACGAACATCGCGAACTTCATGGACGGCGTCAACGGCATCTCCTCGATGCACGGCACGGTCGTCGGCGGGTTCTACGCCGGCCTCGGCGCCGTGGCCGGACTCCCGGGCGTCACGGCAGCCGGCCTCGTCGTGGCGGCCGCGTTCCTCGGGTTCCTGCCGTGGAACCTCGCTCGGCGCCGGATGTTCCTCGGCGACGTCGGCAGCTACCTCCTCGGCGGCTCCCTCGTCGCGGTCGCCATCTACGCGGCCTTCAGCGGTATCTCCTTCGTCGCGCTGATCGGCCCGGTCCTCGTGTACGTCGCCGACACCGGGACGACGATCATCGCGCGCTGGCGGCGGGGGGAGCCGCTGCACGAGGCGCATCGCAGCCACGTGTACCAGCGTCTCGCCGCCGGCGGACTCGGTCACCTCGGGTCCACCGCCGTCGTCAGCGTCGCGACCCTCGCCACCGGGCTCCTCGGGGTGGTCGTCGCGACGGGCGCCTGGCCCCTCCAGGTCCTCGCCGTCCTCGGCATCCTGCTCGTCCTCGCCGTCTACCTGTGCCTGCCCAGACTGCTCGGAAGACGCCCGAGGCTATGATTGAGCGTCGTCACCCCGATCATCCGGCCGACTGATCACCGATCGGCGGCCCCGTTCAGCCAGGACCCACCACATGCCGCAGACCTTCGATTGCCAGGATCACGCGCAGCTGCTCGCCGGGATGCGCCTGGCTCGGACGGCCCTGGCCCGGGGTGAGCTGGTCGTGCTCCCGACCGACACGGTCTACGGTGTGGCCGCCGACGCGTTCTCGCCGGCCGCGGTACAGCGCCTGCTCGACGCGAAGGGTCGGACCCGGCAATCACCGCCGCCCGTCCTCGTCTCGGGTGTGAACACGCTCGAGGCTTTGGCGGCGTCCGTGCCCGATGCCGTGCACCGGCTCGTCGAGGCGTTCTGGCCCGGCGGCCTGACCATCGTGCTCGAGGCCCAGCCCTCCCTCGCCTGGGACCTCGGCGAGACCGCCGGTACGGTCGCGCTCCGGATGCCGTCGAACCCGGTGACCCTCGAACTCCTGCAGGACACCGGCCCGCTCGCGGTCTCCTCGGCGAACCTCACCGGGCGACCGGCCGCCACCTCCGCCGCCGCCGCGCTCGAGATGCTCGGCGACTCGGTCTCGGTCTACCTGGACGGCGGCGAGAGCGGCGAGCAGTCGTCGACGATCATCGACGCGACCCGCCTCGGCACGGCCGACGAACGGATCGTCGTCCTGCGCGACGGAGCCGTCTCCCGCGAGGCGATCCGCGACGTGGTGGGCGATCTGCTCCCCGAGCCTCGCGAGCCATGAACCAGTTCTCCGGGTACCTGATCGTGCTCGTCGTGAGCGCGGGCATCACCTTCGGCTTCGCGCACCTCGCGCGGCGGGTCGGCGTGAAGTACGGTCTCCACCCACCGATCCGCGAACGCGACGTCCACCAGACGCCGACGCCGCGCCTCGGCGGGGTCGCGATGTTCATCGGCATCCTCGTCGCCTTCGGCGTGGCCTGGCAGCTGCCGTTCTTCGACCTCGTGTTCGCCGATCCTGAGCCGGTGCTGGCGATCCTCGGAGCCGCCCTGTTCATCGTCGGGATCGGCGTCGCCGACGACCTGTGGGACCTCGACTGGATGATCAAGCTCGCCGCGCAGTTCATGGCGGCAGGGCTCGTCGCCTGGCTCGGTGTGCAGATCTACTCCTTGCCCATCGGCGGCCTGACGGTCGGCTCGTCGTGGGTGTCCTTCTCGATGACGGTCTTCGCGATCGTGCTCGTGATGAACGCGATCAACTTCGTCGACGGGCTCGACGGGCTCGTCGCCGGTGTCGCCGTCATCGCGAACACCGTGTTCTTCGTCTACACCCAGCTGCTCGTGACCTCCACCGGGGCGAGCGACTACTTCAACCTGGCCTCGCTGATCGCCGCGATCCTCGTCGGTGCCTGCCTCGGTTTCCTCCCGCTCAACTGGCACCCCGCAAGGCTGTTCATGGGCGACGCCGGTGCCCTGCTCGTCGGACTCCTCATGGCGACCTCCGCAGCCGCCGTGACCGGCCAGGTCGACCCGGCCGCCCTCGGCCGCACGCAACTGTTGCCAGCGTTCATCCCGATCCTGCTCCCGTTCGCCATCCTGGTCGTGCCGCTCGCCGACTTCGTGCTGGCCGTCCTCCGTCGTCTCCGCGCCGGCAAGTCGCCGTTCAGCGCCGACCGGATGCACCTCCACCACCGGCTGCTCGACCTCGGTCACAGCCAGGTGCACGCCGTCCTCATCTTCTACGGCTGGACGGTCGTCATCTCCGTCGGATGCCTGGCGTTCTTCGCGGCCCCGACCTGGCTGGCCGTGCTCTTCGTCTCCGTGGGCGTCGTCACCTGCACGGCCTTCACCCTCCTGCCGATCGGTCGCCGCAGGCGGGCCGACCGGCTCGCGCAGCGCGTGGACGTCGGCACGGAGGGGGCTCCCGGGTCGGCGCTGTACGATCGGCTCGACGAGGCCTCCGGGCAGCGCGACCCCGAGGCGCCCGTGAGCGGCGACACCCTCGACACCCTCGACTCTCTCGCCAAGAAGGACCAGCACCCATGACTCCTCCCGCCCAGGCCGGCTCGCACGCGAGCGCCAACCGGGTCTTCCGCACGGCACTCCGGTACAGCGCGCTCCTCGCGCTCGTGATCGCCGTCGTCGGGGGAGTGGTCGGCTGGAGCGTCGACGGCTCCCGCGGGCTGACGAGCGCGCTCATCGGCACCGCGATGGCGCTCGTGTTCCTCGGCATCACCTCGGTGAGCATCCTCTTCGCCAACCGCTGGTCCGGCCAGGAGTTCTTCGTCGGCATCCTGTTCGGGGTGGTGATGGGCAGCTGGCTCGTGAAGTTCGTCATCTTCCTCGTCCTGGGCTTCATCCTGAAGGACCAGCCCTGGGTCAACGCACCGATCCTGTTCGGGAGCGTCATCGTCGGCGTCGTCGGCTCGCTCGTGATCGACGCCGTCGTGGCGGCGAAGGTGCGGGTGCCCTACGTCTCGGACGACATCCTTCCGAAGGCATCGCCACAGGACTCCGACCAGGGCTGACGCTGCGGACGCATCCAGGTCGCGCGGGAGCATGCCGGAACCGGTATCCCAGGCGCACCCGAGGTCGCGGCTCGGAATATAGTCGTGGAATACCACCCCTGGGTTCGTCGGCGCCCGGTTTCCTTGCTAGACTCGTCAACGAATCCTCCCACTAGCACCGCTTCGGCGTGCGGCGAGGAGACATCCCCCCTGTTCGTCGCCGCGAGAGCTCTGCTCCACGCCCCCGAAACTGGAGATACGTGCTGTTCGCTAACGCCGTGCACCTGATCGCACCGATGGCCGCCGAAGATGGCGAGTTCCACGGTCCGTCGATCGACGAGTTCTTCCCTGACATCATCCTCTTCGAGGGCACGCCCTTCGCGATCAACCGGGTCATCCTGATCCGCTTCATCGCGGTGATCGCCCTCCTCCTGTTCTTCTGGCTGTCGACGCGCAAGATGCGCCTCGTGCCCGGCCGCGCGCAGAGCCTCGCCGAGATGGGGCTCGGCTTCGTCCGCGTCAACATCGCGGAAGACCTGCTCGGCAAGAAGGACGGCCTCCGGTTCCTGCCGATCCTGACGACCATCTTCTTCATGGTCCTCGCGATGAACCTGACGGGCATCATCCCCGGGCTGAACCTGGCCGGTACCTCGGTCATCGGTGTCCCGCTGGTGCTCGCGCTGGTGTCCTACGTCACCTTCATCTACGCCGGTATCAAGAAGAGCCCGGGCAAGTTCTTCAAGAACTCCCTCTTCCCCTCCGGGGTGCCGTGGCCGGTGTACATCATCGTCACGCCGATCGAGCTCATCTCGACCTTCGTCATCCGCCCGCTCACACTGACGCTCCGACTCCTCATGAACATGATCGTCGGGCACCTGCTCCTCGTCCTGTTCTTCGCGGCGACGCAGTTCTTCATCGTGAACCTCGGCGGATGGTTCGCCCTGATGGGTGTCGGGACGCTGGCCTTCGGCCTCGTCTTCACCCTCTTCGAACTCCTGGTCGCAGTCCTCCAGGCCTACGTCTTCACCCTCCTCACCGCGGTCTACATCCAGCTCGCGGTCGCAGAAGAGCACTAATCGAGCCCGGCACCCGCCAGGTCTCACCCAACGGAAGGAAACAAACGTGGACGCAACTACCGTTCTCGCCGCCCTTGAAGGAAACATCGCGACGGTCGGTTACGGTCTCGCAGCCATCGGCCCCGCCATCGGTGTGGGTATCGTCGTCGGCAAGACGATCGAAGGCACCGCGCGTCAGCCCGAGCTGGGTGGTCGTCTCCAGGTCCTCATGTGGATCGGTATCGCCTTCACCGAGGCGCTCGCCTTCATCGGCATCGCGACCTACTTCATCTTCGTCTAAGCCCCCTTTCACATCTCCGAAGGAGGCAAGATGTTTGATGCAGTGATCATCGCTGCTGAAGAGGGCGCTCCGACGAACCCTCTCATCCCAGCGTTCTACGACATCTTCTGGTCTGCCGTCGTCTTCATCATCATCCTCGGCTTCTTCTGGAAGCTGGTCCTGCCCAAGGTGCAGAAGCTCCTCGACGACCGCGCAGCGGCCATCGAGGGCAACATCGCCAAGGCCGATGAAGCGCAGAAGCAGGCCGAAGCGGCGCTCGAGCAGTACAACGCTCAGCTCGCCGAGGCCCGTCAGGAAGCCGGCCGCATCCGCGAGCAGGCTCGTGTCGAGGGTCAGACGATCCTCGCCGAGCTCAAGGAGCAGGCCACGGTCGAAGCCGCTCGCGTCACCGCGAGCGCTCAGGCACAGATCGAAGCCGAGCGTCAGGCGGCCGTCGTGTCGCTGCGTGCCGAGGTCGGCACGCTCGCACTCGACCTGGCCAGCGGCGTCATCGGCGAGACGCTGAACGACGACGCGAAGGCCACGGCGGTCGTCGACCGGTTCCTCGCGGACCTCGAAGCGTCGGAGAAGGCAGCCAAGTAATGGGAAGCGCGACCAGAGAAGCACTCGCCTCGTCGAAGGAGGCCCTCGCCGCCCTCGGCGCCGGGGCCGATCTGGCCACCGCGGACGGACTGTTCGCAGCGGGCCGGGCCATCGGCGGCTCGAGCCACCTGAGCGCGGCGCTCAGCGACCCCGCAGCCGACGCCGGTGCCAAGCGCACCGTCGTCGAGCGGATCTTCGGCACCCAGCTGAGCGCTCAGGCGCTCGGCCTGCTGCAGACCGTCGTCTCCGGCCGCTGGTCCAGCGAGGCCGACCTACTCGCAGGCATCGAGGAGCTCGGCCTCCGGGCCGCCTCGATCTCCGCCGGCGCTCAGGGCGACATCGAGGCCGAGCTGTTCGAGTTCGGGAAGCTCGTGTCGAGCAACCACGAACTCGAACTCGCCCTCAGCAGCAAGCTCGGCTCGTCCGCTGCGAAGGGCGCCCTCGCGGC
The DNA here is from genome assembly GCF_015350715.1 of Plantibacter sp. VKM Ac-2876. Classification (NCBI taxonomy): domain Bacteria; kingdom Bacillati; phylum Actinomycetota; class Actinomycetes; order Micrococcales; family Microbacteriaceae; genus Plantibacter; species Plantibacter sp. VKM Ac-2876. The sequence continues at coordinate 184,805 of NZ_JADKSI010000004.1, read as the reverse complement.
GTCCCTCCTCGCGGGCAAGGCGAGCCCGCAGACCGTCAGCATCGTCGGTCAGCTCGTGCAGCAGCCGCGAGACCGTCGGATCGGAGAACTGCTCCGGTACGCATCAGGCATCGTCGCCGACCAGCAGGGCCTCGCGGTCGCCACGGTCACGGCAGCCGCACCGATCGAGGCGTCGCAGCTCCAGCGCCTCGAGCGCCACCTCGCCACGGCCTACGGCCGTCAGGTGAAGATCAACCAGGTGATCGACCCCGCCGTCGTCGGTGGACTGCGCGTGCAGCTCGGGGACGACGTCATCGACGGCAGCCTCGCTGCCCGACTGAACGACCTCCGTCTGCAACTGGCCGGATAACGGCCCGTGCAGCGCGGGGACCGGCCCGACGGTCTCCACAACTCAAGACGTTGATCCTGACGGATCGCACCTCTCGGAACCCCCGGGTTCCACAACCAAAAGGAACATGATGGCAGAACTCACGATCAGCCCAGACGAGATCCGGGATGCTCTCAAGGACTTCGTCAAGGCCTACGAGCCCGGCACCGCCGCGGCCACCGAGGTCGGACGCGTGATCGATGCCGCTGACGGCATCGCCCACGTCGAGGGCCTCCCGGGCGCCATGGCGAACGAGCTCCTCCGCTTCGCGAACGGCACCCTCGGCCTCGCGCTGAACCTCGACGAGCACGAGATCGGCGTCGTCGTCCTCGGTGAGTTCGACGAGATCGTCGAAGGCATGGACGTCACCCGCACGGGCGAGGTCCTCTCGGTCCCCGTCGGCGACGGCTACCTCGGCCGTGTCGTCGACACGCTCGGCAACCCGATCGACGGCCTCGGCGAGATCGCCAGCACCGGCCGCCGCGCACTGGAGCTCCAGGCTCCCGGCGTCATGCAGCGCAAGTCGGTTCACGAGCCGCTCCAGACCGGCATCAAGGCGATCGACGCCATGATCCCCGTCGGCCGTGGCCAGCGCCAGCTGATCATCGGCGACCGCCAGACCGGCAAGACCGCGATCGCGATCGACACCATCATCAACCAGAAGGCCAACTGGGAGTCGGGCGACGTCAACAAGCAGGTGCGCTGCATCTACGTCGCCATCGGCCAGAAGGGCTCGACCATCGCCTCCGTCAAGGGTGCGCTGGAAGAGGCCGGCGCGCTCGAGTACACGACGATCGTCGCCTCGCCTGCGTCCGACCCGGCCGGCTTCAAGTACCTCGCTCCGTACACCGGTTCGGCCATCGGCCAGCACTGGATGTACGAGGGCAAGCACGTCCTGATCATCTTCGACGACCTGTCGAAGCAGGCCGAGGCCTACCGTGCCGTCTCCCTGCTCCTCCGTCGTCCGCCGGGACGCGAGGCCTACCCGGGTGACGTCTTCTACCTGCACTCCCGTCTGCTGGAGCGTTGCGCGAAGCTGTCCGACGAGCTCGGCGCCGGTTCGATGACGGGTCTGCCCATCATCGAGACCAAGGCGAACGACGTCTCCGCGTACATCCCGACCAACGTGATCTCCATCACCGACGGCCAGATCTTCCTGCAGTCCGATCTCTTCAACTCCAACCAGCGCCCCGCGGTCGACGTCGGTATCTCCGTCTCGCGCGTCGGTGGCGATGCTCAGGTGAAGAGCATCAAGAAGGTCTCCGGAACGCTGAAGCTCGAGCTCGCGCAGTACCGCTCGCTCGAGGCGTTCGCGATGTTCGCCTCCGACCTCGACGCGGCCAGCCGCCGTCAGCTCGCCCGTGGCGCCCGCCTCACCGAGCTGCTCAAGCAGCCGCAGTACTCGCCGTACCCCGTCGAGGAGCAGGTCGTCTCGATCTGGGCCGGAACCAAGGGCAAGCTGGACGACGTCCCGGTCGAGGACGTCCTCCGCTTCGAGCGCGAACTGCTCGACTACCTGGGTCGGAACACCGAGGTCCTCACCACGCTGCGCGACACGAACGTGCTCGACGACGACACCGTCTCGAAGCTCGATGCCGCTGTCGACCAGTTCAAGCTCGAGTTCCAGACGGGCGAGGGCGCTGCCCTCGGTTCGGAGCAGGTCGAGGAGCTCCCGGTTGAAGACGTCAACCAGGAGAAGATCGTGAAGGGTCGCCGCTAGTCCATGGGCGCTCAACTCCGGGTCTACACGCAGAAGATCAAGTCTGCGCAGACGACCAAGAAGATCACGAAGGCGATGGAGCTCATCGCCGCGTCGCGCATCCAGAAGGCGCAGGCGCGGGTGGCGGCTTCCGGACCCTATTCTCGTGCGATCACTCGTGCCGTGTCCGCCGTCGCGACGTACTCCAACGTCGACCACGTGCTCACGACCGAGCCGGAGAAGGTTGAGCGGGCTGCGGTCGTCGTGTTCGCATCCGACCGAGGCCTCGCCGGCGCCTTCAACTCGCAGGTCCTCCGTGAGGCCGCCGAGCTGACCGAGCTCCTGCGCAGCCAGGGCAAGGACGTCACGCACTACCTCGTGGGCCGGAAGGCCGTCGCCTACTTCACGTTCCGACGGATGCAGGCTGCAGGGGAGTGGGTCGGCAACACGGAGAACCCCGACTTCGCCACGGCGCAGGAGATCAGCGAGTCCATCCTCAAGGCGTTCCTCACGGACGCCTCCGAGGGTGGCGTCGACGAGATCCACATCGTCTACAACCGCCTCGTGAGCATGATGACGCAGACCCCCGAGGTCGTCCGTCTCCTGCCGCTCGAGGTCGTCGAAGGCGTCGAGGAGCCCACCGACACCGCTGTGCTGCCGCTGTACGAGTTCGAGCCGGATGCCGAGAGCGTGCTCGATGCACTGCTCCCGAACTACATCGAGAGCCGGATCTTCAACGCGCTGTTGCAGTCCTCCGCCGCGAAGCACGCCGCGACGCAGAAGGCGATGAAGTCGGCCAGCGACAACGCCGACAAGCTCATCACCGACTACACCCGCCTCCGCAACAACGCGAGGCAGGCCGAGATCACCCAGCAGATTTCCGAAATCGTTGGCGGCGCAGACGCGCTCTCGTCCTAGTCATCGCAACACGCACACGTATCTGTAGAGACAGAGAAGAGAAGAACATGACTCCCACCGCAACTGCCGAGCAGGGCGCTGCAGAGGTGAAGGCCGGCGCCGTCGGCCGCATCTCCCGCGTCACCGGCCCGGTCGTCGACATCGAGTTCCCGCACGACGCGATCCCGGGCATCTACAACGCCCTGAAGACCAGCGTCGTGATCGGTGAGCAGACGATGGTCCTCACGCTCGAGGTCGCACAGCACCTCGGCGACGACCTCGTGCGCGCCATCGCCCTGAACCCGACGGACGGCCTCGTCCGCGGCCAGGAGGTCACTGACACGGGTTCGCCCATCTCGGTGCCCGTCGGCGACGTCACCAAGGGCAAGGTCTTCAACGTCATCGGCGAGGTGCTCAACGCCGAGCCCGGCGAGCAGATCGAGATCACCGAGCGCTGGCCGATCCACCGCCAGCCGCCGTCGTTCGACCAGCTCGAATCGAAGACGCAGCTGTTCGAGACCGGCATCAAGGTCATCGACCTCCTGACGCCGTACGTCCTCGGTGGCAAGATCGGTCTCTTCGGTGGTGCCGGTGTCGGCAAGACCGTCCTCATCCAGGAGATGATCCAGCGCGTCGCGCAGGACCACGGTGGTGTGTCGGTGTTCGCCGGTGTCGGTGAGCGCACCCGTGAGGGCAACGACCTCATCCACGAGATGGAAGAGGCGGGTGTCTTCGAGAAGACGGCCCTCGTGTTCGGCCAGATGGACGAGCCGCCGGGAACGCGTCTCCGCGTCGCCCTCTCCGCGCTGACGATGGCGGAGTACTTCCGCGACGTCCAGAAGCAGGACGTGCTGCTCTTCATCGACAACATCTTCCGCTTCACCCAGGCCGGTTCCGAGGTGTCGACCCTGCTCGGTCGTATGCCGTCCGCCGTGGGGTACCAGCCGAACCTCGCCGACGAGATGGGTCTCCTCCAGGAGCGCATCACCTCGACGCGTGGTCACTCGATCACCTCGCTGCAGGCGATCTACGTCCCCGCCGACGACTACACCGACCCGGCACCGGCGACCACCTTCGCGCACCTCGACGCGACGACCGAGCTCTCCCGTGAGATCGCGTCGAAGGGTCTGTACCCGGCCGTCGACCCGCTGACCTCGACGAGCCGTATCCTCGACCCCCGCTACCTGGGTGCCGACCACTACCGCGTCGCCACCACGGTCAAGCAGATCCTCCAGAAGAACAAGGAACTGCAGGAGATCATCGCCATCCTCGGTGTCGACGAGCTCTCCGAGGAAGACAAGATCACGGTGTCGCGTGCGCGCCGGATCCAGCAGTTCCTCTCGCAGAACACCTACATGGCGAAGAAGTTCACCGGTGTCGAGGGTTCGACCGTTCCGCTCAAGGAGACGATCGAGTCGTTCGACGCCATCGCCAAGGGTGAGTTCGACCACGTGGCCGAGCAGGCCTTCTTCAACGTCGGTGCCATCTCCGACGTCGAAGAGAAGTGGGCTCAGATCCAGAAGGAGAACGGCTAGTCATGGCCTCCGCTCCTCTGACCGTGAGCGTCGTCGCGGCCGACCACGAAGTGTGGTCGGGCCCGGCACGCCAGTTGATCGCCAAGACCGTCGACGGCGAGATCGGTATCCTGCCCGGCCACGAGCCGATGCTGGCCATCCTCGCCGCCGGTGAGGTCCGTGTCACGCTCGAAGACGGCTCGAAGATCGTCGCGAACGCTGAAGACGGCTTCCTGTCGGTCGAGAACAACACCGTCACCGTCGTGGCCGGCAACGCCACGCTCGTGACCAGCTCCTGATTCGGTGCTGATCCTCCTTCCCCCTTCGGAGACGAAGCGGGACGGCGGCGACGGACGAGCCCTGGACACCGCCCTGCTGCGGTTTCCAGGGCTCTCCTCGTCCCGGAACGATGTCGTCGACGCCCTGGTGTCGCTCGCTGCCGATGAGACCGCGACGGTGAAGGCTCTGAAGCTCGGCCCCAAGCAGCTCGGTGAGGTCCAGCGCAACCGTGTGGCGGCGACGTCCTCGACGATGCCGGCGATCGACCGGTACACGGGGGTGCTGTACGACGCGCTCGACGCGGCCACGCTCGCGCCGGACGCCCGACGGTTCGCCGCTCGGCATCTGGTCGTGCACTCGGCGTTGCTCGGCCCGGTCGGCGCGCTCGATCCCATTCCGGCCTATCGGCTCTCCCACGATTCCAGGCTCCCGGGGTTCGTGCTCAAGCGGCACTGGGCGGGGCCCGTCGCCCGCGAGTTGAACGCCGTCCCGGGTGTCCTGTTGGACCTGCGCTCGGAAGGCTATGCGGCGCTTGGACCGCTGCCGGACCGTGTCGGTGCCGTCTACCTGCGCGTGCTCACGGTCGGCGACGATGGCCGCCGTCGCGCGCTCAACCACTTCAACAAGCAGGGCAAGGGCCGGTTCACTCGCGCGCTGTTGGAGGCCGGTGTCGACCACCCTGATGTCGACTCGTTGCTCGACTGGGCGCGATCGACCGGATGGGTGCTCGACGTCCACGCCCGTGCCGACGACGGTCGGGTGACCGAGCTCGCCCTCGTCGTCTGACCCCTCCGGATCAGGGAGCGCTCTCGGAGCGCCAGCAGCCGACGAGGTGGTCGTCGACGAGCCCTCCGGACTGCATGAGGGCGTACATCGTCGTCGGGCCGACGAACCGGTAGCCGCGCTTCCGCAGGTGGGCGCTGAGCGCGGTGGACTCGGGGGTCACCGCGGGGACCTCCGTCCACTGAGCGAACCGTGCGGGCCGTGGCGGGGGAGCGAAGCTCCAGAGGAGCTCGTCCAGGTCGTCGCCCAGCTCGAGGGCGGTGCGGGCATTGCCGATGACCGCGCTGATCTTCCCGCGGTGCCGGATGATCCGGGCGTCATCGAGCAGGCTCTCGACATCAGCCTCCGTCATGGCTGCGACGGCTTCGAGGTCGAAGCCGTGGAACCGTTCCCGGAAGGCCGGTCGCTTTCGAAGGATCGTGATCCAGGAGAGCCCGGCCTGGAACCCCTCGAGACTGATCTTCTCGAAGACCTGCCGCTGTCCGTGGAGCGGCACGCCCCACTCCTCGTCGTGATAGCGCTGGTACTCCGCGTCCGTCCCGGCCCACGCGCAGCGGGTCAGGCCGTCGGTGCCGACGATGGTCGGGGAGGTTGGACTCATCGGCGGTACGGGATCCCTTCGTGGTCGAGGAGCCAGCGTTTGGTGGCCGGTCCGTCCCCGCCAGAATAGCCCGTCACGATCCGCCCGGTTCCGAGGACGCGATGACACGGGATGAGGAGCGCGATGGTGTTCGCCCGAACCGCCTGGCCGGCCGCCCGGCCGCCCTGCGGGGCACCGGCCGCGGCCGCAAGGGCTCCGTACCCGATGGTGTCGCCGAACGGCACCTCGCCGAGCGCCGACCAGACCGCCTGCTGGAACTGCGTGCCGGTCGTGACGAGCGGGAGGTCGAACACGGTGCGTCGTCCGCGGAAGTACTCGTCGATCTGCTCCGCGGCGTCGAGGAGGACCGCGGTGGGACGTTCGTCCACTCCGTCGAGGGGGAGTCGCCCGTGGTGCTCGAAGCGCACGGCTGAGACCGCGTCGTCGACGGAGCGGAGCTCGATCCGCCCCACCGGTGTCGGCATCCTGAGGAAGCACTCGGCGGTCGGGTCGGCGATGACGGAGCAGGGGAGTACGGGATCGCTGATGGTGAGGTGTGTGGTCATGCACCGAGCGTAGGAAGCCCGTGATCGGCGCGATGCGTCACGTGGGCCTGGCCGCGGCGTCGGGGGCCGACGGGTGCCTGTGGAGGACGCTCGGGCTAGCCTGGATGCATGTCTGATCTCAGCTATCGCCCACTCGGTCGCAGCGGCCTCCTCGTCTCAGCGGTCGGCATCGGCTGCAACAACTTCGGACGCGAGGGCACGGTCACCGAGAGCCTGGACGGCACGCGAGCCGTCGTCGACGCGGCCATCGACGCCGGGGTCACCCTCTTCGACACCGCCGACATCTACGGCCGGGAGTACGGGCTGAGCGAAGAACTCCTCGGGCAGGCGATCGCCGGACGGCGGGATGAGATCGTGCTCGCGACCAAGTTCGGCCATGTGGACTACGAGAGCCCGATCCCGAACTGGGGGGCCAAGGGCTCCCGTCGCTACATCCGGCTGGCGGTCGAGGGCTCGCTCCGCCGCCTGGGCACCGACTGGATCGACCTGTACCAGCTGCACACGCCAGACCCGTTCACGCCGATCGAGGAGACGATCGCGGCCCTGGACGAGCTCGTCCACGAAGGGAAGATCCGCTACGCCGGCCACTCGAACTTCGCCGGTTGGCAGCTGACCGAGGCGGACTGGGCGGCTCGTACCGCCGGCCACCCCGCCTTCATCTCGGCCCAGAACGAGTACAGCCTGCTCGTCCGGGGCGCGGAGCGCGAGCTGTTCCCGGCCATGCGCGCCGCCGGCGTCGGCTTCCTCCCGTACTTCCCGCTCTACAACGGCCTGTTCACGGGGAAGTTCTCCCGCGACGGCGGGCCGGCCGACAGCCGCATCATGCGCCAGCGCAAGCACCTGCTCGACACGGCGCCCTGGGACGCGATCGAGGCCTACCAGGCCTTCTGCGACGAGCGCGGCATCTCCATGCTCGAGGCGACCTTCGGCTGGTTGCTCGCCCAAGACGGGCTCACGAGTGTCATCGCCGGCGCGACCACTCCGGAGCAGATCCGCGCGAACGCCGCGGCCGGTTCGGGGTGGTCGCCGACCGCCGAGGAAGCGGCCTGGATCTCGGACCGCTTCCCCGTCGGTTGAGCCGCCCGGTCAGTCCTTCGAGCGGCGCTGCTTCGGGTCCTGCTGCTTCGGGTCCGAGGACACGGCCGATGATCCCGGGGCGTCCGGAGACGCGAGCTGCCGGAGGTCGAGCTGGGCGGTCATCGTGCCGAAGTGCTCCGTGACCTGCTCCGAGACCTGGTCCGACAGCTGTTCGCTCACGTCGGCTGAGACGCTCTCGGTGAGCTCTGCGGCGAACAGGCGGCGCTTCGCCCGCTGCTCCCGTCGCACCTCGATGCCGAAGGCCTTGAACGACGAGACGCACATGAGGATGATCACGACGCTGAAGGGCAGCGCGGTGATGATCGCCGCCGTCTGCATCGACGCGAGACCACCCGCGATGAGGAGCGAGATGGCCAGGAGGCTCGTCACGAGTGCCCAGGCGATCCGGACCCGGTTCCTCGGCTCGGTCCCGCCGGTCGTGAGCATGCCCATCACGAGTGATCCCGAGTCGGCCGAGGTCACGAAGAACAGGAGGATGAGCAGCAGGGCGCCGACGGTCGCGATCGATCCACCGGGGAGGCCGGCGAGCATGTTGAACAGGGCGGTGTTGAGGTCGACGGGACCGTCCGCACCGCTGAAGTCACGCCCCTCCAGCGACTGCATGATGGCGGTGCCGCCGAGCACGGCGAACCAGAGGAAGGTCACGAGGGTCGGGACGAGGAGGACGCCGAGCACGAACTGCCGCACGGTGCGCCCCTTCGAGATGCGGGCGATGAAGACGCCGACGAAGGGTGCCCACGACATCCACCAGCCCCAGTAGAAGGTCGTCCACGAGGACTGCCAGGCCTCGCCGGCAGCACCCTGGTACGCGGAGACGTTGAAGGTCAGTCCGACCACGTTCTGGAGGTACGCGCCCATCGACTGCACCCACTCGCGCAACAGGAACAGCGTCGGGCCGGCGAACAGGACGAAGAACAGGAGGAGCCCGGCGAGGATCAGGTTGGTGTTCGAGAGCCACTTCATGCCCTTGTGCACGCCGGAGACGAGGGAGAAGATCGTGACACCGGTGATCACGAGGATGAGGATGACCTGGGTGAGGATGTTCGGCTCGGCGATGCCCGTGTAGCCGAGTCCTGCGGAGATCTGCAGCACGCCGAGCCCGAGCGAGGTCGCGACGCCGAAGACGGTGCCGATGACGGCGATGGTGTCGATCGCGTTGCCCCAGCCGCCCTGCACGCGCTTGCCGAGGAGTGGTTCGATCGCCCAGCGGATCGACATCGGCCGTCCCTTGCGGTGCACGGCGTAGGCCAGGGCCACACCGACGACCGCATAGATCGACCAGGCGTGGAGTCCCCAGTGCAGGTACGTCTGACTCATCGCCTGTTGGGCGAGGGACTGCTCGGACCCTGTGACGCCGGGGCGCGGCTCGAGGAAGTGCGTCAGCGGTTCACCGACGCCGTAGAAGACGAGCCCGATGCCCATGCCGGCGGCGAAGAGCATGGAGAACCAGGACAGGAGCGAGAACTCCGGTTCGTCGTCGTCCTTGCCGAGCTTGATGTCGCCGAACTTCGACACGGCGAAGACGATGGCGACGATGACGAAGGCCGCGACGAGGAGGACGTAGTACCACCCGAGACTCCCGATGATGCCGGACTGGATCGAGCCGAAGACGGACTCGGCCTGCTTCGGGAGCAGGATCGAGAACAGCGCGACGCCGAGGATGACGACGAGGGAGGGCCCGAGCACCCACGGGATGACCTTCGCGGGCGCACCACCTGCGGCCGCGTCGGAGGTGGGGATGGTCTTCGTGCTCACGTGTGCGCTCCTCGGGCCCTGGGGCGACCCTGCGTCGCTCCGATCATCAAGGGTAGGGAGCCGCGGCGATCCGGACAACGTTGCGGAGCGGGCCCTGGTGTGCAGTCCCAGTCGCGTGTCGCTGGCGGAGCTCGGCGCGTCCCCGGGCCGTCAGTGCGGCCACTGAGCGAACACGTCCCCCACTCGGGGCACGGATTCGCGGGAATCGGCACCGCGGCGGGACTTTGTCGGGCACAATTGCGGATGACCATGCAGGAGGATCCGTGCCGAGAACGCCCCGCGACCGACGACGTACCCGGACGGCCGTCGCCCTCGGCGTCGTCGCCGTCCTCCTCGCCGGTGGTGCGCTCGCGGTGTCGCTCGTGAGCCGCGTCCCGAACGCCGCCGCCGGGCCGTTCGACGGAGCGCAGTTGTACGTCGATCCCTCCTCACTGGCCGCCCGCGCCGCCACGGCCGATCAGGTCGCCACGACCGAGGAACCGTCGAGCTCCGCCACGACCGGCACGAGTGGTGGGTCAGACGGAGACCCGGCCGATGTCGCCGACCAGCTCGCGGCAGCGTCACGGCTCGCCGCGGAGCCGACGGCGATCTGGCTCGTCCCGGAGCGCTATCCCATGAACACGGTCCAGGACACCGTCTCCGAGGTCGTCCGGTCAGCCGAGCGTGCAGGCTCCATGCCGGTCTTCACCGTCTACGGCATCCCGGAGCGGGACTGCGGCAACCAGTCCGCAGGTGGGTTGTCGAGTGACGAGTACCAGGACTGGATCGCCGAGATCGTCGCCGCCGTCGCGGATCATCGCGTCGCCGTCATCCTCGAACCGGACGCCGTCGCGCTCGCGCCGGACTGTGGTGACCGCACCGCGCGGATGCGGCAACTGGCAGCCGCGACCGAGCAGTTCGCGGACGCATCCGTCCCCGTGTACCTCGACGGTGGGCACTCCGACTGGCGACCGCCCGCCGAGATGGCCGAGCTCCTCCGGGAGGCCGGTGTCGCTGACGCCACGGGCTTCGCCACCAACGTCTCCAACTACAACACGACCGAGGACGAGATCGCCTATGCGGAGGAACTGAGTGGCCTCCTCGACGGCGCTCATTACGTGATCGACACCTCTCGGAACGGCAGCGGCTCGAACGGCGAATGGTGCAACCCGTCCGGCCGGACGGTGGGGCAGCAGCCCCTCACCGCGCAGGCCGAACACCTCGACGCGAACCTCTGGGTGAAAGCCCCCGGCGAGAGCGACGGAGCGTGCAACGGTGGCCCCCTTGCTGGGGTATGGTGGCCGGAGCAGGCCGTGCAACTGGCCAAGGGATTCAGCGCGTGGTGAGTCGGGAACGGCCACATCCGGCACGTCGCTGACGGGTGGAACGGGTAGGGGCATCGTGACCGAACAGCTGAGCGAACGTCGGACCGCGGTCGTCATCGAAGACGACGCGGACATCCGCCAACTCCTCGAGACCGTCCTCGAGCAGGCCGGCTTCGAAACGGTGTCCGCGGCGAACGGTCTCGACGGCGTCGAGGCGGTGCGGACGCACAACCCGCTCGTCACGACCCTCGACGTCAGCATGCCGGGTATCGACGGGTTCGAGGCGGCCAAGCGCATCCGAGCAATCAGCTCCACCTACATCGTCATGCTCACCGCCCGCGGCGACGAGATCGACACCCTGCAGGGCCTCGATTCCGGCGCCGACGACTACATGACCAAGCCCTTCCGTCCGCGCGAGCTCCGTGCCCGTATCGAGGCGATGCTCCGTCGGCCTCGCGCGAACGGTGAGGCTCCGGCCGACGCCCCGGCGGCTCCGGCGCAGCCGGCTCCGACCGCGATCGCGCCGGCTCCCGTCGCCCAGGCTCAGGTCCCCGCACCGCCGTTGCAGCAGCAGGTGTCGTCGCCCGACCCCACGATCGTCCACGAGACCGTCGCGCGTCATGTCGCGCCCGTCGGTCAGTCGGTCGTCCCGATCATCATGCAACCGGCCGCCGCAGCGTCCGACGACGGCGAGGGGTGGCTCGTCCACCGCGGTCTGAAGCTCAGTTCGGCCACCCGCATCGTCGAGGTGGACGGCACCGAGGTGGACCTCACGCGCAGCGAGTTCGACCTGTTGCAGGCACTGATGGAGTCCCGCCGGCGGGTGCGCAGCAAGGCGGACCTCGCGCTCATGCTCCGTGGCGAGAGTTACATCACGGCCTACTACGTCAGCGAAGCCGACAAGCGCGCGATCGAGGTGCATCTCGCCAACCTGCGACGGAAGCTCGCGGACAGCACCGTGGCCCCGCGGTTCATCGAGACGGTGCGCGGCGTCGGCTACCGCATGACCTCCGACGACTGAGACCGCCGCGGTCCCGACCGGGACGGAGCCTCACCGGCGACGAAGGTCGCCCGGTGGCCGGAGCTCAGGATTCCGCCGCGTCCGCCGCGTCGAGTTCGAGCAGGCGTTCGCAGCTGCGACGGCCGGCCTCCTGGAGGGCGGTGTGGATCTCCCGCGCGCGTTCGAGTTGCCCGAGCTCGATCGCTTGGAGCCCTGCACTCGCGAGTCCGGCCACCCCGATCACGCCGAGCATGACGCTGGAGGAGCGGATGCTGAGGAGGACGACCTTGGACTCGTCGACGTCGTGGGCGTCGAGCGCCGCTCCCAGGCGAGCCAGACGGGTGGGCCACATCTCGACATAGGTCTGGACGAACCGACGACGACTGCGCAGGTCGCCCGAGAGTTCTCGGAGCAACCTGCGCAGTTCGTCGGCGTCGACCGTGCCCGGGTCGGGGGACGTCACACCCGGTAGCCGCGCTGACGACGGATGAGCTTGCCGAACATGCTGAGTGTCTGCAGCACGGTGATGACCCCGAGCACCGGCCATCCCGCCCAGAGGATCGTGGACTGGACGACGGGGGAGAGCTGGGTCCAGACCGCGACGATCGCGATGATGGCGGCGAGGACGAACAGGAGCGGTGCGAGGTGCGCGTTGCCCGAGCCTCGTTCTGCCTTCGCCTGCTCGGCCCAGTTGTCGACCTTCTTGTTCGAGGCGAACTTCGACCAGGCGCGGATGAAGTGCCCCATGCGGATCCACATGTAGAACTCGGCCGGGAAGATGAGGACCGCGAAGAGGATGTCGCGTGCGTTCCGCTTCTTCATCGACAGTGCGATGCGCAGGTTGAGGAAGATCGCGACCAGCGGCGGGATGAGCCACACGGGGCTGAACACGAAGGCGTGGATCGACAGCGAGCCGGCGAGCAGCACGACGAAGAGGATGCGCGTGACGATGTTGAGGAGCATCTCCGCGTTCTCGAGCCACCGGAGTCGCAGGTTCGGGTGGAACGGCTGGCCCTTGGTGTCGCCGCGCTGGCCGGGCCACATGAGCTCGATCGCGCCGTAGTTCCACTTGACCTGCTGGGCGTCGAGCGACCGGACGGTGGTCATCCCACCGACGTCGGCACGGGCACGGGCGCTGATCTTGGTGAGGTAGCCGGCGCTCTTGATCTGCAGGGACAGGAGCGAGTCCTCCACCTCGGAGTCCTTGACCCACGGGGTGGACTGGTGGTTCTGCTCCATGGCGTCGCGCAGGGCCTGGACGGAGAAGATCGAGTACTGCCCGCCGAGCACGGCCATGTTGCGGCCTCGGAGCATGTTCTGCATGTTGAACGCGGCGAACTGCGTGCGCTGGCCGGCGATGAGGAACGCCGGGACGATCTGCTTCTTGAACGGCTCGTCGTCGATCGAGAAGATCGCGGAGATACCGCCGATGCGACTGTCGGAGACGATCTCCGCCTCGAGCGATTCGATCGCGGTCGGATCGGCGACCGTGTCGCCGTCGACACCGAGCAGGTAGTCGTAGCCTTCGACGAGCGTGAAGCCGTAGTTGAGCGCGCCCACCTTCTTGTCGGGGTTCTTCCCGATGTCGTGGATGAAGACCTCGGTGAACTGCTCGTAGCCGTCCTCGTCGACTCGCGAGTGCGGGCCGGCGTAGGGAGCTGCGACGTCGACCGAGCGGTCCGTGGTGTTGTTGATGACCACATGGATCACGTCGGGCATCCGCGTCTGCTCGAGGAGGGAGGCGAGCACTGCCGGCAGCGACTCCTCCTCGTTGTAGGCGGGAATGATGCACCCGATGGTCGCCCGGTACTCGGGGAGCGAGTTGACCGAGTCGATGAATTCATTGGCATACGCTTCAAGTTCGGGCGCGAGAAGCGGCTGCGTCTGAATGTACCGAGGGTCGGCCTGCTTGGCGGTGGGACGGACGTCGTCCGGTCGCGCTTCGAGTTCTGACATCAGGGGTCCTGTTCCGAGTAGGCCGATCGCAGCGGGTCGCGCTGCAGTTGCAACTCTGCCGCGTTGGGCGCGGCTTTCGCGCGTGAATGCGATAGCGTCGCCTCAGGATTTCCTCAAGATTCGCGCTGGCCCCAGTTCGTGGGTCATGCGGACCCTCGAGGGCCACTCGATCATCCCTCCGAAACCCGCCAGGAGCCTCATGTCGAACCACCCCAGCCCGGTCCGGAACCGGCACGTCAGGCACGCCCTCCAGGCCGCGACCGCCGCCGCTCTCGTCCTCGGGCTGAGCGCCTGCGGCACGCCTCCGTGGGAGGAGCCGGGTGCGCAGCCGACCAGCTCGCCGCGTGCGTCGAAGACGCCGAGGCCCACCGTGAGTGCGATCACGAACGAACTCGCCAGCGGGAGCGCCAAGCACACGCTGACGGCCGGCTCCGCGACCCTCACGGTCGACTACTGGTCCACGCTGTCGATGGATGCGTGGACGGCCGACGTCAACAAGCCCGTGAGCTTCTCGCTGAGCGGTGTCCTCAACCCCGACGACCTCCAGGCGCTCTACCTGTCGCGGGTGACGCTCACCACGACCGTCCACGGGCCCAAGGGGCAACTGGAATCGCCCGCGCCGTTCACCGACCAGTCGACGGTGGCTCCGGGGTACCTCATCAAGGCTCCGTACAGCTACAGCCAGACGTTCGTCCTCCCCGAGGTGGACAGTGCCGCCACGGGCGTCACCTTGACGATCACCTACGAGCTGCTGGTGCAGGCGACGCCGACGTCTGCCGAGTATGCCAAGCAGACGGCGGTGGACACGCTCACGATCGCGATCGCCCCGCCCGCCTGACCGGGCTCGATCCGAGCCGTCAGCGGCCCGCCGGCGGCGACGACGAGGCGAGGACCGTACGGTTCCCGCCGTCCGCCGAAGCACGCAGGCTGGCATCACTGGCGGCACGCGTGAGGACGGCGACGTCGTATCCGAGGTAGTCGGTCAAGGCGATCCCGATGCTCGCCGTCGGGCGCAGGCGCGGCGTCGTCTCGACGGGGTGGTCGAGCAGGCCGTCCTGGATGCCCTTGGCCGCTTGGAGCGCGATGTCCGCGTCCGCCGCCGGTGTCGCGATCAGGAGACAGCCGGCGCCGTCCTCGCCGATGTCGGACAGCGTCGGACCGTATCGACGGACCGAGGAGATGAACCCCTCGGCGACCTCGCTGCTGAAACCGGATCCGAACGCCGTCGTCATCTCGTCGAGGTCGTCGAGCCGGATGTGGAGGATCGCGAGCTGCTCGTCGTGGAAGTTGGCCCGTTCCAACCAGTCCTCGACGATGCGGTTGAAGGACTCGTGGAGGAGGACGTCGTCGCCCGTGTACGCGACGACGCTCCCGTGGCGCCGGCTCGCCGGTGCGGCTCGCTCGGCCCGCAGGACCGAGAGCACCACGGTCGCGACGATGAGGAGCGCGATGAGCAGCAACGAGGCGGCCACGGTCCCGAAGAGCGTGGTGAAGAGCGCGCCCTCCGACCCTTCGACGAGGATCGACACGAGTCGAGCCGCGAAGAACGCCGAGGCGATGCCGAGCACGACGGTGAAGCCCCTGGTCGTCGGGCTGTCGCGCATCGCGCCGACGAGGGTCTCAGCCGTACCGAGGCCCGCGAAGAGGGCGATGCAGAAGAACGTCACGGGCGAGCCTGCCCACGGCCCGCCTGCGGGGCCTGCGGCGAGGGCGGCGACGACCGTGGCCGCGGTCCCGACGAGCGAGACCCAGAGCAGGCTCGATTTGCCGTTGAAGAGCCGTGCACCGGACCACAGAGCGGCGATGCTCAGCACGTAGCCGCCGTTCCCCGCTGCGATCGCCCACCAGGCCTCCTGGCTGAGCGCGCTGACGACGTAGGAGAAGCTGGTGAACATCCCGGCCATGTAGGAGACGGACCACACCCGACCGCTCGCGTCGTCCTTCCTCGTGAAGGTGTTGACGATGAACGTCGCGCCGCAGACGAAGATCACGAGCGCGTTGATCACGGCGACGGTCTGGCTGTCGAAGGTCATTCGGTCCCGCCTCTCGGAATACGGACGACCGCTGTGGTGCCCTCACCGAGCACACTGTGCAGGGTGAGGTCGCCGCCGTGCAAGCGGACGATGTCCCGACTGATCGCGAGGCCGAGGCCACTGCCGTGCACCGTGGAGTTGCGGACGAGGTCGGAGCGGAAGAACCGCTCGAAGAGCTTCGGTTGATCCTCTTCGGAGATGCCGATGCCGGTGTCGCGCACGATGACCCAGGCGGTGTCGCCCTCGGCTGTGACGCCGACGCTCAGCTCGCCGCCGTCCCGGTTGTACTTGATGCCGTTGGAGAGCAGGTTGTCGACGACCTGCCGGAGGCGGAACGGGTCGGCGAAGAGCGGCACCGCCTCATCGTCGTGTCGCACGATGGTGATGCTCCGTTCGGCGGCCACGTGCGCCAACGACTCGACCGAGCGGTCGACGATCTCGCGGAGCTCGCACTCGGTGCGTTCGAGTGCCATGGTCCGGTTCACGTCGCGGGAGGCGGCGAGGATGTCCGCGATGAGTTCGAGGAGTCGATCGCCGTTCGTCTGGGCGATCGTGAGCTGCTTCGCGACCCGCGGTGGGAGCCCCGGGTCGTCGAGCGCGAGGTCGAGGTATCCGAGGATCGACGTCAGCGGCGTCCTGAGCTCGTGCGAGACGGAGGCGACGAGGTCGTCCCTGGCGCGGATCGCGTTGATCTCGCTCGTGACGTTGCGCGAGACGAGGACCGTGCCGTCGTATCCGCCCTCGTGGTCGTAGAGGCGCCGAGAGGTGAGGGCGAGGGCGATCCGTTCGGTGCCCGGGGCGCCGAGCCACACGGTGAGGTTCTCGAATTCCTCACCACGGCGTGCGCGGATGTACGGCTTGTCCTGCGGCTGGAGGAGGGTCAGTCCGTCCTCGGCCCACACCGGGAGTGCGGGATTGACGTCGGACAGCTCGCCGACCTCGTCCTGCAGCCGCGTCTGGAACCGGTTCACCATCGCCCGGGCCCCGATGCGGTCGAAGCGGACGACGCCGAAGTTCACGGCGTTGAGGATCTCCGCGAGGCGGCTCTCCTGGTCCTGTGCGCGCCAGAGGGCGGTCTCGAGCTGGCCGGCCTGCTTGTTCAGCAGCACGCGCTGCGCCTCCGTGCGCTTCGCCGTCATCGCGGTGGAGACGGCGACGAACGCGAGGACCGTCGGCAGGATGACGAGCGCCGGCAGGTTGGCGATGGTGATCTGCCCCGGCGTCATCGCGAGCGTGGACCAGCTCGAGGTGCATACGAGCACGATGGCGGTGATGGCACCGGCGAGGCCGAAGGCCGTCGCCATCCAGATGGTCGGGAAGACCCAGAGGAGTCCCGCACCGATCAACGGCTCGCCCTGCCGGATGAGCGCGATGGCGATGATGTCGAGGATCGGGAGCGCGATGAGCAGCCGCGGTGCCTGGTGCCAGGGCACGATCGGCGCGAGCGCCGTCGCGATGAACGCCAGGATCACCCCGACGTAGAACAGGACGGAGTTGTCGTCGACGCCCTGGAACAGGAGCGTGGCGAAGAGGATCGCGACGACCGCCAGGCCGAAGAGCAGCTGTGGGAAGGCGCTGTAGCCGGTCATCCGACCGACGCGTCGTGGGACCTCGACCGCGTGCGGGCCCGTCCTCGTGGGGCCGGTGTCCGCGAGGCCTGGCGTTGAGGCGGTGTCACCCGACGTCGACGGGTCGGACGGGGGAGTCCGTTCTCCGGTCGGCTTCGCGGGCATGGGTTGAGCGTACCTCGGTCGGGGGTGGCAGAGCGTGATACGAGGGACGGCTTGCGCCGGTCCGGGGATCCCCTCTAGCGGGTGCCCCAGTCGTAGAGCTGCTTGTGCAGCCGCAGGTAGACGAAGGTCTCGGTTCCCGAGACGCCGTCGACGGTGCGGATCTCGTCGTTCAGCAGCGCGATCAGTTCCTCGTCGTCCTCGCAGACCACTTCCACCAGCAGGTCGAATGAGCCGGCGGTCAGGACGACGTAGTCGACGGCCGACAACGCGGACAGGCGGTCCGCGACCACGCGGGTGTCACCGGTCACTCGGACGCCGATCATCGCCTGGCGGGTGAAACCGAGCTGCATCGGGTCGGTCACCGCCACGATCTGGATGACGCCGGACTCCGTGAGCTTCTGCACCCGTTGCCGCACGGCGGCCTCGCTGAGCCCGACGGCCTTCCCGATCTCGGCGTAGGAGCGGCGTCCGTCGGTCTGGAGCTGCTCGATGATCGCCTTCGAGGTGTCGTCGGGCGGCGCCGCCTTCGCCGGTGCATCGGAGCTGGCTCGTGTCATGCGTCGATCATGACAGTGCGGACGGGTCGCGGCAAGCGGATCCGCAGGACCGGCCGACCCCGGCGTCCGGATCCGTCGTCGTCGAACCGTGGGCGGAATCCGCCGAGCCGGGTGGGGCGGTCCGGCGGTCGGCCGGTACCGTACTATCGTCGAGGGTGCATCAGCCACCGCCAGCCGTATTAGAGGAGCAGACGTGACCGAGCACGGGCAACGGATCGTCACGCTGCCCGGCGGGCGTCGAGTGTCACTCGCGTGGGCCGGCATGACCGATGTCGGTAAGCGGCGCGAGTTGAACGAGGACGCCTTCGTGGCGCTCCCTCCCGTGTTCGCCGTCGCCGACGGCATGGGTGGGCACTCCGCCGGCGAGGTCGCGAGCGCAGCGGTCGCGCATCGCCTGACGAAGGCCACCGAGGGAGCCGAGATCCTCACCGTCGACGGCCTCGTCGACGCACTGCGCATGGCCGTGGCGGACATGATCGACACCGCGGAGGAGGGCGAACTCGGCATGGGCACCACGGTCACCGGTGTCGTGCTGACGGCCGACGAAGGCGAGGGTCGCGTCGCGGTCTTCAACATCGGCGACTCCAGGGTCTACCGGCTGCAGGAGGGCGAGCTGGTCCAGGTCACCGAAGACCACTCGATCGTCCAGGAGTTGATCCGCGCCGGAGCGATCAGCCCGGAGGAGGCGGAGTTCCACCCGAACAGCAACATGATCACCCGGGCCGTCGGACCGTCGGACGACCCCGTACCGGACGTCGAACTCTTCCCGATCGAGACCGGTGCCCGATGGCTCGTCTGCTCGGACGGGCTGACGAAGGAACTCACCGACCACGGGATCTGGTACTTCCTGACGGAGGGGGCCACACCGGTCGACGCGGCCGAACTCCTCCTGCGCGCCGCCCTCGACAACGGCGGACGCGACAACGTCTCGGTCATCGTGCTCGACATCGCGCCGGTCGACGAGACCTCGGACGAGGGCGTCAAGCAGCCCGCCTCCTGAGCCCGCTCCACAGCCGCTGCTCGGGCGGGCTTCGAGCCCGGTCGGATCGTCCGGTCAGCCGGTCAGGGCCACTCGGTGCTCCACTGGAGCCATGAGCCCTTCGGACGTGTCGCCCTCCGCGACCACCTCGCACCGGCCCGCGACGACGCCGACCCGCCTCCGTGCACCCAGCCCGCCGGCGCAGCCGCCCACCGGGTCGCTTCCGATCCTCGCAAGCCTCGCCCCGGTCGTCGGGTCGGTCGCCCTGTTCGCGATCACCGGCTCACCCGTGACCCTCGTCTTCGCCGCGCTCGGGCCCCTCATCGCCGTCGCCGGCTACATCGACGCACGCTGGACCAGACGGCGGCGCGGACGGCGGGCGCGTGCGGCGTACGACACTGCGACGCAGGAGCTGGAACAGGACGTCGCGCGAGCGCATGCCGAGGAACGCGAGGAGCTGCGAGCACTCCACCCTGCCGGTCGGCTCCTCGACGTCCTCGACGGCCCCGATCGTGCCAGGTGGCGGGTACCGGAGGCCCGCCGCACGCTCGTCTGCGTCGGGCGAGGGGAGACGAGGAGTGCCGTCCGGGTGGACGCGGGGGCCGACGACGACCGGTGGGAGTGGGCGGCACGGCTGTCCGAGGCGCCGGTCGTGGTCGACGCGGTCGAGGGGATCGGCATCGTCGGTGGGAAGGTCTTCGCGCGCGCGGTGGCCCGCAGCATCCTCCTGCAGCTCGCCCGACAGCTCCCGCCGCAGGCAGCGCAGTTCTCCGGGGACCCCGCGGCTCCTGACGACCGCACCTGGGCGTTCCTCGAGGACCTCCCGCACCGCGCGGTCTCGGACCCGGTCGAGCCGGTGCGCGACGGGGGTGCGGCGGACCCGACGACCCTCGTCTCGGTCGTCGAGCGTTGGGAAGCGGTCGGGGCTGCCGCCGGGCGCTCGGGAGGACGCCCACCGACCGGCGGTGTGCTCGTCGCCCTGTCCGACACCGTCGAGCTCATCCCCACCCGCTGCCGACACCTGCTCGTGCTCGGCGCCGACGGGCAGACCGTCCTCGCCGACGGGACCGGCGCCTCCTCGTCCGTGTCGGTGTCGCCGACCCTGCTCGCGGAAGCCGAGGCGGAGCACGTCGTCGGGGCGCTCACCGCCGCCGCACTCACGACGGGGGAGTCCCCGGCCCTCTCGAGTCTGCCGACCGACGTCGCCTTCGCGCAGGTGCATCCGGTGCGGGGCCGTCGCCCGCCGGCGGGATCCGACTGGCGGCCAGATGCGCTCCGGGTCGCCGTCGGCACCGGCGTCGAGGGCGTGCAACTGCTGGACCTCGGGGCGGACGGGCCCCATGCGCTGGTCGGCGGCACGACCGGGAGCGGCAAGAGCGAGCTGCTCATCACCTGGATCACGGCTCTCGCCGCGCAGTGCTCGCCGCAGGAGCTCTCCCTGCTCCTCGTCGACTGCAAGGGCGGCGCCTCCTTCCAAACGGTGGAAGCCCTGCCGCACGTGGTCGGGATGGTGACCGACCTCGAACCGGGAGCGGCGGACCGCGTCGTGTCGAGTCTGCGGGCCGAGCTCCGCCACCGCGAGCGCGTGCTCGCCGGACACGGGGCGCGGCACCTGCTCGACCCCGTGCTCGCGCCGGAGCATCGCCCGGCACGGCTCGTCGTCGTCGTCGACGAGTTCCAGGCGCTGCTCGACGCCAGCCCGCACCTCCATCAGGTGTTCGCGGACCTCGCGGCCCGCGGGAGATCGCTCGGCCTGCACCTGATCCTCTGCAGTCAGCGTCCGGCGGCGGTCGCCGCCGATGCCATCCTCGCGAACTGCACGCTCCGTCTCTCGCTCCGGGTCACCTCGCGCCCCGACAGCGCCGCGATCCTCGGTGTGCCCGATGCAGCTGCGATCCCGGCCGGTATTCCGGGCCGCTGCATCGTCTGGAACGGCGACCGACGACTCGTGTTCCAATCCGCGGTCACGACGTCCGACGACATCCTCGCGGTGCGTGAGCGGTGGCGCGACGCGCCTGCACCTCGGCGACCATGGCTCGACCCCCTACCGGCACGCCTGGCCTTGAGCGCCGTCTCGGAGATCGAGGCGGGACGTGCCGGAGGCTCGGTGAGCACCGGTGTCGGCTGTCCTCCCGGGGAGGGCATCGTGTTCGGCCTCACGGACCTCCCCGAGGAGCAGGCGCAACGCCCCGCGGCGTGGTGTCCGGAGCACGATGGCTCACTGTTGGTGCTCGGCGCCGGACGTTCCGGTCGAACGACCCTGCTGGACACGCTCGAGGTCGCGGCGCGTGGTCGCTACCGCGTGGAGCGCGTCGGCGAGGATGCCGAGCAGGCCTGGGACACCGTGATGGCGCTGTCGGATCCGCTCCGTCCGACCGAGGCCACCCTCCTCCTCGTCGACGACGTGGAGTCGCTCCTCGCCACCGCTGGGGACGAGCACGGCGCCGCCCTCCGCGACGCACTGCTCGGCCTGCTGCGAGACGGCGGACGCCGCGGCGTCAGCGTCGTCCTCGTCGCCTCCCGGCTGGGCGGTGTGGTCCACCGGTTCTCGGCTCAGCTGGGCAGCACGCTGGTCCTCCGCCTCGCTGATCGGCAGGATCATCTCGTCGCCGGCGCACCCGCGTCCTGCTTCGATGCACGCCGACCCGCGGGCCGCGCGCACTGGCAGGAGGCGGAAGTGCAGATCGCGCTCGCTCCGCCGTCGCCGTCACCAGCGTCCTCTGCGCCAGGGGTCCACCGCTGGCGTCCGAGCCCGGCACGCGCGACCGTCATCGTCACACGTGCGACCGGAGCGGTCCGGGCGATGCTGCAGCGCTCGACCGGGACGGAGCGACGCGTGCGGCTCATCGAACCGGCGGCGCACCTGTTCCCGTCCGCACCGCTCGCGGGCGTCGCGGGCACCGAGAGCGACGTCCTGGAGGACGACGCCGCGATCGTCGTCCTCGTCGACCCCGAGACGTGGCTGTCGGGCCGGTTGGTCGTCGGGCGAGACCTTCCGCCGAGCACCGCCGGTGCCGACCTGGTGGTCCACGGCTGCTCCGCCGCCGACTTCCGGCAGGTGACCAGGAGCCGCGAACTCCCGCCGCTCCTCGGCTATGCGAGCGGCCGTGCCTGGTGGTGGCGGGCCGGACAGGAGGCGATGCGTGTTGACCTGCTCGGCTCCTGACCCGAAGGCGCTGAGGCTGTCGGCCGGGCGATCAGACCGCGGTGACGGCGATCCGGCCGACGACGGCGGCTCCGCCGTGGATGGCCAGGTCGAGTTCCGGTTCGAGGGCGTCGACGGCGGCCGCATCGAGTGCTCCGACCGAGACGAGCAGTCGGAGGGCGACGATCGTCGAGGCCCGGAGCGAGCCGTCGAGGACCTTGAGCGCGACGGTCGCGCCGCCGGGTGCCGACATGACCATCACGCCTTCCGCCCCGAGCTTCGCGAACAGGCCGAGGCGTTCGATGACGAGCGTGTTCGCCCGGCCTGGTCCGTCGAGGGCCCAGCCGTTGGCGAGCACCGCAGCCGTGAGCAGCCCGGCATTCCGGTACAGGGCGAACGGCGAGGTGGGGGAGGAGTTGACGACGCGTCCGATGCCACGTGCGAGTCCGGTCAAGGAGACGGCGTACACCGGCGCCCCGCAGCCGTCGACCCCGCTGGCGGCGGGCTTCTCGCCGGTGAAGCGCTCGACGGTGTCGCGGACGGCGAGCTGCAACGGATGGTCGGGCTCGAGATACGTCGCCTGGTCCCACCCGTTCTGCGCGCAGGCGAGCAGCATGGCCGCGTGCTTGCCGGAACAGTTCATGTACAGCGGGCTCGTGCCGAGGCCGTCCCGGACCAGCTCGTCGCGGGATGCGCGATCACCGGGCCAATCGGCCGGGCACTGCAACGCCGAGTCCTCGATCCGAGCCCGGCCGAGCATGCTGCGCACGACCTGGACGTGCTTCCGGGTCCCCGCATGGCTCGCGGTCGCGAGCACGGCCTGAGCGCCCTCGAGGGACACCCCGGCGTTCATGATCGTGATCGCCTGGAAGGGCTTGAGGCATGAGCGGGGGAAGACCGGTGCGTCCGGTGCTCCGAGGCTCGCGAGGACTTCGCCCTCCGGCCCGAGGACGATCGCCGATCCGGCGTGACGTGACTCGATGAAGCCGCTGCGCTCGACGACGGCCAATTCCACCGCGTCCGCGACGCCGAAGGTCTGGGGGACCGCCGTGTTCACAGTGCTGCGAGCGCCTGATCGATGACCGTCATCGCGTCCGCGATGAGCTCGTCGGAGACGGCGAGGCTCGGGAGGAAGCGGAGGACGTTGCCGTAGGTGCCGGCGGTGAGGACGAGCACGCCCTGCTGCGCGGCGGCTGCGGCGACGCCGCTGACGGCGGCCGGGTTGGGCTCCTTCGTCGTCGAGGCGGTACCCGGCTGGACGAGTTCCATCGCGATCATCGCGCCGATGCCGCGGACGTCGCCGATGATGTCGTATTTGCCCTGGAGCTCGAGCAGCGCTGCGGTCAGGGTGGCACCGATGCGATCCGCTTCGGCCAGGAGACCACGGGACTCGATCGACTCGAAGACCGCGACCGACGCGGCACACGCGACGGGGTTGCCGCCGAAGGTGCCGCCGAGGCCGCCGGGCTGGCTCGCGTCCATGATCTCGGCGCGTCCCGTGACCGCAGCGAGCGGCAGACCGCCGGCGATGCCCTTCGCGCTCAGCACGAGGTCGGGGACGAGGCCGAAGTGCGAGCTCGCGAAGTACTCGCCCGTGCGCGCCATGCCGCTCTGGATCTCGTCGGCGATGAACACGACGCCGTTGGCCGTGCACCACTCCTGGAGCGCGGGGAGGTAGCCCTCCGCGGGGACGACGAAGCCGCCCTCGCCCTGGATCGGCTCGACGACGAGGCACGCGAGGTCGGTGGCACCGATGCGCTTCTCGAGGTAGGCGATGGTGCGGGCCGCAGCCGCAGCTCCGGACAGGCCGTCGTGGTAGGGGTAGGAGTTGGGGGCGTGGTAGACGTCGCCGGCGAACGGACCGTAGCCGGTCGCGTACGGGGCGGCCTTGTAGTTCATCGCCATCGTGAGGTTGGTGCGACCGTGGTAGCCGTGGTCGAGCACCGCGACAGCCCGCCGACCGGTGTACTTGCGAGCGATCTTCACGCCGTTCTCGACCGCCTCGGCGCCCGAGTTCACGAGGACCGACTTCTTCGCGAAGTCGCCCGGGGTGTGCTCGGCGAGCAGCTCCGCGACGCGCACGTACTCCTCGTAGGGGGTGATCGTGAACAGGGTGTGCAGGACGTCGGCCGCCTGGTCCTGGACGGCGCCGACCACGGAGGACTCCGTGTGGCCGATGGTGGTGACGCCGATACCGGCACCGAGGTCGATGAACTGGTTGCCGTCGACGTCGACGACGATGGCGCCGTGCGCGCGCTCGATGTACACCGGGAGGACACTCGACACGCCATCGGACACGACGGCGTTCCGGCGGGCGTGCAGCGCCTGCGAGCGCGGGCCCGGGACGGCCGTCACGATGCGACGCTCCTGCGTCACGCTGGGGGCGGAGGCGGTCGTCTGGTCCGTGGTGTCGAGCGTGTCAGTCATAGTCCTCCAGCGTAGCGCGACCTCCCGACAGCGGGGCCGCGAACGCGGGCCGCCGTGGGGAGGCCAGTGGGATACTGGTGGCATGATCACGGGCCACCACGACTACACCATCGGCGTCCGCTGGGACGGAGACCTCGGGACGGGCACGAGCGGGTACCGGGACTACTCCCGGGAGCTCACGGTGACGGCCGCCGGGAAGCACGACCTCGAGGGCTCGGCCGACAAACCGTTCCGCGGCGACCCGGGTCGATGGAACCCTGAGGAGCTGCTCCTTGCGGCCCTCGCGCAGTGCCATCTCCTGTCCTACCTGCACGTCGCGGTGACCCTCGGTGTCGTGGTGACGGCCTACACGGACGAAGCCGTCGGGACCATGGTCGAGGACGGTGCGGGGAGCGGTGCGTTCACGGAGGTGGTCCTGCGTCCGCAGGTCACGGTCGCCGATGCATCGATGGTCGAGGCGGCGCGAGCAGGGCACGCCCGCGCGAACGAGCTGTGCTTCATCGCCAACTCGGTGAACTTCCCGGTCCGTCATGAGCCGACGATCGTGGTCGCGACGACCACCTGAGGAGTGGACCGATGCCGCGGCTCAGAGTCGCTCGGGGCGGAAGGCGCGCTTGATGCGCTCGACGGTGTCGGCGGGCGGCGACTCGTTGTAGGCGTTCGCGAGCTCCTGACCGGTGAGGGCGTGGATCGCGGCCATGATCTCGTCCGTCGCCTTGCGTCTGGCGCGTCCTGAGGTCGCCGGTCCATGGTGGCTCACGTCGATGGGTTCACCGAAGATCACCGTGACCGGTTTGAACTTCGGGATCGTCGTGCCCACCGGCATGAGGTCGTCGGTGCCGATGAGGCCGACCGGGACGACCGTCGCGCCCGTGGTGAGTGCCAGCCAGGCGACACCGGTCCTGCCGCGGTACAACCGTCCGTCGAGCGACCGGGTGCCCTCGGGGTAGATGGCGAAGGCCTCGCCGCTCTCGAGGATCCGGCGTCCCTGGTCGAGGGCTTCCTGCGCCGCCTGCCCGACACCACGTTCGACCCCGACAGCGCCGATCGAGGTGAAGAACGTGCGCGAGACCCAGCCCTTCAGGCCGCGTCCCGTGAAGTAGTCGGACTTCGCCAGGAACTGCACCCGGCGTGGGGCGCTGATGGGGATCGCGATGCTGTCGATGAACGAGAGGTGGTTGCTCGCCAGGATGACCGGCCCACGCTTCGGGACGTTCTTCCGGCCGATGATCTTGGGGCGGTAGAGCAGCTTCGCCGTCGTGTTCAGGACGGCTCGTCCGAAGTAGTAGACGACACCGGGTTTCGACGGCGTGACCACCGCGTCGGCCGTCGACGGCTCGACGGTGGCCTGGTCGGAAGGTTCCTGGGCGCGTCGCTGCGTCTGTTCCTCATCGGCCATGCGCACGACTGTACCCGCCGACGCATGCGCGACTCGGCATACTGACGGGGCTGGTGCACCGAGGATGTTCGGCGCGCTGTCAGCCAGCATGGAGCCTGGTGGGTGAGACTGGACCGACCCCTCAGCAACGACCGAAAGTTCCCCTGTGCGCAAGAGCCTCTGCCTTCTGGCCGTCATCGCGTCCCTCGTGTCGCTGACCGCGTGCAGTTCGGCGACGTCGCAGTCGCAAGCGCTTCCCAGTCCGGGGGAGTGCGCCGACACGAGCGCAGGCAAGGCGTCCAAGGCGATCAGCGTGAGCGGTGACTTCGGCTCGATCCCCGAGGTCACCTTCGCCAAGGGCACGCTCGCCGCAGACACCACCGAGCGCACGATCGTGGCCAAGGGCGACGGAGAGCGGGTCGATCCCGGCGACACGACGTTCGTCGAGATGTCCATCTACAACGCCGTGACCGGTTCGATCGTCGCGCAGACCGCCTACGGTGCGAGCCCGGCGACGGCGATCGTGGTCAACGACCAGAAGTACCTGAAGGGCCTCGTCCGCGCCGTCGAGTGCACGAACGTCGGATCCCGTGTCGCGGCGTTCGTCACGGCGGGCGACGGTTTCGGTTCCGCTGGGTCGAGCGACGGCACGGTCCAGGCCGACCAGCCGCTCGTCGTCGTGGCCGACGTCCTCAGCACGGTGCACAGCGATGCCAAGGCGGACGGCGTCCCGCAGGAGCCCGTCGCCGGGATGCCCGCGGTCGAGCTCGACACCGCCGGACGACCAACGGTCACCATCCCCGAGGAGCCAGCTCCGACCGATCTCCAGGTCGCGGTCCTCAAGCAGGGCGACGGAGCGGTGGTGCAGCCCGACGCCGAGGTCATCATCAACTATCAGGGTGTGAACTGGCGGACCGGCGAGGTCTTCGACGAGAGCTGGGGCAACGGACCGACGAACTTCCAGCTGTCCGCCGTGGTGAAGGGCTTCTCGAGCGCCATCGCCGGCCAGCACATCGGATCGCAGGTCATCGCCGTCATCCCGCCCGACCTCGGGTACGGACCGAGTGGCGGCAACAGCCAGGCGGGTATCGAGGCCGACGACACCATCGTGTTCGTCATCGACATCCTCGACGCGAGCAGCACCACGGCTCCCGCCGCGGGCTGAGCGGCCGACTCGGTCGCCGACGTAGACTGGCCGCCGTGAGACGCGTCATCATCCTCGGATCAACCGGCTCGATCGGCACGCAGGCACTCGACGTCATCCGGGGCGACCGCGACCGCTTCGAGGTCGTCGGCCTGACGGCCGGCTCGAACGCCGAGCTCCTCGCCGAGCAGGCCGCCGCCTTCCACGTCGACGACACGGCCCTGGGCGCCGCCGACGCCGAGCAGCTCATCCGCAGCGTCGACGCCGACGTGGTGCTGAACGGGATCACGGGCTCCATCGGGCTCGGCCCGACCCTCGCGGCCCTCGAGACGGGCCGGACGCTCGCGCTCGCGAACAAGGAGTCGCTCATCGTCGGTGGCGACCTCGTGCGGCGGATCGCGGCACCCGGCCAGATCGTGCCCGTGGACTCCGAGCATTCCGCGATCGCCCAGGCCCTCCGATCCGGCACCGCCACCGAGGTGCGGCGGCTCGTCCTGACCGCCTCGGGAGGACCGTTCCGCGGACGGGACCGCGCATCGCTCGTGGGCGTCACGCCGGCCGAGGCGCTCGCCCACCCCACCTGGGACATGGGTCTCGTCGTCACGACGAACTCGGCGACCCTCGTCAACAAGGGGCTCGAGGTGATCGAGGCGCACCTGCTGTTCGACGTCCCGTACGACCGCATCGAGGTGACGGTCCACCCGCAGTCGATCGTCCACTCGATGGTCGAGTTCATCGACGGTTCCACCATCGCCCAGGCCTCGCCGCCCGACATGCGGCTCCCCATCTCCCTCGGGCTCGACTGGCCCAACCGGGTCGGAGGTGTCGGCGTCCCGCTCGATTGGACCTCGCCCCAGCAGTGGACGTTCGAGCCCCTCGATCACGAGGCCTTCCCGGCGGTGCGACTGGCCAAACTCGTGGGCGGACAGGGCCGCACCTATCCGGCCGTGTTCAACGCCGCGAACGAGGAGGCCGTTGCGGCCTTCCATGCGGGTCGACTGGGCTACCTCGGCATCCTCGACACCGTCCGCGCGGTCGTCGACGACCACGAGGCGCCCGACGGCGAGCTCACCCGTGAGGCGCTCGCGGAGGCCGAGCGCTGGGCGAGGGCTCGCGCGCAGCAGCGCATCGGCTGACCTGCACGTTCATCGTCGGAGGCTTCAGAGCGGCCGTACAGCCGGCGTGCAGCCGGTGACCCGACCGCGCGAGTAGGGTTGCGCCGTGGAATCCGTCCTCCTCTACCTCCTCGGCATCGTGATCGTGCTCGTGGGCCTCATCGTGTCCATCGGGCTGCACGAGGTCGGTCACCTCGTGCCCGCGAAGCTGTTCGGCGTGCGGGTCACCCAGTACATGATCGGCTTCGGTCGCACCATCTGGTCGCGTCGCAAGGGGGAGACCGAGTACGGCGTCAAGATGATCCCGCTCGGCGGCTACATCTCGATGATCGGCATGTTCCCGCCCAAGCAGCCCGGCGGTGCCGCCCGGAACGCCAGCACCGGCTTCTTCGACACGCTGGTCCAGGACGCGCGAGAGGCGAGTGCAGACACGATCGGCGCCGGCGACGAGGAGCGCACCTTCTACCGGCTGCCCGTCTGGAAGCGGATCGTCGTCATGCTCGGCGGCCCGTTCATGAACCTCGTCCTCGCCGTCCTCTTCATCGGTATCGCCGTGTCGGGGTTCGGCGTCCCCCAGCAGAGCAGCACGCTGACCTCGGTGTACGAGTGCGTGTTGCCGTCCACGAGCGACCGCCAGAGCTGTGCAGCGGGGGATCCGCAGGGTCCGGCGGCCGCCGCAGGCTTGAAGCCGGGCGACACGATCCTCTCGATCGACGGCACCCCGATCTCCACCTTCGCCGAGATCTCCGCGGCCGTGCAGGATTCGCCGGGCAAGCCGTTGGCCCTCGAGGTCGCCCGCGGAGAGCAGCGACTCGACCTCACCCTGACGCCGCTGCTGCTCGAGCGGGACGTCGTCGACGCCGAGACCGGCAAGATCGTCACGAACGCCGACGGCTCGGCGAAGACCCACGAGGTCGGCTTCGTCGGCATCACCCCGCAGCAGCAGATGGTGGCGCAGCCCGTCACCACGATCCTGCCGACCGTCGGCGACACGATCGCCCGGACCGCCAACATCATCCTGAACCTGCCCCAGCGCCTCATCGACGTCGGGCAGGCCGCGTTCGGATCCGGCGAGCGCGATCCCAACGGGCCGATGAGCGTCGTGGGCGTCGGACGGGTCGTGGGCGAGGTGGTCAGCCTCGACGAGATCCCGGTCGCGTCGAAGGCGGCGACCGTGTTCGGCATCCTCGGGTCGCTCAACGTCGCGCTCTTCGTCTTCAACCTCATCCCCTTGCTGCCCCTCGACGGCGGGCACGTCGCAGCAGCGCTCTGGGAGGCGATCCGTCGCCGCTTCGCGAAGATCTTCCGACGTCGCGATCCCGGGCCGGTGGACGCGGCGAAGCTCATCCCGCTCACCTTCGGCGTGGTGATCGTCCTCGGCGGCATGAGCGCGCTCCTCGTCTACGCCGACATCGTGAAGCCCGTCAACCTCTTCGGGTAGCCGTCGCGACCGGAGCCCGCGGGACCTTCCCATCTCGGTACGGCCGTACTCCCCGGGGAGTACGGCGCAGGCTCCGTGCGGGCGACGCGGCGGCTCCGACCCGCGAGTAGCATGCAGGGATGGCATCGGTCGAGACGGGTTCGGCACCCTGGACGACGCCGGGCGATCGCCGACCCGGACGCCCCGTCTGGCGCCTCTGGGCACCGGTGGTGGTGTCCTTCCTCGTCCAGGTGCCCGCGACAGCGGTGCTCGCCCTCCACGGTTCCTTCGGCCCGGGTGCCGGTGCCTCTGGGTGGTCCCGTTCCTCGGCCGTCCTCCTGGCACTCGCCGGCGTGCTCTGCCTGCTCGCTGCCAGGCGGTCGCCCGGGCCGACGGTCGCGGCGGTCGCCGTGCTGTCGAGCGCCTCGATGCTGACGGGTCCCACCTGGGGTCCTCCCGCCGTGGCGCTGGCGTTCGCCGCGGGTTCCGGCATCGTCCGTGGGGCGCGCGGCTGGACCTATCCGTCGCTGGGACTCGGGTGGGCGCTCGCCCTGACCGTCGCGCTCGCCGTCGGTTGGAAGGTGTCGGGCTTCCGCGTCGGGGCCACGACCGCCCTCGTCATCGTCGCCGTCCTCCTCGCCGAGGGACTCCGCACCCGGCGCGAACAGCTCGACGCGGATCGCCGGCGTCAAGGCGAACGTCGGGCGTCCGCCGCCCAGGAGGAGCGCGTGCGTATCGCCCGTGAGCTGCACGACGTGGTCGCCCACTCGCTCGCACAGATCACCGTCCAGGCCGGTATGGGGCTGCACCTCATGGACACCCAGCCCGAACGTGCCAGGGAGGCGCTGACGAACATCAAGGGGTCGAGCAAGGCGTCGCTCGACGAGGTCCGCGGCCTCCTCGACGTCCTCCGTGGTGCCGATGCGGCCCAGGATCCCACGACCGGCGCGCCGAGGCGACCGGGGCCGGATCTCGAGGCACTGCCGCTCCTCGTCCAGTCCCTCCGGGACCAGGGTGTCGACGCGGTCCTCGAGCAGCGCCTCGTCTCCACGCCCGGTGCGGCCGTGCAGCAGGCGCTGTACCGGATCGCGCAGGAGAGCGTCACGAACGTCCTCCGGCACGCGCAGGCCGGACGGGTCTCCGTCGAGCTCGTCGAGGTCGACGGCACCTACCGCCTACTCGTGGAGGACGACGGAGTCGGTGCCCCACCCGGACCCGCGGAGCACGGCAACGGCCTCCTCGGCATGACCGAGCGTGCCGAGCTCCTCGGCGGCACCCTCGAGACCGGGCGGAGTCCGCTCGGCGGCTTCCGTGTCACGGCCCGGGTGCCGGTCCGAGGCGTCGCATGATCCGCGTGGTCGTCGCCGACGACCAGGCACTCATCCGCGGCGGGTTCCGCGCCCTCCTCGACGCGGAGCCCGACATCGCGGTCGTGGGTGAGGCGGCCGGTGGGGACGAGGTGCTCGTGGTCGTCCGTCGGGAGCGGCCGGACGTGGTCCTCATGGACATCAGGATGCCCGGAGGCGACGGCCTGGCCGCCACCGAAGCCATCGTCGCGGATCCGACGCTCGAGGCCACCCGCATCATCGTCGTCACCACCTTCGAACTCGACGAGTACGTCGCGCAGGCGATCCGGGCGGGCGCGAGCGGCTTCCTCGTCAAGGACACCGAGCCGGCCGAGCTCATCCGAGCCGTCCGCGTGGTCGCGTCGGGTGACGCCCTGCTGTCGCCCGGGGTCACGAGGCGGCTGCTCACCCAGGTCGCCGGAGCGATCGCCGCGCCGCTCGACGACGCCGTGATCGCCGGGCTCACCGAGCGCGAACGCGAGGTGCTGGGTCTCGTCGGACGCGGACTCACCAACGAGGAGATCGGAGCGGCGCTGTTCCTCAGCCCGCTCACCGCGAAGACCCACGTGTCGCGCATCATGTCGAAGCTCGCGGCGCGCGACCGGGTCCGACTCGTCGTCATCGCCTACGAGACCGGGCTCGTCAGTCCCGGCGTCTGAGCGCCGGGTGGTCGTACTCCCGGGGGAGTGCGGTGATCCGTCCCGTCGTCGGATGCCCTCGGTCACCATCCTGAGGAGGCTCGGGGTCGTGATGCGGACGACGGTCGTCGTCCGCCCGACGAACGGAGTCCTCCATGTCCACCTCCCTGATCGTGCTCGCCGCGACCGCCATGCATCCCGGTGGTCCCGGGCCGGGCTTCCACCTCCTCTGGCTGCTGCTCATCCCCGCGTTCTGGATCGCCGTGATCGTCCTCATCGTCGCGCTCGTCGGTCGGCGGTGGCGTCGCCGAGCCTGGTCCGGGGCGTCCCCGGACGGCCACCAGGGCCCTCCGTGGGCCTGGCGTCAGGACGGGTCCCGGAGCGCCGAGCAGACGCTCGCCGAGCGCTTCGCCCAGGGCGACATCGACGAGGTCGAGTACCGGGAACGGCTCGGCGTCCTGCGTGCGAATCGCGAGGCGCCGCCCGCGCGTTGACCGCGGATCGCGACGTCCCAGCAGGCATTCAGCTCACGGGGAGCCTGCGGGGCGTCGCGCGCGTAAGCTGAGGCTCGTGGTAGCTATCAATCTGGGTCTTCCGTCGGTTCCCGAGACGCTCAGCCCGCGGCGCAAGTCGCGACAGATCAAGGTCGGCAAGGTGCTCGTCGGCGGCGACGCCCCGGTGAGCGTCCAGTCGATGACGACGACCCAGACGACCAACATCAACGCGACCCTCCAGCAGATCGCCGAGCTCACGGCCTCCGGCTGCGACATCGTCCGCGTGGCCGTCCCGACCCGCGACGACGCCGAGGTGCTGCCGATCATCGCGAAGAAGAGTCAGATCCCGGTGATCGCCGACATCCACTTCCAGCCCGCCTACGTCTACGCCGCGATCGACGCGGGGTGCGCGGCCGTCCGGGTCAATCCCGGCAACATCCGGAAGTTCGACGACCAGGTCGGCGAGATCGCCCGGCGCGCGAAGGCCGCCGGCGTCTCCCTCCGCATCGGCGTCAACGCCGGGTCCCTCGACCCGCGGTTGCTGCAGAAGTACGGCAAGGCGACCCCCGAAGCGCTCGTCGAGAGCGCCGTCTGGGAGGCGAGCCTCTTCGAGGAGCACGACTTCCACGACTTCAAGATCTCCGTCAAGCACAACGACCCGGTCGTCATGGTGAAGGCCTACCGGCTGCTCGCCGAGCGCGGTGACTGGCCCCTGCACCTCGGCGTGACGGAGGCAGGTCCTTCCTTCCAAGGAACCATCAAGAGCGCGACCGCCTTCGGCATCCTGCTCTCCGAGGGCATCGGCGACACCATCCGTGTCTCGCTCTCCGCGCCGCCGGCGGAGGAGATCAAGGTCGGGCTGCAGATCCTGCAGTCGCTGAACCTCCGCGAGCGCAAGCTCGAGATCGTCTCCTGCCCGAGCTGCGGGCGCGCCCAGGTCGACGTCTACAAGCTCGCGAACGACGTGACCGACGGCCTCGAGGGGATGAGCGTCCCCCTGCGCGTCGCCGTCATGGGCTGCGTCGTGAACGGCCCCGGGGAGGCTCGCGAGGCCGACCTCGGCGTCGCGAGCGGCAACGGTAAGGGCCAGATCTTCGTCAAGGGCGAGGTCATCAAGACGGTGCCGGAGTCGGAGATCGTCGCGACGCTCATCCAGGAGGCCAACCGTCTGGCCGCCGAGATGCCCGCGGACGACACCTCCACGGGCGCACCGGTGGTGACGGTCGGCTCCAACTGAGTCGGATCACCGTCCGCCCGGTCTCCGGTCGAGCGGTGATCCCGTCAGCGGGCCGTGCGGTGACGAGCCCCGTGCGGAGCGCGCACCTGCGTCTCCGTCTCGATCGGTGCGAGCCGACGGGAGGCGATCGGTTGCCGCTCGGCCGGCTGGACGCCCCGAGCGCGACGGACCAGACGGCGAGCGATCTGCAGTGGCCGCCCGATGACGAAGGCGACCGTGCCCAGCGCGCTCGTGTCGGCCCGCCCGAACGCCCGACGACGCTCCCAACCGGTGCGGAGCATGCCGCCGCGACTCTGTCGTGCCCGAGGACGGATCGGCAGGGTCCCGAGGTCGCGCGCGGCGAACGCCTCCTCCGACCGCTGGATCCAGTCGTCCTCCGGGGCGGGGTGGAAGTAGTTCTGCTGCAGCCAGTCCGGGTTCGGGTACCGGAAGCGGGCGGCCATGAGGTCGTCCTTGGAGGCCAACAGCCCGCTGCCCTCGAAGACGGTGTTGATGAGCGCCGGGTCCACACCGAAGTCGTCGAGCAGGATGACCGGTACCCCGGCGGCGATGGCCTCGATCGCGGCGGTGGAACTCACGGTGACGAGCCCGGCCGCGTGGCCGAGGTGGACCGCCATCGAACCGGTGGCGACCCGGAGGTTGTCGGGTGTCGGCCCGGTGAGGAGGGTGTCGAAGGGGTAGTGCTCGTGATGGGTCTGCGGGTCGCCGGCGAGGCCGCGCACCTTGATCACGACGTCGAGGTCGCGGTGCCGGATCGCGAGGGTCCGCAGCCAGGAGAGGATCCGGAGCCGGTCGCCGCGGTCGGCCGGGACGGTGGCCTGGGCCGCGAAGACGACCCGGGTACGCGGGGCGGGCTCGGCCGGTGGCTCGGTCGCCGGGTCCGTCAGGAACGGCAGGGTCGCGAGCGCGAACGCCGGCTCGACCCCGTGCGTCAGCGCGAGTTCACGGTAGGCGGCGACTTCGCGGTGGCTGTGCAGGACGAAGACGTCCGCCTGCGCGCGGAGGAAGATCCCCTTCCACTTCGCCGGAATGGAGATGCCGGGGAGACCGGTGAGCAGCACCGGGCGGGAGGCGCGCCCCAGCGTGAGGAGTTCCGAGATGACGACCTCGGCGACCGGCCCACGCGTGGAGACGAACACGCCGTCCGGCTGCTCGGTCCGGATGAGGTCGACGAGTCGTCGGAGCGACAGGCGACGGACGGTCCGACCCTCGAACGCCGTGTGGAGCAGGGCGATGTCCACCTGCCGGTCCGTGGCGGACACGTCGCTCTCGATGAGGACGAGGTCGACGTCCCAGCCGGTCGCGCGGGAGAGGGTGGCGGCGCCCCACTTCACGAAGGAGTCGGAGTCCACCACCCCGATCACCCGACGTCGGGGCCCATGATCAGGCATCGACCCTGCGCAGCTTCGCGAGTGGGGCGAGTTCGCCGGGGAAGACGCGCTTGACGCCGTCACCCATGGCGGTCTCGATGACCCGGATGTCGCGGACGAGGTTCGAGAAGCCGTGCGGTTCGAGCGACGCGGCGTGGTCCGAGCCCCACATGGCACGGTCGAGCGTGATGTGGCGTTCCACCATCGTGGCTCCGAGGGCGACCGCGGCGAGGGAGATCTGCAGACCGGTCTCGTGGCCGGAGTACCCGATCGGCACACCGGGGTAGCGGGCGGCGAGGCTGTCGATCATCCGGAGGTTCGCCTCTTCGGCGGGCAAGGGGTAGGTGGAGGTCGCGTGCAGGATGACCAGCGGCGAGTCCCGGAGGATGTCGACGGCGCGGTCGATCTGCTCGAGCGTCGACATGCCGGTCGAGAGGATGATCGGCTTCCCGGTCGCGGCGAGACGGGTCAGGAGGCCCGAGTCGGTCACCGAGGCGGACGCGACCTTGTGAGCGCTGACGCCCAGGTCCTCGAGGAAGTCGACGGACGGTTCGTCCCACGGGGAGGCGAACCAGCTGAGCCCGCGCAGGGTGGCGTGGTCGCCGATCTCGATGTACTGCTCACGGTCGAACTCGACCCGGTAGCGGTAGTCGAGGTAGCTCATCTCACCCCATGGCGTCTGCCGCGGGACGTCGCGCATGTGCGCCGGCGTCGAGATCTCCGGCGTGCGCTTCTGGAACTTGACGGCCTGTGCGCCGGCGTCGGCTGCCACGTCGATGAGTCGCTTCGCGAGCTCCACGTCCCCGTTGTGGTTGAGACCGATCTCCCCGATGACGTACGCGGGGGCGCCGCCGCCGACGGGGATGCCGTCGATGCGCACGGGGGACGGCTGCGTCCGGCCGTCGAGGTCGGTGGTGTCGTTCGCGTCCTGGTGGATGCTCATGGTCGTGCTCCGTTCGATTGCAGCGTGGACAGCTTCAGGGGGTCGAGGGCCGCGCGTGCGGCGAGGACGAGGTCGGCGAGTTCGCGGACGGCGCCGTCGCCGCCTCGGCGTTCCAGGACGAGCCGAGAGACGGCACGCGCCTCCGGGTGCGCATCGGCGACGACGACCGGCCAGCCGACGATCTCGAGTGCCGGGATGTCGTTGACGTCGTTGCCGAGGTAGGCGATGCGGTCGAGTGGGACGCCCTTCGCCACGGCCCAGTCGCGGAGCGCGGTCGCTTTGTCGGCGGAGCCGTACACGACGTCGACGCCGAGTTTGGCCGCGCGTGCGGCGACGATCGGGACCCGCTCGGTCGACAGGATCAGGAACGGCAGCCCGGCCTCGCGCAGCAGACGGACGCCGAGGCCGTCACCGCGATGGACGCTCACCCGTTCGACCCCGTCGGCGTCGATGCTGGCGCGGTCGTCGGTGTGGACCCCGTCGAAG
Source organism: Plantibacter sp. VKM Ac-2876 (assembly GCF_015350715.1). Classification (NCBI taxonomy): domain Bacteria; kingdom Bacillati; phylum Actinomycetota; class Actinomycetes; order Micrococcales; family Microbacteriaceae; genus Plantibacter; species Plantibacter sp. VKM Ac-2876. Next base: position 148,562 of record NZ_JADKSI010000004.1, on the reverse strand, counting down.
TCGGTGACGACGGCGTCGACGTCGAGGTGGTGCTCCGAACGCTCCGAGCCCGACGGGATGCCCAGCTGACGTTCGGCGAGTCCGGCGATCGCCTCGGCGACGAGCAGATCCTCCGGTTCGTCGATGTCGAGCGCGGCGAAGGACCTGGTGACGGCCGGCGCGATCCGGCCGAAGAAGCGGTGCCCGGCCTCGAGGAAGCCGTCCGTGTCGAAGACGTAGAACGAGCCGGTCTCGCGGTACTGCGGGGCGCGGTCCTGCCGTCGGGGACGCTCGCGGTGGTCGTGACCGATCCCTCGGGCACCCTTCGTCTTCTCCGTCCAGAGGAATCCGTGGTCGAGTACCGCGGCGAAGACGGAGTCCGCCCGCCCGGAGGAGACCAGGGCGACGGCGTCGTCGAGCGCTTCCACGTCGAGGAAGGGCGACGTCGCCTGCGCGAACACCGTCACGGGGGTCAGCTCGCCGCGCTCCGCGAGGACACCGAGCGCGTGGAGGAGCGCGGCCTCGGAGGAGGTGCTGTCCTCGGCGAGTTCGGCTGGCCGGTCGATGACCTCGGCGCCGGCGGCGACGGCGGCGGCGGCGAGGTCGGGGTGATCGGTCGTGACGACCACGCGCGAGACTTCACCCGACCGCAGCAGTCCTTCGACCGATCGCGCGATGAGGGTGCTCCCGCGGACCGTCCTGAGGTTCTTGCGGTGGATCCCCTTCGAACCGCCCCTGACCGGGACGATCGCCGTCGCGCCGTCGGTCTCCGGGTGCCTCCCGTGCGCTGCAGATGTCATCGATCCACGGTAGGAAGCGGCGGTGGACGCGAGGGGGACGGTGGGCGAACGGCGGCCGACGCCCTGGTGGCCATCCGGTGGCCGAGGCGTCCGAGCTCCGGATCTTCACACGTAGACTGTTCGGACCGCCGGGTCCCACCAGGCGGATCCGCGTTCGACGGTCATCCGTCCGGACCGCCAGCCTCGCCAGGGAGACCAGTGACCGTGACGCCGAGCACCCCCATCGCGCCAGCCGAGCTGCAGCGGGCCCGCAGCATCCTCTCCGAGATCGTCGGTGCCTACGATGCGAAGGTGGTCGGCCAGCAGGGCCTGCGCACCACCCTGCTCGCGGCACTCGTCTCGGGCGGGCACGTCCTGCTCGAGAGCGTCCCAGGTCTCGCGAAGACGACCGCGGCGGAATCGATCGCCCAAGCGGTGAACGCCTCGTTCAAACGCATCCAGTGCACCCCCGACCTGTTGCCGAGCGACATCATCGGCACCCAGATCTACGACGCCCGCACCGGCGCGTTCCAGACCCAGCTCGGTCCCGTGCACGCGAACTTCGTGCTCCTCGACGAGGTCAACCGGTCGAGCGCGAAGACCCAGAGCGCGATGCTCGAGGCGATGCAGGAACGCCAGACCTCCATCGGCGGCACGCACTATCCGTTGCCGAAGCCGTTCTTCGTGCTCGCCACGCAGAACCCCATCGAGCAGGAGGGCACGTACCACCTGCCCGAGGCGCAGCTCGACCGCTTCCTCCTCAAGGAGGTGCTCGACTACCCGACGATCGGCGAGGAGGCCGAGATCGTCCGTCGGGTGAACTCCGGGCTCTACGAGACCGACCAGGACCGCCCGGGGGTGAGCCTCGAGGACGTCCTGTTCCTGCAGTCCCTCGCCAAGCGGGTCTACCTCGACGCATCGATCCTCAACTACATCGTCCAGACGGTCTACGTGACCCGCCATGCGGGCGACTACCTGCCGCCGAAGCTCGCGAGCTACATCGAGTACGGGGCGAGTCCGCGTGCCAGCATCGCGTTCAGCACGGTCGCGCGGGCGCTCGCGATCCTCGCAGGGCGGGACCACGTCATCCCCGAGGACGTCAAGGGCTACCGCCACCAGGTGCTGCGGCACCGGATCATCCTGAACTTCGAAGCCGCGGCCGACGACGTCTCGCCCGAGACGATCATCGACGCCGTCTTCGGAGCGGTCCAGGCACCGTAGGCCCGTGTCAGCCCCGCTGCTCCACCGGGTGAAGTCCAAACTCTTCATCCACGCCCACCGCCGCGTGCGGGGGATGCTCGACGGCGAGTACCGTTCGGTGTTCCAGGGCAGGAGCCTCGACTTCGACGACCTCCGCGAGTACACCCCGGGCGACGAGATCAAGGACATCGACTGGAAGGCGACGGCCAGACACGGCGCTCCACTCGTGAAGCGCTTCATCGCCACGCGGAAGCATCAGGTGCTGTTCGTCGTCGACACGGGTCGTGATCTCGCGGCGCTCGCCGAGGGTGGGAGCACCAAACGCGAGGTCGCCATCCTCGCGGTCGGCATCCTGGGATACCTCGCGATCCGGCACGGCGACCTCGTCGGTCTCGTCGCCGGCGACGCCGCCGCACCGGAACTCGTCCGACCCGCCGGCACCGAATCGGCACTCGAACGCCTGCTGCAGCACATCGACCGGCGTGCATCGCTCGCGGCACCCCAGAGCGATCTCGACGAGCTGCTCGGCTATGCGGCACGGTCGGTCAAGCAGCGCTGTCTGCTCGTGATCGTCTCGGACGACGAGGAGATCACGCCGAAGCGGTCGGAGATCCTCCGTCGCCTGCACGTCCAGCACGAGGTGCTCTGGATCTCGGTCGGGGACGCCGACCTCATGCGGGCGGAGTACACCGGTCGGGCGATGGTCGACGTCGCCGACGAGCGGTCCCTGCCGGCCTTCATCCGGTCGGACGACGCGCTCCGTCGCGAGTTCACCGAGGCCGTCACCAGCGCCACCGCCCGGCACCTCGACCAGCTCGAGGAACTCGGCATCAGCGGTCAGCGCGTGACCGGAGCCGACGACGTCGTCCCGGTCCTCTTCCACCTCCTCGAGGCCCACCGACATGCCCGGCGATAACGGCTACTACGCACCGGTCCAGTACACGCTGCTCTGGCCGGTGCTCGGACTCGTGCTCATCGCCCTCGTGATCGGGTGGTACGTCTGGATGCTCGCCCACGTGCGCCGTCGCGCGCGCGGGAGCGCTCCGCGCCCGGCGCCGCAGCCGTCGCCGACCGTCCTGCGCGACCGCTACCTCGCACTCATCGGCGAGATCGAGCGCGAGCACGGGGACGGCGCCCTGAGTACGCGGCGCGCCCACCAACGGCTCGGCGCGATCCTCCGGATGTACGCGCACGAGTCCAGCGGCGTCCGCGCCCAGGTCATGACCCTCGCAGACCTCGATCGCGCCGGACTCGCGCCACTCAGTCGTGCCGTGTCGGCCTACTACCCGGTCGAGTTCCGCGAGGCCGAGACGGGCAGCGTCGCCGAGGCCGCCACGCTCGCCCGCCAGGTGGTGACGACGTGGAGCTGATCTACTGGTGGATGCCGCTCGTCTGGCTCCTCGCCGTGGCCGCGGTGGTCGCCGTCGTCGTCCTCGTGGCCCGCACCGGGCGGCGCCGGAAGGCGAACGCCGAGCCGCTGTGGGTCGCGCACTCCGAACGGCTCACCGCGCTCCCCGGATACCGTCGCGCGCTGTCGCGGTACCGGCGCCTCATCATCGCGACGATCGCCGCGCTCGGGGTGCTGCTGCTCGCCGGCATGGCCCTCGGGTCCCGCGTGGTGAGCACGACGGTGTTCCAGCCCGAACTGCGCAACCGCGACATCGTGCTCTGCCTCGACGTGTCCGGGTCGATGACGGAGTACGACGCCGCGCTCGTCGGGGTGTTCGAGAAGCTCGTGCAGCGGTTCGACGGTGAGCGGATCGCGCTGGTGCTGTTCAACGCGTCCGCGACCACGTACTTCCCGCTGACGAGCGACTACGACTACGTGGCCGCGCAGCTCGACCACCTCGTCGAGGACCTCACCTCGCCGGAGAGCGACTACGAGTACTGGAACGGCACCGATCTCGGGAACGGGTCGTCCCTCATCGGCGACGGTCTCGGATCCTGCGTCATGCGGTTCGACCAGGTCGGCGAGGAACGGTCGCGCTCGATCGTGCTCGCGACCGACAACTACGTCGCCGGCGAGCCGATCCTCACGCTCAAGGAGGCCGGCGCGTACGCGAAGGCGCAGGACGTGACGGTGTACGGGATCAACCCCGGCGACGTCTCCAGCAAGGACTACCTCGACGACCTCGCCGCGGAGATGGACGAGGTCGTGACGTCCACCGGCGGGGACTACTACGCGCTCGCCGACCCCGGCGCGGTCGGCGGCATCGTCCAGCAGATCACGGCGGAGCAGACGAAGACGCTGAAGGGCGCCAAACAGCTCGTGCAGGTCGACGAGCCGTTCGTGTTCGTGCTGGCGGCGTTCGGCGGCCTCGCGGCGCTCATGCTGCTCGCCTGGAGGTTGCGCCGATGACCATCAACCCCGTTCTGCCGATCTGGGCCGTCGCCGTGCTCGGCACCGTCCTCGCGGCCTTCGCCGTCTGGCAGTTCCTCGCCGGGGTGCGGCGGCCAGGAGCCTGGCACTGGATCGCCCGACTGGCCATGGTCGTCGTGCTCGTGATCATCGCCCTCCGACCGACCATCCCCGGCAACCATCGCCCGCCGTCCGCGATGGGCGACCTCGACGTCTACTTCGTCGTGGACACGACGAGCTCGATGGCCGCCGAGGACTGGCCGGACGAGACCGCGTCGGGGACGGACGAGAACGGCGCCCCGAAGCCGCCGACCCGACTCGACGGTGCGAAGGCCGACATCACCGGTATCGCCGACCGGCTGGCCGGTGCCCGCTACGCGCTCGTGACGTTCGACGCCGTGGCCGTCCAGCGCATGCCCCTCACGACGGACGCGACGGCGCTCCGGTCGGCCGCGGAGGCGATGACGCAGGAGATCACCACCTACTCCCGCGGCAGCAGCATCGACGCGCCGGTGGAGTTCATGACCACGCTGCTGACCCAGGCCGAGGAGCAGGAGCCGGGTCGGAACCGGATCATGTTCTACCTCGGTGACGGCGAGCAGACGAGTGGCGCGGCGCCCGGGTCGTTCGAGAGCATCGCACCGCTCATCGGCGGCGGTGGCGTGCTCGGCTACGGGACCGAGGCCGGTGGGACCATGCGCGAGTTCTCGGGGTACCAGGACGGCAGCGTCCGCTACATCCAGGACTACTCGACCGGTGAGCCCGCCGTGTCCCGGCTGGATCCGGGCGCACTCGAGACGATCGCGTCGCAGCTCGGCGTCGAGTCGGAGATCAGGACACCGGGTGCGTCGCTCGACGACGCACTCGACGGCCTCGCCGTCGGCGGCGTCACCGTCGAGGACGAGGTGGACATCCGACGCACCGATGAGCTGTACTGGGTGTTCGCGCTCGGGTTCGGTGTGCTGCTCCTCACCGAGCTCCCCGGCCTGGTCGGCGCGCTGGGCGAGCTCCGACGGACGAAGGGTGGGCAGGCATGACCCTCTTCGACGATCGGACCCGGACCGACCGGCCCGACGACGCGCCGCGCAGCCCGGAGCCACGGCCACGACTCGAGGAACCCCGGCGTCCGCCGCTGGCCCCGGCCGAGGTCGCCCGGTTGCGCCGTCGGCTGTTCTGGTGGTCCCTTCCGCTGGTCCTCCTCGCCCTCGTCGTCGGGGTCAAGTTCGCGAGTCTGCCGGTCGTCGCGCAGTCGGCGATCGCCGAGTACCGCGCCGAGGACTACTCCGGGGCGCAGTTGAGCGCGGGGCACCTCTTCACGGCGAACGTCGTCGAGCCGTGGATCGCCTGGTTCGACCGGGGCACCGCAGCCGCGGCCGGGCAGGACTGGGTGCAGGGGACCGACGACCTCGGGAAGGCGCTCGAGCTCGCGCCGACGGAGGAGACCGCCTGCATCGTCCGGGTCAACCTGGCGCGCGCGTACGAGACCCAGGCCGACGAGTACATGAAGGGCCAGTTCTTCCAGGGCGCCATCAACCTCTACGACACAGCGAAGCGCATCGTCGACGAGGGAGAAGGCTGCTTCGAGGGGGAGTCCCAGGAGCAGAACGAGGACCAGCAGGACCAGGGTGGCCAGGGGGATGAGGGCGATCAAGGTGGTCAGGGCGGTCAAGACGACCAGGGCGACCAGGGTGAGCAAGGGGACCAGGGCGACCAGGGCGACCAGGGCGGCCAGGGCGACCAGGGGGACCAGGGTGACCAAGGGGACCAGGGTGACCAAGGCGGCCAGGGCGATCAGGGCGGAACCGGGCAGCAGCCCGACGTGATCGATCCCAAGGGCACGCCCGGTGAGAACCTGCAGGACACCGGCGATCGCATCGACCGCAAACGTCAGGATGCGACCGACCAGCGCGACCGGTCCGGCGGGCAGGGCCAGCAGGATCCTTCGAACGGGGGACAGGGCGACGGCGACTCGAGCGGCTCGAGCGGTACCGGTGACAGCGAGGTCGACGGCAAGGTCGACAAGTTGAAGGACGCCGGCCAGGACGCCCAGCAGGACAAGTCGACCGAGGACGCCAAGAACCGGGGTCGGAACAACGACAACGGGAACTTCGCCGATCGCCCCTGGTAGCGGTTCCGGGCTGCCCACGCGTGACGGACTAGCATGGACAGGTGGTTACGCGCCTTTCGAATTACTTCCTCCGTACGCTCCGTGAAGACCCCTCCGACGCGGAGGTGACGAGTCACCGCCTGCTGGTGCGGGCGGGATACATCCGACGCCAGGCGCCGGGCGTGTTCGCCTGGTTGCCGCTCGGGTTGCGGGTGAAGAACAAGATCGAGGCCATCGTCCGCGAGGAGATGGCGAACGCTGGCGCGTTCGAGGTGCACTTCCCCGCGCTCCTGCCGCGGGAGCCCTACGAGGTCACCGGCCGGTGGGAGGAGTACGGCGACGCCCTCTTCCGCCTGCACGACCGCAAGGGTGCGGACTACCTGCTGGCGCCGACGCACGAGGAGGTCTTCACCCTGCTCGTGAAGGACCTGTACTCCTCCTACAAGGACCTGCCCCTGTCGATCTACCAGATCCAGGACAAGTACCGCGACGAGGCCCGTCCCCGGGCAGGCCTCCTGCGCGGTCGTGAGTTCACGATGAAGGACGCCTACTCCTTCGACGTGTCCGACGCCGGGCTCGACGCGAGCTACCAGGCGCAGCGCGACGCCTACGAGCGCATCTTCACGCGACTCGGCCTCGAGTACGAGATCGTGCAGGCCGACGCCGGCGCGATGGGCGGTTCGCGGAGCGAGGAGTTCCTGCACCCCACCGCGGTCGGTGAGGACACCTTCGTGCGTTCGGCCGGCGGGTACGCCGCCAACGTCGAGGCCTACACCACCGAGGTCCCGGAGGCCCGCCCCATCGAGGGTCTGGCTCCCGCGACGGTCTTCGACTCGCCGAACACCCCGACGATCTCGACGCTCGTCGACCTCGCCAACGAGCGACACCCGCGCGACGACGGACGGGCGTGGACGGCCGCCGACACGCTCAAGAACGTCGTGTTGGCGCTCCAGCACCTCGACGGCACGCGCGAGCTGGTCGTCATCGGCCTGCCGGGCGACCGCGACGTCGACCTCAAGCGCGTCGAGGTGGCCTTCAGCCCCGCAGAGGTGGAGGCCGCGACCGAGGCGGACTTCGCCGCGAACGCCGGGCTCGTCAAGGGCTACATCGGGCCGTGGTCCCCGCAGGGGCCCGTCCTCGGTGAGGAGTCCGCGACGGAGATCCGGTACCTCCTCGACCCGCGCGTGGTCGACGGCACCGAGTGGATCACCGGTGCGAACGTCGATCAGCAGCACGTCTTCGGCCTCGTCGCCGGGCGCGACTTCACCGCCGACGGCTTCGTCGAGGCGGCGGAGGTCCGCGCCGGCGACCCAGCGCCCGACGGCTCCGGACCCGTCGAGCTCGCACGAGGCATGGAGATCGGGCACGTCTTCCAGCTCGGGCGCAAGTACGCCGAAGCGCTCGGACTGAAGGTGCTCGACGAGAACGGCAAGCTCGTCACGGTGACCATGGGCTCCTACGGCATCGGGATCACCCGCATCCTCGCGATCATCGCCGAGGGCAACAACGACGAGCGCGGTCTCATCTGGCCGAAGGCCGTCGCCCCGTTCGACGTGCACGTCGTCGCAGCAGGACGCGACGCGGCGATCTTCGAGGTGGCCGAGGAACTCGTGGCCTCGCTCGAGGCCAGCGGCAAGGACGTCCTCTACGACGACCGCACCGGCAAGGTGTCCCCGGGCGTCAAGTTCGGCGACGCCGAGCTGATCGGCGTGCCCGTCGTGGTGGTCGTCGGTCGCGAGGCCACCGAGGGCTTCGTCGAGCTCTGGGACCGGGCCGCCGGCACGAAGGACCGGGTCGCGATCGCCGACCTCGCCCTCTGAGCCACGAGAGCGCAGGAACGGTCGTCATCCCGTCCGGATGACGACCGCTACTGCGCTCTCGTGCTGAGGCGGTAGCCGGCTCCGCGGACCGTCGCGATGGCGTCCTTGCCGATCTTGTTCCGGAGATACCGCACGTAGACGTCGACGACGTTCGAACCGGGATCGAAGTCGTAGCTCCAGACCCGGCTGAGGAGCTCCTCACGGCTGAGGATCTGGTCCGGGTGGCGGAAGAACTCCTCGGCGAGGGCGAACTCGCGGGTGGACAGCTCGACCGGCACACCGTCGACGAGGACGCGTCGTTCGCGCAGCTCGAGCTCCAGATGACCGACCGAGAGGCGTTCCTGGACGGCGGTGGTCGACGCCGGTGCCCGCTCGGCCAGGCGTCGGCGGATCCTGGCCAGGAGCTCCTCGAACCGGAAGGGCTTCGACATGTAGTCGTTCGCCCCGCCGTCGAGGCCCGCCACGAGGTCTCGCGCGGAATCGCGGGCGGTCAGGATGATGACGGGGAGTTCGCTGCCGTCGTCGCGCAGCCGTCTGAGCACCTCGAAGCCGTCGACGCCGGGGAGTCCGATGTCGAGGACGAGCAGGTCGAAGTCGCCGCTCTCCGCCAGCTCGACGACCTGTGATCCGTCGACCGTCACGTCCGCCGTGTGTCCGGCGGCACGCAGGCCCTTGCTCACGAACGCGGAGATCCGCGTCTCGTCCTCGGCGACCAGGATCCGGCTCATGCGTGGTCCTCCGGCGCACTCCGCCGAGCCGAGGTGTCGACGAGGTCCGGGAAGTCGTCCTCAGGGGACGGTGCTCGCGAGCGTGGTGGTGCGTCGATCGTGGGGCGTGCATCGCCGGGTGTCGGTCCGGCCTGTGTCGCCGCGGTCGTCTGCGCCGCAGCGGCTTCCTGAGCCGCCTGCGCCTCTCGCAGCGCGATCGCCTGGGCCATCGCGCTGCGTGGGATCGCCGCGGTCTCGTCCGGGTCGAGGTCGAGGTCCGCGTCGGACCCCTCGTCGTCGTCCGCCACCGCGAGCGGCAGTCGGATGCTGAAGAGGGAGCCGGCCTGCTGGGTGTCCTCGACCTCGGCCCACCCGCCGTGTGCCGCGGCGATCGCCTGCACGATCGACAGGCCGAGGCCGGAGCCTGCGACACCCCGTCCACCGCTCACCCGGGTGAACCGGTCGAAGATGCGTTCGCGGAGCGCCTCCGGCACCCCGGGCCCGTCGTCGGCGACGGAGAGCACGAGCGCCGGGTCGTCCGACTCGTCGAACCGGCTCGAGATCACGATCGTCGACCCGGCCGGGGAGTACTTCGCGGCGTTGTCCGCGAGCTGCAGCCAGGCCTGGGCCAGTCGCCCGGCGTCGACGTCCGCGGTGAGTGCGGCCTGCTCGCCCAGGGTCCACTCGTGTTCGGGCGAGATCGCCGTGGCCTTCTCGTGGACCGAGGCGGTGAACGCCTCGATGTCGACCGGCTCCCGGTCGAGGGTCGACGCGAGTCCGGCCGTCGAGAGCTCGGTGATGTCGGCGACGAGGGAGCTCATCCGGTCGAGTTCGTCGAGGGCGAGGTCGCGGGTGGCGGCCACCTCCGCGGGGTCGGACGGATCCAGGAGCTCGAGGTGTCCGCGCACGATGGTCAGCGGCGTCTTCAGCTCGTGGCCGACGTCGTCGAGCAGCTGGCGTTGACTGGTGAAGGCCTCGTCGAGCCGGTCCAGCATGCCGTTCACGGTCGTGGTGAGCTCGGAGACGTCGTCGCGACCGACGACCGGGATCCGTTCGTCGAGGTCCGACTCGGTGATGCGGGCGGCGGCGTCCCGCAGCAGCCGGATGGGGTGGAGCAGTCCGCCCGCGAGCTGCCAGCCGACGAGGCCGAGCAGGAGCAGGCACACCACGGCGACGACGATCTCGACGGCGAGGATGCCTCGGGACTCCGCGAGTGCCGCGTGCACGTCGGTGGCGATGACGACGTGGGCAACGCTCGGGTCGCCGACGACCTGCACCGGGATGATGGCGTACCGCACGGTGCGGTCACCGGTTGCCTCACCGGTCACGACGCCGCGGGACGATCGGGCCGTGATGGTGTCGAGGAGCTGCGGGTCGTCGTCCAGGCGGAAGGCGGACGGGGCGCTGGGCGCGACCGTCGAGCCGTCGGCGCGCACACCGATGGCGGTCTCGTCCTCGGCGAAGATCCAGCGTCGCATCACCGCGTCGACTGCCGCGTCGCTCGTCGCCGGGGCGTCGGCGGAGTCGCCTGAACCGACCACCATGAAGGCGATGAGCTCGGCGCTGTGCTCCAGGCGGGCGTCGATGGTCGCGAGGGTCTGCTGCCGGCCGAGCGTGTAGGTGGAGACGCCCACGAGCGTCATCGCGAGCGTCGTCGCGAGCAGGATCGCGACGAGGATCCGCACCCTCGTGCTCCGCATGACGTTCCGCAGCTCGCCCAAGACCATTGGCCAATCATGTCACCCGCCCGGAGACGCGGTCGAGCCGGGAGCGGGACCCTCGAGGACGCGCGGCGGCTTCCCAGCTGGGTGGATGACGTACCCCTCGGCATCCGGTACCGTAGACAGACGGGTTCGGCAGCACGGCAGCAGCATGCCCGTCGTGCCGCTGCACGTCTTGCCGCGGCACCACCAGTTGAATAGAGGAGGCCATCGATGGACATCGATCTCGGTTTGTTGAAGTCGATCGAACGCGAGAAGGAGATCCCGTTCGAGGAGCTCGTCGTGATCATCGAGCAGGCCATTCTGAGCGCGTACCTGAAGAGCACCGAGGGTACCGACACCACCGCGCGCGGCGACGTCCCGGCTGCCCGGGTCCAGCTCGACCGCAAGACCGGCCACGTCGGGGTGTTCGTGCCCGAGTTCGACGACGAGGGTGTCCTGATCGGGGAGGCCGAGAGCACGCCGGACGACTTCGGTCGCATCGCCGCCTTCGCCGCGAAGCAGGTCATCTTCCAGCGGCTCCGAGACATCCAGGACGACGCCGTCCTCGGTGAGTTCAAGGGGCGCGAGGGCGACATCATCGCGGGCGTCATCCAGCAGGGCCCGAACCCGCGCATGATCCACGTCGACCTCGGCACCATCGAGGCGATCCTTCCGCCCGAGGAGCAGGTGGCCGGTGAGGAGTACCCGCACGGTGCGCGCATCCGCGTGTACGTGACGAGCGTGACGAAGGGCCTCAAGGGTCCGCAGATCACCGTCTCGCGCACCCACCCCGGACTCGTACGGAAGCTGTTCGCGTTGGAGGTCCCGGAGATCGCATCCGGCATCGTCGAGATCGTCTCACTCGCTCGCGAGGCCGGACACCGGACCAAGATCGCGGTGAAGGCGAACGACCCGAGCATCAACGCCAAGGGAGCCTGCATCGGTGAGCTCGGGCGTCGTGTCCGCGCGGTCACCGACGAGCTGGGGGCCGAGAAGATCGACATCGTCGACTACTCGCCCGACCTGCCGACGTTCGTCGCGAACGCGCTCTCGCCGGCCAAGGTGACGAGCTCGTACGTCATCGACCAGTCGCTCAAGGCCGTCCGGGCGCTCGTGCCGGACTACCAGCTGTCGCTCGCGATCGGCAAAGAGGGGCAGAACGCCCGTCTCGCCGCCAAGCTCACCGGCGCCAAGATCGACATCCAGCCGGACTCGATCCTCGAATCGGACTGAGCCGGATGGAACCGGAGCGGACCTGTGTCGGCTGTCGCCGTCGCGAGCCGCGCTCGGCACTGCTGCGCGTCGTCGCGGTCGAGGGGGCGCTCGTCCCCGACGCCGCGACGCGCCTGCCAGGCCGCGGATCCTGGGTGCACCCGACGTCGGCGTGCGTCGACCAGGCGGTGCAGCGTCGGGCGTTCACGAGGGCGCTCAGATTGAATGCGGGACCCGACGCGTCGGCGGTCCAGGCCTTCGTGTCGACGGAACCGGCCGCGCCGACGGCTGAATGACGTCGTCGGGCTCGAACGACCCGCTCACGATCCGGTGGTGAGCCCGCACCCAGGGTCGGGGTGTACGATGGTGAGTGCACGCGAGAGCGCTCCGGCGCACACCGTGCTTCCCACCGCAGGTATCAGGCCCGGATCCCGGGCCTCCATCCTGCTGCCGCCCCACCCGGGTGCGGCATTCCGAGAGAACAGGCTGAACGGCTAATGGACAACTCATGAGCGGCTCGAAATGAGCACCGTCCACCACTAACGCTTGCCCCTGCCTGGGTGCAAGCTCAGACAGGAGAATTGTGGCTGCAAAACCACGTGTACACGAGATCGCATCCGAACTCGGAGTAGACAGCAAGATCGCCATGGCGAAGCTCAAGGAATTGGGCGAGTTCGTCAAGGGACCGTCTTCCAGTATCGAACCACCGGTGGCCCGCAAGCTGCGCGCCGCCCTCGAGGCCGAGGGTGCGAAGGCGTCAGCCGCCCCCGCCGCCCCGGCGAAGCGACCGGCCACGCCCGGCGCTCCCACCCCTGGTCCCGCCGCACCCAAGGCTCCGGCCCCCGCGGCACCCGCCCCCAAGGCTGAGGCGCCCGCTGCGCCTGCGCCGAAGCAGGCGTCCCCAGGCCCGAAGGCTCCCGCCGCCCCCGCCCCCGCCCCTGCGGCGGAGGCACCCGCGGCCGCTGCTCCGGCGGCACCGTCCGCACCCGCGGCTCCGGCCGCCGGCGACTCGCCCTCCGGCGACGCCGCGAAGCCGGGCGGCCCCCGTCCCGGTGCTCCGCGTCCGGGGAACAACCCGTTCGCGTCCTCGCAGGGCATGGGCCAGCGCCCGACCGGCACGCCGCGTCCGGGGAACAACCCGTTCGCCGCGGCTCAGGGCATGGGTCAGCGTCCGAACCCCAGCAACATCCCGCGTCCGCAGGCTCCGCGCCCCGGCTCGCCCCGTCCGGGCGTCGGCCAGGGTCAGCGTCCCGGTGGCCCCGGTCGTCCGGGTGGCGCAGGCCGTCCCGCCGGTGGCGGCGGCTTCCGTCCCGGTGGCGCCGGTGGCGGCTTCCGTCCCGGTGGTGCCCCCGGTGGTGCACCCGCCGGTGGATTCGCGGGTCGCCCTGGTGGCGGCGGCGGTCGTGGTCGCGGACCCGGCGGTGGTACCGCAGGTGCCTTCGGTCGCGGTGGCGGCAAGAGCAAGGCACGTAAGTCGAAGCGGACGAAGAGGGCCGAGTTCGAGCTGCGGGAAGCCCCGTCGCTCGGCGGCGTGAGCGTCCCCCGCGGCGACGGCAACACCATCATCCGTCTGCGTCGTGGCGCGTCCATCTCGGACTTCGCCGACAAGATCGACGCCAGCCCCGGCAACCTCGTCACCGTGCTGTTCCACCTCGGTGAGATGGCGACGGCGACGGAGTCGCTCGACGAGGCGACCTTCGACGTGCTCGGTTCCGAGCTCGGCTACAAGATCCAGATGGTCTCGCCCGAGGACGAGGACCGGGAGCTCCTCGAGGGCTTCGACATCGACCTCGACCAGGAGCTGGAGGACGAGTCCGACGAGGACCTCGCCATCCGTCCTCCCGTCGTCACCGTCATGGGTCACGTCGACCACGGTAAGACCCGCCTCCTCGACGCCATCCGCAACGCGAACGTCGTCGCCGGTGAGGCCGGTGGCATCACGCAGCACATCGGTGCGTACCAGGTCGTCGCGGAGCACGAGGGCATCGAGCGTCCGATCACCTTCATCGACACCCCGGGTCACGAGGCGTTCACCGCCATGCGTGCTCGTGGTGCGCAGGTCACCGACATCGCGATCCTCGTGGTCGCGGCCGACGACGGCATCATGCCGCAGACGGTGGAGGCCCTGAACCACGCGCAGGCGGCCAACGTGCCGATCGTCGTCGCGGTCAACAAGGTGGACAAGCCCGACGCCAACCCGGCCAAGGTGCGCCAGCAGCTGACCGAGTACGGCCTCGTCGCCGAGGAGTACGGCGGAGACGTCATGTTCGTCGACGTCTCGGCTCGTGCCGGCACCGGCATCAAGGACCTCCTCGACGCCGTGCTGCTCACCGCGGACGCCGGTCTCGACCTGCGCGCCAACCCGAACAAGGATGCACGCGGTGTGGCCATCGAGGCCAAGCTCGACAAGGGCCGCGGTTCCGTCGCGACCGTCCTCATCCAGTCGGGTACGCTCCGCGTCGGTGACGCGATCGTCGCCGGTACGGCCTACGGCCGCGTCCGTGCGATGGTCGACGAGAACGGCGACACCGTCGCCGAGGCGGGTCCCTCGCGTCCCGTCCAGGTGCAGGGCCTCTCGAGTGTTCCTCGGGCCGGCGACACCTTCCTCGTCACCGAGGAGGACCGCACCGCGCGTCAGATCGCCGAGAAGCGTGAAGCCGCGGAGCGCAACGCTGCTCTGGCCAAGGCTCGCAAGCGCATCTCGCTCGAGGACTTCACCCGTGCACTCGAAGAGGGCAAGGTCGAGTCGCTCAACCTCATCATCAAGGGTGACGTCTCCGGTGCTGTCGAGGCACTCGAGGAGTCGCTGCTCAAGATCGACGTCGACGACAGCGTCCAGCTGCGGATCATCCACCGCGGTGTCGGTGCGGTCACCGAGTCCGACGTCAACCTCGCCACGATCGACAACGCGATCATCATCGGGTTCAACGTGCGCCCCGACCCGAAGGCCCGCGAGCGTGCGGCCCGTGAGGGTGTGGACGTCCGGTTCTACTCGGTCATCTACAACGCACTCGAGGACGTCGAGCAGAGCCTCACCGGCATGCTCAAGCCCGAGTACGAAGAGGTCCAGTCCGGTGTCGCCGAGATCCGCGAGGTGTTCCGTTCCTCCAAGTTCGGCAACATCGCGGGTGTCATCGTCCGCTCGGGCACGATCACGAGGAACGCCAAGGCGCGGGTCATCCGCGACGGCGTCGTGGTCGGCGACAGCCTGGCGATCGAATCGCTGCGTCGGTTCAAGGACGACGTCACCGAGGTGCGTACGGACTTCGAGGCCGGTATCGGTCTCGGCAAGTTCAACGACATCCAGATCGGTGACGAGATCGAGACGATCGAAATGAAGGAGAAGCCGCGCGGCTAGTCCGCTCGGCCGGTCCCCGTCGTCCTCCTCCGGGAGGGCGGCGGGGATTCCTGCTTGTATTGTGTGTGCAGCATCCGTCGGGCGGCCCTCCGCCCGACGGTCATCAGAGGAGGACGAGATGGCAGAGAACCCCAGGGCCCGCAAGTTAGCGGACCGCATCAAGGAAGTCATCGCCAAACGGCTCGACAAGGGCATCCGCGACCCGCGGCTCGGCTTCGTGACGATCACCGACGTACAGGTGACCGGCGACCTCCAGCACGCGAACGTGTTCTACACGGTGTACGGCTCCGACGAGGAACGCGCCGACACCTCGGCTGCGCTCGAGTCCGCGAAGGGCCTGCTGCGTGCCGAGATCGGCCGCAACATCAACACCCGGCTGACCCCGAGCCTCGACTTCTTCCTGGACGCGATCCCGGAGAACGCGCAGCACATCGAAGACCTGCTGCGCGAGGCGAAGAACCGCGACACCGAGGTGGCCGGGCTTGCCGCCGGTGCCGCCTACGCCGGCGACGAGGACCCCTACGTCAAGCCGCGCGACGTGGACGCTGAGGACTAGACACCTCGCACCAGCCCTTCGAACAGGCTCAGGGACCGGGATTCCGTCATCCGGTCACTGAGCCTGTCGACGTGCGCCCTTCGACAGGCTCAGGGGCCGTGTGGGGCTGAGGGACCGGAAGGGCCGAGGGGCCGGGCAGGGCTCAGGGACCGGTCAGTCGTGGGGGAGGGCGTACCCGCCGTCGACGCGCACCGCGAGGCGGTCGGCGACCAGTCCGGCGAGTGCGCGGTCGAACTGCTCGCCGTCGGGCCAGAGCGCCCGGAGCTCCTCGTCCGTCAGTGAGCGGTGGGTCGAGCGGAGCTCGGCCATGATGATGCCCCGGACCTGTCGGTCGCTGCCCGCGAACTGCTTCTGCTTCGTCTTGACCGGTCCGTCGTAGGCCGGGTATCCCGCCGCGCGCCAAGCGCACACCTCGCGGAGGGGACACTCCTCGCACCGCGGTGCTCGAGCCCTGCAGACCACCGCGCCGATCTCCATCAGCCCTGCGTTGAAGACGGCTGCCTCCGAGCGGGACTCCGGCAGGAGCGCCTCCATGGCGGGGAGGTCCACCTTGGCGTTCGGTGGGCCGGGCTCGCCTTGGCCGCGGACGGCTCGGGCGATGACCCGTCGGGTGTTCGTGTCCACCACCGGGTGCCGGTCCCCGTAGGCGAAGACGGCGACGGCGCGGGCGGTGTAGTCGCCGATGCCGGTGAGCGCCAGGAGCTGATCCACGTCCGACGGGACGATGCCGTCGTGCCGTTCGGCGATCTGGGTGGCCGCCGCATGGAGCCAGAGCGCTCGGCGCGGATAGCCGAGTCGGCCCCAGGCCCGGACGGCTTCTGCCGGTGGTTCGGCCGCCAGGTCTGCGGGCGTCGGCCAGCGCCCGAGCCACTCCTCGAGCCGCGGGATCACCCGGCTGACCTGCGTCTGCTGGAGCATGAACTCCGACACGAGCGTGCCCCAGGCGGGGAACCCCGGGCGTCGCCACGGGAGGTCGCGCGCGTCGGTGCGGAACCATCCCGTCACGAGCGGGGCGAGGTCGGAGGGTTCGGGCGGCACCGCACCAGCCTACGATCCGCGCGGGTAGGCTCGGCGCCATGAAGCTCGTCACGACACCACGGATCGAGTTGCTCCGGCAGCTGCGAGACCAGTTCCAGCGGGACTACCCACGAGGCCGCACCCTCATCGCGGTGGACGGCGTCAGCGGCTCCGGTACGGCGGCGTTCGCCGACGGACTGGCCGAGGTGTTCGACGAGGCCGGACGCGCGGTGTTCCGCGCCTCGATCGACGACTTCCACCGTCCTCGCGAGGAACGGTACGCGCGGGGGCGGGACTCGGCCGAGGGCTACTGGCTCGACTCGTTCGACTATTCGCTGTTCCGCCGGGTGCTCGTCGAGCCCTTCCGCCTGGCGGGCAGCGCCGGTTTCCAACTCGTCGGGTTCGACGAGCAGCGCGACGTCGGCGCTCCGTTGCGTTGGACGACCGGCCCGCAGGACGCCGTCCTCATCGTCGACGGCGTCTTCCTGAACCGTCCCGAGCTCCGCGGCCTCTGGCATGCGTCGGTCTGGCTCGACGTCCCGATGGCGACGGCCTACGAGCGGCTGCACGAGCGCCTCGGCGTCGACGCGGACCCGACGGCGCCGTCCAACGCGCGCTACGTGGGCGGGCAGGCGCTCTACCGCAAGGACGACGACCCGACCGTGCGGGCGACCGCCCTCGTGGACAACACCGACGAGCGGCACCCACGGCGGATCTTCGCCGACTTCTGCTGAGCGCCGCCGCCCAGGGGTGCTCCGGCCGCCCGGCGATGCCGACCGCCGCTGGTACCGTTGCAAGGTGGTCGAGAACAGCACAGCAGCACCCGGGTCGGCGTCCGCCCGTCCCGGTATCCTCCTCATCGACAAACCGCAGGGGCACACCTCCCACGACGCGGTCGCCCGGGTGCGACGGCTCGCCGGCACGCGCAAGGTGGGGCATGCGGGAACGCTCGACCCCATGGCCACCGGGCTGCTCGTGTTGGGCACGCGTTCGTCGACCCGACTGCTGACGTTCATCGTCGGTCTCGACAAGGAGTACACGGCGACCATCCGCCTCGGCGAGGCGACCTCCACCGACGACGCTGAAGGTGAGGTCACCGAGCGCGCCGACCAGGCCGCGGTGGCTGCCGTGGACGACGACGCGATCATCGCCGCGATCCGTCCGCTGACGGGCGACATCGAGCAGGTGCCGAGCACGGTGAGCGCCATCAAGGTGGGCGGGAAGCGCGCCTACGCCCTCGCCCGCGAGGGGATCGAGGTGGAGCTGAAGGCCCGTGCGGTCACCGTCAGCGCGTTCGACGTGCTGGCCGTCCGTCGGGATGGAGCGGCCGTCGACGTCGACGTCCGGGTCGTCTGCTCCTCCGGCACCTACATCCGCGCCCTCGCCCGCGACCTGGGGGCGTCCCTCGGCGTCGGCGGCCATCTCACCGCGCTTCGCCGGACCCGGATCGGACCCTTCGACGTCACGGACGCATCGACGATCGACGACCTCGACGTTGAGACGGCGCTGCTGCACCCGGCCGACGTCGCGAAGCGCCTGTTCGGTGCCCTCGAGCTCACGGAGCAGGAGGCGGTCGACCTCGGCCACGGCAAGCGGCTCGAACGCGACCTGCCGGCCGGCCACACCGGTCCGATCGCCGCCCTCGCGCCGGACGGCCGACTGGTGGGGCTCGTCGAGCGCCGTGGCGGCTCGCTCAAGTCGGTCGTGAACTTCCCGGCGGAGGAACCGGCATGATCGAGTGGTTCACCCTCGCCCAGATCGCGGTCGCGGTCGTGGCCGGGCTCCTCTGCATCGTGCTCGGGTTCGCCGGGCGCGCGCCGAACGACCTGACGATGGGGGCGACGGCAGTCGTCGAGGTCCTCCTCGTCGCGCAACTGGTGGTGGCGATCGCCGCGCCCGCGTTCGGGAACACCGCCACGGGGAGTGTGCCCGAGTTCTACACCTACCTCGTCTCCGCGATGATCCTGCCGATCGCCGGCGGATTCTGGGCGCTCGTCGAACGCACCCGATGGTCGACGGTCGTCCTCGGCGTCGTCTGTCTCGCGATCGCGGTGATGCTCTACCGCATGGAGCAGATCTGGACCGTCCAGCTCGGCTGACCGTCGGCGCACCGACGGCGGTGGAGGACGACGGCACCGCAGCTCGCGTGACCGTCGCGAAGTGCCTGGACGAGGGCCTGCGTCGCATAGAATCGTCGGGTCATGCCTCTCCCCACCACCGCTCCAGCCCGCCCACGCGTCCGTGGTGTCGGGGTCGTGCTCGTCGCCGTCTACGGCATCCTGGCGCTCGCCGCCACCGGCCGGTCCGTGGTGCAGATCACGACCAAGTTCGACGAGGCGCCACTGGCCTATCTGCTCTCGGCCGTCGCCGCGGTGGTGTACATCCTGGCGACCGTCTCGCTCGTCGCTCCGGGCGCCGTCTGGCGGCGGATCGCATGGGCCACGATCTCCTTCGAACTCGCCGGGGTCCTGATCGTCGGCTTGCTGAGCCTGCTCGATCCCGAGCTGTTCCCCCACGACACGGTCTGGTCCGGCTTCGGCCGCGGCTATGTCTACATCCCGCTCGTCCTCCCGGTCCTCGGACTGTGGTGGTTGGCCGGACATCGGCGTACCGGCGAATGATCACGTTCACCGAGCTCGACCAGGTCCCGGACGCCTTCGGACCGTCGGCCGTCACCATCGGCAAGTTCGACGGCGTCCACACGGGTCACCGCGCGGTCGTCGCCGCGCTCCTCGAGGAGGCCGCGGCAGCCGGTCTCAGCTCCGTCGCCGTCACCTTCGACCGCAACCCGCTGAGCCTCATCAACCCCGACCGCTGCCCGGCGTCGCTCGTGAGCAATGAGCAGAAGCTCGGTCTCCTGGCGGACGCCGGGGTCGACGCGGCCCTGCTGCTGCGCTTCGACCAGACACTGGCCCAGCTCACGCCCGAGGAGTTCGTCACCTCGATCCTCGTCGGAGCGTTGCATGCCAAGACGGTCCTCGTCGGCGAGGACTTCCGCTTCGGCCATCGCGGCCTCGGCACGGTCGCCACGCTGGAGTCGTTCGGTGAGGTCTACGGCTTCTCCGTGCGCGTCGTGGACGACGTCCGTCCCGGCGGCGGGCGTCGGGTGTCGTCCACCTGGATCCGCGAACTCCTCGAGGAGGGTGACGTCCGCGAGGCGTCGCGGCTCCTCGGCCGTCCGCCCGGCGTGCGGGGTGTCGTCGTCCACGGCGCCAAGCGTGGCCGGGAACTCGGCTTCCCGACCGCCAACCTGTCTCCCGATTCGCAGGGTCTCATCCCCGCGGACGGCGTGTATGCAGGGTGGCTGTTCTGGCGAGGACGTCGGTATCCGGCGGCGATCTCGGTCGGGAACAACCCGACCTTCGACGGCGTCCCGCAGAAGCAGGTCGAGGCCTACGTCCTCGACGAGACCGATCTCGACCTCTACGACGACGAGGTCGAGGTGCAGTTCGTCGAGCGCATCCGCGGGATGGTCGCCTTCACCGGGATCGAGCCGCTCATCGTGCAGATGACCGACGACGTCGAGCGCGCGCGCCGGATGCTGTCCTAGTGGGTCCGCGTCCCCTGTGGCGGGGGAGGGTCCTCGCGCTCGTCGGTATCGTGTTGGTCGCGGCGAACCTCCGCACGGCCGTCACCTCGCTGTCGCCGATCTTCGCCGAGATCGACGGCGACATCGGCGTGGGGTCGGTCGGGCTGGGGCTCCTCGGGATGCTGCCGCCACTGTGCTTCGCCCTGTTCGGTGTCTTCACCCCGCGACTCGTGCGTCGGCTGCACCTCGAGCCGGTGCTGCTCATCGCACTCGGGTCGATCGTGGCCGGGCACCTGATGCGCTCGCTCGCCCCCGACTTCGCCGTCCTCGCGATCGGGAGTGCGCTCTGCTTCGCTGGGATCGGCATCGGCAACGTCGTGCTCCCACCGCTGGTCAAGAAGTACTTCCCCGACCGCGTCGGCCTCGTCACCTCCCTCTACGCGACGGTCCTGTCGGTCAGCACGTTCATCCCGCCGCTGATCGCCGTACCGGTCGCCGATGCGGCGGGGTGGCAGGTGTCGCTCGGTGTGTGGTCCATCGTCGCCATGCTCGCCGTGCTGCCCTGGATCACGCTCATCGTCCGGGAGCGTCGGGATGCCCGGGCCGCCGCCGCGACGGACCCCGAGATCGAGGAGGTGCCCCGCGCCGGGCGCGTCCTCGTCCACCGCTCGCCGATCGCGTGGGCCATCGCGGCGGTGTTCGCCACCTCCTCGCTGAACGCTTACGCGATGTTCACCTGGCTCCCCACCATCGTCGGTGACGTCGCTGGCGTCACCCCGGCCCAGGGTGGCCTGCTGCTCTCGCTCTTCTCCGCGATGGGGGTCCCGGCGAGCCTGATCGTCCCGATGCTCGTCGCGAGGCTGCGGAACGTCGCCGTCCTCGTCTACGTCGCGAGCGCGTGCTTCGTGCTCGGCTACCTCGGGCTGCTCCTGTGGCCGGCGACGCTCACGTGGCTGTGGGTGCTGCTCGCCGGGCTCGGCCCACTGCTGTTCCCGCTCGCCCTCGTGCTCATCAACCTGCGGACGGCGACCCACGAGGGCGCGGTCGCCCTGAGCGGCTTCGTGCAGAGCGTCGGCTACACCCTCGGCGCACTCGGCCCCCTGGTCGTGAGTCTGCTGCACGCCGTGACCGGATCGTGGACCGTCCCGCTGTTGCTCCTGCTGGCCACGGGCGCGCTGTGCGCCATCGCCGGCCGAATCACCGGCCGGCCGACGACGATCGAAGCGGACCTCGCAGCACGCGGTCGGTGACCGGTCTGTTCCAGACCGACTGACGGATCCCCGGCGGCGATGCGCATCCGCGCACCGGGCTCTGCTCATCTGAGCACGGGCGGCAACAGACGTTGTCCGGGTGGTGGTGGCGTCCTAGGCTGGAGACGATCCGGAGGAGGCCCGAGGTGATCGAAAGCGACGAGCTGCTCGCGGTGCGCGCCGCGGAGCTCTACTACGACGAGACGAAGACCCAGGACGAGATCGGCGCGCTGCTCGGCATCACGCGGTGGAAGGTCGGTCGGCTCCTCGCCCAGGCCCGCGAACTCGGCTACATCCGCATCGAGATCGTGCACCCGCGCGCACGCCGCCTCCCACTCGAACGGGCGCTCCGCGAGCGCTTCGGACTCACGGACGCGGTCGTCGTGCCGAGTCCGAGCGACAGTGCCGACCTCCACGAACGCGTCGCGCGCGCGGCGGCCGACTACCTCGGTGCCATGCGACCGGTGCCGCGGACGCTCGGCGTGAGCTGGGGGAGGACGCTCCGCGACATCGCCGACCACCTGTCCGACGGCTGGGCGACGGGGCTCTCCGTCGTGCAGATCAACGGCGGCGTGAGCCTCAACCAGCGCGTCGGCACCGCGGCCGCCACGGCTGCACGGATCGCCGAGAAGGGCCGTGGCGACGTCACACTGCTCCCGAGCCCGGCGATCTTCGAGCGCCTGGAGACGAAGCTGAGCATCGAGTCGGACCGCACGGTTGCGGAGGTGCTCCGCACGGCCGCAGCGGCCGACACCTACCTGTACGGTGCCGGCGTGGCCGGGCCCGACTCCGCCCTCGTCCACAGCGGGTACCTCACGGCCGCGGACGTCGACGTCCTGGTCGCACGCGGTGCCGTCGGGGACGTCGTCGGGCGCTACATCGACGCCGAGGGCATGATCGTCGACCCCACACTCGACGAGCGCACGGTCGGGCTCGGACTCGAAGCGCTCCGGCGTGCCGGTCGCAGCATCGCGGTCATCGCCGGAGCGCAGAAGCACGCCGTCGCGAGAGCCGTCGTCAGCAGCGGCCTGTGCACCGTCCTCGTCACCGACGAGGCGACCGCGACGGCACTGCTCGCCGACCACGAACCATCATCCGCCAAGCAGCACACCCCGGAGCAGGAACTGCTCGGAAGGAACGCACCATGACCACTCCACCAGGCGACCTCGTGGCGAAGCCGACGGCGCTCGAACTCGTCGACGGCCCCGTCACCGACGCCAGCCTCAGACGCTACCTCGACGGCCTCGCGGGTGTCGACGCCGTCGGGCTCGAACAGCGCGCAGCGGACCTCGGCACGCGCTCGATCAAGACGACGTCGAAGGCCTGGGCCCTCGACCGCATCATCGAACTCATCGACCTCACCACCCTCGAGGGCGCCGACACCCCCGGCAAGGTGCGCTCCCTCGTGGCCAAGGCCATCACCCCGGACGCCGGGGATCCGTCCACCCCGCGCGTCGCCGCGGTCTGCGTCTACGGCGACATGGTGCCGTACGCCGTCGAGGCGCTCGGCGCGGCGCACACGCGGCCGGGTGCGGGACACGACGCCGGCGGGATCAACGTCGCGGCGGTCGCGACGGCCTTCCCGAGCGGACGCGCCTCCCTCGCGGTCAAGCTGGCGGACACGGTCGACGCCGTCGACGCCGGGGCGGACGAGATCGACATGGTCATCGACCGGGGTGCGTTCCTCTCCGGTCGGTACGGCCAGGTCTTCGACGAGATCGTCGCGGTCAAGGAGGCCTGCCGTCGGAGCGACGGCACCTCGGCGCACCTCAAGGTCATCCTCGAGACCGGCGAGCTGAACACCTACGACAACGTGAAGCGCGCCTCCTGGCTCGCCATCCTCGCGGGCGGCGACTTCATCAAGACGTCCACCGGCAAGGTCGCGCCCGCGGCGACCCTCCCGGTCACCCTCCTCATGCTCGAGGTCGTCCGGGACTGGCACCGCCTCACCGGTGAGCAGATCGGTGTGAAGCCCGCCGGCGGCATCCGTTCCTCGAAGGACGCGATCAAGTACCTCGTGACCGTCGCGGAGACGGTCGGCGAGGAGTGGCTCCAGCCGCACCTGTTCCGCTTCGGTGCCTCGAGCCTCCTCAACGACGTGCTCCTGCAGCGTCAGAAACTCGCCACCGGCCACTACTCCGGCCCCGACTACGTCACCATCGACTAGGACATCATGAGCTTCCTCGAATACGCACCAGCCCCGGAGTCCACCTCCGTCCTCCACCTCCGTTCCGAGTACGGCCTCTTCATCGACGGCGAGTTCACCGAGGGCACGGGTGGGACCTTCCAGACGATCTCACCGAGCACCGAGCAGTCGATCGCGACGATCTCCGCGGCGAGTGACGCCGACGTCGATCGCGCCGTCACCGCCGCGCGGCGTGCCTACGACCGCGTGTGGTCGAAGCTGTCGGGCGCCGACCGCGGCAAGTACCTCTTCCGGATCGCGCGCCTCGTCCAGGAGCGCGCCCGCGAGCTCGCCGTGGCGGAGAGCCTCGACAACGGCAAGCCGATCAAGGAGTCCCGCGACGTCGACGTCCCGCTCGTCGCCGCCTGGTTCTTCTACTACGCCGGTTGGGCCGACAAGCTCGACTACGCGGGCCTCGGCGCGAACCCCCGTGCCCTCGGCGTGGCCGGGCAGGTCATCCCGTGGAACTTCCCGCTCCTCATGCTCGCCTGGAAGGTCGCGCCGGCGCTCGCCGCCGGCAACACGGTCGTCATCAAGCCGGCCGAGACCACGCCGCTCACGGCACTCATCTTCGCCGAGATCCTCCAGCAGGCCGAGCTGCCGGCCGGTGTCGTGAACATCGTCACGGGTGCCGGAGCGACCGGGGCGGCGATCGTGCGCCACCCCGACGTCAACAAGGTCGCCTTCACCGGGTCGACCGCCGTCGGGCGCGAGATCGCGAAGACCATCGCCGGCAGCGACAAGCGCCTGACGCTCGAGCTCGGCGGCAAGGCCGCGAACATCGTGTTCGACGACGCCCCCATCGACCAGGCCATCGAAGGCATCGTCAACGGCATCTTCTTCAACCAGGGTCACGTCTGCTGCGCCGGATCCCGGCTCCTCGTCCAGGAGAGCATCCACGACGAGGTCGTCGACCGCTTGAAGAGCCGTCTGCAGACGCTGCGCGTCGGCGACCCGCTCGACAAGAACACGGACGTCGGCGCGATCAACTCGGCCGAGCAGTTGGCCCGGATCCGCGAGCTCTCGGACATCGGCGAGCTCGAAGGCGCCGAACGGTGGAGCCCGGACTGCGAGCTGCCCGAGAACGGGTTCTGGTTCGCGCCGACGATCTTCACGAACGTGTCCACCAGTCACCGGATCGCCCGCGAGGAGATCTTCGGTCCGGTCCTCTCGGTCATGTCCTTCCGGACGCCCGCGGAGGCCATCGCGAAGGCGAACAACACCCCGTACGGGCTGTCGGCGGGTATCTGGAGCGACAAGGGCAGCCGGATCCTCGCGGTCGCGGACAAGCTCCGCGCCGGCGTCATCTGGGCGAACACCTTCAACCGGTTCGATCCCGCCAGCCCGTTCGGCGGGTACCAGGAGTCGGGGTACGGCCGCGAGGGTGGTCGCCACGGGCTTGGTGCCTACCTCGCGCCGGCCGGATCATCGGCCGCCGCCACCGTCGCGCCGTCCACGAGCACCACGAAGGAGGAGCAGCGATGAGCCGGCTCACCATCCCGAAGACCTACAAGCTCGCCATCGGCGGCAAGTTCCCACGCAGCGAATCCGGAAGGACGTACGAGGTGACGAACGCCAAGGGGGAGTTCCTCGCGAACGCATCGCTCGCCTCGCGGAAGGACGCCCGCGACGCGGTCGTCGCCGCACGATCGGCACTCGCCGGTTGGTCGGGTGCCACCGCCTACAACCGCGGCCAGGTGCTCTACCGCATCGCCGAGCTGCTCGAGGGTCGGCGGGCGCAGTTCATCGAGGAGATCGTCCAGGCCGAAGGCGTCTCGCAGGCGAAGGCCGCGGCACAGGTCGACGAGGCCATCGACCTCTGGGTCTGGTACGCGGGCTGGGCGGACAAGTACGTCCAGGTGGTCGGGGGAGCGAACCCCGTCTCCGGTCCGTACTTCAACCTCTCGGTTCCGGAGCCGACGGGCGTCGTCGCGCTCATCGCGCCGCAGGACTCGTCGCTCCTCGGATTCGTGAGCGTCGTCGCTCCGGCGCTGGTCGCGGGGAACACGGTCGTCGTGATCGCGAGCGAGCGCCTGCCGCTCTCGTCGATCAGCCTCGCCGAGGTGCTCGCCACCAGTGACGTCCCCGGCGGCGTCGTGAACGTGCTGACCGGATCGCCGGCCGAGATGGCTCCGTGGCTCGCCTCGCACGCCGACGTCAACGCGATCGACCTCGCCGGCGCCGGAGCACTCGACTGGATCGAGCTCGAGGTCCTCGCGGCCGAGACGCTCAAGCGGATGGTCCGCCCGAACGGTTCCCGGGGCTCGGTCCCGGCGAGCCTCGACCGCATCACCGCGTTCACCGAGGTGAAGACCGTCTGGCACACGAAGGCGCTCCTCTAGCGGATCGCAACGCCCACGGGGTGCTTGCACAGCGGCGCCCGGCTGTACAGCCGGGCGCCGCTGTCGTCGACGGGTCGTAACGTTGCATCCATGACCGAATCATCGACTCCGAAGCGCGTGCTCGTCACGGGTGCCACCGGCTACATCGGCGGGCGGCTCGTGCCGCGGCTGCTGGAGGCCGGGTACACGGTCCGGGTGCTCGTGCGCTCGCCGCAGAAGCTCACCGACGTGCCCTGGCGCGATCAGGTGGAGGTCGTCGAGGGTGATCTCGGCGACGCCGCCCGGGTCGCGTCGGCCTGCGTGGACGTCGACGTCGTCTACTACCTCGTGCACTCCATGGGTGGCAAGGGTGACTTCGAGCAGACGGAGCTCGACGCCGCGGAGCACGTCGCCGCCGGCGCTGCCGCGGCAGGGGTGTCGCGCATCGTCTACCTCGGTGGCCTGCACCCCGAGGGCGTCGAGCTGTCGAAGCACCTGCGGTCCCGCACCGAGGTCGGGCGGATCCTGCTCGCCTCGGGCGTTCCGACGATCGTCCTGCAGGCCGGCGTGGTCATCGGTTCCGGATCGACCTCGTTCGAGATGATCCGCCATCTGACGGACATCCTGCCGTACATGCCGGCGCCGCGCTGGGTCCGGAACTTCATCCAGCCGATCGCGGTCCGTGACGTCCTGCACTACCTGCTGGCGAGCGCCGAGGTCGACCGCGACGTGAACCGGGCCTTCGACATCGGCGGCCCCGACGTCCTCCGGTACGGACAGATGATGAACGGTTACGCGGTCGAGGCCGGCCTCCCGCAGCGCCCGATCGCGCCGCTCCCGGTCCTCACCCCGTGGTTGGCCTCGCAGTGGGTGAACCTCGTGACCCCGATCCCGCGTCGGCTCGCGTCGCCGATCATCGAGTCGCTGCTCGTCGACTGCGTCATGGGCGACCACGACATCGACGCGGTCATCCCGCCGCCGGAGGGCGGTCTGACGGGGTACCGACGCGCGGTGCGCCTCGCACTGCAGCGCATGCGGGACGGTGAGGTCGAGACCTCCTGGCGGAACGCGACCGTGGACGGCGCGCCGAGCGACCCGCTGCCGAGCGACCCCGACTGGGCCGGACACACCGTCTACATCGATCTCAAGGAGCGGAAGACCTCGGCGAGCGCCGACCGCCTCTTCTCGGTCATCGAGTCCATCGGCGGTGAGAACGGCTGGTACTCGTTCCCGTTGGCGTGGGCGGTCCGCGGTTGGATGGACAAGCTCGTCGGGGGCGTCGGACTCCGCCGTGGGCGCGACGACCCGCAGCACCTCAGCGTGGGGGACGCTCTCGACTTCTGGCGCGTGGAGTATCTCGAGCGCGGCCGGATGTTGCGGCTGCGCGCCGAGATGCGCGTGCCCGGTCTGGCATGGCTCGAGATGAGCGCGACCCCGGTCGGCGACGGCTCGGTCTACCGGCAGCGCGCCGTCTTCTTCCCGAAGGGGCTCGGCGGACGCCTCTACTGGTTCGCGATCCTGCCCTTCCACGGGATCATCTTCAACGGGATGGCGAACCGCATCACGGAGGCGGCCGTCGCGCTGCCGTCCGAGACCCCGGCCCAACGGAAGAGCCGCGTCGGTCCGGTGTCGCCGGAGGAGCACGAGGCCGCGGACGCAGCCGAGGCCGACATGCAGGCTTCACGACCCACGCCGGAGGTCGCGGAGTAGCGTGGGCGCATGAGCGAACCCACCGTCGTCACCGTCACCGGAGCCGGAGGCCAGATCGGCTATTCCCTGCTCTTCCGCATCGCGTCAGGTCAGCTGCTGGGGTCCGACCGGCCCGTCGTCCTGCGCCTGCTCGAGATCCCGCAGGGTCTCGGAGCGGCGGAGGGGACGGCATTGGAACTGCAGGACTGCGCGTTCCCGCTCCTGGCCGGGGTCGAGGCGACGACCGAGATGTCGCGCGCCTTCGACGGGGTGGACGTCGCCCTGCTCGTCGGTGCACGTCCACGTGGTCCGGGCATGGAGCGAGCAGACCTCCTCGCGGCCAACGGCGGGATCTTCGCTCCGCAGGGCGCGGCGATCGGAGCCGGTGCGGCCGACGACGTGCGCGTCCTGGTGGTCGGCAACCCGGCCAACACGAACGCACTCATCGCGCAGTCGGCCGCGTCCGGGGTGCCGGCCGAACGGTTCACCGCCCTGACCCGACTCGACCACAACCGTGCCGTCGCGCAGTTGGCCGCCAAGACCGGCGCACCCGTGTCCGAGATCGACGGCGTCGTGATCTGGGGCAACCACTCGGCGACCCAGGTGCCGGACCTCTCCTACGCGACGGTCGGTGGTCGTCCGGCCCTCGAACTCGTCGACGAGGAGTGGATCGCCGACGAGTTCATCCCACGGGTGGCGAAGCGCGGTGCGGAGATCATCGCGGTCCGGGGCTCGTCGTCCGCCGCGTCGGCCGCTGCCGCCGCCATCGACCACGTGCATGACTGGGTGAACGGCACGGCCACTCCAGACCGGCCGGAGCGCTGGAGCTCCGTGGCGCTTCCCTCGGAGGGTTGGTACGGCGTGCCGGAGGGGCTCGTGAGTTCGTTCCCGGCCCGCTCGGTCGACGGACGCTGGGAGGTGGTCGAGGGGCTCAACATCGCGCCCGTCTGGCAGCGGCGCATTGACGCCTCGGTGGCGGAACTCGAGGAGGAGCGGGCGGCGGTGCGAGCGCTCGGTCTGCTCGGCTGAACCGGCGATCGCGTGCCGCGGACGGTTGCAGGAGGTACCCCCTGGGGGTATAGTTAGGGCTCCGATCCACTGAGGAGGACGCATGTCCGAAACCACCGCAACCACCACCTACCGGGTCGACGGCATGACCTGCGCGCACTGCGTGTCCGCCGTCACGACCGAGCTCTCCGCGCTCTCCGGCGTGGATGGGGTCGCCGTGGACCTCGACGCGGGGACGGTCACGGTCTCGGGTGCGTCGTCGACGGACGAGGCGGCCATCGGTGCCGGCGTCCAGGAAGCCGGCTACACCCTCGTGGGTCGTCGCTGATGAGCGCGCCACTCATCCAGCTCGACCTCGACATCGAGGGCATGACCTGCGCGAGTTGCGTGGCACGCGTCGAGAAGCGGCTGACCGCGCTCGACGGTGTCGAGGCACAGGT
The DNA here is from genome assembly GCF_015350715.1 of Plantibacter sp. VKM Ac-2876. Classification (NCBI taxonomy): domain Bacteria; kingdom Bacillati; phylum Actinomycetota; class Actinomycetes; order Micrococcales; family Microbacteriaceae; genus Plantibacter; species Plantibacter sp. VKM Ac-2876. Next base: position 119,343 of record NZ_JADKSI010000004.1, on the reverse strand, counting down.
CAACCTCGCGACCGAACGGGCGACGGTGACCGCGCCCTCCACCGTCACCGCGGACGAGCTGGTCGCAGCCGTCGCGAAGGCCGGCTACACGGCGACGGTGCGTCCGCCCGCTGACGAACGCGCCGCGGCGGACCGGGAGCAGACTCCGACGTCGGGACCGACGTCGGACCCCTCGGCGACAGTGACGACGCTCCGCACCCGCCTCGTCGTCAGTGCGGTGCTGGCGCTGCCGGTCGTGCTGCTCGCGATGATCCCCGCCTGGCAGTTCGACCACTGGCAGTGGCTCTCGCTGACCCTCGCGACGCCGGTCGTCTTCTGGGGTGGGTACCCGTTCCACCGCGCGACGTTCGCGACGCTGCGGCACGGCTCGGTGACGATGGACACCCTCATCACGCTCGGGACGGGGGCCGCGTACCTGTGGTCCGTCTGGGCGCTCTTCTTCGGCATGGCCGGGATGACGGGCATGCGGCACGAGTTCACCTTCTTCGCACCCGACGCCGACCCGTCGAGCGCGCTGTACCTCGAGGTGGCCGCCGGCGTGACCGTCTTCCTGCTCGCCGGCCGCCTCATCGAGCAGCGGTCGAAGCGTGCGGCCGGAGAGGCGCTCCGCGACCTCATGACGCTGGGCGCCTCCGAGGTCTCCGTGCTCCGGCACCGTGCGCCGGACCCCGCCGACCTCATGGCGCCCACCCGCACCGAGGAACGGATCCCGATCGAGCAGCTGCTCGTCGGAGACCACTTCCTCGTGCGTCCCGGCGAGTCCGTCGCCACCGACGGGGTCGTCGTCGAGGGGGCGGCGAGTGTCGACGAGAGTCTCGTCACGGGGGAGTCCGTCCCGGTCGAGCTCGTAGCCGGCTCGCGGGTCATCGGTGGCACGATCGCGCGCGGCGGCAGTCTCGTCGTGCGGGCGACGGCCGTCGGCGCCGAGACGCAACTGGCGCGCATGGCTCAAGCGGTCGAGGCGGCGCAGCTCGGGAAGAGCCGGGTCCAACGGCTCGCCGACCGCGTCTCGAGCGTGTTCGTCCCGGTCGTCCTGGTGATCGCCCTCGGCACCGCAACCGTGTGGGCGCTCACCGGCTCGAGCATGGAGGCGGCGTTCACCGCTGCGGTCGCCGTCCTCATCATCGCCTGCCCGTGTGCGCTGGGGCTCGCGACCCCGGTGGCCCTCCTCGTCGGGACGGGGCGTGGCGCGCAGCTCGGCATCCTCATCGCCGGACCGGAGGCGCTCGAGCGGGCGAGCAACATCGACCGCATCCTGCTCGACAAGACGGGGACCGTCACGTCCGGGCGGATGAGCGTCACAGAGGTCTGGGCGGCCGGTGCGACGGACGAGGTGCTCGCCCTCGGCGCGGCGCTCGAAGCGGCCTCCGAGCACCCCATCGCCGAAGCGATCGTCGCGGAAGCGGCACGTCGCGACGCAGCTCGTCCGGTGGTCTCGGACTTCGCGAGCCTCGAGGGTCTCGGCGTCACCGGCACGATCAACGGAGGAACCGTGCTGGCCGGTCGTCCCGCCTTCGCGGAAGACCAGGGCTTCCGCATCGGACCGGACGCGGCGAGCGCCCTGGCCTCCGCCGCGGAGCGTGCGAGCACCGTGGTGGTCGTCGCCTGGGACGGCGAGGTCCGCGGCGTCGTCGAGGTCGCCGACACCGTGAAGCCGGAGGCCCGCGCCGCCATCGGACGTGCCGTCTCCCTGGGGATGACACCGGTGCTCCTCACCGGCGACAACGCGGCCGTCGCAGCGCGGGTCGCGGCCGAGGTCGGGATCACCGAGGTGATCGCCGACGCGAGCCCCGCCGACAAGGTCGCCGCCGTCGAACGGCTCCAGACGGCCGGTCACCGCGTCGCGATGATCGGCGACGGGGTGAACGACGCAGCGGCGATCGCCACGGCCGATCTCGGGATCGCCATGGGGACGGGCACGGATGCGGCCAAGGGTGCAGCCGACCTCAGCATCGTCTCCGGTTCCCTCGCCACGGCGATCGACGCCGTGCGGCTCTCCCGACGGACGCTCGGGATCATCCGCGGCAATCTCTTCTGGGCGTTCGCGTACAACGTGGCGGCGATCCCGCTCGCCGCGCTCGGCCTCCTCAACCCGATGATCGCGGGAGCGGCGATGGCGTTCTCCAGCGTGTTCGTCGTGCTCAACAGCCTGCGTCTCCGCCGGTTCCGTCCGGCCGCCTGAGGTCACCCGTCGACCGTCGGGCTGCGGCGGATACACTGTCCGCAGAACCGGTCGACGTGGATGGGTGGTGGTGAGGTGTCCAGTCCGTGGCTGGCGGCCCCGGCGCGTGCCGAAGCGCAGCGCGGACTCGTCCGACGGCTCGTGCGCGAGTCGTGGGAACGGTCGATGGGCCGTCACCTCGACCCGGACAACCTCATGCCGGAGCTCGCCTTCGACGAGGACGAGTTGCGCGACCACCGGCTCGGACACCCGCTCGCCGGCGTCCTCCCGGTGATCACCAAGCTGCTGGTCAACGACGCGGACGACGACTCCGGCATGCTCGTCGCGGTGGGCGACGCCATGGGCAGACTGCTCTGGGTGGACGGCGACCGCCATCTGCGGCGACGGGCGGAGGGCATGCTCTTCGTCGAGGGTGCCGGGTGGTCGGAACGGGAGGTGGGGACGAGCGCCCCGGGCACCGCGCTCGAACTCGACCACGGCATCCAGATCCATGCGGCCGAGCACTTCAACCGCCTCGTGCACCCGTGGAGCTGCACGGCGGTCCCGGTACACGATCCCGAGACCCGGCAGATCATCGGCGTGATCGACATCACCGGTGGCCCGCAGGCGGTCGCCTCACATGCGCTGCCGCTCATGGAGGCGACCGCGGCCGCCGTCGAGTCCGAGATCATGGTGCAGCGGCTGCGCGCGGTCGCCGACCGTCGGTTCGCCGGTCGCCCACGCACGGACACACCCCGCCGGACGACCACGGTGCGGCCCGGCCTGCAGGTGCTCGGCCGTGACACCGGCCTGCTGGTCGGACATGGGGCGAGCCGCCCGACCGAGCTCAGCCGACGGCACGCCGAGATCCTCACCCTGCTGGCCTGGCACCACCAGGGCCTCAGCGCCGACGCGCTCGCCGGGCTGCTCTACGACGCGGACGAGGCGTCGGTCACCCTCCGGGCGGAGCTCGTCCGGCTGCGGAAGGTGCTCGGCGGGACCGCGCCGACACTCGTGCCGGCCTCGCGGCCGTACCGGCTCACCACCCCGCTCCAGCTCGACGCCCACCAGGTGCTGTCCCTCCTCGACCGCGGCGCCCACCGCGCAGCGCTCGCCGCGTACCCGGGTCCGCTCCTGCCGGACTCCACCGCCCCCGGTGTCGTCGACCTCCGCGACCGGGTCGCGACGCGCCTCCGCGAGGCGATGCTGACCGACGCCTCGGCGGACCTGCTGCACGACTACATCCGGACCGCGGCCGCGCCCGACGACGTCGAGGTCCTGCACGCCTGCCTCCGACTGCTGCCGCCGCGGTCACCGAAGCGCGCTGGCCTCGTCGCCCGCATCGAGGCGATCGACGCCGACCTCTCGGCGTCCTGACGGCCGATCCGGTCCGCGGTCCTCGTCGCAACCTCCTGCAACCTCCGGCCGACTAGCGTCGACGGCACGCACCTGAGCGGTGCGACACCGACAACGTCGTCGACAAGGAGTGACATGACCGTCTACGCCAACCCGGGTACCGAAGGTGCCGTGTTCAGCTACGCCCCCCGCTACGACCACTTCATCGGGGGCGAGTACGTCCCGCCCGCGAACGGGCAGTACTTCGAGAACCAGACCCCGGTCACCGGAGCCGTGTTCACCGAGATCGCCCGGGGCACCGCGGCCGACGTGGACCGCGCGGTCGAGGCGGGATGGAAGGCGTTCCCCGCCTGGTCGAAGACGAGCGTCGCCGAGCGCGCGGTGATCCTCAATCGCATCGCCGACCGCATGGAGGAGCACCTCGAGGAGATCGCCGTCGCCGAGAGTTGGGAGAACGGCAAGCCGGTCCGCGAGACCCTGGCCGCCGACATCCCCTTGGCGATCGACCACTTCCGGTACTTCGCCGGGGCGATCCGCGCCCAGGAGGGCGGCATCTCGGAGCTCGACCACGACACGGTCGCCTATCACTTCCACGAACCGCTCGGCGTCGTCGGACAGATCATCCCCTGGAACTTCCCGATCCTCATGGCCGTGTGGAAGCTCGCACCGGCGCTCGCCGCAGGCAACTGCGTCGTGCTGAAGCCGGCCGAGCAGACCCCGGCGTCGATCCACCTCATCGTCGACCTCGTGAAGGACCTGCTGCCGGCCGGCGTGCTCAACGTCGTCAACGGCTTCGGCATCGAGGCCGGCGCCCCGCTGGCCTCCCACCCGCGGATCCGGAAGATCGCGTTCACCGGTGAGACCACGACCGGTCGCCTGATCATGCAGTACGCGAGCGAGAACCTCATCCCGGTGACGCTGGAGCTCGGCGGCAAGAGCCCGAACGTGTTCTTCGAGGACGTGGCGCGCGAGCACGACCAGTACTACGAGAAGGCGCAGGAGGGCTTCACGATGTTCGCCCTGAACCAGGGCGAGGTCTGCACCTGCCCGAGTCGGGCGCTCGTCCAGCGTTCCATCTACGACGGCTTCGTGGGCGACGCGCTGACCCGCATCGGCAAGATCAAGCAGGGTAACCCGCTCGACACGGACACGATGATCGGTGCCCAGGCGTCGAACGACCAGCTCGAGAAGATCCTCTCCTACATGGACATCGGCAAGCAGGGCGGCGCGAAGCTGCTCATCGGCGGCGAGCGAGCCGACCTCGGCGGTGAGTTGAGCGGCGGGTTCTACGTCCAGCCGACCGTCTTCGAGGGGACGAACGACATGCGGATCTTCCAGGAGGAGATCTTCGGGCCCGTGCTCGCCCTCACGAGCTTCGCCGACTACGACGAGGCGATCTCCATCGCGAACGACACCCTCTACGGCCTCGGGGCCGGGGTGTGGAGCCGCGAGGCGACGACGCTGTACCGCGCCGGGCGGGCGATCGAGGCGGGACGCGTCTGGTCGAACACCTACCACCAGTACCCGGCGCACGCGGCGTTCGGCGGGTACAAGCAGTCGGGCATCGGCCGGGAGAACCACAAGATGATGCTCGACCACTACCAGCAGACGAAGAACCTGCTCGTGAGCTACGCGGAGGGGCCGATGGGCTTCTTCTGATCGACATCCCCGGTCCCTGAGCCCCCATCCGGTCCCTGAGCTTGTCGAAGGGCGCCCTTCGACAAGCTCAGGGACCGGCGGAGGGGCGGGGCCGGATACACGACATGACGAAGGAGGACACCATGACCGGACGGGTCGACGTCACCGACGCTGCGGCCGCACTGGTGCGGGAGATGACCGCGCTGCACGGACCGCTCATGTTCCATCAGTCCGGCGGATGCTGTGACGGGAGTTCGCCCATGTGCTATCCCGTCGGGATGTTCCGTACGGGCGCGGTCGACGTCCTCCTCGACACGCTCGACGTGCCCGGGCTCGACGCGCCCGTCGAGGTCTACATGTCGCGTTCCCAGTTCGAGTACTGGAAGTACACGCACCTGACGATCGACGTGGTGCAGGGGCGCGGCAGCGGGTTCAGCGTCGAGGCCCCGACGGGGCAGCGCTTCCTCATCCGTTCCCGCATGCTCGACGACGCCGAACTGGAGCGGTTCGGACTCGTCGACAGCGCGCCGGACTGAGCGCTCGCGACCGATGCGGCCGATGGCGTAGACTGGGCACACGCCCGTCGGGCGCCCGTGTCGGTCTCGTGCAACGCTCTGTTGCTCCACGACGACCAGTCGGGCCCGGCGCCCGTCTCTTCCGGCCCCTCGGCCGATGAGGCTCTTCGACTGCTCAGGAGGAGCATGCCGCACACCGGCCAGCAACGCCGTTCCCAGGGGCGTTCCAGCACCCGTTCATCTGGCCGCTCGAACCCCAGAGGGTCCTCGTCGCGTCACGACGACGACGCGCCGATCATCCCCATCCTCGCCCGCAAGGTGCGCGAGGTCGAGGCGAAGGCGCAGAAGGGCAAGGTCGGGCCAACCAACCGGACCAAGTACCAGGTCATCGCCTTCCTCGTCCGCGAGGAACGCGCCAGGGTCAAGGCCGACACGACGTACAGCGACGCCACGCGGGCCGAGCTCCTGAAGCGCCTCGACGGTGTGGCGACCATCCTCGCCAAGACGGCGGCGCGCGACACCTCGCTCATCCAGCTCCTCGAGGCCGACGCCGCGACGAGCCCCGTCGCGCAGCGGCTCCGGCGCGACTGGCTCCTCGAGTCGGGTGCCGAACTCAGCGCCGACGAACTCATCATCACCGTCGAGAAGCCCGTCGTGGAGTCCGTCGTCCCGGCCGAGCTCGCCGAGAAGCAGGTCATCCCGCAGTCGGTCAAGGCACGTCAGTTGGCCAATCCGTTCCTCGCCCCGGACTTCAGCCAGGCGGCACCGCAGCAGACCGTGCGTCGACGACTCGACAGCTGGGAGCTCATGGGCCCCCTGTACAAGGCGTTCGAGCTCGGTTCCGGCGGGGGAGCGGCCTCGATGGACCTGCCCGAGGCCCCGAAGCTCGACCGGCTCTCGCCGCGCGGGCTCGAGGTCATGAAGCACCAGGCGCGCTTCGTCGAGAGCGTCCGTGAAGGACACCGTTCGTTCCTGCTCGCCGACGAGCCGGGCCTCGGCAAGACCGCGCAGTCGGTCCTCGCCGCCTCGGTCGCCGAGGCGTACCCGCTCCTCGTCATCGTCCCGAACGTCGTCAAGATGAACTGGGCGCGCGAGGTCGAGCGCTGGACGCCGCACCGACGCGCCACGGTCATCCACGGCGACGGCCAGGCGCTCGACGCCTTCGCCGACGTCATCATCGTGAACTACGAGGTCCTCGACCGCCACCTCGCCTGGCTCGGGACGCTCGGCTTCCGCGGCATGGTGGTCGACGAGGCGCACTTCATCAAGAACCTCCACTCCCAGCGCTCGCAGCACGTGCTGTCACTCGCGAACCGGATCCGGAAGGCGACGCCCGGCCAGGACCCGCTGCTGCTCGCGCTGACGGGTACGCCGCTGATCAACGACGTCGAGGACTTCAACGCCATCTGGCAGTTCCTCGGCTGGATCAAGGACGGCAAGCCGACCGCCGAACTCATGGAGCGGCTCGAGGACACCGGCCTGACCCCGGCCGAGCACGCCTTCTACGCCGCCGCGCGGTCCGCCGTCATCGACATGGGCATCGTGCGCCGCAAGAAGCTCGACGTCGCCAAGGACCTGCCCGCCAAGCGCGTCGCCGACCTCCCGGTCGAGCTCGACGACGAGGCGATCCGGTCCATCCGCGACGCGGAGGCCGAGCTCGGGCAACGGCTCAAGTCCCGCTACGTGCGGGTCCTGGAGTCGCGTGGTGAGCGCGTCGACGCGCTGCACGAGCCGAACACCGACCTCATGCGCATGGTCGCCCAGGCCGAGCTCGACGAGTCCAAGGCCGCCGGTGGCACGGAGAACGTGTTCACCATGATCCGCAAGATCGGTCAGGCCAAGGCCGTCCTCGCCGCCGACTACACGGCGCAGCTCGCGAGGTCCGTGGGCAAGGTCGTGTTCTTCGCGAAGCACATCGACGTCATGAACGCGGCCGAGCAGCTGTTCGCGGGTCGCGGCTTGAAGACGGTGTCGCTCCGCGGCGACCAGACCGCGCAGGCGCGTCAGGCCGCGATCGACGCGTTCAACACCGATCCGGAGGTCGCGGTCGCCGTCTGTTCGCTCACCGCCGCCGGCGTCGGCGTCAACCTGCAGGCCGCGTCCAACGTCGTGCTCGCCGAGTTGTCCTGGACGGCCGCCGAGCAGACCCAGGCGATCGACCGCGTGCACCGCATCGGTCAGGAGGAGCCGGTCACCGCCTGGCGCATCATCGCCGCGCACACGATCGACGCGAAGGTCGCGGAACTCATCGACAGCAAGCAGGGCCTGGCCGCTCGCGCACTCGACGGGAGCGACCAGGACGTCGCGTCGGTCGACTCGGTGCAGCTGAACGCCCTCGTCCACCTGCTCCGCGAGGCGCTGGGCGCCTGACGTCCGGTTCGTCCGGCCGGGTGACCACGGGTCGCCCGGCCGGACGTCGTCGGCTGGTCAGACGCCGAGTGCCGCCTTCACCTGAGCGAGCGACGGGTTCGTCGCGGTCGAGCGGTCGGGGAAGATCACCGTCGGGACCGTCTGGTTGCCGCCGTTCAGCGAGGCGACGAGGTCGGCGGTCCCCGGGACCTGCTCGATGTCGACCTCGGTGAACGGGATGCCGGCTGCGGACAGCTGGTGCTTCAGTCGGGCGCAGTACCCGCACCAGGTCGTGGAGAACATCGTGATGCCGCCATCGGCGGGCAGGTAGTCGTCGGCACTCATCCCAGCAGCCTAACCCCGGTGGACGAGGCACCGACCCTCTGGGCCGGAGGACCGTCCGCGCCGGATGAAGCACCGTCGGCGAGACGGTATTGTCGGGGATGACTCCCGGCACCTGAGGTGCCCCGATCCCCATGAGGACTGTTGATATGAGAATTGGTGTGCTCACGAGCGGCGGCGACTGCCCCGGCCTGAACGCGGTCATCCGAGGAGCGGTCCTCAAGGGGACGAAGATCCACAACCAGGAGTTCATCGGCATCCGCGACGGCTGGCGAGGAGTCGTCGAGGGCCTGACGATGCCGCTCGACCGCCACAGCGTGCGTGGTCTCGCCAAGCAGGGTGGCACGATCCTCGGCACGAGCCGCACCAACCCGTTCGAAGGACCGCACGGCGGCCCGGAGAACGTCCAGCACACCATGGACCGGCTCGGCATCGACGCGCTCATCGCCATCGGTGGCGAGGGCACGCTCGCCGCGGCGAAGCGGCTCACCGACGCCGGCCTCAAGATCGTCGGCGTCCCGAAGACGATCGACAACGACCTCGACGCCACCGACTACTCCTTCGGCTTCGACACCGCCGTCGAGATCGCGACCGAGGCCATCGACCGCCTCCGGACGACGGGCGAGTCCCACAAGCGGTGCATGGTCATCGAGGTCATGGGCCGGCACGTCGGCTGGATCGCCCTGCACGCCGGTATGGCGGCGGGTGCCCACGCCATCCTCATCCCGGAACAGCCGCAGTCGATCGAGCAGATCTGCGAGTGGGCGGACAGCGTCTACCAGCGCGGTCGGGCCCCGATCATCGTCGTGTCCGAGGGCTTCACGCTCGACACCATGGAGACCGCGCACTCCGAGAAGGGGCTCGACGCGTTCAACCGTCCCCGTCTCGGCGGCATCGCCGACGTGCTCGCACCCGAGATCGAGCGCCGCACGGGCATCGAGTCGCGCGCGACCGTGCTCGGCCACCTGCAGCGCGGTGGCGTCCCGAGCGCCTACGACCGCGTGCTCGCCACCCGCCTCGGTATGGCCGCCATCGACTCCGTCATGGCCGGCGACTGGGGCACGATGATCGCACTCCGCGGCACCGAACTCGTCAACTGCCGCTTCGAAGAGGCGCTCGGCAAGCTGAAGACCGTGCCGCAGGAGCGCTACGACGAAGCGGCGATCCTCTTCGGCTAGACACCCGCCGCACCGACGACGCCCCTGCTCCGTCCGGAGCAGGGGCGTCGTCGCCTCCGATCAGGCCGGATCGGTGTCCGTGAGTTCGAGCACGTCGAGCAGCCAAGCGAGCTCCTCGGCGCGCTCACGCCACGCGTTGTAGCGGCCGCTCACCCCGCCGTGCCCGGCGCTCATCTCGATCTTCATCAGCGCCGGTGCACCGGCGTCCCGCAGGCGGGCCACCCACTTCGCGGGTTCCACGTACAGGACGCGGGTGTCGTTGAGGCTCGTCGTCGCGAGGATGCGCGGGTAGCGCTTCGCCGGGTCGACGTTCTCGTAGGGGCTGTACGCCTTCATGTACGCGTAGACCTCGGGGTCGTGGAGCGGATCGCCCCACTCGTCCCATTCGATGACCGTCAGGGGGAGCGACGGGTCGAGGATGCTCGTCAGCGCGTCGACGAAGGGGACGCCGGCGAGGATGCCCGCGAAGCGGTCGGGAGCACGGTTCGCCACGGCGCCCATGAGGAGGCCACCGGCGCTGCCGCCCTCGGCGACGAGCCGGGCAGGCGTCGTCCAGCCCTCGCGGATGAGGTGGTCGGCCACGTCGACGAAGTCGCTGAAGCTGTTCTGCTTGTGGAGCTTCTTGCCGTCCTCGTACCAGTGGCGCCCGAGTTCGCCGCCGCCGCGTACATGGGCGATCGCGAAGGTCACGCCGCGGTCGAGCATCGACAGCCTCGCGATCGAGAAGGACGGGTCCATGCTCGCCTCGTACGAGCCGTACCCGTAGAGGTGGAGCGGCCCGGGCCCCTGGACACCGACCCGGCGCACGATGGAGATCGGCACGCGGGTCCCGTCCACGGCCGTCGCCCACTCCCGGAACTGCTCGTAGTCCGCCGGGTCGTAGTCGCCGAGGACCGGCTGCTGCTTGCGCACGAAGCGTTCGCCGGACCGGACGTCGAGTTCGAGCACCGTCGACGGCGTCACGAGGGACCCGTATCCGAACCGGAGCATCGGTTGGGCCCATTCACCGTTGCCGTGCCAGCCGACGGTGGACAGCGGTTCGTCGAAGGCGATCTCGTCGATGTCGCCACTCGTCGGGTCGAGCAGGCCGATACGGGTGAGTCCGTCGCGCCGGTAGGAGACGGTGGTCACGGCCTCGAACGCCTCGACGTCCTCGAGCCGACGCTCGCTGCTGTGCGCGACGACGACCCGCGCCGTGCCGAGCGGATCCGAGAGCGGCACCTCGACGAGCTCGAAGTCCGGCGCGTCCCGGTTGTGCAGGATGAGCAACCGGTCTGCGCCGTCGGCCACCCGGTGTTCGACGCTGTACTCGACGCCGTCGGTCCGCGGCCAGACGACCCGCGCCTCCTCGGACAGTGCGTCGGCGGGGACGAGACGGGTCTCGCTCGTGACCGACGAGCCGGCCTCGATCAGGAGCAGCGCGCGGCTGCGGGTGAATCCGGCGCCGACCCAGAACCGCTCGTCGGGCTCGTGGAAGAGGACCGTGTTGTCGTCCTGGGACGTCCCCACCCGGTGCAGGTGCACGGTGTCGGGGCGCCAGCTCTCGTCGACCGTCGTGTAGACGATGGCGGTGCCGTCGGGGGAGAACTCCGCCCCGCCCGCGGTCCCGAGGAGCTCGTCGTCGAGGTCGACGCCACTCGCGAGGTCCCGGACACGGACGGTGTACCGCTCGTCGCCTTCGACGTCGACCCCGTAGAGCAGACGCGTGCCGTCGTCCGACACGTCGAAGCTGCCGAGGGAGAAGAACTCGTGGCCCTCCGCCTCGACGTTGGCGTCGAGGATGATCTGCTCGCCGGGGGCCGCGCCGCCCTCGGGCAGGGTCGGCGGCGTCCAGTCCTCCGGGTCGGCGACCGGGATGCGGCACTGGATGCCGTACTGGCGGCCTTCGACACTGCGGCCGTAGTACCACCACGCACCGGAACGGGTCGGGACCGAGAGGTCGGTCTCGAGCGTGCGTCCCTTGATCTCCTGGAAGATGCGCTCGCGCAGTCCGGCCAGATGGGCCGTCTCCTGCTCGGTGTAGGCGTTCTCCGCCTCCAGGTGCGCGATCACCTCCGGTGACTCCTTCTCGCGGAGCCACTCGTACGGGTCCACCACGGTGTCGCCGTGGTGGGTGCGTTCGGTCGGTCGGGTCTGGGCACGGGGGGCAGAGAGCTTCGCCATGGTCCAACGCTAGTCGAGGCGCGCCCTCCCAGCCCGCTCGGAGCCATCCGAGGGCCGCCGGGTCTAGCGTGGGGTGATGACGACCATCCCAACATTCGCGCTCAACGACGGTTCGAGCGTCCCCGCGATCGGTTTCGGCACGTACCCTCTGCGAGGCCGCGAGGGCACCGACGCCACGCTGTCCGCCATCGACGCGGGCTACCGACTGATCGACACCGCCGTGAACTACCGCAACGAGGACGCCGTCGGCGCCGCGGTCCGCGAGACCGACGTCCCCCGCGACGAACTCGTCGTCGCGACGAAGCTGCCCGGCCGCGACCACGGCTTCGAGGAGACCATCACCTCGTGCCGCGGATCCCTGGCCTCGCTCGGCCTCGACCACATCGACCTGTACCTCATCCACTGGCCGAACCCCTCCGTCGGCCGCTTCGTCGAGTCGTGGAAGGCCATGATCCAGCTGCAGCGCGAGGGCCTCGTTCGCAGCATCGGCGTCTCGAACTTCACCGAGGAGTTCCTGACCCGCCTCGCCGACGAGACGGGTGTGCTGCCGGCCGTCAACCAGGTCGAGCTGCACCCGTACTTCCCGCAGGAGGAGCTCCTCGCCTTCCACCGCGAGCACGGTGTCGTCACCGAGGCGTGGAGCCCGCTCGGCAAGGCACAGGCGCCGTTCGCCGAGGAACCCGTCGCAGCGGCCGCCGCGGCGCACGACGTCTCACCGGCGCAGGTCGTCCTGCGCTGGCACCACCAGCGTGGCGTGCTCCCGATCCCGAAGTCCGCGTCCCCGGAACGCCAGCGCACGAACATCGACGTCTTCGGCTTCGAACTCAGCGACACCGAGGTGCAGGCGATCACCGCACTCGGGCGGACGGACGGCAGGCTCTTCGACGGAGACCCCAACACCCACGAGGAGATGTGAGTCCCGGCGGGCGCGTCAGCGCGCCCGCCGGCACCCCTCCTAGACTTGGCCGGGTGAAGCCCAGACGTCGTCGCCTGTCCTCGGTCCGTTCCCGCTCGTCCCGGGTGCTCCTCGTCGCCCTGGCACTGGCGGTCGGCGCACCGCTCGTCGCGACCCTGGCGAGCACCCAGCCCGCCACCGCCGCCGCTCGGACCGACGTGTCCGACTTCACCTTCGCGTCCTTCGACGGCGACTACACCCTGAGCCGTGGCGGCGACGGTCAGGCCGAGCTGCGCGCGGTCGAGACCTTCGTCGCGGAGTTCCCCGACTCCGACCAGAACAAGGGCATCATCCGAGCGATCCCGGACGAGTTCGACCGGGCACCGCTGCACACCGAGATCGTGTCGGTGACCGACGCCGACGGTGCGCCCGTGGAGTGGGAGACCGACCGCGACGGTGACTTCCTCGAGTTGTCGCTCGGCAGCGACGACTACGTGCGCGGCACGCAGAGCTACGTCATCACCTACACGCAGCGCGGCGTCGTCGGCGCCTATCGCGACACACGGTCCGACGAGTTCTACTGGGACGCGCCCGGGACCGGCTGGGACCAGCCGTTCGCCGACGCCAGCATGACGGTGCGGGTCGCGCCCGACATCGCCGACGCGCTCACCGGTGACGGCGCCTGCTACCGCGGGGATCCCGACGACAGCTCGCCGTGCGACCTCGCCCAAGCGGAGGACGCCGACGGAGACGTCTTCACGACCTCCTCCGTCCCGCTGCAGGCCCGCCAGACGCTGACGGTCGCGATCGGGTTCGAACCGGGCACGTTCGTCCAACCGGCCCGCCCCGGCGAGGCACCGGTCTTCTCCATCGTCCCGATCGTCCTCGGCGCGCTGTCGGCCGCGGGGCTCGGAGCACTCCTGTGGATCCGACTGCGCTTCTGGCGGGACCACCCCGGTCGTGGCGTCATCGTGCCGCAGTACTCCGCCCCGAAGCAGATGAACCTCCTGCTGGCGGGCGATCTCGCCGGTCGCGCCGCCTCGTCGATGGCCGCCGAAATCGTCAGCCTCGCCGTCCGCGGCAAGCTCCGGATCGTGGACGGACCGGGCAAGAAGGACTACTCCCTGCAGTACCTCGACGACAGCGCGACGGATGAGCAGGAGCGGCGCGTGCTCGCCGCGCTCTTCCCCGACCGGAACCGACCGCGGGAGATGAAGCAGGTCGACCCGACGCTCGGCAAGGCGGTCACCGCGGAACTCGCGGCCGCCAAGCGGACCGCCATCGACCTCGGCCTGCGACGCTCGGTCTCCTCCGGGCGGGCGTGGATCATCGTGGGGGCGCTCGCCGTCCTGGGCGTCGCCGGGATCGTCTTCTTCGGGGTCGCCTACTCCCAGCGAGCGGAAAACGGCTGGTCGGTCGCCGCGCTCTTCGTGACCGGGATCGCGCTGCTCGCCGGGATCGTGTTGGCCATCGCGCCGAAACCGCTCACCGCCACCGGTGCCGATGCGCGGGACGAGTTGCTCGGCCTCCGCGACTACCTCGCGCTGGCGGAGCAGGACCGCTTCCGCATGTTGCAGAGCCCCGACGGTGCCGAACGGGTGGACCTCGGCGACCCCGGCCAGCTCGTCCGGGTCACCGAACGGCTCCTGCCCTTCGCCGTGCTCTGGGGCGTGGAGCGCGAGTGGGCGAAGGAACTCGGCATCCGTTACGAGCAGGCCGGGAGCGCGCCGTCGTGGTACGCCTCGAACACCCCGTTCCAGGCGGCGATGTTCGCGAACGCGTTCTCCGGCTTCTCCGGATCGGCGTCGAGTACGTCGGCGTCCTGGTCGACCAGTGGGGGAGCGAGCTCGTCCGGCGGCTCGACGGGCGGCGGCTTCGCGGGCGGCGGCGGAGGCGGCGGAGGCGGCGGCGGGCGCTGATCGGCGTCGAGTTGACCTCGACCGGGCAGGGTGTAAGGATCGTGTACGGCGGGTGAACCGCCCGTATCCAGCACGTGAATTCCCCCCAAACATCTCGTCGGGGAGCACTGTGTCCGTATTCGCTCCGCCTCGAGAAAGACACCAGTGGAACTCGTTACCCTGACTGTCGTGCTGGTCATCGCACTGGCACTGTTCTTCGACTTCACGAACGGGTTCCACGACACGGCGAACGCCATGGCGACCCCGATCGCCACGGGCGCCCTCAAACCGAAGACCGCCGTGCTGCTCGCCGCGATCCTCAACCTCGTCGGTGCGTTCCTGTCCACGGAGGTCGCGAAGACCATCTCGGGCGGGCTCATCCGAGAGGGCGAGGGCGGCATCCGGATCGGACCGGAGCTGATCTTCGCCGGGCTCATCGGCGCGATCGTCTGGAACATGCTGACCTGGCTCCTCGGTCTGCCGTCGTCGTCCAGCCACGCGCTGTTCGGCGGGCTCATCGGCGCGGCGATCGTCGGCGCCGGCTTCGGCTCGATCGACTTCGGTGTCGTCCTCTCCAAGGTCATCCTCCCGGCGTTGATCGCCCCCGTCACGGCGGGTCTGGTCGCCTACTCGGCGACGAAGCTCGCCTACCGGATCACGCGCCGCTACGACGGCAAGCCCGACGGTCGCGACGGGTTCCGGTACGCGCAGATCTTCTCCTCGTCCCTCGTCGCCCTCGCGCACGGCACGAACGACGCACAGAAGACCATGGGTGTCATCACGCTCACCTTCATCGCGGTCGGTGTGCAGGCGGTCGGTACCGGCCCCGAGCTCTGGGTCATCGTCGTCTGCGCCCTCGCCATCGCCCTCGGCACCTACATGGGCGGCTGGCGGATCATCAAGACCATCGGCACGGGGCTCACCGACGTCAAGCCGGCACAGGGTTTCGCGGCCGAGACGAGCACCGCCGCCACGATCCTCGCGTCGAGCCACCTCGGCTTCGCCCTCTCCACCACGCAGGTCGCCTCCGGATCCGTCATCGGCTCGGGTCTCGGGCGGCGCGGATCGAAGGTCCGCTGGGGGACCGCCGGGCGGATCGCCCTCGGCTGGTTGATGACCCTGCCTGCGGCCGGCATCGTCGGGGCACTCGCCGCCGCCGTCGCCCACCTCGGTCTTGTCGGCATCATCATCGACGCCGTGGTGGGGGTCGGGGTCATCCTCACCATCTTCCTCATCTCGCGCCGGAACCAGGTCGACCACAGCAACGTCGTCAGTGAGGTCGCCGACTCCGGTCGTGCGGTGAAGATCAAGCGCAACCCCAAGCCCAAGAAGGTGAAGAAGTGATCGACTGGGCAGCATTCCTGATCGTCTTCGCGACGTCGCTCATCGGTGCGACCGCGATCGTCAGTCTCTACTCCCTCGGGCTCCGGCTCCTGACCACCGCCGGGCGCGTGCCCGTGGTGGCGCCGGCCGAGTTCACCGACGCGATCACGGTCATCACGCCGGAGGAGGCCGCGAAGGCGGCCAAGCGGGCCGCGAAGGCCGCCCGGAAGAACCCGTTGACCCCCGCGCAGCAGAACCTGGCCCGCGCCGGCGCCTACGCCTGCTTCGCCCTGTGTGCGGCGGCGGTCCTGTTCGGCATCTACCTGATCGTGCCGTTCTTCCACCAGGGCTGACCCCTGGGGTTCGCCAGCGCACCGCGCTGACGCGAACCGCACCTACCCGGCATGGCCGCGGGTCACACACGTGAGCGCGGGGCTCCAGAGACCCGCGCTCACGTGTGTGACCCGCGCTGACGCCAGCGCACCGCGCTGACGCACCCGCACCGGAGGGGTCAGGCGGTCTTCCGCCAGCGGCCGATGGTCGTCATGACGTGGTAGATGACGATCGCGGCGATCGTGCCGAGCGCGATCCCGTTGAAGCTGACGTCGCCACCCGCCACCCAGGTGAAGTCCGCGATGCCGATGATGAGCGCCGTCGCGGCGGTGAACTGGTTGACGGGCTTCGAGAAGTCGACCTTGTTGTCGAGCCAGATCTTCACGCCGATGATCCCGATGAGTCCGTACAGGGCCGTCGTGACGCCGCCGAGGACGCCCGCCGGGATGGTGTTGATGACCGCACCGACCTTGGGTGAGAGGCCGAGGAGGACCGCGAACAGGCCGGCGACCCAGTAGGCCGCGGTGGAGTAGACCCGAGTCGCCGCCATGACGCCGATGTTCTCGCCGTAGGTCGTCGTGCCCGAACCGCCGCCGAAGCCGGCCAGCATCGTCGCCAGACCGTCGGACAGGAGCGCGCGACCGGTCTGCTTGTTCACGGAGGCGTCGGTCATCTGCGCGACGCCCCGGATGTGGCCGACGTTCTCGGCGATGAGGACGAGCACGACGGGCAGGAACGCCGGGAGGACCGCCCAGACCGCCGGGTTCGAGATCGGGTTGTCCGCGAGGTGGAACTCGGGGAGGCCGACCCACGCGGCGTCCGCGATCTTCGAGAAGTCGATCTCCTGACGGATCGCCGCGACGATGTACCCGACCACGACACCGATGACGATCGACAGTCGGCCGAGGATCCCGCGGAAGACGACGGTCGACAGGATGACGGCCGCGAGCGTGACGAGGGCGGTGATCGGAGCCGCCACGAAGTTGTTCTTCGCGGCGGGGGCGAGGTTGAACCCGATGAGCGCGACGATGGCACCGGCGACGACCGGCGGCATGAGCGCATCGATCCACCCGGTGCCCGTGACCTGCACGATGACGCCGACGAGCGCCAGGAGGAGGCCCACCGCGAGGATGCCGAAGAGGGCGCTGCCCATGCCCTGGCTCGCGACCGCGGCGGAGATGGGGGCGATGAAGGCGAACGACGAGCCGAGGTAGCTCGGCACGCGGTTCTTGGTGATGACGAGGAACAGGATGGTGCCCACACCCGAGAAGAACAGCGTCGTGGTGGGCGGGAACCCGGTCAGCACGGGGACGAGGAACGTGGCGCCGAACATCGCGACGACGTGCTGCATGCCGAGGCCGATGGTGCGCGGCCAGGTGAGCCGTTCTCCGGGGCCGACGATCGCGTGGGTCGGGACGTGCTTGCCGTCGCCGTGCAGAGTCCAGGGCAGCGCCATGTGAGCTCGATTCCGTGAGGAGGGTGCTGGGTAAGGGGTCCAGCCGATCGTAGCGGCACCCTCGCATCCCGGTCGTCGCGGGGCGGTCCGCCGTGCCGGTACGCTGGTTGCTTCGATGCAGACCCAGGAGGTCCAGTGACCACGACGCCCACCGCTCCGCGCTCGTTCCGAGAGCGTCTCGACGGTTTCTTCGAGATCAGCAAGCGCGGTTCGACCGTCGGAGGCGAGGTGCGCGGCGGCCTCGTGACCTTCGTCGCGATGGCCTACATCGTCATCCTCAACCCGATCATCCTGAGCGGCTCGGCCGACGTCACGGGTGGCGAGCTCGGCTTCGCCCAGGTCGCCGCCGTGACCGCCCTGACCGCCGGCGTCATGACGATCCTCTTCGGTCTCGTGGCGCGGCTGCCGTTCGCCTTCGCGGCCGGCCTCGGCATCAACTCGTTCCTCGCGGTCAGCGTCGTCGGTCAGGTCACCTGGGCCGAGGCGATGGGCCTCGTCGTCATCAACGGGCTGATCATCGTCCTGCTCGCGGCGACCGGACTCCGCGCCATGATCTTCAACGCGGTGCCCATCCAGTTGAAGATCGCGATCACGGTCGGCATCGGCCTCTTCATCGCGTTCATCGGCTTCGTCGACGCCGGCTTCGTCCGCTCGACGGGCGCCGGTTCGCCGCCCGTCGGCCTCGGGATCGAGGGCTCGGTCGCCACCGTGCCGACCGCCGTGTTCGTCATCTCCCTGCTGCTCACGGGCGTGCTCGTCGCGCGCAAGATCAAGGGTGCCCTGCTCATCGGCATCGTCGCCTCCACGATCATCGCCATCATCGCCGAGGCCGTCTTCAAGGTCGGCGCCTCCAACGGTGGCGAGAACCCCGGTGGCTGGAACCTCAGCGTCCCGACCCTGCCCACCCAGGTCGTCGGGGTGCCCGACCTCAGCCTGCTCGGCCAGGTGAGCTTCGGCGGCTTCGAGCGCATCGGCGTCCTCGCAGCGCTCATGCTCGTCTTCACCCTCGTGTTCACGAACTTCTTCGACGCCATGGGCACGATGACCGGGCTCTCGAAGGAGGCCGGTGTGGCGGACGCCAAGGGCGACTTCCCGCGACTCCGCTCGGCGCTCATCGTCGAGGGTGTCGGTGCGGTCGCCGGTGGCGCGACCTCGTCCTCGTCGTCGACCGTCTTCATCGAATCCGGTGCGGGCATCGGCGAAGGGGCACGGACCGGCCTCGCGAACCTCGTGACCGGTGCGCTGTTCCTGCTCGCCATGTTCTTCACGCCGCTCACGCAGATCGTGCCCTCCGAGGTCGCCGCCGCCGCGCTCGTCATCGTCGGGACGCTCATGATGTCGCAGATCAAGGACATCGTCTGGACCGAGTTCTCGGTCGCGCTCCCGGTGTTCCTGACGGTCGTCGTCATGCCGCTGACCTACTCGATCGCCAACGGCATCGGCGCCGGCTTCATCGCCTGGGTCGTGCTCCGCTCCCTGTCCGGGAAGGCGCGCGAGATCAGCCCGCTGCTGTGGGTCGTCGCAGCCGGGTTCCTCGTCTTCTTCGCCCGCGGACCCATCGAGCAGCTCCTCGGCGTCGCGTCCTGACCGTCCGCGGTCGACCGCCCTCGGGTGGTCGACCGCGGCGGAGCACGTCGGCGGTGGCTCCTAGACTCGGACCATGACTTCCGACGTCCGTTTCGGTCAGTACCCGGCTCCCGACAGGGTCATCGTCCATCTGAGCGACCCGCACCTCCTGGCCGACGGCCGACGCCTCTACGACGCGGTCGACGTGCAGGCCAACCTGGAACAGGCCCTCCGTCAGATCGAGCGCATGCAGCTCCGGCCCGACGCGATGGTGTTCACGGGCGACCTCGCGGACCTCGGAGAGGCCGACGCGTACCGTCGGCTCCGGGAGCGGGTCGAGCCCGTCGCCGAGCGACTCGGCACCACCATCGTCTGGCTCATGGGCAACCACGACGAACGGTCGGTCATGCGGACGGAGCTGCTCGACCTCCCGGCGGGGGAGCAGCCGCTCGACGCCGTCTGGGACTTCGGCGGCTTGCGGGTCATCGGCCTCGACTCGACCGTCCCGGGGTGGCACCACGGTGAGCTCGAGGACAGCCAGCTGGAGTGGCTGCAGACGGTGCTGTCAACGCCGGCGCCGCTCGGCAGCATCCTCGCCATGCACCACCCGCCGGTGCCGTCGAGCATCCCGTTCTTCGACATCCTCGAGCTCCGCGACCAGCACCGGCTCGAGGCCGTGCTGCGCGGGAGCGACGTCCGGGCCATCCTGGGCGGCCATCTGCACTATTCCACTTCGAGCACCTTCGCCGGCATCCCCGTCCAGGTCGCCAGCGCGAGCTGTTACTCGATGAACCTCTCGCTCCCGTCCGTGGAGGTGAACGGGATGTTCGGTGGTCAGTCCTTCAACCTGGTGCACGTCTACGACGACCGCATCACCCACTCCACGGTCCCGCTCGGTGACTACACCACCGCCGACACCTTCAGCGCGGCGTTCATCGACCGCATGGCCGCCCTGAGCCCG
The DNA here is from genome assembly GCF_015350715.1 of Plantibacter sp. VKM Ac-2876. Lineage (NCBI taxonomy): Bacteria > Bacillati > Actinomycetota > Actinomycetes > Micrococcales > Microbacteriaceae > Plantibacter > Plantibacter sp. VKM Ac-2876. The sequence goes on along the minus strand of NZ_JADKSI010000004.1, from coordinate 99,209 downwards.
GCCGAGCGGCTGGAGGCGTTCTCGCGCAAGCGGTGACCCACCGGCGCTGAACCTCAGGCACGGAACCGTCTCGGGTCCAAGACACCGCAGAGGCATCGGGGATCGCACCCGGCTACGCTGGAAGGGACATCCACCCACCAGGCAACGGAGCCACGAGTGACGATCAGCACCACCACCAGCAGCACCCCCACCACCCTTGGAGCAGACGACGACATGGCGGACAGGACGAACAGCGACGAGACCCGGACGGAGTCGGATTCACTCGGTTCGATGGAGATCCCGGCCGACGCGTACTGGGGCATCCACACGGCACGCGCACTCGAGAACTTCCCCATCACGAAGCGTCCGATCTCCGTCTACCCCGACCTCGTCGTCGCCATCGCGAGCGTCAAGCAGGCCGCCGCCCGCGCGAACGCCGAGATCGGGGTGCTCGACCCGGCGAAGGCGAACCTCATCGACCGCGCGTGCCAGATCATCATCGACGGTGACTTCCACGAGGAGTTCATCGTGGGCGTGATCCAGGGCGGCGCGGGCACGTCGACGAACATGAACGCGAACGAGGTGATCACGAACATCGCGCTCGAGCTCGCCGGTCATGCCAAGGGCGAGTACCAGTTCCTGCACCCGCTCGACGACACCAACCGGTCGCAGTCCACCAACGACGTCTACCCGACGTCGATCAAGATCGCGCTCGCGTTCTCGCTGCAGTTCCTCCTGACGGAGCTCGGCCTGCTGCGCGACTCGTGCAGCGCGAAGTCCGTCGAGTTCTCCCACGTCCTCAAGGTCGGGCGCACGCAGCTCCAGGACGCCGTCCCGATGACCCTCGGGCAGGAGTTCCACGGCTTCGCCACGACGCTGAACGAGGACTACGACCGCCTCCACGAGACCCTCTGGCTGCTCGCCGAGGTCAACCTCGGTGCAACCGCGATCGGGACAGGGATCACCGCCGACCCGCGCTACGCGGAAGCCGTCGTCCGTCACCTCAACCAGATCACGGGCCTCGCGCTCACCACGGCACCCGACCTCATCGAGTCGACGAGCGACGCCGGCGGGTTCATGTCCTTCAGCGGCACCCTGAAGCGGAGCGCCATCAAGCTCTCCAAGATCTGCAACGACCTGCGTCTGCTGTCGAGCGGTCCGCAGGCGGGCCTCGGCGAGATCAACCTGCCGCCCCGACAGGCCGGATCGAGCATCATGCCGGGCAAGGTCAACCCGGTCATCCCGGAGGTCGTGAACCAGGTGGCGTTCAGTGTCGTCGGCACCGACATGACGGTCACGATGGCGGCCGAGGCCGGGCAGTTGCAGCTCAACGCCTTCGAACCGGTCATCGCCCACTCGCTGCTGCAGAGCATCGTCTGGATGGCACAGGCGTGCAAGACGCTGCGGGTGAACTGCATCGACGGCATCACGGCGAACGAGGAACGGCTCGAGGTGATGGTCGGCGCGTCCGTCGGCGTCATCACCGCGCTGACCCCGTTCATCGGGTACCAGTCGGCTGCGGCGCTCGCGAAGACCGCGCTGCTCACGGGCCGCAACGTCGCGGACCTCGTGGTCGAGGCGAACCTCATGACGCGCGACGAGGTGACGAAGCAGCTCTCGCCCGCGCGGCTCTCAGGGATCGAGGCCATCACCTCGGCCATCCCGATCATCGACCTGCCGATCCCGGGCGCGGACTCCGACCCGAGTCGCTGACCGACGCGGCTGTACACGACGAAGCCGTCCGGACCAGGGTCCGGACGGCTTCGTCGTCTGCCGTGAGAGATTGGCTACCCGGCGGTGACCGTGCAGTGCGTCGTGAGCGATCCGACGCCTTCGACGGACACGGTGACCGTCGCGCCGTCGGTCAGGAAGACCTGCGGGTCGCGCGAGTATCCCGCGCCGCCCGGGCTGCCCGTCGAGATGAGCGTTCCGGGCAGGAGGGTCGCGGAGCCCGACAAATGTTCGATGAGCGTCGCGACGCTGCGGACCATGTGACTGGTCGAGGAGTCCTGGAGCGTCACGCCGTCGAGGACGGTCGAGATGTGGAGGTCCTGCGGGTCGGGGATCTCGTCCGCGGTCACGACGACCGGGCCGGTCGGGGTGAACCCGTCGAAGGACTTGCAGCGCGACCACTGCGCCTCGGAGTACTGGATGTTGCGGGCGGTGATGTCGTTGACGACGGTGTACCCGAACACGTACCCGAGCGCATCGGCCGCATCGACGTCGCGAGCGGCCCGGCCGATGACGACACCGAGCTCCGCCTCGTAGTCCACCTGCTCGCTGATCGCCGCGGGCCAGCTCGTGGTGCCCTCGTGCCCGGTGAGCGAGTTCGCCCACAGGCCGAAGATGGTGGGGGCGTTGTCGGTCTTGAGGTTGAGCTCCTGCGAGTGCGCCGAGTAGTTGAGCCCGACCGCGAGGATCGTCGGCGGACGGAGGACCGCGGACGCGTGCACGAGCCCGTCGAGGGGTTCTCCGCTGACACCGTGGGCGAGCGACGTCTCGACGAAGCTCCGCACGCGGTCCAGCTCGGCCGGGCCGCGTTCGATGAGCTCCTGGAGGTCGCGCGGGGCGTCCTCGAGGATCTCGTCGAGGAACACCGCCCCGGTGTCGCTGATGACGGCGAGTCGGACCCGCGGCTCTGCGGGGGTACTCGGCTGGTGGTCTGTGGCGACGAAATGGGCGAACTTCACCCGTCTACGGTATCGCAGGCGCTTCGGGCGCGGGCGTTGTGGACATACCGGTCCGAGCTGCGGGTGCCCGGACACGACGGAACGCGAGGCGAGACGGATCCCCGGGCGACGGCCCCGGACAGACTCATCGCCCGGTGCTGCGGCAATGCCTGCGAGTCGCCCGGGCGATGAGTTGATCTGTCCCTCCAGCATGCACCCGGGTGCCACGGCCCGCAACCCCCAAGTACCGGGCGCAGCGCCGCGACCACCCCACCCGGCGTCGGACCGGGCGTCACGCGCTCAGCGAAATCCGCGTGAACCGATCAGGCGGAACTGCTTGGATGGAGTCATGACCGATTCAGCACGCACCAAGCCCGAGGTCGACGCCCCCACGGGCCCGGCCCCCACCGAACTCGTCATCGAGGACATCTTCCTCGGCGAGGGCGACGAGGCCCAGGCCTCCTCGACCGTCGACGTCCACTACCTCGGCGTCGGCTACGACTCCGGCGAGGAGTTCGACTCCTCCTGGAGCCGCGGGCAGTCCATCAACTTCCCGTTGCGCAACCTCATCCAGGGCTGGCAGCACGGCATCCCCGGTATGAAGGTCGGCGGTCGTCGCAAGCTCACGGTCCCGCCGGAGCTCGCCTACGGCCCGGCCGGCAGTGGCCACCAGCTCTCCGGCCAGACGCTCGTCTTCGTGATCGACCTCTTGGGCGTCAAGTAACCATCCGCAGGTCACCCCTCGTCTCTCTCGACCGACGCGTCGCGGAGGCGAGGGGTGTCGCATGTCTCCCAGACCGAACGAGGATCACATGACCACCGCAACCCAGTACGTCGACCGCCTGACGGCGACCATTCCGGACTTCCCGACGCCCGGCATCCTGTTCCGCGACCTCACCCCGGTCTTCGCCGACGCCGACGCCTTCCGCGCGATCATCGACGAGCTGGCAGCGCGCTTCGAGGGCCGCTTCGACGCAGTCGCCGGTGTCGAAGCCCGCGGGTTCCTGCTCGCCGCGGCGGTCGCGTACGCGACCCACACGCGACTGGTCCCCATCCGCAAGGCGGGCAAGTTGCCGGGTGAGGTGCTCCGCGAGGACTACGGACTCGAGTACGGCGCCGCCGCCCTGGAACTGCGCACCGAGCAGCTACCGGCCGGGACGCGCGTGCTCATCCTCGACGACGTGCTCGCGACGGGCGGCAGCTGCGGTGCGGCGGTCAACCTCATCGAGCGCGCCGGGTACGAGGTGGCAGGGCTCGGGCTGGTGCTCGAACTCGAGGGACTGCCCGGCCGAGCCTCGCTCAGCGGTCGCGACGTCTTCTCGATCGCCACGGCTCCCGCCTAGACGCTACGGCGTCGGCGTCCGGGCGTCGTAGCGTCGGAAGGCCCCTTGGGCGCGGACGAGCGTCCAGACGAGCACGACGACCAGGAGTCCGCCGGCGAGCGCCGGTACCCAGAGAGCGAAGGCCGAGGCCGCGAGGCCGATGTAGAGGTCGCCGACGCGGGGTCCGCCGGTCACGACGACGGTGAAGACGCCCTGCAACCGGCCCCGGACGGCATCGGGCACGGCCGCCTGGAGGATCGTCATCCGGAAGATCGAGCTGATGTTGTCGGCCGCTCCGGCGACGGCGAGTGCGATCGCCGCGATCACGATGGCGGGCAGGTTCGCGTGGGCGGCATCGTGCGTCGCCGTTCCGGAGAACGTGACCCACGCGAGGACCGCGCCGAAGCAGGCGATGGCGAGCCCGTAGACGATGATGGCCCGCTCGATGGCGCGGCCCTGACGGTCGATCCGGCCGAGTCGTCCGGAGACGAGGCTCGACAGGAGGGTGCCGACCGCGCCGGCCGCGGTCAGGACCCCGACGGTGATCGCGCCGCCGCCGAGCAACAGGGTGCCGACGGCGGGGTAGAGCACCCGTGGGTTGCCGAACGTCATCGCGACGATGTCGACGATGAACGTCATCCGGACGTTGGGGGCCGTCCGGAGGAAGGTCCAGCCGTCGACCAGGCTCGCGAGGCCCGGAAGTCGACTGACGCCGCCTTCGGGCAGGATCTTCGGCAGCGACGCGATCCCGAGGAAGGCGGCGACGAACAGCACGACGTCGATCGTGTAGGTCCAGCGGAATCCGACGCCGGCCACGAGGACGCCGGCGAGTGCTGGTCCGACCGTCACCATGACCCCCGCGGCGATGCCGGACAACGCCGCGGCGGACGGTAGGAGGCGGGCCGGCAGCAGCCGGGGGAGGATCGCCTGTCGCGTCGTCCCGACGATGGTCGTCGACACGGCGTTGATCGTCGTGAGGAGGTACAGCGGCCAGACCACCTCCGAGCCGCTCCAGGCGAGCACCGCGATGATCGCCGTGGACACCCACGTGACCACGGCGGCCGTCAGGGCGACCGTGCGTCGGTCGAACGCGTCCGCGAGCATGCCCCCGTAGAGCCCGAAGCAGATCATCGGGATGAGGGCGATGACCCCCACGAGCGAGACCGCGAACGTCGACGCGGTGAGGTCGTAGACCTGGAGGCCGACGGCGACGATGGTCATCTGGCCGCCGATCCCGGTGATCGCCCCGCCGATCCACAGGCGGGCGAAGGCGGGACTCTCCCGGAGCGGACTCAGATCGACGAGGAGCCCGCGCCGCCCGGATCCGGGTGCAGCGCTCACCGGGGCATCGGGTGACGGGATGGGGTGCGCTCAGACATGCACCTCAGCCTACGCGCGTCGCGGCAGGGCTCCGCGGCGAGGGTCATGCGCTGCGGCGAGGGGCAGGGGCTGCCCGGAGTCGGTTGTCAGCGCCCTCGGGCAGGATGGAGACATGCGTCTCTGGTCGATCCATCCCCGGTACTTCGACGCCCAGGCGCTGACGTCGTCCTGGCGTGAAGGGCTGATCGCCCAGCGGGTCCTGCAGGAGCCAGGATCGAGCCTCCGTGCACACCCGCAGCTCCAGCGCTTCCTCGAGGCCGACGAACCGTTGGAGGCGATCGCGGCCTATCTCAACGGTGTCGCCGACGAGGCGCAGGAGCGCGACATCGTCTTCGACCGTGCGCGGGTCGTCGCCTCGGGCGTCCTCCGGGACCCTCTCGTCGTGACCGACGGCCAGCTCGACTACGAATGGGGCAACCTGCGGCGGCACCTGCTCGGACGCAGCCCGGACGTCGCGTCGCGATGGGCGAAGGTCTGGCGACCGCAGCCGCATCCGGTGTTCGTCGTCGTCGGCGGTGGCGTCGCCTCGTGGGAACTCGCCTAAGTTCCTGACGGCCCGAAGACCCGGCCGAGGTCGGTCAGGACCGAGCTGCTCGACGGTTGCCGCCCGACCCACTACCGTTGCCGCATGGGCAGACACGCTGATGTGGGAGCTGCGCCGCTCTCGGCGACCGGCACGGTGGTGCGGCTGCGGCCGGACCTCGAGGAGGCGATCGACGACGCCGGTCGATTGTCGTTCTTCCGCGGCCTGCCGAACACCGCACAGCGGGAACTCGCGACGTGGGTGGAGCGATCCGACGACGCGCACCGGGATGCACGGATCGAAGCGGTCATCGAGTTGCTCGCCCAGCGGGCCGTGGAGCTCCGGACGGCCGCTCCGGCGCGAACCGCGGGTGGTCAGCGGCGCTGACGGACGCGTGGCGCCGCGCCCGGGCGTCGGCAGGGCTCAGAACCCGAAGTCGCCGCCGCCACCGAAGTCGCCGCCGCCTCCGAAGTCGCCGAATCCACCGTCACCCCAGCCACCGCCGTCGGCGGAGGTGTCGGTCGCCGCGCCGTCTCCGGCCCCTGCCTCGGCACCACCCTGATCGGCGCCGGCATCGGCTGCGGCATCGGTTCCGACGGTGTCCGGAATGAACGCCTGCGCGATGGCCGAACCGACCACGACACCGGCGATGGTGCCGAGCATCGAGCTGGCCAGCATCCCCCCGAAGCCCATCCCGCCGCCCTGCGGACCGAGGTTCCGCTCGAGGGTCCCGGGCTGCCGCACTTCGGCCCGGGTGGCCGAACGAGCGAGGGCCTTGGGGGAGTCGTCTGCCGGTGCCTCACCGGTCGGGGAGTCCTCCGACAACTGTCGGTACAGGATGCCCCGCTGCTCGGGGGTGAGCTTCGAGAAGGCCTCTTCGTGGACCTGTTCGATGGTCTCCGGCGGCGCGGTCCGCAGGAGGTACCGGTAGCGCTCGACGGCGATCTCGTCCTCCGTCCGCGCGGAGGCCGCGGCCGGGCTCCCGCCGCCCGTCGCCTGGACAGGTCCGTCGGACTCGGGGCGTCCGAGCAGTCGATCGAGGAATCCCATGCTGTGCTCCTTCACGGTCGCAGGCGTCCAGCGTACGCGTCAGGTGTGGCATCCGGCTTAGATCGTCCTGGGAATCCACCGCCGTGACCGAGGCGGAATATGTCAGGCCGTCCGAGCGCTGCACCCTGATGCGTCTGTCGCCGTTCGGCAGCGCGACGAAAGGTGACCATGCGACTCTCGATACTGGATCTCATCCCCGTCCGCACCGATCAGGACACCGCGGCTGCCCTCGCAGCGACGATCGCCCTGGCGAAGCGCGCCGACGAGCTGGGGTATCACCGGTATTGGGTGGCCGAGCACCACAACATGCCGTCCGTCGCATCGACGAACCCCGCGGTCGTCATCGGCATCCTGGCCGCCGCCACGCAGCGGATCCGCGTCGGCTCCGGCGGCGTGATGCTCCCGAACCACGCACCACTCGTCGTCGCCGAGCAGTTCGCGCTCCTCGAGGCCTCCGCGCCCGGGCGCATCGATCTCGGCCTCGGCCGGGCACCGGGCAGCGACCCGGTCATCTCCGCCGTGCTCCGCCAGTCGGGCAACACGAGCGACGTCGACCGGTTCCCGAACAACGTGCAGGACATCGTCGCCCTCCTCGGCGTCGACGGCGCGAGCGTGCGGATGACCTCCGGCGAGGAGTACGCCCTGCGGGGAACGCCGAAGGCCCGCAGCATGCCGGACGTGTGGTTGCTCGGATCGAGCGACTACTCGGCGGCGCTCGCCGCAGCACTCGGGCTGCCCTACGTCTTCGCGCACCACTTCTCCGGTCAGGGGACGGCTCGGGCTCTCGAGCTCTACCGGTCGAGTTTCCAGCCGTCAGCTCACCTCGACGCGCCTCGCACCTTCCTGACCGCGAACGCCGTGGTCGCCGACACGGCCGCCGAAGCGGAGGCGTTGGCGCTGCCCAACCTGCAGCAGATGGCGAGACTGCGTTCCGGCAAGCCGCTCGGACCCATCGCGACCGTCGAAGAGGCCGCCGCGACCGAGCAGAGCGATCTCGAGCTCGGCTTCGTCGAGCAGATGCGCGCTGCCTGGATCATCGGCGACGCCGACCAGGCTGCGGCGGAGCTGCAGGGTCTCGCCGACCGCTTCGGGGTCGACGAGGTCATGGTGTCGCCCGTCGGGTCGGCACGCGAGGGCACACCGTCGAACTCGGCGCCCGCACGTGAGCGGACGATCGAACTGCTGGCGGAGCGCTTCCCGCAGCACTGACGCCGTCGGGGTCACGCGACGAGCGAGGAATCGTCAGTCGCGTGGCGGCTGGACGGCGCGCACCCGTTCGACGAGTTCCTGCCAGGGACCGGTGAGCTGCTGCTCGCCGAGGGTGGCCTCCTTGGGGGCGCATCGGATGCGGTAGACGTACCGATCCGGGACCGGTGGTCCCTGTGGGGTGTCGTCCCACGGGAGGCGTTCGAGCAGGACGATCCATCGGTCGACGTCGGGCTGCTCGTCGACGACGACCTCCCAGCGTCGGGTGAGACCGGCGACACCGCCGCTCCTCGTCACCGTGACCTTCATGCCGCGATGCTACTCCGCGAGCGTGGGCACTGCCATGGCGCTCAGACGGACGGCTCGATACCGACGAGCGCCCACGCCTGCCCGACCGCGGTGTGCTCCTCCGAGTCCACACCGAACCTGGCGGCGGCCGCAGCGATCGTCGCCGCGGCGAAGGTCGCGAAGTCGGCGCGCTCCGACAGGCTGCCGACGAGGGTGTCGTACCAGATGAGCCCCGCACGCTCCCAGGCGTTGCCGCCGAGGGCGACGGCGAGCGTCGCGAACGCCCGGTTGGGGATGCCGGAGTTGAGGTGGACGCCTCCGTTGTCGTCGGTCGTCTCGATGTAGTCGTCGAAGTGCGCCGGCTGCGGGTCCTTGCCGAGGACGTCGTCGTCGTAGGCCGTGCCCGGGGCGAGCATGGAACGCAGTGCGCTGCCCTCGACCTCGTCCGTGAAGAGCCCTTCGCCGATGAGCCAGGACGCCGACGCCGCGTCCTCGCCACGCGCGTGCTGTTCGACGAGGGCGCCGAAGACGTCGGACACGTGTTCGTTGAGCGCTCCGGGCTGCCCCTCGTAGACGAGGTTCGCCGTGTACTGCGTCACGCCGTGGGCCAGCTCGTGGCCGATGACGCTGAGGGAGCTCGTGAAGCTGCGGAAGACCTCGCCGTCGCCGTCGCCGAAGACCATCTGCTCGCCGTTCCAGAACGCGTTGTCGTAGTCGTCGCCGTAGTGCACCGTGGCGAGCAAGGGCAGCCCGCGGCCGTCGATGGAGTCGCGTGCGAACGCCTCGGCGAAGAGGGCGTGGGTGTCGCCGAGGCCGTCGTAGGCGGCGGAGACCGCGGGGTCGGTGGTGGCGGGCTCGCCCTCCGAGCGGACGAGCGTGCCCGGGAGGGTCTCGGTCCGCTCGGCATCGTGGATGCTGCGCTCCGGGGTGACGACCGGACGCTTGCCGGCCGTGGCGCTGCGCACGGGATCAGTGGCGCGCTCCGCCCCTGGCTCGGGGAAGCGGTATGGTCGCGTGGCGAGCAGCGAGTACCGTGCGGCACTGGCGGCGCGTGCCAGCTGCGGAGCGTCGAGTTCGGCGATGCGCTCGAGCAACCAGGGCGGGACGATGCCGCACACGTACCGAGGGGCCGGTGTCGGCATGCTGGACGAAGGGTTCGGTGAGCCGTTCATGCGGTGATCCTGCCATAGCCCGCCGACACGGCGTACGGCTCGCGCGGCGCGCTGTGGACAGGATGCCGAGCGGGCCGGGAATAGCGCGGGCGTGAACGCCGTTGTCCTGAATATCCATGCAAACGCATGAAAGAACGAGTGGGAGCGCATGATGCAATTCGGAATCTTCACGGTGGGGGATGTCACCACCGACCCGACCACCGGGATCACGCCCACCGAGCACGAGCGCATCGAGGCGATGGTCGCGATCGCCGTGAAGGCGGAGGAGGTCGGTCTCGACGTCTTCGCGACCGGCGAGCACCACAACCCGCCCTTCGTCCCGTCGAGCCCCACGACCATGCTCGGCTACATCGCGGCGAAGACCACGGACCTCATCCTCTCGACGAGCACGACGCTCATCACCACGAACGACCCGGTGAAGATCGCCGAGGACTACGCCATGCTGCAGCACCTGGCCGGCGGTCGGGTCGACCTCATCATGGGCCGTGGCAACACGGGGCCCGTCTACCCCTGGTTCGGCAAGGACATCCGCGAGGGCATCAACCTCGCCATCGAGAACTACGCGTTGCTCCACCGCCTCTGGCGAGAGGACTACGTCGACTGGCAGGGCCAGTTCCGCACCCCGCTGCAGGGCTTCCAGTCCACACCGCGACCGCTCGACGGTGTGCCGCCCTTCGTGTGGCACGGCTCCATCCGGAGCCCCGAGATCGCCGAGCAGGCGGCCTACTACGGCGACGGCTTCTTCGCGAACAACATCTTCTGGCCGAAGGAGCACTACATGCGCCTCATCCAGCTGTACCGTCAGCGGTTCGAGCACTACGGACACGGCACGGCCGCGCAGGCGATCGTCGGACTCGGCGGTCAGGCGTTCATGGCGAAGAACTCGCAGGACGCCGTCGCCCAGTTCCGGCCGTACTTCGACAACGCCCCCGTGTACGGTCACGGGCCGACGCTCGAGGACTTCACCGAGCAGACGCCGCTCACCGTCGGCAGCCCGCAGCAGGTCATCGACCGGTACGCCGGGATGCGCGAGTATTTCGGCGACTACCAGCGTCAGCTGTTCCTCATGGATCACGCCGGGCTCCCGCTCGCGACGGTGCTCGACCAGCTCGAGATCCTCGGCGGCGAGGTCGTGCCGGTGCTGCGCAAGGAGTTCGCGAAGGACCGTCCGGCCGACGTGCCGGAGGCGCCGACGCACGCGTCGATGGTCGCGGCCGCTGAGGCCGAACTCGCTTCGCGCTCCGGTGCGGTCGAGACGAGCCGGGTCGCATCCGGTTCGGCCTTCGGCGCGGCGGCGGTCGGGGCGACCCGATGACCGCGAAGCGCACGCTCGCCGTCGTGTCGGCCGGTCTCAGCCAGCCGTCGTCCACACGCCTCCTCGCCGACCGCCTCCGCGACGCCACTGTGGCACGCCTCGAGCAGGACGGGTACGAGGCCCGGACGACGTCGATCGAGCTGCGCGACCTCGCGCAGGACATCACGAACAACCTGCTGACCGGGTTCCCCAGTCCACGGTTGTCCGAGGCGATCGAAGCCATGACCGCCGCCGACGGCGTGATCGCGGTGACGCCGATCTTCTCCTCCAGCTACTCCGGCTTGTTCAAGTCGTTCTTCGACGTGGTGGAGCCGACCGCCTTGACCGGGGTGCCCATCGTCCTCGGTGCGACGGGTGGGTCGGCCAGACACTCGCTCGCCCTCGAATACGCCGTGCGTCCCTTGTTCGCCTACCTGCGGGCGGTGACCGTGCCGACCGCCGTGTTCGCGGCCTCCGAGGACTGGGGGTCGGGCGACGCGCAGGTCGGCGCCCTGCCGGCGCGGATCGACCGTGCGGCCGGTGAGTTGAGCGCACTCGTGGTGGCCTCGGACCGTTCCGGGCGCCTGGACGACCCGTTCGCCCTCGATCGCCCGTTCTCCGAGCTGCTCGGCGGTCTCGGGGCCTGATCGGACGACTCCGTCCGACCGCCCCGATGCGGGCGGGGATCGCCCGGTGCGGTCCCCGCCTCCGTCGTTCCCAGGCTCGGCCCCCCGGTCTTTGGGATACTGGTGGCGTGCGTCGCCGTCCGGCGTCGCCGGAGGGAGTGGTGGCCAGGTGATCCCCGGAGCGCGTCGACTCGGTTCGCTATTGCAGCGTGCCTCTCGTGCCGTGGCGCTCGCCGTGGTGGCGGTGTCGCTCGGCGCCGGATCCGTCGTCCTGCCGCTCGCCGCGTCAGCTCCCGCTTCAGCCGCCGGCACCGGCACGATCGAGAGCCCGACCGACGGCGACACCGTCTACCGCGTCGACTACACCCTGGACGGCGAGCAGGTGAGCGGATTCGACGTCACCGGCACCGCCGACGCGGGTGCCGACGTCGTGCTGTCCTACTGGCGCTCGATCGACCTCTACGACTCGGCGAAGGCCTGCTTCAGCAGCTCCAAGGCCGACGACGCGTCCTGCGACCTGCAGTCCACCGGCGGGACGGGGGCGACCGAGTTCCGCTTCGACGGTCAGCCGATCGAGATCGGGAGTGACGGCGGATGGTCCACCAGGATCAACATGACCCAGTGGCTGCGCGGTGCGGACGCGGGGGAGTACGACATCACCCTCGCCCTCGTGTCGACGAACGCCGACGGCGGGGCCACGCTCGGCGACCCGGTCCGGCTCGTCTACGACTCCACGACGACCGCCGAGGCTGCGGAGGCGGCAGCGGAGCCCGCGCCGACCGCCGGTGCCGGACCGCCGCTCTGGGTCTGGCTGCTCCTCGCCTTCCTGGTCCTGGACCTCATCGCGCTCGTCCTGATCCTCGTGCTGCGTCGCCGGCGCCGGGTCGCAGCCACCGAGGCGGAGGAGCGGGCGAACGCGAAGCGGCGCTCGACGCACCGCGAACCTCCCACGCTCTGAACCTGCTAGAATCACAAGGTTGCCGTCGAACGGCCGCGGATCAAGAGAGCCCACGCATCAGGCGACGGGCACCGCGCAACGAACAGAGAGGGGATCACCACTATGGCGCTTGAAGGAGACCGTAAGAAGGCGATCATCGAAGAGTACGCAACCCACCCAGGTGACACCGGATCCCCCGAGGTCCAGGTGGCGGTCATGACCCGCCGCATCAAGGACCTCACCGAGCACCTCAAGGAGCACAAGCACGACCACCACTCGCGTCGTGGCCTGCTGCTCCTGGTCGGACAGCGTCGCCGCCTCCTCGGCTACCTCCAGGCCGTCGACATCGAGCGTTACCGCTCGCTGATCGAGCGCCTCGGACTCCGCCGCTAGGCAGCAGCTCCTCGCTGACACCGCGAGCTTCTTCGTGACGGGCCGTCATCCTCCGGGATGGCGGCCCGTTCGTGTTCGATCAGGAACCCTGCAGCCGGAGAAAACATCCCGTCTGCGACTCGACCTCAGCCTGCTCATCTGGCAAGGTCGAGAGTCGGCTTCGAGCGAGGCCACGAGGTACCGCACCACGGCAAGGAGCACCATGAGCATCTGGCGGACGAAGAGCATCGAGGACTCCCTCGCGGATTCCAGCGTCGAAGGGCGCAGCCTGAAGCGCACCCTCGGCACCTGGGACCTCATGATCATGGGTGTCGCGGTCGCGGTCGGCGCCGGTATCTTCTCCGTCGGAGCCAAGGCCGCGGGCAACTACGCGGGCCCGTCCGTGTCGCTCGCGTTCATCCTCGCGGCCGTCACCTGTGCCCTCGCCATCATGTGCTACGCGGAGTTCGCCTCCACGGTGCCCGTCGCCGGCTCCGCCTACACCTTCACCTACGCCACCCTCGGTGAGCTCCTCGCCTGGATCATCGGATGGGACCTCATCCTGGAGATGCTCACGGCGGCCGCCGTCATCGCCAAGTACTGGGGCATCTACCTCAGCAACGTCTTCCTGCTCTGGGGCTGGGACGTGCCGAGCGAGCTCGACGTCTTCGGGCTCAAGGTCAGCTGGGGCGCGTTCGTCATCGTCGCGATCTTCACCACCCTGCTCGTCCTCGGGACGAAGCTGTCCTCGCGTGTCGCGAGCGTCTTCACGATCATCAAGGTCGCGATCGTCATCTTCGTCATCGTCGTCGGCGCCTTCTTCGTCAAGGCCGCGAACTACACGCCGTTCATCCCCGACGAGGTCCCGACGAAGGGCGGGGCGTCCGACGCCTGGTCGCAGTCGCTGTTCTCCTTCATGACGGGGGCCGCGCCCGCGCAGTACGGCGTCTTCGGTCTGCTCGCCGGTGCCTCACTCGTCTTCTTCGCCTTCATCGGGTTCGACGTCGTCGCCACGAGCGCGGAGGAGGTCAAGAACCCGCAGCGCAACCTGCCGCGCGGCATCTTCGGTGGCCTCGCCATCGTGACCGTCCTCTACGTCGGCGTGAGCCTCGTCCTCACCGGCATGGTGCCGTACACGACCCTCGCCGAGGCTGAGGACCCCTCGCTCGCGACGGCGTTCATCGCGGTGGGCGCGGACTGGGCGGCGCAGGTGATCTCGATCGGCATCCTCGCCGGCCTGACGACCGTCATCATGGTGCTCCTGCTCGGCCTCGCCCGCGTGGTCTTCGCCATGAGCCGCGACGGCCTGCTCCCGCGCTCGCTCAGTGTCACCTCCGAGAAGCGCAAGACACCCGTGCGGGTGCAGCTCATCGTCGGCGCGCTCGTCGCGCTGATCGCCGGCCTGACCGACGTGGGCATCCTCGAGGAGATGATCAACATCGGCACGCTCTCCGCGTTCGTGCTCGTCAGCATCGCCGTGATCGTCCTGCGGAAGAAGTACCCGAAGCTGCCACGCGCGTTCCGCGTCCCGTGGTCGCCGTTCCTCCCGATCCTCTCAGCGGTGCTCTGCGTCTGGCTCATGCTCAACCTGACGACGCTCACCTGGGTGCGGTTCCTCGTCTGGCTGGCGCTCGGCTTCATCATCTACTTCGCCTACAGCCGGCGGCACTCCATCGTCGGCAAGAAGGCGCGGGGCGAGCTCGTCGAGTGAGGCCCGTGTCCGTCGCCGTCGTGCGGCCAGGGCTGCGCTGATCCGGTCGACGGTCACGCCCAGGCCGACGGCGACGACGATCGACACGGCGGTCGCGAGTACCGGTTGATCCGGGAGGAACCGGCCGACGACGGCTCCGACGCCCACGTTCCACAGTGCCCAGGCGAGCCCTGCGAGGACGGTGATCGGAAGGTACCGACGGGGGCGGAGGCCACTCGCCCCGGCGACGAGGTTGACAGCGATGCGCGCGAACGGGATGTAGCGCGCGGTGAGGATGGCTGCAGCGGCGCGGCGCTCGAGCGCGACGCCCGCGCGTCCGATCGCGCCGGCGACCCGCGGGCGCCGCATCCAGGCGAACCGTGTGGTCCCGATCCGTCGTCCGAGGAGGTAGCAGGACACGTCACCGGTCACCGCGCCCGCCCAGGCCACGCCGATGAGGAGGGCGAGGTCCGGCGAGCCGCTCGACGCCGAGATCGCGCCGAGCGCCGTCACTGCGGTCTCACTCGGCAGGACGACCAGGAACGCGTCGGCGACCGTCAGCAGGTACAGCGCCGGGAACACCCAGCCCGACGCGGCGATCTCGAGCAACCACGCCGTGATCGCCGTCTGCAGCTCATCGACCCATGCCATGTCCGCGATTCTCGCTCGGCCGGGTGAACGGCGCGTGACGTCCCCTGCGGCCAGGGTGGTCCTCGCCCGGGAAGCGTGTGAGCATGGAGGTCGGCGGAAGCCGGCGGAGGAGGCATCATGGCGAGGTTCGTGCGGTTCGACCGGTTCGGTGGTCCCGAGGAGTTCCACCTCGTCGAGGGCGACATCCCGGTGCCCGGCCACGACGAGGTCCGCGTCCGTGTCCTCGTCGCAGGCCTCAACCCCGTCGACCACAAGCTCGCGGCATCACCCGAAGCGCTCGCCTCCTTCGGCCGGGACGTCCCGAGCGGGAACGGCAACGACTTCGCCGGGGTGGTGGACGGTGTGGGGAGCGGCGTCCAGGGATTCGCAACGGGCGACCACGTCTACGGCGGACACCGGTTCCACGCGCAGGCGGACTTCCTCATCGCTCCAGCCGGCATCCTCCATCACGTGCCGGACGGGCTCACCATCGAGCAGGCCGGCGCGCTGGACATCGCGGGACGCGCGGCGATCGCATCGGTGGCCGCCGTCGGCGTCCAGCAGCCGGACACGGTGCTCGTGAGTGCTGCGGCCGGCGGGGTCGGCGTGCTCGCGGCGCAGCTCGCCAGACGGACCGGCGCGGTCGTGCTCGGCACCGCCGGTGCGGCAAACCAGGAGTTCCTCCGCGGTCTCGGCATCATCCCCGTCCAGTACGGCGACGGGCTGCGCGAGCGTGTCCTCGAGGCGGCCCCTGGCGGGATCACCGCCGTCATCGACACGCACGGCCGGCCGACCCTCGAGCTGGCGCGCGACCTCGGCGTCGCGCCGGAGCGGGTCAACACGATCGCGGACCGACCGTTCGCCGCCCAGCACGGGTTCCGCGGCGTCGGCGGACAGGACGCGACGCTCGACGAGCTGGCAGCGCTCGGCGAGTCGATCGCGCGGGGTGAGATCGTCCTCCCCATCGACAGCGTGTGGCCCATCGAGCGGGTCGTCGACGCCTACCGTCACCTCATCGACGGTCACGTCCGCGGGAAGGTCGTCCTCGTCACCTCGTGACGTCGCGGCGCGACCCGGTCGGGTCGCTCCGAGGGGGCTCCGGGTCGAAGGCCCGCTTGCGACTGAAGATGAACGCCGCGCGGGGTTCGATGAGCGGTCTCGTGATGCGGCGCACGGGGCCGCTGGACAGCACGATGACGATCAGGACCGACAGCACCAGCAGGCCGACGAGCACGAGGTCCGGGTTGCCCGTGTCAGTGAGGATGCCCGATTCGCGCAGCGGGTAGAGCACGAAGGAGTGCAGAAGGTAGACGTACATCGTCGACTGGCCGTACCGGGTGATCCACGACTGGCTGCGGGGGACGAGCACGAAGAACGCCGCGGTGAGGACGACGGCCAGCAGGATCGCCGCGAGTCGCACCAGGCCGCCCGTCCCGTCCTCGTTGCCGAGCGCGGTGTACCCCCGGTCGTAGAAGAACCAGTAGCGCAGGTCGATGCGCCGCCACAGGTCGATCCCGACGACGAGGACGACCGCCCACGCGATGAGGACGGCGGCGGCGGCGATCCGGATCCACCAGGCCCTCGTGCGGACGAGGCGCCAGCGGTCCACGAGCCGCCACCGGTTGATCTGCCACCCGAGCACGAAGAACGGGAGGATCCCGAGTGCGCGCGAGAGCGAGAACGTGCTGTCGACGTTGTCCAGGTAGCCGACGCCGATCGAGATCACCACGCTCCAGAGCAAGGGCCAGCGCAGGAGTGCGAGATAGGGCAGGACGAGGCGGAAGATGCCGAGCGCGAGGAGGAACCAGAGGGTCCACGACGGTTGGGTCGGGTTGAACGCGCGTTTACCTTCGACGAGGAACTGCACGAGGGACCAGATGCCCTCCATGATCAGGTAGGGCAGGAGGATGTCCGTGATCACCCGACGCATCTGTCGTCGTCCGGGAGGGGCCGACTTCGAGAAGTACCCGCTGATGATGGCGAACGCCGGCATGTGGAAGGCGTAGAGGAACAGGTACACGACGAGCGCGGGGTCGGACTCGGAGGTCAGGCGCTGGATCGCGTGGCCCATGACCACGAGCGTGATGCACGCGAAACGGGCGTTGTCCCAGAACGGGACGCGCTGCTTCGGGCGAGCGGCTGCCGGCGCGGGATGCGTCAACGTCACCTCCTGGGGTCCGCACCAGCGTAGCCCGGGGCGGCCCGCGCGACGATGGGGCCCGGGCATCGGGCTCAGGATGGCGTAGCGTTGGATGGTTGCACGAGAGCGGAGGACCGGATGGCTGAACGCGGTCTGAAGACCTCGCTGATCAGCTTCGCGCCGTCGCCGAAGCGTTGGCCCGCCGCGCTGACCGCGGCCATCGCGATGGCCGTGCCGGTCGCGGTCGCGACGTTCTTCGGACTCACGCCGCTCGGCCTGCTCACCGGCCTCGGGGCGTTCACCGCGCTCTACTGCGCGCCGCTCAGCCGCCGGGACCGTCTGCGGGTGCTGCCGCTCATCGGAGCAGGACTCATCACGGCCGCGGCGCTGGGTGTCGCGATGTCGGGTTCACGGCCGCTGACCGCGATCGGTCTCATCGTCGTCGGGTCGGTGGTGATCTGGCTGGTGCAGGGCGTCGTCCTCGGCCCTCCGGGCGCGCTGTTCTTCATCCTCGTGTTCGGCATCGCCGGCCACCTGACCGCGCCCGTCCCGATCGGCGGCGCCGGGCTCGACGGCGGGCTGGTCATCCTGCTCGTGGCGGCCGGTTCCGCCTTCGCATCGCTGGTGGTCGTCGCGCCGTTGCTCGTGCCCGCCGTCCGCCGCGGCGCGGGGAAGCCGACGCCGATGCGGGTGCTGTTCCCCGAGTACCGACTGAGTGCAACCGACCGCCGGATCGCGACACGACTCACGGTCGCGCTCGCGATCAGTGCGGTCCTCGGAGCGGTCCTCGGCCTCGGTCACGGGTACTGGATCGCCGGATCCGCCGTCGCGATCCTCAGCGTCGGGCACTCGCGCACCCTGAGCGCGACACGCGGCGTGCACCGCGTGCTCGGGACGGTCGTCGGCGCCGGGATCTTCCTCGCCGTGGCCTCGCTCCAGCCGCACGGCTACGTCCTCGCGCTCGTGCTGGCCGCCCTGCAGTTCACGATCGAGCTCGTCGTCATCCGGCACTACGCGTTGGCGCTCGTCTTCATCACGCCGCTCGTTCTCATCATCAGCACGTCCTCGTCGACGCAGCCGGTGCTCGCGATCGTGGGGGAGCGCGTGCTCGACACCCTCCTCGGAGCGGCCGTCGCGATGCTCCTCCTGCTCGTGTCGTGGGGACGTGACCGCCGGCGCGCGGCGTCTCCGGACGCCCCTGGCACCCCGCCCATCACCTGAGGATCCGTGTCGTTCCGGGGATCGCCGAACCCCCCTCTGCTAGGCTGGCCGACGGCGGACCGTGATGGTCCGCTCCGCGCACAGCCAGCCGACAGGAAGCTGGTCCTCGGTGGTGTATCCCTCGCGATCAGCGGGTGGTGTTCTACTGGTGGCCAGCCAAGTCCCGGAAGACCGGGCGGCTTGAGCAAGTACTGCGGCTGTGTTGCGCGCTGCATCATGCACGACCGCGCTCGACGGCGCGTCCATTCGGGACGCGCGGCCCGTCACTCGACGGGAGCGCACACGTACGAAGGAGAGACCTGTGGAAGGTCCAGAAATCAAGTTCGCCGAGGCCGTTCTCGACAACGGCAAGTTCGGCAAGCGCACGGTCCGGTTCGAAGCCGGCCGCCTCGCGCAGCAGGCACAGGGCGCGATCGCCGCGTACCTCGACGAGGAGACCATGCTCCTCTCGGCCACCTCGGCCGGAAAGCACCCCAAGGACAACTTCGACTTCTTCCCCCTCACGGTGGACGTCGAGGAGCGCTCCTACGCCGCCGGCAAGATCCCCGGTTCGTTCTTCCGTCGTGAGGGCCGCCCCTCGACCGAGGCGATCCTCGTCTGCCGCCTCATCGACCGGCCGCTGCGCCCGTCGTTCGTCACCGGCCTCCGCAACGAGGTCCAGATCGTCATCACCGTCCTCTCGATCGCTCCGGGTGAGTTCTACGACGCCCTCGCCATCAACGCGGCGTCGATGTCCACCCAGATCTCGGGTCTGCCGTTCTCCGGTCCGATCGGCGCCGTCCGTCTCGCGCTGATCCCCGGCCAGGCCGGCGAGGCCGACCAGTGGGTCGCCTTCCCGAAGGTCGACCAGCTCGAGGAGGCCGTCTTCGACATCATCGTCGCCGGTCGCATCGTGACCGACGCCAACGGCAACGAAGACGTCGCGATCATGATGGTCGAGGCCGAGGCCACCGAGAACAGCTGGAACCTCATCAAGGGCGGCGCCACGAAGCCCGACGAGGCGGTCGTCGCGGCCGGTCTCGAGGCCTCCAAGCCGTTCCTCAAGCAGCTCGTCAAGGCGCAGAGCGAACTCGCCGCTCAGGCGGCCAAGGAGATCGCGGCCTACCCCGTGTTCCTCCCGTACACGCAGGAGAGCTACGACGCCGTCGCCGGTCTCGCACACGACGAACTGGTGAACGTCTACCAGATCGCCGACAAGATCGAGCGCCAGAACGCCGACGACGCCCTCAAGGACCGCGTCAAGGCGGAGATCACCGAGCGCGTCGAGGCCGGTTCGCTCGACGCCGAGGTGCTCACGCAGTTCTCGGCCGCGTACAAGTCCGTCTCGAAGGTCGTCATGCGCGGCCGTGTCCTCCGCGAGGGCATCCGCATCGACGGCCGTGGCCTGACCGACATCCGTCCGCTCGACGCCGAGGTGCAGGTCATCCCGCGCGTCCACGGCTCCGCGATCTTCCAGCGCGGCGAGACCCAGATCCTGGGTGTCACCACGCTGAACATGCTCAAGATGGAGCAGCAGATCGACTCGCTGTCGCCCGTCACGAAGAAGCGCTACCTGCACCACTACAACTTCCCGCCCTACTCGACCGGTGAGACCGGCCGGGTCGGTTCGCCGAAGCGTCGCGAGATCGGGCACGGCTTCCTCGCCGAGCGCGCCCTCGTGCCGGTGCTGCCGAGCCGCGAGGAGTTCCCCTACGCGATCCGTCAGGTCTCCGAGGCCCTCGGGTCCAACGGTTCGACCTCGATGGGTTCCGTCTGCGCCTCGACCCTGTCGCTGCTGAACGCCGGTGTGCCGCTCCGCGCACCCGTCGCCGGTATCGCGATGGGCCTCATCTCCGACGTCGTCGACGGTGAGACCCGCTACGCGGCGCTCACCGACATCCTCGGCGCCGAAGACGCCCTGGGCGACATGGACTTCAAGGTCGCCGGTACCTCCGAGTTCGTCACGGCCATCCAGCTCGACACGAAGCTCGACGGCATCCCGACCTCGGTCCTGACCGGTGCGCTCCAGCAGGCCAAGGACGCCCGCACGACGATCCTCTCCGTGCTGAACGCGGCGATCGACGCTCCCGACGAGATGGCGCCGACCGCGCCTCGCGTCATCAGCGTCCAGATCCCCGTCGACAAGATCGGCGAGCTGATCGGCCCGAAGGGCAAGACGATCAACTCGATCCAGGACGAGACCGGCGCCGACATCTCCATCGAGGAGGACGGCACCGTCTACATCGGCGCCGTCGACGGTCCGTCGGCCGAGGCCGCTCGTGCCCAGGTCAACGCGATCGCGAACCCCACCAACCCGGAGGTCGGCGAGCAGTTCCTCGGAACCGTCGTCAAGATCGCCGCGTTCGGCGCGTTCGTCTCGCTGCTCCCGGGCAAGGACGGCCTGCTGCACATCTCCGAGGTCCGCAAGCTCGCCGGTGGCAAGCGTGTGGAGAACGTCGAAGACGTGCTCGGCGTCGGCCAGAAGATCCTCGTCGAGATCACGAAGATCGACGACCGCGGCAAGCTCTCGCTCGCTCCGGTCGTCGCCGATGAGGCCGACACGCACGGCAGCGACGCTGCCAGCGAGGGTCCTGAGGCCCCGGCCGAAGGCTAGGTCCCACCAGCTGCACCCGAACGCCCGTCCCGCTTCCGCGGGGCGGGCGTTCGCCGTTGCGCGGAGTGTCGACGGTTGAGCGCCAGGGTGATCCGGCGTAGCCTCGGACCACCTCGCGATGACGCGAGGGCACGGCATCGCTCACGAGGCACCGCCGTGAGGTCACCGAACTCAAGGCGGCGTGCATCGTGTCGATGGAGACTCACACCCAATTCCCGCAGGATTCCGACGAGCGGGGCGGTGATGCACGCGAACCGGTCCCGGTCGACCACGGTTGCGTCCAGCTCCTCGATCCGGACGGCGTCCGTCATGAGGACGCCCTCTACGACCTCTTCGTCGCCGACCTCGGTCACGCCGAGCTGCTCGCGCTCTACGAGGACATGGTCGTCACGCGCCGCATCGACACGGAGGCGACGGCTCTGCAGCGGCAGGGCGAGATCGGTCTGTGGCCACCGTCGCTCGGGCAGGAGGCCGCCCAGGTGGGGTCGGCGCGGGTCCTGCGGCGCGGGGACTTCGTCTTCACGAGCTACCGCGAACAGGCCGTCGCCTACTGCCGTGGCGTCGAACTCGACCAACTGATGGCGATGTGGCGGGGGACCGCGCTGTCGGGCTGGGACCCGTTCGCGGTCGGCATGGCGACGCCGGCGGTCATCATCGGGGCCCAGACGCTCCATGCGACGGGCTACGCGATGGGCTGTCAGCGCGACGGGTCCGACGCGGTGGCCGTGGCCTATTTCGGCGACGGGGCGACGAGTCAGGGCGACGTGAACGAGGCGCTGGTGCTGGCCGCGAGCTTCCAGGCACCCGTGGTCTTCTTCTGCCAGAACAACCAGTACGCGATCTCCGAGCCCGTCGGGCTGCAGGCCCAACGCCCCATCGCGGACCGGGCACCGGGCTTCGGGGTGCCGAGCATGCGGGTCGACGGCAACGACGTGCTCGCCGTGACGGCGGCGATGCGGATCGCCGTCGACCGCGCACGGTCCGGTGGTGGGCCGACCTTCATCGAGGCCGTCACCTACCGCATGGGGCCGCACACCACCTCGGACGATCCGACGCGGTACCGGGACGAGAGCGAGGTCGCGTCGTGGCGTGCGAAGGATCCGATCGCGCGGCTCGAGCGTCTGCTGGAGTCCGAGGGGGCCCTCGACGAGACGGCCCGAGCCCACGTCGCGTCCGTCGCCGACGCCGCGGCCGCCCGGGTCCGTGCGGGGTGCCTCGCGCTGCCTGCCCCTGACCCGCTCTCGCTCTTCGACGAGGTCTACGCCACCGCCCACCCCGGGCTCGAACGGCAACGCGAGGAGTACCGCTCGTACCTCGCGATGTTCGACGGTGGTGCCCGATGACCACGCTCACCCTCAGCAAGGCGATCAACACCGGACTGCACCACGCCCTCGCCGATGACGACCGGGTCCTGTTGCTCGGCGAGGACATCGGCCGACTCGGTGGGGTGTTCCGGGTGACCGACGGCCTCCAGGCGGAGTTCGGTGCCGACCGCGTCGTCGACATGCCGCTGGCGGAGTCCGCGATCATCGGAGCGGCGATCGGTCTGGCGTTCCGGGGCTTCCGCCCGGTGTGTGAGATCCAGTTCGACGGGTTCATCTATCCGGGCTTCGACCAGATCGTCGCGCAGTTGGCGAAGCTGCACTACCGGACGAAGGGGGCCGTGCGCATGCCGGTCACCATCCGGGTGCCGTACGGCGGAGGCATCGGCGCCGTCGAGCACCACTCCGAGTCCCCGGAGGCGTACTTCGCGCACACGGCGGGACTGCGCGTGGTGACGTGTTCGGACCCCCAGGACGCGCACACCATGATCCGTCAGGCGATCGCGTGCGACGACCCGGTGCTGTTCTTCGAGCCGAAGCGGCGGTACTGGACGAAAGGCGAGGTGCTCGACGACCTCCCCGCCGATCCGCTCGCGTTCACCCGTGCGCGGACGGTTCGCGCCGGCACGGACGCGACGTTGGTCGCCTACGGTCCGCTCGTCCAGACGGCGCTCGAGGCCGCGGAGGCTGCGGCCGACGAGGGTGTCGACCTGGAGGTGATCGACCTCCGATCCCTCGCGCCCCTCGACGTCGACGCCGTCGCCGCCTCGGTCGAGAAGACGGGGCGACTCGTCATCACGCACGAGGCGCAACGCTCCGGAGGGGTCGGAGCCGAGCTGGCGGCCTCGATCACCGAACGCTGCTTCGACCTCCTCGAAGAGGCCCCGGTGCGGGTGACGGGGTTCGACACGCCCTATCCCGCTTCGGCGCTCGAGGACCACTTCCTCCCGGACCTCGACCGGATCCTGGACGGGGTGGATCGCGCACTGGGGCGTCGGTCCTCCGCCTCGGACGTCGGCAGGGCCGAGGCCCGGTCTGTGACCGGTGGGGAGGGACGGCGATGAAGCGGTTCTCCCTACCCGATCTCGGTGAAGGTCTGACCGAGAGCGAACTCGTGTCCTGGCGCATCGCCGTCGGCGACCACGTCGAGCTCAACCAGGTGATCGCCGAGGTCGAGACCGCGAAGGCGCTCGTCGAACTGCCCGCGCCGACCGCCGGCGTGGTCACGAGGCTCCACGTCGAACCGGGGACGACGGTCCTCGTCGGTGAGGCGCTCGTCGACTTCGCGCCTGATGGTGAGACCGCTCCGCCCCCGTCGGTCCCCGAGGCCGACAGAGCGGAGGTCGACCGCCCGAGTGGGGCGGCGGACCGCGAGCCGGTCCTCGTCGGCTACGGCCCTCGCACGGCGAGCGGTGAACGGCCACGGCGCCGTGCCCGGGCCGCCGGCGATGACACACCTGCACCGGCGCACACCGCCCCGGTGCCGGAGCGTTCCCGGCCCCGCGCGACACCGCCGGTCCGGCGACTCGCCCGTGATCTGGGCGTCGACCTCGGAACGCTCGTCGGCACCGGCGTCGGTGGTCGGATCGCGCGTGAGGAGGTCGAGCGCGCTGCGACCGACCTGAGCGGGCAGCTGCCGGAGCGTGCTCGCGGAGCAGCAGCGGCGCCGTCCGGGACCCCAGAGGTGCCGGCCACAGCGGCCGACGGCTCGGTGCGTCGGCCGATCACGGGGGTCAGGCGCCGGACCGCCGAGGCGATGGTGAGCAGCGCGTTCACGGCTCCCCACGTGACGGAGTTCCTGACGGTCGACGTGACGCCGACGATGTCGCTGCTGGACGCGCTCGCCAGCTCGCCTCGGACCGGGGACCACCGGGTCAACATCCTGACCGTCCTCGCCAAGGCGGTGTGCATCGCCGTGAGACGCACCCCGGCGGTCAACGCGAGCTGGGACGAGGCTGCCGGGGAGATCGTCGAGTACGGACACGTCGGACTCGGGATCGCCGCAGCGACGCCGCGGGGACTCCTCGTCCCGAACATCGCACGGGCCGAGGAGCTCAGCCTGTTCGAACTCGCGGACGCCGTGTCGGACCTCGTCCGCACGGCCCGCGAGGGACGCACCGCTCCGGCGGAACTGCGAGGGGGGACGATCACGGTCTCCAACGTCGGCGTCTTCGGCGTCGATGCGGGGACGCCCATCCTCAACCCCGGTGAGGCGGCGATCATCGCGCTCGGTGCCGTCCGTCGCCGGCCGTGGGAGTTCGAGGGGCAGGTCGCGCTGCGACACGTCGTGACGCTGTCGCTGTCGTTCGACCATCGGCTCATCGACGGGGAGCAGGGGTCCCGGTTCCTCGTCGACCTCGGGACGATGCTGTCCGATCCGGCGATGGTCCTGACGATGGTGTGATCGTCGAGTCCAGGCCCTCGCGCCCGCCCTCCCAGGCGGCCGTTTGGGCCTGGACGCGACGACCGCGACGTGGCATCGTGCATCGTGTACGCATCGGGAATCAGCGAAGGAGCGGCTCATGGTCTCGTACACGGATGTCTTCAGCGGGTTCTCGGTCGACGACATCGACGCGGCGAGGACGTTCTACCGGGACGTCCTCGGTCTCACGGTCACCGACAACGCCATGGGATTCCTGGACGTGGCGCTCCCCGCCGGCGGGTCGGTGCTCGTCTACGGCAAGCCGGACCACACACCAGCCTCGTTCACGGTGCTGAACCTCGTGGTCGAGGACATCGACACGGCGGTCGACGAGCTGCAGGCGCAGGGCGTGGTGACGAAGCTCTACCCGGACGACGTCCTGCCGACGGACGCGAAGGGGATCATGCGCGGGAACGGCCCGGACATCGCCTGGTTCACCGATCCAGCGGGGAACGTCCTGTCCGTGCTCGTCGACTGAACCTGTCCCGCGTCCTCACTCGGCGAGCAGGGCGGCCAGTGCCATCCGCTCGAGCGTCGAGCGCACCGCCTCGCGGTCGGGTGTCCCGGCCTCGTTCCTGCCGAGGGAGGTGCTGTGGGACGTGGAGTTGATCAGTCCGAAACCCGCGAGCGCGCGGACCCGCAGTTCCGCCGCGGGGATCGTGGGATGCAGCGTCGTGAGGACGTCCACCCACCGCTCGACGTACCGCCGCTGGAGGGTGCGGACCGCGCGACGGTCGTCCGGTGCCAGGCTGTCGAGATCGTGGTCCTGGATGCGGATCACGTCGGGGTCGTCGAGGGCGAAGGCCACGTGGAACGTCACCAGCGAACGCAGCGCCCGATCGCTGTCCGGAGCCTGCTCGACCTCGCGGGTCCCACCCTCCAACAGATCCTGACTGACGCCGACGAGGAGTGCTGCGAGGACGGCCTGCTTGCTCGGGAAGTGGCGGTAGACGGCGGGTCCGCTCATGCCGACGGCCGTCCCGAGGTCCTCCATCGACACCCCGGCGAAGCCGCGCTCGGCGAACAGTCCGGCCGCTGACCGCAGGAGGGCGGAGCGACGTGCCGCTTTCGCCTCCGAGCGCCCGAGGTGCGGCGGGTTCGGGGACGGCGTGTCACGACCGGTCATCGGATCTCCTCGGGGTGGACTTTTTCAGTTAATGAACTGTAACCTCTCTTTCAGTGAGTGATGAGTAACTGAATGCACTCACGGTCGACGACGACAGGAGCCCGAGTGCCCACCCTCACGAGCGGTGCCGATCCCACCTCAGCCCGATTCCGCGAGCAGGAGGCGGCGCATCGGGAGCTCGTGACGGTGCTCGAACAGACGATGGCGACCGCGGCCCTGGGCGGACCGGAGGCGTCGCGGGCCCGGCATGTCGCCCGGGGGAAGCTGCTGCCGCGCGATCGGGTCGACCGCCTGCTCGACGAGGGGAGCCCCTTCCTCGAGATCGCGCCCTTGGCCGCGCACGGTATGTACGACGACGCGACTCCCGGCGCCGGGGTCATCGCCGGGATCGGCCTCGTCCACGGACGACACGTGCTCGTCGTGTCGAACGACGCGACCGCGAAGGGGGGCTCGTACTTCCCGATGACGGTGAAGAAGCACCTCCGGGCCCAGGAGATCGCGGCCGCGAACCGGCTGCCCTGCCTGTACCTCGTCGACTCCGGGGGAGCGAACCTCCCGACGCAGGACGAGGTCTTCCCCGATCGTGACCACTTCGGCCGGATCTTCTTCAACCAGGCCAGGATGTCGGCGGCCGGCATCCCGCAACTCGCCGCCGTACTCGGGTCCTGCACCGCCGGAGGCGCGTACGTCCCCGCCATGAGCGACGAGAACGTGATCGTGCGTGGCCAGGGCACGATCTTCCTGGGCGGTCCACCCCTCGTGAAGGCCGCGATCGGCGAGGTCGTGACGCCGGAGCAGCTCGGCGGCGGCGACCTCCACGCCCGGGTGTCGGGGGTCACGGACCACCTCGCCGACGACGACGCGCACGCGCTCGACATCCTCCGGGATACGGTCGCGACGCTGCCGGCGCCCCACCCGCGCGCGTGGGAGGTGCGTCCGAGCATGCCGCCGGTCGTCCCGGAGGCGGAACTGTACGGCGTCGTCCCGGCGGAGCTGCAGACGGCCTACGACGTCCGTGAGGTGATCGCGCGGCTCGTCGACGGCAGCGACTTCTCGGAGTTCAAGCGTGAGTACGGCGACACCCTCGTGACCGGGTTCGCGAGGCTGCACGGGCACCCCGTCGGCATCATCGCGAACAACGGCGTCCTCTTCAGCGAGTCGGCCCTGAAGGGCGCCCATTTCATCGAGCTCGCCGACCAGCGCGGCATCCCGTTGCTGTTCCTCCAGAACATCTCGGGCTTCATGGTCGGCAGTGACGCCGAGGCCGGAGGCATCGCCAAGCACGGCGCGAAGATGGTCACCGCGGTCGCGACCACCCGGGTGCCGAAGCTGACGGTCGTGATCGGCGGTTCGTTCGGCGCCGGCAACTACTCCATGTGCGGCCGGGCCTACGATCCCCGGTTCCTCTGGATGTGGCCGGGCGCGCGCATCTCCGTCATGGGGGGACAGCAGGCGGCGAGTGTCCTCGCGACCGTCAAGCGCGACCAACTCGAGGCTCGCGGTGAGGCGTGGACCGCCCAGGCGGAGGAGGACTTCCGGGCGCCGATCCTCGCCGACTTCGAGGAGCAGGGCAACCCGTACTACTCGACCGCACGGCTCTGGGACGACGGCATCATCGATCCAGCCCAGACCCGAACGGTCCTCGGACTCGCGCTCGAGGTGTGCTCCCGTGCGCCCCTGCCAGAACCCGGCTTCGGCCTCTTCAGGATGTGACGGCATGACGATCCAGACACCGAACCGGCCGGGCCACGCACCCGCGCGCCCCTTCCGCTCCGTCCTCGTCGCGAACCGCGGCGAGATCGCCTGTCGCGTGATCCGCACGCTCACAGCGATGGACATCGAGAGCATCGCGGTCTTCAGCGACGCTGACCGCGACGCCCCTCATGTCCGGCTCGCGGACCGCGCCGTCCGCCTGGGACCCGCGCCGGCCTCGGACAGCTATCTCGACGTCGCCGCCGTCGTCCGAGCCGCCGTCATGACCGGGGCCGACGCGGTGCACCCGGGCTACGGCTTCCTGTCCGAACAACCCGCGCTCGCGAGGGCGCTCGCCGCTGCCGGGATCGTCTTCATCGGACCGGACGAGCGCGCCCTGGTCCTCATGGGCGACAAGATCCGGGCGAAGGACCACGTCGCGGCTCGAGGCGTCCCGATCATCGAGGGCGTCGCCGACGCCTCGCTCGACGACGACGCGCTCGTCCGTGCCGGCGTCGCCATCGGCTTCCCGCTCATCGTCAAGCCGGCGGGCGGTGGCGGAGGCAAGGGGATGCAGGTGGTGGAGCGCGCCGAGGAGCTCCCATCGGCCATCGCCTCCGCCCACCGGGTGGCCGAGGCGGCCTTCGGCGACGCCACGCTCCTCCTCGAGCGGTTCATCACGAGACCCCGGCACATCGAGGTGCAGGTGCTCGCGGACGCCCACGGTGCGGTCGTGCACCTCGGGGAGCGCGAGTGCTCGCTCCAGCGTCGGCACCAGAAGGTGGTTGAGGAGTCCCCGTCGCCGCTCATCGACGACCGGCAGCGGGCGCGACTCGGCGAGGCGGCCTGCACGGTCGCCCGGAGCGTCGGCTACCGGGGTGTGGGGACCGTCGAGTTCCTCGTCGCCGACGACCGACCCGACGAGTTCGCCTTCCTCGAGATGAACACGCGGTTGCAGGTGGAGCATCCGGTCACCGAGCTCGTCACGGGGCTCGACCTCGTGGAGTGGCAGGTGCGCGTCGCCGCCGGTGAACCGCTGACGATGACGCAGGACGACGTCGTCCTGCGTGGTCACGCGGTGGAGGCGCGGCTGTACGCGGAGGACCCGTCGAGCGGCTTCCTGCCCCAGACCGGGGTGCTCGAGCGGGTGCGTCTGCCGGAGGGCACGGGCGTCCGCGTCGACGGCGGCATCGTCGCCGGGCAGTTCGTCGGCCCGTGGTACGACCCCATGCTCGCGAAGATCGTGTGCTGGGCCGAGGATCGCGGGACCGCGCTCCGGCGACTCGACGCCGCGCTCGCGGCGACGGTGGTCTTCGGTGTCCGCACGAACCTCGGCTTCCTCCGGCGGCTCCTCGCCGACGAGGACGTCGTCGCGGGACGACTGCACACCGGTCTCATCGCCGACCTGCTCGACGACAGCCCGTCCGCCGCGACGTCCGAGCGGGTCCTGACCGCAGTGGCACTCGCCGAAACGGACGACCGACGATTCGAGGCCGCAGCGCGGACCGCCGGACTCGGGACGCCGTGGTCGGATCCCGGTGGGTGGCGCCTCGGCGCGGCAGCACCGACGCGACAGCACCTGCGTCTTGAGGACGGACGCATCGTCCGCATCGAGATGCGTGGGTCGAGCGACGATGCGAGCGTCTCCGTCGATGACGCGGCACCGACCCGGGCCGCGGTCCGCAGCCGGTCGGCCGGCACCCTGCGGTTCGAGCGCGACGGTGTCAGCACCCCGTTGGAGACCGTCCGCGTGGGGGACGAACGATGGATCGCGCTCGACGGTGCCATCAGTGTGGTCGAGGTGGTCCCGCGTGAGGCGCTCCCAGCCGGCGGGGATCCGACTGCGGCCGGTGCGGTCGATCCGGAGGTGCGGACGCCGATGCCCGGCACCGTCACGGCCGTGCACGTCACGAGCGGCGACGCCGTCACCGCCGGTCAGCCGCTGGTCACCGTCGAAGCGATGAAGATGGAGCACCTCCTCACCGCCACGACCGACGGCACGGTCACCCTCCACGTCGCCACGGGTGGCACGGTCGCCACCCGTCAGTCGGTCGCGACGATCGCCGCAGACCCCGTCGCAGCACACCTGAACGCAGCCCCAACCGATGCAGCACCCACGAACGGAGCATCAGCATGAACACCGAGCTCAGCCCCGAGCACCAGCGGATCGTCGACACGGTCAAGGCGTTCGCCGACGAGGTCGTCGCGCCCGCCGCCTATCAGTACGACACGGAACGGCGTCTGCCGTACGACATCATCGCGCAGATGGGGGAGCTGGGACTCTTCGGGCTGCCGTTCCCGAAGGAACTCGGCGGCGGGGGAATGGACTACTTCGCGCTCTGCCTCGCCGTCGAGCAGCTCGGACGCGTCGACCAGAGCATCGGCGTCACCCTCGAGGCCGGCGTCGGCCTCGGAGCCATGCCGATCTACCTGTACGGCACCGACGCCCAGCGCGAGGAATGGATCCCGCAGCTCGCGAGCGGGCAGGCGCTCGCCGCGTTCGGCCTCACCGAGGCGCGTGCCGGCAGTGATGCAGGCGCGACGGAGACCACCGCCGAGCTCGTCGACGGTGAGTGGGTGATCAACGGCACGAAGCAGTTCATCACCAACTCCGGGAGCGAGATCACCCGTCTCGTGACGGTCACGGCCGTCACGGGGGAGCGGGTCCGATCCGACGGCCGGGTGACGAAGGAGCTGTCGTCGATCCTCGTGCCGGTCCCGACGCCGGGCTTCACCGCGCTACCGCCCTACGACAAGGTCGGGTGGCACACCTCCGACACCCACCCGCTGCGGTTCGAGGACGTCCGGGTGCCCGAGGGCAACCTGCTCGGCGAACGCGGGCGCGGGTACGCCAACTTCCTCACGGCGCTCGACGGTGGACGGATCGCCGTGGCCGCGCTCGCCGTCGGAGCTGCCCAGGGCTGCCTCGAGGAGGCGATCCGCTACGCCAAGGAGCGGGTCGTGTTCGGTCGGGCGATCGGTGACAACCAGTGGATCGCCTTCCGGATCGCGAAGATGCAGGCGCGGGTCCACACCGCCAGGCAGGCCTACTACGACGCCGCGTCGCGCATGCTCCGGGGAGCGCCCTACAAGATGGAGGCCTCCATCGCGAAGATGGTCGCCGGGGAGGCCGCGATGGACAACGCCCGTGACGCGACCCAGATCTTCGGCGGCTACGGGTTCCTCAACGAGAACCCGGTGGCGCGGCACTACCGGGACTCGAAGATCCTCGAGATCGGTGAGGGCACCACCGAGGTGCAGCTCATGATCATCGCCCGCGAACTCGGCTTCGCGTCGTGAGGTCATGATGACCGACTCGTCCGAGACGTCGTCCGGCCCCGTGATCGAGCAGCGAGGTCTGTACTTCGAGGAGTTCGTGGTGGGTGCGACCTACCGCCATCGCCCCGGGCGCACCCTCACGGAAGCCGACAACGTCCTGTTCTCGACCCTCACGATGAACGGGCAATCACTGCACGTGGATGCCGCGTGGTCTGCGACCGGGCCCTTCGGGGAACGGCTCGTGAACTCGATGCTGACCCTCTCGACGCTCGTGGGGCTGTCGGTCGCGCAGCTCACCGAGCAGACCATCGTCGCGAACCTGGGCTTCACCGACATCGCCTTCCCGAACCCGATGCATCACGGCGACACGCTGTACGCCGAGACGCTCGTGACGGCCAAACGGCTGTCGTCGTCGAGGCCGGGCGAGGGTGTCGTCACCCTGCTCCACACGGGTCGGAACCAGGACGGCGTCGTCGTCGCGACCGCGACCAGGAGCACGCTCGTCCAGTGCTCGGGTGCATCGTGACCGGCGCCGCGGCGTTCGACCTGGGGCCGGCGATCCTCTTCGTCCCGGCGGACCGTCCGGACCGCTTCGCGAAAGCGGCCGAGCGCGCGGATGCCGTCATCCTCGATCTCGAGGACGCCGTGGCCCCGGCCGACAAGCCGGCCGCCCGCCGGGCGATCGTCGACCATCCGCTCGATCCCTCGCGCACTGTCGTCCGGGTCGACCCGGCTGGGACCGTCGATTTCGACGACGATGTCGCGGCGCTCGCGGACACCGCCTATCGCACGGTCATGCTGGCGAAGACGGAGACGACCGCGGCGCTCGACCGGCTCGTGGACGCGATCCCGGACGTCCGGATCATCGCGCTGTGCGAGACCGCTGCCGGTGTCGTGCAGGCGCCCGCGTTGGCCGCCCATCCTGCGGTCGTCGCGCTCATGTGGGGCTCTGAAGACCTCATCGCCTCCCTGGGCGGCACGAGCAGTCGACGGGCCGACGGGCGATACCGGGACGTCGTCCGACAGGCGCGCTCCTCGGTGCTGCTCGCCGCGGGAGCCGCCGGGGTGGCCGCGATCGACGCGGTCCACCTCGACATCGACGATCTCGACGGGCTCGCGGACGAGGCGACGGACGCGGCCGCCGTCGGCTGCATCGCCTCCGCGTGCATCCACCCGGGACAGGTCCCGACCGTTCGCGCCGCCTACCGCCCGGACCCCCGATCGGTGTCAGCGGCTCGTGCGCTGCTCGACGCCGCAGCGGGAGCCGCCGGCGTGTTCCGGCACGAGGGACGCATGGTCGACGAGCCCCTCCTGCGACACGCGCGACTCGTGCTCGCCCGTGCCGGGGGGTCCGTCGATCCGAGGTGATCGATCGACTCCCGCAATCGTTACGAATCAGTTGCCACCCGGTCGTGATGTCGTCCAGCCGAAGTCGCCGGTCTCCTCTAGCCTGGTGAGCAAGCACCGGCCCGTCGCTCCACGCACGGATCCCGACGGTGCAGCGCGTCACCGGTCGGCGGACCGAGAGAGGGGCAGGGGATGCCACACCTCTGGCGCTCGTCGAGCACCCGTGGCAGTTCTCTGGTCGGCGGAGCAGCGGACGGCGTCGACGACGACGCGAGTCGGCGTCCCGAGCAGCTCGTCCCGCACCCGTCCTTCCCGACGCCCGTCCAGGACCCTGAGCCCTCCGAGGCACCGAGGCGCACGATCGGCGACTCCGAGTTGTCGGTCTTCCCGGTCGTGCTCGGCGGCAGCGTGTTCGGGTGGACCGTCGACCCCGACACGACGTCAGACATCCTCGACCGGTTCCACGACTCCGGCGGCAACATGGTGGACACCGCCGACAGCTACGCGGGCGGACGCAGCGAGATCCTCATCGGCAACTGGATGCGGAAGCGCCGCAACCGGGACGACATGGTCGTCGCGACGAAGATCGGCCGGCACCCCGACTACCCGGGTCTCGGCTCGGTGAGCATCATCCGTGCGGTCGAGGCGGCGCTCGAACGGTTGCAGACCGACCACATCGACCTGCTGTCCTTCCACGACGACGACCCGAGCATCCCGTTGGCCGACAGCCTCGGGACGGTCGACTGGTTGATCGAGACCGGCAAGGTCCGCTACCTCGGCACCTCGAACACGACCCCTGAACGGCTGATGGAGGCACGGATCCTGTCGGCGAGCGGCTTCACCCGGTTCGTCGCGCTCGAGACGCACTACAGCCTCATGCACCGCGAGCCGTACGAGAGCACCCTCGCGCTCGTCGCGACGGCCCAGCACCTCGGTGTCCTGCCCTACTTCGCCCTCGCGAACGGCTTCCTGACGGGCCGCTACCGCACCCGTTCCGACCTCGACCCGAGCACCCGCGGCAGTCGCGCCGCGACCCATCTCCACCGCCGTGGACTGCGGGTCCTGCACGTCCTCGACGAGATCGCGGAGGAGAACCGCTGCACGGTGGCCTCGGCCGCGCTCGCCTGGGCCATGTCACGTCCCGGCGTCGTCGCGCCCATCGCGAGCGCGTCCCAGCCGGCTCACGTCGACTCGCTCATCGCGGCTGCTGACGTGCGGCTGAGCCGCGGGCAGATCCTCGAGCTCGACCGCGTCTCCGGTCGCTTGCGCTAAGTCGACCGGCGGTCGCCTGCGCACGGTCGCTCGCGCGCGACGCCCGGGAACCTGACGTATGGTTGGGGTGATGAACGCCGCCGTCGACTTTCCGCTCACTCGTCCCGAGCTCGCGTTCACCGCATCCGGGGACGCGCTCGTCCGCCGGACGGTCCTGCCCAACGGGCTGCGCATCCTGAGCGAACACATGCGGGGCAGCCGGAGCGCGACGATCGGCTACTGGGTGGCCGTCGGCTCCCGCGACGAACAACCGGCGACCACCGATCGACCGGCGACCTTCGGCTCGACGCACTTCCTGGAGCACCTCCTGTTCAAGGGCACGCCGTCGCGTTCCGCCCTCGACATCGCGGTCGCCTTCGACGCCGTCGGCGGCGAGCACAACGCGCTCACGGCCAAGGAGCACACCTGCTACTACGCCAAGGTGCGCGATCGCGACCTGCCGATGGCGGTGGACGTCATCACCGACATGCTCACCTCCTCGCTGCTCGACCCGGAGGAGTTCGAGAACGAACGCGGCGTCATCCTCGAAGAGCTCGCGATGATGGACGACGATCCAGGGGACGTCGCCAACGAACGGTTCTTCGAGCGCGTGCTCGGCGAGCACCCCCTCGGGCGTCCCATCGGCGGTCACCCGCAGTCGATCATCGAGGTCGGCCGGGACGCCGTCGTGGCGCACTACCGAGCCAACTACCGCGCGAACGACGTCATCGTGACGGCGGCCGGCGCGGTCGACCACGACGCGCTCGTCGCCCAGGTGTCCGAGGCGCTCGTGCATGCGGGCTGGCCGGCGGACGCGGTGGCCGCACCGGTCGCGCGTCGGACGCTCGCTCCTGCTGCCATCGTCGGCGGCTCGCCGCTCTCGGTCGTACACCGGCCCACCGAGCAGGTCCACCTGCAGATCGGCGGAGCGGGCCTCATCGCGGGCGATGAGCGACGATTCGCCATGAGCATGCTCAACTCCATCCTCGGTGGCGGCATGTCCAGCCGCCTGTTCCAGGAGATCCGCGAACGGCGCGGGCTCGCCTACTCGGTGTACTCGTTCGCCGGCAGCTACTCGGACGCCGGCGTCTTCGGCCTCGCTGCCGCCTGCTCCACGGCGAAGGCGGCGACCGTCGCCGAGCTCATGCTCGCCGAACTCCACCGGCTCGCCGAGCACGGCGTGACGGACGAGGAGTTGTCGCGCGCGCTCGGCCAGCTGAGTGGCGCCTCGGCGCTCGCGCTGGAGGATTCGGACTCGCGGATGAGCCGCCTCGGTCGAGCGGAGCTGACCCTCGGCGAGTTCATCGACCTCGACGAGAGCATCCGTCGCCTGCAGTCCGTCGGTCAGGACGACGTCCAGCAGCTCGCGCAGCACCTCGCCGCGCAGCCCATCACGGTGTCGGCGGTCGGAGCCGTCGACGAGGACACCTTCGCTCCGATCATCGCGGGGGTGCGTTGAATGTCCCATTACCTGTATCTCGTCAGACACGGCGAGCAGCAACACGCTGAGCACGGCTTGCCCGACGGACCACTGTCGGCCCGCGGTCGGCGTCAGGCACAGCTGCTCGCGGAGCGCCTCGGTGGTGTCCCGATGACCGCGGCGTGGCACTCGCCGTTGCAGCGTGCCGCGGAGACCGCCCAGATCATCGCCGAGCGGATGCCGGCCGTCACACCGGAGCCGTCGTCGCTGCTCTTCGACTGCGTCCCGAGCGGTCGCACACCGGAGACGCCGTCGGCGTTCGACCCCTTCTTCGGCTCGATCACCGAGGCGGAGATCGAGGCGGGCGAAGCGCAGATGGCCGACGCCGCCGCCGAGTTCCTCTCGCCGAAGCGCGGTGACCACCACGAGCTGCTCATCACGCACAACTTCGTCATCGGGTGGCTCGTCCGCGAAGCGCTTCAGGCGCCCGCATGGCGCTGGGTGAGCATCAACCAGGCCAACGGCGGACTGACGGTGCTGCACCAGCGCGCTGGGCGTCCGTGGAGCCTCATCACCCACAACGACCTCGCGCACCTCCCCATGGAGCTCCGCACGGGTCTTCCCGAGCCGCACATCGTCTAGCCGGGCGGCCCGCCTCCTCCCGGACGGGCAGCACGTAAGCTGAGGGCATGACGACACGAGTGGCGCTGGCCGGCGCGAGCGGCAAGATGGGCCGACTGTTCACCAGCATCATCGGTTCACTCGACGACTTCGAGCTGGTCGCGTCGCTCGGTTCGTCGAGCGAGCTGAGCGAGATGGACGGGGCGGACCTCGTCGTCGACGTCACGGTCCCGGGTGTCAGCCAGCGGATCGTCGACCACGCCGTCGCTCAGGGCATCAACGTGCTCGTCGGGACGAGCGGTTGGTCGGCCGAGCGTATCCAGCGACTCGACCGTCGGCTCGCTGAGCTGCCCGAGCAGGGCGTCGTCATCATCCCCAACTTCTCGCTGGGGTCCGTCCTGTCGACGAGTCTCGCGACCGTCGCGGCCCGCTTCTTCGACTCGATCGAGATCATCGAGTCCCACCGCGACACGAAGGTGGACTCGCCCTCCGGGACCGCCGTGCGCACCGCCGAGCTGATGATGGCCGCGCGTGGCGACCGTGGGCCGGTCGCCGCCCCGCACACCGACCAGCGGGCGAGGGGACAGCAGGTCTCGAGCATCCCGATCCACAGCCTGCGGCTCCAGGGCGTCGTCGCCCGCCAGGAGGTCGTGTTCGGTGGCGTCGACGAACTCGTCACGATCACGCACGACACGATCTCGCCCGCGTCCTACGAGCGGGGCATCCGGCTCGCCCTCGTCGCCGCACGCGACGCCCGCGGGGTCACCGTCGGTCTCGACAGTCTGCTCGACCTCGGACTCGATCGCCCAGGGCCGGCGGGTCGGCGGGCCGCCCAAGGGGCGCCCGAGCACGTCTCCGGCCAAGCCGCGGCGGCCAGCGCCCTGTGAAGACCCGCGTCATGGTCGCGATCATCGCGGCCCTGCTCGTCCTCTACATCGTCCTCGTCGGGTACCGTGCCGTCGTCCTCCTCGGCACGGGCGAGCCTGTCGGCATCGCCATGGGTGCGGCGCTCATCGTCCTGCCGATCCTCGGCGTCTGGGCGCTCTGGCGCGAGATCGCCTTCGGGCTGGGCGCCGAGCGACTCGGAGTCCGCCTCGAGGCCGAGGGCGGCCTTCCGCCCGAGCAGGTCGAGACCCGCGAGAGCGGCCGGCCGATGCGTGATGCCGCAGACGAGCTGTTCCCGAAGTACCGCGACGCGGCCGAGGCCGCTCCCGACGACTGGCGATCCTGGTACCGCCTCGGACTCGTCTACGACGGTGCCGGAGACCGCCGCCGCGCACGGCAGGCCATCCGACAGGCGATCCGGCTCTCGCGGAGCTGACCGGAGCGGCGGCGTCCCGTCGTTCAGTCGCGGGCGAGTGCTTCGGCCAACGCCTGCTCGACGGTCGGCGTGCTGAACGTGAAGCCGTCGTCCAGGAGCCGACGAGGTTCGACGCGCTGATCGCTCAGCAGCAGTCCGTCGGCGGCGTCGCCGAGGAGCGCCTTGAGGGCGAACTTCGGGACGCGGAGCAGATAGGGCCGGTTCATCCGTCTGGCGAGCTCGAACATGAGGTCGTCGGCGCGGGCGGCCTGCGGACCGCACAGGTTCACCGGTCCGGAGAGCGTCGAGGTCAGGAGGTGGGTGATCGCCCGGACCTCGTCCTGCAGCCCGATCCACGGCCAGAACTGGCGGCCCGAACCGAGCGGCCCGGCGACCCCGAACCGGGTGAGCGGTGCCAGCGGCCTGAGCACGCCTGCCAGGTCGACGACGATGCCGTTGCGGAGCAGCACGGTGCGGACGGCGTCGGGCGCCGCGAGCGCGGAGTCCTCCCAGGCGACGACGACGTCGGCGAGGAATCCGGCCCCTCTGGAGGAGTCCTCGGTGAGGGTCTCTCCGGGACGGTCGCCGTAGTACCCGACCGCCGACCCGCTGAGGAAGGCCGCCGGTGGCTGGTCGGCCCGGTTCATGGCGTCGACGAGTGTCCGGGTCGCGCTGAGTCGTGACCAGAGGATCGTGGAGCGGTAGGCCGCCGTCCACGGCAGCTTGCCGAGGGAGGCGCCGGAGAGGTTGACGACCGCGTCGGCGCCGCTCACGACCGCCGGATCCAGCACGCCTGCCAGTGGATCCCACTCCGCTTCTCCGGCACCGCGCGCCGGCCGCCGAACGAGCCTGACGACGTCGTGGCCGCCGGTCTCGAGGGAGCGCCCGAGCGCCGTTCCGATGAGCCCGGAGGCTCCGCCGATCACGATGCGCATGCGCGCCGCCTTCCTGCTCGTGCTGCTGGACGGTGGTGGTTACGCGAGGCTGGCTTCGAGGGTGATCGGGATGCCGGCGAGCGCCTGCGAGACCGGGCAGCCGTCCTTCGCCGCCGTGGCGATGCGCTCGAAGTCGGCCTCGGAGATGCCGGGCACGACCGCGCTGACGAGCAGGTGGCTGCCGGTGATGCCGGTGCCGGGGGTGAAGGAGACCGCTGCGGTCGCCTGGATGCGCTCCGGCGGGAATCCGGCGCTCGTGAGTTCGTTGGCGAACGCCATCGAATAGCAGGAGGCGTGAGCAGCCCCGAGCAGTTCCTCGGGGGTCGTCGTCGTGTTGGAGCCCTCCGAGCGTGCCTTCCAGTCGACGGCGAACTCGGCCGCCTCGGAGGTGTCGAGGCTCGTGTGCCCGGATCCCTCGAAGAGCGTGCCGTTCCAGACCGTCGTGGCTTCGCTTGTTACCGCCATGGTGCAACCTCCGTCGTCGGGCCGTGCAGGAGCGCATCGGCGCTGGTGTTCGTGGGGTCAGCCTAACCGGATCGACCTGGACGGTCACCCCGTCGACAAACGGTGTCGACAGGTGCTTCAGACCACCGTCACGCTTGTCGTCCGATGACGCGGGCGCGGAGGAGGAGCACATACAGGCGGCAGCCGAGGCAGAACCCGAACGCCGCGTTGAGGAAGGCGGCGACGAACGCGGCACCGGCGGAGACGGCGAGGGATCCCGGCAACCCGACGAGGTGCAGCACGAGTCCGATCGCGACCACCACGAGCCCGACGCCCTGCGCGAAGGTCGGTGGTTCAGGTGCCTCGAGTTCGACGGGCGGGCCGAGCCTCGGGCGGATGAGGCGTCGGAACACGACGCCGTACGGGTGGCGTCGGATCCCGGCGAACGCGCCCCACGCGAACAGGGCTGCGATGACGACGAGGAGGACGAAGGCCGGTTGGCCGGCCCGCGCGGGCAGCGTGTCGGCGAGCGGCGCCGTCAGCGCGAGGAAGACGGCGACGAGGAGGAGCACGGCGGTCACGGTCGCGCCGAACCGCGGGCTGCGCGGGTCGATGCCGGTCGGCTGTGCTGCTGGAGGGTTCGAGGTCATGCTGGTCTCCCGAGGACGGATCGGAGCTCGCCGGCGAGCACCGCACGGCGTGCGGCCCCGGAGAACCGACCGCGCACGATCCCGGCGCGGTCGAGGAGGAGGACGGTGGGCGTCTGCAGGACGGAGAAGCGGTCCGCGAGGTCGGGACGGTGGGTCAGGTCGATGTCGAGGACGCCCACGCCCGGCTCTCCGTCGGCCAGCTCGTGCAGCAGTCGTCTGGTCCCGGGGCACTGCGCACAGAACTCGGTGCTGAACTGCACCAGGGTGGCCGATCGGCCGAGCGGAGTGGTCGTCCCGAGTGCCGCCGACGAGAGGCGGTCCCCGTCGGCGCGGTGCGACGCACGCCCGCTCCGTGCACGCACGACCAGACCCACCGCCGTCGTGGACAGGACGAGGACGAGGATCAGCGAGAGGGCGGGCAGCGGGGACATGGTGTCCGTCAGCATAGGTTCCGGGTGCCGGTCCCTGAGCCAGTGTGACGCGAGGTGACGGCCGCGCGGATGGTGACCCGCAAGAGGGAAACCCGATAGCCTGAGAGGGTGTCGCGTGCAGAGAACCCCTTCGGTCAAGTCCTCGTCGCCCTGGTGACGCCGTTCACCGCCGACGGCGAGGTCGACTGGAAGGCCGTCGAGCGACACATCGACGACGTCGTGACCGCGGGGGCCGACGGCATCGTCGTCACCGGCACCACGGGTGAGACCTCGACGCTGACGGACCCGGAGAAGGTCAAGCTCGTCGAGGTCGGCAAGGCCGTCGCGGGCGGGCGCGCGAAGATCATCACCGGTGGTGGCTCCAACGAGACCGCCCACGCGATCGAGCTCGCGAAGAAGAGCGAGCAGGCGGGCGCCGACGGCAACATGATCGTCACCCCGTACTACAACAAGCCCACCCAGGCCGGCGTGCTCACCCACTTCCGCATGATCGCCGACTCCACGGATCTGCCGGTCATCCTCTACGACATCCCGGGGCGAACCGGCATCCCCATCACCTACGAGACGATCCTGCGTGCGGCCAAGCACCCGAACATCCTCGCGGTGAAGGACGCCAAGGGCGACCTCAGCGAGGTGAGCCGGGTCATGAACCAGACGGACCTCATGTACTTCGCGGGCGACGACGCCAACGCACTGCCGACGCTCGCCATCGGCGGCACCGGCCTCATCGGCGTCACGGCCAACATCGCGCCGACGCCCTACCGACACATGGTCGACGCGGTGAACTCCGGCGACCTCGCCGCGGCGACCGCCGCGCACCGGCAGCTCGAGCCGCTCGTGCGCGCGGTCATGACCCACGTCCCCGGCACTGTCGCCGCCAAATACATCTTGCACGGCCTCGGCCGGATCCAGAGCCCGCGGGTACGTCTTCCGCTGGTCGGTCCGGAGGAGTGGGAGGCCGCGCAGATCGAGGATGAGATCGACCTGGTGAAGGACATCCCAGGCGTCGACTTCCGCAACTT
Source organism: Plantibacter sp. VKM Ac-2876 (assembly GCF_015350715.1). NCBI lineage: Bacteria > Bacillati > Actinomycetota > Actinomycetes > Micrococcales > Microbacteriaceae > Plantibacter > Plantibacter sp. VKM Ac-2876. Next base: position 58,855 of record NZ_JADKSI010000004.1, on the reverse strand, counting down.
CCGGCCAGACCGCAACGCCGCCGCCGGTGGCGCGCTGCCCAAGGTCGCCGGTACGACTCGCTAGACAAACCAGAGGGGGGCTACATGCCCAATGCCATCATCGATCCGCCAGTCCTCGAGCCGGGGACGCTCCGCGTCATCCCCATCGGAGGACTCGGCGAGATCGGCAGGAACATGACCTGCTTCGAGATCGACGGCAAGATCCTGATCGTCGACTGCGGTGTGCTCTTCCCCGAAGAGCACCAGCCGGGCGTCGACCTGATCCTGCCCGACTTCACCTCCATCAAGGACCGGCTCGACGACATCGTCGGCGTCGTGCTCACGCACGGTCACGAGGACCACATCGGCGCCGTTCCGTACCTTCTGAAGCTCCGCAAGGACATCCCGCTGATCGGTTCCGGCCTGACGCTCGCGCTCATCGAGGCGAAGCTCAAGGAGCACCGCATCGTCCCCTACACCCTGCCGGTGAAGGAGGGCCAGATCGAGGCACTGGGGCCGTTCGACCTCGAGTTCGTCGCGGTCAACCACTCGATCCCGGACGCGCTCGCGGTGTTCATCGACACCGACGCCGGCACCGTCCTCGTGACCGGTGACTTCAAGATGGACCAGCTGCCGCTCGACGGCCGCCTGACGGACCTCCGCGCCTTCGCCCGCCTCGGTGAAGAAGGCGTCGACCTGTTCCTCGTCGACTCGACGAACGCCGACGTGCCGGGATTCACGCCGCTCGAGCGGTCCATCGGGCCGGTCCTCGACCAGGTCATCGCGAAGTCCGAGCGCCGCGTCATCGTCGCGAGCTTCTCGAGTCACGTGCACCGCGTCCAGCAGGTCCTCGACGCGGCTCACGCCCACGGCCGCCGGGTCGCGTTCCTCGGTCGTTCCATGGTGCGCAACATGGGTATCGCAGCCGACCTCGGGTACCTGAACGTCCCCGAGGGCCTGCTCATCGACTACAAGAAGGCGAAGGACCTCCCCGAGGACAAGATCGTCTACATGTCGACCGGGTCACAGGGCGAGCCGATGGCCGTCCTCAGTCGGATGGCGAACCTCGACCACGCGATCGAGCCGGGCCCGGGCGACACCGTCATCCTCGCCTCGAGCCTCATCCCGGGCAACGAGAACGCGGTCTACCGGGTCATCGACGGCCTGACGAAGCTCGGCGCCACCGTCGTCCACAAGGGCAACGCGAAGGTCCACGTCTCCGGTCACGCGGCCGCCGGTGAGCTGCTCTACTGCTACAACATCCTCCAGCCGAAGAACGTGCTCCCGGTGCACGGCGAGTACCGTCACCTCGTCGCGAACCAGAAGCTCGCGATCGACAGCGGTGTCCCAGCGCAGAACACCTTCATCGGCGAGGACGGCATCGTCATCGACCTGAAGGACGGCGTCGCGAAGGTCGTCGGCCAGCTCGATGTCGGGCTCGTCTACGTCGACGGCTCGACCGTCGGCGAGATCACCGATGCCGACCTCAAGGACCGTCGCATCCTGGCGGAGGAGGGCTTCATCTCGGTCATCGTCGTCGTCGACTCGAAGACCGGGCACATCATCTCCGGCCCCGAGGTGCACGCGAAGGGCTTCGCCGAGGACGACAAGGTCTTCGCCGACGTCAAGCCGAAGGTCGCCAAGGCACTCGCCGAGGCGGCGGAGAACGGCGTCCGAGACACGCACGCGCTGTCGCAGGTGATCCGTCGGACCGTCGGCCGCTGGGTCAACACGTCCTTCCGTCGCCGCCCGATGATCGTCCCGCTCGTCATCGAGGCCTGATCACCGGTCGGGTCCGCTCGGTCCCACCCGCCAGAAGGCGGTCGAACATCATTCGCGAGGGTGATGTCCGGCCGCCTTCCGCGTTGCTACCTTGGAATCCCCTATGGCCGCTCGTCACTCCGACTGCGGTGGATTCCGGAGGTCGGCGTGGGCATTGTCCGCACCTGGGTGTTCCCCATTCTGAAACTGCTCGTCTTCGCCGCGATCGCGGTGGCGCTCGTGAAGGTCGCGTTCTTCCCGGACGCACCGCAGGAGGAGGGGCCGACGCAGCCGACCGGGAGCCTCGTGGAACCACAGGTCCAGGCGGCGCTCGGCACCGTGGTCAACACCGTCTCGGTGGAGGGCCAGGTCGTCGCCGACCCGGCCAGCACGGCGAAGTCGACCGTCGCCGGCACCGTCGACGAGGTGTTCGCCGCCAAGGGGGCCGTCCTCGCGGAGGGTGATCCCATCCTCGACGTCAAGACGATCGACGAGGAGGGCAAGGAGCGGTTCGTGCAGGTGACCGCGCCGGTCGCGGGCACCCTCGGCAACGTCAAGCTCATCCACGGGCAGTCCGTCCAGATCGGCGACGCGGTGGCGCAGGTGTCGCCGGCCACGTTCTCCATCACCGGGGCGTTGAGCGCCGACAAGCAGTACCGCCTGCTCACCATCCCCGGCGAGGCGACGGTCACCATCAACGGCGGCCCGGCCCCGTTCGTCTGTCCGGCGGTCCGCGTCACGACACCGTCGAGCGGTGGCGACGAGGAGGAGCCGACGACGGGCGGTGGAACCGGGCAGACACCCGGTGCCGGCGGAACCTCCGTCACCTGCGCAGTGCCCGGCGACGTCCGGGTCTTCGCCGGACTCGCCGCGACGATCGAACTCGCTGGCGGCGTCGCCGAGAACGTCCTCGTGCTCCCGACGACCGCGGTCAAGGGCTCGGCCGGAACCGGGACCGTCTGGGTGGTGGGCGCCGACGGTGCGCAGGAGGAACGGCCGGTCACGCTCGGACTGAACGACGGACAGCAGGTGCAGATCGTCGACGGTGTCGCCGAAGGCGACTCGGTGCTCCAGTTCGTCCCTGGCGCCGTCGCACCGGCGCCCGAGGGGTGCACCACGCTTCCTGACGGCAGCATGGCTTGCGACGGGTCGGTCGGGTGACGCTCCTCGAACTCCGCGGAGTCACCAGGGTCGTCCAGATCCCCGATGCGCCGCCGCTGACGATCCTCGACGGTGTCGACCTCGAGGTGAACGAGGGCGATCGCGTTTCCATCGTCGGCCGATCGGGTTCGGGCAAGTCGACGCTCCTGAACCTCCTCGGCCTGCTCGACAAGCCGACCTCCGGGTCGCTCGTCTTCGACGGACGACCGGCGGAACGCCTCGGCTCCGGTGCGCGAGACCGACTGCGTGGCGCCCAGATCGGCTTCGTCTTCCAACAGTTCAACCTCCTGCCGGGACGGACCGCGCTCGAGAACGTGACGACGCCGCTCCTCTACGCCAGCGGACGCTCGTTCTGGCGCCGCCGGGAGATCGCCGCCGCGATGCTCGAACGCGTCGGACTCGGCGACCGCCTCGACGCGATGCCGACGAAACTGTCCGGCGGCGAGCAGCAGCGCGTCGCCATCGCACGGTCGTTGGTCCGCGGGCCACGGCTCATCCTCGCGGACGAGCCGACCGGCGCTCTCGACGTCGAGACCGGCACCTCCGTCATGTCCCTGCTCGACGAGGTGGCGAGCTCCACGGGTGCCGCCCTCGTGACGATCACCCACGACCGGGCGATCGCCCGACTCGCGACGACCCACCACCGGCTCGACCACGGCGTGCTCACCCCCGATCACGAACTGGAGGCCGCGGATGTCTAGGATCCTGACCTCGATCGTCGGAGCGGTCGTCGAGGCCGCCCAGGAGCTGCGGATCCATCGTGGCCGGGTCATCCTGTCGCTCATCGGCGTCGGCGTCGCGGTGTGCGCCCTCACGAGCATGGTCGGCATGTCGTCGCTCGCGGCGCAGGCCCAGACCGAGTCGCAGGAACGCTACGGTGGCCGACCCGCCACGCTCATGGCGTCGGCCTACGGCACCGGAACGGAGCAACCCGACCCGGAGACCTACATCACGGCGGTGCACGACCTCGCCGAGCGGTACGGCATCGGGTACGTCTCGCAATCCGGCAGCACTCAGCTCAACGTGCAGTTCGCCGATGGGACGGTGGCGGTGCCGGCGACCGTCGTCGACGTCCCGTACGGCGAGATGCACCGCATCAGGCTCGACGAGGGCACCTGGTTCCAGGAGGACGACGGCGACCGCCTCGCACCCGCGATCGTCGTGAACCCGGCGTTCTGGCAGCGCCTCGGGTCGCCGCCCATCGAGGCGCACCCGACGGTCACGGTCCACGGTGAACACCCGGTCACGGCCGTGATCGTCGGGGTGTATGCGAGCAACGAGTGGGACACCGAACCGCAGCTGTCGATCCTGCCCGCGGGGACGGCGCTCATCGGTCCGGTGGCCGGCGCCGAGGAGGGCATGGGCCAGCCCGGTCAGCTGCCGCAGTTCGAGTTCTGGGTCCCGAACGCGGACGCCGAGGCCTTCACCCAGCGGATCCAGTCCGACCTGCGTGCCGAACTCGGTGACGCGTACAGCGTCGACGTGTTCCGCAACGATTTCGGCCAGACGGGGGAGGACCCGCTCCTGTCGTTGAAGCTCGTGGTCGGTGCCGTCGCCGGACTCATCCTCCTGCTCGGGGCCCTCGGGCTGATCAACCTCTCGCTCGTCACCGTCCGCCAGCGGATCCGCGAGATCGGGATCCGACGCAGTTTCGGGGCGACCGCGCCGCGGGTGTTCTTCGCCGTGATGATGGAGAGTGTCGTCGCCACCTTCGTCGCCGGGGTCATCGGTGTCATGCTCGCCGTCGCCGTCGTGAAGAGTCCGATCGTCGAGCAGTTCATCGGTCAGGGGCTCGTGACGGACTTCCCGCCGTTCCCCATCGAGGCGGCGGTCCTCGGGCTGGTCAGCGCCACGGCCGTCGGGGCGATCGCCGGGCTCCTCCCGGCGCTCGTCGCCGTCCGCGTGAAGGTGATCGACGCCATCCGGTACTGAGCGCCGGCGACCCCTCACACGTCATCTGCTCGAAACACCGTTGGCGTACCATCCGTCCATGGCGGTCTACTCGATCCGCGAAGCCGCGGTGGCTGATGTGCGCGTCCTCACCGACATGATGGTCGAGGCGGCGAACTGGAACGCCGTCGCGCCCCGTCCCCGGTCCGCCGTCCTCGCCGATGCGCAGCACACCCGGTATGTGCAGGGCTGGCGTCGCCCCGGCGACGCCGGGGTCGTCGCCGTCGGGCAGGACGGTGCGCCCGTCGGGGCGTGCTGGTATCGACTCTTCCCGTCCGATGCACCCGGGTTCGGGTACGTGGCGGGCGGTGTCCCCGAACTCATCCTGGGGGTCAGTCCGATCCACCGCGCACAGGGCGTCGGACGGCAGCTGCTCCGCGCGACCGTGCAGCTCGCCAGAGCGGCCGGGTACCAGCGCATCAGCCTGAGCGTGGAGCGGGCGAACCACGCCGTCTCGCTGTACCGCACCGAGGGGTTCGCGACCGTGGATCGGCGGGGGACCCGCGACACGATGGTCCTGAATCTGCGCTGACCGCCCGGCGGATCGCGGATCGTGGACACCCCGCCAGCTTGCCGGGCTGCGTCGGTGGCGACGAGTACCGTGAACGCATGGCCGCACGTTCCAACTCGACCAGCCGTTCGCGCAGCGCTTCCTCGCCGAGCGGCGCTTCGTCGCGCACCACGAGCACGAAGACGAGCACCAAGCCCGGCCCCAAGGCGGGCGCGTCGACGACGAAGCAGCAGAAGACCGTCGCCTATCCGGCCGCCGAAGAGCAGCGCAGCGTGCTGACCTCGATGTGGCTCGGCCTCGCGCACGGCGTCGGTGGAGCGGTCCGCGCCCTCGGTCCCGAGCGCATCGCCAAGGAGGACCGTCGCGACGGCTTCCCCTTCCTGCTCTTCCTGCTGGCCGTCGTCGGTGCCGTCGTCGAGTGGTTCGGGGCGGCCGACCCGGTCGCTCAGACCTTCGACGCCTGGTCGTTCGGTGGCCTCTTCGGCCGACTCGCCTTCGTGCTCCCGGTCATCATGATCGTCTTCGCGGTCTGGCTGTTCCGGCACCCGGCCTCGGTCGACGACAACGGTCGCATCAGCATCGGCCTCGGTCTGCTCCTGATCAGCATCTCGGCGCTCTGTCACATCCACGGTGGCCAGCCGAACCCGAGTCAGGGCCTGCCCGCGTTGGCGCAGGCCGGCGGTCTCCTCGGATGGATCCTCGGCGCTCCGCTCGCCGCGATCATCACCCCGATCGGCGCGACCGTCCTCATCTCGCTCCTGATCCTCCTCAGCCTCTTCATCGTGACCAAGACGCCGCCGAACCGCGTCGGTGCCCGCGTGCGGCAGTTCTCCACCTGGATGTTCGGCGAGCAGCCGGAGGCACCAGAGGGAGAGCCCGCAGAGCCGAAGAGCGCACGGACGAAGCGACTCGACGACCTCGACGAGGAACCCGACGAGCCGGCGGCCCTGCCGTGGTGGCGTCGCAACACGAGCCGCCGCGAGGACGACCCGACGTTCGAGGACCCGCTCATGGGCGACAACATGACCGAGCTCCTCGGCCTCGAGAAGCCGTCCGGCGGATTCGACTCGCCGCTCGAACCGGTGGCCGCGCCTGCCGCGTCACCGAAAGCCGCGCCGGTGCACGACGCCTTCGGCTCCGAGCTCCTCGGCGACCTCGAAGCGGCGGAGAGCGCCGTCAAGCGGTTCAACACGGGCGAGATCAAGCCGCAGACGGGTCTGCACGACGACAGCATCCCCGGCGCGACCGAGGTCATCGAAGACCTCGACCCGGCGCTCCTCGGCGCACCCGACCAGATCGACTTCTCGGCGCGCCCGATGGCGCAGCAGGGCCAGGACGACACGCCGTACCGTCTCCCGTCCGCAGGGACGCTGGCGGCGGGGGAGCCCGCGAAGACCCACAGTGCGGCCAACGACGAAGCGGTCGCCGCGATCACGAGCGTCCTCGACCAGTTCGGCGTCGACGCGAAGGTCACCGGCTTCTCCCGCGGCCCGACCGTGACGCAGTACGAGATCGAGCTCGGCCCGGGCGTCAAGGTCGAGCGCGTCACGGCGCTCAGCAAGAACCTCTCCTACGCCGTGGCGTCCAACGAGGTCCGCATCCTCTCGCCCATCCCGGGGAAGAGCGCCATCGGTATCGAGATCCCGAACACCGACCGCGAGATCGTCACCCTCGGCGACATCCTGCGCTCGACGGCGGCCACGAACAGCAACCACCCGATGACGATCGGCGTCGGCAAGGACGTCGGCGGCGGCTACGTCGTCGCGAACCTCGCGAAGATGCCGCACCTCCTGGTCGCCGGGTCGACCGGCTCCGGCAAGTCGGTCTTCGTGAACTCCATGATCACCTCGCTGCTCATGCGCGCGAAGCCGAGCGAGGTGCGCATGGTCCTCATCGACCCCAAGCGCGTCGAGCTCGCGCCGTACGCGGGCGTCCCGCACCTCATCACGCCCATCATCACGAACCCGAAGAAGGCGGCGGAAGCGCTGCAGTGGGTCGTGAAGGAGATGGACATGCGGTACGACGACCTCGCGAGCTTCGGCTACCGGCACATCGACGACTTCAACAAGGCCGTCGTGGCCAATGAGATCGTCCTCCCCGCGGGCAGCGAACGCGTGCTGAAGCCCTACCCGTACCTGCTGGTCGTCGTCGACGAGCTCGCCGACCTGATGATGGTCGCCCCCCGCGACGTCGAGGACTCCATCGTCCGCATCACGCAGCTGGCCCGTGCGTCCGGTATCCACCTCGTCCTCGCGACGCAGCGTCCGTCGGTCGACGTCGTCACCGGCCTCATCAAGGCGAACGTCCCCTCGCGCCTCGCCTTCGCCGTCACGAGCGTCACCGATTCGCGGGTCATCCTCGACCAGCCGGGCGCCGACAAGCTCATCGGTCAGGGCGACGCCCTGTTCCTGCCGATGGGTGCGAACAAGTCCATCCGCGTGCAGGGTGCATGGGTCGGAGAGAACGAGATCCAGCGGGTCGTGGAACACGTCACGAACCAGGCGCGGCCGGAGTACCGGAAGGACGTCCAGGCCGTCGCGGAGCGCAAGGAGATCGACGCGGACATCGGTGACGACCTCGAACTCCTGCTCGCCGCAGCGGAGCTCGTGGTGTCGACGCAGTTCGGATCGACCTCGATGCTGCAGCGGAAGCTCCGGGTCGGTTTCGCGAAGGCCGGCCGGCTCATGGACCTCATGGAGTCCCGCGAGATCGTCGGCCCGTCCGAGGGCTCGAAGGCCCGCGACGTCCTCGTCACCGCCGAGCAGCTGCCGGGGGTCTTGGCCCGTCTGCGCGGCGAGGACGACGGTTCGGCCGCTCCGGCCCCCGCAGCGGCGGCCTCGACAGCCGCCGCGGCCGCCCCGGTCGTCGGTGCCGCCGGCGGCGTCGAGCCCGACCGCTACGGTGCGGACCCGGTCGAGGCCCAGTTCCAGGACTATCCTGAGGTCGAGGGCGGTTCTGACGAAGACGCCTGGAGTCTCACCGGTCGGGAGTAGACATGACGGCATCGAACGCGTCGGCCGCTGCGCCGCGCATCTCGAACTGGAACCTCCCGAACGCGATCACCGTCGCGAGGATCGTGCTCGCGCCGGTGTTCATGTGGATGCTGCTGGCGGACGACGGATCCGACGGCGCACTGCGGTGGTGGGCTGCCCTGCTCTTCGTCGTCGCGATCGCCAGCGACGGCATTGACGGGCACATCGCCCGCAGTCGCAACCTCGTGACGGACCTCGGCAAGATCCTCGACCCGATCGCCGACAAGGTGCTGACGGGCGGAGCGCTCGTCGCGTTGTCGATCCTCGGCGAACTGCCGTGGTGGGTCACGATCGTCGTGCTCGTGCGCGAGATCGGCATCACCGTCCACCGCTTCATCGTGATCTCCGACCATGTCGTCGCCGCCGCGTGGATGGGGAAGCTCAAGACCCTCGCACAGGCCGTCGCGATCTCGCTCGCCCTCGCGCCGTTCTGGGTGCTCCTCGGTGACTGGGTGCTCTGGGTGAACGCGGTCTTCATGACCATCGCCGTGCTCCTGACCATCGCGAGCGGCATCGACTACGTCGTCACCGCCGTCCGGGGGTCGCGCACCGACCGGCAGGTCAAGCGATGACGTCCGATGCCGTCAAGTCGGCCGACGCCGGGGCCGCCTCGGCGGTCCACGCGCTCATCGACGCCCGGTTGACGATCGGTGTGGCGGAGTCCCTGACCGGCGGGCTGCTGGCCGCGGCGCTCATCAGCGTGCCCGGCGCGTCCGCGACGGTCCGGGGCGGTGTGGTCGCGTACGACACCCGCCTGAAGCACTCGTTGCTCGGAGTCGACGCCGGCCTCCTCGCGCTCCATGGCGCCGTGCACCCGGAGGTGGCCCTCCAGATGGCCGACGGCGTGCGCCGTGCCCTGGCGATCGACGGGCTTCCGGCAGACGTCGGTATCGCCACGACCGGCGTCGCCGGACCCGACCCGCAGGACGGCCAGGCCGTCGGGACCGTCTTCGTGGGCATCGTGACGCGAGCGGGTGGACGGGTGGTGCCGCTCACCCTGGACGGAGGCCGTCAGGAGATCCGACACCGGACCGTGGAGCTGGCGTTGGAAGCGCTCGAGCGCGAACTCGGCGCACTCGAGTGAACGCCGACTCCGATCGGCGGAATACCGTCCGTTTCCATCGCGTTACAGATGACGTATTCACAAGAAAAGCCCAGTGATCCTGGTTACTGTTCGGCATACGGTGGTTGTAATGTTGGCCATCCACGAACGAGACGGCGATCAGCTGGGACGACGTGAATCCGCGTTGCAGAAGCAGAGCGCTGTACGACACGAGGTCGTAGAGCACAGAGGGAGGGTCACGTGGTTCTAGTCCGTCAAGAGATCGGCGACGTGCTGAGGGACTTCCGGTTGCAGAAGGGTCGCACGCTGCGCCAGGTGGCGAGCAAGGCGAGCGTCGCACTCGGATACCTGAGCGAGGTCGAACGAGGTCAGAAGGAGGCGTCGAGCGAGATCCTCGCTTCGGTGGCCGACGCCCTCGACACCCCCATCTCCGTCATCATGCGAGAGGTCGGCGACCGCCTCGCGGTCATCGAGGGTCTCTCCCCGAACATCCCGGACACCGTTCCGGACGAACTGGTCAACGAGCTGGACGAACTCGTCTCCCGCTGATCGAGCGAGCATGGCAGGAGAACGCCCCGGGATCCCTCTCCCGGGGCGTTTCCGCGTCCGGACGGACGACGGAGGAACGGACAGGAGCAGGAATGAAGCTGAGTGAGTTCAGGACGGCCGTCGCCGACGAGTTCGGCGCGGCGTACGGAGCGGTGCTCACCGGTGACCTCGGACTCACCGAGTTCGGCTCGAAGACCGCCGAGGAGGCGTTGCGCGCCGGTGTCCCGCCCCGCGACGTCTGGATCGCGCTGTGTACCGCGACCGACGTGCCGGACGAGCGACGCCACGGAGTCGGACGGCTGCAGCCGGGCGCGTAGCGCGTCCCGCGTCATGGGCGAAGCGGTCTTCGACACGCCGCCCGATCGGTATCGAACATCCGTTCTAGTGGTGCTAGTGTCCTCCACAGGATCATTCGTGAGTGCGTTCTGCACGGATCGGGCCGTCCGCCGGTGTATGTCGGTGGTGGCGCGTACCGTCGGAGACATCAGGAACGACCGACGCCTTGTCGCCCTCGGGCCCCGACCTTCAGCAGAAGCGGGTCCCGGAACACGCGGCGACAGCCTATAGGCACCCGACACCGAGCAGAGAGAAGCACACCATGCCAAGTCCAGCTGAACGCGAGAAGTCCCTCGAAACCGCACTCGCCCAGATCGACCGTCAGTTCGGCAAGGGCTCGGTGATGCGCCTCGGTAGCGACGAGCGCGCACCGGTCGAGGTCGTCTCCACCGGCTCGATCGCCCTCGACGTCGCACTCGGCATCGGAGGGCTCCCGCGTGGCCGCATCGTCGAGATCTACGGGCCTGAGTCCTCGGGTAAGACGACGCTCACGCTCCATGCCATCGCGAACGCCCAGCGTGCCGGCGGCATCGCCGCCTTCATCGACGCGGAGCACGCACTCGACCCCGAGTACGCCAAGAAGCTCGGCGTCGACATCGACTCCCTGCTCGTCTCCCAGCCCGACACCGGTGAGCAGGCGCTCGAGATCGCCGACATGCTCGTGCGCTCGGGCTCCATCGACCTCATCGTGATCGACTCCGTCGCGGCGCTCGTGCCCCGCGCCGAGATCGAGGGCGACATGGGTGACTCGCACGTCGGTCTGCAGGCCCGCCTCATGTCGCAGGCGCTGCGTAAGTTGACCGGTGGCCTGAACCAGACGAACACGACGATGATCTTCATCAACCAGCTGCGCGAGAAGATCGGTGTGATGTTCGGCAGCCCCGAGACGACCGCCGGTGGTAAGGCCCTGAAGTTCTACGCCTCGGTCCGCCTCGACATCCGTCGCATCGAGACGCTGAAGGACGGCACGGAGGCCGTGGGTAACCGCACCCGCGTGAAGGTCGTCAAGAACAAGATGGCTCCGCCCTTCCGGCAGGCCGAGTTCGACATCCTGTACGGCGTGGGCATCTCGCGTGAGGGGTCGTTGATCGACTTCGGTGTCGAGCACGCCATCGTCAAGAAGGCCGGCGCCTGGTACACCTACGAAGGCGACCAGCTCGGTCAGGGCAAGGAGAACGCCCGGAACTTCCTGCTGAAGAACCCGGACATCGCCGCTGAGATCGAGCGCCGGATCCTCGGCAAGCTCGGTGTCGGGGCCGAGGGTGCCGCCACCAAGAAGGCCGCGGATGCCGCCGCAGCCGAGGTCGCTGCTGCCGAGGCCGCCGCGCTCGAGGCGGCGACCGGTGGAGCCCCGCAGCTCGCAGCCGCCGGCGCAGCGAAGTCCGCCGCGAAGCGCAGCGCGTAACGCGCGCCCCGAACAGCGAGGTCACCATGGTCGTCTCCTTCCCTCCCGCCGGTCCGGCCGACGAGTCGTCGGAGCACGTGGCCCCCGTGACCTCGCTGTTCGGTCGCCGTCCGGCGCCCGATGCGGCTGCCGAGCCCGACGGTTGGTTCGTCGGGCAGACCGACGAGGCGCCGGTCGTGGCCGCGCCCGTCGCGCGTCCCGTCGCTCCGTTGCGGCGGACGTCCACCGAGCGCGCCGAGACGGAGACCACCCCGCCGCGCGACGTGTCGAGCGATGCCCCCGCGGCGACGAGCCCGACGACACCACCCGCGCCCGCCCCGCGGACGCTCGCCTGGACCTCGGCCGTCGAGGCGCCGGAAGACGACGACGCAGACGACCGCGCCGAAGCCGATGAGGTCGAGGCTCCGGTCGATCCGGAGGTCCGGCTGGCCGAACTCGACCTGCTCGCGGTGCGACGACTCGCCCGCCGTGGGTGTTCCGAGTGGGAGATCGCGGAACTCCTCCGCGGCCACGACGCCGCACCCGACGAGGTCGAGCACGTCCTCGCCGAGCTCCGCCGACGCGGCTATCTCGACGACGCCGAACTCGCGCGTCAGCTCGTCGAGAGCCTGCACACCCGCAAGGGGCAGTCCCGTGCGGTGATCGGCCGCGAACTGTCCTCGCGACGCATCGACCCCTCGATCGTCTCCGAGGCCCTCGAAGCCATCGACGACGACGACGAGCTCCGACGAGCGTTGGTCGTCGCCGAGAAGCGTGCCGGTCAACTGCGCTCCCTCGATCAGGCGACGGCCGAGCGACGTCTGTCGGCCTATCTCGCGAGACGCGGATACGGCTCGGCGATCATCCGTGAGGCGTGCTCGCGCGCCCTGTCGGGGTCGAAGCGTTCCGGCGTGAGTTTCCGCTGACCGGAGGCGTCTCAGGCCGCGCGTAGACTGCCGGTATGAGCAGCATCGTCGAGACGCCCACGGTCATCAGCGCCTCACCCGCCGCGATCGACGAGTCAGGTCGGCAGCGGAGCTATGAGGTCCGTACCTACGGGTGCCAGATGAACGTTCACGATTCCGAGCGGCTCAGCGGGTCACTCGAGGCCGCCGGATACGTCAAGGCGGACGGCGAGCAGGCGGACATCGTGGTCATCAACACCTGCGCGGTCCGCGAGAACGCCGACAACAAGCTGTACGGCAACCTCGGCCACCTGGCATCGATCAAGAAGCAGCGCAGCGGCATGCAGATCGCCGTCGGCGGTTGTCTGGCGCAGAAGGACAAAGAGGTCATCCTCCGGAAGGCCCCGTGGGTGGACGTCGTCTTCGGAACGCACAACATGGGCTCACTGCCGTCGTTGCTGGAGCGGGCACGGCACAACGACGAGGCCCAGCTGGAGATCCTGGAGTCGCTCGACACCTTCCCATCCACCCTCCCGACCAAACGCGATTCCAGCTACAGCGGTTGGGTCTCGATCTCCGTCGGGTGCAACAACACGTGCACCTTCTGCATCGTGCCGTCGCTCCGTGGCAAGGAGAAGGACCGTCGCCCGGGCGAGATCCTCGGTGAGCTGCGCGCGCTCGTCGAGGACGGCGCCATCGAGGTGACGCTGCTCGGGCAGAACGTGAACTCCTACGGTGTCGAGTTCGGGGATCGTCAGGCGTTCGGCAAGCTCCTGCGGGCGGCTGGCACGATCGAGGGCCTGGAGCGCGTCCGGTTCACGAGCCCGCACCCGGCTGCCTTCACCGACGACGTGATCGACGCGATGGCCGAGACGCCGAACGTGATGCCGCAGCTGCACATGCCGCTGCAATCGGGCTCCGACCGCATCCTCAAGGCCATGCGTCGCTCCTACCGGTCCGAGCGCTTCCTCGGGATCCTCGACCGGGTCCGGGCCAGGATCCCGCACGCGGCCATCTCCACCGACATCATCGTCGGGTTCCCCGGCGAGACGGAGGAGGACTTCCAGGAGACGCTCCGCGTGGTCGAGGCCGCACGGTTCGCCAGCGCCTTCACCTTCCAGTACTCGATCCGTGCCGGCACACCGGCGGCCACCATGCCCGATCAGGTCCCGAAGGCCGTCGTGCAGGAGCGGTACGAGCGCCTCATCGCGTTGCAGGACCGCATCAGTCTCGAGGAGAACCAGGGTCAGGTTGGCCGGCAGGTCGAGTTGCTCGTCGCGGTCGGCGAGGGCCGCAAGAACGACGCCACGCATCGACTGAGCGGGCGGGCCGAGGACTCCCGGCTCGTCCACTTCGAGGTGCCGGCGGGCTCCGAGGTGCCGCGACCGGGCGACGTCGTGACCGTGACCATCACCGAGGCAGCGTCGTTCCACCTCATCGCCGACGCACCCGGCGGTGAGCCCCTGCGGGTCCGTCGGACGCGTGCTGGAGACGCCTGGGATCGAGCTCAAGCCGATTCCTGCGGTGTGCCGACGACGGCCGCAGCGGCGGAGCCGGGCCGGGTCTCGCTCGGCTTGCCGGGCCTGCGCATCGGGGCACCGACCGTCGGCGTGACCACGTCTCCCATCTACGACCCGAGCGACGGCGAACGTCGGTGACCGGCTTCCTCGCGGTCGTCGGAGCGACCGGGACGGGGAAGTCCGCACTGTCGCTCGAGCTGGCGACCGCTCTCCGCGAGGCGGGGCGTCCAGCCGAGATCGTCAACGCCGATGCCATGCAGTTCTATCGGGGCATGGACATCGGGACCGCGAAGCTGCCCATGGAGGAGCGGCGCGGGATCCCGCACCACCTCTTCGACGTCCTGGACGTCACGGAGGAGGCGTCCGTCGCCTGGTACCAGCCGACGGCTCGTGCCGTGATCGACGACCTCACCGCGCGTGGGGTGACGCCGATCCTCGTCGGCGGTTCCGGGCTGTACGTCTCGAGCGTCATCCATGACTTCCGGTTCCCGCCGAGAGACCGCGCCCTGCGCGAGCGCTTGGAACGGGAACTCGCGGAGGAGGGGCTCCCGGCGCTCATCGAGCGGCTCCGCCTGGCCGATCCCGCGACCGCCGACCGCATCGATGCGGCGAACGCCCGCCGGGTCGTGCGCGCACTCGAAGTCCACGAGTTGGCCGAGCGCGGCCACGGTGCAGCGCTTCCGGAACGCCCCGTCCCCTGGCGGCCGGTCGAGGTCATCGGGGTGTCGACGCCGCGAGAGGTCCTCGTCGAGCGCCTCGACCGGCGCGTCGAGATGATGTGGGACGCGGGACTCGTCGCGGAGACAGCCGAGCTGCTCGGCTACGGCCTCGAGCAGGGTGTGACCGCCGGCCGTGCGATCGGCTACGCGCAGGCGGTGGCGCAACTGCGGTCGGAGCTCACCGAAGCTGAGGCGATCGCCGAGACCCAGCGACTGACGAGGCGGTACGCGCGCCGTCAGGTGAGCTGGTTCAAGCGCTATCCGGCGATCACGTGGGTGGAGGGCGGCAGCGCCGAGGCGAGTGAGCTGGCCCGCCGGGTGCGCCCGTAGACTGGTCGGATGGCGTCGACACTCTCCTTCACGAAGGGCCACGGCACGGGCAACGACTTCGTGCTCTTCTCCGACCCCGACGGCCAGGAGGCCCTTGATCCTGGCCAGATCGCGGCGCTCTGCGACCGGCATTTCGGGATCGGGGCCGACGGCGTCATCCGCGCCGTCCGGTCCGCGAACCTCGATGCCGGGGCGGCCGTGCTCGCTGAAGACCCTGCCGCGGAGTGGTTCATGGACTACCACAACGCCGACGGTTCGGTCGCGGAGATGTGCGGCAACGGCATCCGGGTGTTCCTGCACTACCTGCTCGAGAGCGGGCTCGTGGAGCTGGCTCCCGGCGAGCAGCTCGCCATCGGCACCCGCGCCGGCGTCCGGATGGTCGGCTACGACCCGCTCGGCTACGTCGTCGACCTCGGCCGCTGGAGCCTCGACGAGCGCGAGACGCTCGTCCGGGTGAAGGGGCTGCCCGTGGCGCGCCCGGGGATCGGGATCGACGTCGGCAACCCGCACGTCGTCGTCGCCGTCGCCGACGCCGCCGAACTCGACGGAGCGGAACTGGAGTACGTCCCACAGCTCGACCCCGTACCGCCGCACGGTGCCAACGTCGAGCTGGTCGTCCCGGGTGAGCCGCTCATCGCCGACGGCGTGGCCCGGATCCGCATGCGCGTCCACGAGCGCGGGAGCGGCGAGACCCTGAGCTGTGGCACCGGGACGGCTGCCGCGGCGCTCGCGTTCCGCCACTGGGCGGGCGCGGCGGCTCCGAACGACTGGCGCGTCGAGGTGCCGGGCGGAGTGCTCGGGGTGCGCATGGTTCCCGGCGCAGACGGCGAGCACGTGGTGCTGGCCGGACCGGCGACGCTCGTCTACTCCGGGACGATCACCCTGGCCTGAGCCGGTCAGGCCGAACGGAGCTCCCGACGCCGGGCGTGCAGGACGCGGAAGCCTTTGGCCATGGCCGCACGTCCGACGTGGAACGACGTCGGCAGCTGCTCCTGCAACCACTTCTGCAGCGAGTCCGAGCCGAGGTTCTTCTGCACGACGAGCCAGGCGTCACCCTCGTCCTCGAGCCGCGGCAACCAGTGCATGAGCATGCGGTGCAGTTCGTCCTTGCCGACGCGGATCGGCGGGTTCGACCAGATGGTCGCGAAGCGGACCGTGTCGGGGACGTCGTCGGGGAGGACGGCACGGATGTTGTCGAGCCCGAGGCGTTCCGCGTTGATCCGCGTCAGGTCGAGCGCCCGTTCGTTGACGTCGACCGCCCAGACGGTCGCGTCCGGCGACGCGAGCCCGAGCGACAGGGCGATCGGACCCCAGCCGCAGCCGATGTCGAGGAGGTCGCCCGTCGGCGGGGGAGGAGGGGTGTTCGCGAGCAGCACCTGGGTGCCCTGATCGAGGTGACCCGGACTGAAGACACCGCCCGCCGAGACGAGCGACCGGTCGACGCCGCCGAGGCGTGCGGTGATCGGTTTGAGCTGCAACTCGCTCGCGGGTTCGGCGGTGAAGTAGTGCTCGTTCGACATACAGGAACGGTACCGGACCAGGAGGAAGTAGGGTTAACGCGATGCCTAGACCACCGATGGACGCACCCCAGGACCACGCAGACGACACCGATGTCGATGTCGAGGCGGTGGTGGACGACGCCTCGGTCACCGATCCCGACGACGTCGTCGCACGCGTGCTCACGAGCGCCGCGTCCCGATCGAGCGGGTACACCCTGTTCGGCAGCGGTGCAGCGGCCCTGCAGACGGGCGATGCCTCAGGCGGCAGCTCCGACGACGGCGAACAGTACGACCGCGAGGACCGACAGGCCCTCCGTCGCGTCGCCGGGCTCTCGACCGAGCTCGAGGACGTCACCGAGGTCGAGTACCGGCAGCTCCGGCTGGAGAACGTCGTCATCATCGGCGTCTACCCGCAGGGTGCGCTCCACGACGCGGAGAACTCCCTCCGCGAACTCGCAGCGCTCGCGGAGACCGCCGGCGCCGTGGTCCTCGACGGGCTCCTGCAGCGCAAACCGCACCCCGACCCGAGCACGTATCTCGGTCGAGGCAAGGCCCAGGAGCTGAAGTCCATCGTCCAGGCGCTCGGCGCCGACACGGTGATCGCCGACACGGAGCTCGCACCCAGCCAGCGTCGCGCCCTCGAGGACGCGGTCGGCGTGAAGGTCATCGACCGCACGGCGGTCATCCTCGACATCTTCAGCCAGCACGCGAAGAGCCGAGAGGGCAAGGCGCAGGTCGAGCTCGCCCAACTCGAGTACCTCCTGCCCCGCCTCCGCGGCTGGGGTGAGTCCATGAGCCGTCAGGCCGGTGGCCAGGTCGGTGGTGCCGGTGCCGGTATGGGGTCGAGGGGCCCGGGTGAGACGAAGATCGAACTCGACCGACGCCGCATCCACACCCGGATGGCGAAACTGCGCAAGTCGATCACGGCGATGAAGCCGGCGCGCGAGGCCAAGCGGGCCAACCGTCGCCGTAACACGGTGCCGTCGGTCGCGATCGCGGGGTACACGAACGCCGGTAAGTCGAGCCTGCTGAACCGCATCACGAAGGCCGGCGTCCTCGTCGAGAACTCGCTCTTCGCGACGCTCGACGCGACGGTCCGACGCAACGTGACCTCTGACGGACGCGAGTACACCCTGGCCGACACGGTCGGCTTCGTGCGCAACCTGCCGCACCAGCTGGTCGAGGCCTTCCGCTCGACGCTCGAAGAGGTCGCCGACAGCGACGTCATCGTGCACGTCGTCGACGCCGCGCACCCGGACCCGGCCGGACAGATCGCCACCGTGCGCGATGTCATCGGCGAGGTCGGTGCTCGGCACATCCCCGAGCTGGTCGTGTTCAACAAGGCCGACCTCGTGGACGACGGCCAGCTGCTCGTGCTCCGCGGACTCGTCCCGGACGCCGTCTTCGTGTCGGCCCGGACCGGTCTCGGGATCGACGAGCTCATGGAGCGCATCGAGACGCTGATCCCGTCGCCGAGCAACGAGGTCCACGTCATCGTGCCCTTCGACCGCGGAGACCTGGTCACGCTGCTGCACGAACGCGGCAAGGTGCTGTCGACGGACTACGACGAGCGTGGCACGATCGTGCACGCCCTGGTCGGTGCCGAGCTCGCCGCCGCCCTCGCGCCGTTCGCCGAGGTCGTCCCGGCACCCGCCGTGGCCGGCTGAGCCGACTCCTCACTCGCAGCGCGCGCGGACGGCGTCCTTGAGCGCCTCCGCCGTGTCGGCGTCGAGCGGGAGGGTCATGACGACCTCCGGACCGTCGTCGATCCGCACGACGAGCGGGAAGAGCGTTCCCACCTTGTCCTCCGCCAGGGCGTGCGGGTCGCACCGGGTCGGGACGATCCGCAGTTCGATGGACTGCGGACCGCTTGCGGCGTCGACGGTCAAGCTGAGCGGCCAGTTCTGGGATGGGTCAGCGCCGACGTCCGTCGGCGCCGGTCGTAGCAGCACCGTCGAGCGCAGCGCGACGAGCTCCAGCCGACCCGAAGCGCCGGTCGGCACCGCCGTGACCGTCATGACGGCGACCGTCGTGGCTCCGGTACCTTCGAGGCGGATCCCGGGAGCTGCGGCCACCTCGGCGATGCGCTGCACGGCCGCCACCGTGCACGTCGAGGCACGGATCCGCTGCAGCGCGTTCGTCGGATCGGGGAGGTCGGCGGCGGACAGGACCGCGCCGTCGTCGAGTCGGAGCAGGAGATCGACCTGCGACTCCCCGTCGCGAGCGTCGCAGTCGATCGGGGGCAGCTCGACGGCGAGGTCCGTGGTCTGTCCAGCGCGGACCGTCGAGGATCGGTCCCGGACGGTCGGCGCGGTGAACGCCGACCCCGCCAGCTCGAGTCCGACGATCGTGATGTCGTGGTCGCCGCCGTTGCCGACCCGGACGATCGCGGCGGCGCTCGCGTACTGGTCGCGGTTCTGGCGGAACTCGATCACGAGGTCCTCCGCTGAGGCTGCGCGCGTCGTCGGCGGCACGGGCGAACCGGCGGTCGTGCACCCGGACACGGCGAGCACCACCGCCACGCAGGACGCGATGACGCGCGAGCCGAGTGCTGGACGCTCGTCGCCCCGGTGCCTGGTGCCCACGGTCATGGCATCAGCGTAGGACCGGAGCGCCGCCGGGGGAATGTGTCGCAGGATGACGCTGTCGGACGGATGTCCGTCGCGCGGATCGTCGGGCGTTGCTATCGTCGTGCGCATCGTACCCGCCCTCACCGGCGGAATCGGAGCGACAGCCGAGCCCGGCACCCGCCCACGACACACCAGCGGAACCGCTGCGTGCTGCGTGGTCGCCGGCTCTCGATCCGCTGCCACCGAGACGAGACCTCATGATCACGACGGAGCCCGCCTGTCCCGGGCGCACCCCCTTCTCGTTCGAGCTGTACCCGCCCAAGACGCTCGACGGCGGCATCGCGCTCGCACGGACTGTCGAGCACCTGGCCGCCGCCGGCCCGGAGTTCATCTCCGTCACCTTCGGCGCCGGTGGTTCCTCGCGAACGGCGAGCCTGGACGTGCTGCGGAGCATCCGGACGTCGACCTCGGTGGACCCGATGGCCCATCTCACCTGCGTCGGTTCGACGCACGCGCAGGCCAGCCGACTCATCAAGGACTTCCTCGATGCCGGGGTGCACAGTTTCCTCGCGCTCCGCGGCGACCCGCCCGCCGGAGCCGTCGAGGGGGACGCCTTCCTCGGTGATCTGGGGAGTGCCGCGGAACTCGTGCAGCTCATCGGCCGGGTCAGTGCCGAGCACGAGCCCTACGCCGAGGGGTCGCTGGTCGGCCTCCCGGGTGCGGTGCAGCTCGGGCGACGCCATCGGCCGCGGATCGCGGTCGCCGCGTTCCCCAACGGTCACCCGCGCTCACGGTCGACGACGCAGGACCTCGACACCCTGTTGGCCAAGCAGGCGGCGGGGGCGACGCTCGCCATCACCCAGCTCTTCTTCCATGCCGACGACTACCTCGCCTTCGCCGAACGTGCGAGACGTCACGGCGTCACCATGCCCATCCTGCCGGGCGTGATGCCCATCACGAGTCCGGCGCGGCTGCGTCGGGTGCTCGAGCTCAGCGGCGAGGCGCTCCCGAGCGACCTTGCCATCGCGCTCGAGGTCGAGCCGGACGAAGCGGGACGGATCGACATCGGCATCGACTACTCCGCCCGACTCATCCGCGACGTCGTCGCGGGCGGCGCGCCGGGCGTCCACCTCTACGCCTTCAACCAGCATCGGACGGTGCTCGACGTGTTGCACCGTGCCGGCATCCCCGTGCAAGGCGACCGACCGGTCCGTCATCCCATCCCCGATCCACTCACCAGCAAGGACGCACGATGAACCCCACCTCCGCCTTCCCCGTCGGCACCATCCTCGGCTACCCGCGCATCGGGCCGAACCGGGAGCTGAAGCGCGCCGTCGAGTCCTTCTGGGCCGGCCGGATCGACGCCGAGGCGCTCGAGCGGACGGCCTCCGAGCTGCGCGCCGCCACGCGTGCCCGCCTCGCGGGGCTCGGCCTCGACCCGACGAGCGCCGCGATCCCCGAGAGCTTCTCGTTCTACGACCAGGTCCTGGACGCCGCGCTCACCGTCGGCGCCGTCCCGGAGCGCTTCTCGTCGCTCGTCGGGGCCGACGGTCGGGTCGACCTCGCCGGGGCGTTCACGATCGCTCGTGGCGCCGGCGACCTCGCACCGCTCGAGATGACGAAGTGGTTCGACTCGAACTACCACTACCTCGTCCCGGAGATCGGCGAGTCGACGCCGTTCGCGCTCTCCGACGACCGAGTGGTCGAGCAGTTCCGCGAGGGCCTCGCCGAGGGGTACGTGACGCGGCCGGTGATCGTGGGCCCCGTGACGTTCCTGCTGCTGTCCAAGGCGGCCGAGGGGGCCTCAGCGGGATTCGCCCCGATCGACCGACTGGAGGCGTTGCTGCCCGTCTACGCGGAACTCCTCCGGCGCCTCGCCGCTGCCGGCGCGCCCTGGGTGCAGCTCGACGAACCCGCACTCGTTTCGGAGACGTTCGACGTGCCGAGGTCGACGGTCCTCGCGGCGCTCGAACGATCGACGGCCGTCCTGTCCGCCGTGTCGGACCGCCCGTCGATCTTCGTCGCGGCTCCCTACGGCGCCTTGGGCGACGCCCTCCCGGTGCTGGCCGACTCGGGGGTCGAGGCTGTCGGTGTCGACCTCGTCCGAGGAGGCCTGCCGGACTCGTCGGCCGGACTCGCGTCGAAGACCGTCGTCGCTGGCGTGATCGACGGCCACAACGTGTGGCGCGGCGACCTCGTGGCCGCGGCCGACCTGCTCGCGAGCGCGGCGGAGCGCTTCCCTCAGCTCGCGGTGTCCACCTCGACGTCGCTCCTGCACGTCCCGCACGACGTGTCGGTGGAGACGAAGCTCGACCCCCGTCTCCGGAGCTGGCTCGCCTTTGCCGACCAGAAGGTGGATCAGATCGCGGTCCTCGCACGCGGTCTCACCCAAGGGCGTGCGTCCATCGCGGCCGAGCTCACCGCAGCGTCGGCCGCGCTCGACGATCGGCTGGCCGCGCCCGGGGTCGTCGATGCCGCCATCCGCGCACGGACGGCAGCGCTCGCACCGGCGGACTTCACCCGAGACGACTACCAGGAGCGCGCTACGGCGCAGGCGCAGGCGCTCGGCCTGCCGTTCCTCCCGACGACGACGATCGGCTCTTTCCCGCAGACCGGCGACATCCGTCGCGCCCGCGCGCAGCGGCTCGCCGGGACGCTCGACGAGGAGGCCTACGTCGCGACGATGCGCGCGGAGATCGGGCGCGTCGTGGCGCTGCAGGAGGACCTCGGCATCGACGTCGTCGTCCACGGTGAGCCCGAGCGCAACGACATGGTCCAGTACTTCGCCGAGCACCTCGACGGGTTCGCCGTGACGGAGCACGGGTGGGTGCAGTCCTACGGTTCGCGATGCACCCGTCCGTCGATTCTGTGGGGTGACGTCTCGCGGCCGGCGCCGATCACGGTCGAGTGGTCGGCCTACACGCAGTCGTTGACCACCAAGCCGGTGAAGGGCATGCTCACGGGCCCGGTGACGATCCTCGCCTGGTCGTTCGTGCGCGACGACCAACCGCTCGCCGAGACGGCGAACCAGGTCGCCCTCGCCCTGCGCGACGAGATCGCCGACCTGGAGCGGGCCGGCATCCGCATCATCCAGGTCGACGAACCAGCACTCCGCGAACTACTCCCGCTCCGGCGGGCCGACCAGGGGTGGTACCTCGACTGGTCGGTGGGCTCCTTCCGGCTGGCGACCGCGGGCGTGCGCGCCGAGACGCAGATCCACACCCACCTCTGCTACTCCGAGTTCGGTGTGGTGATCGACGCGATCCGGCGCCTGGACGCCGACGTGACGAGCATCGAGGCGGCCCGGTCTCGGATGGAGGTCGTGTCCGACATCCGGGCGAGTGGTTTCGACCACGGCATCGGCCCGGGCGTCTACGACATCCACTCGCCTCGGGTGCCGAGCGTCGCTGAGGTGACGGCGTTGCTCGAGATCGCGCTGGAGGGGATCCCGCAGCGCCAGGTCTGGGTGAACCCGGACTGCGGACTCAAGACGCGAGGGTACGAGGAGACGGTCGCCTCCCTCGCCAACATCGTCGAGGCCACGCGTGCGGTCCGCGCACGGGTCGGTGCGACCGGCTGACGTCGTCGGTCCGGCACGGACGAGGGCCGGGACGATCCACGGATCGTCCCGGCCCTCGTCGGTGTCGCGGAGCGATCCGGGCGGTCAGACCGTCCGGAGCACGGCGACGACCTTGCCGAGGACCTCGGCGTGGTCGCCGAGGATCGGTTCGAAGGCCGAGTTCCGGGGGAGCAGCCAGGTGTGACCGTCGCGCTGGCGGAACACCTTCACGGTCGCCTCCTCGTCGAGCATCGCCGCGACGATCTCGCCGTTCTCGGCGGTCTTCTGCTCGCGGATGACGACCCAGTCGCCATCGCAGATCGCGGCGTCGACCATCGAGTCGCCGACGACCTTCAGCATGAACAGACTGCCCTTGCCGACCAGCTGACGCGGCAGGGGGAAGATCTCCTCGACCTGCTGCTCGGCCGTGATCGGGATGCCGGCGGCGATGCGACCGACGAGCGGGACCATGGCTGCGTCGCCGACCGGGGGAGCGGAGTCGGGATCGCTCCCCTCGACGGCGCTCGGCAGGTCGATGAGCACCTCGATGGCGCGGGGACGGTTGGGATCGCGTCGGAGGTATCCGCTGAGTTCGAGCTGTCCGAGTTGGTGCGTGACACTCGACAGGGAGGCGAGCCCGACGGCGTCGCCGATCTCGCGCATGCTCGGCGGATACCCGCGCTGCGAGACCGAACGCTGGATGACGTCGAGGATCGCCAGCTGCTTGTCGCTCAGGCTCTTCCGTCGCCGGGTGCCGCCGATCTGGCGCTCCCGGGCTCCGTCGCCCGCCGTGTTCGCTGCCATCTTCGCTCCTGCCCTGATCGGCTGTCGGTGACCGATGTCGGTGGGTGGTGGTGTACTGCTTCCAACACTCGAAACTGTATCCGCACCAGCTCGTCCAGACAAACATCTGTTCGAGTGTGTCGCCGATCCCGCGCGTCTCAGGTACGAAGACAGGGTTGAGTATTCGAACAATCGAAGATATATTCGGAACACAGGTTCGTATCCGGCACTCCTGGTCGAGTGTCGGGTACGAGTCCTCATCACACGATGAGCACACTCTTGGAGGGTTGACATGAGCGCAGCACTGATCGGGTCCCACCGGGCGCTTCCCGCACGGACGGCGCAGGCACCGGCGTCAGACGCACCGTCCACACGCCGACTCCGCCTGACGAAGCGCGGCCGCGTCGTCTTCACCACGCTCGCCGCCATCCCGCTGGTCATCGGCGTCGCGGTCGTCGGACTCTCCGCAGGCGGTGCCGCGGCCAACACAGCGGCGGCGGGAGCCACGTTCACGTACATAACGGTCGACCCGGGCGAGTCGCTCTGGCAGCTGGCCGAGTCCATCGCGCCCGACGCCGACCCGCGCGACGTCATCGCCGAGATCATGAACCTCAACCAGCTCAGCACCGCCGGTGTCGAGCCCGGGCAGCGCCTGGCGATCCCGCAGCGGTACGCGGCCGAGTAGGCCGACAATCGGCGGGTCACTCCGCGCTGGTTCTCAGCTATCGTCGATGGCGCGGTGCAACGACGCCCGCAGCATCGTCGGAGGCAAGCATGAGTACAGACGATCGGAGCCGCTCGCTGCTCCGGAAGAAGCCGATCGCGGAGATCGAGGATGAGACCTCCGGTTCGAAGCTGTTCAAGAGCCTCGGGCTCTGGCAACTCACGGCCATCGGGGTCGGTGGCATCATCGGGGTGGGGATCTTCTCCCTCGCCGGACTCGTCGCTCATGGGAGCGAGACCTCGCCCGCTGTCGGGCCGGCCGTCCTCTTCTCGTTCCTGATCGCGGGTCTCGCCTCCGCGGCCGCGGCGTTGTCGTACGCGGAGTTCGCCGGCATGATCCCGAGAGCCGGGTCCGCCTACACCTACGGGTATGTGGCGCTCGGCGAGATCATCGGCTGGTTCATCGGCTGGGACCTGTTGCTCGAGTACATCGCGATCGTCGCGGTGGTCGCGATCGGGATCTCCGGCTACTTCGACGCCTTCCTGTCCGGCATCGGGATCCACATGCCGGCCTGGATGACCTCGACCGCCGACGAGGGGAAGGGCGGCCTCGTCAATCTCCCCGCCATCTTCGTCTGTCTCCTCGTGACCTTCATCCTGAGTCGCGGGACGAAGGCCTTCGGTCGATTCGAGCTCATCGCGGTCGGCATCAAGGTCCTGCTCATCCTGTTCATCATCGGCCTCGGGGTCTTCTACATCAACGGGGAGAACTACGATCCGTTCCTCCCCAGCGGTTTCGGGCCGGTGTTCGCCGGTGCCGCGACGGTCTTCTTCGCGGTCTTCGGATACGACGCGATGAGCACGGCGGCCGAGGAGGCGAAGGACGGCAAGAAGCACATGCCGAAGGCGATCATCCTCTCCCTCATCGTCGCCATGCTCCTGTACGTCGCGGCCACCCTCGTCCTGACCGGTATGCAGAACTACACCGACATCGACCCCACCGCCGGGTTCGCATCGGCGTTCCAGAGTGTCGGCCTGCCCGTGGTGGCGACGATCATCTCCGTGTTCGCCGTCCTGTCGATCCTCACCGTGATGCTGACGTTCCTGTTGGGCGTCACCCGTGTCTGGTTCTCGATGAGTCGTGACGGTCTCCTTCCGCGGTGGTTCTCGCGCACGGACCGGCGAGGCGTGCCGCAGCGGGTGACCTGGATCGCCGGCGGCGCTGCAGCCGTCTTCGCCGGTGTGTTCCCGATCAAGCAGGTCGCCGACCTCACGAACATCGGCATCCTGGCCGCCTTCATCGTGGTCTGCGTGTCGGTGATCGTCTTCCGGTACACGAAGCCGGACGAGCCCCGCTCCTTCCGGTTGCCGTTGATGCCGTTCGTCCCGGCGTTCGGCGTCCTGGCGTCCGGCTTCCTGATCCTGCAGTTGCACTGGGAGACCTGGCTGCGGTTCGGGGTCTGGCTCGTGATCGGTCTCATCGTGTACTTCGCCTACGGGCGACGCCACTCGCTGTTGAACCCGGCGAGCCCCCGGCACGAGGTTCTTCGTCGGGAGCGTCAGGCGGACTGAGCGCGCCGGCCGGAGTGGCTAGCATTGTGGAGTGACCGCTCTCGACGACCTCCCCATCCGCGACGACCTCCGAGGACAGCGCCCGTACGGCGCTCCCCAGGCCCTGGTGCCGGTGGCGCTCAACGTCAACGAGAACACGCACCCGATCCCTGAAGCGGTCGCGCACGACATCGTCGCCTCGCTCGCGTCGGCGGTCCTCACGGTGAACCGATACCCCGATCGCGAGTTCACGGAACTCCGCGAGGCCCTGGCGGGATACTTGGGTCACGGGGTGTCCCCGGAGCAGATTTGGGCGGGGAACGGGTCGAATGAGGTGCTGCAGCACATCCTGCAGGCCTTCGGTGGTCCCGGGCGATCACTCCTCGGGTTCACGCCGACGTACTCGATGTATCCGCTCCTGGCCGCCGGCGTCGGCACCAGGTGGATCCCCGCGACGCGCGACGCCGAGTTCGAGCTCTCGCCCGAGACCGCCGCGCGTCAGGTGGCCGAGGCGGATCCCGACCTCGTGTTCCTCTGCTCGCCCAACAACCCCACCGGAACACCGTTGTCGCTCGAGACCGTCGCCGCGGTCTACGAGGCCTCGCGGGGCATGGTGATCGTCGACGAAGCGTATGCGGAGTTCGCTCCTGACGACGAGGCGAGCGCGCTCACGCTGTTGGAGGGGCGTCCGCGCCTGATCGTCTCCAGGACGATGAGCAAGGCATTCGCCTTCGCCGGGGTCCGTCTCGGGTACCTCGCCGCCGACCCCGCGGTCGTCGACGCGCTGAGACTCGTCCGGCTCCCGTACCACTTGAGCGCCCTGACGCAGGCGGCCGCGACCGCCGCGCTCCGGCACGCCGACGAGATGCTGGCGATGGTCGACGACATCCGGACCCAGCGCGATCGCCTCGTCGTCGAGCTCGGGCGTCTCGGCTACGACCCGAAGCGGAGCGGATCCAACTTCGTGCTGTTCGGCGGCGTCGCCGATCCGCACGCGGCGTTCGAGGCGCTCTTTGCGCGGGGGATCCTGATCCGTGACGTGGGCATCCCGAACCACCTGCGGGTGACCGCGGGCACCGAAGCGGAGACGACCGCGTTCCTCGAGGCCCTGGCAGCGATCAGCCCCGCCTGACCAGCCCTCGGCCGGGCGGAGGTGGGGCGCCTGCTCACGGCAGGCGGGAGATGGCCTCCTCGGCGGCGACCCAGGGGAGCATGGCGCACTTCACGCGGGCGATGTAGCGCGAGACGCCGCTGAACGCCGCGGCGTCTCCGAACCGTTCCTCGTCGAACTCGAGCGTGCCCCGCGAGCGGATGACCGTCCGGAACTCGTCGACCAGGGCCTGGAGCTCGGCCGGTGTGAGGCCTGCCGCGAGGTCGCTCAAGCAGGAGCTCGACGCCTGCGAGATCGAGCAGCCGTGCCCCTCCCAGGCGATCGGTGCGAGACGACCGTCGGGCCCGGGATGGAGCTGCAGGGTGACCTCGTCGCCGCAGGTGGGGTTGAGCTGGTGCGACTCGGCGGCGGGCGCGTCCCGCAACCCGAAGCCGTGGCGCTGGCGGGCGTGGTCGAGGATGAGCTCCTGGTAGAGGCTCTCCAGGCCGCTCATCGGGAGGCCCCGAAGAACGGACCGACGAGGGTGGCCGCCTCGAGGAAGGCGTCGATCTCGGCCTCCGTCGTGTAGAGGTAGCTGCTCGCGCGGGTGGACGCGGTGAGGCCCAGCCGGCGGTGGAGTGGTTGCGCGCAGTGGTGCCCGACGCGCACCGCGATGCCGCGATCGTCGAAGAACTGACCGACGTCGTGGGCGTGCACTCCGGTGAGGTCGAAGCTCGCCAGCCCGGCGCGAGGTGTCCCGGCCGGCGGGCCGATGAGCGTGACGCCGGGGATGGCGGCGAGTCCGGCCGCGAGTCGCTGTCCGTAGGCCGCCTCGGTGGCGTGGACACGGTCCATGCCGACCGCTTGCAGGAACCGGACGGCGCTCGCGAGGGCGATCGCCTGCGACACCGGCTGGGTCCCGGCCTCGAACCGTTGCGGGGCGGGCAGGAACTCCGCGCCGTCGAGTGTGACGGTCGTGATCATCGACCCGCCGGTGAGGAAGGGGGGAAGGGCGTCGAGCAGCCGGCGGCGACCCCACAGGGCCCCGATGCCGTTCGGACCGAGCATCTTGTGACCGGAGAACACGAGGAAGTCGACGCCGAGGGACGCGACGTCGACGGGCAGGTGCGGGACGGACTGGCAGGCGTCGAGCACGGTCAGCGCGCCGACGCGTTCGGCGAGGGCGACGAGCTCGGAGACCGGCGCGATCGCCCCGGTGACGTTGGACACGTGTGTGAACGCGATGATGCGCGTGCGTTCGCCGATGACGTCGCCTGCGGCGTCGAGACGCAGCACGCCGTGGTCGTCGACCGGCAGGTGACGGAGGGTCGCACCGGTGCGTGCGGCGAGTTGCTGCCAGGGGATGAGGTTCGCGTGGTGTTCGAGTTCCGTGACGACGATCTCGTCACCTGGGCCGAGGCGGAATTGCTCGGCGGCGGCACCACCGAGGCCGGCGCTCGCATTCCCGATGGCCCCGGCGATGAGGTTGAGGGCTGCGGTCGCGCCGGAGGTCCAGACGAGTTCCCGCTCGTCGGCACCGATGAACGCGGCGACGGTCGCGCGCGCGTCCTCGAAGAGCTCCGTCGCTTCGGCGGCCAGGAGGTGGGCGCCACGGTGGACGGCGGCGTTCTGGTGCGTCGCGTAGTCACGCTCCGCGTCGATGACCTCGATCGGGCGTTGCGAGGTGGCGCCGGAGTCCAGATAGACGAGCGGGTGTCCGTTCATCTCCCGGGCGAGGATCGGGAACCGTTCACGGAGAGCGGCGATCTCCGTCGCGTCGAGTGGGACGGCCGGGGCGATGCTGGGTGTGGAAGTCATGACCTCTCAACGATAGGCGTCGCCACGCCCTGGTGCAGCCGCATGACGCGACGATGCCCACCCGTCGACACACGGCGTGCAGCGTCGGTGCGCTCGATACACTGGATCCCATGACCACCCAGCAGCGCACGGCCCGGATCCAGCGCGCGACGAGCGAGTCCAGCATCGAGCTGGAATTGAACCTCGACGGCACCGGCACGAGCAGCATCGAGACCTCCGTCCCGTTCTACAACCACCTGCTCACGGCCTTCGCGAAGCACTCGCTGACCGACCTGACCGTCCGTGCGACGGGCGATGTCGACATCGACGTCCACCACACGGTCGAGGACGTCGGTATCGTCCTGGGCCAGGCGATCCGTCAGGCGCTCGGCGACAAGGCCGGCATCTCGCGGTACGGCGACGCGCTGGTCCCGCTCGACGAGGCGCTCGTGCAGGCCGTGGTCGACATCTCCGGTCGTCCGTACCTCGTGCACGGCGGGGAACCGGCCGGATTCGAGTTCCACCTCATCGGCGGGCACTTCACGGGTTCGATGGTGCGTCACGTCTTCGAGGCGATCACCTTCAACGCGGGCCTCACCGTGCACGTGAACGTCCTCGGCGGTCGCGATCCGCACCACATCGCCGAAGCGGAGTTCAAGGCGTTCGCGCGGGCCTTCCGGCAGGCGAAGGCGTTCGACCCGCTGGTCCAGGGCATCCCGTCGACGAAGGGCGCGCTGTGAGTGCACGCCCGTCGGTGGTCGTCCTCGACTACGGCTCCGGCAACGTGCACTCCGCCGTCAAGGCCCTCGAGCTCGCCGGCGCCGACGTCGTGCTGACGGGCGACCGCCAGGCCGCCCAGGCCGCCGACGGTCTCGTCGTGCCGGGGGTCGGTGCCTTCGATGCGGTGATCGGCGCCCTCCGTTCTTCCCACGGCGACGAGGTGATCGACCGTCGTCTCGCGGGAGGCCGTCCCGTCCTCGGCATCTGCGTGGGGATGCAGGTCATGTTCGAGCGTGGTTTGGAGCGCGGTTCCGAGGCCGAGGGCCTGGGGGAGTGGCCCGGCGCGGTCACGGAACTCGAGGCGCCCGTACTACCGCACATGGGCTGGAACACGGTGTCGCCGGACGCGGGGTCCGTGCTTTTCGACGGCCTCGCCGACGAGCGCTTCTACTTCGTCCACTCCTATGCCGCACAGCAGTGGACCCTCAAGGTCATGCCGCCGTTCCCCGAGCCGCGCCTCACCTGGGCGACCCACGGGGTGCCGTTCCTCGCGGCCGTCGAGAACGGTCCGCTGTCAGCGACGCAGTTCCACCCGGAGAAGTCGGGCGACGCCGGTATCCGCCTGCTGTCCAACTGGCTCGGCACCCTATAGCCGACTAGGATCTGGTGCTTGTGCCACGAGGCATGCTGTGTGCCGGGAACCGAGGGGCTCGCAGCTCCCGAAGAGACGGTGGATCATGAACGAGTTCAACACGACGGCCGGCCTGACGCTGCTCCCCGCGATCGACATCGTGGACGGCAAGGCCGTCCGGTTGACGCGCGGCGAGGCCGGTTCGGAGACGAACTACGGCGAGCCCGTCGACGCGGCCCTGGACTGGGCTCGTCAGGGGGCGGAGTGGATCCACCTCGTCGACCTCGACGCCGCGTTCGGTCGTGGCGACAACCGGTCGATCATCCGCAAGGTCATCTCGAAGGCGCGCGGCGTCAACATCGAACTGTCGGGCGGCATCCGCGACGACGCCTCCCTCGAGCAGGCGCTCGAGACGGGCGTCGCACGCGTGAACCTCGGGACCGCGGCGCTCGAGAACCCCGAGTGGGCCGCGAGCGTCATCGCCCAGTACGGCGAGGCGATCGCGGTCGGCCTCGACGTCCGTGGCACGACGCTCGCCGCTCGCGGCTGGACGCAGGACGCCGGCGACCTGTGGACCGTCCTCGACCGTCTCGAGGAGGCGGGCTGCGCACGCTACGTCGTGACGGACGTCACGAAGGACGGCACGATGCAGGGGCCGAACATCGAACTGCTCCGACAGGTGCTCGAGCGCACGGAGCGGCCGGTGGTGGCCTCCGGCGGCATCTCGAGCCTCGACGACCTGGTCGCGCTGCGCGAGCTGGTCCCCCTCGGGCTCGAAGGGGCCATCATCGGGAAGGCGCTCTACAACGGCGCGTTCACCCTGGCCGAGGCGCTGGATGTCTCGGGCCGCTGACGAATCCTCCGAGCCCGACCGGCACGGTCCGTCGGGCGGGCATGCCCACCATGCGATGGGTGGTGCCGATTCGGCTGGTCAGCCCTGGGCCGGTCGGAGCTTCCAGCCGAACGCGAGTTCCGGTGACGACGGCAGTGCGCCCGAGCGGCTGATCGAGTCCCTTCGACGCTTCCGGGCCGGCGAGGTCGGCGAGGCCGAGGTCGTCGACGCGTTCCGGGACTCCCGCTTGCTCATCCCGCTCGTGGCCCACCTCGGTGAGGCCGGCGAGAACGAGCACGGCCAGTTGGTCGACAAGTCGCAGGAGCTGTCCATCGTGACCGTGACTGGTCCGGACGGCCGTACCGTGCTCCCGGTGTTCAGCTCGGTGCAGGCGATGTCCGCGTGGAACCGGACGGCGAGGCCGATTCCGGCCGACGGCGTCCGGGTCGCCCTGGCGGCCGCGAGTGAGCAGACGGACGTGGTGGTCCTCGATCCGACGTCGAGCACCGAGTTCGCCGTACGCCGCCCCGCGCTGTGGGCGATCGCGCAGTCGCAGCCGTGGACGCCCAGCTTCGCGGACCCGCTGGTGCGCGGCGCGTTCGATCGATCGATCGAGCAGGAGCTCGCGGTCGTGAGTGTGCGACTGCGAGCCGGAGACCCGGAGGCGAAGCTCGCCGGATCCGAGCTCGTGGTCGAGCTCGGCCTGCTGCAGGGACTGACCCAGCAGGAGCTCGACGCGGTGCTCGCGCGGCTCGCTCAGCGCTGGGCCGCGGACGAGGTCATCGCGACGCGCGTCGACTCGCTCGCGGTGTCGCTCCGCCCCGCCGACTGATCGGCGAGGCGGAGCGCCGCGCTGCGATCAGGTGACCGGGCCGGTCCACTTCTCGCCGGGACCCTTGCCGATGGGATCCTGGATGGTGGACGCCTCCCGGAAGGCGAGCTGCAGGGACCGCAGGCCGTCGCGCAGCGAGCGGGCGTGCATGTCGCTGATCTCCGGGGCACCCGCGGTGATGAGCCCGGCGAGGGCGTTGATGAGCTTGCGGGCTTCGTCGAGGTCCGTCTGGGCGTCGGGGGCGTCCGCGAGGCCGCACTTGACCGCTGCAGCGCTCATGAGGTGCACGGCGGCGGTGGTGATGACCTCGACGGCGGGGACGTCGGCGATGTCCCGGGTGGCCTGATCGGCCCCTCCCGACTCGTCGTCGTGGTCGTACGGGCTGGTGGTGTTGTTCACGTGGATCCTCTGTTAGACTCGTGCGGTGCTCCGAGACATGTCTCGGTACGAAAGAGGAGATTCTCCCACCCGCGCTTGACCGCTTCACAAGGTTACCGGGTTGTCACGCTCCGCCTGTCGCTTCACCGCTTCGGGTCGTCGGGCGTGGTGCCTTCCGACAGGTGTTCTGAACACCGGCGGAGGGTACGGGTGTGTGGTGAACCGATTTCGTCGCGTCGCAGGTATCGGACCTGGTCGCGTGGCATCCCACCCAGTCAGAGGAGCTCCGCATCAGCGATCCCCGTACCAATGACCGTATCCGCGTCCCGGAGGTCCGACTCGTCGGTCCCGGCGGAGAACAGGTCGGCGTCGTCAAAATCGAGGTCGCCCTTCGCCTCGCGCAGGAAGCGGATCTCGACCTCGTCGAGGTCGCACCCAACTCCAAGCCGCCCGTTGCGAAGATCATGGACTACGGCAAGTTCAAGTACGAGGCTGCGCAGAAGGCCAAAGAGGCCCGGCGCAACCAGGCGAACACGATCCTCAAAGAGGTCCGGTTCCGCCTCAAGATCGATCAGCACGACTACGAGACCAAGCGCAAGCGCGCCGAGGGCTTCCTCAAGGCCGGTGACAAGGTGAAAGCCATGATCCAGTTCCGCGGCCGCGAGCAGTCCCGCCCAGAGCAGGGCGTCCGCCTGCTCCAGAAGTTCGCCGAGGACGTGTCCGAGTGGGGCACCGTCGAGTCCACCCCCATGGTCGACGGTCGCAACATGGTGATGGTCGTCGGTCCGCTCAAGAACAAGTCCGAGGCGAAAGCCGAAGCCAACGCACAACGTGCGGCATCCAAGGCACGTCCGGCTGACGCCGACGAAGCCGACGAGGCTGCTCCGGCGGAGTCATCCGCCGACGAGAACCGATAAGAAACGAGGAATCCCATGCCGAAGCAGAAGACCCACTCCGGGGCCAAGAAGCGATTCAAGGTCACCGGCAGCGGCAAGCTGATGAAGCAGCAGGCCGGTATGCGACACAACCTGGAGAGCAAGTCCAGCCGTCGCACCCGTCGCCTGAACCAGGACCAGGTGCTGGCGCCCGCCGACGCCAAGGTCATGAAGAAGCTGCTCGGTCGCTAGACCGTTTACCCGTAAGGAACTAGGAACATGGCAAGAGTCAAAAGGGCGGTCAACGCTCACAAGAAGCGTCGCGTCATCCTCGAGCGCGCCGCCGGTTACCGCGGTCAGCGTTCGCGTCTGTACCGCAAGGCCAAGGAGCAGGTCACTCACTCCCTCGTCTACTCGTACCGCGACCGTCGTGCGCGCAAGGGTGATTTCCGTCGCCTCTGGATCCAGCGCATCAACGCGGCTTCGCGTGCCAACGGCATGACGTACAACCGCTTCATCCAGGGTCTCGGCCTCGCCGGGATCGAGGTCGACCGCCGTATCCTCGCCGACCTCGCGGTGCACGAGCCCGCCACCTTCGCGGCCCTCGTCGCGTCGGCCAAGGCCGCGCTGCCCGCCGACACCTCGGCGCCCAAGGTCTCCGCGTAGTCGGAAGCCCTGCGTCCGACCGGAGGACGTGTTCGAACGGCCCGATCCCACCAGGGATCGGGCCGTTTCGTCTGTCCGGAGTGCGACCCATAGGATGGATGCGTGCTTGACAATCCGCGGTCACCGCGCGTCCGTTCCGTCGCCAAACTCGCCAAGCGTCCGGCG
The DNA here is from genome assembly GCF_015350715.1 of Plantibacter sp. VKM Ac-2876. NCBI lineage: Bacteria > Bacillati > Actinomycetota > Actinomycetes > Micrococcales > Microbacteriaceae > Plantibacter > Plantibacter sp. VKM Ac-2876. The sequence continues at coordinate 25,044 of NZ_JADKSI010000004.1, read as the reverse complement.
AGACAGGAGACCGGCCTGTTCCTCCTCGAAGGACCACAGGCGGTCTCGGAGGCCCTGCAGTTCCGGCCCGACCTGATCCTCGAGCTGTACGCGACGCCGACGGCCCTCGAGCGCTACACCGACATCGGGGCCACGGCCACCGATGCAGGACTCGAGGTCGAGTTCGTCACCGAGCAGGTCCTCGAGTCGATGGCCGACACCGTCACCCCGCAGGGGTTCATCGCGGTCGCGCAGCAGTTCCCGACCTCGATCAAGGACATCTTCGCCGGAGAGCCGCAGCTCGTCGTCATCCTGGAGGAGGTCCGCGATCCGGGCAACCTCGGGACGATCATCCGAGCCGCCGACGCCGCCGGCGCGGACGCCGTCTTCCTGAGTGGACGGACCGTCGACCTCTACAACCCGAAGGTCGTGCGCTCCACGACCGGCTCGCTCTTCCACCTGCCCGTCGCGGTCGATGTCGAGCTGCCCGCCGTGCTGGAACGAGCCCGTGCAGCGGGACTGCAGACGCTCGCTGCCGACATCAAGGGCGAGGACCTCCTCGTGGCCCGGTCGGAAGGCGTGCTCGCGCGGCCGACGGCATGGGTGTTCGGCAACGAGGCCAGGGGACTCACCGACGAGCACCTCGAGCTCGTCGACCGTGCGGTTACGGTACCGATCTACGGCCGTGCCGAGAGCATGAACCTGGCCACTGCGGCGTCGGTGTGCGTCTTCGAGAGCGCGTTCGCGCAGCACGCCTGAGCGCCTGAGGCGTCGACCGTCGAGGTTACGAAACGGTAACCGTAGCGCTTCCGTCATGCGCACGAAACACACGGTCACCTAGTTTGGGTTACATGGAGCCAACAGTGTCCCCGAACTCCGGCCCGACGGAACCCGATGCAGCAGCCTCGCATGGTGCCGCCGGCGCATACGAGACCACGAGCAACCCGATCCAGGCAGGGCGCGGCGAGCCCCTCGTCGTCATGGAGAACGTCGAGAAGCACTACGGCGAGTTCCACGCCCTGAAGGACATCAACCTCACCGTCAACAAGGGTGAGGTCGTCGTCGTGATCGGACCGTCCGGGTCCGGCAAGTCCACCCTCTGCCGGACGATCAACCGGCTCGAGACGATCAGCTCGGGGGAGATCCGGATCGACGGCAAGAAGCTGCCGGAGGAAGGCAAGCAGCTCGCCGAGCTGCGCGCCGACGTCGGCATGGTGTTCCAGTCGTTCAACCTGTTCGCGCACAAGACGATCCGCGAGAACGTCACCCTCGGCCCGATCAAGGTGCGCAAGCAGAAGAAGCGCGACGCCGACGATGCGGCGAAGGTGCTGCTCGAGCGCGTCGGCATCGGCGTGCAGGCCGACAAGCTGCCGGCACAGTTGTCCGGCGGGCAGCAGCAGCGCGTCGCGATCGCCCGCGCCCTCGCGATGAAGCCGAAGGTCATGCTGTTCGACGAGCCGACCTCGGCCCTCGACCCCGAGATGATCAACGAGGTCCTCGACGTCATGGTGCAGCTCGCCAGTGAGGGCATGACCATGATCGTCGTCACCCACGAGATGGGCTTCGCCAGGAAGGCCGCCGACCGCGTCGTGTTCATGGCCGACGGCGAGATCCTCGAGGACACCGACCCCGAGTCGTTCTTCACGAACCCGCAGTCCGAGCGGGCGAAGGACTTCCTGTCGAAGCTCCTCACCCACTGACCCATCCGACTCCGGATCGCGCGACCCGCGCGGCGACCCGGAACTGACCAACCGATCGGCCCGTCCCGGGCACCAAGGAAGGAAGGAAAACATGCGCAAGAGGCTCATGTTCATCACCGCGGGAGTCGCTGCAGCAGCGCTCGCGCTCAGCGGGTGCAGCGGCGGCGACGCCGGCACCGGATCGACCGACGGCGCGTCCGACGGCGGCGCACTCTTCGAGGTCGCCACCGACGTCCAGCTCGAGGGCAGCCCCACGTACGACGCGATGGTGAAGGCCGACAAGGTCCGCATCGGCGTCAAGGAGGACCAGCCCGGTCTCGGCTACCTCGACGCCGCCACCGGCGAGCGTTCCGGCTTCGACGTCGAGATGGCCACCTGGATCGCCGCGTCGCTCGGCTTCGACGCCGACAAGATCGAGTTCAAGGCGATCCCGAGCGCCAACCGCGAGTCGGCCATCGTGAACGGTGACATCGACTACTACGTCGGCACCTACTCGATCACCGACAAGCGCAAGGAGCAGATCGACTTCGCCGGACCGTACTTCGAGACCGGCCAGGGCCTGCTCGTCGCCGCGGACAACGACGACATCAAGGGCGAGGACGACCTCGCCGGCAAGACGGTGTGTTCGGCGACGGGCTCCACGCCCATCCAGAACATCAAGGACAACTTCCCCGACACCAAGACGGAGGAGTTCGACACCTACTCGCAGTGTGTCGAGGCCCTGAACGACGGCAAGGTCGACGCGGTCACGACCGACCAGGCGATCCTGATCGGGTATGCGGCGCAGTTCCCCGACGAGCTCAAGGTCGTGGGCGAGCCGTTCAGCACCGAGCTGTACGGCATCGGTCTGCCGAAGGGTGACGACGCCCTCCGCCACTTCATCAACACGATGTTCACCGATGGCGGCGACACCTGGACCAAGATCTACGACGCCACCCTCGGCGCCTCCGGCACCAAGGTGACCCAGCCGGCGGTCGACGACTACTAAGCAGCGCCCCGGGCGGCCGCCGACCAGCGGCCGTCCGGGGGAGCTGTCCCGTCGACTCCGCCCAGGCGCCCGCCACGGGCGTCCCCCTCCCGAAAGGCGTGCGCGACATGAACGTCCTGCTCGACAACCTCGACCTCTTCGTCACGGGCTTCCGCAACACCCTGCTGCTCTTCGTGGTGTCGGGGTTCTTCGCGCTCATCCTCGGCACCATCGTCGGTGCCATGCGGGTCTCGCCGGTCCCGGCGATGCGCCTCTTCGGCACCGTGTACGTCAACACGGTGCGCAACACCCCGCTGACCCTCATCCTCTTCTTCTTCGCTTTCGGCTACCCGAAGCTCGGGCTCCCCGAAGTGAGCTACACGACGCTCGCGATCATCGGGCTGAGCCTCTACACAGCGACCTACGTCGCGGAGGTCCTGCGGTCCGGCGTCAACACGGTGCCGATCGGTCAGGCCGAGGCCGCACGCGCGATCGGGCTGCCGTTCGGACAGACCATGACGCTCGTCATCCTGCCGCAGGCGTTCCGTGCCGTCCTGCCTCCGCTGTTCAGCGTGCTGATCGCCCTGCTCAAGAACACGACGGTCGCCGCCGGCTTCTCCGTCGCCGAAGCGGGCGCGATCCGCGCGAACCTGTCCGAGCGAGGTGAGCCGCTCCTCATCGGGCTGCTGTGGGTGGCCCTCATCTTCGTGGCGCTCGTGTCGCTCCTGTCCCTCGCCCAACGGGCCTTCGAGAAGAAGTGGAGGATCGCGCGATGAGCTCCGTCCTGTTCGACACCCCCGGCCCGAAGGCCATCGTCCGCTATCGCTGGATCGGTGCGGCGACGGTGCTCGTCGTCGCCGGCATCCTCGCCTTCGTCGTCTTCCGCTTCATCGAGACCGGACAGTTCACCGCCTCGAAGTGGAAGCTCTTCACCTTCCCGCGCGTCTGGGAGCAGATCCTCCAGGCGACGGGCGCGACCCTGTCCGCGTTCGCGGTCGCCGCCGTCTGCAGCGTCGTCCTCGGACTGGTGCTGGCGATCGGCCGACTGTCCGACCACAAGATCATCAGCGTCCCGTTCACGATCTTCATCGAGTTCTTCCGGGCGGTCCCGGTCCTCATCCTGATGATGCTCATGTACTACGGGCTGCCACCCCTCGGCTTCACCTTCGTGACGCCGTTCGTCGCCGTCGCCATCGCGCTGACGCTGTACAACGGCGCGGTGTTCTCCGAGATCTTCCGAGCGGGCATCGAGTCGTTGCCGAAGGGGCAGGGCGAGGCCGCCTACGCCATCGGCCTGCGGAAGTCCGCGGTCCTGCGCCTCATCCTGTTCCCGCAGGCGATCCGCGCGATGCTTCCGGTCATCATCGCCCAGCTCGTCGTCGCGCTCAAGGACACGGCACTCGGCTTCCTGATCACCTACCAGGAGCTCCTCTACCTCGCGAAGCAGTTCGGTTCGCAGGCGCTGTACGGCAGCCCGATCATCCCCTCGATCATCGTGATGGGCTCGATCTACATCGTGCTCTGCCTGATCCTCTCGGGCGTCGCGAAGATCGTCGAGGTGCGTACCAGACGGTCGCCACGGACGCCGAAGGAACAGGCCGTGACCGAGGACACGACGACCAAGATCCTCGGCATCCAGGCGGGGAACCAGTCGTCCGGCGCGAGCATCTGACGTCGTCCCGACGGAGCCCGGGCAATCGGGCCCCCGTCGGGGCGAGGACGGTCGCCCATGTGGGCCGACCGCCTGGGTAGACTTGGCTCTCGTGTCCGACGCATCCCCAATCTCCGAACCAGCGGTGAACGCCGCGGTCGACGCCGCTCTCGAAGCGATCGCCGCAGCCACCGACTCGGCCGCCCTGAAAGCGGTCCGATCAGCCCACGCCGGCGAAGCATCACCGCTCGCCGCCCTCAACGGATCGCTCCGCAGCGTGCCGAACGACCAGAAGGCCGCGCTCGGCAAGCTGGTCGGTCAGGCTCGCGGGCGCGTCTCGAAGGCGTTGAGCGAGCGCGAGGGCGAGATCGTCGCCGCCGAGACGGAGGCACGCCTCGCCGCCGAGGCGATCGACGTCACCGCCGTCCCGCTGCGACGCCTGCCCGGTGCCCGGCACCCCCTCACGCTGCTCCAGGACCGCGTGTCCGACATCTTCGTCGGCATGGGGTGGGAGATCGCCGAGGGGCCAGAGGTCGAGAGCGAGTGGTTCAACTTCGACGCACTGAACTTCGACGCCGACCACCCGGCCCGCGCGATGCAGGACACCTTCTTCGTGGAGCCGCTGGAGTCACACCTCGTCCTGCGGACGCACACCTCGCCGGTCCAGGTGCGCTCGCTGCTCGAGCGCGAACTCCCCGTGTACGTGCTCGCCCCCGGGCGCGTCTACCGCACGGACGAGCTCGACGCGACGCACACGCCCGTCTTCATGCAGTTCGAGGGTCTCGCCGTCGACAAGGGCCTGACGATGGCGCACCTGCGCGGAACGCTCGACCACTTCGTGAAGAGCGTCTTCGGCGACGACGCGAAGGTCCGCCTGCGTCCCAGCTACTTCCCCTTCACCGAGCCGAGCGCCGAGCTCGACTTCTGGCACCCGACCTTCAAGGACGGGCCGCGTTGGATCGAGTGGGGTGGGTGCGGCATGATCAACCCGAACGTGCTCCGGTCCGCCGGTATCGACCCCGAGGTCTACTCGGGCTTCGCCTTCGGGATGGGTGTCGAGCGCGGCCTGATGCTGCGCGACGGCGTGCAGGACATGCGAGAGATGGTGGAGGGCGACGTCCGCTTCTCCCAGCAGTTCGGGATGGTGGTGTAGTCGTGCGTGTTCCATTGAGCTGGCTCGGGGAGTTCGTCGAACTCGCCCCGGGGACCACCCCTGAAGACGTCCACGCCGCGCTCGTGCGCGTCGGGCTCGAGGAGGAGGACGTCCACCGCTTCGAGCTGACCGGTCCCATCGTGGTCGGCGAGGTCCTCGAGTTCGTCGAGGAGCCGCAGTCCAACGGCAAGACCATCCGCTGGTGCCAGGTCCGCGTCGCCGAGGGTGACGCCGAGGGCGCCGTGCGGGGCATCGTCTGCGGCGCCGGCAACTTCTTCGTCGGCGACCAGGTGGTCGTCACCCTGCCCGGCGCCGTCCTGCCCGGTCCGTTCCCGATCGCCGCTCGCAAGACCTACGGCCACGTGTCGGACGGCATGATCGCCTCGGCTCGCGAGCTCGGTCTCGGTGAGGACCACGACGGGATCCTGCGTCTCTCGACGATCGGGGTCGAGGCACCCGTCGGCACCGACGCGATCAGCCTGCTCGGTCTCGACGACGCTGCGGTCGAGCTCAACGTGACGCCTGATCGCGGCTACGCGTTCTCGATCCGAGGGGTCGCACGTGAGTACTCGCACGCGACCGGTGCGGCCTTCCGCGACCCGGCGGCGAGCGTCCCCGAGGCGTTCACCGGGCCACTCGACGGCTTCCCCGTCACGGTCGAGGATGCTGCGCCGATCCGCGGTCGCGTCGGGTCGAGCGTGTTCGTCACCCGCGTCGTGCGCGACGTCGACCCGACGAAGCCGACCCCGCCGTGGATGGTTGCCCGGTTGAAGCTCGCCGGCATCCGCTCGCTGTCGCTCGTCGTCGACATCACGAACTACGTCATGCTCGAGCTCGGGCAGCCGATCCACGGGTACGACCTCGACAAGCTCACTGGCGGCATCGTCGTCCGGCGCGCGCGGTCCGGCGAGACCTTCGTCACGCTCGACGGCCAGGAGCGGAAGCTCCACGACGAGGACCTGTTGATCACCGACGACTCGGGCCCGATCGGGCTCGCGGGCGTGATGGGTGGCCTCGACACCGAGATCACCGATGCCACGCGTAACGTCCTCATCGAGGCCGCGAACTTCGACCAGGTGTCCATCGCGCGGAGCGCGCGTCGCCACAAGCTGCCGAGCGAGGCGTCCAAGCGGTTCGAGCGCGGTGTCGATCCACAGATCGCCGTCGCGGCCGCCGGTCGCGTCGCGCAGTTGCTCGTCGACCTGGCCGGCGGCCGGACGGACGACCTCGGCTCCACCGTCACCACGGCGCCGGATCGCGAGCCGATCCTGCTCCCCGACGACTACATCAACGGCCTCATCGGCGTCACGTTCGGAGCGGACGAGACACGATCCGCGCTCGCCGAGATCGGCGCGGCCGTCGAGGCTACCGATGGCGGCCTGCTCGTGACGCCGCCGAGCTGGCGCCACGACATCACCGGCAAGGAGGACCTCGCCGAGGAGGTGGCGCGGATCCTCGGATACGACCGCATCCCGTCGGTGCTCCCCGTCGCGCCTCCGGGACGCGGGCTCTCGCGTTCGCAGCGGCTGCGCCGTGGGGTCGCCGACGCGCTCGCCTACGGCGGCGCCACCGAGGTGTTGGCCTACCCGTTCGTCTCCGCCGAGGAGAACGCCCGGTTCGGCGCTCCGCAGCCGGGTGAGTTCCCGGCCGTGAAGCTCGCGAACCCGCTCGACGCGAAGGCCCCCTTCCTCCGCGCGTCGATCCTGCCCGGTCTCCTCGCGGTGGCCCACCGGAACGTCTCGCGCGGTCTGACCGACCTCTCGATCTTCGAGGTCGGCGCGGTGTTCCGTCCGTCCCGTCACGGCGCGTTCGGCCAGGCCGAACTCCCGCAGGCGGCGGTCCGTCCGAGCGAGGCCCAGCTCGAGGAGCTCGAGGCGGGCGTCCCGGCCCAACCGCGTCATCTGGGATTCCTCGCGGTCGGCAACGCCGTCGCGAAGCAGCCGGGCCAGCCCGCCGTCGCGGCCGGTATCGCGGACGCGCTCGAGGCCGTCCAGGCCGTCGCAGTGGCGACCGGTGTCGACATCACCGTCTCGCAGGGCAGCCACCAGGCACTGCACCCCGGACGGACCGCGGCCTTGCACGTGGGCGACGTCCTGGTGGGGTACGCGGGGGAGGTCCACCCGGCCGTCGCCGAGGAGGCGAACTTGCCGCGCGTCGTAGCGGTCGCGGAACTCGACCTGGATCGCATCATCGCGCTCGGCGACGCACTGCCCGAGGCCGTCGGCATCGGCACCCTGCCCGCTGCGACGCAGGACCTCTCGCTGCTCGTCCCCGCGACGGTCTCCGCCGGCGAGGTCCTCGACGCCGTCCGGGTCGGAGCCGGTTCGCTGCTCGAGCACATCCGCCTCGTCGACGACTACCGCGGCTCGGGCGTCCCCGAGGGCGGCAAGAGCCTGACCTTCGCGCTGCGGTTCCGCGCGCCGGACCGCACGCTCACCGCGGCGGAGGCGAGCGACGCGAAGCTCGCCGGCGCGGCGGTGGCGGCCGAGCGTTTCGGCGCGAGCATCCGGGACTGAGCCGGTCGTACCGGACGACAGCGGCCCCGCGGATCGACGATCTGCGGGGCCGCGTCCGTCGGACGGGACGGACTCAGTCGCGGAAGGTCTCGATCGACGCACCCAGGGTGATGAGCCGCTCCTGCAGCTGCTCGTACCCGCGAGCGATGATGTCGACGTTCCGGAGCACGCTCGTACCTTTCGCGGCGAGCATGGCGAGCAGGATGACGACTGCCGGTCGCAGCGCGGGAGGGCAGCTCACCTCGGCGCCGGACCAGTGCGTCGGCCCGGAGACGTCGATGCGGTGCGGGTCGCGCAGGCGGACGTTCGCGCCGAGTCGGGTCAGGTCGGTGAGGTGGATCGCCCTGCCCTCGTACACCCAGTCGTGGATGAGCGTGTCGCCCTCGGCGCAGGCCGCGATGACCGCGAAGAACGGGAGGTTGTCGATGTTGAGCCCCGGGAACGGCATGGGGTGGATCTTGTCGATCGGGGCGTGCAGTTTCGAGGGGTGCACGGTGACGTCGACGAGACGGGTCCGACCGTTCGCGGCTGCGTACTCGGGGGAGCGGGTGTAGCGCAGTCCCATCTCGCCGAGCGTCGCGAGCTCGATCTCCATGAACTCGATCGGCACGCGCGTGACGGTGATCTCCGAGTCGGTGACGATCCCGGCGGTGAGCAGACTCATCGCCTCCACCGGGTCCTCACTCGGCCAGTAGTCCACGTCCTCGTTGATGACGCTGCGGCCGGTGATCCGGAGCGTCGTGCTCCCGATGCCCTCGATGGTGATGCCGAGGAGCTCCAGGTAGAAGCACAGGTCCTGCACCATGTAGTTCGGGCTGGCGTTGCGGATGGTCGTGACGCCGTCGCGTACCGCGGCGGCCATGATGGCGTTCTCGGTCACGGTGTCGCCGCGCTCGGTGAGCACGACGCTCAGCTCCTCGGGCACGTCGGGGGCGACGGTGGCCTGGTACCAGCCGGCGGTCGCCTCGATGGACAGGCCGAACGGCCGGAGCGCGATGAGGTGTGGCTCGACGGTGCGGGTCCCGAGGTCGCAACCACCGGCGTAGGGGAGGGCGAAGGTGTCGTAGCGGCCGAGCAGCGGACCGAGGAACATGAGCACACTGCGGGTCCGGCGACCGGCGTCCTCGTCGATGCTCTCGAGTGAGAGGTCGTCCGGGACGTGGATCTCGACGTCCTGGCCGTCGGGCGACCAGACCACGGAGACGCCCAGGCTGCGCAGGACGTCGATGATGCGGTCGACCTCGACGATCCGGGCGATGCCGTGCAGCGTGGTGCGGCCGCGGTTCATGAGCGCGGCGCACAGGAGCGCGACCGAGGCGTTCTTGCTCGAACGCACCGCGATGGTCCCGTGCAGCTGTCGGCCACCCTGGACGCGGAGGTGCGAGTTCTTCTTCTGTTCGCCGAAACTGACGATCTCACTCTCGAGCGCGGTGCTGATCCGGCTCAGGAGGTCGATGCTGATGTTCTGACTGCCCTGCTCGATCCGGTTGATCGCGCTCTGGCTCGTGCCGACGCGTTCCGCCAGCTGGGCCTGGGTGAGTTTGCGTCCCTGACGGGCGCCGCGGATGAGTGCTCCGACCTGCCGGAGCGGTGCCGCAGGGTCCGTTCGTTCAAACGTTGCCGTGTCTTCCATGTCGTCACTCTATCTCAGATATGAGATAGAGCGCCGTTAGGGACGCCCCTGAGATGTCGGAACGGAATTCGAAACCCGCTCCGTGGTGTCAGACGCGGGCGCGGAGCTCCGGAAGAGGACGGCGTACACCGGGCCTGCGGCGAACCAGATGGCGGTGACCGCGACGAGCTTGATGATCATGCCCCAGATGACGTCCTCGTTCGCGAGGGCGAAGGAGGCGGGGACGGTCCAGCCGACCATGGCCTGCATCGCGAGGAGCCCGGCGACCGCGATCGCGACGGCGAGGACCACCCGACGCCACTCCGACCAGGCGGCCCGGACGTACGCGGGCCCGGACTTCGGCTTCGGCCGCGGTGCTGGACCGCCCGCGAACCGGTGTGCGAACCAGACGTCCGCCTTCGTGATGAGCGCGTGGCCGAACGCCACCGTGAAGCCCAGGTAGATGGTCGCGAGGAGGTGCGTGACGTTCGGCTCCTCGCCGGACGCGAGGTCGGTCGCGGTCAGGACCAGGAGGACGAGGTCCACGACCGGTACACCGATCAACATGATCGCGCTGAGCCGGCGCCGCCGGAGGAGGTAGCGGACCGCGAGCCCGCCGAAGAGGAGGATCCAGAACGCGGCCTCCGCGCCGAGGATGGCCCAGATGAGTGGGCTCGTGCCGAAGAGTTCAGTGAAGCTGTCCATGTTCCGATGGTGTCGCGGGGTGATGCCGTGCCACATCGACCGTGCTGCTGATCCGCCGGCGACTGGGTCAGCGGAACTGCGTACGCCGGCTCGTCCCTCCGACGCTCGCGCCGCGCGGCTCGAGCTGGTGTGATGGAGGTATGGCTGCTCTCGAAGGACCGCGCGCATGGGTGGATCGACACCGTGAGCCGGTCATCACCACGGTGTGCGCGGCCATGGGACTCCTGTTCGCCCTCCTCGGGATCCATGTCCCCTGGGGGACGACCGTGTCGGAACCGCCGCTCCTCCTCACGCTCGCGTTCCTCGTCGCCATCCTGGCGGTGCACCTGCTCCGCCGCCGACGTCCGTTGACCACGCTGGCCGTCGGCGTCCTGATCGCCCTCGCCGAGGCGCTCACCACCGGAGGCAGCGGCCTCGGGATGCTCATCGTCGTGTCCGACCTCGCCTATGCGGCGGCGCTCTACTCGCGGTCCCGGGTCATGGACGTCGCCGCGTTCGCCTGCACCGCGCTCGCCGTCGTGTCGGTCGGTGTCTTCGCGGTGATCTGGTTCACCGACGACGTCCAGGCCGTCACCCGGCTCGGTCGGGGAGTGGTCCTCGGCTCGCTCATCATCGTCCCGGTCATCCTGGCGAGTTCGATCTGGTACGGCAGGATGGTCCGGTATCCCCGTCTCGAGGCCGAACGCCAGCGCGAGCGCGCGGACACGATCGCCCAGGCAGCGGCTGCGCTCCGACAGGACGCCGTGACCCGTGAACGGCTCGAGCTCAGCCGGGAGCTGCACGACGTCATCGCCGGTCACCTCTCGGCGATCGCGATGCAGTCGGCGGCGGCCCTGGAACGACGCGACGGCACCGACCCGGTTGCGCTGCGGCGCAGCCTCGCACTCGTCCGGACCAGCAGTCTCGACGCGCTCGCCGACATGCGCACGATGATCGACGTGCTCCGCGGTGACCAGTCGGCCGACGAGCTGGCCCAGGCACCAGACCGACTCACGGCCGAGTCGGTCCGCCGCGCGGTCGAGGTCGCCCGTGCCAACGGACTGGAGGTGGAGGTACGGGCACCGGACGACGCGGCGCTCGCCGAGGTCCCCGCGCAGACCTCGATCGTCGGGCTCCGCACGCTCGTCGAAGGCCTGACGAACACCGCGAAGCACGCGCCGGGTGCCTCCGTGCGGGTCGAGGTCTCGCTCCCGCCCGGTGCCCTGTCCGTCACGCTCAGCAACCCGCTGCCGACGGCGACCGCGTCTTCGGTGCTCGCCGGGTCCGGTGGGGTCGGCCTCGTCGGCCTGGCCGAGCGGGCACGCCTGGTCGGAGGCGACCTCGTCGCAGGGCCGGACGGTCCCGACTGGCGGACAGCGCTCACCGTGCCGACCCCGGTGTCGCCGGCCACCCCCGCGGTCGTCACCGCAGGAGGGGCGTCATGACCATCACGGTCCTCATCGCGGACGACCATGCGGCCGTCAGAGCGGGTCTGGGAGCGCTGCTCGACGAGCCGGACGACATCCTGGTCATCGCCGAGGCGGCGGACGGGGAGGCCGTCGTCGCGCAAGCCGTGCGACACCGACCGGACGTCGTGTTGCTCGACGTCCAGATGCCGCGTTCCTCCGGGATCGATGCGATCCCGGCCATCCTCGCCGCGGTCGCCCCACCGCCGAGCATCATCATGCTCACCACCTTCGCGCTCGACCGGTACGTCGACGAGGCGCTGGCGGCCGGGGCGAACGCCTTCCTGGTGAAGACGGTCTCCGCTGCCGGCCTCGTCGATGCGATCCGACGAGTGCAAGCGGGCGAGGCGGTGCTCGCCCCTGAGGTGACCCGCCGAGTCCTCGAACGGCTCGCCGCGGCCAGACCTCCGGTCGTGCCGGCACCGGCTCCGGCGCACCCCGGTCTGGCCACGCTCACACCACGGGAGCGTGAGGTCCTCGAGCAGCTGCGCGCGGGGCTGAGCAACGCCGGGATCGCGACCGCGCTCGGGCTGTCCGAGGCGACGGCCCGCACGCACGTGTCCCGGATCCTCGTGAAGCTCGACGCACGGTCGCGGGTCCAGGCCGCGCTCATCGCGGAGCGGGCTGCTCCGGGCGCGGATTCGTCGGCATCCTCGTCGTCGTAGTACGCTCTCGACATGGCACGTTTCCAGGCACAGGGTTCTTCGCGGGCGATCACGCTCCGCGCCCTCCGCCGTCCCGTGTCCGCACGCGCTACCGCAGAGCGACGATAGGCGACCCCGGTGCGCGCACGGTCCAGGTGACCGTGCAGTCGTCCAGGAGTCGCCGCCTCCGCCCCTCGAGCGTCCACTCAATAAGGTAGAGCCATGTCCTTCTCTGTAGCGGTGGCCGGAGCATCCGGCTACGCAGGAGGCGAGCTGCTTCGGCTGCTCGCCGACCACCCCGACTTCGACGTCCGGACGGTGACCGCGCACGCGAACGCCGGTCAACCGCTCGTCGACCACCAGCCACACCTCCGATCACTCCGGCATCTCGTCCTCGAGGCGACGACGCCGGAGGTGCTCGCGGGACACGACGTCGTCTTCCTCGCCCTGCCGCACGGCAAGTCGGGTGAGGTCACGGCATCGCTTCCACCGGAGACCCTCGTCGTCGACTGCGGAGCCGACCACCGGCTCGTCGACGAAGCCGACTGGGACGCCTTCTACGGCGGCGACTACTTCGGCGCCTGGGCCTACGGTGTGCCGGAGCTCCAGACGTCCACCGGTCGGGGGCGCGACGCTCTCGTGGGCGCCAAGCGGATCGCCGCTCCTGGATGCAACGCGAGCACCGTCGCCCTGTCCCTCGCGCCCGGCATCGCCGCGGGGGTGATCGAGCCGCTCGACCTCGTCTCCGTGCTCGCCGTCGGGCCGTCCGGCGCGGGGAAGAGCCTGAAGGTCAACCTGCTCGCGAGCGAGGTGCTCGGCACGGCCAACCCGTACGCCGTCGGCGGTACCCACCGTCACATCCCCGAGATCACGCAGAGCCTCCGGGCGGCCGGTGCCGATCGCGCGTCCATCTCGTTCACCCCGGTCATCGTCCCGATGTCGCGCGGCATCCTGGCCACCTCGACGGCACGCATCGTCCCGGGCACCACGGCGGCAGCGGTCCGCGAGGCCTGGGAGACGGCCTACGCCGACGAGCCGTTCGTCCAGGTGCTGCCCGAGGGCTCGTTCCCCCGGACGGCCGACGTCCTCGGCGCCAACACCGCGCTGATCGGACTCGCCGTCGACGAGACGGTGGGACGGGTCGTCGTCGTGACCGCCGTCGACAACCTCGTGAAGGGGACCGCCGGCGCGGCGATCCAATCGGCGAACATCGCGCTCGGGCTCCCCGAGACGACCGGCTTGAGTGTGAATGGAGTGGCACCGTGAGTGTGACAGCAGCAGCAGGGTTCCTCGCGGCGGGCGTCGCCTGCGGCCTCAAGACCTCCGGGGGCCTCGACCTCGCGGTGGTCCACAACGTCGGTCCGCTGCAGCACGCGGCGACGGTGTTCACGAGCAACCGGTGCAAGGCCAACCCGGTCCTCTGGAGCGAGCAGGTCATGCAGGACGGCATCGTCTCGGCGATCGTCCTGAACTCCGGCGGCGCGAACTGCTATACGGGGACGCGCGGTTTCCAGACGACGCACGCGACCGCGGAGGCCGTCGCAGAGCGACTCGCGGTCTCGGCCGGCGACGTCCTCGTCTGCTCCACGGGGCTCATCGGCGAACAGCTCGACCTCGACAAGCTGACCGCGGGCGTCTGGGACGCCACCCGCGCGGTCGCCGACGAGGACGGTGCGAGCGAAGCGGCCGGCCTCGCCGCGGCGACCGCGATCATGACGACCGACACGAAGCCGAAACAGGCCGTTCGGAGCGCGGACGGATGGACCGTCGGCGGCATGGCGAAGGGCGCGGGCATGCTCGCCCCCGGGCTCGCGACGATGCTCGTCGTCATCACGACCGACGCCGTGCTCGAGCCGGCACAGCTCGACCAGGCGCTCCGCAGCGCGACCCGTGTCACCTTCGACCGCCTCGACTCCGACGGCTGCATGTCCACCAACGACACGGTGTCGCTCCTCGCGTCCGGGTCGAGTGGCGTGACCCCGGAGCTGTCCGCCTTCACCGAGGCGCTGACGGAGGTCTGTCGCGACCTCACCCTGCAGTTGCAGGCCGATGCCGAGGGCGCGGCCCACGACGTCGCGATCGAGGTCGTCGGCGCGGTGTCCGAGGACGACGCGGTCGAGGTCGCCCGCGCGGTCTCCCGCAGCAACCTCTTCAAGGCGGCCATCTTCGGCAACGACCCGAACTGGGGCCGGGTGCTCGCGGCCGTCGGGACCACGGGCGCCGAGTTCGACCCGTACGGGATCGACGTGGCCATGAACGGCGTCCAGGTGTGCACGGCCGGCGAGCCGGATCAGTCGCGCGACCTCGTCGACCTGTCGCCGCGCGCCGTGCACGTGCTCATCGACCTCCACGCCGGTGACACGGGAGCCACCATCTGGACGAACGACCTCACGCACGACTACGTGCACGAGAACAGCGCGTACGCGAGCTGATGATGACCCAGTATCGAGACAACTCTCCCGAGGAGGCGGCGATCAAGGCCGCCACCCTCATCGAGTCGCTTCCCTGGCTGAAGACCTTCCGCGACCAGACGATCGTCGTCAAGTTCGGCGGCAACGCGATGGTGAGCGACGAGCTCGCGCAGGCGTTCGCCGAGGACATGGTCTATCTGCGCTACGCGGGACTGAAGCCCGTCGTCGTGCACGGTGGCGGCCCGCAGATCTCCGCGATGCTCGACCGGCTCGACATCCACAGCGAGTTCCGCGGCGGGTACCGGGTCACGACCCCCGAGGCCATGGAGGTCGTGCGGATGGTCCTCACGGGTCAGGTCAACCCCGAGCTCGTGGGGCGGATCAACGAACACGGCCCGCTCGCCGCAGGACTGTCCGGCGAGGACGCGGGCCTGTTCGGCGGGCGTCGTCGCTCGATCCTCGTCGACGGCGAGACCGTGGACATCGGGCTCGTCGGCGACGTCGTCAGCGTCGACCCCACCTCGGTGCAGGCCTACCTCGACGCCGGTAACATCCCGGTGGTCTCCTCGATCGCCCCCGACCTCGACCAGCCCGGCCAGACGCTCAACGTGAACGCCGACGCGGCCGCCGCGGCGCTCGCGGTGGCACTCGGTGCCGCGAAGCTCGTCATCCTGACCGATGTCGCCGGGCTGTACAGCGACTGGCCCAACCGCGACTCGCTCGTCTCGCAGATCACGACGGGTGAGCTCCGAGCCATGCTGCCCACGCTCGAATCGGGCATGATCCCGAAGATGACCGCCTGTCTCGACGCCGTCGACGGCGGGGTCGCCAAGGCGGCCATCATCGACGGCCGCGTACCCCACTCCATCCTGCTCGAGGTGTTCACCCAGAACGGCTCCGGCACCGAGGTCGTCCCGGAGGACTCATGAGCGACTGGAAGAGCCGCGTCGACCGCGACATGATGCGCACGTTCAACACGCCGATCGCCATGCTGACGCGCGGTGAGGGATGCCACGTCTGGGACGCCGAGGGCAACCGCTACCTCGACTTCCTCGCGGGCATCGCGGTGAACGCACTGGGACATGCGCATCCGGCGTTCGTCGGCGCGATCACGCGACAGGCGAGCACGCTTGCGCACGTCTCCAACTACTTCTCGAGTCCGCCGCAGCTCGAGCTCGCGGCCCGACTGAAGCGTCTCGCCGGAGCGGGCGAGGGCGGTCGGGTGTACTTCGCGAACTCCGGTGCCGAGGCGAACGAGGCGGCGTTCAAGCTCGCCCGACTCAACCACGGCGACGGATCGCGGACCCGGGTCCTCACCCTGGAGAACTCCTTCCACGGGCGGACCTTCGGGGCGCTCGCCCTGACCGGCAAGCCCGCCCTGCAGGAGGGGTTCCACCCGCTCCCGGGTGGCGTCGAGCACATCCCGACCACGATCGAGGCACTCGAGGCGGCGATCGACGACCGGGTCGCCGCGCTGATCCTCGAACCGATCAAGGGCGAAGCCGGCGTCATCGACCTGCCGGAGGGCTACCTCGCCCGTGCCAGGGCACTCACCGAGGCACATGGCGTGCTGCTCATCATCGACGAGATCCAGACCGGGGCCGGTCGGACGGGGGAATGGTTCGCGTTCCAGCGGGACGGCATCGTCCCGGACGCGATCACCGTCGCCAAGGGGATCGGCGGTGGAATGCCGATCGGCGCCCTCGTCACCTTCGGCGCCGCCTCCGAGCTGTTCGGACCCGGCCAGCACGGCAGCACCTTCGGCGGCAACCCGCTCGCGACCGCGACGGCGAACGCGGTGCTCGAGGAGATCGAGCGCGCCGGTCTCGTGCAGAACGCCGCTGCGCGCGGTGAGCAGTTGCGGGCCGTCATCACCGCCATCGGGTCCCCGCTCGTCGAGGAGGTCCGCGGACACGGGCTGCTCATCGGCATCGGCTTGAGCGCCCCGGTGGCGGCCGAGCTGTCGGCCGCGGCGTTCGACCGAGGGCTCATCATCAACGCCCCGAACGCGACGAGCATTCGGATCGCGCCGCCGCTCATCATCGGCGACGCCGAGATCGACGAGTTCACCTCCCTCTTCCGCGCGGCGCTCGACGCCGTCCAGGCCTGATCGGCCATCGACCCACACGAACAGGACCACCAGCCATGACCCGTCACTTCCTCCGCGACGACGACCTCAGCCCGGCCGAGCAGGCCGAGATCCTCGACCTCGCCACCGAGCTGAAGCGCGACCGCTGGTCGCGGAAGCCGCTCGAAGGCCCGCAGACCGTCGCGGTCATCTTCGACAAGTCCTCGACGCGGACACGCGTCTCCTTCGCCGTGGGGATCGCCGACCTCGGCGGATCACCGCTCATCATCTCGACGGCCAACAGCCAGCTCGGCGGCAAGGAGACGGCCGCCGACACCGCTCGCGTCCTCGAACGTCAGGTTGCGGCGATCGTCTGGCGGACCTACGCCCAGTCCGGTCTCGAGGAGATCTCGGCCGGGACGACCGTGCCCGTCGTCAACGCGCTGTCCGACGACTTCCACCCGTGTCAGCTCCTCGCCGACCTCCTCACGATCCGCGAGCACAAGGGCGAGCTCGCCGGTCTGACGATGTCGTTCTTCGGCGACGGTGCGAGCAACATGGCCCACTCCTACCTGTTGGCCGGCGCGACGGCGGGGATGCACGTCCGCATCGCCGCCCCGGCCGAGTTCGCCCCGGCTGCGGACGTCGTCGCCGACGCGGAGCGCATCGCCGCGACGACGGGCGGCTCCGTGCTCGTGACCACCGACCCCGACACGGCGGCGGCGGATGCCGACGTGATGATCACCGACACCTGGGTGTCGATGGGCAAGGAGGACGAGAAGGCGCAACGCGTCGCCATCTTCGGCGGCTACCGCGTCGACCGCAGGCTCATGGGGCTCGCAGCGTCCGACGCCGTCTTCATGCACTGCCTGCCCGCCGATCGCGGCTTCGAGGTCGAGGCCGAGGTCATCGACGGTGCGCAGAGCATCATCTGGGACGAGGCGGAGAACCGCCTCCACGCGCAGAAGGCCCTGCTCGTGTGGCTGCTCGAGCAGCAGCACGCCGGCTCCGCGGCCTGACCCTTCCCCGGCTGCGGCCGACCGACCAGTCCGGAGCACTCCGGACGCCAGCAGTACAGGAGGCCCATCGTGGCAGATCAGCAGAACCGAGCAGGCGAATCCGGGGCACTCTGGGGTGGACGCTTCGCGAGCGGACCGTCGCCGGAACTCGCCCGTCTGAGCAAGTCCACACAGTTCGACTGGGTCCTCGCCGCATACGACATCGCGGGCTCCCGTGCGCATGCCGAAGCGCTCGCGTCGGCGGGGTACCTCGACGAGGACGAGCTCGGTGGGATGCTCGCCGCCCTCGACGTCCTGGACGCCGACGTGGCCGACGGGACGTTCGTCGCGGCGGAGAGCGATGAGGACGTCCACTCGGCGCTGGAACGCGGGCTCGTCGAACGGGCCGGCAAGGAACTCGGCGGGAAGCTGCGCGCCGGACGAAGCCGGAACGACCAGATCGCGACGCTCGTGCGCCTCTACCTCATCGATCACGGACGGGTGATCGCCCGCGACGTCATCCACCTGATCGACGCGATCGTCTCCCAGGCCGAAGCCCACCCGGACGCGGTGATGCCCGGCCGCACGCACCTGCAGCACGCCCAGCCGGTGTTGCTCGCCCACCAGCTGCTCGCGCACGCCTGGCCGCTCACCCGCGACCTGGAACGGCTCCGCGACTGGCTCGCCCGGGCGAGCGCCTCGCCGTACGGTTCCGGAGCGCTCGCCGGCAGTTCCCTCGGCCTCGACCCGGTGCTCGTCGCACACGAGCTCGGGCTCGACCGGCCGACCGAGAACTCGATCGACGCCACCGCCAGCCGCGACGTGGTCGCCGAGTTCGCGTTCATCACCTCGCTGATCGGGATCAACCTGTCCCGGTTCGCTGAGGAGATCATCGTCTGGAACACCCGTGAGTTCGGGTTCGTGACCCTCGACGACGCCTACTCGACCGGCTCGAGCATCATGCCGCAGAAGAAGAACCCCGACATCGCCGAGCTCGCCCGCGGGAAGTCCGGGCGACTCATCGGGAACCTGACCGGGTTGCTGGCGACGCTGAAGGCGCTGCCGCTCGCGTACAACCGCGACCTGCAGGAGGACAAAGAACCGGTGTTCGACTCCGTGAACCAGCTCGAGGTGTTGCTGCCGGCGTTCACCGGGATGGTGGCGACGCTCCGCTTCGACACGGCACGGCTGCGCGAGCTGGCACCGGAGGGGTTCTCCCTCGCGACGGACGTCGCCGAGTGGCTCGTCAAGCAGGGTGTCGCCTTCCGCGACGCTCACGAGATCAGCGGCGAGCTTGTGCGGTACTGCGAGGAGCGCGGCCTTGCACTCGACGAACCGGACGACGCCGCACTGGCGGGTGTCTCGGAACATCTCACGCCGGCCGTGCGGAGCGTCCTGACCGTCGACGGCTCGATCGGTAGCCGACTCGGCGCCGGTGGGACTGCGCCGGAGCGGGTCCAGGACCAGCTCGTGACGCTCGTCGGGCGGGTTGGCGCGCTGTCGCAGGCCCTCTCGCTTTAGACGGGCCGGGGTCCGATGACGACGGCCGGCCCGCTGCGGGCGCTGACCTCGGGATCGGCTCTCGAGGTCGCGCCCGCGTTGCTCGGAGCGGTGCTGTCCCACACGACGCCCGAGGGCACCGTGTCGGTCCGTCTCACCGAGGTCGAGGCCTATCTCGGGGTCGGCGAGGATCCCGGATCCCATGCGCACCGTGGTCCGACCCCGCGCACGAGTCCGATGTTCGGTCCGCCCGGGCATCTGTACGCGTACTTCAGCTACGGCATGCACGTCTGCATCAACGTCGTGTGCTCACCGGTCGGCACGGCGTCGGCCGTCCTCCTGCGCGCCGGCGAGGTCGTCGCGGGCCTGGAGCTCGCGCGGCTGCGACGCGGTGAACGGGTGCCGGATCGCGACCTGGCCAGAGGACCGGCGCGGCTCACCGTGGCGCTCGGGATCGCGCTCGACCAGTCGGGTGACGACCTCGCCGAGCCGCCCTTCGACCTGCTCCTGCCCGAGCGCCCGCTCGCCTCGGCGACCGGTCCGCGGACGGGCGTCAGCGGGGTCGGTGGGGGAGCCGCCTACCCGTGGCGGTTCGTGCTCCCGGGGGAGACGACCGTCTCGCCCTACCGCCGCTCGCCCAGGGCCGTGGACTGACCCGCCGACTCAGCCTCGCGCGAGCAGCAGGATCGACGCCACCCCGGCAGCCCAGAGGAGGCTGGCGAGCGAGCCGATGATGAACCGCTCGCGCGCCTCGGCCGAGTCGAGTTCGGTGAAGCGTCCGACACCCTTCACCGCGACGATCACCGCGATCGCCTCCGGATAGCCGGAGAACAACGCGGCGACGAGGGCGAGCCGTTCGAGGATCCCGATGGCGGTCCCGCCGCGCAGCACTTCGATCGGACGTCCGACGACCTGCGAGGCGCTCGGGTTCCGGTGCTCCACGAGGATGCCGCCGTGGATCCCGGGGGCGACGCTGCCCTTCGTCGCGAGGGCGAGGACGAAGGAGGCGACCGGGCCACCGCCGGCGACCGCGACGGCGAGGACGAAGACGCCGAGGAGGACGAGTGCCGGACCGGTCGGCGGGACCGAGGGGACGAGCGCGACCAGGAGGGCCCCGATCACCATGAGGGCAGCCGCCACGACCATGAGACGGTCCGCGAGACGCGCGCTCAGCACCCGGGCCAGCAGGAGGAAGACGAGCGCGCTTCCGAGGAGGCCGATGACGGTCGGCCAGGTGATGGGCGTGAGCGTGACGAGGTTCATCGCTCGTCCTTTCGGTCGTCGGGGTGGTGCACGGAGGCGTCCTGGTCGAGCTTCGCCAGGAGGCGGATGAGCGCGGTGGTCGCCGCGGCTTCGGCTCGTACTCCGGCGGCCGCGACCCGGCGACTGACCGAACTCTCGGTGATGCCGAGTCGTGCCGCGGCCTCGGACTGGGTCACGCCGGCCGCGAGCAGGTCGGCGACCTCCCATCCGCCGGCGGTCCTCCGGTCGCGGAGGTGGAGCAGGAGCACGATGAGCGCTTCGACGTCGGCGCCGCCCTGCTGGTCGGCCGCCTCGAGCGCGAATCGGAAGGGCGCCCGCTTGGCCCGCGTGACGGCCTCCCGTGCGGCGTAGAAGGCCTGACCGGTCGCGGCTCGGGTCGACTCGGGGAGCGGACGCCGGACGTCGCCTTGGCCGAAGCCCACGCTCCAGCCGCGATCCCGGAGGAGGTCGAAGGCGATGGCGAGCGCGACTTCGGCATCCTCGGTGGCGAGCTGGAACTCGTCGCCCGCCGTGCGTTCGGCCTGGAGGAGCAGGCGGTCCGAGAACCGTTCGTTGATCGACTCGATGACACCGGCGGCGCGATCAGGGCCGGTCCGGCTCGCGATCTGATCGACGGTCAGCACGTACACGGCTCTCCTCTCGGCGGTGGGTCGGCTCGATCACCCTAGTCGCAACATGCAGGTATTTCCACAACTCTGACGCATGAGAGGAATTCCTGCACGTCACGGTCGCCGCGATCGCGCCGGTGCCGATGCGCCCGATCCAGCAGCCGATGCCGCGCTGATAGCCTTGCAAGCGTGTCGAACCTCGCTCTTCCTGACCAGCGCAACGATCCGACCTTCGAGGACGTCTGGGACGAACTCGTCTGGCGCGGGCTCGTCCACGTGTCGACGGATCAGCAGGAGCTGAAGCGTCTGCTCGGTGGAGCACCGATCACCTACTACTGCGGGTTCGACCCGACGGCTGCGAGCCTCCACCTGGGCAACCTGGTCCAGCTGCTCGTCATGCGTCGGCTGCAGCTGGCCGGACACCGCCCGCTCGGACTCGTCGGCGGTTCGACGGGCCTCATCGGCGACCCACGACCGACCGCCGAACGCACGCTGAACACGCCGGACACCGTCGCCGAGTGGGTGCAGTCGCTCCGCGCGCAGATCGAACGCTTCCTCAGCTTCGAGGGCGACAACGCCGCGCGCATGGTCAACAACCTCGACTGGACCGCACCGCTCTCCGCGATCGACTTCCTGCGGGAGATCGGCAAGCACTACCGCGTCGGCACGATGCTGAAGAAGGACGCGGTCAGTGCTCGCCTCAACTCGGAGGCGGGGATCAGCTACACCGAGTTCAGTTACCAGATCCTCCAGGGGATGGACTACCTCGAGCTGTACCGCGAATACGGCTGCGTCCTGCAGACCGGCGGGAGCGACCAGTGGGGCAACCTCACGAGCGGCACCGACCTCATCCACCGGGTCGAGCGGGCCACCGTCCACGCGATCGGGACCCCGCTGATCACGAACTCGGACGGCACGAAGTTCGGGAAGAGCGAAGGCAACGCGGTCTGGCTCGACCCGAGCATGACGAGCCCGTACGCGTTCTACCAGTTCTGGGTCAACACCGACGATGCGGACGTCATCGCCCGGCTGAAGGTGTTCACGTTCCTCGATCGGGTGGAGATCGAGCGACTGGCGGCCGCGACCGAGTCGGAACCGTTCAAGCGGGAGGCGCAGAAGACCCTCGCCTACGCCGTCACCGCGCTCGTCCACGGGGTCGCCGCGACGGATGCGGCCATCGCCGCGTCGGCCGCGCTCTTCGGTCAGGGCGATCTGGACGCACTCGACGCGGACACGCTGCGGTCGGCCGTCACCGAGTTGCCGAACGCGCGGGTGGCCGCGGAGACGCTCGTCATCCAGGCGCTCGTCGACACGGAGCTGTGCTCGAGCCTCGGCGAGGCTCGACGCGCGGTCGCCCAGGGAGGCGTCTCGGTGAACAACCGCAAGATCGACGACGTCGACGCGACCCTGGACGACCGGTTCCTCACGGGCGGGGTGGCCGTGCTGCGCCGCGGCAAGCGCACCCTCGCCGGGCTGTTCCTCGACGGAGCGCCCGCCTGATCCGCCGACGACGGCATCGTCGTCGTCATCGAACCTTAAGGGGATGCTCCGAGTGCAGCTCTGCGAGGCGTGCGGGACCGAGATCGTCGACCGTCGCGACGGTGTGTGCCCGAGTTGTGGGGCCATGCTGCCGCTGCGCACGGGCGAGCTGTCGACGGTGGAGACGCCGGCCGAGGCGGCGGACGAGCCGGAGCCGGCGGCCGAGCCCGAGCCGGAGTCGACGGACGACCGGCCCACGCCGGCCGACGACGGCGACCTCGTCGAGACCGATGCACCCCACGTCGAGACCGGTGCCCCAGCAGCGGAAGCCGATCGACTGCCTTCGCCGGACGTCGACACGACTGAGCCCACGAACCCCGGTACCGCGACGTCGATCGCGCCGAGCGCGGTGCCGACACCGGTCCCGGATCCCGAATCCACCGACCCGGCGCCGGCGCAGGCGTCGACTCCGCACCCGGCGACAGCCGCTGCGGACGAGCCGGCTTCGGCAAGCGCCGCGGGGGAGGCACCTGGGGAACCGACCGCGCCCCGTGCCCTCTGGCACCCCGACTCGTTGCCTACCGCGGTCAAGCGGACCCCCTCGCGCCGAGGACGGTTCATCCTCGGTGGACTCGCGCTGGCCGTGGTCGCTGCGATCGTCGCGATCGTGCTCCTCGTGGTCGCGGCCGTTCCCCACCGCGTCGAGGGGCTCGCGCTCCTCCGCGACCTCCCGACGAAACCGACCGTCGGAACGTGGGAACTCGCGCATCCGCTGGACGACGAGGTGCCCGCGGGCGACGAGCTCTACCTCAACGGGTACACCGCGAGCCCCAACACCGCGCTGCTCGTGTGGTCGACCGACCGGCCACTGGATCAGACGGCCCTCGACGACGTTCCGGGCGAGACGGTGGTCTCCCTGGTGAACACGGCGAACGGCCACACGCTCTGGGACCGCCGCGTCACCGAGCTCTCTCCGGAGTTCGACCGCTTCGACGCACCGGTGGTCGTCTCCCCACCGGATGCGGCAGCGATCGTGCTGAGCCAGGGTGACCTCATGGTCGCCGTGAGCCGTCGCGACGGGCACGTGGTCTCCACCTCGCAGGAGCACTCGAGTGTCGAGGGGATCGGCTTCGCCGACTTCGCCGCACCGGCGGCGTTCGTCCCGGGGCTCGAGGGTGACCTGCTCATCTCGTCGACCACGGCCGATGGCACCGGGACCGTCGGCCGCTATCGGTCGACGGATCTGACCGACCCGGTCTGGGAGGTCAACGGTGACGCCGGCGAGCGGGCGACCACCGCGGGCGACAAGCTCTTCTACGACGGTGCGGTCTACTCGCTCGACGACGGATCGACCATCGACTGGCAGGGCGACCTCTCCTGGTACTACCAGCAGGTGGGCGGCGATCTCGTAGCGATCGACTACTCCGGCAACGACACCACGATCCGCGGGGTGGACGACCGCACCGGCGCCGAGCGCTGGAAGGCGACCGGGGCGCTGCCGGTGGTGCTCGACGCGAGCGGGCTGTTGGTCGTCGCCGACCAGTCGGGGGAGCGGGTCCGCCGCCTCGACCCGCGATCCGGCGAGGTCGAGTGGCGCAGCGGACTGACGAGCACCTGGGACGGCGCATACACCGTGGGCGACACGATCATGCTCGGCGACGGCGAAGGCGGGTACACCGGGGTCGGCGCTCGAGACGGTGAGATCCGATACGAGGAGCAGGACGCCGAGGGCAGCCTCGTCGGATACAGCGACCGGACCCTCCTGCTCACGCTCGACGGCACGCTCGTCGGCATCGACGCGACCACGGGCGAGCGCGGTTGGTCGGTCGACTCCGCCGGAGACGAGTACTCGTTCACCGCCTGGGGCGGAAGCCCACTCGCCGTCGCGACGGTCGTCGCGGCCGGTTCCGGCTCAGCGGCCGTCCTCGGCATCGGTGACGCTGATCGGGACTGAAGCGCGTGGATCCGGGCGACACGCCCGGGATGCAGCCATGATTTGCCAGCCCCTGGCGGTCTGCGTAAAGTAATCACTCGTCACCCCAAAGGTGCGGGAAGCGGAAGAGCTTCCCGGCCTCAAGTGGGACTGATACCCAGCCAAAAGCCGAGCATCTCCACGTGAGTCAAACTCACACTTGAGATCGTCTCACTTCAAGACTAGGTTGGAACTTCCCAGCTCTCGGGTCATCGAAGCGGCGAGGATCAGACGGACTCCGGTCCACTCAGATCAGCTCCTGGCTCGACTTGACAAGAACCGAAGAAGTGGTAAGTTAGAGAAGTTGCCCTGCAGGGCGGTCGTGATGGCCAAAGGCAGGAGCATCCGATCCTTGAGAACTCAACAGCGTGCA
>NZ_JADKSI010000003.1:739187-856956 GCF_015350715.1 Plantibacter sp. VKM Ac-2876 | reverse complement strand
GGCGCCGCCACCGAACTCACCCCCGTCACCGTCATCATCCGCACCGACCACGACACCCTCGAAACCGGCATCGGTGCTGCCACCATCGACGGCATCGACGAACCCATCGGCCCCGGCGCCCTGCGCCGCCTCGCCGCCGACGCCAACCTCATCCCCGCGGTGCTCCGCGGACCATCCCAGGTCCTCGACCTCGGCACCAGCACCCGACTGTTCTCCCGCGGACAGAAACTCGCCCTCGCCGAACGCGACGGCGGCTGCGCCTGGACCGGCTGCACCCACCCACCCTCCTTCACCGAAGCCCACCACATCCGATGGTGGTCCCGAGGCGGCCCCACCAACCTCGACAACGGGATACTCCTCTGCCCCTTCCACCACCACCGCATCCACGACGACCACTGGACCATCACCATCCAAAACGGCATCCCCTGGTTCATCCCACCCAGCCACATCGACCGACACCAAACCCCCATCCGAGGCGGACGCATCCACCTCGCCGCCTGAACCACGGCACCCGTCTGCCTGCACACCCGCCCGCCCTTCGACAAGCTCAGGGACCGAGACGGGACACCATCGCGCAGAGCCAACCTCTGCGACCGACGCCGTCCTCGACAACCCGGCCATCCCGGTCCCTGAGCCTGTCGAAGGGCCCACGAACATCCGTCGCACCTGCCCTTCGACACGCTCAGGGACCCTGAGCCTGTCGAAGGGCCCACGAACAACCGCCCCACCTGCCCTTCGACAAGCTCAGGGACCGAGACAGGAACCGCCCTGCCTCGACAAGCTCTGGCACTGACGCCGTCTTCGACAACCCGGCCACCCCGGTCCCTGAGCCTGTCGAAGGGCCCACGAACAACCGTCGCACCTGCCCATGGACAAGCTCAGGGACCGAGACAGGAACCGTCCTGCCTCGACAAGCTCAGCGACCGGATCACCCGACCCCTAGCACGCGATGACGGGAACAGGTCAGCGGTCGAGCGCACCCACCCCTCAGCCGGCCGAAGGGCCGACCATCCAGCGCACCGCCACCGGGGGTCAGCCCGCGGCGACGACCTCTTCCACGGCCACCCGCGCACCGACGTCCGCCAGCCGCGTACGGGCCGCGATGAACGCCTCGCGCAACCGCGCGTCCGATCCGAGGTCGCCGAACACGACCTGCAGGTCCAGGAAAGCCCCAGGGCGCTCCGCCTCCTGCGCGACCGCCGACTGCAACTCGGCCAACCGTCGATCGACCGGGGCAAGCTCCTGCCCGTCGTCTCCGACACCCTCGATGAACCGACTCCACGCTGCGAGGACGAGCGCCGAGCGCGCGATCCCGCCGCCGGTCCGCAACTGCTCACGGACCACCGGGAGCAGGAACTTCGGGATGCGCTCCGAACCGTCGACGATCTGCCGCGCCAAGGTGTCCTTGATCGCCTCACTGCCGAACCGGCGCATCAGCTCCGCACAGTACGCGTCGATGTCGATCCCCGGGACCGGCGCGAGCGTCGGCCGCGCCTCCTCGTGCATGTAGCCGAGGAGGAACCGGGAGAACAGCTCGTCACGGCAGACGTCGTGCACGTACGTCTCCCCCGCCAGCAACCCGAGGTAGCTCATCGCCTGGTGGGAGGCGTTCAACAACCGGAGCTTCATCAGCTCATACGGCTCGACGTCTCCCACGAGCTGCACGCCCACCTGCTCGTACGGCGGACGGCCGTCCGAGAAGTCGTCCTCGAGCACCCACTGCTCGAACGATTCCGAGAGCACCGGCCAGCGGTCGTCGATCCCGAACCGCTCGGAGACGAACGCACGCTGCTCGTCCGTCGTCGCCGGCGTGATGCGGTCCACCATCGAGTTCGGGAACCGCACCTCGGCACCGATCCAGGTGGCGAGCGCCGGGTCGATGCGCTCGGCGAAGGCGAGGATCGCCGTCCGGGCGACGTGCCCGTTGCCCTGGATGTTGTCGCAGGACATGACCGTGAACGGGACCGCACCGGCGTCGCGTCGGGCACGCAGGGCCGCCGTGATGAACCCGAGCGGGCTCTGCGGCAGCGCGCCCGCCGGCAGCCCGTCGAGGTCCGCGAGCGTCGCACCGTCGCTCGGCTCGAAGGCCCCGGTCGCATCGGTCACCCCGTAGCCGCCCTCGGTGATCGTGAGCGACACGATCCGCGTCGACGGATCGCTCACCCGCGCGAGGACCACTTCCGGGTCGTCGGGAGCGAACAGGTACTCGACGATCGACCCGACGACGCGCGCCTCGACCTCGCCGTCCGGACTCGTCGTCACGAGGGTGTAGAGCCGATCCTGAGCACCGAGCGCGTCCCGCATGGCGGCGTCACCGGCCAGGGTGCCGACGCCGACGAGCCCCCAGGACGCGTGCTCGTCGCCGGGGAGCCCGAGTACGCGGTCGACGAACATCGCCCCGTGCGCCCGATGGAAGGCGCCGACCCCGAAGTGGACGATGCCGGGTCGGATGGCCGAGCGGTCGTAGGCGGGGACGGCCACCCGCTCGTCGAGATCGGTGAGGGTGGCGTCGGAGAGCTGGGTCATGTGGTGCCTTCTCGTCGGTGAGCGGGTTCCGGGTGGTGCAGGTCGAGGGTGCTGCGGCTGCAGGGTGGTGCGGGTCGAGGGTGCTGCGGCTGAGGGATGAGTCAGACGCCGTGGGTGGACTCGGTCTCCACCGGCGTCGACGCGTCGAGCGTGACGATGCGGGTGGCGCGCTGCTTGGTGGCGTCGACCAGACGGGCGTTCGGCTCGTCGACGCCGAGCACCCAGGCTTCGGCCTCGTCGCGCGGGTGGCCGTGACCGAGGCGTCGGGCGATGAGTCGGTCACGGCGGACCTCGTCGTCAACGTCGACGTACCAGGACTCGTCGAGATGCGCGGCGACGCCCTGCCAACCGTGATCGTCGAACAGGAGGTAGTTGCCCTCCGTGATCACGAGCGGCACCTCAGGACGGACGAGGACGGCACTGCCGATCGACGCCTCGAGCGAGCGGTCGAACCGGGGTGCGTAGATCGGTGTGCCCGGTGACTCGGCGGTGCGTCCGGCACCGGCGAGGCGGGAGAGCAGCGCGATGTAGCCGTCGACGTCGAAGGTGTCGGGGGCGCCCTTGCGGTCGCGTCGCCCGAGGCGGACGAGCTCGGCGTTGTCGAGGTGGAAGCCGTCCATGCCGACGATGACGGCCTGGTCGCCGAGCGCGGCGGCGATCGCGTCGCTGACGGTCGACTTACCCGCTCCGGGCGCACCGACGATCCCGAGGATCCGGCGGGACCCGGTGGCGGCGAGCGAACGGGCGTGATCGATGAGGCCGTCGAGGCCGGTCCCGACGGTGGTCGTGGTGCCGCTCATCGTGATGCCTGACCTCTCCTGGATGCCGACCGGTCGCGGTCGCGCCGTCGCCCGACTCACGGTAGGTCCAGGGGATGCGTGTGTCAACACCGGATGTCACCGGTGTCATGATCTGCGGCGGAAATCCATGTCACGGGTGACATGGCTGTCATTCCGTGGTTATGATGCTCCCGACCCGGTGCACCGACGCACGGGCCTCATCACGTCGATCGGACCACCTCATGACTGACTTCAACGGCCGCACCATCCTCGTCACGGGAGCGAGCGGCGGCATCGGCGGCGCGACCGTCCGCCACCTCGTCGCAGCGGGCGCGCAGGTGATCGCCTCCGGTCGCAACGTCGAGCACCTCGACGCCATCGCCGCCGAGACGGGCGCCGAACCGCTGCCCTTCGACCTCACCTCGGAGGACAGCATCCGCGACGCGATCGAGGGACGCGACATCTGGGGCGTCGTCAACTCCGGCGGTTGGGGCGGCGAGATCGCCTCTCCACAGGAGACCGACATCGACGTGTTCGACAAGGTCATCAGCATCAACGCACGCGGGTCGCTGCTCGTCACCAAGTACGCGTCCCGCGAGATGATCCGCCAGGAGCGCGGCGGCGCGATCGTGAACGTCTCGAGCCAGGCGAGCCTCGTCGCCCTCTCCGGCCACATCTCCTACGGCTCGTCGAAGGCCGCGCTCGACAACATCACGCGGGTCTCCGCCCTGGAACTCGGGAAGTACGGCATCCGGGTGAACGCCGTCAACCCGACGGTCGTGATGACGCCGATGTCCGCCTGGTACTGGGGTCGCCCCGACATCGAAGGCCCCTTCCTCGAGGCGATGCCGCTCGGCAAGTGGGCCACCGAGGACGACATCGCCGGCCCGATCACCTTCCTGCTGAGCGACGCCGCCGGCATGATCTCGGGCGTCTCGCTGCCGATCGACGGCGGCTACACCGCGCGCTGACCCGATCCGGCAGGACCGAACGGGAGGGACCCGAGCATGGCCACGATGCGCCAGATCGCCGCGGCCGCCGGCGTGAGCGCGAAGACGGTCTCGCGGGTCTTCAATGACGACCCGCACGTCCTCCCGGCGACGCGAGAACGGGTCGAGACGATCATGCGGGAGCTCGACTACGTACCGAACTCCCTCGCGACGGCGTTCCGCTCGGGCCGTCCGTCGGTGATCGGGGTCGCCGTCCCCGACATCGTCGACCCGTTCTTCGCCGAGATCGCGCGTGCGGTGGAGCGGACGGCGCGCGATCACGACATGTCGACGCTCGTCACGAGCCTCGGCGACGACCCGGACCGCGAGCGCGCGGTCCTCGAGCCGATGCTCCGGCGCCAGCTGGCCGGAGTGGTGCTCGCGCCGATCAGCGACGACCAGAGCTCACTGGCCGCGTGGGCGTCGCGGACGCCGTTCGTGTTCGTCGACCGCGCGCCGGGTGGCCTCGCTGCCGACGCGTTCACGCAGGACGACTTCGGTGGCGCGTTCGCGGCGACGACCCACCTCGTCGAGCACGGCCACCGCCGGATCGCCTTCGTCGGCGACGAGCTGGCCCTGCCGACGACCGCCGAGCGGCTGCGCGGGTACCGGGCGGCACTCACCGAAGCCGGGCTGCCCGCCGACGAGGAGCTCATCGCCCTCGGTGCGGCGACCCGCGAAGGGGCGGCGCGTGCGCTGGCGGCGGTCAGCTCTCAGGCGACGGCCCTGTTCTCGTCGAACGCCGTCTGCACGATGGCGTTGCTGCCCGCACTCGCCGAGCAACCGCTCCCACTCGTCGCGTTCGGAGACTTCCCCCTGGCCGAGCTCCTGCGACCGTCGGTGTCCGTGATCACGCAGGACCCGGAGGCCCTCGGCCGACTCGCTGCGGAACGGATCATCGACCGACTCGACCGCCCCGACGCGCGATTCCGCCGGAGCACGGTCCTCCCGGTGCACCTGGTCGAGCGTGACTCCTGCCGGGTATCGCCCGCGGTGCGCTGAGCCCTCCCGGCTAGTAGCTCAACGTCGCCGGCGCGAGCTCCGCGGTCTGGTCGCCCACGCGGGTCGGGTCGCGCGGGTCGAGGCGCCGGACCTCGCCGACGTCCGCGAGTTCGTCGAGCTCGATCCAGAAGACGTTCGGGCTCCGTGTCGAGCCGAAGTAGTAGACCCGGTTCGTGAGGTCCGCCCCGGCCCGCCACCACGTCGGGTACACGTCGCCCGTCGAATACGGCGCGCCGTACGGCACCGACACGTTCGCGATGAGCTGGAACACACCCGCCACCGCCTCGACGGTGTCCGCCGGCTCCGGAAGGTAGTGGAGGAAGTAGGAGGCGCGCACGAAGCGGTCGACCGAGGTGATGTCGCCGGGAGGCGGCAGCTCGCCGCCGAACGGCCGGTAGCGGTCGCGGTTCGCGATCTGCTCGTCGAGGCTCGGCGAGTTCGCCATCACGGTGAACTCGCGGCCGTGGTGGACGACGAGCCGGCCGTCGATCGGCTCGATGATCGCGGAGTCACCCGATGCGTCCTCGAGCGCGATGTGGATCCCCATCTGCAGGCCGCGGAACATCGGGGACGTGATGCGGACGGTGTCGATGTCGGCGATCGCCTCGGCGACCGAGGCGTAGGTGTCGAGGAGGTACTGCACCCAGAGCGCGTTCGAGACCGTGGGACGGCCGTCGGGCTCGGCGAACGTCACGTCCTCCGGGTCGAGGTAGAGCGCGTGTGCTCCGAGGCCGGCCGTGTTCAGGCCGTCGACGGTCCCCATCCCCCACATGCTCGTGACGACACTGCCGTACCGGGAGGTCCACCGGTGCGAGGTGGCGTCGCCCGTGCCACCTCGGTCGGTGCCGCTCGGGACGAACCACAGCTCGGGTTCGTCGCTCTCCGACCAGTCCATGCAGCGGCTGACCGTCTTGGCGACCGCGTTGTCGTTCCAGAAGATTCGAGTGCACACGCGCTGAGAATACTCCGAGCGCGGTGCTCGCCGGAGGGGCTATCGCCCACGCAGTGCCGCCGCCTCGCTGAGCCATCGGCTGTACAGGTCCCAGGGGTCGACGTCGCGGGCGACCGAGGCGATGTGGGCGAGCAGTCGAGGCGACCCCGTGAACCATTCGGATCGTTCGAGGCGCTCGCGGGCGAACTGTTCGTGACGCGCACGCTCGACGTGCCGGTCGCCGCGTTCGAAGGCGAGCAGTTCGTCGTGCCAGATCGCGGCGAACCGCTGGCGTGGATTCGTCGTGGTGCCGATCTTCACGCGGTCGCCGTGGCGCAGGTAGTAGACGACGTCGATCCGCGGCCGGGCGAGGTCGTCGTCGGGCACGTCCCCGTGCCGCCACTCGCACGCGGCGCACAACCAGGCGGACGGGTAGTGCCGGCCGAGCCGCGAGCCGCACATGATGCACGGCGAGGGCAGGGCGTCGACCACACCCCATCGGCGCTCCGCCCAGTCGGCGGCGAGGGCCAGGTGATCCTCGCAGAGCGCGACGGGCGCGTCGACCGGTGCCGCGGCGTCGCACCCGGGTTGTACGCATCGTCTGTGGGGCATCTCCCGAGTGTCCCCCACCCCGCCGACACCGGCCTCCGCTCACGGACGGGACGCGTGGCCCGCGCGCTCCCGGCTGGGAGACGATCGGGTGGCCTCCCAGCCGATGCGCACGTCACAGCGCGATCGCGCGAGCCTCCTCGTGGGAGCGGATCGCCGCTCGGTAGATGTCGTGGGTGAGCGCCGCCTCCTCGGGGCGCGCCGCCCCGAACCGGTCGCCGAGGGAGCCGTGTCGCTCGGCGAGGAACACGGCCCACATCTGGAGGATCGTGTCGGAGAACCCGGACTCGAAGTTCGGGCCGGTCACCGTCGGCCACACCGACTGACTCCCCGCGTCGAGCTGCTGCCACACCTGCTCCCGACCGCCGCCCGGGATGTCCCGCACCGCGAACACCTCGACGAGCTTCGGGTTCTTCGTGCTGAACCGGACCCCGCCGTCGAGACCGATCGCCTCGAACTCCCACGTGTTCTTCTGCCCGGGATCGATGCGCTTCGTCTCGGTCGTCAGCGGGAAGCGGACACCGTCGTGGGTCGCCCAGCTGTGCAGCACGGCGTTGTCCCAGGTGTCGCACGGCACGAGCGAACCGTCGGGGCCGGGACGCTCGGTGACGATGTTCTGCAGCACCCCGTACACGCTCTCGGGTGCCCAGCCGAGCCGCAGCGGCACGTGCCAGGTGTGCATGCCGAGGTCGTTCATCACGCCGGCCTCACCGCAGAACTGCGTCTGGCGCTTCCAGTTGATCTGCTTGCCCCGATCGATGTCACTCGAGTGCAGGAAACTGTTGCGCGCCTCGACGATCGTGCCGAGCGCCCCGGACCGCACGTAGTCGATCGCCAGCTGCGCTCCCGGGAAGAACGGCATCTCACTCGAACACCGGACGAAGCTCTCCGGGTGCTCGGCCATCGCCGCGAGGACGGACTGCGCGGCCGCCGCGTCGATCCCGAAGGGCTTCTCCGCCAGCAGGCTCTTCCCGGCCCGGATGACGTCAGTGTAGATCTGCTCGTGGAGGTCGTGACGCACGGCCACGTAGACGACGTCGACTGACGGGTCGGCCAGCAGCTCGTGGTAGTCCGTGGTCTTCGTGACGACCGTGTCGATCTCGTCGAACCAGTCGAGCGCCGCCGGGTTGATGTCGCAGACGACCGTCAGTCGCGGTCGCACCGGGTGGTCGATGAGCGCCGGCCAGCGCTGGATGGCGGCTGCGATCTCGCGCCCCATGAGTCCGCCGCCGATGATCGCGACGTTGACGCGCTCCGCCGTCGCCCGGTCGGCCGTCACCTGGTCGGCGCTCATGCGCGAGCCGCCTCGAGGATCGCGAGGCCGGCGTCGGCGTCGGCGCCGTCGTGCAGCACCGCCATGAGTGCCGCGGTGATGGCGGCCGGATGCTCGTGCTGGATGATGTTGCGGCCGTAGACGATGCCGCTGACCCCGGCGTCGAGGACGGCGACCGTGCGCTCCAGCAGTGTCCGGTCGTCGACGCGACCGCCGCCGCGGACGAGGACGGGGATGTCTCCGGCGACTTGCACGACCCGCGCGTACTCGGTGATGTCGCTACTCGGGTCGGCTTTGATGAGGTCGGCGCCGAGTTCGACCGCCTGGCGCACGAGGGTGACGATCTTCTCGATGTCGCCGTCCACCTGGTACCCGCCGGCCGTCGTGTTGTCCTGCATGACGAGCGGTTCGATCATGAGCGGCATCCCGTACCTGGTCGCTTCGCGGCGCAGGGCCATGATCGAGCGGATGTTCGCCTCACGGACCTCGGGGTGGTCGGGGATCTGCATGAGGTTGACGCACACGGCGACGGCGTCCAGCCGGACTGCCTCCTCGATCGCGTGCGGCACGTGGTGGCTGTAGAGGATCGAGTCGAGGGGGTTGCCGTAGACGTTCGCGACGTCCGTCCGCAGGACGAGCGCCGGCTTGTCCTTGCCGGGGATCTGCTGCAGGAGACGGGCCTGCCCGAGGGTCAGCTGGACGGCGTCCGGGCCCGCGGCGACGAGCGTGCGGACGACCTCGCCCATGTCCTCGATGCCGGTGATGAACGAACGCTCGCCGAAGAACCCGTGGTCGACGGCGACGTCGAGCGCGCGACCGGATCGGGCGTTGAAGAGACGATTGAGGCGGTACAGCGACATTGCGGCGGCTCCTGATCGTGACGGGGAGGGTTTCCGAATCGTCCCTCGGTGTGTCACAGTAGTGGCCTGAGACAACGTTGTCTAGCTTGCGCCGGGTCAGCCCCGGGGCGAAGAACGGAGGGTCCATGGGCGAGATCGTCGTCGCCGGTCACATCTGCGTCGACCTGTCGCCAGGGCTCAGCGCGAGCGCACGCATCGATCCGGGCGCCCTCATCGACACCGGCCCGCTCCGCATCTCCCTCGGCGGATGCGTCGCGAACACCGGCCTGGCCCTCGCCGATCTCGGGAGCACGGTGCGCCTGCACGCGACCGTCGGCGACGACGAACTCGGTGCGATCGTCGCGTCGCGCATCGCCGCGCACGACCGGCTGCACCCGGCGCTCGAGGTCACCGACCGGGCCGCGACCTCCTACAGCGTCGTCGTCGAGCCCGCCGGCCTCGACCGCACCTTCTGGCACCACACGGGCGCGAACGAGGTGTTCACCGGCGAGCACCTGGCCGTCGGCGACGCGGACCTCGTCCACCTCGGCTATCCACCGCTGCTCCCCGGGATCGTCGCCGACGAGGCGGCTCCCCTCGCGAGGCTGCTCGAACGGATCCACCGACACGGTGCGACCACCTCGATGGACCTCGCCGTCGTCGACCCCACGAGCGCCGTCGGCGGACTCGACTGGGAGGCGATCCTCCGGCGCACCCTGCCGATGACCGACATCGTGAGTCCGAGCGTCGACGACCTGCGTTCGGCGCTCGGCACGCTCCGTCTCCCGGCCGGGACCAGCGCATCACCGCTGGCCCAAGCCGCGGCGTTCGCGGACCTCCTGCTCGCCTGGGGTGCCGGCGTCGTGGCGATCTCGGCCGGCGAGGACGGTCTACTCCTCCGGGCCGCCGGTGTCGACCGCCTGCGCCTGGGCGGACGGATGCTCGCACCGCTCGCCGAGGCCTGGGCCGACGTCGACCTCGTCGCGCCGCCCGTCCCCGCACCCGCGTTCGTGTCGACCAACGGCGCCGGGGACGCGTCGACCGCCGGTCTGCTGTTCGCGATGTCGCGCGGTGCCTCACCGGCTGAAGCGGCGGAGCTCGCGGGCGCGAGTGCCGCTGCGACGATCGCGGGACGCCGTCCGACGGCGGCCGAGATCACCCGACTGCGACCCGGACTCAGCGGGCTCTTCAGGGCCACGGGGGCGGACGAGCCGGTCGCGTGATCCCCCATACGCCAGGATGGTGAGCATGCGCAGCTCCCGACCCCCGACCATGAACGACGTCGCCGCGGCGGCCGGGGTGGGGCTGAAGACGGTGTCGCGGTATGTGAACGGCGCGACGAACATCAACCAGGAGCTGTCGGAACGGATCGGCGCGGCGATCGAGGCCCTCGGCTACCGGCACAACCTGGCGGCCGCGAGCATCCGCCCCGGGCGGTCGAGCAAGGTCATCGGGCTCATCATCAGCGACCTGGCGAACCCCTATTACTCGGTGCTGGCACGCTCGGTGGAGCGCGTCTGCACCGAACACGGCTACCTGCTGATGTCGGCGAGCTCCGAGGAGGACGCCGACCGGCACCGCCTCCTCGTCGACAGACTGGTCGCGCAGCGCGTGGACGGCCTCGTGGTCGTGCCGCCACGGCAGGCGACGACGGCCTGGGCCACGAGCACGATCGTGCACGTCCCGATGGTGCTCGTCGACCGACCGACGGGGCCGCTCGAGTCGGTCGAGGCGCACACGGTGCTCGCCGACAACGCGGGCGGAGCGTCCCGGGCGACGGCGGCCATGCTCGCCGCGGGCGCACGACGGGTCGCGTTCCTCGGTGACTCACTCGAGCTGTACACGATGCGCGAGCGACTGGCCGGCTACCACCGGGCGCTGGCCGAGGCCGACCTCGGCGGCGCGACGGGGACGGGTCCGATCGAGCCGATCGTCTCCGACGGCGCCCACTCCGTCGAGGACGCTGCGGCGGTCGTGGCGGGGTTCCTGGCGTCGGGCGAGGTGGACGCCGTGTTCGCCGCGAACAACCGGGCCGCGATCGGGGCGGTGCAGGCGTTCGCGACGGCCGGGCGACGGCTTCCGCTCGTGGGGTTCGACGACTTCGAGGCTGCACCGCTCGTGACGCCGGCGGTGTCGGTGGTGGCGCAGGACGTGGCGCTCATGGGCCGGGTCTCGGCGGAGACCCTCCTGGCACTCATCGCCGGCGAGGCGGGCCCACCCGTGACCCACACCCTCGACGTGCGTCTGGAGCTGCGCGGTTCCGAGCGCTGACGCCCTTCGACAGGCTCAGGGACCGGAACGGGGCGCCTCAGGGACCGGAAAGGGGCGTTCAAGGACCGGCGGGGTACGTGAGGCCGTGGCCGAAACGGAAGAGCGGGTCCTCGGTGTCGTAGGGGACGTCGGACCGACTCGCCTCGACGGCCGCCATCGAGCGCGGCAGGTCGAACGGCAGCCGGCCCTCCGGCAGCGCCCGACCGAAGACGACGTCGAGGAACGCCGCGTCACTGCCGCCGAAGCTCGCGACGAGTGCCGCGACCGCGTCCACCACCCCGGTGAGGATCGCCGGTCGGTCGAGATGCATGTCGAGTACGGTCTGCACCGTCAGCGCGAGCGCCCGCAACCGCTCGACCTCGTCGGCCGGGATGTCGAGCGATCCGGCGTGGAACATGGCCTCGAAGCCGCCGGGCCGCGGTTCGTACGGCGTCTGCATGCGCACGAGGGCGATGTCCGCCGAAGCCGGATCCGCGACGACCTCGCCGTACACGCCCGCGACCTCGGGATCGACGCCTTCGAGATACAACCGGGGACGCGGCGAGCGCACCGGCAGCGTCTCCTCCACGTTCGTCAGGACGGTGAACGCACGGCGCTGTGCAGCGTCGCCGGCCGCGACGAAGTCCGCGCGGCCGACGATCCCACTCGCGGCGCCCGCGTCGACGTACGGCTGCTCGAAGAGCCCCAGCACGAACTTCTCGCGCAGCAGTCGGCGCACCGAGGCGTCGACGCGGTCCTCGGTGACACGTCCCTGCTCGACGAGTTCGACCACGAGTTCGGGCCGGGCCTCGCCGCCGAACTGGTCGCAGCCGGCCTGCAGGATGCGCTCGACCCGGGACAGCTCGTCGAGGTGCTCCAGGCCCCATGCCCGTGCAGGCATGTCCTGCCCCATGATCGACGTGTCGGTGACGAGCCCCCAGTCGGTGCAGACGATGCCTGCGAACCCGAGCTCCTCGCGGAGGAGCCCCGTGATGATCTCGTGGTTGAAGGCGAACGCGACCTCCTCGTGCTCGGTCCCGACGGGCATGCCGTAGTAGGGCATCATCTGCGCGGCTCCGGCGGCGATCGCGGCGCGGAACGGGATGAGGTGGTAGTCGAAGTTGTCGCCCGGGTACACCTGTTCGCGTCCGTAGGCGAAGTGCGGGTCCTCCCCGTCGAGCTGGGGCCCACCACCCGGGAAGTGCTTCGTCATCGTGGAGACCGACTGCGGCCCGAGTTCGGCGCCCTGGAACCCTCGGATGTAGCCGGCGACGAGTTCGGCACTGAGCTCGGCGTCCTCGCCGAAGGTGCCGCCGATGCGCGACCAGCGCGGCTCGGTCGCGAGGTCGACCTGCGGGTGGAGCGCCAGCCGGATCCCGACGGCGAGGTACTCCTGCCTCGCGGTGTCGGCGAAGGCCTCGACGAGGTCGGCCGATCCGATCGCCGCGAGGCCGAGCGTCTCGGGCCACTGCGAGAACGCGCCGGCGCGGGCAGCCGTCCCCACGTTGTCGGTGAAGTGGCTGCGCGGGTCGGTCGACAGCGTGACCGGGATGCCGAGTCGCGTGCGCGACGCGCGCTCCTGCAGGGCGTTGGTCCACTCGGCGAGGGACGTCGTGTCGGGCGCGGTGCCGAGGACGTTGAAGTGGGACATGAGCTGCTCGCCGATCATGTGCTCGCCGCTCGCGAGTCCCATGTGCGGGTTCGCCTCGTCGATGGGGCCAGGGGCGATCATCGTCTGGAAGAGCATGCCGGCCTTCTCGGCGACGGTCATCCGTCCGAGGAGGTCCTCCACCCGGTCCTCCACCGGCAGGCTCGCATCGCGGTAGGGCAGCGCCGGTTCATGCTCGCTCATGGGTGGTCCGTTTCTCGTCAGTGAGTGGGGCGGCGTCGGGATCACCCGGGCTCAGGCGAGCCGGAAGCGAAAACCGAACTCCGTTCGGGAACGGAGTGTGACTCCAGTATGCCCGCTGACGGGGATCACGCAAGACTCAGCCGGCGTGGTTCCCCATGGCGCGCAGCCCGTCGGCCAGCCAGTCCAGCGACGGGGAGACGCCTGGCGCGACCGGATGGCGATTGAGGTGGCCATGGAGGACGCCCGGCTCCAGCCGGCTACGGACGGGGGCACCGGCGGCCTCCGACGCCGCGATGAGCAGCTCCCCCGACGGCCGGAGGTCGTCGAACTCCGAGAGCAGGACCGACAGCGGCGGGCGGTCCGGGGTCACGGGGACGATTCCCGGCAGGGCGAGCTCGGGCACGTCCTCCAGTCGACCGACGTAGTTCTCGACCATCCAGTCGATCGACTCGGTCGGGAACCGCATGAAGTCCGGCAGGACCGCCATCTCGGCCAGGACGTCCGCGGGCAGGGCGGGCACGGCGGCGTGCAGGAACGGGTAGGCCAGCAGCACGGCGTCCGCGCGACGATCGCTGCGGAGTGAGGCGGCGAGCGCGAGGGCCGCTCCGGCGCTTGCTCCACCGACGGCCGTCCGCGCACCGGGAACGGCCGACCGCTCGTCGTCGAGCTGCTCCCAGACCGCGAGCACGTCGTCGAGCGGCACCGGGTACCGCGTCGTTCCGTCCGCCAGTCGGTAGTCGACGGAGACGACCTCGGCACCCGCTCGCGCCGCCAGTTCGGCGCTCACGACGTGCGCCTCAGGCCAGTCGAGCGTCCCCGCAGCGAAGCCGCCGCCGTGCACCCAGAGGAGGGCGACACCACTGGGGTCGGCCGGGACGTAGTGCCGGATCGGGACCGCACCGTGCGGACCGTCGACGACCTCGTCGGTGATCACCACGTCGCTCGGCGGGTTCCACGGCCCGTCGTCGCCGTAGGCTGCGAGTCGTTCCTGGAACGCCTCGTCGAGCGTCCCGCCGGCGGCGGCGCGATCGGCGTTCGAGAACCCGTCGAAGAGGCTCAGGCGGTCGCGGTAGTACGGATCGAGTGACATGCGCCGAGCCTACCCAGCCGACTCGGTCGACTCGGTCGACTCAGCCGACTCAGACCACGATGCCGCCGACGCGGTGGAGGTAGACGTCGATGGCGTCCCGGCTCTCCTGGATGCACCCGAGCTTCGCATCCAGTCGCTCGCGATGCTCGAGCAACCGCTCCAGCACCTCCGCCGAGGGCGTCACCTGGTAGATCTTGTCGTCGTCCTCGAAGCAGGGCAGGACCTGGAGGATGAGCGCGGTCGGCATGCCGACGGCGATCAGCTCACGGATGCGCTGCACCTTCGCGACGAGGTGGTCCCCGTACTCGCGGTACCCGTTCGGGCAGCGGGTCGGGCGCAGCAACCTCTGTTCCTCGTAGTACCGGAGCAGCCGCGGCGTGCTCCCGGTGGCCGCCGCCAGTTCGCCGATGCGCATGCAAGACCCCTTCGACCGAGTTGTGTCCTCTTGGAGCAGCCGTCGGTGCCGGGCGGATATTCCCGGAGCATCCTCGTCGACTTGACCCTGCCACCAGTGGTAGGCCGGGAGACTCACCGACATGACCACCGACAGCGTGCGCACGGCACGATCCACGACCCCTCCGGCCGCCCGAACCCGCTCTCCCCTCCCGACCGCGCTACTCCTCGCCGCCGTCGGATTCGTGACGCTCCTCACCGAGGTGCTCCCGGCCGGGGTCCTCCCCGCGATGGCCGCCGACCTGGGCGTCTCGGAGTCGATCGCGGGCCAGAGCGTCGCCGTCTTCGCACTCGGTTGCATCGTCGCCGCGATCCCGCTCAGCCGTGCGCTCGCGAAGCTCGACCGCCGGACGGTCGTGCTGCTCGCCCTGATCGTCTCGGCGCTCGCGAACGCCGGCACGGCCGTCGCACCCGACCTGCTCACGCATCTCGCGACCCGGTTCGTCGCGGGGCTCGTGGCCGGCGTCGTCTGGGCGATGCTCCCGGGGTACACGCGCGGGTTCACCACCCCGGAGCGGTTCGGCTCCACGCTCGGCATCGTGCTGTCCGGTGCCACGCTCGGCTTCGCGCTCGGCGTCCCGGCCGGCGCGGTCCTCGGTGAGGGGTTCGGTTGGCGCGCGGTGTTCGGGATCGTCGCCGCCGCCACCGCGCTCCTCGGCGTCATCGCGGTCGTCGTCGCTCCTCGCGTGGCAGGCAGCGCGCCCGGACGTTCGACACGCATGGGTGCGGCGCTCCGCATCCCCGCGGTCGTCACGATCCTCGTGGCCCTCGCCGTCTGCATCATCGGCCAGAACATCGCGTACACCTACCTCGCACCGGTCCTGTCCTCCCGCGGGGCGCCCGTGCCGCTCGGGTTGCTCCTCGCCACCTTCGGTGTGGCGTCGGTCGTCGGCACGCTCGGCGCCGGACGGCTGGCGAACCTGCGCCTCGGGACGACCATCCTCACGGCCGCCCTCCTCGGGACCGTCGGCCTCGCCGTCGTGGCCTGGGATCCCCCGGTCGCCGTCCTCCTCATCGCAGCGGCAGGCTGGGGGCTCGCCTTCGGCGCCTACTCCGTGCTCTTCCAGGTGGCGATCGCGCGGGTCGCCGGGAACGCTGCTGACGCGGCCCAGTCGGCGCTCGTCACGGTGTGGAACTGCTCGATCGCCACCGGCGGGGCGGTCGGCGGGATCATCCTCGGCACCTGGGGCCCGGCCCTGCTCCTCCCGGCAGCGGCCGCGCTGACCGTCGTCGCCATCCCCCTCTGCGCCGTGATCGCACGCGCCGTCCGCCGCGGGTGAACGATGGAGGACCCGGCACGCCGGAGCCGGGTCCTCCTAGACTCGATGCGATGCCCGTCCCGTTCCTGCACTCGCCGAACATCCTGTTCGACACCGTCGTGGACCGCACGGAGCGACTGTCGCCCGGCTTCGTCCGCCTCACCCTCGCCGGTGCCTCGCTCGCCGACTTCGCCCCGTACGAGCGGGACCAGCGGATCAAGATCCTCCTGACCGGAGAGGACGGCGCGTACCCGGACGGACTCCACGGCGGCCTGCCGGAGCACGCGTGGCGGCGGGCCTGGCGCGCACTCCCACCGGCGGACCGCCCGGTGATGCGCAGCTACACGGCCCACCGTGTCAGGCCGGCGCAGCAGGAGGTCGACCTCGACGTGTTCATCCACGAGCCGGCCGGCCCGGCGAGTCGGTGGGCGCTCGGGGCGCGGAAGGGCGACCGGTTGCTCGTCTCGGGTCCGGACGTCCGTCGCGGCGAGCCGACGCACGGTGTCCAGTGGGCACCCGGTACCGCGACGACCGTGCTCATCGCCGCCGACGAGACGGCCTTCCCCGCCGTCCACGGGATCCTGCGCTCCCTCGACGAGGACGTCCGCGCCCACGTCCTCCTCGAGCTCGGCGACCCCGCCGACACCGCCCTGCTCGGGCCACTGCTCGAGCGTCACACGGTCGAGGTCCATGAACGGGCCGGGCGGCCTGGCGGTGACGCGCTCGTCGCCGGCGTCGACCGGTGGCTCCATCTGCACGGGTCGTCGGCGGCGACACTGGGCACGGACTTCGCCGCCTGGCTGGTGACCGAGAGCACCCGGATCCCCCTCCTGCGCGCTGCGACGACCGACCACGGGATCGATCCGGAGCGCATCCACGGGCAGGGGTACTGGAACGCTCGCCCCAGAGCCACACCCGAATGAAGGTTATGCTTGCCTTACTCGGTCGCATGCCTCGCGACCCGTTCGAAAGGTGATCCGTGCCCCTCCCCCTCGCCCATCGTCGACGTCTCGTCGCCGTCGCCGCACTCTCCATCGCCGCCCTCGGCCTCTCCGCCTGCAGCAGCTCGAGCGCCTCGACCCCCTCGGACACCGCGACGAGCGCGACCCACGTCATGGAGCACGCCCACGGCGAGACCAGCATCCCCGACGCACCCAAGCGGGTCGTCGTCCTCGAACCGGTGCAGCTCGACACGACCGTCGCGCTCGGCATCACCCCGGTGGGCGCAGCGGTGCTGAACGAGACCGCCGGCGTCCCCGCCTACCTCGGCGAGAAGGCCGCCGACATCCCCACCGTCGGGACCGTGGCGGAGCCGAACGTGCAGCTGATCGCCGCCGCGAAGCCCGACCTCATCATCGGCACCGAGTCGCGGCACTCCGCCCTGTACGACCAGCTGTCCGAGATCGCACCGACGGTGTTCATGACGACGCAGACCGACCCCTGGCGCGACAACGTGCAGTTCGTCGCCGAGGCACTCGGTGACCCGGACGGCGCGGACGAACTCCTCGACGCCTACGACGCACGCTGCGCGGAGATCGCGAAGGAGCACGACACCGCCGGCAAGACGGCACAGCTGATCCGCCCGCGCGACGGCGTCCTGACGCTGTACGGCCCCACCTCCTTCGCCGGTAGCACCCTCGAGTGCGCCGGGTTCACGACGCCCGAACACGCCTGGGAGGACATCTCCCTCGACCTCTCCCCCGAGCGCGTGCTCGAGGCGAAGGCCGACCAGGTCTTCGTGACGAGCGTCGACCCCGACGACTCCTCGACCCTGCCCGCCTCGCTC
The DNA here is from genome assembly GCF_015350715.1 of Plantibacter sp. VKM Ac-2876. Taxonomy (NCBI): domain Bacteria; kingdom Bacillati; phylum Actinomycetota; class Actinomycetes; order Micrococcales; family Microbacteriaceae; genus Plantibacter; species Plantibacter sp. VKM Ac-2876. The sequence continues at coordinate 839,318 of NZ_JADKSI010000003.1, read as the reverse complement.
ACCGCGAACACGGACGCCTTCCCCGAGCTGCACCTCGTCGACCAGTCCTTCTGGATCACCGGCGTCGGCCCCCTCGGCGGCATGGCCGTCCTCGACGACCTCGACCGGCTGCTCTCCGACGGGTCGTGACGAACCCGACCGCGATCCTGACCGCCCGCGACACCTCGGTGAGCGGGCGGGCGCCGCGACGACACCGCTTGCTCGTCGGACTGCTCGCGGGCGTCGCGGCGCTCGCGGTCGCCGTCCTCCTGTCGCTGTTCGTCGGCGCGAACCCGATCGCACCGGATGACGTCCGTGCGGCGCTCCTCGGCACAGGCTCGGACGAGGCGAACTTCGTCGTGTGGGATCAGCGGGTGCCACGCACGGTCGCGGCGCTGGCCGTCGGCGCGGCCCTGGGCGTCGCGGGTGCGCTCATGCAGGCGTTCACCCGGAATCCGCTCGCCGACCCCGGCATCCTCGGGGTCAACGCCGGGGCCGGCTTCGCGGTCGCCGTCGGCCTGGCGTTCCTCGGCGTCCGGGCGCCGGGCGACATCGCCTGGCTCGCCTGCGGTGGGGCGCTCGTCGTCACCCTCGTCGTGTACGCGATCGGTTCCGGCGGGCGTGAGCAGTCCTCCGCCGCCCGCCTCACCGTCACGGGCGTCGCGTTCGGTGCCGTACTCGCCGGACTGACGACGGGGATCGCGATCACGCACCCCGACGCGTTCGACCGGATGCGCGGCTGGAACGCCGGCAGCCTGCTCGAACGCGACCTCGGCGTCGTCGTGCCGGTCCTCCCCTTCCTCGCCGTGGGGCTCGTCCTGGCCGCGGCGAGCGCGCGGAGCCTCAACGCGATTGCCCTCGGTCCGGACGTCGCCAGAGCACAGGGCGTCAGCGTCACGCGCAGTCGGATCCTGGTGCTCGCCGCGGTGACGCTGCTCGCCGGCGGCGCCACCGCGATCGCCGGGCCGATCGCCTTCGTCGGCCTCGTCGTGCCCCACCTCGTGCGCTGGTCGGTCGGCAGTGATCAGCGCCGCATCCTCGGGGGTTCGGTCCTCGTCGGCTGCATCCTCGTGCTGTGCTCCGACGTCGTCGGACGGATCGCGGTGCTCCCGGGCGAGATGCCCGTCGGGCTCGTGACCGCGTTCGTCGGGGCGCCCGTCCTCATCGCGCTCGCCCGACGCAGAACGGCCTCGGGCCTGTGAGTACGACACGGGAACAGGTGACCGCCGGGCGCCGACCGGCACGACGAGCCCTCCTCGTCTGCGCCGCCGTCGTGCTGGCGATCGTCGTCGCGGCGATCGCCGGTCTCGCGCTCGGCGACTACCCGCTGACCACCGACGAGGTGCTCGGCGTCCTCAGCGGACGCGTCGACGGCCTGGCCCGCACGGTCGTCCTGGACTGGCGACTGCCCCGGGTCCTCGCGGCGATCGGCTTCGGCGCAGCGCTCGGTGTCTCGGGAGCGGTCTTCCAGACGCTCACCCGGAATCCGCTCGCGAGCCCCGACATCATCGGCCTCGCGAACGGCTCGTTCACCGGGATGCTCGTCGCGCTCCTCCTCCTCGGTGGCAGCTGGCCGGCGTTGATGGCCGGGTCGCTGATCGGCGGTCTGGCGGCCGCGGTCGCGATCTTCCTGCTGGCCCTCCGCCAGGGCTTGTCGGGCTTCCGCTTCATCGTCGTGGGCATCGGCGTCTCGGCCATGCTCGCGGCGTTCAACAGCTGGCTGTTGCTCCGGGCCGACCTCGACGTCGCGCTCTTCGCGGCGGCCTGGGGCGCGGGGACGCTCAACACCGCGACTGCGACCGTCGTCTGGCCGGCACTCGCGTGCCTCGTGGTGCTCTTCGCGGTCCTGCCGTTCGCCGCCCGTCCGCTCCGCCAGCTCGAACTCGGTGACGACGTGGCCGCCGCGACCGGGGTGCGCCTCACCCGTGAACGCGCCATCCTCATCGGCCTCGCGGTCGCGCTCGTGAGCGCGGTGACCGCGGTCGCCGGCCCGATCGCGTTCATCGCCCTGGCCGCTCCGCAGATCGCCCGCCGGCTGACCCGCTCGCCGGGTATCCCGCTGGTCGCGACGGGGCTCGTCGGCGGCGTCCTGCTCCTCGCGTCCGACCTCGTGGCCCAGCATCTGATCCCGCTGACGGTGCCGGTGGGCGTCGTCACGGTGGTCGTCGGCGGGCTGTACCTCACGCAGTTGCTGCTCCGGGAACGCCGACGCTGAGGGTCGGTTCCGAACCACTCAGCGTGCGTCGTCGAGTTCCAGCAGTTCGCCGACGGTGCAGTCGAGCACCCGGCAGATCGCCGTCAGGGTCGAGAACCGGATCGCCTTCGCGCGGTCGTTCTTCAGCACGGACAGGTTCACCACGCTCACCCCGACGAGCTCGCTGAGTCGGGCGAGGGTGAGACCGCGGTCGGCGAGCAACCGGTCGAGGTTGCAGTGCACGCCGGTCGCGACATCCTCCTCGGGCGTCGGCACCATCAGACGAGCCCCTCGGTGTCGGCGCGCAGGCGCTCGCCGGCGCGGAAGGCGATCGCGAGGCCGCCGACCGCCATGGCGACGAAGAACGGGATCCAGGTGAGCGGATAGGGGGTTCCTTCGACGGCGCCGTCGGTCGCCGCCGCGAGCGCGCCGTTGGACGCCATCGTGCCGAACCAGGTGTCCGCGATCCACCCGCAGAGGATGGCGATGGAGGCGATCGAGAGCAGCCGTGCGTTCCTGGGGGCGAAGGCGTCGCCACGGAGCAGGCGGCGGAAGAAGCGGAACGCGCAGACGATGACCACGAGGTTCGCGATCGCCGGCAGGATCGCGGCGAGCAGCACGCACACGAAGGTCACCACCGGGAGGTCGGCCACGACGACCGAGCCCTGGTCGATCGTGAAGGAGCCGGCTCCTGCCGCACCCGGCAGGACTGCATCGACGGCGTCGAAGAAGACGGGCACCCGGGTCCCGTCGGTGCCGAAGATATCGAGCAGCCGGAGGACGAGCGTGACGACGACAGCCCCTGCCGCGACGACGGCGGCACCGAGCACGGATACGAGGTCGTTGCGGTTGGAGCGCTCGGTCTTCGCGGCCTGCCAGGCCGCATGGTCGAAGCCGGACGGCGTCGGGCGATCGGTGGACTCGGTCATGATCATCACATCCATATCGATTGTCGTTGGTATCGATAAACGATATGCCGAGATTGATCAGAACGCAAGAGCGGGCGGCAAGCACGTCCGCCCAGCCGGATCACCCGGGCGGTGACCCGTCGAGCGCGTCGAGCTCTCGCAGCGCCGCCTCGGCACGCTGGAGTCGATCAGCCTCCGGCTCCTCCCACCACTTCGGGCCGCGTTCACCGAGCCCGTGCTTGGCGAGGCCGACGCGACGGCGGGCAGCAGCGACCGCGTCGTCGTCACCCGCCCGCTTCGCGACGCCGACACCGGAACGCCCACGACCGAGATGGGACTGCAGGGACGCGACGAGTTCGGCCGGCAGGCTCGGATCCGTCCGGCGCCAGCGCCTGCCGTTCACGACGAACCAACGGTCGTCCTCCACCGGCCCGTCGTCCGATCGCGGCGTCACGGGTGCCTCCTGGAGACGACGCAGGGCCCGGCCCACCGCGCATGCGGACGAGACCGGACCCTGGAGGTCATGATGGCGCGATCAGCCGTTCTTGACGGCGTCGAGCACGCCCGCCCACCCGAAGGCGGAGATGGCGTCGGCGAAGGTCGAATCGCCGCGCCCCTCGCCGATCTGCTTACCCGAGGCGTCGCGGACGACGACCGTGTGGTCCTTCTCGGCCTCGGTGCCGTTGCCCTCCTCGATGAAGTCGATGTGGATCTCGCTGTCGCCGAGGGTGCCGGTGACCGTGGTCGTGGCGTCCTTCTCGGTGGTCTTCGTCGTGAGGAACGGACCGCCGCCGAGTGCCGCGAGCGCCTCGTTGATCTGGTTCGTGAGCGATGAGGTGTTCATGTGTCTCTCCCTACGGTGATGAAGAGTCCAGGGTAGTGAGCGGACCCGGGAACGGCGGGAGCATGGCGCTCGCGCACGAGATGTGCGATAGGGCGACTGGAGACGGCGACCGGACACGACAGCCGGAGTCGCCGCAGGAGCAGAAGATCGGCCCCGCGTCAACGGTCGGCACCATCCAGGTGCGGTCGGAGCCGCGAGTCGTAGGCTGCGAGCCACGCAGACCGGCACCCCGACACCGACGGGCCGGTCGACGAGACGAAGGAGACCCCATGGCCGGAGACACCGACCCCTACACGACCCTCAACAAGCTGCTCGCGGACTTCCGGTTCGCGATGCTCACGACGGTGGACCTCGACGGCAAGCTCGTCGCCCACCCGCTCACCGTCCAGGAGCGCGAGTTCGACGGCGACCTGTGGTTCATCGTCGGCAAGGACGCCTCCGCCGTTCAGCAGCTCGACGTCAACCCGAACGCCGGCGTCACGCTGAGCTCGGACAGCTCGTGGGTGTCGCTCGCCGGCACCGCCGAACTCGTCGAGGACCACGCCAAGCTGGAAGAGCTGTGGAACAGCGTCGTCGAGGCATGGTTCCCGGACGGCCCCTCCGACCCGCGCGTCGGTCTGTTGAAGTTCTCGGCCGACAGCGCCGAGTACTGGGACAGCCCCGGCGGCAAGATCGCGACCGCCGTCGCGTTCGTGAAGTCCAAGGTCACCGGCGAGACCTACGACGGCGGCGACAACGCGAAGCTCGACCTGTAACGAGCGGCCGACCGGCGGGCGTCAGTCCCGCTCGTCCGTCAGGACTCCGCCCAGGATGCGGGCCGCCTCATCGAAGCGGCCCGCGTCCTCGCCGGAGTAGTTGACCCGGAGGTACGGCCCCGCGGGTTCGGCCGGGAACCACTCGGTGCCGTCGGAGACGATCAGCCCGCGGCTCTCGCAGGTGCGGACCACGCGCGGCACATCGGTGCCCTCCGGGAGCCGCAGCCACAGGTTCAAGCCACCGAGCGGCAGCCGCTCGAGGTGCGCGGTCGGGGCGTGCTCGCGCAGGCTCGCGACGAGCAGGTCCCGCCGGGCACGGAGGAGCGGTCGCAGACCGCGGAGGTGCGACCGCCACCCGGGTTGGGTGACGACGTCGAGGGCTGCGGCCTGCAGGACCCCGCTGATGTACATCGACTCGGCTGCGAGGTCGGCCAGGATCCGGTCGTGGGCGGGCCCCCGCGCGATGACGGCGGCGACCCGCAGCGCCGGCGAGACGCTCTTCGTCAGCGACCGCAGGTAGATGACGTGTCCGTCGTCGTCGAGCGCCGCGAGCGGCCGGGAGTCGACGTCGATCGCGAGGTCGTGCGCCCAGTCGTCCTCGACGAGGAACGCGCCGTGCCGCCGGACGGCCTCGAGGATCGCGGCCCCCGTCTCCGGCGACCAGCGGCCGCCGGTCGGATTCGCGAAGGTCGGCTGTGCGTAGAACGCCCGCGCACCGGTGTCTTGGAACGCACGCTCCACGACGTCCGGGTCCGGTCCGTCAGGGCCGGTCGGCACGGGGACCAGCGTCACGCCCGCCTGCTCGGCCGCGAGGATCGCACCCCAGTAGCTCGGCGACTCGATGAGCATCGGTTGCCCCGGGCCGACGAGCGCCCGGAAGATCGAGCTGAGTCCGCTCTGACTGCCGGAGATCACGATGACGTCCCGCGCGGTCGGCGGCGTGACCCCGGGCGGTGCGGCTTCCGCGAGGTCGGCCGCGAACCACGCCTGGAGCTCCGGCGAGCCGGCCGCCGGCGATCGGGTCATCGCCACGTCGGTGCGGGCGGCACGCGCGAGCGCGGCGCGGACCAGCCGTTCAGGCAACAGTTCTCGGGCGGGGTATCCGGAGTGCATCGCGATCGCGGCGGGTGCGACCGACCGTTGCGCCGAGGAGAGCGCACCAGAGCGCCACGGCAAGGCACCGAGCGCGGCGGTCTGCCAGCCGTAGTCGACGGACCGCACCGGACGAGCCGCCCGCACGAAGGTGCCGACGCCAGGCCGACTCTCGATGAGCCCTCGACCGGCGAGCTGGCGCATCGCGTTCTGGACGGTCACCGGACTCGCGCCGAACTCGGCCGTCAAGGCCCGGTTGGAGGGCACGCGTGCACCCGGAGGTGCCGCTGCGATCCAGGCGGTCATGGCGGCGACGATCCGCCCGGTGCTATCGTTGTCCATGAGTCCACAGAGTAGCGTTATCGCGACGCCGGCGCGAGTGTTATCCCGCAGCGGGCTCGGCTGGGGCTTCCTCGGCGTCCTGGCGTTCTCCTTCACGGTCCCCGTCACGAAGGTCGCACTCGTCGGGCTCTCGCCGCTCTTCATCGGTTCCGGGCGCGCGGTCGTCGCAGCCCTGCTCGCCGCGATCACCCTCGCCACCCTGCGAGCGCGGCGACCGACCGGCGTGCAGTGGGCTCGCGTCACGATCGTCGCCGGCGGCGTCGTCGTCGGATTCCCACTCCTGACCTCCTTCGCGCTGACCACCGCTCCCGCCGGTCACAGCGCCGTGGTGATCGGCCTCCTCCCGGCGGCGACGGCGGTCGCCGCCGTCCTCCGGGGCGGCGAGCGCCCGACCCGACGCTTCTGGATCTTCGCCGGCTCTGGCGCGGTCGCGGCGATGGCCTTCGCCTCCGTGCAGCACGGCGGCCTCGCACCGATGGCCTGGTCGGACCTCCTCCTGCTCGGTGCCGTCGTCGCGGCCGCCGTCGGCTACGCGGAGGGCGGACTGCTCGCCCGGGAGCTGGGCTCCTGGCAGACGATCTCCTGGGCGCTCGTCGTGGCATCACCGCTCATGGTCGCCCTCACGGCACTGGCGGTCGTCCAGCAGCCGCCGACCGCAACCATCGGCAGCTGGCTGGCCTTCGGCTACCTCGGCGTCGTGAGCATGTTCCTCGGCTTCTTCGCCTGGTATCGCGGACTCGCGATCGGCCCGATCGCCCGGGTCAGCCAGATCCAACTCGTCCAGCCGGTGCTGAGCATCGTCTGGGCGGCCCTCATCCTCCGCGAGCGACTCGACTGGGCCACCGTGCTCGGCGGGCTCGCGGTCATCCTGTGCGCCGGCCTCGCCGTCCGCACCCGTCTCGACCGGAAGTGACCCCACCATGCGCCACACCCCCACGTACCTGATGACCGACGTCGACGAGGTCAAGCGCCTCATCCGCAACCACCCGTGGGCGACGTTCGTCTCGCCCGCGAGCACCGGACTCGTCGCCTCCCACTACCCGGCGATCCTCGAGGAGGACCGGGACGAGCTGTCGATCGTCAGCCACTTCGGCCGGCCGGACGAGCGCTCGCACGAGCTCGGCGAGCACGAGATCCTCGTCATCATCCAGGGACCGCACGACTACGTCTCGCCGAGCTGGTACCCCGAGGGCCAGGTGATCCCGACGTGGAACCACGTCACCGCGCACCTGTACGGCACGCCGGAGGTCCTCAGCGAGGACGAGAACTACGAGATGCTCTCGCGACTCACCGACCACTTCGAGGACCACCGACCGGACGGCCGCCACCTGCCCCAGGACGAGGCCGGCACCCGGCGCGCAGCGAAGGGGACGGTCGGCCTCCGGATGCGCGTGACCCACTTCGACGCCCGCGCGAAGCTCAGTCAGAACAAGACGCCCGAGGTGGTCGACGACATCACCGCGCACCTTGCGGAGCGGAATCCGGCACTGGCCGAGGAGATGCGGCGTCAGCAGGATCGGCGGCCGGAGGGGCACTGACCCGACGGGCACCGACGCGACCGCGGGCGTCGCTCACGAGCACGAGGGCGACGCCCGCCGCACTGAGCAGGAACCCGCCGGCCGTCAGGAGCGTGAACGGCTCCCGGAACAGGAGCGCACCCGCGACGGCGGTCGTCGGCGCGACGAGGAACAGGAGCGCGTTGAGGACCGTGACCCCGATGCGACGCAGCAGCCACCAGTAGAGCCCGTAGGCCGACAGCGTCGGGACGAGCGCGAGGAAGAGCGTCGTCAGCCAGAAGCTCGCATCGCCCGGCGGCACCGCCTGACCGGTCGCGAGGGCGAGCACGGCGAGGAGCACCATGGTCGCCGTCGCGTGGACGGTCAGTGTGAGGAGGACCGGGGATCGGTGCGGCGAGCGCCGTTCCAGGATCGTCGCGGTGATGAGGCTGACCATGGCCAGTGCGGGCAGGGCGTAGGCGATCGGCGGTGCGTCCGAGGCGCCGAACTGGGACTGCACGATGAGGAACACTCCGACCGCGCCGATCCCGAGTCCCAGCCATTGGGCACCCGGAACCCGCACGTGCAGCAGCGGTCCGGCGAGCGCCGCGATGACGAGCGGCTGGACGGCGTCGATGAGCGCGGTCGTCCCGGTCGAGATGCCTACGGCGACCGAGGCGTAGACGAACACGACGTAGCCGAACTGCGCGAACAGTCCGATGACGAGCTGCGAGCGCAGCTGAGCCCGGGTGGCGTTCCGCCACTGCCCGCTCAGCACCAGCACGATCGCGAGCCCCACGGCGAGCGGGACGAACCGCCAGAGGAGCACGGTGAGCACCGGTACGTCCTCGGTTCCGATCTTCGCGACGATGAACCCGGAGCTCCACGCGAGGACGAACCCGATCGCCGCGAGGGGGACGATGACCGCGCGGATCGCGCGAACCACGGGTATACCGATCTGTTTACTCATCCCCGCAGTATACAGACTGGTATAGTTTGCGCATGACGGTCGACACTCCAGAGCTCGCACCCCTCACGCCGGGCGCCCGACGCGTGCTCGACGCCGCCTCCGTGCTCTTCTACGAGAACGGCATCCACGCGGTCGGCGTCGACACCATCGCGGAAGCGGCCGGGGTCACGAAGAAGACGCTCTACGACCGCTTCGGCAGCAAGGAGGCCCTCGTGCTCTCCTACCTGCAGCATCGCGACGCCCGCTGGCGCGTCTGGGTCGACGAGTTCCTCGCCCGGCATCCGGAGCCCGGGGTCGACCGGGTCCTCGCGATCTTCGACGCGGCGATCGGCTGGTCGGACGACAACAGCCCCAAGGGCTGCAGTGCGGTCAACGCACGCGCGGAGATCCCCGACCACGCGACCAGCGGCCTCGTCCTCCCCGAGGTCACCCGACAGAAGCAGTGGCTGCTCGAGCGCTTCACCGAGCTCATCACCGAAGCCGGCCTGTCGGACGCCGGAGCGCGCGCCCGCGAACTCATGTTGCTCTACGAGGGCGCGATCGTGACGGTCGGGATGCGCACCTTCCGCGAACCGTTCGAGACCGCGCGTGCGATCGCGCGTCGACTCCTGGCCGCCTGACTGGAGCCGGCGCCGGCCTGTCGCCGACAACCCGACATCGCGTAGGGTCTCGGGATGGACTTCACCGACGACGCCACCGCCGCCGACCGCGAGAACAGCACCGACCGCGTCGCCATCGTCACCGGGGTCGGGCGCCGCCGCTCGATCGGCGCGGGACTCGCCACCGGTCTCGCCGCGGACGACTGGAACCTCGTCCTCAACGCCTGGCGGCCCTACGACGACCGCGTCGGCTACGAGCGGACCCCCGACGACCCCGAGGCGATCGCCGACGAGTGCCGCGCGCTCGGCGTGACCGTCGAAGTCGTGCTCGGCGACCTCGCCGACCCGGCGTTCCCGGCCGAACTCGTCGAGCGCGCGGCGCAGCTGGGTCCCGTGTCGGGGCTCGTCATGTCGCACTGCGAGTCGGTGGACAGCTCGATCCTCACGACGGACCTCGACAGTTGGGACCGCCACTTCGCAGTGAACGCGCGGGCGACGTGGCTGCTCATCAAGGCCTTCGCCGAACAGCTCCCCGTGCAGGAGGCGCCGCCCCGGGTGGCCGGTCGCATCGTCGCCCTCACGAGCGATCACACCGTGCACAACCTCCCCTACGGGGCGAGCAAGGGTGCGCTCGACCGCATCGTGACCGCCGCGGCGGTGGAGCTGGGCGACCGCGGGGTGCGGGCGAACGTCATCAACCCGGGTCCGATCGACACGGGCTGGATGACCGACGACATCCGCCGCTGGGGCACCGAGGCGACGCCCGCCGGCCGGCTCGGCACACCGTCCGACACCGCCGACCTCGTCCGCTTCCTCTTCTCGCCGGCGGGCTCCTGGATCAACGGCCAGGTGCTCTCGAGCAACGGCGGCTTCAACGTCGGCTAGGGACGTGCGTCCCGGCCGATCCGCGCACGGATGTCGGCGATGTCGTCCGGCATGATCCGACAGCAGCCGCCGACGATCGTCGCCCCGGCCTCCAGCCAGGCCTCCACCTCGCCGACCCCGGCGGCTCCGCGCCAGCAGCGGGCGCCGGCATCCCACTGCTCGCCGGAGTTCGGGTAGACCACCACCGCCTTGTCCGTCACGGACCGCGCAGCGGCGATGGCCGGGAAGACCTCGTCCGGGTGCGAGCAGTTGACACCGACGGCCTGGAACTCGTCGATCCCCTCGACCAGTCGGAAGCCCTCCGCCATCGGCTCGCCCGAGCGCAGACGACCGCCCTCCACCGTGAACGACAACCATGCCGGCACGCCCGAACCCCGCACCAGATCGGCGAGCGCCGTCGCCTCGTCGAGCGTCGGGATGGTCTCGAGGGCGAGGAGGTCGGGGTCCGCGTCGACCAGCACTGCCAGACGCCGCTCGTGCCACTGCCGCAGCTCGGTCCGGCTGAGACCGGAGGCACCCTGGTACTCCGAGCCGTCGCCGAGCGTCGCACCGTATGGACCGACCGACGCGGCGACGAGGAGCGGGCCGTCGGGGTCCGATTCCGACCGCGTGTCGCGCGCCGTCCGCGCCAGTTCGACGCTCGATCGCAGGAGCCGTTCGGTCTCGGGAGGCGCGCTGCCGATGCGCTCGAACGCGTCGAAGCCGACCTGGTACGACGAGGTGATCGCGATCTGCGCACCGGCGGCGAAGAAGTCCCGATGAGCGTCCAGAATCGCCTGTGGCTCCTCAAGCAGCAGACGAGCGCTCCACAGCGCGTCGGAGAGGTCGTGCCCTCGTGCCTCGAGCAGCGTTCCGAGACCGCCGTCGAGGGTCCAGACACCGCGCCGAAGATCCATGCCGTCCATTGTGCCCGCACCACCGCGGGGAGGGGCGCCACTGGACACCTGGTATTGTCTATACCCGTCCAGAGCCGAGAGGACGCGTTCTCCCCGAGAACGACCCGCCACCCGACGTGCAGCTCCCCCGAGCTCCGTGCCAGTGCAGCATGGCGATCCTCCGGCATTTCTCGGGCACTGAGCGACTACGCGAGTGCCGAATGATTCAACACGACTGTCAGGAAACGAGTACTGCTTGTGAACTCCAGCGACAACGCGGCATCATCGTCCCCCGCATCCCCCTCCCCCAAAGCCGGCCGGAAGCCGGCCCGCAAGACCAGGCGCCTCCGCGTCGACGACGTCCTCGTCGTGAAGCGGTCGCGCATCCGCACCGCCATCTCAGGCACCGTCGTCGGCAACTTCATGGAGTGGTTCGACTTCGGCATCTACGGCTACCTCGCGGTCACGATGACCGTCGTCTTCACCGAGGGACTCCCTCCTGAGGCCGGCATCCTCGTCACCCTGTTCGGGTTCGCCGTGTCGTTCCTCGTGCGTCCGCTCGGCGGGCTCGTGCTCGGACCGCTCGGCGACAAGATCGGCCGGAAGAAGATCCTCTTCCTCACGATGTCGATGATGGCCGCGGCGACCGCCCTCATCGGCGTGCTGCCGACCGCCGCCCAGATCGGGCTGTGGGCCATCGCCCCGCTGTACCTCCTCAAGATGATCCAGGGCTTCTCGACCGGCGGTGAGTACGCCGGCGCTTCCACCTACGTCGCCGAGTTCTCACCCGACCGTCGCCGCGGGTTCTGGGCCTCCTGGCTCGACGTCGGGTCCTACGTCGGCTTTGCGGCCGGTGCCGGGACCGTCGCCCTCACCACGCTGATCGCGGAGGGCCTCGCCGGCCCCGACGCGATGACCGAGTTCGGTTGGCGCATCCCGTTCCTCATCGCCCTGCCGCTCGGTGCGGTGGCGGTGTGGTTCCGCCTCAAGATCCCCGAGACCCCGGCCTACGAGGTCGCCGAGACCGCCGGTGGGATCGAGTCCGAGCACGAGGACCCCATGGCCCGCCAGGGCGTCTTCGGGATCTTCCGTCACTTCTGGCGCCAGATCCTCATCGCGATGGCGATCGTCGCCGCGACGAACACCGCAGGCTACGCGCTCACGAGCTACATGCCGACCTACCTCGAGAAGGACGTCGGGGTCTCCAACCTGACGGCCGCGGTCGCGACCATCCCGGTCCTGCTGATCATGTCCGCCTGCCTGCCGCTCGTCGGCCGGATGTCCGACAAGCTCGGTCGCAAGCCCGTCTACCTCATGGCCGTCGGTGCGACCCTCGCCCTCATGGTGCCGGCGTTCGCGGTCATGCAGATCGGTGAGATCTGGGCCATCTTCATCGCCCTCTTCATGGTGGCCGCCCCGGTCGCGCTGTGGGCGGGACCGTCCGCGGCCTCGCTGCCGGCGTTCTTCCCGACGGCGTCCCGCTTCGGCGCGATGGCGATCGCCTACAACCTGTCGGTCTCGCTCTTCGGCGGCACGACGCCGCTGTTCAGCGAGTTCCTCATCCAGCTCACCGGCAACACCTTCATGCCCGCGTTCTACATCATGTTCTTCGCGGCGGTGGCGGGCGTCGGCGTGCTCACGATGCGGGAGACGGCTCGTCGTCCGCTCATCGGCTCGGTGCCGACGGTCGAGACGAAGGCCGAGGCGGTGGAACTCGTCAAGGGGCAGGACGACAACCCGCTCATCGACACCCACACGATGCCGCTCGACATCCTGCCGCCCGCGTCGACCACCGGTGCCGCGGCGGACGGCCAGGACGGACGCGTCACGACGCCCGCCGGCTAGCGGGTTCGTCGACGCGTTCGTCGGTGACGACGCGTTCGGTGATCACGATCGGGGCGGGTGCGCGGTGCGCATCCGCCCCGTCGCGTCCGACCCGTTCGAGGAGCGCGGCCTGCCAGCCGCCGCTCGCGACCGGCTTCGCCAGGGCAGCCGGCACGGACGGCTCCGCCTGCACCTCCGACGTCGTCGACTGCTCGAGCTGCGCGACCGACCCACGCTCCTCGACGAGTGCCTCCTGGATGATCCGTCGGGGATCGAACTGTCGAGGGTCGAGACGTTTCCACTCGGTCGGGTCGAACTCGGGGCCGAGTTCCTCGGCGGCTCGCGCCTTGGTCGTGGCGACGAGGTCGCGGACGGTGCGGACGAGCACCCCGAGGCGCTCGGCGTACACCGGCAACTGTTTCGGGCCGATGAGCACGGCCGCGAGGATGCCGATGACGATCAGCTTGTCCATGGTGAGTCCGAACACGATGCGCTCCGACGATCAGACGGCAGGGGTGTCTGCGCGCGTGTCGGCGTCGCCCGACACCTCGTCCTTCAGGATGCGCGCCGACTGCCCGACGCTGCGGGCGAGGCTGGGGAGCTTCGCCGCGCCGAAGAACAGCAGGATGACGGCGAGGACGATGAGGGCGTGCCAGCCGGTGAGGTTCTGGAGGAATCCCATGACGGGTCCTTTCGGATCGATGTAGGTCGGGACAGGAGTGCGTGGAGGTGGCGCGGTCAGCGCCCGCTCGGCGGCGTTCCTCCGCCGCCGCCGGCCCCGCCACCGCCGGACGGAGCGGCACCGGCGGTCGGCGTCGTCGTGGTGTCGACCCGGACGGTGAGCGCCACCTGGTATCCGGAGGTCGCGTCGCCCGTCACCGTCGCGAGCTGCAGGGCGCCGCCGTCGTCGCCGAAGACGTTGTCGTCGTCGAGACTCACCTGGGCCAGGTTCGCGCTCGAGCCGTCGTAGCCCGACAGCGCGTAGACGGTGTCGCACGCCGCCTGCGGGAGGGCGACCTGCGAGGTCGCGATGGCGTTCGCGGAGTCGGAGATGTCCGCGACCGTCGGGTACACCTCGAAGTGGATGTGCGGCCACCGGCCCGAGTAGCAGGCCGGGAAGATCGAGGTGTACGAGACGGTCCCCGAACTGTCGGCGACCTGGACTCCGCGGAGGTAGGTCTCGTCCTCGATCCCGTCGGAGTACATCGAGTAGCCGCCCGACGCGTCGCAGTGCCAGACGTACACGGCGACGTCGGCGAACGGGGCGTCACCGTTCGCCATGTCGAGGATGGTGAGCGAGAGGGCCATGGGGACCCCGTTCGCGGTGGTGCCCGACCCGATGCTCGACCGGATGTCGCTGCGGACGATGCCGGACTCCTCGAGCACGTCGGCTCCGTTCGAGCCGTCGCCCGGATAGGGGCCCGCGGTCTCGTCGGGGATCTCGCCGGCAGGCAGGTCGCCGGTCGCGGTCGCGGTGCTCGTGCCGGAACTCGCAGCGCCGGTGCTCGTGCTGCTGCTGCCGGACGCCCCGGTGGAGCAGGCGGCGAGCGCGACGGCCCCGACCCCGGCGCCGACGAGGCTCAGCACCGTGCGCCGGCTGACGAGGGTTCCGAGGTCGAACGCCACGCCCTGGTCGACGACCTCCTCGTCGGCCCGGTCGAGCAAGCGGCCCTCGTAGGCCGGGCCGTCCGGGGTGGTCTCGGGTGTCGGGATCCTGCTCATGGTGCGCCTCGCCTTCGTCTGCGATCGGTGGTCTCGATCGGTGGTGAGACGAGCATCGGCGTGCCGGCTATGGGCTTCCTATGAGCCGTCCATACGTCGTCGATGGGTCTGCTGGGCGGTTGCCGAGTCCGTGGATCAGCGCGGGGTGGCCTTGAGCCCGTTGGGCGGTCCGTCGCGGTCGGAGGCGGTGCGCGGGACGTCGTACCGGACGAGCGCGTCGGCGCGTTCCAGGCTCGGCTGCACGCTCATCAACACCCGCTTGAGTGGATCGATGTCCCAGGCGATGACGAAGTACGCGTCGGCACCACCCCGATCGCGGCGCCGTTCGATGACCGCCTTCGGGATCACCGGGTCGTTCCGCATCACGAGCCACGTGTCGTGGTCGAGGCGGATCGGACGTGGGCGGGTCATGTGTCGAACATACGTTCGAATGTCGCGTGAGGCAAGTCGACGACCGAGCTGCTTAACTTTGCTTAACCGCTTGACCACCCTCTCGGCGTCCCGCTACGGTAACTGCGTAACCGATTAACCACTCACTGCAGAGGACGTCATGAACCAACGAGGGTTCCACCAGCCGAACGGCGCATGGGTCGGAGACGTCATCCCCTGGCAGGAGGACGGTGTCTTCCACCTCCTCTACCTGCACGAGTCGCGTCGCGTGCCCAAGATCGGCATGCCGTGGCATCGCGTGACCACCCGGAACCTCGTCGACTTCGACGACCTCGGCGAGGCACTGGCGTCGGGCGGACCGTCCGCGCCGGACTTCAACGTCTACACGGGGAGCATCGTCCGGGGCCCCGACGGGGTCCACCACGTCTTCTACACGGGACAGCACCCGGAGCGCCGCGGTGCCGACGGTCTGGCGCTGCAACTCGTCATGCACGCCGTCAGCACCGACGGCATGCGCACCTGGGAGCGCCGGGAGGCCGACACCTTCGGCGCCACCGCAGGATATGAGACCGCCGACTGGCGGGATCCCTTCGTCTTCTGGGACGAGGACGCGGCCGTCTGGCGGATGCTCATCACCGCCCGACACGCACACGGCCCGGAACGGCGTCGCGGCGTCATCGCCCAGTGCACCTCCACGGACCTCTCGACCTGGGAACCCGTCGAGCCGTTCTGGGACCCGCGCCGCTACATCGCCCACGAGTGCCCCGAGGTCTTCCAATGGGGCGACTGGTGGTACCTCGTGTACTCCGAGTTCAGCGAGTCGTTCACGACGCGCTACCGGATGTCGCGCACCCTGCACGGCCCCTGGCTCGTCCCCGAGCACGACACGCTCGACGGACGCGCCTACTATGCGGCGAAGTCCGCCGCCCGCGACGGACGCCGGTTCTTCTTCGGCTGGATCGCCTCGCGTGAGGGAGCCCACGACGCGGGCGCCTGGCAGTGGGCCGGCACCATGTCGGTCCTCGAAGCGGAGCAGCGTGCCGACGGCACCCTCGCCTTCCATCCGCCGGTCGAACTCCGCGAGACGTTCGGACCCGCCGAGGAGCGGACGGACGCCGCCATCACCTCGGGCACGGTCCTGAGCGCCCCCGACGGGTACGCCGACGCCCTGTCGGCCGTGGACGCGCCGAGTTCCTTCCGGCTGGTCGCCCGGTTCGACATCGCCCCCGGCACGAGTGAGTGCGGCGTCCTCCTCCGGGCGAGCGACGACGGCGACGAGGGTTACGTCCTGCGCCTGGAGCCGAAGCGCGACCGCCTCGTGTTCGACCGCTGGCCCCGCTCCAGCACCGGCACGGAGCAGTGGCAGATCTCGGGCGACGTCCCGTTCGTCGTCGAACTCGAACGCCCCTGCCATCTCGCCCCCGGCTTGCACGAGCTCGAGGTGATCGTCGATGGCGACCTCTGCGTCGCGACCGTCGACGACGCGGTCGTCCTCAGCACGCGCCTCTACGACCGACCGACCGGTCGCGTCGGCGTCTTCGTCGGTGAAGGGACCGTCACCGTCGAGGCGTGCACGCTCCTGCCGCGCGACGGCGGCGACTCCGACGACGACCCCACCTCACACCGACTCCTCACCAGCACCACGTCCTGATCCCGACACCACGCTCCGCCCTGCTGCACCACCACCCGCACACCCGCACCCACCTGTGATCGATCAACGGAGATTCCGACCATGCCAACCACCGCACGCCCCCGCACCATGCGCCCCACCCGCAGCACCGCCTTCGTGGCGCTCGTCGCCGCTGCAGCACTCGCCCTCTCCGGCTGCGCCGGCGGATCGAGCGCCACGGACCCGACCGACGTCGACCCGAAGGGCGACATCGTCCCCCGCGAGATCTCGTGGCTGCTCTCCCGCCCGGCCGACGGCGGGGTGATCACCGCGATGGAGCAGATCGCCGACGAGTACGCGAAGGACCACCCCGGCTTCTCACTGAACCTCATCACGACGCCCGACCGCCCGTCCTACATCCAGAAGTACGAGACCCTCGCGGCCGCGAACAAGCTCCCCGAGCTCTTCGACACCGACGCGACCCCGTTCGCGCAGAAGCTCGCGAAGCAGGGCCGGATGGTCGACGTCGACCTGCTCCTCGAGGACCTCGGTCTCGCCGACTCCTACCGCGAGGCGGCGCTCAACTACCAGCGGTTCGACGACGGCTCGCTGTACATGGTGCCGTTCGAGTTCCAGTTGGAGTTCTTCTGGTACAACCGCTCCCTGCTCGAGGACGCCGGTGTCACCGTCCCGGCCACGCTCGACGACTTCCCCGCCATGTGCAAGGCGCTCCGCGCCAAGGGCGTCACCCCGATCGCGCTCGACGGGCAGGACCAGTGGCCGCTCGAACGATACATGGCCTACTACCCGTTCCGGATGGCGGGTCCTGAGTACATCCAGGACCTGAAGGCCGGGAAAGCCTCCTTCTCCGACCCGGCCGGAAAGGCCGCAGCCGAGTGGCTGTACGATCTCGGGCAGGCCGGCTGCTTCCAGGAGGGCTTCTCCTCGACCGGCTACGCGGACGCGCAGGCGCTCTTCACCTCGGGGAAGGCCGCGGTCTACAACATCGGCACCTGGGAGCTCTCGAACCTCGCGACGGATGCGCTCGACCCCGGCGTCCGTGACGCGGTCGGCACCTTCACCCTGCCGACCATCGACGGTGCCGTCACCGCCGACAACGAGTACGTCACCCCGTCCGGCATCGGCATGGCCGTGAACGCGAAGACGTACGACCCGCTCGTCCGCGACTTCCTCGCGTTCGCCCTCGAGCGCTACCCGGACCTCTACGCGGCGACGGGCGCGCTGTCGCCGACGACCTCCGCGCAGACCACCGTCCCCGCGAACGCGACCGAGCTGTACGCGAGTTCTGTGGCGCAGGCCGACGGCGTCGGACCGGCGATCGCGATGCCCTGGGACACCCAGCTCGACCCGGCCACGAACACCCGACTCCAGCAGGAGCTGACCCTCCTCGTGCAGGGCGACATCACGCCGGACGAGTTCATCAAGACGATGGACGCGGCCCTCACGGAGAACGTTGATGACTGAGCTCACCCGGACCGCGGTGGGCGCGGCACCGGCCCGCCCACCGCGGCGGCGGAAGCCGATGTCCACGTCGATGCTGCCCCGCCGGTCGACCCTGTCGGTGCTCGTGTTCCTCGTGCCGCCCCTCGTCCTCTACGGTGTCGCCGTACTGCTGCCGATCGTGCAGTCGCTGTTCCTCAGCCTCTTCTCGTGGGACGGCATCACGGACATGGCGTTCGTCGGACTCGACAACTACGTCAAGATGCTCACCCGGGACGACGTGTTCTGGACCTCCTTCGGCAACGCCCTCGGCTACCTCGCGATCTGTCTGGTGCTCCAGCTCGGCGGCGCGCTCCTCGTCGCCGGACTGCTCACCGCCCTCCCCCGGGCCCGCGAGCTCGTCAAGACGCTGTACCTCCTGCCCGCCGTCATCTCGACGGTCGCGATCGCCATCCTGTTCCAGCGGCTGTACGCGCTCGAACCGGTCGGGCTGATCAACCAGCTGCTCGCGTGGGTCGGACTCGGCGACCTCCAGACGGCCTGGCTGTCGAACGTGCAGACCGTCCTCGCAGCCGTGTCGATCCCGGAGGGCTGGCGGTTCACCGGCCTGTACATGCTCATCATCTACGCCGCCCTCATGGCCGTGCCCCGCGACCTCGAGGAGGCCGCCCGGCTGGACGGCGCCTCCTGGTGGCAGATCTTCTGGCGGATCCGCTTCCCGTACATCCGGCCGGTGTGGATCACGACGACGGTCATGGCGACGACCTTCGCCCTCCGCGGCTTCGACATCCCGTACCTGCTGACGAACGGCGGTCCCGGTCAGTCGTCCGAGCTGCTGACCACCTACATGTACAAGACGGCGTTCGTCCACACGGACTACGGCTACGCCAGCGCGATCTCCATGTTCATCGTCGTCGAGTGTCTCGTCGCCGTCGGCCTCATCTTCCTGCTGCTCCGACGGAAGGACAAGTCATGACCGCCACCCTCCCCGCCCGGCCGACCGAACACGTCGCGCTCCCGGCGGCACCGACACCGAAGCGGAAGCCCCGGCACACCCCGCGCGTGCGGGTGCAGCGGACGATCCTCACCGTGACCGTCGTCGCGATCGTGCTCGTCCAGGTCTACCCGCTCGTCTGGTTGCTCCTCACGAGCTTCCGGACGGCGGCGGACTTCGCCGGTGGCAACCCCTTCGCGCTACCGTCCGAGTGGACGCTCGACAACTACGCCAGAGCGTTCTCGACCGGCAACCTCGGGCTCAACATCGTCAACAGCCTGATCGTCACCCTCGGGTCGAGTGCCCTGATCGTCATCGCCGGCATGATGGCGGCCTACGCGCTCCAGGTCCTCGGGTTCCGGTTCAGCGGGCTCGTCCGCGGCCTGTTCCTCCTCGGCATCATCGTGCCCGTGCAGATCGCGCTCGTTCCCCTGTTCATCGACTACTCGCAGGTCGGTCTGCTCGACACCCACCTGTCGATGATCATCCCGCTGGCGGCGTTCGCCCTGCCGATGGCGGTGTACCTGTTCTCCTCGTTCTACGAGTACATCCCGAGGGAGATGTACGAGGCCGCGTCGCTCGACGGGGCGGGCCCGTACCGGATCTTCGGCCAGATCACGTTCCCGCTCTCGGTCAACACGATCATCACCGTCGTGCTCGTCAACAGCATCTTCATCTGGAACGACTTCATCTTCGCGAACACCTTCGTGCTCTCGGACGGATTGAAGACCATCCCGCTCGGCCTGCAGAACTACATCGGGGCGATGGGGAACACTGATTGGACGGCGACGTTCGCCGCCGTCTGCGTCACGGTCACACCGCTGCTGCTGGTGTTCCTCGTGTTGAACAAAGCGATGATCAGCGGCCTCGAGAGCGGAGCGACCAAGGGATGAGCAGCACCGACCAGCCGAAGCCCGGCGCGGACCACCCGAAGAACACCTCGGGCATCACGATGCGCGACGTCGCGAAGGCCGCCGGCGTCTCCGTGGCGACCGTCTCGCACGTCGTCAACGACAAGCCGGGGTCGCGGATCGGCGAGGACGCCAAACGTCGGGTGCACGAGGCGGTGGCGGAGCTCGGCTACCGGCCGAACGCGCTCGCGAAGACGCTGTCCCAAGGGCACTCCCGGTTCATCGGCCTCGTCGCCGACGCGATCGCGACGACCCCGTTCGCCGGCCAGATCATCCACGGCGCCCAGGACGAGGCGTGGCGCCACGGCTACGTCCTGCTCGTCGCCAACACCGACGGCAACACGGCCGCCGAGGAGGAGGCGATCGCGATGATGCTCGAGCACCAGGTCCGCGGGATCCTCTACTCCACCTGGTTCCACCACGAGATCACCGTGCCAGAGGCACTCCTCCAGACCGACACGGTGCTCGTGGACTGCTACGCCGCGGGCAGCGGGCTCCCGGCCGTCGTCCCCGACGAGGAGCAGGGCGGGCGGACCGCGACCGAGGCGCTGCTCGCGGCCGGCCACCGACGGATCGCGTTCGTCAACACGACGACCCCCTCACCGGCACAGACCGGCCGGCTCGCCGGATACCGATCGGCGCTGCAGGCGGCGGGGGTGGCGTTCGACGACGCCCTCGTGTTCCCGGCCTCGCCGGAGCAGGAGGGCGGGTACGCGGCGACCGCCGAGGTCGTCGACTCGGGCGCCACAGCGGTGTTCTGCCACAACGACCGCGTGGCGATGGGACTCTACGACGGCCTGCGCGAGCGCGGACTGCGGATCCCCGACGACATGGCCGTCATGGGCTTCGACAACCAGGACGTCATCGCCGCCCACCTCCGGCCTCCGCTGTCGACGGTCGCCCTCCCCCACTACGAGCTCGGCGCGGCCGGTGTCCGTCGGCTGCTCGGTCTCGACGCCGCGCTGCCCGACGGGCCGCAGCTCATCGCCTGCCCGGCCGTCCCGCGGCACTCCGTCTGAGGGCGCGATCGTGCACGACGAGCAGCACGCCCTTCCCCGGCCCGGCTTCCACCTGACGCCGCAGCGGAACTGGATGAACGACCCGAACGGCCTGGTCTTCCATCGCGGGCGGTGGCACGCCTTCTTCCAGTACAACCCGGAGGGTGGCGACTGGGGCAACATGAGCTGGGGTCATGCCTCGAGCGTCGACCTGCAGCACTGGGACGAGCATCCGGTCGCCCTGCGGTACACCGCCGAGGAGCAGGTGTACTCGGGATCCGTGGTCGCCGCAGGTCCCGACGGACGCCTCACGGCGTACTACACGAGCGTGTCCACCGACGGTCGGCAGGCGCAGTCGCGGGCGACCAGTGACGACGACGGGCTCACCTGGCAGCGCGACCCGGAGAACCCGATCCTCGACCGCGGCTCGCACGCGTTCCGCGACCCGAAGATCATCCGGTACGAGGACGCCGCGGGCTTCCGCTGGATCATGCTCACGGTGGAGGCCGTGGAGCGTCAGGTCCTCGTGTACTCCTCCACCGACCTCCGCACCTGGGAGCACGTCAGCACCGTCGGTCCGTTCGGTCCCACCGGCGTCGTGTGGGAGTGCCCCGACCTTATCCCGCTCGCGGTGGACGGCCGCCCGGACGAGATCCGGTGGGTCCTGCTCCTCAGCACCAACCCGGTCGGCGACGCGCAGGACCCGGACGGGTCGTCGATGAGCTATCTCGTCGGCGACTTCGACGGCTCGGTGTTCACGCCTGAGCGGGCCGAGCTGCAGCGGCTCGACCACGGTCGGGACTTCTACGCCGCGGTCGGGTTCGACCGCGCTCCGGACGGCGAAGCGGTGATCCTCGGCTGGATGGGCAATTGGCGCTACGCGGCCGACCTCCCCGCCTCGCCGTGGCGGGGAGCAATGTCGCTCCCCAGACGCCTCTCTCTCACCACGGTCGACGGCGAGCCGCGACTCGTGCAGGAGCCGCCGGCCTTCGTCAGGGAACGACTCGCCGCGATCGAACCGACGACCGTCGTCCTGTCCTCGGACGCCGTCGACCTGGCGCTCGACGGAGACGGCGTGGTCGAGTTGCGCTGGGATCCGTCGGTCACGGGTGAGTTGCGGCTCCGACTGACGGCCGACACCGACGGGGCGGTCCTCATCGTCCACGACCCGGCGGCGGCGTCACTCGCGGTCACCCGGTCGGGCGGCGCCATGGACACGGTGCACCCCGACTTCGCCTCGACGAGCATCGTCCCGCTCACCGGCGATCGTCCGGCGCGGCTCCTCCTGAGCCTCGACGGCCCGCTGCTCGAGCTGTTCGTCGACGGCGGTCTCGCCACCGTCTCCGACCTCGTCCTCCTCGGGAGCGGACGACCGACGCTGACCCTCGCGAGCGAACGCGCCAGTCCTGTCTCGGTCGCCGTCGCCGTCGCCGTCCTCGACCGGGCGCCCGCCACCGACCAGGTGCACGCGCTCGCCTGAGCATTCCTCCACCGCACCATCCCCGCCACGGGTGCCTTCGGCGCGCCCGCGGCACCGACGAAAGGAACAGCAATGACGCACGACCTCTCCCGCCGGACCGTCCTCCAGGGCGCCGGCCTCGGAGCGCTCGCCTTGTTCGCGAGTGCCGGCACGCCCCTCGCCGCCCAGGCGCAGACCACCGCCCAGGCGCAGGCCTCCCTCAGATCGGTGTTCCACATGACGCCGCCGTCGGGGTGGCTCTGCGACCCGCAACGACCGGTGTTCACGAACGGCGCGTACCAGCTGTACTACCTGCACTCCGGCCAGAACAACGGTCCGGGCGGTTGGGATCACGCGACGACGACCGACGGCGTCGCCTTCACCCACCACGGGACCGTCATGCCGCTGCAGCCGGACTTCCCGGTGTGGTCCGGATCCGCCGTCGTCGACACGGCGAACACCGCCGGTTTCGGGGCGGGTGCGGTCATCGCCCTCGCGACGCAGCCCACGGACGGCGTCCGGAAGTACCAGGAGCAGTACCTCTACTGGTCGACGGACGGCGGCTTCACGTTCACGATGCTCCCCGACCCCGTGATCGTGAACACCGACGGACGTGCGGCCCAGACCACGGCGGAGATCGAGAACGCCGAGTGGTTCCGGGACCCGAAGGTCCACTGGGACGCGGCCAGGAACGAATGGGTGTGCGTCATCGGCCGGGCGCGCTACGCGGCCTTCTACACCTCGCCCGACCTCACGACGTGGCAGTTGCAGCACAACTTCGACTTCCCGAACCACGACCTCGGCGGCATCGAATGCCCGGACCTGTTCCGGATGCGAGCGGGTGACGGCAGCTGGCACTGGGTCTTGGGCGCCAGCATGGACGCCTACTCGATCGGCCTGCCGATGACCTACGCCTACTGGACGGGCACCTGGGACGGGACGCGGTTCACGGCCGACGACCTCACCCCGCAGTGGTTGGACTGGGGCTGGGACTGGTACGCCGCCGTCACCTGGCCGAAGGCGGAGTCGCCCGACGACCGCCGGCTCGCGATCGCCTGGATGAACAACTGGAAGTACGCGGCCCGCGACGTCCCCACCGACGCCTCGGACGGCTACAACGGCCAGAACTCGGTCGTCCGGGAGCTGCGACTCGAGGCGCAGTCCGGTGGTCGGTACAGCCTGCTCAGCTCACCCGTGGACGCCCTCGCCGGGTATGCGACCTCCACCGTCTCCCTCCCGGACCAGACGGTCACCGGGAGCACCGTCCTGCCCTGGAGCGGCCGGGCGTACGAGATCGAGCTCGACCTCACCTGGGACACCGCGACCAACGTCGGTCTCTCCGTCGGGCGTTCGGCGGACGGCTCTCGCCACACCAACATCGGGAAGGCCGGGGCCGAGCTCTACGTCGACCGCGCACCGTCCGACCTGGCCGGCTTCTCGCTGCAGCCGTACACTCGAGCCGCAGCGCCGATCGACGCGGCTGCACACTCGGTCCATCTGCGGGTCTTCGTCGACACGCAGAGCGTCGAGGTCTTCGTCAACGCCGGTCACACCGTCGTCTCGCAGCAGGTGCACTTCGCCGAGGGCGACACGGGGATCTCGCTCTACACCGACGGCGGCCCGCTGACCGCCTCGGGGATCACGATCCGCGAGTTCGGCACGGTGATCTGAGGCGAGCACTCGCATTCATACGTCAGGATGGACGGATGGATCTGCAGAACCTGGTCGAACACGGGCGTTGGACGACGGCCCCTGCGGCGGTGACGACGGAGCCGGACGGTTCCCTGCTCGTCACCGCCGTCGAGGGCAGTGACGCCTGGCGGCACACCTCCTACGGTTTCGTCCACGACACGGAGCACGCGCTGATCGCGCCGATGCAGCGACGGGCGGCGATCGAAGTGTCGTTCGTCCTCGACGGCTCCGAGCAGTTCGATCAGGCCGGTGTGTTCCTCCGCGCGTCCGAAACGACGTGGATCAAGGCCGGGGTCGAGGTGTCCGACGGGGTCGCCCAGCTCGGTGCGGTCGTCACACACGGCACCTCCGACTGGTCGATGGCACCGGTCCCGGACTGGCTCGGACGAACGGTCACCGTGCGCGCGAGCCGAGACGGCGACGCCGTGACCGTGCGTGCCCGGGTGGATGGCGAAGCCTGGCGACTGGTCCGCGTCGCCCATCTCGACCCGGAGACCGACGTCGAGGCGGGGCTCTTCTGCGCGGCCCCGACTCGCGCCGGCCTCACCGTGCGGTTCACCGCCGTGCGTCTCGGTCCGCCGGACGACGCGCTCCACGGCTGACCGTCTGCGCGGTCGCGGCATTGCGCTCCGCGAGCTGCGCGAACGCGGTGACGAGCTCGGGCGGCTCGACGACGTCGACATCGGTGTCGAAGCGGTTCACGGAGGCGGCGAGCGCCACCCACGACCATGCGCCGGCGGTGTAGCGCGTGCGGTCCGGGCCGAGGGGCTCGGCGGTGCCGTCGCCGACGAACGGTCGGACCGCCTCGAACGGCAGGTGGAGCACGACGGTGCCGACACAGGGCCAGGCGTCGGTCTGCTCTGAACCCTTGAACCGTGCAGCCACGAACGCCTGCACGTCTCCACCCGGCACCTCACGCGGACGGAACCGCGGTCCGGTCGGCGTCCTCGGCACGATGCGGTCGGCGCGGAAGATCCGCCAGTCGTCGCGATCGAGATCCCAGGCCACGAGGTACCAGCGCCCCTGGGAGGTGACCAGGTGGTGCGGCTCGACGCGTCGAGGGGGTTCCGGATCATCGTCGGATCGCCCGAAGCGGAGCACTTCCCGCGCGCGGATGGCTGCGGACAACGCGAGGAGGACCGGCACGGCCACTTGCGGGGTCGGTCCGTCGCCTGAGCGGGGCACCGAGGTGACGTCGAGCGCGTCGAGTCGATGCCGCAGCCGCGACGGCAGGACCTGCCGCACGGTCGTCAACGCTCGGAGCGCGGGCTCCTCGAATCCGGATCCCGCGACGGCGGCGGTCTGGAGGGCGATGGTGAGCGCGACGATCTGCTCGTCATCGAAGAGCAGCGGCGGGAGTTCGCTGCCGGCGTCGAGGTGGTACCCGCCGTCCGGCCCCATGGTGGCCTCGATGCGATATCCCATCTCCCGGAGTCGGTCGACGTCGCGGCGGATCGTGCGATGGCTGACGTCCAACCGGTCGGCGAGCAGGGCGCCCGGCCAATCGCGTCGTGCCTGCAGGAGCGAGAGCAACTGCAGGAGTCGGGAGGTCGGTGAGGCCATGGTGCGAGCGTAGTCCGAGTGCAGGACATGATCTGTCCTAGACGCCTGGGACAGTGGTGCTCGACCGGGAAGAGCCCGGCACGACTCGAGGAGCACGCATGAGCATCACGACCACGACCCACCTCAACTTCCAGGGCGACGCCCGCGCTGCGCTGGAGTTCTACCAGTCCGTCTTCGGCGGGCGGACGACGATCGCGAGCTACAGTGACTTCGGAATGCCGAAGGAGGCCCCGGGTGCCGAGCTGGTCGTGTTCGGTCAGGTCGAATCCGAGGACGGCTTCCGAGTGATGGCGTACGACAGCCCCGGAGCTCCGTCGGCGTCCCTGATCGGCTCCGGAACGACCCGCCGCGAGCATGGGACCACGGTCACCGAACAGTCCTGCTTCGTCGCGGTGCGCGGCGAGACACTCGCGGAGGTCGAAGTGTTCTGGAACCGACTCGTCGTCGGAGGTTCGGTCGTCGAGCAGCTCGCGGCCTCTGCATGGAGCCCCGGCTTCGGCATGGTGACGGACCGGTTCGGCGTCACGTGGGTGCTCGACGTCGCGGCGGCCGGCTGAGGCGTTCGCGCACGTCCTGGAGCGGACGGAGAACGGGCCGGTGCGGACATCAGTCCACACCGGCCTGTTCCGGTCGTCAGGTAGCGGTTCAGCGCACCCTGTCGAACCGCTGCCCCTCAGGCTTCGAGGGCAGGAGGACGAGCACGAAGAGGATGATCCCGCCGATCGACGGGATGAGCGAGAGGAAGTAGAACGGCCCCGGGAAGTTGGCGTCATGGAGACGGCGCCAGATGAGGGCCAGGCTCGGGACGATGGTCGCCAGCCAGATGAGCGCGAGGAGCACCAGCCCGATCAGGATGAGGGTGCGAGCTCCGGGGATCTCGAGGATGCCGGGCTGAGTGTAGTACGTCTGGGAGCCTGTGCTGCTGTCGAACACGACCGGCTCGCGCTGCGCAGCAGCCGAGGCCGCCCCCATCACGATGCCCGTGACGAAGAGGATGTTCGGGATGAGCGTGACGAGGAAGATGAAGAGCGCGACCCACCAGTACTCGCTCCGCGAGGCACGGCCGGAGAAGGTCGTGAACTTCCGGAGGTAGCGCTTGACCGCCTGCGGGAACGTCGCGCCGTAGAGCGGGAGCGACAGGTCGTCCGGTGAGGCGGCGCCGCGGATCGGCGCGGGGGCGTACGGCTGCCCGTACGTCGGCGTCGCAGGGTACTCGGGGGTGGCGTGTGAACTCATGGTGTCTTTCGATCGTGGTGCAGGGTCACTGCGATCCTGGCAGAACACCCGTCCACCGCCGAACGACTTGCGTGGGTGCCCGCCGTCGGGCATGCTCCGCGCCGGTCGTGCCACCGCTGGTCCCTGAGCCTGCCGAAGGGCCACGGGGAACTCGCCGATCCGGCCGGCCCGTCCCCGGTCCCTGAGCTTGTCGAAGGGCGCACGGAGGACTTCCCCAACCGGCACAACTCGGCATCTGGAATGTCAGTGGTCCATGGTGGACTTGTCCCATGACCGAGACCACCACCGCGATCCGCGACGGCGACGAGTACGCCGCGCAGCTCGCGCAATTCTCGGACGAGTATGCGGACATCCACCGGCAGCAGGCCGTCTTGGACGCACGCAGGGCGCGCCTGCTGGCCCGCTCCGCCGCGTACGCGGATGCCTTCGCCGACTCGGTGGTCCCGGCCGCGTTCCCGCCCGCTGAACGCCGTGCCCTGTCTCGCCGGTCAACCTGCGCGGCCCTCGCGATGGCGACCCGCACACCTGAGCAGACCGTGCAGCGGGCCACGAACGACGCTGAGGCGCTCGTGAACGAGGCCCCGTCCGTTCTCGAGTCGTTGGAGGCAGGTCGCATCTCGGCTCGGCATGCCAAGACCATCACCGATCAACTCAGCGACGTCCCCACCGAGGGACGGGCGGTGTTCCTCGCGAAGGTGCTGCCCGTGGCCGAGCAGACCACCGACGCGGAGCTCCGCAGGCGCGCCCGCGTCCTGCGCGAACGCCTCCACCCGGAATCCATCACGACCCGCTCGAAGCGTTCCGAAGCGGACCGTCGCGTCGAGTTCGAGCCTGCCGCCGACGGGATGGCGTGGGTGCACCTGTTCACCACCGCACCCATCGCGCAGGGCATCATCGAGCGGGTCGAAGCAGCGGCCGCGGAGTCACGCCAGGCCGGCGATACCCGCACGTGCGCACAGCTGCAGGCGGACGCGCTCGCGGCGCTCGCGCTCACCGGCGTCACGCCTGACGACGTCATGACGAGACCGGTCCTCCCGCACCCGATTGAAGTCCAGGAACACATCAAACCGACCGTGCAGATCACCGTCCCGGCACTCACCATGGCCGGCGTCTCCGACGCACCCGGCATGCTCGATGGCTACGGTCCGATCGACCCGGAGACCGCCGCCCGCATCGCGGTGAACGCACCCAGCTTCACCCGGATCCTCGTCCAACCCGAGACCGGCGCCGTCCTCTCGGTGGGGCGGAATCAGTACCGCGTTCCCGCCGACCTCCAACGGGCGGTGCGCCTTCGGGACGGCACCTGTCGCGCACCTGGCTGCGGGAGACGAGCCCGGGCCTGCGACCTCGATCATTCGGTGGCGTGGGAGGACGGCGGGACGACGGATGTGGGCAACCTCGCCTGCCTCTGTCGACATCACCACCGGATGAAGCACCTGCCCGGGTGGAACCTCGACCACGGGCCCGGCGGGGTGCTCAAGTGGACGACGCCCGACGGAAAACACCACCGGACCGAACCCGATCCCGCGCCCTTCTGACCTCCGCCGGTCCCTGAGCCTGTCGAAGGGCAGCTGAGTCGTGACACCTCGGTGACCGGAGGAGACCCACCCGGGGTGCGCCCGGCCCCTCTGCCGGTCCGAGGGCGCTCCAAGCCCCATTACGTCGGGGAAAGCGCTTGCCGAGCGCCGCTCGCACCGGTAGCCTCGTCCGGAACCCCACCCGGAAGGCCGCGATGCTGCGCCGACACGAGCACCCCACCACGCCGATCGTCGTCAACGACAACGCCGCCTGGTGCTGGTTCCAGGACGAACGCGCACTCGTCGATCCGGTCTCGAACCTCCTCGTCATTGGGTCGATCGCGTCAACGGGCGGCGTCGACGGCGAGCAGCGCGGCGGCAACGTCGAGGTCGCCGTCACCGACCTCAGCACCGGCGCCGCCGACATCGTCGTCCTGCACGAACGCCTCGAGTCCGACGACCACGATGTGCCGGCCCTCTGGCGGCGGCGCGACGGGCGCTGGCTCGCGATGTACACCCGCCACAAGACCGACGACCTCACCCGCTGGCGCATCAGTGAACCGCACAACCCGCGCCAGTGGGGGCCCGAGCACACGTTCGACTGGAGTGCCCACACCGGCGGACTCGGCGTGACCTACTCGAACCTCCACGAACTCGACGGCCGCCTGTACTGCTTCGCGCGCGCCGTCAACGACGACCAATGCGCGCTCGTGTCGGACGACGACGGCGACACCTGGAGCTACGCCGGCAAGCTGTTCACACGGCCGAAGGTCGGCTACGTCAACGGCTACACGCGCTACGTCTCCTCCCCCGGTCGCATCGACCTCATCACCACCGACCACCACCCGCGCGACTACGACAACAGCATCTACCACGGCTTCCTCGACGCCGACGGGCTCCACCGAACCGACGGCGCCGTCGTCGACCCGCATCCGTTGCGTGGCGATGCACCATCGCAGGTCGAACTCACCACCCTCGTCGCCGCCGGCTCACGAATGCCCGACGGCGGCAGCTGGGCCGGCGACCGACTCTCCCACTGCTGGACCGTCGACGTGCGGCGAGCCCCCGACGGCACCGTGGCCGCCGTGGTCTCCGCCCGCGCCGACGACGGACCGGCACATCCAGACGAGGCGACCGAACGCCTCCGGCCCGTCCTGGACCATCGGTTCCTCTTCGCCCGCCTCACGCCCGGCGGCTCCTGGCAGGTGCACCCACTCGCCCTCGCAGGCCCCGGCCTCCTCCCGCACGAGCAGGACTACACCGGACTCGCCGCGATCGACCCAGGCGACCTCGACTCGCTCTACGTCTCGACGCCGATCGATCCCCGAGACGACCGGCCGCTCGCCCACCACGAGATCTTCCACGGTCGCACCGATGACGACGGGGCGACCTGGACCTGGACACCGGTCACCGAGGGCTCGGACGTCGACAACCTGCGACCGATCGTCGCACCCGGTGACCCCTCGACCGTCTCGCTCCTCTGGTTCCGCGGAAGCATGGCGAGCTCGCAGGACTACCGGTGTGAGGCCGTCCTGCTCAGGCTGCCACGCACCGACTGACGACCGGTCACTCGGGCCAGGACACCTCGCCACTGAAGTCCGGGTGCTTGCGGAGGTAGGCCTGGATGAAGGGGCAGTACGGCACGATCATCAGTCCTCGCTCGACCGCATCGTCGAGCGCCGCGGCGGCGAGGACGCTGCCGAGCCCCTGCCCACCGAAGTCCGGATCGATCTCGGTGTGGGTGAACAGGATGCGCCCCGGTTCCTCCCGGTACCCGGCGATCCCGGCGACGCGCTCCCCCACCCGGATCTCGTACTCGTGACGCTCGTCGTTGCGGACGACCTGCGCGCCGTCCTCGGGTGTGCTCGATGTCGACATCGGGGGCTCCCTTCCATTCGTCCCCCACTGTACGTCGAGCGATCCGTCATGTGCTGTTTACGCAGCGGCCGATTCCGCAACGTGCCGGAAACACGCGCACAGGCCATCGGAAACACGCCGGTGTCACGCTGGGCGCACCCGACGCGCTCCAGCCGCGTCCCTGCGGAGAGGCACCTCGAATGGATCAAGGAAACACAGCGTTCATCCTGATATCAGCGGCACTCGTGCTGCTCATGACACCAGGGCTCGCGTTCTTCTACGGCGGCCTGGTCAAGGCGAAGAGCGTCATCAGCATGATGATGATGAGCTTCGGCGCACTCGGCCTCATCGGCGTCCTCTGGGTGCTCTACGGGTACGCGATCGCGTTCCCCGGCTCCGAAGGCACCGTCGCCCCCTGGGCGATCGACACCGGGAACATCGGCCTGACCGCCGCCCTCGAGACGCCTGAGGGAGCGGCCTACCCGCCACTCGCCTTCGTCGCGTTCCAGGCGACCTTCGCGATCATCACCGTCGCCCTCGTCTCCGGCGCCATCGCCGACCGCGCGAAGTTCGGATCCTGGATGATCTTCGCCGGCATCTGGGCGACCGTCGTCTACTTCCCGGTCGCGAGCTGGGTGTTCAACTTCGGCCTCGCCGACGACGGCAGCTTCGCGTACGGCGGTTGGATCACGCACGGCCTGCAGGACGTCTTCGGCGTCGGCGTCATCGACTTCGCCGGTGGCACCGCGGTCCACATCAACGCCGGTGCTGCAGCCCTCGCCCTCGCACTTGTCCTCGGCCGCCGCGTCGGGTTCAAGAAGGGCGTGCACGTCCCCCACAACCCGCCGTTCGTCCTCCTCGGCGCCGGTCTGCTCTGGTTCGGCTGGTTCGGCTTCAACGCCGGTTCGGAACTGGCTGCCGACGGCACCGCGGCACTCGTGTTCGTCAACACCATCGCCGCCCCGGCAGCAGCCCTGCTCGCCTGGCTCGTCGTCGAGAAGATCAAGGACGGCAAGCCGACCTCCGTCGGTGCCGCATCGGGCGCCGTCGCCGGTCTCGTCGCGATCACCCCGGCGTGCGGTTCGCTGCACCCGATCTGGGCCATCGTCCTCGGCCTCGTCGCCGGTGTCGTGTGCGCCCTCGCCATCGAGCTGAAGTTCAAGCTCGGCTTCGACGACTCGCTCGACGTCGTGGGCATCCACCTCGTCGGTGGCCTCATCGGCACCCTGTACCTCGGCTTCTTCGCCAACGGCACCGGCCTCTTCATGGGTGGTGACGCTTCGCAGCTGCTCGTCCAGGCGATCGCCGCGTTCGCCGTCCTCATCTACTCCTTCGTGCTCGCCTTCATCATCGGCTTCGCGATCGAGAAGACGATCGGCTTCCGCGTGAAGAACGAGGACGAGATCGCCGGCATCGACACCGTGGTCCACGGTGAAGAGGGGTACGTCCTGGTCGACACCAAGGCCTGATCCACCGGCCTGAACGACCTGCCCGACCCGACCCGACGAGGACGAGATGCGCGGAGCAGCTGGACCCGAACCGGCTGCCACCCCCGCTCATCTCGTCCTCGTCGACGTCGCGTCACGACCACCGGCCGACCCGGGCGCGCCCCGGCTCGTCCGGTTCGCCGACCTCGTGCGGCAACCACTCGACCGCGGCCGAGGCAGCGTGCGAGACGTCTGGACGAGCACCGACGTCGACCGCCGCATCCGCTGGCGCCTGCAGGTCGTCGAGCTCCGTGACGCCGCCGGACTCATCGCCGCTCCCGAGGACATGAACCACGCGATCGTCGGCTTCGCCGGCCCACAGGTCGCGGTCCGCGCGGGCGGGAACGAGCTGAACGGCCCCGGACGCATCCTGCACCGCGACGAGGTCCTGACCGTCCGCGAATCCTCGGTGCGTCTCTCGAGACCGCGGCTGCGGGCCTCGGGGTCGAGCTCGATGATCCTGTTGAGCTACAGCACCTCGGAGGACCCTCCGACGCTGAACTTCGAGCAGCCGGAGACCGCACACGATCCCGCCGACGGCCTGCGGATCACCCTCGCCCTGCGCGGTCCGATCCGGCGCGGCGAGGGCGAGGTGCCGCAGGGTGCCGCCCTCGTCTCTGCGCCGTTCGCCGTTCCGCCGCGCTACCGCTGACCGCTACCGCTGACCGGCGGTCCGGCCGTCGGCGAACCGCTGTCGCGCGTGCTGCTGCCGCGACCCGACGGGCACCGCCTCGGTCGCCGCGGGCAGCCCCATGGACGGGGTCGACACGTAGATGCTCTCGGCGCGATCGACGAGGAACGTCTCGTGCCAGACGCCGACGGCCTTCGGCGCGGACCTGGCGCGCTTGTTGAACCGGGACCAGGCAGGCCGATGGGCGGAGGCCGGTGCCGACGCGTAGGCGTAGAGCTTGTCGATCGACGACCAGTACTGGACGAGGTACGGGCCGCTGGAACCGATCAGGATGTGCGAACCGAGGAGCCCGGACTCCGGGTCGGACATGAGCTCCTCCAGCATGCGCGGCATGTCACCGAAGATCGGGAGCCACTTGTCCACCCGCCACCACTGGTTGATGGTCATCCCGATGTGGAACACGACGAGCTCACCCTCGTGACGATGGGTGATTCGGCCGACGACGACGCGTGACATAGACTGCTCCTGTTCGATAGTGACGCTATCCAAGTTGGATAGTAGCACTATCCAGACGAGGGGGACAGGATGAGGATCTCGGAACTCGCGGCGGTGTCCGAGGTGCCGGTGGCGACCATCAAGTACTACCTGCGCGAGCAACTCCTCCGGGAGGGCGAGCGCACCTCGGCAACCCAGGCGAGCTACGGCGACGCACACGTGTCCCGGCTCCGCGTGATCCGCGCACTACTCACCGCCGGCGTGAGCATCGCGGAGACCCGCAACGTCGTCGCCGCGCTCGACTCGCCGCCGGCGGGTCCGTACGACCTCCTCGGCGTCGCCCACACCGCCGTCACCCCGCGCCCGAGCGGTCCGGTCGACACGACCCGCGCACTGGAGCTCTACGAACGACTCGGCGGGATCGAGGCGCAGTGCGATCCCGGACTCCTCGCCGGCCTGGCCGGGGCGCTGGACACCCTCGAGCGAGCCGGCTTCACCGTGCCACCCGCGGTGCTCGACCGCTATGTCGACGCAGCGCGCAGCATCGCCGAGGCCGAGATCGACGGCATCCCGGCGGACTCCCCCGAGCTCGCGGTGCAGTACATCGTGCTCGGCACCGTGCTCACCGAACCGTTGATCCTCGCCCTCCGTCGGGCGGCCCAGCAGGTGGTGTCGTCGGAGCGCTTCGCCGGGACGGAAGCCCCGGCATCCCAGCCGTCCTGACGCTCAGGCTCCAGCGCCTCAGGCGCCGAGTTCCGCCGAGGTGGGCGGGTTCGCTCCCGGCCGCGACACCGTGATGCTCGCGGCTCGTGCGGCACGGTCGAGCAGCTGCTGCAGCACCTCGTCGGACACCCCACGAAGCCGTTCCTCGGCCCCGGGCCCCGCGATACCGGCGGTCAGCAGTCCGTCAATCAGCGCACCCATGAACGTGTCGCCGGCACCGACGGTGTCGGCCACCTGCACCCGCGGCGTCTCGATCTCGAGCACGGAACCGTCTCTGACCGCGACAGCCCCGTCACCACCCATCGTCACGACCACGAGTCCCGGCCCGGCCGCGACCCACTCCCGAGCGGCGTCGACCGGCGCCACACCGGGCAGCAGGAACGCGACGTCCTCGTCACTCGCCTTCACGACGTGGGCGCGCGCGATGCAGTCGAGCGCCGCCTGACGGACGCGGGCCGCGTCGTCGATGAGCGACGGCCGGATGTTCGGGTCGTAGGTGATGAGTGCCGAGGGACGACGCGCCTCGACCAGCTCGCGGAGGCGGTCGGCACTCGGCTCGAGGACCGAGGCGATCGAGCCGGTGTGGACGACGGCGGCGTCCGGCGCACCCGACGCCTCCAGATCGAGCGAGAGGTCGAACTCGTAGGTGGCCGCGCCCTCGGCGTCGAGGGTCGCCTGCGCCGTGGACGTCCGACCGGTCGGAGCCGACACGAGGGTCACCGCGGACGCGTCGAGCCAAGAGCGGATCGCCGCGCCTCGCTCGTCGTCGCCCACATGGGTCACCAGGGCCGGGGCGCGGCCCAGCCGACCGAGGGTGATCCCGACGTTCGCCGGGCTGCCGCCGGGGCTCTCCGCCTGCGTCCGGTCGAGCCGCCGGACGATGTCGATGAGGGTCTCGCCGGCGATGAGGACGTCGGTCGTGGGGGCTGCGTGCATGGCATCTCTCTCTGCTGGATCCGAGGGTCGGGTGGCGTCAACCGGCGTCGGTCGACACCGCGGCGATGAGCGAGTCGCGCTCGATGATCGGCATCGTGACCAGTTCATGCCCGAGGGCGTGCTGGCCGAGGAGCATCGACGCTCCGAGCGCGCCGATCTCCTGATAGGGCAGCCGTGCGGTGGTGAGGCCCGGGCGCAGGTAGCCGGCGAGGATCTCGTCGTCGAAGGAGACGACGGAGACGTCCTGCGGGATCCGACGCCCCTGTTCGAGTAGCACCTGGTAGGCGCCGAAGGCGACGCCGTCGTTCGCGGCGAGGATCGCCGTGACGTCCGGGTGGCGCTCGAGGAGCGTGGCCGTCGCCTCGTAGCCCGGTTCCGGCTGCCACTCGACGATGTCGACGCGCGCCGGCTCGATCCCGGCCTCCGCGAACGCTGCGGCGATGCCCGCGAAGCGGAGTGCCACCGTCGCACTCTGTCGTGGGTCGCTGATGACGTCCTGCGGCAGGTCGCCGACCACGCCGATCCGTCGGTGACCCGCGTCGACGAGCCGTTTCGCGACCGCGTACCCGGCCGCGCGCTCATCGGGCAGGACATTCGCGTGTCCTGAGGAGGACGCTCCGTTGAGCACGACGACGGGGACACCGGTCGAGGTGGCGGGGAGGTCGATGAGGCGGGCGCCGAGGAGGCCGATGAGGATGCCGTCGACCCGGTGGTCGATCATCGTCTCGAAGGCGCGGGCGAGGCCGCCCTCGATCCCCTCGGTCTCCGCGATGAGCATCGTGTGGTCGTGGGCCTTCGACACCTCGAGCGCGCCGCCGATGAGCCCCGAGGCGTGCCGGGTGAGCGTGACCTCGTCGGAGATGAACCCGATCGTCCTGGTCTTCCCGCGGCGCAGCACCTGGGCCGCGGGGTTCGGGCGGTAGTCGAGCTCCGCCGCGGCGGCGCGGACCCGCTCGACGGCGTCCGCGGACAGCCGGGACCCGGGGCGGTCGTTCATGATCATGCTCACCGCTGCCTTGGACATGCCCGCGCGCTCCGCGACGTCCGCGAGGGTCGTGCGGCGGCGTTGCGTGGACATGACACTCCCTCGTGCGGCTTGCTGAATCAGTTCAGCATATCGCGCGGAGCTGTGTTATGTTTCGTTTGCTGAATCCGTTCAGCACCTTCATTCACGGCTCATCGTCCGCGCCCTGCGAACGGTCGGCCCCGATTTCGCAGGAGCAACAACGTGGTTGATCTGAGTCGCAGGGCGGCACTCGCCCTGCTCGGTCTCGGTCTGGCGGGCACGGCCATCTCCTGGCCGCGCCTCACCGGCGGAGACATCCCCGGCCGAGGTGACGACGCCCTCACCGTCGCCCTCTTCGGCACCGCCCAGGACGCCGCCGCCCGGCAGTCGCTCGTGGACGGCTTCCAGAAGCTGCACCCCGACATCCCCGTCCGGATCATCGCGATCCAGGGCCAGGACTGGGGCAACTTCTTCGCGAAGATCCTCACGATGGTCGCGGCGGGCACCCCGCCGGACATCGTGTCGGTCGCCACGGAGGGCACGCAGCTGTTCGCCGAGCGACTCGCCCACCCGATCGACGAGTACGTGCAGCGCGACGCCGCCGAGCTGCAGGAGTACTTCGACGACGTGAACCCCTCACTCATCGAGTCGTTCATGTACAAGGGCAACCTGTTCCAGCTGCCCGACAACTTCAACGCGGCGAACATGTACTACAACACCTCCGCGTTCGAGCGGGCCGGCCTCGAGCGTCCGCGCGACGACTGGTCGGTCGAGGACTTCTTCACCGTCGGCCGCACCATGCAGGCCAGCGCCCCCGGATCGTTCCTGCCGTACTTCTGGAACAACCGGCTCTGGGGCGGTGTCGTGCCCTGGTTGTACATCAATGACACGAGCTTCCTCACCGAGGAGAAGGCACCCGGCGGCGACTGGATGTGGTCGAAGTTCTACCCGAACGAGACCCCTCGTGGTGGTGGGTACCTGTGGGAGAACGCCGACGCGCTGAGCGACCGCACCGTCGAGAGCTTCGAGGTCCTGCA
Source organism: Plantibacter sp. VKM Ac-2876 (assembly GCF_015350715.1). NCBI lineage: Bacteria > Bacillati > Actinomycetota > Actinomycetes > Micrococcales > Microbacteriaceae > Plantibacter > Plantibacter sp. VKM Ac-2876. The sequence continues at coordinate 802,831 of NZ_JADKSI010000003.1, read as the reverse complement.
GCGCATGGTCTCCGAGGGCATCGCCGCGAACCCCGCCCAGGGCGGCGGCAACGAGCTCGTCTCGCTCTTCTCCCGCGGCTCGGTCGGCATGACGCCGGCCGGCGGGTTCTGGGTCAAGGGCCTCAACGACGCCGGCCTCGGCGACGACGAGTACGACGTCACCTACTTCCCGAAGATGCGCGGACAGCGCCACCAGTTCGGAGCCGGCGGCTACGCGATGATGCAGACCTCCGAACGCAAGGACGAGGCGTGGGAGTGGATGAAGTACTGCATCTCCGTCGAGGGCATGTCGATCGCGCACAGCCAACCCGACTCGTCGCTGCCCCGGCGCTCACTCAACGCCGAGCTGTACGGCGGTGACATCGGCCCGAAGCACTGGGAGGTCTTCTACGACACCCTCGACCGGTTCCCGACGACCGGCCCGATGCCCGCGCCACCCCAGCAGGCGGCCGTGGAGTCGGCCCTCATCAAGAACGTGGTCGGCACGATCACGAACGGCCCGAACGGCGTCCGCCGCGGCCTCGAGACGATGCAGCGGGACCTCGAGCTCGCGCTGAAGGGACGATGATGGCACTGCAGTCACCGACGGCGACCCGGGCACTGGTCGTCCCGCCCGAGGCCGAGACCGGACGGCGCAAGCGTGCTCCTCGCGGCAGCCGACTGCTCGTCTGGGTGTTCCTCGCCCCGACGCTCATCGGCCTCGGACTCTTCAGCTTCGTCCCGATCATCGGGTCGTTCGTCCTCGCCTTCTTCCGGTGGGACATCATCTCGGCACCCGAGTTCGTCGGCGTCGGCAACTTCGTCGACCTCGCCGCCAACCCCACGGTGCGCGTGTCCTTCCTGAACACGGTCGGCTTCGTCGTGGTTGCGGTCACGCTGCAGCTCGCCGTCGCCCTCCTGCTCGCGATCCTCGTGCAGTCGCGGATGCCGGAGTGGCTGCGCACCTTCTTCCGCTCCGCACTGTTCTTCCCGTTGGTGCTGTCGGCCGCGTCCGTGTCGCTCGTGATGTCGTACCTGTTCAACCAGGAGTTCGGCCTCGTCAACGAGTTCCTCGGGCTCTTCGGCGTCGGGAACATCGGCTGGCTGACGACCGGGTTCGGGGCGAAGATCGTCGTCCTCCTCGTCTACGTGTGGCAGAACTTCGGCTTCACCTTCCTGCTCTTCATCGGCGGACTCGCCGCGATCCCACGCGAGGTCTACGAGGCTTCGTCGCTCGACGGCGCGTACGGCTGGAGCCAGTTCCGGAACGTCACCCTGCCCCTCGTGAGCCCCACCATGCTCGTCGCGTCCGTCATGGCCATCATCAGCGCCCTGCAGATCTTCGACCAGCCGTACGTCCTCACGCGAGGTGGGCCGGGAGACGACACCCGTACCGCGGTGATGGTGATCTACGAGTCCGCGTTCCAGCAGCTCGACTTCGGTCTCGCCGCAGCGATCGGCATCGTGCTGACGCTCCTGATCATGCTCGTCACCGCCGCACAGTTCCGACTGAGCAAGCGTTTCGTCTTCTACGGATGAGGTCCCAGATGTCCATCGCAGCAGTCACCCCCGACTCATCACGCCGCCGACTCGCCACGGCCGGGAAGTTCCTCGTCCTCGTCATCGCCGCGTTCCTCACCCTCGCTCCGGTGGTGTGGACGCTCATCACGGCCCTCACCCCGGCGAACGTCGCCACCGGGCAGACCGAGTTCGGCCCGGGCGCGTTCATCGACGTCTTCCAGAAGATCCCGATCCTGCTCTACACGTGGAACAGCGCGCTCGTGACGCTCCTCATCGCGGCCGGGCAGATGCTCAGTGCGGCCATGGCCGGCTACGTGTTCGCGCGCTTCGACTTCGGCGGCAAGCGGATCCTGTTCGGCCTCATCCTCGCCACGATGATGGTGCCGATGCAGGTGACGATCGTCCCCGTGTTCATGCTCATCCGCGGCATGGGACTCTCGGACACGCTCCTCGCGCTCATCATCCCGATGATCCCGACGGCGTTCGGCACGTTCCTCATGCGGCAGTACTTCATGGGGTTGCCGCCGGAGCTCGCCGAGGCGGCGCAGATCGACGGGGCGGGACCGTGGAAGATCTTCTTCCGCATCTACCTGCCGCTCGCCGCCCCGGGCCTCGCGATCGTCGGCATCCTCGCCTTCAACTACCACTGGAACGAGTTCTTCCGACCGTTGATCCTCACGATCAGCGAGCAGAACTTCACCCTCCCGCTCGGGCTCGTGACCCTGCAGGGCAACCTCGGCACCGGGTCGGTCGCGACCGTCCTCGCCGGTGTCGTCCTGTCCATGATCCCGGCTGCGCTGGTCTTCGTCTTCGGCCAGAAGCCGCTGCGCGAAGGGCTCACCGCCGGCGTCAGCAAGTGACCAGCACCACCGCCCTCCCCTCGATCCGACTGATCTCGAACCGAAAGGAAGCCATGACCGGCCTCCACGCAACGCACGTCCTCGACCGCGGCTTCCCGCTGCTGCATCCACGACCCGCGGCCGGGTGGTTGAACGACCCCAACGGCATCATGTTCGTCGACGGTCGCTGGCACGTGTTCTTCCAGTACAACCCGGGGTCGGCCCGGCACGAGAACATCCACTGGGGTCACGTGAGCTCGCCGGACCTGCTCGCCTGGGAGGAGCACCCGGTGGCCCTGGCACCACGCCCTGGCACCACCGACGGCTTCGGCTGTTGGAGTGGCGTCGGGGTCGTCGACCAGGGCCGGCCGGCCGTCGTCTACTCGGGCGCGCGTGATCGACACGGGTTCTCGGAGGTCGTCGTCGTCCACGGTTCGGCGGATGCGCAGGACTGGAGCGGCGAACGCATCGTCGCTGCCGGGCTCCCCACGGACGAGCGCGTGACGATGGTGCGCGACCCGTTCGTCTTCGAGCTGGGTGGGCGCCGCTGGGCGATCCAGGGTGCCGGCCGCTCCGACGTCGGTGGCGCACTGCTCCTCTACGGTGTCGACGACCTCGACGCCTGGACCGAGGAGGGGTACCTGCTGACGGCCGAGGCACCGGTCGTCTCGGAGCTCGCTCCGTGCGAAGGCTGGGAATGCCCGCAGCTTGTGCGGGCCGGCGACGACTGGGTGCTGCTGGTGTCGCTGTGGCTCGACGGCCAGCCGCACCGCGGGGTGGCCTGGGTCCTCGGCTCGATGGAGCTCGACGAGGCCACCGGGCGACCCGCGTTCAGCGCCCGCCGGACCGGCATCATCGACGAGGGGTCGAGCTTCTACGCGCCGCAGGCCGTGCAGTCCGACGGCTCGGACGGACAGTCGGAGCGGGTACTGCTCTGGGGCTGGGCCCAGGAGATCGCACCCGATGGCGTGCGCGGCCGGACGCAGACGGACACCGACGAGCAGGGTTGGTCGGGCATGCTGACGTTCCCGCGCGAGCTCGTGGTCCGCGGCGACGAGGTCGAGCTGGTCCCCGCGCGGGAACTGACGGGACTCCGGGCCGAGGTCGTCGACGCTGCGGAACTCCCTGATCAGGCGGAGGTGCGACTCACGGGTGCAGGCGCGGCCTCCCTCGAGCTGGAGGGCTCGAACACGCAGCTGATCTGGCGGGGCGAGCTGGCCGAGGGTGACGAGGTCCGGATCCTCATCGACGCGTCCATCGTCGAGATCCACCACACCGGGCACCCCGCCCGGACGTTCCGGGCGTATCCGGCCGACGGCGAGCGGTACGCCGTGCGGCACGACGCGGCCGTGCGGAGCGAAACGTGGTCGCTGGCCCTCCCCACGGCAGGCGGCGTGTCGGCATCCCACTGACCCGGAAACGCGGTGACGCGCGGCACGGAATGCGCCGCGCGTCACCGCGTGCAGTCGCCGGACCTACTTCGCGAGGAACTCCAGGACGGCCTCGTTCCATTCCTCCGCGTGGCTGACGTTGACGCCGTGCGGCGCACCCTTGACGACATACAGCGTCGACGTCGGGATCGCCGCGTGCGTCCGTGCACCGGAGCCCTCGAAGGGGACGGTCGCATCGCTGTCGCCGTGGATGACGAGCGTCGGGACCGTGACGTTCGGCAAGTCGTCGCGGAAGTCGGTGTTCGCGAACGACGCCATCGCCTCGAGCGCGGCGGGCTTGAACGCCTGGTGCGCGAGCGCGAGGGCTTCCTGACGCTGCTCCTCCGTGACCTTCAGCTCGCCGTCGACCGAGAAGAAGTCGGTCGTGAACTGGTCGTAGAACGCGTCCTGGTCCGCCGTGAGACCTGCGGTCATCTTCGCGGCCTCGGAGACGGGGAGCGGACCGTCCGGGTTGCCGGGGGTCTGCAGCAGGTAGGGCGGCACTGCGGAGGCGAACACCGCACTGTGGATGCGCTCCGAACCGTGGCGGGTGAAGTACCGGGCGACCTCGCCGCCACCCATCGAGAACCCGACGAGCGTCACGTCGCGCAGGTCGAGGGCTTCGATGACGGCCTGCAGGTCGTCGGTGAGCCGGTCGTAGCCGTAACCGGTCAGCGGCTTGTCGCTGCGACCGAAGCCGCGGCGATCGTAGGTGATGACACGGTAGCCGGCGGCCTCGAAGGCCGGGACCTGTTCCTTCCACGACTCGCCCGACAGCGGCCACCCGTGGATGAGGACGACCGGGCGTCCGGTGCCGCCGGTGTCGTCGACGTGCAGCTTCGTCTCCTTCAGCAGGCCGTGGTGTGCGGTGATCTCCGACATGGCGTTCCTCTCCCGGGCCGCAGGTCGCGGCCACTCAGACCAGCTTCGGAGGGAGTGCCGCGAGCGGATGGGGGCTTGCGAACCGCGAGGCGATGTCCTATCCGATGAAGACTCCGGCGACGTGGCGACCCGGCACGTTCACCGCTCGGTCGGGAGCAGCCCCAACCGCCGTGCGGTGGCCAGCGCGTCCTCGCGGGAGTCGACACCGAGCTTCCGGTAGACGTTCCGGAAGTGGAACTTCACCGTGTTCGCGGACACGTACAGCGCCTGCGCGATGTCCTGCCGGGTCCGACCCTCCGCCGAGAGCTGGAGGATCCGGCGCTCGGTGGCGGTGAGCTCCACGAGCTGCACGGTCTCCGGCGTCGGCTCGGGACTCGAGGCGAGCGTCCGCTCGATCCGCGCATGGGTCTCGCTGGGCGACATCGTGCCAAGGAGGTATCGGAGCGGCCTGCGCGGCGCCACCACGAAGGGCGTCAGCATCCCGGTCCGCGCCGTCGTCGCGATCGCCTGCAGGAGATGCCGCCGACCGTCCTCGTCTGAGTCGTCGGCGAGCGCCGAGGTGATGAGCAGCTCCGTCTGCGCACCGGCGTCGATGTGCTCTTCTGCGAGCCCTGCGGTGGCGAGTTCCCGGGCAAGGGGTTTGCGGTCGGTCAGGAGCGCGAGCCGCGAAGCGACCGCCGCGGTGTGGGCGTTGCGGTCACGGCCGTCGAGGAGGACGCTGGCCTCCGTCGGCCGGTCGAGGGCGAGGAGGAGTGACGCCTCCACGGCGTCGAGGAGTCGCTCCGACCCGGCGTGACGCAGGCTGCGACCGGCGAACACGCGGGTGCGTTCGATGAGCTGCAGCGCCGCCCGTCGATCGCCCCAGAGGAGTGCGTGCTGCGCTTGCGCGTAGGTGATGAACGGGGCCCAGGACCGTTCACGGTTGACCTGGAGCTCCAGCATCGCGAGCGCCGCCTCAGCCGCCGCACGGTCGACGCGGGCGATGGCGATCAAGGCACGGGCGATCGACCCGGACAGCTGGACCAGGGGCACCATCCACCCATGGGCGCCGCCCCCGTCGGCGTGGCGTTCGAGCCAGCGGTCCGCCTCCACGATCTCGCCGCGCACCGCATAGAGCAGGGCGAGCTTGCCGGAGGCGTCACCGCCGTTCCGGCCGTCCCACGACTCGTGCCGGAGCTCGTACGCCTCGCGGAGGACGAGGCTCGCCTCGTGGAGGTCGCCCGCGAGCAGTTTCGTGATCCCCACCTGCAGGAGGGCGGTGGGGACGCGGGGCGCGAACTCGGTCGGGCGGTGCACGCGGGCTCGGCGAGCGAGCTCCTCGGTGATCCGCGCGTAGTGCAACGCACGCTGGTGCCGGCCGTGCACGCGGTAGGCGATCATGAACGCCGTCGATGCGCTCAGGCTGATGCGCGCGAGCTCGGAGCGGGCGCGGTCACGGAGGTCGTCGGGATGGGTCGGGAGCTGGAACTGCCCCACCGACTGGTCGAGTGCGTCGGTCTCCCCGCGGATGTTGAGTCGGATCTCGCGGACGGCGAAGGCGATGGGGTGGTTCGAGAGCACGCGCGCCGGGAGTGCCTGCAGCGCGCGGTCGAGCGTCGCGAGGTCGAGCGCCATGAGGATCCCCCACTCGTACTCGATCACCGAGACGACCGTGTCCCAGTCCTCCTCCTCGATGGCCGTGGTGAGGAGACGGGTGACCGGGGCGACGTCCGTGGGGTGGAGGAACCCCGCCCCGAGGGAGGGAAAGTACCTATTCCGACCGATGTGCACGGGTCAACCCTAAGTGACCGTCACCTGTCGGGGAACACCCGGGGCAGGATGCGGGGTGGTCTTTGGCCGATCCGCCCGGACCGCGCGCGGGTTGCCGCTCTACTGATCCTCGGCCCCACAGCTGGGGCCAGGTTTTCGGCGGGCGCACCGCCGCTTCACGGGGAGGCAACACACATGCAGCAGCACACGGGTCGAAGGAGTCACCGCGCGCGGTGGCGGAACCGGTGGGGGGCACCGTCCGCCGGTCGCGCGACCATGGGGATCATCGGGGTGACCGTCCTGTCGGCGCTGTCGCTCGTCGGGGTCGGGTCGAGCGCGCAGGCGCTGCCGGGGACGCCGGGAACGCCGCAGACGGGCTCGGTCGTCTACACCGAGGACTTCGAGAACGGCGTGACGTCGCCGACGTACATCGAGGACTACGTCGGAGCCGACGGCACGCGGTACACCGCGGACGCCTCCTGGCGCGACCACACCCAGTGCAACGGCAACATCACGAGCTTCGCCTCGTCCGCGGAGCCGCAGTGCCTCGCGGCATCGGCGTCCGGTGAAGGGCGCACGCGGCAGCTCGCCTGGGCCCTCGGCGCCGGCGACACGGCCAACCACTCCGTGAGTGCCTGGACCTCGCAGCAGAACCTCACGATGAACCCGCCGAACGCGGTGGAGTTCGCGACCGTCGACCCGATCGCGCTCACGAGCGCCGGCCGGTACCTCACGACCTCGGTGGATCTCGCCGCGGTGTCCTGCAACGCGGCGCAGCAGCCCGTCCTCGAATTCTTCCTCACCGACGACCAGGGCGGCGCGCACTCCGTCGGGGCCATCAACGGCTGCACCGCAGCGGGCTCCCGGTCCGTCACCGCACCGGCCACCGGTGCGGCCGGGGCGGAGAACGTCCGCGTCGGCACCTACGTGTCGCCGGGAGCGGTGCTGCTCCCCGGGGCGACCGTCGGCATCGTCGCCCGCAACCTGACCGGCGGTGGCACGGCCGGCAACGACCACGCCTTCGACAACATCCAGGTGCTCGACGTCTCCCCGCAGTTGGACAAGTCGTTCAGCCCGGCGAGCGTCGTCGCCGGTGAGACGTCCACGCTGACCCTCACGATCACCAACACCGACGAGCTCGCGGCGAAGAACGGCTGGTCCTTCACGGACGCGCTGCCCGCCGGCCTGACGATCGCCGACGGCGACGCGTCGACCACCTGCCCGTCGGGTGTCGTCACCGCACCCGAGGGCGGCTCGTCGATCGACGTGACCGGGAACCTCAGCCAGGGCATGGCCTCCTGCGCCGTGACCGTCGAGGTCACGTCGCCCGTCGCCGGGACGTTCACGAACGGTCCCGACAACATCACGAGCGTGGGCCTCAACCCGCCGGCCGACGTCACGGTCGAGTTCGTGCCGCAGGCCCCCGCGATCACCGTCGTGAAGTCCGCGTCCCCCGCAGCGGCGGAGTACGCCGTCGGCGACGAGATCACCTACTCCTTCCTCGTCACCAACACCGGCAACGTCCCGCTCACCGACGTCCAGGTCGACGAGGGCGCGTTCACCGGGACCGGTGACCTCTCCGACGTCGTCTGCCCACCGGGCGCGGCGACGCTCGCACCCGCGGCGGCCGTCACCTGCGAGGCCACCTACACGATGACGCAGGCCGACATCGATGCCGGCACCGTCTCGAACTCGGCCACCGCGACCGGGACACCGCCGCAGGGCCAGCCGCCGGTCTCACCGCCGTCCGAGGTCACCATCCCGGGCGTGGCCCAGGCCCCGGCGCTCACCGTCGCGAAGTCGGCGACGCCGACCACGGTCGCGAACGCCGGCGAGGACGTCACCTACTCGTTCCTCGTCACCAACACCGGCAACGTCACCCTGACCGACGTCTCGATCATCGAGGGGGAGTTCACCGGCACCGGCGAGCTGTCCGACGTGGTCTGCCCGGCCGCAGCCGGCTCGCTCGCTCCGGCGGCGACCGTCACCTGCGAAGCGAGCTACACGGTCACGCAGGCCGACGTCGACGCCGGCTCCGTGACCAACTCGGCGACCGCGACCGGCACCCCGCCGGCAGGCGGCACTCCCCCGGTCTCACCGCCGTCGGAGACCACGGTCGAGTTCCCGGCAGCGCCCGCCATCACGGTGGCGAAGTCCGCGACGCCGACCACGGTCGCGAACGCCGGCGAGGACGTCACCTACTCGTTCCTGGTCACCAACACCGGCAACGTCACCCTCGCCGACGTCCAGATCGTCGAGGGCGATTTCACCGGAACCGGTGAGCTGTCCCAGGTCGTCTGCCCGCCCGCGGCAGGCTCGCTCGCTCCAGCTGCGACCGTCACCTGCGAGGCCACCTACACGGTGACCCAGGCCGACGTCGACGCGGGATCGGTCACGAACAGCGCGACCGCGACCGGCACCCCGCCGAACGGTGGCACTCCCCCGGTCTCGCGGCCGTCGGAGACCACCGTCGCGTTCCCGGCGACACCCGCCATCACGGTCGTGAAGTCGGCCGATGCGGTGGCCCAGGACGGCCTCGCGGTCGGCCAGGTCGTCACCTACTCCTTCCTCCTCACCAACACCGGGAACGTCACCCTGACGAACCCGACGGTGGTGGAAGGGGAGTTCTCCGGCGCCGGCGAGCTGTCCGACGTCGTCTGCCCGGCCGAAGCCGCTTCGTTGGCACCGGGCGCGACGGTCACCTGCGAGGCCACCTACACGGTCGTGCAGGCCGACGTCGACGCGGGCCTGATCACGAACTCGGCGACCGCGACGGCGACACCGCCGAACAGCGTGAACGGCGTGCCGCCGGTCTCGCCGCCGTCCGAGGTCACGATCCCGTCGCCGCCCGTCCCCGGTCTCTCGGTGGTCAAGACGGCAGACGTCGAGCGGGCCACGACCGCGGGACAGGTCATCACCTACTCGTTCCAGGTGACGAACACCGGCAACGTCACGCTGCGTGACGCCGCGGTCCAGGAAGGTGACTTCACCGGCACGGGCACGCTCTCCGCGATCACCTGCCCGACCGGCACGGCGCTCCTCGCCCCCGGGCTCCAGGTCGTCTGCACCGCGACGTACACGGTCACCCAGGCTGACCTGAACGCGGGCTCGATCCGCAACACCGCGTTCGGGACCGGCGTGACGCCGGGCGGCGAATCGTTCACCTCCGACCCGTCCACGGCCACCGTGAGCACGCCTGGTCCGGTGCTCGCCTCGACCGGAACGACCGTCGCACCACTGGTGGTCGGAGCGGCGATCCTGCTGCTGCTCGGTACCGGGCTCGTCATCCGACGCCGCCTCGTCACCGGGCGCTGACCCGGACCTGACCGATCGGGCGGGTCGAGCCTTCGGGCTCGGCCCGCCCGTCGTACTTCCACCACCACTACCCTGTTGAGGCCATGAGATCCGCGACCACCACGACCCTGCTGCGCTGTGCGGCCTTCGGCGCCGTCGGTGCCGTCATCCTCGTCCTCGTCAGCCCGCTGACCTCGACCGCCGCGGTGCTCAACCCGGTGCTCTACGCCGCGATCGCCGCCGTCACGATGGTGATGCCGATGCTCGCCAGGCGCTGGACGGGCGTCCCCGGTGCCACGGTGCTCACCGCAGCCGTCACCGGGCTCCTCGCACTGCCCGTCACGGCCCTCGGCCCGGCGATCATCGTCGCGCTCGTCGTCCCGGCAGTCGCGATCGACCTGGTGCTCGCCCGCCGCCGTCACCCCGCCCGCGTGACGACCTGGCTTGCGGCCGGGGCCGGCGGCGTCGCGATCTGGGCGCTGTCCTTCGCGGTGATCTCGCCCGACCTCGTCTCGCCGGTGCTCGTCATCGTGCTGCTCGCGGTCCGTGTCGTGAGCTACGTCCTCGCCATGGAGCTGGCCGGTCTCGTCGCCGGGCGCCTCCGCCGATCCGGCGTGCGATCCGTGCGTCGCGGCGACGCCCGCCGAGGATCCTCCGACGCCTGATCCGCGTCAGCGTTCGACAGCCGCGTTCCACCGGGGACGGTCGGGGTCGGCGTCCCACTCCTCCAGCACCGCTGCTCCGGAGGCGACCGGGAAGGTCGTGATCAGGCGCTCATCGATGCCGTACACGAGCGCGACTGCGTCGGTGTCCGTCGGGTCGCCGAGCGCCAGACGCATCCGACCGGACGGGCCGTCGGCCGTCCGTACCGGTCGTGCGAGCAGGTCCCGCGCGGCCGCCGTCACCCGCGACAGCAAGGACGACCCACGAGCCCAGGGGACGAACTCGTCGTCGGGGAGCCCGAACGCGCGCGCGAGCGTTCCGTCCAGCCAGCGGTCGCGCTTCAACCCGTACGGCGTCGGGACCGACGAGAGCAGGTAGCCGTAGACGTGGAGGAGCCCGGCGTTCCCGACCGGCCAAGCCGCGGTGAGGCCGGCGCGCGCATGGAGTGCCTCGAAGAGCACACGAGGGATCACGGGCCCGCCCGTGTGCTCGTCGATGACGGTCGACGAACCCCACGAGGCGAACCGGCCGGCCGCTGTGTCGTCGTCGATCGCCGCACCCAACCAGGAGTGCTCCTCGAGCACGGTCGAGGGTTCGGTCTCTGCTCGTCGCGCGAGCTCCGTCATCATCACAGCACCACAGCATAGGCGGCTCGTGCGTCGGTGAATTCACCCGCCGTTCACCCGCCATGGTGATTGCGTCCACACTCGCCGTCCATGATGGACGCAGCGTCCGCAGGAGCGGCCGCGTGAATGAAACGCTCAGAAGGAGCGCCTGTGGCCCCCACCATCCTCTTCGATTTCGACGGCACCCTCGCCCTCGGCGACGGGCCGATCACGGCCTTCGCCCGCGCCATCGCCGAGCGCACCGGCGATTCCGAGTTCGCGATGCGCGCCGAGGCCGCCCTCGCCGCGTTCGCGACCGGCGAGACCGACGCCCGCGACGGGTACGACGCCGTGACCCGGATCGCCCGCGAAGCCGGCGTCGGTGCCGACGTCATCGGCGCGTCCTACGATGACTCCCGCGCCCTGCTCGGCTCGAGCGAAGCGGCGGTCGACTCCCCCGAGGGCCTGCCCGCATTCCTCGAGACACTGGGCACCCACGCCCGACTCGTCCTGGCCACGAACGCCCCCGGTGACGGCATCACGGCGCTCCTCCAGTCCTGGGGCGTCGCCGAGGCGTTCGACGCCGTGCACTTCACCGTCGGGAAGCCGGCAGGCCTCGTCCCGCTCATCCGCGACGCGCTCGCCGCCGGCCCCGTCCTCGCCGTCGGCGACATCGTCGAGAACGACCTCGCTCCCGCCGCCGAACTGGGCGCCGACACCGCCCTCGTCGGCGCGACCTTCGAGCGCTCGACGGCCACCGCCACGATGCGTGGGCGATCGCTCGCCGATCTGTACGAGCAGATCATCGCCTGGGCCGTAGCAGCATCGCGCCTCCCCGACGCCTCCCAGACCTCCACTCCCGCTCCGTCCGCCTCCTGATCACCCTCCACCCTCGAAAGGCATCCCGAACATGCGCAAGACCCTGCTCCTCACCGGCGTCGCGGCCGTCGCCGCCCTCGCCCTCGCCGGCTGCAGCCCCGCCGCCTCGTCGCCGTCGGCCACGGGCACGGCGTCGTGGCCCGACTCCATCACCATCTCGCTCGTGCCGTCGGTGGAGGGCGAGGACCTCGCCGAAGCACTCGACCCGCTCACCAGCTACCTGTCGGAGAACCTCGGCATCGAGGTCAACGGCGTCGTCGCGACCGACTACGCCGCGACCGTCGAGGCCCTCGGCAGCGACCAGGCGCAGGTCATCATCACCGACGCCGGCTCGCTCTACAACGCGACCGAGCGCTACGACGCGAACCTCGTCCTGCGCGACGTCCGCTTCGGCGCGACCTCGTACGCGTCGGTCGCCTACACGAACAACCCCGACAAGTACTGCGCCGAGGCTCCCGTCATGGTCACCTACGCGGCGAGCGACACCCCGCTCTCCTACTGCAACGGCATCGAGCCCGGCGCAGACGCTGCGACCGGCTCCGGGCCGGCCGCGCTGAAGGCCCTCGACAAGATCTCGAAGGGCACCAAGGTCGCCCTGCAGGCCGCGACCTCGCCCGCCGGATACCAGTACCCCGTGGTCGCCATGCGTGACGCCGGCATCGACACGGACGCCGACATCACCCAGGTCCCGGTCGAGGGCAACAACAACGCGGTCCTCTCCGTCTACAACGGCGACGCCGAAGTCTCGTTCGGCTACTGGGACGCGCGCACGACCGTCCTCAAGGAGGCGCCCGACGTCGCCGACAAGGTCGTCGCCTTCGCCTACACCGAGATGATCCCCAACGGCGGCGTCGCCGTCTCGAAGTCGCTCCCGGCCGACCTCACCAAGCAGCTCACCAAGCTCATGGCGGGCTACGCCGATTCCTCCGACGAGGCGAAGAAGGTCATGTTCGACCTCGTCGGCCTGTCCGGCTGGACCGACAAGACCGCACCGGACGAGATCACCCGCTACGGCGAGATCCTCGACCAGTTCTCGAACTGACCCGCTCCAACCGATCGACCCTCTCCAGGAATCCGGTGCATGAACACTGATCAGCATCGCGCGGAGGCCCGAGCCCAGCTCGCGGCCTCCGCGTCGTGGTCCATCCGTCTCGACGACGTCTCGGTCACCTACCCGAACGGCACGAAGGCGCTCCGCAACGTCTCACTCGACATCGCCGCTGGGGAGATGGTCTCCGTCGTGGGGCTCTCCGGCTCCGGCAAGTCGACGCTCATCCGCACGATCAACGGCCTCGTGCCGGCGACGAGCGGGACCGTCGCCGTCGGGCCGCACACCGTCACCGGTCTGCGCGGCCGGCAGCTCCGTCGTCTGCGCGGGCACGTCGGCATGATCTTCCAGGGCTTCAACCTGGCCGACCGGACGAGCGTGTACCGCAACGTGCTCGTCGGCAGGTTCGCCAGCACCCCGACGTACCGGAACCTCCTCGGCCTGACCACCGCCGCCGACCGGGAGCTCGCTCTGCGCTCGCTCCAGTCGGTCGGCATGCTCGACAAGGTCTGGACCCGCGCGGCGCAGCTCTCCGGTGGGCAGAAGCAGCGGGTCGCGATCGCCCGCGCCCTGACGCAGCAGCCGAGCGTCATGCTCGCCGACGAGCCCGTCGCGAGCCTCGACCCGCCGACCGCGCACACGGTCATGAACGACCTGCGCCGGGTGAACACCGAGACGGGTCTCACGGTGCTCGTGAACATCCACCTCATGGACCTCGCTCGCACCTACACGACCCGCATGATCGGGCTCCGCGACGGCGAACTCGTCTACGACGGCTCCGCAGCCGACGCGACCGAGGCGGACTTCGAACGGATCTACGGTCGCCCCATCCAGCCCGACGATCGGCTCGACCGATGACGGCGACCAGCACCGACCGGAAGCTGCCACCTGGGACCGACTGGCAGCTGCCGCCCAGGCCGAGCACCCGGCTGCGGACCGCGCTCATCATCGGGGCCGTGGCCGCCTTCACGATCGCCACCTGCCTCCCGGCGATCGGTGGCGTGCAGCTCGACTTCGGCGCGCTCATCTCCCACTGGGACAACGGATCCGGTCTGCTCCTCCAGCTCTTCCAACCCGACTTCGCCTTCCTGCCACGGACGGTGCAACCGATGCTCGAGACGCTGCAGATGGCGCTCGTGGGTGCGGTGGCCGCTGCGTTGCTGTCCGTCCCGCTGACGCTGTGGGCGGCTGCCCCGACGAACCCGAACGGCCTGTCGCGTCGCATCCTGCGTGCGATCGTCAACGTCGTCCGAGCGGTGCCCGACCTCGTCTACGCGACCATCCTCGTCGCCATGGTCGGCGTCGGTGCGCTGCCCGGCCTCCTGACGCTCTTCCTCTTCGACCTCGGCATCATCGTCAAACTCGTCTCGGAGGCGATCGACTCCGCCGACCACCCGTACATCGAGGCGGGCAAGGCCGCCGGTGGGACGCAGACGCAGATCAACCGCGTCACCGTCCTCCCGCAGGTCTGGCCGCTGTTCGCGAACCAGTGGCTGTACACCCTCGAGCTCAACGTCCGCATCTCCGCCATCCTCGGCATCGTCGGCGCCGGCGGCATCGGTCGGCTGCTCGACGAACGGCGGGCGTTCTACGCCTACGACGACGTCTCGGTGATCGTCCTCGAGATCCTCGTCGTCGTCGTGCTCATCGAGGTCGCGTCCAACCTGCTGCGGAGGCAACTCGTATGACCGCGAACGATCCGAACACCGTGCTCCCCCGCCGTCCCTCGCGACTCGTCCCGACCCTCGCGGCCGTCGCCGTCGGGATCGTCGTCATCGCCGCGACCGCCGGCCTGCCGATCGACTGGCGCGACCTCGGCACCGTCCCGGCGCAGCTCGTGCACTTCGGCGGGCTCATGTTCGAGAGCCCGAACTGGGAGAAGCTGCCGCGGGCCCTCACCGAGATGTGGCGGTCGATCTCGATGGCCTGGATCGGCGCGATCCTCTGCGTCCTCGTCTCGATCCCGCTCGGCATGCTCGCGGCAGGGTCGGTCGGTCCGGTCTGGCTGCGGCTGCCGCTGCGTGGGGTGTTCGCCGTCATCCGCGCGGTCCCGGAGGTGATCATCGCCCTCATCCTGCTCACGATCACCGGGCTCACCCCGTTCACGGGCGCGTTGGCCCTCGGGATCGCCGGCATCGGCACCCAGGGGAAGTGGGTCTACGAGACGATCGAGTCGGTGCAGGAGGGCGCCTCGGAGGCCGTCCGCGCTGCCGGTGGCGGTACCGCCGAGGTGACGCGCTGGGCGCTCTGGCCCGCCGCCGCCCCGGCACTGCTGTCGCTCGCGCTCTACCGGTTCGAGATCAACATCCGCACCTCGGCGGTCCTCGGGCTCGTCGGCGCGGGCGGGATCGGCAGCATGCTGGCGAACTACACCAACTATCGCCAGTGGGATACAGTCGGGATGCTGCTGATCGTGGTGGTCGTCGTGACCATGACGATGGACGCGATCTCGGGTGCCATCCGACGCCGGATCACCCGGGGCCCCGGCATCGCCCGCACCACCCGTACCGCCCTTCCCGCCCGCACGACGAGGAGCCGCAATGTGGACAGGGTCCGCTGACGCCCCGCCGACGGCCAGGATCGCGATGCTCGCGCCGTCGCTCCAGCCGAGCGAACGCCGGGTGGCCGAGACGGTGGCCGAGGACATCGAGGCGAGCATCGAGCGCACCGCCCAGGAGGTCGCCGACCTCGCCGGCGTCGGCCGCGCCACCGTCATCCGCACCGCGCAGTCGCTCGGGTACGAGGGCTACCCGCAGCTGCGGGTCGCCCTCACCCGTGAGGTCGCGCTCGGGGCGCCGGCCGCCCGCGACGACGGCGACGACACGATGCTCGGCACCCTCCGCGGGGCCATCGACCATTTCGCCGGTCGCCTCGGCCAGACGACGTCGGCGATGACGGAGGATACGCTCGAACGGTTCGTCCGCGTGCTCGATGAGGCACCGAGACTGCTCATCGCGGCGAACGGCCTCTCCTCACCGCTCGGTTCCGACCTGGCGATGCGGCTCATCTCGGCCGGCCGGCCGGCCGAATACCTGCCCGACACGCTCGGGCAGCAGATCGCCGCCACCCACCTCGGCCCGGGCGCGGCGTGTCTGGTCCTGTCGGGCTCGGGCGCGAACCGGGCGTCCGTCGACGTGGCCGCGGCAGCTCGGGCGAGTGGCGCGACCGTCCTCGCGATCACCTCCTTCCCGCGCTCGGCCGTCGCCGAACTCGCCGATGTCGCCCTCGTGGTCGCTCCCATCGACGCCACCTTCCGGGACGAACTCGTGCACACCTCGCGGGCGGCCATCATGCTCGTGACGGAATCCGTGGTCGGGCTGCTCGTGGGCCGACGGGGTGATCGTGCGCAGCGCGCCCAGTCTGCGACGCTCGCGGTCATCAGCGGCTCGCTGTCGGACGACGCCTCGGACTGACCCGGCCCGGGCCGACCGGCTCGGGCCGGTGCCGGGATCCGCGAGAATGTTCTCCATGCCCCGTCACCGACTGCGTCGTCACCTGCTCACCGCCGTGATCGCGGCCACCGGTTCCCTCCTCGTCCTCTGCGGCTGCGCGGGCCCCGCCACGACACCGGCCGCGGACACCGACGCGACGCTCCGCGTGGGCCTCGTCCTCGAGCCGTCGGACCTGAACATCCGGACGACCTCCGGCGTCGCACTCGAGCAGGTCCTCATCGACAACGTCTACCAGGGGCTGGTCTCGCGCACGACGGACAACGAGATCGTCGACACCCTCGCCGAGCGCCACGAAGTCAGTGCCGACGGGCTCACCTACACCTTCGTCCTCCGTGACGGCGTAACCTTCCACGACGGTGCTCCGCTCACCACCGCCGACGTGGTCGACTCGCTCACACAGGTGCAGCAGAACGCGGCGTTCGTCGACCACCTCGACCTGGAGCAGCTCCAGACCGTCACGGCGGTCGACGACCGCACCGTCCGGCTGCAGCTCAGCTCCCCCGACTCCGACCTGCTGTGGGCGCTGACGGGTCGTGCGGGGCTCGTCCTCCGGTCCGGGGCGGACAACGACCTGTCGACGACGGCGAACGGCACCGGCCCGTTCACGCTCACGTCCTGGAAGCAGGGCGACAGCATCACCGTCGAGCGGAACGACGACTACTGGGGCGACGCTCCGAAGGTGAAGGAGGTCGTCTTCAGTTACATCCCCGATGCGTCCTCGGCCGTCAACGCGACCCTCGCCGGCGAGGTCGACGTGCAGATCGGTCTCGACGCGAACCTGCGGGACCAGGTCGAGCGTGCCGACGGCCTGACGATCGTCGAGGGGAAGACGACCGACAAGTACACCCTCGCCTTCAACAACCAGCGCGCACCGCTCGACGACCCCCTCGTCCGGCAGGCGCTCCGCACGGCCATCGACCACGCGGCGATCGTCGAGGCGGTCGGCGGCGCCGCGGCCCTGCAGTACGGACCGATCCCGGAGCTCGACCCCGGCTACGAGGACCTCAGTGACGTCGTGAACTACGACCCGGAGGCGGCGAAGACGCTCCTCGCCCAGGCCGGCCAGGAGGACCTCGCGCTCACGCTCACCGTCCCGAACCACTACGGCACCGCCGCGACCAACGTCCTGGTGTCGCAGTTCAAGGCCATCGGCGTCACCCTCACGGTCGACAGCGTCGAGTTCCCCACCTGGTTGAACGACGTCTACACGAACCACGACTACGACCTCAGTCTCGTGAACCACGTCGAGGCACGCGACATCCAGCACTGGGCGGACCCGGACTACTACTTCGGCTACGACAACTCGCAGGTGCAGTCCCTGGTCGCCGAGGCCAGCGCTGCGACCGACCCCGAGGTCGCCGACGAACGACTCCGCGAAGCCGCAGCGCTGGTCTCGAAGGACCACGCGGCCGATTGGCTCTACACCGGGATCACCCTCACCGTCGTGCGCGACGGCGTGACCGGTTTCCCCACCGACTTCGTGAGCGAGCACCTCGACCTCCGGGACGTCGCCGTCACCGACTGATCGGCGGCGGGAGGCTAACCGCGACCCGCACCTCGCGTGGCGGAGGACACCAGGTCGTCCTTCGGCAGCGCCGTGCCGTCCGTGAGGGCCTGCGTCCACGCCTCCGTCGTCGCGACCGCGGCGAAGTTCGAGTCGAGCAGCGCCATGAGGGTCGTGTGCACCGTCTTCGCGTCGACGGACCCGGCCGCGTTTTCGAGGTTGATGGCCCCGGTCGCGTCGGAGAGCACCTCGACGTCGATCCCGATCTCCTCGGCACCCGCCGCGGACGCGATGACGCAGTTGTTCGTCATGTACCCGACGAGCGTGACGGTGTCCACGCCCTGCTCGCGCAGCCACGCCTCAAGCTCGGTCCCGGCGAAGACCGAACCGTACTGCTTCACGACGCCCTTCCAGGACGGCTGCACCCGGCGGGCGACCTCGGGGTGCAGCTCGAAGGCGCTCGTTTCCGGGTCGAAGACCGCGGCCCCGCTGCCGGATGAGTGCTGGACGACGGCGACCGGGATTCCTGCGGCCGTCGCCGCGTCGATGGCGGCCGCGATCCGCAGGATCGACTCCTCGCGCGGCGGGTACTGGATCGCGAGCGGACCGGCGAAGTACTCCTGCTGGACGTCGATCAGGATCAGGGCGCGACGGGTCGTGGTCACAGGGGAACTCCTCGGTTCGGTGATGGCATCGGCACGACGCCGGTTCCATCCTCCCTCGGAAGCGATCGACGCGCGCCACCGATAGTCTCGGCGCATGGGGATCAGGGGTGCGGGGATGCGGTCGGCCGGAATTAGTGCAGGACTCGCCGTGATGGTGGTGCTGTCAGTGTCGGCGTGCGCGTCGTCCACGACGCCGAACGCGTCGCCGACCGCCGACGGGCCGAGCACCTCGGCGTCGGCCGACCTCCTGACGTGCGGCGACCTCGCGTCGCTCGACACCGTCGCCGGCGTCCTCGCTGCTGAACCGGCTGACGTCGTCGAGGCCGTGCAGCCGTCCGACGCCGTGGATCTGGCCGTCCTGACGGCGGCCGGCGGGCTCGCCTGCTCCTGGCGGGTGGGCGCCGGACAGCAGATGATCGGCGACGGAGCGGGCGACTGGGCCTACCTCTCGATCGAGATCCTGCCGGGCGCTGCCGACGACTGGGCACCGCCCTACGCCGGCGACACACCGTCCGAGGACACGAGGACGATCGCCGGTGTCGAGGCGACCACCTCGTCGGGCGAGACCGGATGGCGCGTGTCGGCGCCCGTCGGCTCGGCCTGGGTCGAGCTGTCGATCACCGCCTCCGGGCTGACCTCCGCCGGCAGCCGGTTCGACGGCACGCCGGCGGGCGAGGTCCTCGACAACCTCGCCACGGCGGCGGAGACCACCTTCTCGACGGTGGAACCGGCCGCCGAGGCTCAGCTCGCCTGGCCCGCGCTCGCGCCACGCGAGGGCGACGCGACCTGCAACGGCGGGCTGGACGAGGCCGGGATCGTCTCAGCGCTGCAGTACGGCGAGGCCACCACCACCTACACCGTCATCGATCCGCGGGCCCAGCCGATCGGCGATCTGGAGGATGCGGCGAGCGCCCGCGTCGGTGCGTTCAGCTGCGAACTCTTCGCTGAGGGCTTCGGGTACACCGACATCCTGGTCGTGCGCGACGGCGCGACGATCATCGACGAGCTGGCAGCCCAGCCCGACATGGCGGCGGCGCTCGAGCCGGTCACCCTCGAGGGCGCGGTCGACGGCGAGTCGGCACTCGTCGCGCGCCGCATGGACGGTCCGCGGTCGCCGCTCTACCTCACCGTCGGTGAGACGTTCTACGCCGTCAGCTCCGGCGACGGCGCGCAGACGGTCGCTGAGGCGATCATCGCCCAGACCCGGTAGCGGCGAGACCGACGCTCGCGATGAGCGGCGCAACCGTCACCACGAGGATGAACGCGCGTTCAGCCAAGCCGAAGGTGTGCGGACGAAGCGGCCGGACCAGGAGTGAGGCCACGAGGGCGGCGAGAGCGACGGCGGCGATCGGATCGAGGACGCCCAGCACGGCGCCCGGCGCTCCACCGAGCAGGCGTCCGAGCGGGCCGATGGTCGAGTACCCGAGGGTGAACCAGGCGACGGCGAACAGGAGGTGCACCCTTCCGCCCGCTGTCGTCGATGAACCCGTCCGATCGGTCGGCACGAACGGCATCGCCGCCAGCAGGCCCCCGAGCACGAGGAGCCAGCCGCCGACGCCGAGCCGACTGTCGCCGAGGGACACGTCGGTCAACACGCCTGCGCCCAGTGCCGCCCAGGCGGCAGCCGCACTCCAGGAGGACACGGTCGCGAGGGTCCGCGTGGTGCGCGAGTCCGCGACCGCGTAGTCGCTCACGGTGTCGCGGACGGGGTGCACCCCGCCGGGCACGGCATGGAGGGCGATCAGCAGCAGCAGTCGACATCCGAACAGGACGGAGGCGAGGACGAAGATCGGTTGAGACATGATGACCCTTCAGGACGTTGTGGAACGGGCTTCCGTCCATGAGGCTAGAGATTCAAGTCACTTGAAGGTCAAGGAGGGTTCCGGTGAGGATCGGTGAGCTGGCGAGACGGACCGGTCTGGCGACGTCCGCGATCCGTTTCTACGAGCAGCGCGACATGTTCAGCCCAGGGCAGGTCGAACGGCGCGCGAACGGGTACCGCGACTACGGGCCGAGCGCTGTCCGGCGTCTGGAACTGATCCAGGCCGGTCGGGCGGCCGGCTTCTCGCTCGACGAGATGCGGAACCGCATGCGCGACTGGGACACCATGCACGTTTCGCAGCGCGTGGACCTGTTGCGTGAGCAGCTCGAGGTCATCGAGGAGCGGATGCAGGAACTCGCGCGCGGGCGCGAGACCGTGCGGGCCGCGATCGCCGGGTTGTCCGAGTCGGATCGGAGCTCGG
The DNA here is from genome assembly GCF_015350715.1 of Plantibacter sp. VKM Ac-2876. Lineage (NCBI taxonomy): Bacteria > Bacillati > Actinomycetota > Actinomycetes > Micrococcales > Microbacteriaceae > Plantibacter > Plantibacter sp. VKM Ac-2876. Next base: position 782,078 of record NZ_JADKSI010000003.1, on the reverse strand, counting down.
TGTGAGGGTGGTCGCCGAGGCGATCATCGCGCGGACGTGGTGACGGCGGCAGCGTCGGCAGGCGGTGTCGCCCGTCAGGCCAGGAACCGGCTCACTCGCCGGCGGTGTCGAATCCGCAGGTCTGGATGGTCCAGGCGATGAACGCCTGGTAGTCCGGGTCGGTCGCGGCGCTCTGCACGGCCTGCGACTCGGTGAACCTCGGGTCGAGCCCGACGTCGGAGACGAGGCTGTCGACCGGGAACTCGGCGAGGATCGCGGCGGTCTCCTCAGCGGAGGTCGCGAAGACTTCAGCACCGGCTGCGACCTCGGCGCTCACACCGTCCAGGGGCAGGAGGTCGCGGATGGTCGCGATCTGCGCCTGCACGGCCTCGAGGTCCTCGCCAACGGTGCCCGACTTCGCGGTCGCCGCCGCACGGTTGGCCGCGCAGAACGCCGTGTAGTCGGCGGGCCCGTCCGCGACGTCGGCGGTCGCCGTGGCGGTGGGGGTCGACGACGGCGCCGTGGAGTCGCGGTCCCCGCTGGACGGTGCGGAGCATCCCGCGAGGAGTCCCGCCACGAGCAGGGCGGAACCCCAGACGAGGGCGAGTCGGCTGCGGTGCGGTGCGGTCATGAACGAGGTCCCCTCAGGCGGTCTGCGAGTCGGCGCCATCCATGTTGCCGCACCCGCGCGCGGTCCGGAAGGTCCGCGGCGCGGTCCGGAGCGTGATCTCGTATCGTTGATCGACGTGAGCACCTCCCTTCCCACGACCTTCCCGCTGTCCACCGACCGACTTGTCCTCCGCCCGCACGAACCGTCGGACGCAGATTGGTTGCTCTCGGTCTACTCACGACCGGACGTCGCCACCTACCTCCTCGACGACCCGTGGACGGAGGAGGTCGCGCAGCGGAAGAGCGCCGAGCGACTCACGCGCATCGGTTTGGACAGCCCCGCGCGTGCGCTCACCCTCATCGTCGAGCACGAAGGTGCGCCGGTGGGCGAGGTCCTGCTCTGGTACACCGACCATGAGCGGGGCGTCGCCGAGATCGGCTGGGTCCTCGACCCGGAACACGGCGGCAAGGGGTTCGCGAGCGAGGCCGTCGGTGCGGTCCTCGACCTCGCATTCAGCACCCCGGGGATGCACCGGGTCGCCGCACAGATGGACGGCCGGAACACCACATCGGCGCGGCTCGCCGAGCGGGTCGGCATGCGGCGCGAGGCCCACCTCCGGCAGGACTGGTGGAACAAGGGCGAGTGGACCGACACGGTCGTCTTCGGCATGCTGGCGAGCGACCGCAGCTGAGGCAGATGTCCTGACGACTCAGCGGCGCTCCGGATCGATGATCAAGAGCGGGTCGTCGACCGCCAAACGCTGCAGCACCTCGTCCGTCGTCGACCGCTTCGCTTCCTCGACATCGGTGTCGGTCAGCCCGACGGCCTGCCAGAAGGCGACCCGGCCGTTCGGCGTCTCGATGGGTTCGACCACCGGGTCGACGGTGACGGCGAGGGTCGTGAGGGCGCCGTCGGGATCGTCGGTCACACCGTCGGCGAGCCTGATCCGATCCCCCAGCCACAACTCCTGCGGCCCACTGCGCACGTACTGCGCAAGGACGATCAGAGCGCGGTACGGCCACTGGGGCGGCGTCTCGTCCGATGGTGACCGGCGCACGCGCATGGTGAGCTCGTACCCGAAGCCGCTGGTCGTCGGATCGTCGGAGTCCTTGCCCCACAGCTCGGTGAGCCCGTAGGTGACGTAGAACCAGTGGTCCGGTCCCGGTAGCGCCGAACACCCCTGCAGCGCGGACCCGAAGTGCAGTCCGGGCGAGTAGGCGACATGGAACTCGCGGGCACCCGGATAGTGCTGCGACACGGCCTGCGTGACGGCGTCCCACCCCCGCTCGTCCAGGTCGTCGAGGTCGTCGGGAACCTCAGGGCCGCCGCCCGCAGGCTCGGTCGAGGCGGGCTGGGTCGGTGGCTGCTGGGTCCTGCGTCGGAAGAAGCGCATGCGACGAGTGTAGGCATCGGTCGCTCGGACGCGCCCACGGATGAGGCGGATCGCGGGTGCCGCTCATCGGTCGCGACAGCGATACAGTGAACTGGTCCGACACCGGGCGGGACACCTGGGAGGCCCGATGCCACGCTGGATCGAAGGCACGGAGCGCCACCCCCGGTTCGGCCTGCTGAGCCGGAGTCAGGGGCCGCTGGCGCTGGGCGTGGGGATCGTCACGGCGATCGTCGGCACCACCAGTCCGGCCGTCCTCCGGGTCACCGAGCTCCAGCTGGCTTGGGCCGTGATGGGACTCGCGCTCGTCGCGACACTCGTGCTTCCGTGGGAACGGATCGCGCGGCCGTGGGCGCTCACCCTCGTCAGCGCCGACCTCGCCGTCGTGGGACTCGTGAACCACGCGGTGTCCCCCGTCCTCGGCGCGTCGATCGTGCTGCTCGCCTTCCCCGTGCTCTGGCTGTCCTACAGCTTCGGACGCCTCGGTGTCGTCCTCGCTCTCGTGGGGAGCGTGCTCGTCATCTGGCTGCCCAGCCTGTTGTACGGCGAGGCTCCCGAGAGCGCGCAGGACCAGAGTGAGCTCGTCGCGCTCACCCTGCTGCTGGTGCTGGTCATCCTCGCCGTCGGCCTGCAGTCGCAGCGGTTCGAACGAGCCCAGGCAAGTGTGCGGGCCGAGGGCGAGGCGAAGGTCGAAGCTTTGGAGCGGCAGAACCGGCTGGCCGTGATGCTCCGCACCGTCGCCGACGAGGTGAACGTCGGGCTGGTCTTCTTCGACGAGCACGGAGACCAGATCCTCAACAACCGGCTCGCTGTGGAACTCGCGGCGCTGGCCGGCTACGACGCGTCGACCGGGGGCGCCCGCTTCATCTGGGCGGCGGACGGCGTCACCCCGCTGGCGACGGAGGACCAACCGGTCGTGCGGGTCCTCGACGGACAGGACGTCCGCGACTTCTTCTACTGGGTGGGGCCTCCCGGCAAGCAACGAGCCCTCGTCGCGAACGGCCGACCGGTCAGCGGCGCGGACGGCGAACCGAACGGAGCGCTCCTCGTCGGACAGGACGTGACCGAGCTCACCGAAGCCGTCCGGATGCGCACCGAGTCGCTCACGAGCCTCAGCCATGAACTCCGGACACCGCTCACGAGCATCCTCGGGTACCTCGACATGCTCGAGGACGACGCGGACATCGCACCCGGGGTGCAGGCCCAGCTCGCCGTCATCCGCCGGAGCGCCGATCATCTCGGGCGTCTGGCTGAACAGTTCCTTGCAGCGAGCGCACCCCCTCTGGAGATCACCGACGAACCGGTCGACCTCAGCACCATCGTCCTGGAGGCGGCTGACGAGCGACGACGACTCGGCCTGCCCGACGGCGTGGAGCTGCGCACGGCCGCCGTGCCCAGGCTGGAGCTCGTCGGCGATCGGGCACGACTCCGTGAGTTGCTCTCGATCATGCTCGACAACGCCGTGACGTACACCCGCGCCGGCGAGATCTTCCTGAGCGTGCGCTCCGACGGAGCGGATGCGATCATCCGCGTCACCGACACGGGCATCGGTATCCCGACGGACGAACTCGCCCGGGTCTTCGAACGGTTCCACCGGGCCGGGAACGTGCGCGAAGAGACCATCCGCGGCTCGGGCCTCGGACTCACCATCGCCCGATCGATCGCGCAGGCGCACCGCGGCACGATCGAGGCGTTCGCCACCGGTGATCCCGGGACGACCTTCATCGTCCGCTTGCCGCTGGCCCGTCGGAAGCGCTCGGTCGGCTGACGCCGCCGACGAGGCGTCTCAGTCGCCGAGGCACCCGGGCCGAACGGTGCTCACCACCAGAAGGGCGCTTGCGTCACGTAGGGGGATTCGAGCCTGGCGACCTCGTCGTCCGTCAGCTGCACGTCCAGCGCGGCGGCGGCATCCGTGAGGTGTGCCGGTTTGGTGGCACCGATGATGGGAGCTGCGACCGTCGGGTTCCGCAGGACCCAGGCCAGTGCGACCTGCGCCATGGGGATGCCCCGCTCGGCGGCGATCTCCTCGACGGCGTCGATGATCGGGCCGTCGGCGTCCGTGTCGAACGCCTTCGCCACCTCGTCGATGTTCGAGCGGTCCGTGGCTGCGCCGCGCGGCCGGGCGAGTCGTCCTTTGCCGTTCGGCGAGTAGGGCGTGAGGCCGACTCCGGTGTCCGCGCACATCGGGATCATCTCCCGTTCCTCTTCGCGTTTCAGCAGGTTGTACTGGTTCTCCATCGCGACGAAGGGCGTCAGCCCGTTGACCGCTGCGGCCGTCTGCAGCTTCGCGAACTGCCAGGCGTACATGGAGGAGGCGCCGAGGTAGCGCACCTTCCCCGCGCGGACGATGTCGTCGAGCGCTCGCATCGTCTCCTCGACCGGGGTCTCCTCGTCGAAACGGTGGACGTAATACACGTCGATGTGGTCGGTCCCGAGTCGTCGCAACGATGCGTCGACCTGTTCGAGGATGGCCGTTCGGGAGAGTCCCGATCCCCCGGGCCCGTCATGCATCCTCCCCGAGACCTTCGTCGCGAGGACGATGTCCTCACGGCGGCTGAACCGCGTGATCGCGCGTCCGACGTACTCCTCACCGCTGCCCTGTTGGTAGACGTTCGCGGTGTCCCAGAACGTGATCCCCAGCTCGACCGCCTGTCGGAAGAACGGCGCGGACGCCGCTTCGTCCAGGGTCCAACGGTGGAGTCCGCGGGTCGGATCGCCGTAGGTCATGCAGCCGAGTGCGAGGCGGCTGACGCGGAGGCCGGTCGCTCCGAGGCGGGTGTACTCCATGCTTGGTGCTCCTTGCTTCAGTGGTGGGGCGAGGGGTGTTCGGAGGTGGCCGCCCAGCTGGCGAGGAGTTTGAGTGACTCCTCGCTCGGTGAGCCGGGTTCGGCGCTGTAGATCAGGAAGTTCAGGCCGGGCTGATCCATCGGCTCCATCGCCTCGTAGATCATGCGGAGCTCGCCGACGACCGGGTGATGGAACACCTTCTCGCCGGACGTGTGATGGCGGACGTTGTGCGCGCCCCAACGGACGCGGAACTCCTCGCTGCGCGTGGACAGCTCACCCACCAGGTCCTGCAGGGCCCGGTCGTGCGGGTTGCGTCCCGCCTCGGTGCGGAGGATCGCGACGTTGATGTCGGCCGAGGTCGACCAGCTCGGATAGAACGCCTCCGAGAGGTCGCGGTGCAGGAACACGAACCGAGCCAGGTTCACCGGGCGCTCCGGGAGCGCGTAGAGGTCGGCGTACAGCGCGCGGAAGAGCGCGTTCTCTGCGAGGACGTCCATCCGGCCGTTCCGGACGAACGCCGGGCCCGCGGTGATGGAGTCGAGGGCGAGTTGCATACCGGGCCGCACGCCGGCCGGGGCAGACCGTCGGCGGGCCCTGATCGGCGATTCGTTCGCCGCCCGAGCGAGGTCCGTGAGGTGGGAGCGCTCCGCGTCGTCCAACCGCAGTGCGGTGCCGATCGCGTCGAGGACCGCCTCCGACACCCCAGACAGGTTCCCGCGCTCGAGACGCGAGTAGTACTCGACGCTCACTCCGGCGAGCATGGCGACCTCGGTGCGACGCAGCCCAGGCACGCGTCGGTTCGTCCCGCCAGGCAGCTCCACCTGCTCGGGTGCGAGTCGGTTGCGGCGCGTCGTCAGGAACTCGCGCACCTCGTCTCGATTGTCCATGCCGACAACGATATGACGCGGCCTTCGGCGCTGGGGTGTTCCCGCAAGGCACCCATCATCGACCTCGTGGAGACCGCCCGGGCAGGCGCGCAGCGTCTCCCGTGCTCGCGCCGCCCCGAGACGTGCCCTGGCGGAGTATCCCTGCTTCGTCGCCGGTGGTGTGTGATCGAGGGATGCAGATCGACCACGGGAACGCGGCAGCACACCGCGTGTCGTCACCGACCTCGGACGATGGCCTCGCCGACCGTGCAGGCCGGAAGCCGCGACAACGCCTGACGCTGCTGCTGGCTGCGCTCGGGTTCTTCCTGATCACCCTCGACATCCTCATCGTCACCATCGCGCTCACCAGCATCGCGCGAGACCTCGGCGGAACGACGGCATCGCTGCAGTGGGTGATCGACGCCTACACGGTGCTGTTCGCGGCCCTCCTGCTCCTCGCCGGCAACCTCTCGGAGCGGTTCGGCGCGAAACGGGCGTTCGGCGTCGGCATCACCGTCTTCCTCGTCACGTCGATCGCGTGTGCAGTGGCCCCGTCGATCGGTGTGCTCATCGCCGCTCGGGCCCTGCAGGGCGCCGGTGCTGCGTTGATGCTGCCGGCGTCCATGGCGCTCATCCGTGAGGCGTTCCCAGGAGGTCGCGAGCGCGCTCGCGCACTGGGCGTCTGGGCGGTCGGCGGTGCGGTCGCCACCGCACTCGGGCCGGTCCTCGGCGGCGCGTTGACGACCGTCGACTGGCGACTGGTGTTCGCGATCAACCTGCCCGTCTGCATCATGATGATCCTCCTGCTCCGGACGGTCGCGTCATCCTCCTCACGGCCGGAGCCGTTCGACTGGGCCGGACAGTTCGTCTGGCTCATCGCGGCGACGGCGCTGGTGTTCGGACTCATCGAGGGCGGGGCGGACGGGTTCGGCAGTCCCGTCGTGGTCGCCAGCCTCGGCGTCGCGCTGATCGGCATCTTCGGTTTCCTCGTCATCCAGGCCAGGAGCGCGCACCCGATGATGCCGTTGGACCTGTTCCGATCGAGCGGGATGCGCATCGCCCTCGCCGTCGGATTCGCGTTCATGGTGAGCAACTTCGGGACGGTGTTCGTCCTGAGTCTGTTCCTGCAGCAGCAGCTCCGACTGCCGCCGCTGCTCGCGGGACTCGTGTTCCTCCCGTCGGCCGTCTTCGCCGTCGTCGGCAACATCGTCAGTGGCACCGTCGCCAACCGGTTCGGGGTGCGCGTCCCGATCGTGTCGGGGTTGCTCCTCATGGTGGTCGGGCTCGTCGGCACCGTCGCCACCGCGAACCTGGGGTCGCCGATCTGGGTGGGCCTGTTCGCGTGCTTCACCGCCGCGGGAGGTTCCGTGGCGATGCCCCCGGTGACCTCCGTGGTCCTCGCGAGCGTCCCGGCATCGCGCGCCGGCACCGCGAGCGCGGTCTTCAACACCTTCCGCCAACTCGGCGGTGCTGTCGCCATCGCGGTCTTCGGCGCGCTCCTCACGGGCTCGACGGGCTTCGTCGCCGGGCTGCAACTCAGCCTCAGCATCGCCGCGGTGCTCATCCTCCTCACCGCGATCGCGAGCGTGTTCATCAGGCCGACGGACGGGTCGTCATGACGCCGCAGTCGACCAGACGGGATCAGTCAGTGTCGTCGCCAGCGCCCGGCGTGCGGCCGGGGTCGATGCCCAGCCGCTCCTCACCCCGCTCCACGTCCGCGAACCGCTGCCCCTCGACGACGAGCAGCACCTTCTTGGGAACCGTCTTCAGCCAGATCCTGCCGCCGTTCGCCAGTTCCCAGTACGGGTCGCCGGCCTGGGAGCCGGAGGGCTGTCCAAGGTGCCCGCTCAGCGCCGACTGCAACTCCTGAGCGGCGCTCCGCAGCGCGCCGGGGTCGTCGCTCTTGTCGGAGACCGCGATCACGACTTGAGCGATCGCTTCATCTGCGACGAGCGAACGAACAGTGGGTAGGTTCACGGGATACCCGGAACGGTGCTGCACACCGCTCGACGTCTCCAGTTTGAGCTGCCACCCGAGACGCTCCGCGAGCGCCTTGAAGTCGTCGCGACCGAGCGGCCACGACACCGACGTGAAGGCTTCGCAGACGGCATCGATCTGTGCGTCCGTGGCTCTGGCAAGTGCACCCATCAGGTCATCCTACGGCTGTCTCCGCACCGGATTCGGCGGCGGACGAGGAAGCGCCCCGAAAACCAGAACAGCCGCTGACCTGGATGTTCCAGGGCAACGGCCGGGTGATGCTGGTGGAGCCGCCCAAGGGAATCGAACCCTTGACCTTCTCATTACGAGTGAGGGCGATGGAGTCCACGGCAGTCCGCACCAGTACCGTGTGACCAGGCATTTGAAGATGCCACTTCCGCAGTCGTGTACCTAGCCCCACGCACGTTGCTGTCCTGGTGCGAGCGAGGATCGGTGATTCAAGCCGCGCCGTGGACCCGTTTCGGCACACTTCTCGTACCTACTCAGGCGCGTAAGCCTCTGTGTGGGCCGAACGCTCGAATCTGCTCGCGCCTGTAATCTGAGCGCGGAGGGCACGGGCCTCGTATCCGGCAGAGTCACGCATCAACCCTGCCAACAATATGACGCTACTCAAGTCGAAGTCCATGGGAATGGATCCGTCGGAATTTGGCACCGCCCGAGGCTGGAGGAAATCCTGCAACGCAGGAACGGAGGACGCGAATTCCGCAGTGTCATGAGTGTTGTTGACTAATCGCGCCAAGGCAGCCTCCACCGCCGCAAGGGATAGTTCTTTGTCAGCACTTGCCCACGCGTCGAACCGACGGTCCAAAGACGGGTGCCCAGCCCACTTATTCCGGAGGTGACGCACGTACAGTAACGGCGCGTGACGACCCGGGTTGATGTCAGCCTGCAGCGCAAGCAAGGAAGCCACCTCGGCAGCAGACGCCTTGGCGTCGGTCAGACGCCCCATCATGCGTCGATGAACTGCGGGCAACGACGCTGTCCGGCTGTCTCCCGGGTCCTTGGTCGCCAGCCCGCCATCGTTGAGCCCGGCTATGTCCAGCACCGCCAACCGGAGCAACCGCTTGTTGATGTTCCCGATCGCCATACCGACTCGATCGTCAGCTTCCAGAAGGTCACTGAAGTAGTGCATGGATCGTTTCGCCAGATAGAAGCTCTGGACAGCTTGGATCACTGTTGTTCCCAAGAGAACCGACATTTGCGTCCACGGAGTTTCCGCATCCGCCCCTACTCTCACCTCAGCATGCGTGGCTGGGGCACCCTCGAATTTCGGTAGCACTGAATCTTCGAACTCGGATTCGAACCGCGGTAGCTCCATGGCACCATTCAACCATCGCGAGCATCCCTCGCAAAGCCCTGGTACTCCGCGCACTTCCGCAGCCGAGCTTCCTAGGGCGCCGGCCCGACATCCCCAGAGAGGTCGGAGAAATCAGTACGACCTCCCATCTGGGAGAGCTCGATGGTATTTGGCGGCACTAAATGCACGTCGTCAGGATGGAGAAACACGAATCTAAACGCGTGCATTACTGTGTTGGCGTTGAAGACGTCGCGCAAGGCTAGGTCACCGTGGCGGACGTAGTCGAAGCCACCCTCGACAATCCGCTGACCCACCGGAGTCCCTGGTAAGTCGAGGGGAGACCGAAACATCACAAGTGCGAGATCACGCGCCAGCGGGAAAAGTAGCGCCCAGGAGTTTTCGAGTCCCAGTGCCTCGTTGTGGTTCTCTTGCGGATTCGGAATTGGGGTGAGAGGCTCATCGGATGTAATGAGCGATGGCTCGTCGAATCTGACCAGAGCCCAGTGACGGTGAAGCAGGTGACCAACCAGTTCGGGAATCAGCATCGTAATCTGCTGAATGTGCACGGCCGATGAGACGAGCGCCGGCACCTCACCGCTGGCGAAATCGACGCCTTCCGGGGCGCCTGGCAGTGAGACGACCCGGTCGAACTCTGCAGGATCCTTGGCCGCCAGCTCTCGCAGAATAGAGCCAAGGGCGTCGTGCATTTGACGACGTTGACCCTGCACACGCAGGACTTGGAGCGTGGCGAACTGCGCGAGCGCGGAGCGATCGCTGACACTGAGGGGCCAGTTACGCTCGGATATTGAACGCAGGATGCCAGCCGCGGTGCCCTCGGCCACTGAGAGCGAGGCTTCGAAGGCATCAGGGTCAGTGGGATGGTGCGAAGCCGTGTAGAAGTGGGACTCCACGGTTGCATTCAAAACATTAGATTTGTGCTCGGTGCCATCCCGGACATTCACCGCGTGCAGCATGTCGCCGTCCGCGAAGCCATCAAGATAGAACCGCGGCACCGTGTGGTGCCTCTTCGGCCTCCCAGACATGCCACTCCTCGCAACCAACAAAGTACCTTGGGTGTGCTCTCGAGGTCTCTCATCGAGGCCGTCGACACAAGCTACCCCATCACACCGGCGGACGAGCAAGCATCTAGACGATGAACAGGAGCACTCTTCACGTTCTAGAGCATCGCGAAGCGGACATAGCGTCTCTACCATTCATCCTCCGAGACTGTGCGGCGGGGCGAGGCACCTAGGTACTCGCCATAGATTTGCTCCGAAGCCAGGTGCGACCTGCCGAACCTTGAATTGGTCCACGATGACGTGCGCATCCCTCGCTCTCGAGGATCAGTAGAGCTTCGCTAATCGTCCGCGTATCACTATCGCCCGAACCGTAGGACGCCGAATTTCGGACTGGCAATGCTTGAAATGGTCTTCAGAGAGACTCTTCGAGTGACTGCTAGACATAAAGCGGAGAGATGATCGCAACAACGGTGAAAGTACCTGCATCGCGAATCCAATCCTCTAGCGTCACTCCAGCAAGCCTCTTCTCGGCGTACCAAGCTCGGCCTCTCGTAGATGGACGCCTCATTATCACCAAACTTGACGCCAGCCTCGGCAATGGATATCACGACACACTTCACCTCGAGTCCGTTCTTGGACAGGGGCGCCCTTTCCGTCACATCCAGCAAGAGCTTCGGCAGACGAGTCCTTTCAAGCTCGGAGAGGCCATCGTCCACAACAATGGAGCTCTCAACTTTTCCGTATCTTGTGCGAGCGTGCGTGCAATTAACGGACTGGACTTCCATATGCACAGCACGCACCTGGAGGGTTGGAAATCCTCCCCGTTGAGCCTGCTTCGCGAGTGCCTTGGGATACTTGAGCATTCGCAACTCAAGCAACCGTTGAGTCATGACACTTACTGGCTTCGACTCAGACTTTTCTCTGCGAACCACCGACCCGCCTTAACGAGACATCGACGGCAGAACAGCGACTCGCTGAGCAGCGCGCCAAGAGCTTCTTCTCGGCCTTGAGGCGGGCAAGCCCCGCCCGGCTTGACGCGCTCTCTCAGGAGCGGCACGGTGGCGAACAACTGCGGAGGCTCCTCCATCCGGAGCCGGGCCGCCCAACGCCGGACGAACGCCGGAAGATCTTCGCGTCCCGTTCACGGATCGACCCCGCCATACGACCCAAGCCGACGACCGGACCCTACAAGCGCGGAACGGTCACCCCGGTCGGAATGACCCGAGCACGCGCGCTCCAGCTGGCTGTCGATGCGGAACGGCGCCGAGAGGCCGAGCAACCTACCCGCCGGGCAGACCGCGGCGGAGGCCACAGCCCCACGATGGATTGGGGCGACTTGGAGGCCACCTAGATCACGCCTCAAGCGGATGCCGTTCAGCCCTTTGACACCGCTCTGTAGCCATTGACATGGCCTCAGAGAGTCCCGCTTCACCGGCACGATAGTACAGTCAAGTTATGACTGACTCTAGGCAAAAAATAGCGCTTGTGTACTTCACAGACGCCGGAGACCTAAGCGTGTACCTTGAGACTGAGATAGATTCCGACAGCCACATCCATGCCGAGTGGATTGTTGAAACATTGCCCGATAAGCAGTTCAGGCTTTGGACGGTACACGGGGTTCCCGAGGTCGACGTCGTCTTCTATACGGTGCGCGAAACCTGTGGCTTGGAAGAACTTGAGCGGTCTGGCTTCGGAAGCGTTCCGAGAGTTACGGCTGAGGCAACCGATCCGCGCTAACCTAAAGACGCCCCACACAGAGCCATGTGGTCGCATTCGTCTAAATTGGGCAGGCCGGTTCCAGAGCCCACGCGCCTTCGGAGCCTAGATTTATCACCACATCTTGCGCACCGCGGGGACGAGGCGAGCCGTGCCTGCAACGGGTGCATCCTCGTCGCTGCGCCTCAATGGCAAGGAAGGAGGCGTGCACACCCTTTTGGCTGCCATTTCCCCCGGCGCAGACGACGAATAAACTACGGCGAATACCTGCAAGTGAATGCCAAATGCGATCATGCTTCTTAGTTGGGGACCCATGGTGAGGCGCTGATGATATCTGGATCTGATTCAGCGGCGCGTAATTTCGTGCCGGCAACCAGTCACCGGCTGAGTCACTCCATACGGCGGCTCGCCCTCGCGAGCCATCAGCCGACCACAGCAGAGTGCAGAGAGCGCGCTGATTCTGCACGGTGAGGGTCAACAGACCAGCGACGAACTGAATCGAACTTTCCCCCCAGGTTCTTGGAGTCCCAACCTCTACCGCATTCATGATCGTCATCTCACCTGGATAGCCCGACACCGCCCAAGAACTGCGCCGCTCGCTGCGGTCGATATCGACACTGAAAAACCTGATTGAGACTCCCGACTTCGAAGCACGGCCGAGGATCCGAATGAGAGCTTCCGCCCGCTCAAGGGCCCGCTCAGCCACATCCCTGGGAGCGCCGGGCGGACGTCCAGCCGGGGTCCGGTTCATCTTGACGTATAGACTCCCGAAGAGCTCTCTCTGGCCGCTTGTGGAACGCAAGATCGCGACCGCTTCGCGTGCAAGCTCTGCACGATTTCGCAATATCTCGCTCGTCGAATCTAGGATCTCAGTCCGGACGTCGGCTTGTTCTCGCGCAGCCTTAAGCCTCTCGACAACCCTTTCGACATTATCCACCGACGGATCATCTGAAAATCCCGGCGAGCCTTGGTCCAGCCCGCGAGCCAAGGTGAACAGGAGCGCGCCCCACTCAAAGGGCACCCATAATTCCTCGAGTTTTGAAAGCGCAGTTTCGTCGACATGATCAAATCCCCCAATATGATCGCCGTCGTCGTGAGTCAGAACGATTATTCTTGGCAGGTGCTGCGATACCCTTGCTCCCATCACTTTTGTCTGACCGACGTCGACGACAAAAGTGCGACGTGGAAGAGGATCCCCGTTCGCGGTTAGGGACTGCCATACGATGGCCTCGCCAGGTGCAGCACTGCCTCGCCCTCCTGCTAGTGAACTCCCGAGTGCCGTGAAACGGTTCTGCATACTTCTCCTCCTCCGAAGCCGACCCACGGCTACGGCAACGCGGTAGCTGATCGGTGCGACAGCTCTATCCCGGCCCGCAGCACCTACTACATGTTGAGCCCCACTATGACTGACGCTGAGCGAAGGCTAGTTGATCACGCGGGTAGGTGGCCAGAGAACGCCGCAACGATGCCGGATAGCGACACCGTGGCACTCATTGAACCAGCCAAAGCCTGCATCGACTGCGCAGGCGGCAGATCGCCCAGAATCCCAGTCGCGTTGCCAGGCGAGATTGCGCTGAAGGCGGGACGAAGGCGGCGGGTTGAGAGGCAGCACTGTTCCTCCTGCGCCGCAGATTGCGCCTAGACGTTGGGCTGAAACAATCCTCAGGCGCCTTAAGCCGGAACTTATCCACAGTCCGACAGGTGCCACCCGATCGCTCGACGTCGTCTCCCTACGTTCGAAGCAACGACGAACAGGAGACCGAATGACACGCTTCTCCCGCATGATGCTCAGCGCGTTCACCGATGCAGGGCTGCCTTTCGAAGCAGCCGCAGAGTGGCAGTGGATCAACCTCGACCACGTCGAGCGCATCCACGAACACGTTCACGTCGAGCCCGCCCGGGCAACATCCGAAACCCGAGCTCGCGCCGCCACATCGCCTTCCTCGTCCTCACGTTGTGCAGTGGCGAACTCCTCGCGCCGGCCGGCGCGTACGAGACGGAGGACGCTGCGCTCGACGGCTTGGTGCACGTCCGTCGCACGCAGCTCGGTGCCGGCTGAGGTCGCCGTCGATTGCACTCCACGCTTCCGGCGGAGGGTTTCGCTCGGTCAATCCGTCATGACGTGTTGACGGCCTACCTTCAATCCCACCATCCGACTCTCCATTCGAACGGACGTCAACCTATGCCTCGTATCCAAGCCATCGGCGCTCGCAAAAGCGGGGTCGGCAAGACCACGGTCGTCCTCGGCCAAGCCGATGCACTCGTTCAATGCGGCAGACGTGTCCTCGTCATCGACCTCGATCCGCAGTCTGACGCGACGAGTGTGCTCGGCCGGCGAATGTGCGCCGCGTTCGGTTCCACGACATGCGCCACACCTGCGCGTCTCTCCTGCTGGCCCAAGGCGTGCAGATGCGCTCGGTCATGGAGATCCTTGGCCACGCCAACATGGCGATCACTTCCGACATCTACTTCCACGTCGCACCGACGACCCTTCGGAACGCCTCAGACGCGATGAATGCCGCGCTCGACTCCCCCGCCGCAGGACCGGAATGACCATGCGCGTTCGCCGTTGTTCGCTGCCGTTCGCGGCGTCGTTGCTACATGCATTGCTACATTTTCGCGCCCATCCGGCAGCTGTCGCCCAGTTCGGCCGGTCGAACGGGCCTGTGAGTGTACACGAAAAGAGCCGCTGACCTGGGTGTTCCAGGGCAACGGCCGCGTGATGCTGGTGGAGCCGCCCAAGGGAATCGAACCCTTGACCTTCTCATTACGAGTGAGATGCTCTGCCGACTGAGCTAGGGCGGCGCGTGCGCTGGTCGCCCGGCGCACGAGTATCCATGTTAGCGCAGCTTTTGGACCGTCGTGTACAGCTCGGCGAAAGAACGACGGATCCGCTCGGCGAGGGACCCGGGTGTCGGCGCATCGGCCCAGCAGCGCCAGGCATGACGCAGGCCGGCGAAGCCCACCATCGTCACCATCCAGCAGCGGTCGAACAGCGCCTCGGCGTCCTCCGCGAGCGTCGGGTCGTCGTTCAGCACCCGCCGCTCGACGACCTTGTAGAGGCCCTCTTCGAAGCCACGCATGCTCGCGATCCGTGCTCCCAGCAGGTGCGGGTGGTCGCGCAGGACGTCCTTGCGGAGATGGTGGATCTCGACGTCCTCGTCGGCGTCACCGACGGTGCGGGCCAGGAGCTCCCCCAGATCGGTGAGTACGTCGGTCGCGGGCCCCGCGGTGAGGAAGGCATGCAGGGCGTCGCCGTCCGGGATCAGCGGGATATCGCCGATCAGCGCCTCCTCCTTCGTCCCGAAGTAGTTGAAGAAGGTCCGCGGCGAGACCTCCGCCCGACGGCTCACCTCCTCGACCGTCACGTTCTCGAGCCCCTGCTCACTCGCGAGCGTCAGCACCGCATGCTGGATCGCCCGACGCGTCGCGAGCCGCTTCCGCTCGCGGAGCCCGAGTTCAGCCGGCGCCATCATGGTCATCAGGATCCCGCCGTCAACTGCACATCGGGTCCTTCGACGGCACCGTGCCGTCGATGAGGTACTGATCGACTGCCTGGTTCACGCAGTCGCTGCCCTTGTTGTAGCCCGTGTGCCCCTCACCCTTGTAGGTGATCAGCTGACCCTTGTCGAGCTGCTCCGCGAGGTTCTGCGCCCAGACGTACGGCGTGGCCGGGTCGTTCGTCGTCCCGACGACGAGGATCGGCGCAGCACCCTTCGCGTGGATCTCTCCACGCTCGGTCCGCGTCTGGTACGGCCAGTTGGCGCAGAACGTGTCGCCGTAGGCCATGTACTCGCCGATCACGGGAGCCGCCTCCTCCAGCTGCTTGGCCTCGTCGGCCATCTTCGTCTTGTCGTCGTCGTAGCTGTAGTCGAGGCAGTTGATCGCGTTGAAGGCCTCGGTCTGGTTGTCGGCATACTTGCCGGACTCGTTGCGACCGTTGTAGCCGTCGGCGAACTGGAACGCGATGTCGGTCCCACCCTGCATGACCTCGGCGAACATCTTGCTGAGGTACGGCCACGCATCGGCCTGGTACAGCGGGTAGATGATCGCCGTGAGCAGCGTGTTGCCGCCCAGCTCGCGTCCGTCGTCACCGGGGATCGGGTTCGCGTCGACCTCGTCGAGGAGCGTCTTGATCTCGGTCATCGCGCTGTCGACGGAGCCCTTGAACGGGCAGTCCTTGCCCGTCATGCAGTCCTCGAGGTAGGCGCGAAGAGCACTCTCGAAGCCCTTGGCCTGCTCCTTGACGACCTCGAAGTTCGACGTCGACGGGTCGATCGCACCGTCGAGCACGAGGCGCCCGACGTTCTTCGGGAAGAGCTCCGCGTAGGTCGCGCCGAGGAAGGTGCCGTACGAGTACCCGAGGTAGTAGAGCTGCTTGTCGCCGACGGCGGCGCGCAGCATGTCGAGGTCCTTCGCGGCGCTCTGCGTGTCGACGAACTCGAGCATCTTGCCCGTCTCCTCCGCACACGCGTCGCCGAAGTCCTTCGCGGCCTTCTCGTTCGCGGCGATCCACTCGTCGGAACCGCGCTTCCCTGGCGTCACGTCGTACAGGTACGCGTCCATCTCGGAGTCGGTCAGGCAGGTCACGGGCGTCGACTTACCGACACCGCGGGGGTCGAAACCGACGACGTCGAAGTTCTCCTGGAGGTCCTTGTCGACCGCGAAATCGAGGCTGTCGGCGACGAGGCTGTAGCCGGAACCACCCGGGCCGCCGGGGTTCATGAAGAGCGAGCCGATCGCCTTGCCGTTCGTCGCCTGGTGCCGCACGAGCGCCAGGGAGAGTTCGCCGTCCGAGGGGTTGTCCCAGTCGATGGGCGCCTTCGCCGTGGCGCACTCGAAGCCGTCGGCACAGCCACTGGTCTTCCAGTCGAGTTTCTGCTCGTAGAAGGGCTTCAGCTCGGCGTCGACGTCGCTCGTCGCCGGCGACGAGGACGACGTCGTCGGCTCAGCGGCCTTCGGTGGCAGGAAGGCGGTCACGCACCCACTCAGGGTGAGCGCCGCGACCGCGAGACCGGCCACCAGGGCGACCCGCGCCGTACGGCGCGCACCGGGGCCCCTGCGACGGGGTGTACCGGTCGATCCCGTCGAGTCCGACGGCTGCTGCCTGGGCGAAGTCACAGAGGCTCCCTACCGGACCGCCGACACGAGCATGGCCTCCAAGGCCAGCGCCGGGGCGACGTTCCCTTCGATTCGTGTGCGGGCGACGGAGATCGCCTCCAAGGTTTCGATCGTAACCGCAGGCGTCGTCCGGCGAGCGGCTTCCTCGAGTTCCGGACGCAATTCACGGTTGATGATCGTGGCGTCGTGCCCCAGCTGCAGGAGCACGATGTCGCGGTACAGCGAGAGCAGGTCGACCATGATCCGGTCGAGGCCGTCGCGCAGGCTGCGGGTGGCGCGCCGCTTCTGGTCCTCCTCCATCGCCCGGACCTGCGAACGGAGGGCCGGCGGGACCGACTGACCGGGTTCCACGCCAAGTGAGCGCAGGGTGCTCTCCCGCTCAGCCTCGTCGCGGAGCGAGGTGTACGCCTTCGCGTCGTCGCCCGCCAGCTCCAGGAGGCGACCAGCGGTGACGACAGCCTGACCCGCACTCCGGATGTCGAGCACGGCACGGAGCGTGGACTCGCGGCGCTGCCGTGCGCCAGGGTCGGTCGCGAGGCGGTGGGCCATGCCGACGTGGCTCTGCGCCTCACGGGCGGCGCGTTCGGCGAGTTCGGGCGCCACGCCGTCACGCCGTTCCAGCAGCTCGGCGACGTCGTCGATGGTGGGGACGCCGAGACGGACCGAGCGGACGCGCGACCGGATGGTGGGCAACAGGTCGGCCTCGCTCGGTGCGCACAGCACCCAGATCGTGCTGCTCGGCGGCTCTTCGAGCGACTTCAGCAGCAGGTTGGACGTGCGCTCGGTCATGCGGTCGGCGTCCTCGACGACCATGACGCGGAAGCGGCCGACGGACGGTGCGCGGTAGGCGTTCCGGACGAGGTCGCGGACCTCGTCGATCGTGATGATGACGCGATCGGTGCTCAGCGCGGAGAGGTCGGGGTGGGTGCGGGCCTCCACCTGACGACGGGTGACGTCGTCGCCCCCGGGCTCGCGGCTGAGGAGCGCGGCGGCGAACGCGTAGGCGAGGGTCGACCGGCCGGAACCGGGCGGCCCGGTGATGAGCCAGGCGTGGGTGAGGCCCTTGGGCGTGACCGGGTCCGACGCCGACTGGAGGAGCTCGATCGCGTCGCGTTGACCCGTCAAGTCGGTCCAGGAAGCCATGCGTCTACGATACCGGGCGGTACCGACGTGAGCCTGCGGGGCCCTTCGACAGGCTCAGGGACCGTAGAGGTGTGGGCTCAGGGACCGGGAGGGTATGCGCTCAGGGACCGGAACGGTGTGCGCTCAGGGACCGGGAGGGCGTGCGCTCAGAGGAGCGGCGCGATGCGGGCCTGGATGTCGGCGGCCAGTCGCTCGGGCGGCAGCGCGGCGTCGACGACGAGGAACCGCTCGGGTTCTGCGGCCGCGAGGGCGAGGAACGACTCCCGCACCCGGATGTGGAAGTCCTGCGCCTCGGCTTCGAGCCGGTCGAACCGCTTGTTGGCGTTGTCGAGACGACCACGGGCGACCGCGACGTCCAGGTCGAGGAGCACGGTCACGTCGGGCAGGAGGTCCTCGGCGGCCCAGAGCGAGATGCCGCGGATCTGCTCGGCGTCGAGCACGCGCCCGCTGCCCTGGTAGGCGACCGACGAGTCGAGGTACCGGTCCTGCAGGACGACCTCGCCCCTCGCGAGGGCCGGGCGCACCACGGTGGCGATGTGGTGTGCGCGGTCCGCCGCGTAGAGCAGGGCCTCGGCACGTGGGCTGATGTCGCCTCGGTGATGCAGCACGATCTCGCGGATCTCGATGCCGAGCTCACTGCCGCCCGGCTCACGGGTCCGGATGACCGTCCGCCCCTGCTGCTCGAACCAGTCGCTCAGGAGTCGCGCCTGCGTCGACTTCCCGACGCCGTCGCCGCCCTCGAGGGTGATGAACAGGCCCCGGGGGCGTCCTCCCTCGCTCACGTGACGGCGTCGGCCTTCGCCGCAGCCGCCTTGTTCGCAGCGCGGGTCGCGGCAGCCTTCTTCGCCGCTTCCGAACGGGCGGTCGACGCGGCCGTCGCGGACTTCGTGGCCGCCGTCTTGGCGGTCCCCGTCTTCGCCGCGGCGGTCTTCTTGGCCGGAGCCTTCTTCGCGGGTGCCTTCTTCGCGGGAGCCTTGCGACCGGCCTTCGGCTTCGCCGGTCCCTTCGCGCGCTTGTCCGCCAGGAGCTGGACCGCTCGCTCGAAGTCGACGTCCTCGACCTGCTCGCCACGCGGGATCGTCGCGTTGGTCACGCCATCGGTCACGTAGGCACCGAAGCGGCCGTCCTTGATCTTGATCGGCTTCCCGCTCTCGGGGTCGGCCTCGAACTCCTTGAGGGCGCTCGACGCCTTCCGGGCGCCGTACTTGGGCTGGGCGAACAGCTCGACGGCACCGGCGAGGTCGACCGCGAAGATGTCGTCTTCGGAGGTGAGCGACCGGGTGTCGGTGCCCTTCTTCAGGTACGGACCATAGCGACCATTCTGCGCGAGGATCTCTTCGCCGGACTCGGGGTCGGCGCCGACGACCCGTGGCAGGTCGAGGAGCTTGAGCGCGGTCTCGAGGTCGATGGTCGCGAGGTCCATCGACTTGAAGAGCGACGCGGTGCGGGGCTTCTCGGCCGCCGCCTTCTTCTTGGCTGGAGCCTTCTTCTTGGCACCCGCAGCCGGCTCGGTCACCTCGCCGGTCGCCGTGTCGACGGAGAGCTCCGCCTCGGGCTCCGGGTCGACCTCGGTGATGTACGGGCCGAAGCGTCCGTCCTTCGCGACGATCTCCTTGCCGGTCGTCGGGTTCACACCGATGACGCGATCGCCGACGACGGGTGCGTCGATGAGCTCGTGCGCCTTCGCGGGTGTCAGTTCGTCGGGCGCGAGGTCCTCGGGCAGGTTGACCCGACGCGGCGTCGGGGCTTCCTCACCCTCGGCCGGCGGCGGACCGTCGGGCGTGACCTCGAGGTACGGGCCGTACTTGCCGATGCGGAGCGTGACCCCGTCGTCGATGACGATCGAGTTGATGCGGCGGGCGTCGATGTCGCCGAGGTTGTCGATGACCTGACGCAGGCCGCGACCCGAGTCGTCGCCGAAGTAGAAGCCCTTGAGCCAGTCGACGCGGTCGACCGAGCCGCCGGCGATCCGGTCGAGGTCGTTCTCCATCTCAGCGGTGAAGTCGTACTCAACGAGTTCCTCGAAGTACTCCTCCAGGAGACGGACGACGCTGAACGCCACCCAGCTGGGGATGAGCGCCTGGCCGCGCTGCGTCACGTAGCCGCGGTCGATGATCGTGGAGATGATCGATGCGAACGTGGACGGTCGGCCGATGCCGAGCTCCTCGAGACGCTTCACGAGGCTGGCCTCGGTGTAGCGCGGCGGCGGCGAGGTCTCGTGCCCCTTCGCCTCCGGGTCCTCGATGCCGAGCTGCTGGCCTTCGGTGAGGGGCGGCAGCTTCGCCTCGGACGCGTCGTCCTGGGAGTTGCGGTCCTCGTCCTGGCCCTCTTCGTAGGCGGCGAGGAAGCCGCGGAAGGTGATGACGGTGCCGGACGCGGTGAACTCTGCGCGGCCCACGTCGGTCTTCGACTCGAGCGTGATCGTCGCGGTCGAGCCCTTAGCGTCGGCCATCTGGCTTGCGACGGTGCGCTTCCAGATCAGGTCGTACAGCTTGAAGTCGTTGCCGCGGAGCGTCGAGGCGAGCGAGGACGGCGTGCGGAAGGTGTCGCCCGAGGGACGGATCGCCTCGTGCGCCTCCTGCGCGTTCTTGCTCTTGCCGCTGTAGAGGCGCGGCTTGTCGGGCACCGTCTCGGCACCGTAGAGGGCAGCAGCCTGCTTCCGAGCCGCGTCGATCGCCTGCTTGCTCAGCGAGGGCGAGTCGGTACGCATGTAGGTGATGTAGCCGTTCTCGTACAGCGACTGCGCGACGCTCATCGTCTGGCGTGCGGAGAAGCGGAGCTTGCGACCGGCCTCCTGCTGGAGCGTGGAGGTCGTGAAGGGCGCCGCCGGCCGGCGGGAGTACGGCTTGGACTCGACGGAGAGGACGGTCGCCTTCGACTGCTCGAGCGCTGCGGCGAGCGCCGTGGCCCGCTGTTCGTCGAGCGGGACGGCACTGCCCTTGAGCTGTCCGAGGTCGTCGAAGTCGCGGCCGGTGGCGACGCGGTCTCCGTCGAGCCGGACGAGGCGCGCGGTGAACGGTGCTCCGGTGGCGTCGGCTTCGGGGAGGAAGCGGGCGATGACGTCCCAGTAGGAGGCGGCGCGGAAGGCGAGGCGCTCGCGCTCCCGGTCGACGACGAGTCGGGTGGCGGCGGACTGCACGCGTCCGGCGCTCAGTCCGGGGCCGACCTTGCGCCAGAGCACGGGCGAGATCTCGTACCCGTAGAGACGGTCGAGGATCCGGCGGGTCTCCTGGGCGTCGACGAGGTCGGTGTCGAGGGGCCGCGTCTTGTCCTTCGCGGCGAGGATGGCGTCCTTGGTGATCTCGTGGAAGACCATGCGGCTGACGGGGACCTTGGGCTGCAGGACCTGCAGGAGGTGCCACGCGATGGCTTCGCCTTCGCGGTCCTCATCAGTCGCGAGGAGGAGTTCGTCAGCGTTCTTGAGTGCGCGCTTGAGGTCCGCGACGGTCTTCTTCTTCGCGTCGGAGACGACGTAGTACGGCTCGAAGCCGTTGTCGACGTCGACCGAGAACTTGCCGAGCGAGCCCTTCTTGAGCTCGGCGGGAAGGTTCTTCGGCTCGATGAGGTCGCGGATGTGACCGACCGAGGACAGCACCTCGTAGTCGTCACCGAGATATCCGGCGATCGACTTCATCTTGGTCGGTGACTCTACGATCACGAGTTTCTTGCCTGCCACGAGGCTCCTTCCATCAGGCACACCATACACACGTGCACAGCAGGCTTGTCCAATCGTGGGGCGGCCACGCGCGTGTCCAACCCCTTGCGTTCTGCGGCGTTCGGAGCAGAATGTCTGCCATGAGTACCCAGACGAGTTACACCGTGAAGTTGACCGACGGTCCACTGGAGGGCAAGACGATCAGCGCCCGACTCAGCGACCATGGATCACCGACGCCCACCGTCGACGTGCCGAGCGGCACCGCCGGCAAGGTCTACCGGTACGCCCGGACGACCGGCGAGGAGTACGACGACTCCGGCGCCCCGAGCGCGGTCGACTACCGCTTCCTGGAGGCGGTCTTCACGACCGACTCCGGTCAGGGCTGACCGTTCTCACCGCTACCTCTTAATAGGTGGCGGTCACGGGCACCCCGACGACGGCGCCGGATGCATCTGGAGGAGGTCCGGCTCTCGCGGCGACCGTGATGGCGCCGAAGGCCGTGTCGACAGTGGCGTCGACGAGGATGGTGACGCCCTCCACGCTGCAGGTGCCGAGCGACGCCGCATTGCGCGCCGCGACCATGCGAGCAGTTTCGCAGGGGAAGCCTGGGAGCCTGCCGGACGCGGTGTCGGCCGCCGCCAACGCGGCTGCGTCGGCCGCGTTCGCCGCTCGCTGATGAGCGGCGAAGAGCGTCACCACGGGCAGTGTCGCCAGGAGGACGGCGATCAGGGCTCCGAGGACGCCTGCCGCCAGGACCGACCCGGCTCCGGTCTCGTCGCGCAGGCCTTCCGTCGCGCGGAGGGCGATACGGCGCAGCTGCACGTTCACCGGCCACCACCCATGGCGCACGAGGACGCCGACACCGGGACGACGCCGGCGAGGCCGGATCCGCCGACGGCGTCGACCCGCACGCAGACGAGGTCCCCCTCCATGCCACTCGTCATGGTGGCTCCCGGCAGGACGCGCGCGACCCGACCCGCCGCGATTCCGGTGTCGTCGCCTCGCCCCAGACTCCGGGCGGCGTCCGCAGCCGCGTCGGTCGCACGGAGCTGGGTGACCCCCACCTGCACCGCGGAGAGCCCCATCGCCAGCACGAGGACGACGGCCGGGACGACGACCGCGAACTCCGCCGTCACCGCGCCGTCCTCCGAACGGCATGCCGGCACCTGCAACCGCACGGCTCAGCCGTTCGCCGTCAGAGCTCGTCGGATGAGGTCGGTGAGGATGCCCCGCACCTCGTCTCCGCGGAGGATGGCGACGAGGAGCCCGGCGAACCCCACGGCCGCCATCGTGGCCACCGCGTACTCCGCCGTGGCGGACCCCCGTTCGTCCTGCAGGACGCGCCGCACCTCGCGCCTGACGCTGTGCTCGACTCGACGACCGATCGTGATCATGGTGTTCCTTCCCCGCACCGGAGTGCTGCGCTCGTGGCACGAACACCTCCATGTTCGGCGAACGCGTCCAGCGACGCGCGAGCGGAGCCGACGTCGGTGACGGGCCGCGTCGACCGGCCGGTTGTGGAGCGATCTCGCCTTGCACCCGACCGCTATTCATGCTTGAGTAATAGTCATGGATGAACAGCTGGCGGCGCGCGACTCGCAACTCCTCCGGGGCGTGTTGCCGATGCTCATCCTGTCCACCGTGCACCGCGGTGAGACCTACGGGTACGAGCTCGTCGAACGCCTCCGGGGCCTCGGTCTCGCCGATCTGGCGACCGGAGTCGTGTATCCGGTCCTCAGCCGGTTCGAACGCGACGGACTGGTGACCGCGCGTCGGGTCGCCTCCTCGGGCGGCCCAGCACGGAAGTACTACGCGATCACCGAACGAGGAGACGCGGCGAGGCTCGACGCCATCGCCCGCTGGAGGGCGATGACCGACATCGCCGAACGAGGAATCGACCCTGAAGGAGCATCAGCATGATCGACCAGAAGCGCCCCACAGCGGACGACCTGCTCGCCGAGCGCGCTGCACGCGGACTGAGCCTCGCGGACCGCTGGCGACGCGACTCGTACCTGCAGCGCCTCGACTGGCACCTCGAGGCCGTGGTCACGGGGCGGGAACGCCGCTCGATCATCCGTTCACTCCGGGACGAACTCTCGACCGATCGGCGACCGATGACGATCGCACTGGCCGACCTCGGCTCACCACGCGCTCTGGCCGCCCGCTACGCCGACGACCCGGCCCGGTTGCGACCGACCTGGTCGATCGGGGTCATCTGGGGCGGCATCGCGATCCTCGCCTACTGGTTCTCGTTCGCCCTCTTCACCCTCGGGATGCTCGCCGTGGTCGAGCAGTCGACGCTCGATGAGGCGCACGCACGGTTCTTCTTCGTCGACGTGCTCGCCTTCGCCAACGAGGACGGCATCGGTGTCGGCTGGTCAGGTGACGTCGCATGGATCCTCGTGCCGATCGTGATCATCACCGTCGCCGTGCTCATCGGAGCACGGGTCTGGCGGGCTTTCCTTCGATCCCGCGACTGAGCAGACCGCTCCGCCGCGAGTCTGCGTCAGAACCCGAGCGTCGTCGAGGTGACGACGCTGAGGAGGAGCGGAGCCACACCGACGAGGAGGAAGGCCGGCAGGATGCAGACCCCGAGCGGGATCATGAGGCGGGTCGCGAGGATCACTGCAGCCCGCTCGCCGTCGGACCGCGCCTGATCACGCTGCTGCTCCGCCTCGCTGCGCAGCAGCTCACCGGCGGGGATGCCTGCCCTGGCCGAGAGCGCGAGGACGCTCGTGATCGTGGCACCGTCGTAGGGGACGACGAACCGCTCGCACGCCTCCTCGACGATCGACCGGGCAGCCGGCGCCGCTCCCCCACCCGCCATCGCCACGG
Source organism: Plantibacter sp. VKM Ac-2876 (assembly GCF_015350715.1). NCBI lineage: Bacteria > Bacillati > Actinomycetota > Actinomycetes > Micrococcales > Microbacteriaceae > Plantibacter > Plantibacter sp. VKM Ac-2876. The sequence goes on along the minus strand of NZ_JADKSI010000003.1, from coordinate 757,662 downwards.
CGACGAGGTCGAGCGACAACCCCGGTGCGGGGTCGCGCCTGGCCGCCCGTGCACTGAGCGCCGAACTCCAGCGCGCACCGACGATGAGGAACGCCACGCCGGCCGCGAGACAGCAGAGCCCAGGAGGCGTCGCGAAGAGCGTCCGCAGCGTGTCGAAGCCGAGGGCCATCCCGAGGAGGACGGCGACGAGTGGCAACCAGAGCACCAGCCTCGCCGTCGCGGACGGTCCGGCGAGCGCCGTGCCGACGTCGCGACCGATGCGGTCCAGCTCGCGCAGCGACCCGGCGAGGTCGCGCAGACAGACACCGAGTGGCGCGCCGCTGATCGCAGCGACCTGCCAGGCGGCGGCCAGGCCCGCCCAAGCCGTGCGCGCGCCCGCACCCGTCTCCTGATCAGCGATGGCGGCGATCGCCGCCGGGAGGTCGCCACCGTGGGCCGCAGCATCGGCCACCGCTGACAGCACCGCCGCGTCGGCTCGATGATCGCTCGTCGGGCCGGCTTCGTCGTCCGGTTCATCCGTCGCGAGGCCGACGGACACCGCGGCGGATCGGGTCTGTGCGTCGGCGTCCGCTTCCAGGGCCAGATGCCTCCAGGCGCTCCCGGGGGCGACACCGGCACCCAGGAGCACGGCCAGGCGACGAGTCGTGCGCGCCACGCGTGCCGGGCCGTCGTCATCGGGCGGGGCCGCACCGGGAAGCGCGGCGAGCACCCGCTGCAGGACCCTCAGCCCGCTCACGGCAACTCCTCGACGGAGAGGCGGTCGTGTTCGTCGATCAGGAGGCGGCCGACCGCCACCACCTGCCGACCGACCGGGAGCCGTGCCAGGTGCACGACGAGTCCGATCGCGCTCGTCGCCTGACGGGCGACGGCCTCCTGACTCATGCCGGCGAGCGCACCGAGCGCTTCCAAACGGGCGGGCACGTCGGTCACGGAGTTCGCGTGGAGGGTGCCTGCACCGCCGTCGTGCCCGGTGTTGAGCGCCGACAGCAGCTCGCGCACTTCGGGCCCCCGGCACTCGCCGAGGACGAGCCGGTCGGGACGCATGCGGAGGGCCTCGCGCAGCAGGCGTTCGAGGTCGATACCGCCGGCCCCCTCCAGGTTGGCCTGGCGCGACTGCAGCGCGACGACATGGGGATGGAGGATCCGCAGCTCCGCGACGTCCTCGATCACGACGAGCCGCTCGGCGGGCGAGGCGAGCCCGAGAAGCGCGCCGAGGAGCGTGGTCTTGCCGGAGCCACCCGCACCGGTGATGAGGATGTTCGTCCGGGCCGCGACGGCTTCACGCAGCAGCTCGGCGACCGCCGCAGGGAACATCCCGGCGGCCTGCAACGCCTCAAATCCCAGCGCCTCGTCGCGCGGCACCCGGATGGACAGGAGCGTCCCTCGCGTCGACACCGGCGGGAGCACCACGTGGACCCGCACCCCGTCCTGCAGACGCACGTCGACGCACGGCGTCGCCTCGTCGACGTGCCGCCCGCCTCTCGCCACCAGGCGCACCGCGAGCGCGCGGATGGTCGCCTCATCGGAGCGCCACCCCGCCTCGCGGACGAGCCCGGCACCGTGGTCGAGCCAGAGGCCCGAAGAACCATTGACGAAGAGATCGGTGACCCCCGGATCGGCGAGGTAGGGAGCGAGAGCCCCGAAGTCGGCGAGCGCCGTGACCCCGCGCGACTCGCCCGCACGCGTGGCTTCGGCGTCGGCCGACGCTTCCGGCGGATCAGGAAGGGTGGCCTCGGGCGGGACGGAGACGACGAATCGATCGGACATGCGGCGAGCGTAGAAGCCCAGGCTCGAACCCCGAGGCGCGGAGGCGCGGACCTCGCAAGCTGACGCGACCGGCCTCGCTTGTGGAGCGTCGTCGGCGAACCTCAGTGCGGCTCAGCGACCGATCGTCGAGGCGCGGATGACGAGGTCCGCAGCGATCACCGGGGCAGGTGCCACCGTCCGGCCCTCGATCCGGGCGAGGAGTTGTTCGGCGCCTGCGCGACCGAGCGCCTCGCCGGGCAACCGCACACTCGTCAACGGCGGGTCGCTCACGACCGACGACGCCAGGTCGTCGAACCCGACCACCGCGAGCTCCCCCGGCACGGGCATGCCCATCGCCCGCGCCGACTGCAGCACCCCGTACGCATGCGTGTCGGTCGCGCAGACCAGCGCGGTCACCCCGGCGTCGCGCCACCGCGGCCAGCTGTCGACGAACGCCGCGGCCGCCGCTTCGAGGTCGATGATGCTCTCCGCGCGATCGTCCGCGTGCACCCGCATCCCGCGCACGGCGGCCTCACGCTCGAGCAGCAGTCGACGCAGGAGGAACGTGTCGGTCGCCGTCCGCCCACCGAGGTACCCGAGCTGCCGGTGACCCAGGACGTGGAGGTGGTCGAGGAGCGCCCGGACACCGCCGAGGAGGTCGAAGTCGACGGAGACGGCGCGTCGGTCGACGGCGACGCCGCCGGACGCCGCCTCCGCCGTGGTCGTCGGGAGGCGGGGCGCGTCGAGCAACACGAGCGCCGTGTCGAGCCGGAGCTCCTCCAGGAAGGCCTCGCTCGGCGCGTCGACCACTACCCCGGCCGGTCGGAGGGCAGCCAGTCGGCCGAGCGCCGCCGCCGTGGGCACGTCGCCTTCCCCGGTCACCGACACGAGCAGCTGGTACGCATCACCGAGGCCGGCCCTGAGCCCGCGGATCACCGCACCGAAGTAGGGGTTCGACGCATCCGGTGTCACGAAGACGACCAGGTTGCTCGACCCGCTCGCGAGTGCCCGTGCGGCGTGGTCGGCCACGTAGCCGAGCTCGGCGATCGCCTGGCGCACCCGTTCGGCGTTCTGCGCCGACACGTGACCGGCATCCTTGCCGTTGGCGACGAGCGACACGGTCGCGACCGACGTCCCGGCCCGCTCCGCCACCATCACCGCCGTCACGCGACGGGCTGCGCGTGGCTGGGGATCGTTCGGTTCGAGGGGCACCCGTCGATCGTATCGGGGCTGCGGAACCCTGGGCCGAACGACCCGGTTTGGCGAACCTAAAGCGCTTGACGTAGGCTGCTCCCGGCGGACCTGAAGCGCTTTACGTGCCCTGTCGCCCGCTTCCCCAGCACCCCAACGATGTGGAGAACCATGCCCCGCAAGATCATCCTCGACTGCGACCCAGGCCACGACGACGCGATCGCGATCCTCCTGGCACACGGCAACCCCGAGATCGAGTTGCTCGCCGTCACGACCGTCGTCGGCAACCAGACGCTCCCGAAGGTCACCCGGAACGCCCTCGCCGTCGCCCGCATCGCCGGGATCACCGACGTGCCGTTCGCCGCCGGTGCCGACCGCCCGCTCGTGCGCCCGCTCGAGAACGCACCGGACATCCACGGCGAATCGGGCATGGACGGACCCGTCCTGCCCGAACCGGCGATCGCCCTCGACGACCGGCACGCCATCGACCTCATCATCGACCTCGTCATGTCGCACGAACCGGGCGAGATCACCCTGGTCCCGACCGGCGGTCTGACGAACATCGCCCTCGCGGCCCGCAAGGAGCCGCGCATCGTGGAGCGCGTCAAGGAGGTCGTCCTCATGGGCGGCGGCTACCACGTCGGCAACTGGTCGGCGGTGGCCGAGTTCAACATCAAGATCGACCCCGAGGCCGCGCACATCGTCTTCAACGAGAGCTGGCCCGTCGTCATGGTCGGCCTCGACCTCACGCACCAGGCCCTCGCCACCCCGGAGGTCGTCGAGCGGATCGCCGCGATCGGCACCGGACCGGCGCGCTTCGTCGAGGAGCTGCTCGAGTTCTTCGGCACCACCTACAAGGACGCACAGGGCTTCGACAGCCCGCCCGTGCACGACCCGTGCGCGGTCGCCTACGTGATCGACCCGACGATCGTGCGGACCGTCAAGGTGCCGATCGACATCGAACTCACGGGCACGCTCACCCTCGGCATGACGGTCGCCGACTTCCGCAGCCCGGCTCCGGACGACTGCAGCACCTGGGCCGCGACCGAACTCGACCACGCACGCTTCTGGGGCCTCGTCACCGACGCCCTCGAGAACATCGGGGAGATCGAACTGTGAGCGACCTCCTGAACTCGACGAAGCCCGCCGTCCGCATCGGCGCCCTCATGACGGCGCTGCTCGCCGCGTGCGTCGCGTTCCAGTTGAACGCCAGCATGCTGAGCCCCGCGCTCGTCAGCATGGCCCGCGAACTGCGGACCGACGACGCTACCATCGGCCTCTCGCAGACCATGTTCTTCACCACCGCGGCGCTGTTCTCGGTCTTCCTCCCCCGCCTCAGCGACATCGTCGGCCGGAAGCGCGTCCTGACCGCGATGCTCGTCATCATGCTCGTCGGCACCGTCGTCGCGGCACTCGCCGTGAACGTCGAGATGCTGTTCGTCGGCCGCATCATCCAGGGCGTGTCCGGGCCGGTCGTGCCCATCACCCTGCTCATGCTGCGCGCCGAGGTCACCGACCCGAAGCGGTACGGCGCCATGATGGGCCTCATCACCGCGGTCAACGGCGGCATCGCCGGGATCGACGCCCTCGCCGGCGGCTGGCTCGTCACGAACCACGGCTTCCGGTCCGTCTTCTGGACCATGGCCGTCGTCGCAGCCGTCGCGATCGTCTTCGTCGTCCTGTGGGCCGCGAACTCGCAGCCCTCGAAGGGCACGAGGATGGACTGGTGGGGCGTGCTCCCACTCGTCGTGTCGATCGCCGCATTGCTCACCGCGTTCAACGAGGCCGGCAAGCTCGCGGCGGCGAACTGGTTGCTCGTCGGCGGGTTCATCGTCGTCGCCCTCGTCGCGTTCGCGATCTTTTGGACCGTGGAGAACCGCGTCGCCGAACCACTGGTCGCCACGAAGTACCTCCGCCAGCGCGGCACCTGGGCGCTCCTGCTCACGACGCTGCTCACCATGACCGGTGTCTTCGCCGTCGCCAACGGCCTCGTCACCTCGATCGCCCAGAACGCCGACGCGGGGTTCAGCATGGAGGCCGACCTCGCCTCCCTCGCGTTCCTGACGCCGTACGCCCTCGTCGGCTGGCTCGTCGGCCCGTTCGCCGGTCGTCTCGCGCCCACGCTCGGCTACCTGAACGTGCTCCGCATCGGCCTCATCGGCAGCATCGTCTCGATCGTCATCATGGCGCTCGTCGGCGTGCACTCGCTTCCCGTCCTCATCGCGACGACCGTCCTCATCGGTGCGACATACGCGGGCATCGGCAACATCATGCTCAACGGGCTCGGCATCGTCCTGTCGCCGAAGGAGAACCCGGGCTTCCTGCCCGGGCTGAACGCGGGCGCCTTCAACCTGGGTGCCGGCCTCAGCTTCGTCGTCCTCCCCGCCGTGCAGATCGCCGTCGCACCCGCCGGAGGGACGTCGACGGCCGGGTACACGAGTGCCATGCTGGTCGGCGCGGGCATCACCGCGGTCGCCCTGCTGGTGTCGTTCCTCATCCCGAAGCCCGCGAGCGCCGAGGTCCGTCCGGCCGAGACCGCCTCGGCAGCCTAGGAGGGTCACCATGCAGAGTCCACGCATCGTCGTCGTCGGGTCCTTGAACGCGGACCTCGTCGTCCGCACGGCACGCTTCCCACAGCCCGGGGAGACGCTCACGGGATCCGAACTCGCCGTCATCCCCGGCGGCAAGGGCGCCAACCAGGCGGTCGCCGCGGGCAGACTCGGCGGCGACGTCACCATGGTCGGCGCGGTCGGCGACGACGCGCACGGATCCCTCCTGCTCGAGTCGCTCTCGAGCTCCGGAGTGGACGTCTCCCGGATCGCCCAACGTGACGACGTCGCGACAGGCACCGCGGTCATCACCGTCGACGACGCCGGGGAGAACACGATCATCGTGTCGCCCGGGGCGAACAGCACCCTCACGCCGGATCGGATCGGCGAGGCGTGGTCGGCGCTCGACGGCGCCGGCGTCGTCTGCCTGTGCCTCGAGGTGCCGATCGACACCGTACTCGAGACGGCCCGGCGGGGCGCTGCGGCCGGCGCGCTCGTGCTCCTCAACCTCTCCCCCTACGGTCCGGTGCCGGAGGAGCTGCTCCAGGCGACCGGCGTCCTCCTCGTGAACGAGCACGAGGCGGCCGACCTCGCCGGGGTCGACCCGGAGGAGGCCGGGTGGGAGGCGGTCGCCACGGCGCTGCGCAGCCACGGCATCCGACGAGCCGTCGTCACGACCGGGGCCGCGGGCAGTGTCGTGATCGACGGCGAGGCCGACCCGACGTCGGTTCCGTCGCCGACGGTGGACGCCGTCGACACCACCGGCTGCGGCGACGCGTTCATGGGTGCCCTCGCGCTGCGACTCGCTGCCGGAGACGAGCTCGTCGACGCGGCTCGATTCGCCTCGACCGTCGGTAGCTACGCGGCGACCGGGGCCGGCGCCCAGGCGTCCTACCCCGACCAGGAGCAGCTCGCAGCGTTCCTCGAGCAGCGATGAGACACGAGGTCCCGCGTCGACCGACGCGGGACCTCGTGTCGGTTCACCCGGCGGCGATCACCCAGAGGTAGAGCACCGCAGCAGCGGCGATCGCCCAGCTCGTGAAGCTGCCGACGAGGAACTCCTCCGCCTTGCCGCCGACCCCGCGATCCTTGGAGATCTCCGGGAAGCGCACGATGCCCTTCGCCGCGACGAGGGCGGCGATCACCATGCCGGTGCCACTCAGCGCGAGGACGACGATGAAGACGCGTTCGAGCGGCCCGATCAGTCGGCCGCCGAGCAGCTGCGTCGTCGGACGCAGCGGTGTGCCGTCCTGCTCGACGCTCCCCCACTCGCGACCGCGGACCTTGACCGTCCAGGTGGAGGCGGGTGTGGCGGTCGGTTGCGGCTCATCGTCCTCACGCGCGCGGCGCAGCGAGGCCCTCACGATGAGGTTGCTGCTCCGGGTGAGGAAGACGAGCGTGGATCCGGCTGCGACGGCGAGGGCCAGGGGAACCTCCTGCAGCACGCCGAGGTCGAAGTCCTCGTAGACCTGCGCTGCGGCACTGTCGGCCGTCCCGCCCGCCCCGAACACGAGCGTGGAGGCGACGACGAGGAGACCGAGCAGCAGCACGGGCCAGAGTCCGCGCGGTCTCGAGGTGTCCGAGGATGGCATGGTCACGATCCACCCGAGGGCGACGAGGCCGGTCAGCGTCGGCCACCACCAGTCGAGCCCGAGGCTCAACACGGCGAACAACCAGACCACCACCAGCCCGATGGCCGGCGACCAGCGCGGGCCCCGGATCAGTCCACGACAGATGTCGGCGACCCCGATCATGAGCAGCAGGACGGCCGTGATCATCGAATCGGCGCCCCGGCGAGCAGGTCGAGGGCCGAGACGAGCGCGGCGCCGCCCGATCGTTGCAGGTTCTGCGACACCGCGGACTGCGAGATGCCGACGTCGGCCGCCATCGACTCCTGTGATCGGCCGAGGAGCGCACCCGCGGCGAGCTGCCGCTGTCGGGGGTTCCGCATCTGATCGATCGTGTGATCGCGCAGGGTGAGGAGTGCGTTCACGATGGCGTCTCCGTCCTGGGGTGCTTCGCCCTCGAACCACGATCGCAGGTACGGCTGACGTTTGTCCTCCCGTCGATGCGCCTCATCGATGGCGGCTCGGGCCCGCCACCAGGCGGAGCCGTCCTGGATGAGAGCATCCTGGCCGGCGTCGATGTCCGTGACCTCGCCCCAGCCGAGACCGAACCGGCAGTCGACCTCCGCGGGGAACAGGAGCCGTGCGAGGGTGGTGGCACGCAGTGCGGTCGCGACGTCCGCGTACACGACCTGGAACTCGTCGCCGACCGTGGGACGCAGCGGCTGCTCGGCGGGCCAGGTGGCCTCCACCTGGAGGAAGACGTCCTGGATCGCGCGTTGAGCCCGGGTGCGATCGTCGAGACGGCGGGAACCCACGATGTCGACGACGACGGCCAGGAGGAGATCGGTCATCTCAGAAGCATAGAGCTGATACTTGCAGAACTATAAGCAATATTCGAATACTCCCCGGTGGCCACCCGCAGCCGGCGCCGGAGACAGAAGAAGGCGGCACCCATTGGGGGGAATGGGTGCCGCCTCTACAGTGCCGGATTGGGGGGAATCGCTGGCACTGCATGCACGAATGTGTATTCGGCCGGGTCCAAGTGTACGCCAGTGAACGGGGAACACAAGCACTCAGACGACCCCAGATCGAGTGGTTTCCCTACCATGCCCAGATCATTCACAGACTGGGCCCACGAGTTTGTTCGGATGGGTGACAAATCCGCAACCGAGAACGCGCTACGCTCGTGCATGGCACGGACTCGACCCGCCTCGGCAGGTCGGGTCAGGAACGCGGATTCGCAAGGGAGCGAGACACACACGATGAGCACTCAGATCGACAGCCTGCTGCACGAAGACCGACGATTCCCACCGTCGGAGGAGTTCGCCGCGCAGGCGATCGCCAGCGCCGAGCTCTACGAGCGGGCGTCGAGTGACCGGCTCGGCTTCTGGGCCGAGCAGTCCCGCGAGCTGCTCACGTGGAGCAAGCCGTTCACGAAGACCCTCGACTGGTCGAACCCTCCCTTCGCGACCTGGTTCGACGACGGCGAGCTGAACGTCGCCTACAACTGCCTCGACCGGCACGTCGAGGCCGGCAACGGCGACCGCGTCGCCCTCCACTGGGAGGGCGAGCCCGGCGACACCCGCACGATCACCTACGCCGAACTCACGGCAGACGTCAAGCGCGCGGCCAACCTGTTCACCAGCCTCGGCGTCGAAGCCGGCGACCGGGTCGCCATCTACCTGCCGATGATCCCGGAGGCGATCGTCTCCATGCTCGCCGTCGCGCGCATCGGCGCGGTGCACTCGGTCGTCTTCGGCGGGTTCAGCGCCGACAGCCTGCGCTCCCGCATCGACGACGCGGAGGCCAAGCTCGTCATCACCGCCGACGGCGGCTACCGCAAGGGCAAGGTCTCCGCACTCAAGCCCGCCGTCGACGCGGCGCTCGCGAGCCGCGGCGAGCTGCCCGAGCAGGCGACCGTGGACCACGTGCTCGTCGTCCGTCGCGGCGAGAACGAGGTCGACTGGACGGCCGGACGCGACCTCTGGTGGCACGAGGCCATCGCCGACGCCGAACCCGAGCACGACGCGCAACCGTTCCCCGCCGAGCAGCCGCTCTTCATCCTCTACACCTCCGGCACCACCGGGAAGCCGAAGGGCATCCTGCACACCTCGGGTGGCTACCTGACGCAGACGGCCTTCACCCACAAGAACGTCTTCGACCTGCACCCCGAGACCGACGTGTACTGGTGCACGGCCGACATCGGCTGGATCACCGGTCACAGCTACGTCACCTACGGCCCCCTCGCGAACGGCGCGACGCAGGTGCTCTACGAGGGCACGCCGGACGCCCCGCACCCGGGACGCTGGTGGGAGATCATCGAGAAGTACGGCGTGAGCATCTTCTACACGGCTCCGACGGCGATCCGCTCCTTCATGAAGCTCGGTCGCAAGATCCCGAAGCAGTTCGACCTCTCGTCACTCCGCCTGCTCGGCTCGGTGGGCGAGCCCATCAACCCCGAGGCGTGGATGTGGTACCGCAAGATCATCGGCAACAAGGTCGCGCCGATCGTCGACACCTGGTGGCAGACGGAGACCGGGGCGATCATGGTGTCGGCCCTCCCCGGTGTCACGTCGACGAAGCCCGGCAGCGCGCAGGTCCCGATCCCGGGCATCGCCATCGACGTCGTCGACGACGCGGGTGACGCGGTCGGTGCCGGCGGTGGCGGACTCCTCGTCGTGACCGAGCCCTGGCCGTCGATGCTCCGCGGCATCTGGGGCGACCCCGAGCGGTTCAAGGAGACCTACTGGGAGAAGTTCTGGGACGTCGAGGGCGGCCCGTTCTACTTCGCCGGCGACGGTGCCCGACTCGACTCGGACCGCGACGTCTGGCTGCTCGGCCGCGTCGACGACGTCATGAACGTCTCCGGACACCGACTCTCGACCGCTGAGATCGAGTCGGCGCTCGTCGCCAACGAGATGGTGGCCGAGTCCGCCGTGGTCGGTGCGGCCGATGAGACCACCGGGCAGGCGGTCGTCGCCTTCGTCATCATCAAGGAGTCCCACCTCGAGCAGGCGTCCGGACTCGCGGACATCACCGGGGCGCTCCGCAGCTGGGTCGGCGAACAGATCGGTCCGATCGCCCGCCCACGCGAGGTCTACCTCGTGAACGAGCTGCCGAAGACGCGCTCGGGCAAGATCATGCGTCGTCTCCTGCGCGACGTGGCCGAGGGCCGCGAGGTGGGCGACACCACGACGCTCGCCGACACCACGGTCATGCAGATCATCACCGACAAGATGGTGAAGAGCACGTAGGTCCTCACAGCGTCGCAGCAGGAGATCCGCTCCGCAGCAGGAGAACGTAGCCACGTTCGTCCTGCTGCGGGGCGGATCTCCTGTGCTCCACAGGGCAGACTCGCGGGCGCCCCATCCCCAGCGCGCCTGGGTGGGGCATGTGGCCGCGCCCGGCCAGCGAAGCTGAGGTGATGGACCTCACCCCGTGGATCGACCGGCGCGATGGGATCGTGCATCGTCTCGACGCGCTCGATGCAGGAGCGACCAAGCACGGCATCGAACGAGCAAAGCAAGCAGGCTCGGTCCGAGTCGTGAGGCGTAACTGGCTGGTGACCGAGGCGTGTGATCCTCAGCTCCTCTTCGCGGCGACGCGCGGCGGACGATTGACGTGTCTGACGATCGCCGGTCGTCGCGGCTGGTGGAACCTCGCTGACGGGTTCGTCCATCTCTCCGTCCCCTCGACGTCTGCCGCGACGACTGAATCAGGGCTGCGGCTCCATTGGAGCGCGACTCCGGCGCCGGTGTCCACCCGCACGCTGGTGCAGCCACCGGTGAATGCGCTCGTCCACATCGCCGAGTGCCAACCGTTCGAACGCGCGCTCGCGGTCTTCGAATCGGCTGTCCGCGTCGGCCATGTCGACCTCGACCGTCTCAGACTGTTGCCGATCCGTTCCCGCCGATTCAGAAGGGTGATCGACCGCGTCAGCCACCTCTCCGACTCGGGCATCGAGTCGATACCGCGCATCCGTCTCGCGCGGATCGGCGTCCATATGCGCCAGCAGGTCGTGGTCGACGGTCACCGGGTCGACGGACTCATCGGCGAACGCCTCGTCCTGCAGTTCGATGGACACGCTCCGCATCAGGATGCGTCACAACGGAGCCGCGACCTCGCGCAGGATCGCCGTCTCGCGCTGTCCGGCCACACCGTCCTGCGGTTCAGTTACCAGCAGGTCATGCACGAGTGGACACTCGTCGAGCGCGAGATCTCAGACGCGATCTCGCAAGGCAGGCATCAGTGGTGAACGCAGGAGATCTGCTCCGCAACAGGATGAACATGACTACGTTCTCCTGCTGCGGAGCGGATCTCCTGTTGTGACGCCGCGCGCTAGGCGAACTCGACGATGAGCTCCACCTCGACGGGCGAGTCGAGCGGGAGCACGGCGACGCCGACGGCGGAGCGGGCGTGCACGCCGAGGTCGCCGAAGATCTCGCCGAGGACCTCTGACGCACCGTTGATGACGCCGGGCTGGCCGGTGAACGCCGGGTCGGAGGCGACGAAGCCGACGACCTTGACGATGCGGGTGACGCGGTCGAGCGAACCGATCTGGCTCTCCACCGCGGCGAGCGCGTTGAGCGCGCACGTCCGGGCGTAGGACTTGGCGTCGGCGGGCGAGACGAGTCCGTCGCCCTCACCGACCTTGCCGGTGGCGGGGAGCTTGCCGTCGGTCATGGGCAGCTGGCCCGAGGTGAAGACGTGCTCGCCGGAGACCACCGCGGGGATGTAGGCGGCGACGGGCGGGACGACGGTGGGCAGGGTGATACCGAGCTCGGCGAGTCGGTCGGCGATCTGGGACATGGGGGTTCCTCCGGGACGTCGGGTCAGTCGGCGATGGGGCGCTTGAGGTAGGCGACGAGCCCACCCTCCGGACCGGTGACGACCTGGACGAGCTCCCAACCCTCCCCGCCCCAGTTGTTCAGGATGGCTGCCGTGTTGTGGATCATCAACGGCGTGGTGAGGTACTCCCAGCGGGTCATGTCTCTCCTCGATCGGGCGCTCCGCGCGACGAGGCGGAGGCGCAGGGGATGCTCATGGCGAGCCCCAAGTGAAGCTCGCTCACAGTTTCCCCGCTTACCTTCGATCCTATGCCTGAACCACGTACCCCCGCGAAGACGGTCGCGCAGAGCGTCCTCGGCTTCGTCGGCTTGAGCGTCGCCGCCGGTGTGCTCGCCACCGCCGCGGTCACCCCTGCCATCGCGATGACCGGTCTCGCCACCTCCACGGGCATCTCCGTCTTCGACGGCCTCCCCGACTACCTCCAGCTCGACTCGCTCGCCCAGAAGTCGAGCATCTACGCCAAGGACTCCGCCGGCAACCCGGTGCTCCTCGCCTCCTTCTACGACCAGAACCGGATCGAGGACAGCTGGGACCAGATCTCCCAGTTCGCGAAGGACGCCGCCGTCTCGGCCGAGGACCCCCGCTTCTTCGAACACGGTGGCATCGACCTCGCGGGCACCGTCCGAGCGGTCGTCAACAACGCCGCCGGCGGCTCGACGCAGGGTGGCTCCTCCATCACGCAGCAGTACGTGAAGAACGTCCTGGTGCAGAAGGCCGAGGCCATCCCCGACAAGAAGGAGAGCGACGCGGCCTACGAGGAGGCGACCGCGACGACCCCGGAGCGCAAGCTCAAGGAGATGCGACTCGCGATCGGCCTCGAGAAGACGTACGGCAAGGAGGACATCCTCCGCGGGTACCTCAACATCTCCGGTTTCGGCGGACGCGTCTACGGGATCGAGGCTGCGTCCAACTACTACTTCAACACCACGGCGGCGAACCTCACGCTGGAGCAGGCGGCGACCCTGCTCGCGATCGTCAACAACCCCGAGAACCTCAGGATCGACAAGCCCGACAGCGCCGACAACGGCGCGGCGAACGGCTACGCCCTGACGAAGACGCGACGGGACTACGTCCTCGACCAGATGCTCAAGGAGCAGAAGATCTCCAAGGAGCAGCACGACACCGCCGTGGCGATCCCGATCACCCCGACGATCGTGCCGCCCGTCACCGGCTGTTCCGCGGCCGGGTCGTCCGCCTACTTCTGTGACTACGTGACGAACGTGCTGCAGAACAACGAGATCTTCGGTTCCACACAGGACGAACGGTGGACGAACTTCAAGCGCGGCGGGTACAGCGTCTTCACGACCCTCGACCTGGACCTGCAGAACGCATCGCAGGCGGCCATCGACGAGTACGTCCCGAAGACGACCACGGAACTCGACCTCGGCGCCGTCTCGGTGAGCGTGCAGCCAGGGAGCGGGCGGATCCTCGCCATGGCCCAGAACAAGGACTACTCGCAGGATCCCGATGTCCTCGCGACGGGCTCCAACTACAGCGCGATCAACTACAACACTGACCAGGCCTACGGCGGCTCGGCGGGCTTCCAGCCCGGGTCGACGTACAAGATCTTCACCCTGACGGACTGGCTGAAGTCAGGCAAGGGCGTCAACGAGTCGATCAACGCGAACCGCAGATCCGACTGGGGAACCTTCACCAACAGTTGCGTCCCGGGTGGGACGGAGCAGGCCGAGGCCGGGTGGAGTCCGCGGAACGACGAGGGCGAATCGGGGTCCTACACCGTGAGACGCGCCACGCAGCAGTCGATCAACACCGCGTTCATCGCGATGGCGCAGGAGCTCGACCTCTGCGACATCAGCAAGACCGCTGAGTCGATGGGTGTGCACCGTGCCGACGGCGCGCCACTGAACAATTCCCCCGCCACCGTGCTCGGCACGAATGAGGTCGCTCCGCTGAGCATGGCGACCGCCTTCGCGACGCTCGCCGCCGGCGGCAAGACGTGCGACCCGATCGCGATCGACTCGATCACGAAGCCCGACGGTTCCACCGCCGAGGTCCCCTCGGCGAACTGTCGTCAATCCGTCGATGCGAAGGTGGCGGCCGCGGCCGACGACGTCCTCCAGGGCGTCGTGTCGAGCGGCACCGCGTCCGCGTCGGGCGCCCGCACCGACGGCGTGGGTGAGTTGATCGGCAAGACCGGCACCACCGACAACGCCGAAGCGACCTGGATGAGCGGTGCGAGCACGACGGTCGCGACGGTCGTCGGCACCTTCAACGTCAGCGGACACGTCAACCTCCGCGACACCTACATCGGCGGAACCCAGGTCGCGTCCATGCGGCACTACATCTGGCCGGCGGTCATGTCCGCCGCGCTCGCCAAATATCCAGGTGGCGACTTCCCCGAGGCGGATCGCGCCACGCTGCAGGGCGACGGTTCCGGCAGCAGCGAGGAGGACTCGACGCCCGCGCCGACACCCACCGCCGACCCGACGCAGGCCCCGAGCGAAGCGCCGACACCGGCCCCGGACGACGGCGGGGACACCGATGGGACCGGCGAGGACGGCGGGCCCGCAGCCCCGGGGAACGTCCCAGGTAACGGCGGCGGGGCCGGGAACGGGAACGGGAACGGCTCGCCCGGATGATCGGGTGCGGCTGCCGGTCGCACGCCGACCGGCAGCCGCATCGGTGCGCCCGGCGGCAACGATCGGGTTTCAACGCAGCCCTGAGCGGGCCTTTTTCAGGATTGTCGCTTAGCATCGATCCATGCCTCAACAACATCGCACGGCCACCGGTGTGCTCGGCGGCTTCCTCGGCTTCCTCGGCCTGAGTGTCGCCGCGGGCGTCCTCGTCACCGCCACGGTCACCCCGGCGCTCGCCGTCACGGGGATCGCGACCAACAGCACGATCAACGTGTTCGATGGTCTGCCCGACTACCTGGCCCTCGACGAGCTGGCGCAGAAGTCCAACATCTACGCGACCGACAGTGCCGGTACGCCGCAACTCCTCGCGTCGTTCTACACGCAGAACCGCATCGAGGTCGGCTGGGACCAGATCAACCAGTTCGTGAAGGATGCGGCGGTCTCGGCCGAGGATCCGCGCTTCTACGAGCACGGCGGTGTCGACCTCACGGGCACGATCCGTGCTGCCGCGATCAGCCTGTCCGGCAACGACCTCCAGGGTGGTTCGTCGATCACGCAGCAGTACGTGAAGAACGTGCTCGTGCAGAAGGCCGAGGCGATCACCGACAAGGAGAAGATGGAGGCCGCCTACGACGAGGCCACCAAGACCACTCCGGAGCGCAAGCTCAAGGAGATGCGCATGGCCATCGGCCTCGAGAAGCGCTACGGCAAACAGGACATCCTCCGGGGCTACCTGAACATCGCCGGCTTCGGCGGCCGCACCTACGGCATCGAAGCCGCTGCCAACTACTACTTCGCGACGAACGCGGCGAACCTCAACCTGGAGCAGGCCGCGACGTTGATGGCGATCGTGAACAACCCCGAGACGCTGCGTCTCGACCGCCCCGAGAGCGAGACCAACGGCGCGGCCAACGGCTACGCGCTGACGAAGGACCGCCGCGATTACGTCCTCAAGCAGATGATCAAGGAGGGCAAGATCACGCAGGAGCAGTTCGACGTGGCCATCGCCACCGTGATCACGCCCACGATCACGCCGGCGAGCACCGGTTGCCAGACGGCCGTGAACATCAGCCCCGGCTCCGGGTTCTTCTGCGACTACGTCACGCGGGTGTTCCAGAACAACCCGATCTTCGGTGAGACCGAGGACGAGCGGTGGGCGGCGTTCAACCGCGGCGGCTACAGCGTGTTCACCACACTCGACCTCGACCTGCAGTGGGCCGCACAGACTGCGCTCGACGCGTACATCCCGCACGCGAGCGACCAGCTCGACATCGGAGCGGTCGCCGTCACGGTCCAGCCGAAGACCGGCCGGATCCTCGCAATGGCGCAGAACAAGGACTACACGAACGATCCGGAGATCGCTGCGACCGGAGCGAACTTCAGCGGCGTCAACTACAACACCGACTACGACTACGGCGGGTCCAGCGGTTTCCAGCCCGGCTCGACGTACAAGACCTTCACCCTCGCCGAGTGGCTGAAGGAGGGCCACGGCCTGAACGAGGGCGTCGACGGTCGCAAGCGATCGCCATGGGGTACGTTCAAGGACTCCTGCGCCGACGGCGGCACGGTCTACGCCGGTTCCGACTGGAACCCCGGCAACGACGAGGGCGGCAACGGCGGGTACTACACGGCGCTGCAGTCCACGAAGGCCTCGATCAACACCGGCTTCATCGCCATGTCGAAGCAGCTCGACCTCTGTGGTATCCGCAAGACGGCCGAGTCGATGGGCGTGCACCGGGCCGACGGCGGGCCGCTCCTGCAGTCCCCTGCCACCGTGCTCGGCACGAACGAGGTCGCCCCGCTGAGCATGGCGACGGCCTTCGCGACCTTCGCATCCGGCGGCGTGACCTGCGACCCGATCGCGATCGATCGCGTCGTCAAGCCCGACGGCACGGAGATCCCCGTTCCGGCGGCGAACTGCCGCCAGGGTCTTGAGCCCAACGTCGCGGCGACCGCGAACGTCGCCCTCCAGGCGACCTTCAACGGTGGTACGACGAGCGCATCCCGCATCGGTGACGGTATCCCGCTCATCGGTAAGACCGGCACGACCGACAACAACGAGGCCACCTGGATGAGCGGTGCGAGCACCTCCGCGGCGACCATCGTCGGCGTCTTCAATGCCACCGGTCACGTCAACCTCCGACGTACCTACTTCGACGCCGGGCAGGTCGCGGTCCTCCGTCACTCCATCTGGCCCCGCATCATGGAGGTCGCCAACGGCAAGTACGGCGGCACAGCCTTCGGCGACCCGGATCCATCCCTCATCAACGGCCAATCCGTCCAGGTACCGGACGTCGCCGGGAAGTCCATCGAGGAGGCGCAGCAGATCCTCGAGGATGCCGGCTTCGGCTTCGAGAACGGTGGCGCCGCCGACTCCGCCCTCCCCGTGGGTCAGGCTGCCAGCACGAACCCTGCCGGCACCGTCCCGAAGGGCTCGATCATCACCGTGTACACGAGCAACGGCCTGGTCGGCGTGATCCCTGATGTGAGCGCTGCAGCCAGCTTCGACGATGCGAAGGCGGCCATCCAGGGTGCCGGATTCTCGAACGTGGGTCAGAAGTGCGTCGCGGATCCCGCGGCTACGGCCACGAAGGTGACCGGCGTGGATCCGCCAGCGGGTTCCCAGGCGAAGAAGGACGCGAAGATCACCGTGACGATCACGAAGAACAAGTGTTGACGCTCTGACGCGATGACGAGGGGCCCGGTCGGATGTCGACCGGGCCCCTCGTCGTAGCCGCGGATGCGCTCCGGGCGTCTTCGGAGGGGTCAGCGGGTACGCTCGTGGGACGGTCGGCACCACTCGACGACCGAGGAGGAGACGATCGATGGCGGCACCCATGAGTACCGGCGGCAGACTCGGAACGGCAGCGGCCGTCGTGGCAGGCCTCGGGGCCCTCACCTTCGGGTACGCGGCGGTCATCGAACGCAACGCGTTCACCCTCCGGAGGGTGACCGCTCCGGTCCTGCCGCCCGACGCCGAGCCGATCACCATGCTGCACCTCTCCGACCTCCACATGGCGCCCTGGCAGCGCCGGAAGCAGGCCTGGCTGCGGTCGCTGGCCGATCTCCGGCCGGACGTCGTGATCAACACGGGCGACAACCTGGGACATGAGCAGGGCATCGACGGGATCCGGGCTGCGCTCTCGGTGTTCGCCGGGGTTCCGGGGGCGTTCGTGCACGGCTCGAACGACTACTACGGTCCGACCGCGAAGAACCCCTTCAAGTACTTCACACAGACCTCCTCGAAGCACGTCTCCCCGACGACACTCGACACGGGCGCGCTCGAGCGGTTCTTCATGGACGAACTCGGCTGGATCGACCTCAACAACGCGGTCGGTGAGATCTCGGTCCGCGGGACCCGCCTCGACCTGTTCGGCGTCGACGACCCGCACAAGCACTTCGACCGTCTGGACACGTTGACCGCACTCATCGACGAGCGACTGGACGCCGAGACGTTGGAGACCGACGACCCGTCCCTGGCGCACACCGTGACGGTGGGCGTGATGCACGCTCCGTATCGGCGAGTCCTCGACGCCTTCGTGACGCAGGGGGCGCAGTTCATCTTCGCAGGGCACACCCACGGTGGTCAGGTCTGCGTGCCGGGCTACGGTGCGCTCGTGACGAACTGCGACATCCCTCGTAAGCAGGTGAAGGGGCTCAGCGTCTGGCGCCACGCGCTCCGCTCGGCGTACCTGAACGTGTCCGCGGGCGTCGGCACGTCCATCTACGCGCCCGTGCGCTTCGCCTGCCGGCCGGAAGCGTCGCTCGTGACGCTCCTCCCCCGTCGGACGGTGGTCTGACCGGGCCCGGCTGCCCTTCGACAGGCTCAGGGACCGGGACACCCTCCCCGGGGAAACAGAGAAGCCCGGTCAGACGATTTCTCGTCTGACCGGGCTTTGCTGTCGGGGTAGCGGGATGTGCAACCCGCCAGCCCAGCGGACCGCCAGCCCGGGGAAAACAGAGAAGCCCGGCGGAT
>NZ_JADKSI010000003.1:702063-739087 GCF_015350715.1 Plantibacter sp. VKM Ac-2876 | reverse complement strand
GCCAGCCCGGGGAAACAGAGAAGCCCGGTCAGACAATTTCTCGTCTGACCGGGCTTGTACTGTCGGGGTAGCGGGATTTGAACCCACGACCTCTTCGTCCCGAACGAAGCGCGCTACCAAACTGCGCCACACCCCGATGGCCCGAAGGCCTTGTCTAGGATAGCCGATTTTTCAGCGGCTGTTCGCCACTTCCTGGAATCGGTGGATCCCGGACCGGATCGGCCGGGCGCCGCCATTGCCGCCCGGCCGATCCGTGATCTCACGCCTGCTGGCGGCGACGCACCATCACGGTACCGAGCGCGGCGGCACCGACGGCGAGGAGCCCGCCGGCGACCCATGGGAGTGCGGTACCGGCGAACCCGGTGTCGGCGAGGGCGTTGCCCCCGGCAGACGGGTCGGAGGCTGATGCGGCGGCCGCAGCGGCGTCCGCGGGGTCCAGGACGGTGAAGTCGGACGAGTCGGTCACGGCGCCCTGGGTCGCGGTCAGCGTGTAGGTGCCTGCGGGGTCCGCAGCCGTGTCGATGGAGACCTGGATGTCGCCGGCCGCGTCGGCGACGGTCGACAGCGTGCGAGCGGAGACGCCGGCCGCGGAGGAGTCGATGGTGATCGACACCGTCTGGTTCGCGGCCCAGAAGTCCGAGCACGAGTACGAGACCGCCGCGCCGCGCGCGACGCTCGCCGGCGTGATCGAGTTGCAGCTGCCTGGACCGTAGCTGTCGCCCTCGAGTGCGTTGGCTGCGGTGGGCAGTGCGACGATGGCGAGGACGACGAGTGCGGCGGCGGAGAGAGTTCGTTTCATGTGCGGGCCCCTAGGTGTGCGGATGGCGCATGCGCTGCGTGATGCGACATGCGGACAGGGCCTGGAGCCGAGCGCTGTTCACTCGTGGCCTCCATGGCCGTCATCATGCTAGGGCAGCCGTCATCTCACCAGGGCTGGAAAACCGCGGAATTCCGCGGATGTGACCACCTTTGGGGGTAAGGCCTGTCCGTCTGGCGCCATGTCGGGCGAGGACGGTGTCAGGTCGTGGTCCGAGCGGACGACCGCCCGGACCACGCATCCCGACCGACGGATCAGGCCGTCTTGCGGCGACGGATCGCCATCGCGCCGACGACGCCGGCACCGACGACGAGGAGGCCTCCACCGATCCACGGCAGGGCTCCACCGTCGAAGCCGGTCGAGGCGAACTCGCGCTCCGAGACCTGGAACGAGGCGCTCTCCGTGGTCGCGCCCTGAGTCGCCGTGACCATGCAGGTGCCGGAGGCGGTCTTGCTGGTCTCGATCGTCACCGCGAACGCACGGGCGGCGTCGGCGCTGAACGTGCCGGACGTCGGCACGGCGCTCTGCTCGGCGGCCTGCTCGGTCGCGCCGGCGGTGTTCGGCTTCGCAGCGGGAATGCTGCAGCCGGGCCCGGCGACCGTGACCGTCACCGGAGTGCCGGGGTCGAAGGTGCCGTCGCAGCGGAAGACGGTCGACTCCCCCTGGGTCACCGACACCGGTGTGAGGGTCGCACAGCCGGCAGGGCCGTAGGTGGACGAGTCGGTCGCTGCACTCGCGGCGGTCGGGGCCGCGAAGACTGCCAGGAGGCAGAGCGATGCTAGGGCAAGGGTGCGCTTCATGTTGATATCCCCAAGGAACGTCGAATACCCCCTGCGTCCGCCGATTTCGGGTGGGCGTCCGCGCGAGGTTCCCCAGGGTCACGAATTCGGGTGCGTGGCTTCCTGAGGTGTTGTCATGCTATGTCAGGAGCCGCACCGAGGGAAGGCTGAAATGGTCGTTTTGCCCGTGATTCCGGGGGTTGTGACCAGGTTTGGGGGTACGTCGGAGGCCTTCGGAGCGAGCACCGTGAAGATGAGTTCCGTTGTCGCCCCCGGAGTGAGGGTCACGTCGGTCTGGGCGTAGAGACGACCGTTCGGGTCGGTCACGGCCTTGACCGGCAGGTCCTCGCCGTCGCTCGCACCGAGCAGGGTCGCGCCGAGCGGACCGTGGATCACGACGCGCGTCGCGATGTCTCCCGCGGGGGTGCCGAAACGCCCGCCCGCGGTCACGTAGTCCGGCAGAGAGGTCGCAGCGTCCGCCGGCGCGGTGGACGTCAGGGTGACGGCGACGACGTATTCCGCACCCTGCTTCGTGCACCGGGCGTCGCGGATGTCGACCTTCGTCTCCAGGTAGTAGTCCATCTTGGCGCGGGTGAGGTCTTCGAGGTAGACCCCGGTGTAGACGGCCGCGTCGTCGGTCGCCGGCGGGATCCCCGCGAGGGTCGTCTGGGCGATCAACGCCTGCTCGGCGGGGACCGCACTCCACACGTGGAGACGGTTCTCCGCGCCGGACTCGGACAGGGCCTGGACGAGCGCGGCTGGGTCGGGCGAGCGGGCGATCATGCCCTCGAACACCGCGCCCGAGACCGCGGCGAAGAACGCGTCCTGCACGAGCCGGTCCGGGAACCGGGCGTAGACGTCGCTCAGCAGCGTCTTCACCGCGTTGTCGGCGGTGAGCTCGGTGCCGTCGGGGAGGGCGACGGGCCCGGTCGCCTCCAGCAGGTGTGCGAGGACGTAGGGGTCGACGGCGATCACGGTGTCGATGGGCACGCCGAACACCTGGGTCCCCATGGCTGCGGCGAGCTCGCCGGTGCGACTGAAGTCGACCGTGAGGTTGGTGTCCTGGATGTACCGGCCGAGGTTGTCGGTGTAGACGTTCTGCTCGAACGGGGTGAGCGGGAGTACGGGGGCGGGGAATCCGGAGAAGTCGTCGCTCCCCCGGGTGCCGACGAAGGAGATGACGCCGTTCTCCGCATGGATGAGGGCCACCGCCCCGGCGATGCCGCCACTCGAGCGCAGCTCCGCGTTGTTCTGGATCATCACCATGATGTTCCGAGGCCCGGCCCCTCCCGCCATGTCCGGCAGGAGCGCCGTGGCCCGCGCCGCGGTGTCGAGCATCGTGGATGCACCGGTGATCGTGCGGGTGAGCTTCTCGACGGCGTCGGCGACCACCGGCAGCGCACCGTCCGTGCCGATCGTGTCCACGCGCCCGGCGATGGTGTCAGCCGCTGCAGCCGCGTCGGCCACGGTCGGCGCGACGGCGCGGAGCGGCTCCGTCGCGATCGAGCCGTCCCCGGGGAGCAGGGACGACAGGTTCACCTGATCGGCGATCTCGACGACCTTCGGCACGACTTCGACCGCGACGTCGTCGGTCGCAGCGGCAGCCTGTCGCACCGCGGAGAAGTTCACGCCGAGGAACGGGACCGCCTCGGCCGCCCGCCAGATGGGATCACTCGTCAGCGACACCGCCTCGCCGGTGTGCGTCGTGAGGGCACGCTGCGTGGCCGCGGTGCCGCTCGCGTCACCCTTCAGCACGGCCGACTGGAGCGACTTCGCCTCCGACTGGGCGGCCTCGAGCGCGTTCTTCGCCAGGGACGCCCGGACGCCGAGCCATGCTCCGAGCGCGAGGACGACGAGGAGGACGGCGAGTGCGATCCACCACAGCCGTGAACGCCGGCGGCCGGGCAGGCGGATACCGGCCGTCGCCGGGCGTGGGTCAGCCAAGAGTGCTCCTTGTTCGGGTAGGCACAGCCTAACCGTCGGATGACGGCCGCCGAGGGTCGGTGCACGCCCCCTTTCAGGGGTGGACGGCGCACGCGGCAACCGGGCTCACCGCCGCTCATGGCCTACGATTGCGAGGTGCTGTCAGCACCCTCGTCGACCGATCTGGAGCCGCACCGCAGATGACCCGCACGCCGCGCATCGTGATCGGGATCCTGCTGCTGCTCTGCCTGTGCGTCATGCTCGGCATCGCGTTCTGGCCGACACCCGTCGACGCCGACGGCCGGACGACGCTGCTGGCGATCCTCGATCGCTTGCAGGCCGCGGGTGCCCCGACCTGGTTCGACTACCGCTTCATCGAATCGGCCGCGAACGTCGTGCTGTTCATCCCGCTCGGCGCCCTGCTCGCTCTGGAGCTGCCGTTGCGGCTCTGGTGGATCGCACCGCTGACGACGACCCTGTTCTCGGTCGCGATCGAGCTCGGACAGACCCTGCTCCCCGAACGCGTCGCGACGATCGCCGACGTCTACGCCAACGCGGCCGGAGGGCTGCTCGGCGCGACGATCGTGCTCGTCGTCCGGCTACTCGTCACCGGTCACGGACGACCGAGACCGACGTAACGCCAGCCGGCGCCCCGCCAGGCGTCCACGTCGAGGCAGTTGCGTCCGTCCACGATCGTCTTGCCGGCGGTCAACTCGGCGACGGCCGAGGGGTCCAGGGCGCGGAACGCCTTCCACTCGGTCACGACGACGACGATGTCCGCATCCGTCACCGCCTGCTCGGCCGAGTCCGCGAACGTCAGCTGCGGGTGGAGCCGACGCGCGTTGGGGACGGCTTCCGGATCGAAGGCGAGCACCTTCGCACCCAGTCCGTTGAGGCCGACGGCGACGTCGAGGGCCGGCGAGTCGCGGACGTCGTCGCTGTCGGGCTTGAAGGCGAGCCCGAGTACTGCGACCCGCTTCTGGTAGGCGCTCCCGCCGAGCTCCTCGACGACGAGGTCGATGACGCGCTGACGACGACGAAGGTTGATCGCGTCGACCTCCTTCAGGAACGCCACCGACTCCCCACGGCCGAGCTCCTCGGCGCGAGCGGTGAAGGCGCGGATGTCCTTCGGCAGGCAGCCGCCGCCGAACCCGACACCGGCGTTGAGGAAGCGGCGACCGATCCGGGCGTCGTAGCCGATCGCGTCGGCGAGCTCCGTGACGTCGGCGTCGGTGACCTCGGCGATCTCCGCCATCGCGTTGATGAAGGAGATCTTCGTGGCGAGGAACGCGTTCGCGGCGACCTTCACGAGCTCCGCGGTCGAGTACCCGGTGGCGACGAGCGGCGTACCGGTCGAGAGCGCCTGGGCGTAGACCTCGTCGAAGGCGGCTCGCGCGACGGCGGCGTCCTCGGGAGCCGGCGGCAGCCCGTACACGAGTCGGTCGGGCGCGATGGTGTCCTGCACGGCGAAGCCTTCCCGCAGGAACTCGGGGTTCCAGGCGAGCACTGCGCCGGTCGGGGCGACGAGTTCCGCCAGGCGCGCAGCGGTGCCGACGGGGACGGTCGACTTGCCGACGACGACGTCACCGGCCGACAGGTGCGGCAGCAGTGCCGTCACCGCGGCGTCCACGTAGCGCAGGTCGGCCGCGTTGGAGCCGGCCTTCTGCGGCGTGCCGACCGCGACGAAGTGCATGGTGGCCCCGGCCGCGTCGGCCATGTCCGTGCTGAACCGCAGGTGGCCTGACTCGACGCCGGCCAGCAGCAGCTCCGGCAGGCCGGGCTCGAAGATCGGCGAGCGTCCGGCGGCGAGCGCCTCGATCTTGGCCGGATCGACGTCGATGCCGACGACCTCGTGCCCGATCGATGCCATGGCGGCCGCGTGCACGGCCCCCAGGTAGCCGCAGCCGATGACGGAGAGCTTCATGCGTGTGATCCTTCGCTGATGGGAGGTGCGGTGGGCGTGCTGGACAGGCGACCGCCGGACTCCTGCAGGTAGCAGACGCCGCAGAGCGATTCATAGGTGACGGTGGTGCCGTCGATGGCGACCTGGTCGCCGTCGAACACGAAGGTGTCGCCGAACCGACGGCCGTTGAAGATCGCCTTCCGACCGCACCGACAGATCGTCTTGAGTTCCTCGAGGCTGTGGGCCACCTCGAGGAGGCGGCGGCTCCCGGGGAACGCGACGGTCTGGAAGTCGGTCCGGATGCCGTAGGCGAGGACCGGGATGCCCTCGAGCAGCGCGATGCGCAGCAGGTCGTCCACCTGCTCGCCGTGGAGGAACTGGGCTTCGTCGACGAGCAGGCAGCTGACGTCCTCGCCGGTCTCCTGGACGACCCGGCGACGGTGCTCCGCGAAGACCCGGACGGTGTCGTCGTCAGGACCGAGCAGGAAGTCGGCGTCGCGGGTCACGCCGAGGCGACTGACGATGGCGGCGTCGCCCTTCGTGTCGAGCGAGGGCTTGGCGAGGAGGACGCGGTGGCCGCGCTCCTCGTAGTTGAACGCCGCCTGGAGCAAGGCGGTGCTCTTGCCGGAGTTCATCGCCCCGTATCGGAAGTACAGTTTCGCCACCAGGCAAGCTTAGGGTTCCCAAGCTGCACCTGTCGCATCCGACGACGGGCCGGGCGAGCACCCGAGCCGCGGCTACAGCGAGATGTCGAGGGCCTCGGCGGTGCTCCCGAGGACCTTCGCGGCCGTCTCGGGGACGTCGTTCAGGGTCGAGCCGTAGGTCGGGATCATCTCGCGGAGCCTCGGCTCCCACGCGGTCATCCGGTCGGGGAAGCACTTGCGCAGGACGTCGAGCATGATCGGCACGGCCGTCGACGCGCCGGGAGAAGCGCCCAGCAGTCCCGCGATCGTGCCGTCCGCACCCGTGATGACCTCGGTGCCGAACTGCAGGACCCCGCCCTTGGCCTTGTCCTTCTTCATCACCTGGGCGCGCTGCCCGGCCTCGATGAGGTACCAGTCCTCGTCCTTGGCCGTCGGCAGGAACTCGCGGAGGCTGTCCATCTTCTGCTTGCGGGACTGCAGGAGCTGCCCGATGAGGTACGTGATGAGACTCGGGTTGTCCTTGGCGACCGCCAGCATCGGGAGCAGGTTGTGCGGGCGGACCTGCGTGACGAGGTCGAGCATCGATCCGCGCTTGAGGAACTTCGGGCTGAACGTCGCGTACGGGCCGAAGAGGAGGCTCGCCTGACCGTCGACGACGCGGGTGTCGAGGTGCGGGACCGACATCGGCGGGGCCCCCACCGAGGCCTGGCTGTAGACCTTGGCCTGGTGCTTGGAGACGACCGCGGGGTTGTCGGTGCGGAGGAACTGCCCACCGATGGGGAAGACGCCGTAGCCCTTGATCTCCGGGATGCCGGACTTCTGCAGCAGCTTGAGCGCCCATCCGCCGGCGCCGACGAAGACGAAGCGGGCGTTGATCTCCATCGGTGACCGTCCGAGCGTCTGGCGGCCACGGATGCGCCAGGTGCCGTCCTTCAGCCGCTTGAGCGACCGCACCTCGTGGTTGGTGCGGACGTGGGCGTTCGGCGCTGCGCCGAAGAGCTTGTGCGTGAGCGAACCGAAGTCGACGTCGGTGCCCGCGGTGATCCGGGTGGCCGCGATGCGTTCGCCGACGGCACGACGGTTGATGAGGAGCGGGGCCCACTCGGCGATGACGGCCGGGTCCTCCGAGAACTCGATGCCGGCGAAGAGCGGCTGATCCTTCAGCGCCTCGTAGCGCTTCCGCAGGTATTCGACGTCCTTGTCGCCGCGCACGAACGTCATGTGCGGGGTCGGGTTGATGAAGGTGTCGGGTGCGCCGAGCAGACCCTCCTCGACGAGGTGCGACCAGAACTGACGGCTGAGCTGGAACTGCTCGTTGATGCCGATGGCCTTCGCCGGGTCGACGTGGCCGTGGGCGTCCTGTGGCATGTAGTTGAGCTCGCACAGCGCGGCGTGGCCCGTCCCGGCGTTGTTCCAGGGGTTGGAGCTCTCGAGTGCGACGTCGCTCAGGCGCTCGTACACCTCGACCTTCCAGTCAGGCTGCACCTGG
The DNA here is from genome assembly GCF_015350715.1 of Plantibacter sp. VKM Ac-2876. NCBI lineage: Bacteria > Bacillati > Actinomycetota > Actinomycetes > Micrococcales > Microbacteriaceae > Plantibacter > Plantibacter sp. VKM Ac-2876. Next base: position 731,532 of record NZ_JADKSI010000003.1, on the reverse strand, counting down.
TGGATGAGGGCGGCGAGCGTGGCGCTCATGATGCCACCACCAATGAGGGCTACGTCGATGGTTTCGGTCACCAGAGCAGTCTAGTCGCGGCGAGGCCCGAGCTCTCCACCCGCGTGCTGTCGCTGATCGCGTGCCGTGAGATCGCTCGATGTCGAGACACTTCGCCCGGCTGCCCGACCGCCGGGTCAGCGTCCGGGGAGCGCAGGGGTGAGGGCGTCGAGCTCCTCGAGCATGCGCTGCGCGAGGTGCGCATACCCGGCGTCGCTCGGGTGGAGGCCGTCGGATGAGATCCACGTCGCCGGGTCCTCGTCCAGCCAGTGCGACGCCCCGGAGATGTAGTCGGCCCCGATGGTGTCGGCGGCGTCGTGCACCCACCCGATGATCTGCTCGACGGAGGCCGGTCGCTCAGCGGTGTACCACCAGGGCTCCACCACGATGATGCGGGTACCGGGCAGCCCGTCGCGCAGCCGCTGGAACTCCGGCAGGATCGCCTCCTGGATCGCCTGCTCGTTGCCGGTCCACTCGAAGTTGTCGTTGATGCCGAGCGCGACGATGAGGACCTCGGGGTGCTGCGCGATGACGTCGGCCGTGACATCGCCGACCTTGTCGCGCTTGCGGACGAAGCCGAGTCCCGGGTAACCGGCGTTGTACTCCGTCCAGCCCTCGGCCTGCGCGACGAGCGAGGACCAGCGGGCGGCCGGCGACGACGCTGCCGAGCCCTTCGTGTACGAGTCGCCGTAGAAGGCCACGAGCGGTCCGACGGCGACCTCGGAGCCGGCGGCGTCGGCGCGGGCGACCGTCGTCTGCTGGACGTCAGCGCGCAGGCCACTCACGGTGATCACCGCGGTGACGGCGATGGCGGCCGCGATGAACGCGGCCAACCACCGTCGGCGCAGGCGTGGTCGCTGGCGGGCCATGTCGTCGTCCCCGATCGGGTGGAGGGAAGGCCGGTCAGACCGCTGCGGGCTGTGCGAGCAGCTCGGCGGCGACGAGCTCGGCGATCTGCACCGCGTTGAGGGCGGCACCCTTGCGGAGGTTGTCGTTCGAGATGAACAGCGCGAGGCCCTTGCCGGCCGGGGCGCTCTGATCCGGACGGATGCGCCCCACGAACGACGGGTCCGCACCGGCGGCCTCGAGTGGCGTCGGCACCTCAGACAGCTGGACGCCCGGAGCGTCGCTGAGCAGCTCGATCGCACGTTCCGGCGACAGGTCGCGCGAGAACTCGGCGTTGATCGACAGCGAGTGGCCGGTGAACACGGGCACGCGCACGCAGGTACCCGACACGAGCAGCTCGGGGAGCTCGAGGATCTTCCGGCTCTCGTTGCGGAGCTTCTTCTCCTCGTCGGTCTCGCCCAGTCCGTCGTCGACGATCGAGCCGGCGAGCGGGATGACGTCGAAGGCGATCGGGGCGACGTACTTCTCGGGCGCCGGGAAGTCGATCGCGGAACCGTCGTGGACGAGTCGGGTGAGGTCGCCCTGAGCGACCGCGGCCTCGATCTGACCGGCGAGTTCAGCCGCACCGGCGAGCCCGGACCCGGAGACGGCCTGGTAGGTGTTGACGATGAGGCGCGTGAGCCCAGCCTCGGCGTCGAGGACCTTGAGGACCGGCATGGCCGCCATGGTCGTGCAGTTGGGGTTCGCGACGATGCCCTTGACCGCGTCCTTGATGGCGTGCGGGTTCACCTCGCTGACGACGAGCGGGACCTCGGGGTCCATCCGCCACGCGCTCGAGTTGTCGATGACGAGCGCACCCGCAGCCGCGAACCGCGGAGCCTGCGTGCGGGAGCCGGTCGCGCCGGCCGAGAACAGGGCGATGTCGATGCCGCTCGGGTCGGCCGTCTCGACGTCCTCGACCACGATGTCCTGGCCACGGAACGGGAGCGTCGTGCCCGCCGAGCGCGCCGTCGCGAAGAAGCGGATCTCGCTGATCGGGAACTCTCGTTCCTCCAGCAGGCGGCGCATGACCTTGCCCACCTGACCGGTCGCTCCGACGACACCGACACGTACACCGTTGCTCATGGGGATTCCTCTGGTTTCAGGGGTTGTTGTGAACCATCTTGCATCAGGATCGGCGGGATCGCGCCCGTCGGTCCTCGGTCGGCTTGGTTCCTGAGCCTGCCGAAGGGCGGGCTCAGCGGCCGGTGCCACCGTGGACGACGGCTTCGTCCTCGCCGTCGAGACCGAACGCGGAGTGGACCACGTTGGCGGCCTTGTTGAGGGTGTCGGCGCGCGTCACGACCGAGATGCGGATCTCGCTGGTGGAGATCATCTCGATGTTGATGCCCGCTGCGCTGAGCGCCTCGAAGAGCTTCGCCGAGACGCCGGTGTTCGTGCGCATGCCGGCACCGACGAGGGCGAGCTTGCCGATCTGGTCGTCGTGCTGGATGGCCGAGAAACCCACCCGCTCCTGCTCAGCCGCGAGCGCGCGGAGGACCTGCTGCGCCTCGGGCTTCGGCAGGGTGAACGAGATGTCGGTGACGCCGGAGACGGCGGTCGACACGTTCTGGACGATCATGTCGACGTTGCCGCCCGACTTCGCGACGATCGTGAAGATCTCCGCCGCCTTGCCCGGCAGGTCGGGGACACCGACGACGGTGATCTTGGCTTCGCTGAGGTCGGTCGCGACTCCGGCGACGATGGGCTGCTCCATGGGTGCCTCACCTGCTCCTGGGTTGTTGCGGCCCGCGTCGTTGAGGACGAGCGTGCCTTCGTTGTTGTTGAAGGACGACCGGACGTGGAGCGTCACGCCGTGGCGGCGTGCGTACTCGACGGCGCGGATGTAGAGGACCTTGGCGCCCGAGGCCGCGAGCTCCAGCATCTCCTCGCTGGAGATGCGGTCGATCTTCCTGGCTTTCGGGACGACGCGGGGGTCGGAGGTGAAGATGCCGTCGACGTCGGTGTAGATCTCGCAGACGTCGGCGTCGAGGGCTGCGGCGAGCGCGACGGCCGTGGTGTCGGAGCCGCCACGACCGAGCGTGGTGATGTCGCGGGTGTCGCGGTTGAAGCCCTGGAAGCCGGCGACGATGACGATGGCGCCGTCGTCGAGAGCCTCGCGCAGGCGCACGGGGGTGACGTCGACGATGCGCGCGGCGCCGTGCTGGGCGTCGGTGATCATGCCGGCCTGGCTGCCGGTGAAGGAGCGTGCGACGTAGCCCATGCTGCTGATCGCCATCGCGAGGAGTGCCATCGAGATGCGCTCGCCGCTGGACAGCAGCATGTCGAGTTCGCGGGGCGCCGGGATGGGCGTGACCTCGTGGGCGAGGTCGAGCAGTTCGTCGGTCGTGTCGCCCATCGCCGAGACGGCGACGACGACCTCGTTGCCCGCCTTGCGGGTCTCCACGATGCGCTTCGCCACGCGCTTGATGCTCTCGGCGTCCGCGACGGAGGACCCGCCGAACTTCTGCACGATCAATGCCATCGGATCTCCTGGGGAAGTCGGTGCGGGCACGAGCGGCCCAGCGATCATCCTACCCATCCGGGCATTCCGCGCCGTTCATGTGACGAAGGGCACCCTCACCCGCTCCGGGGCAGGAGATCCGCCCCGCAGCAGGACGCTTCGGCCCGTTCGGTCCTGCTGTCGCGCCGATCTCCTGCGGTGGGGAGGCGGGTGGGCCTCGGTAGGGTTGGCCTATGCAGCAGGAAGACGCGCGGGTGCTCGCGACGGTGCGACGCCTCTGGCAGGGGCTCGCCTCGCCGACCGCGCGATTCTCCGCCGGCCGCGTCGCCGTCGTCGTGAACGCCGGCTCGATGGCGTGCCCGCCCGGATGGATCGGCGTCGTCGAGATCGACGGGAGCGCCCTCGCGATCGTGCCCGACGAGGACACCGCCAGGCGACTCGCCATCGAGGACGAATCACCGAGGAGCGTCGGGACGGTCGAGTTCCTCCGCTCGCGCGTGCAGGTCGCCGAGGTCCTCGGGCCGGCGACGCTCGACTACCTCCTGCCCGGGCGGTTCCGACCGGCCGAGGAGATCGACGTGGTGGCGAGCAAGGCGAGTGACCCCGCCATCGAGTCGTTGCTGTCGAAGGTCGGCGACGACGAGGCTTCGGAGAGCGGGATCTTCGGCATCACCTCGCCGCTGTTCTCGGTGCGCGAGCACGGTCGGGTCCTCGCCGTCGCCGGATACCGGTCGTGGCCGTTGGGCGTCGCGCACGTGACGGCGTTGACCGCCCCGGAGGCTCGCGGGACCGGTCTCGCGACCCGACTCGCGTCGACCGCGGTCGAGCATGCCCTCGCGGCCGGGCTTCTCCCCCAGTGGCGGGCCGCCGACACGAACCCCGGCTCACGCGCCGTCGCCCGCAAGCTCGGCTTCTCCGCGATCGGCCGGCAGCTGTCGGCCCGTCCGGTGGTCGCCGAGTGGCCGGCGCCCTCCGCCGACGCCTGAGGCGCGCCCGGCTGCCCCAACTCAGGAGTCCGTCGGCACGGCGGAACCCACCAGCCCCGACACACCGGACGACTCCTGAGAAAGGACCGATGGAAAAAAGGGGCGGAGGGGCGGACGACGGGGCGGGGTGTCAGCCGCTGACGACGGTGCGACCCTCGAAGGCACGACCGAGGGTGACCTCGTCGGCGTACTCGAGGTCGCCGCCGACGGGGAGGCCGGAGGCGAGGCGCGTGATGCGGATGCCCATCGGGAGGAGCAGCCGGCTGAGGTAGGTGGCGGTGGCCTCCCCCTCGAGGTTCGGGTCGGTCGCGATGATGACCTCGGTGACGGTGCCGTCGGCGAGGCGCTGCATGAGGCGACGGATGTTCAGGTCATCGGGGCCGACGCCGTCGATCGGACTGATCGCGCCGCCGAGCACGTGGTAGAAGCCGCGGAACTCACGCGTGCGCTCGATGGCGACGACGTCCTTCGGCTCCTCGACGACGCAGATCAGGGCCGGGTTGCGACGCGGGTCGCGGCACACACTGCAAAGGTTCTGCTCGGAGATGTTGCCGCAGATCTCGCAGAACTTGACCTTCTCGCGGACGACGGTGAGCAGCTCGGCGAGCTTCGACACGTCGAACGACTCCGTCTGGAGGATGTGGAACGCGATGCGCTGCGCCGACTTCGGACCGATGCCGGGCAGCCGCCCGAACTCGTCGATCAGATCTTGGACGATTCCCTCGTACATGGCCTACCGCCCTCCGGAGCGCGGCTCGTGCGGCTGCTCCTCGATGAATGTCGCGCCGAGGAGCTCGCGGACGACGCTCTCGCCGTACCGGTTGTCGCCGGCGGGGTGGGACGTCGGCACCGGGGGCGCCTGGCGCATCCGGACCGGGGGCTGCGGGCGCTGCTCGGCGACCGGGGCCGAAGGCGTCTCGGCCTGCGGGGAGCCGACGGGCGCTGCCGATGGCGCGCCGGCCGACGGGGCTGGAGTAGGAGCCGACGACTCGAACGGGTCGGGGTACGGCGGCTCGTCGTCCGGCGGCGGTGCGTCGTCGTCGGACGGGATGGAGACGACGTCCCAGGTGACCGTGCGCGAGCCGAGCGCGTCGCCGTTGGACGGGCCTCGGGCGGGTGCCTGCTGGCGCGGCGGGGTCGACGGCTGGCGCGGCGCGGGTGAGCTGGCTGGCGCCTCCGGGGCTCCGGACCCCGCGGGTCGCCCGGGCTGCCCTTCGACAGGCTCAGGGACCGGAGACGGCCGGGCCGCCGAAGCGGGCTCGGGCGCGGACGTGGGCCCTTCGACAGGCTCAGGGACCGGGGACGGCTCGGGCTCGTCGGCCGGCGGCGCGACCGTCGCCCACGAGGAGGCGGAGACGGAGGTCTGCTCCTCGGCCGGGGCGGCGACCGAGGACGCGGGTGGCGCTGGCGTGGCAGCCGACGACTCGGCGTCTGCCGGTGCGGCGGAAGCCGGCTCGCCACCGGCAGGTGCGACGGTGGGCCACGACGAGCGGGATCCCGACCCGCCGCTGCTGTCTGACGACGACGGGGCTGCGGGGGCTGGGACGGTCTGCGGCAGGCTCGGGGTCGACCAGGCGGACGACTCCGATGACGGAGTGCCGGTGGCGGGCGCAGCGGCGCGCGGTGCCGGCGGCTCGTCGGCACCGGCCACCTTGGCGAGGTACTTCACCCGCACGCCGAGGACGTCGAGGACCGCCGTGCGCAGGACCTCCGCGACACCGGTGCCGGGCGCGTGTCGTGCCTTGAAGTCGTTGAGGTCGCTGTTGTTCGCGAAGACGAGCGTGAGGACGTCGTCGTCCGAGTACCCGCCGACCTGGGTGTTGACGACGATCATCCAGGCCTTGCGGTCGGCCTTCTCGACCCGCGCCACGATCTCGGGCCAGGCGTCGCGGATGTGCTGCAGGGTGACCGGGCCGACGCGAGGGGCTGCGGGGGTCGGTGCGGTGGTCTGCGCCGGGTCGGGCTCCTGCGCCGGTCGACGGTCGGGGGCCGCGGACTGGCCGGAAGGTGCGGACGCGGTGGACGGGGCGGAGCTCGCCGCCGTGCTCACGGGGGCCGCGGCGGCAGGAGCCGGAGCGCGGTCGGCGACCACGGGCTGCGCCGAGACCGCGGCCTGACCGCCCTCGGCGGCAGCACCGTCGACACCGATGCGACGCTCGAGCCGCTCCACCCGGGCCAATGCACCACGAGCGGAGTCGTCGGCTGCGGGCACGAGGATGCGCGCCATCATGAGCTCGAGGTGGAGCCTGGGCGACGTCGCGCCCGTCATCTGGGTGAGCGCCTCGTTCACGACGTCGGCCGTGCGGGACAGCTCGGCGATGCCGAACGCCCGCGCCTGGGCGAGCATCTTGTCGAGTTCGTCCTGCGGGAGCCCGCGGAGGACCGCCGCCGCGTTCTCGCCCGTGGCGGCCACGACGATGAGGTCGCGGAGTCGCTCGAGCAGGTCGTCGACGAAGCGGCGTGGGTCTTGGCCGGTCTGGATGACGCGGTCGACGGTGCTGAAGGCGGCACCGGAGTCGCGGGCGGCCAGGGCGTCGACCACTTCGTCGAGCAGGGCCGTGTGGGTGTAGCCGAGCAGGGCGACCGCGCGCTCGTAGTCGACGGAGTCGCCCTCGGACCCGGCCATCAGCTGGTCGAGCAGGGACAGCGTGTCGCGGGCGGAACCGCCACCGGCCCGGACGACGAGCGGCAGCACGCCGGCCTCGACACCCACGTGCTCGCTCTCGCACAGCTGCTGGACGTAGTCGAGCATCTGCGCCGGCGGGATGAGCCGGAACGGGTAGTGGTGGGTTCGGGAGCGAATCGTGCCGATCACCTTGTCGGGCTCGGTCGTCGCGAAGATGAACTTCACGTGCTCCGGCGGCTCCTCGACGATCTTCAGCAGGGCGTTGAACCCCTGCGGGGTGACCATGTGCGCCTCGTCGAGGATGAAGATCTTGTAGCGGTCGCGCGCGGGCGCGAAGATCGCGCGCTCGCGGAGGTCGCGGGCGTCGTCTACGCCGTTGTGGCTGGCCGCGTCGATCTCGACGACGTCGAGCGAGCCGGAGCCGTCGCGGGAGAGGTCGACGCAGCTCGCGCAGACGCCGCACGGGGTGTCGGTCGGGCCCTCGGCGCAGTTGAGGCAGCGGGCGAGGATGCGCGCGGACGTCGTCTTGCCACAACCACGTGGACCACTGAACAAATACGCGTGGTTGACGCGGTTGGTGCGCAGGGCCGTCATGAGGGGATCGGTCACCTGCGCCTGACCGATCAAGTCGGCGAACGTCTCGGGCCGATACCGGCGATACAGAGCTGTGACCACCCACCAATGGTAGCCGTCGCCCCCGACATCGAAGCCGGTTTCCCGGCAGGACCGGTCGGCTCCGCCCGGTGGGGAGTTCTCCCCATCGAGGCCGTCCCAGTGGCTTCCTAGAATGGTCAGCGCCACCAGAGAGGAACCGATGGAACAGTTCTCGGTCGACACGGCCCTCATCAGGGACACGACAGCCAACCTCGCCGTCATCCAGGGCGAGTTCGACGCCGCGGAGAAGCACACCGCGTCGGCCGCAGACGTGATCCCCCACGAGCTCCTCGCTCGGACGCTGCAGGAGTTCGCGAGCGGCTGGGACACCAGGCGCTCGGAGTTCTCGGAGGCGATCACCACCTTGAACGGGATGGGCACGGCGATCGCCGACCACTTCGAAAGCTGGGAATCCGATCAGGCCGCGGCCGCCGGCGGAGACGGAGACGAAGGATGAGCCCGATCGCCGGCGACCCCGGTTCCATCCGTACCTGGGCCACAACCTACGGCGGGATCGCCGACACCATCGTCGAGGCCTCCGCGCAGCTGCAGTCGCTGGAACTGGGCGAACAGACGAGCATCGCGGTAATCGAGTACCACGACAACGCGCAGTACCTCGGGGAGAACATCGCGCTCACCGAGCCCCGGTACCGTGCGGTCCACGAGGCGCTCACGTTCTACGCCGACGAGCTCGAGGCAGCCCAGCAGTCCGAGCGCGACGCGATCGCCGCGGCGGAGGCCGCGGAGACCGAGCACGCGAGCGCGAACAGCGACTACCTGACGAAGTGGGAGGCCGCGGACACGGCGGCCCACGACCCGGCCGCCACCGATGCCGCGGAGACGAAGACCGCCTCCGATACCGCCTGGTACCGCTTGGAGGCGGCCCGCATCGCGCAGGGGCAGGCGCAGGTCGACCTCGAGAACGCACAGATCCGCGCCGAGAACGCTGGACGCACCGCCGCCTCGATGATCACCACGGCCGTCGACGGCGACGGCATGAACGACACCTGGTGGGACGACTGGGGCAAGGGGCTCTACGACGTCCTCTCGGAGGTGGGCAAGTGGATCGTCGGGATCGTGGCCGTCGTCTCGGTCGCCGGCCTGGTCCTCGCCACGATCGGGACCGCGGGTTTCGGGCTCCCTGCCTTCGTCGTCGCAGGAGTCGCCGTGATCGGAGCAGCGGGTGTCGGCATCGCCGGACTCATGGGCCTGATGACCGGCGGCGCGATGCTGTCGGGGGAGAAAGGCCTCGAGAACCAGTTGATGTGGGACGCGATCGGACTCCTCCCCTTCTCGAAGTTCCTCAAGGGCCCGATCGCGAAGGCCCTCCGCAACATGGACGTGCCGACGACCGGGCCCGGTTCCCTCGCCGGCGTCCCCCGTGTCTCCGGCACGACGCCGACCACCAACCGCTTCGTCGATGCCGCAGGGCGCGGTGGAGAGACACAGAAGGCCGCCGTCGAGTTCTACCTCGAGAACCAGGTCGACATCTTCGCCTCCATCGGGCTGGAGGCAGGCAAGAACATCACCGCGGGGACGCCGTCCCTGCTGCCCGACCTCACCCCGAACGACCAGGCGCCGAACGCGCACCAGGAGGGGTGGCACCCGGGCGACTCGCAGTACGTCCCGCCGGACGAGTACCGCCTCGACCCATTGGTGCCCGACTTCGGCACGCCGTCCACCGTGTTCGGCGGTGGCGGCAACGGGACCGGCGTGCAGCCGCCACCCACCGCAGGCCCCTACGCTCTCACCTTGCCGGGCTCCTCGCCGGTCGTCCCCGGCGGTCAGACCTACGGCCCGACGAACCCGACCGTGCCAGGCACCGGCACGGGCACGGACGGTCAGGGATGAGCGCACCGACCCCGTCCGTGATCACCGTGCGCCTCGACGGCGTCGACCTCGACCGCTGGATCTGGGTTCCGCACGCCTGGCCCTACGAGGGGTTCGACGGCCCCCGGGGTTGGGCGGACGCCACGGCGAAGCGTGTCGCACGCCGATCAGGGTTCGCCTTCGTGAAACGAGCCGCGCTCCGCGACGACCTCATCGAGATGTCGAGGAGCCGGGACAGCATCGGCGCTCATTGGACGGTCGCCTACGCCCCCGACCTCAGCCGCCCGGCGCGCATCGCCCGCATCGAGGTGCACGACAGCCGCGTGGGGACGTACCGGAGTCTCGAGCAGTTCATGCAGCTCGACACCCCGGGTCTCGAGGGCCCACCTGTCGTCGAACCGTTCGTGTCGGCCCACCTCGGTGAGGGCATCACCGCGATCATGCACCAGCGGAACGCCGACCAAACGCTCTCCGCGGTGCGCTCGTACGGCTGGACCCTCCCCACCTGTTGGGTGTCGCTGTACTACGCCGACTTCGACCTCGGGCTGATGGAGCGACTGCGACCCGAGTTCGATGCATTGGCACAGGCGTTGCAGGTCGACGAGCAGGTCGTCGACTCATGAGTTCGACGCGACCCTCCCGTCCGAACGGCGCGGGGGTCCGAGCGGTTCCGCGGCGGACACGGTTCGCCCGGCCCCACGACCTCGGTGTAGCCGTCTGGACCGGCGTCGGGTGCATGGCTGTCGGCCGGGGGTTCGCGTACCTCGCCGAGCGGTCGGCCGCTCGTCACTGCGGGGTGGGCTCGTGAGCGCTGGTCGTCGCTACCGGTTCGTCCTCCCAGCCGGATGGGGGTATCTGGCTGCTTCGGAGAGTGTGGAGGCCGCCGTCGCCAGACTGGTTCCGGACGACGGACCCACCGCCGGGCGGGCCGCCCTGGCCAAGCTCCGCCCCGTCCTCCGTCAGCAGTTGCGTTCGCTCCGAGGTCGAACCGTCGCGAGCGGCGGCGTCGACATCCTGCTGCCGGTCGCCCCTCGTGCCGGCGCCATCATCCCGGCGAACATCGTGATCGCACGGCCCGGTACCGAGGAACGGTTCGAGTACGCGTCCGGCGGGCTCCCCACCGGATGGGCCTCGGCGGAGGGAGGCGCTGATCGCTCCGAACGCCGCGCCGACCTCCTCGGCGAGCTGCCCGCGACCCGCCACCTCCGGGTGCGCCGGGAACAGACCGACGAAGCCGGCACGACCGCCGACCTCATCCGAGTCGACCACTTCATCCCGGTCTCGCCCGAACGCGAACGCGACCTCGCGCTCATCGTCAGTGCGACGGTGCTCGGCCGGGTCGGCGACGAACGCCTCCCGCCATCGACGGTCGAGGTTCTCGTGACGCTCGTCGACGCGATCATCCACACCTTCCAGTGGGAGGAACCGCCCCGCTGAGCCGCCCGACCGGATCGTGGGCGGCTAGAACTCGGTCGGGCCGAGCGAGGGGCGGGCGAGGAAGGAGAGCGTCGGCGTCGTGAGCGCGTGGAACTCGAACACCGTGAAGCGGTTCTCCCCGGCACGGAGCTGGCCGCCGGGGACGTAGAGCGTGTGCTGCGGCCCCCGCGACCAGTAGCGGCCGAGCAGGAAGCCGTTCACCCAGACGAGCCCCTTGCCCCAGGCCGCGGTGTCGAGGAACAGGTCGGTGGGCGCGTCGAGCGTGATGGTGGCGGTGAGGAGGACCGGCCCGGCACCGCTGATCGTGGCGCCGGACGTGCGCGTGGCTGCGGCGTCCACGACGGCGTCGAGGCGGTCGAGGGCCACGGGTGCGATGCCCCACGACGTGAGTTCCACGCCGTCGAGCGACACGGGCCCGATGATCCCCTTCGGCTCCCCCAGGCGCTTGCCGTAGTTGACGCGGCCCTGGTTCTCGAGGAGGAGTTCGAGCGTCTCACCCGCCGGGATCACGATGGACCGCTCCTTGAACTCGCGGGTGAGCGCACCGACCGGAACGCCGTCGACGGAGACGACCACGCGGTCGCGCACCTCGGCGAACCGGAGCACCCCGCCGCGTCCACCGAGCGACGCCCGGTAGCGCGCCAGACCGCTGAACGCTCCGAGTTCGTCCATCGTGGGGATCCGGTCGAACGCCTGGAGCGGCGCGATCTCATCGGCCACGTCCGCGAACGGGACCTCCTGCTCGAAGGACGCGGTGAACGCCGGGGCGTCCGTCGCAGCGGGCGGGATCTCCGTCGGCACCTCGGCGTACTTGGCGATCACGTCGCGGAAGGCGAAGAACTTCTCCGTCGGGTGGCCCGCCTCGTCGAGGGGCGCGTCGTAGTCGTAGGAGGTGACGTGCGAGCGGTACTGCCCCTTGTCGTTCGCGCCACCGGTGAACCCGAAGTTCGTGCCGCCGTGGAACATGTAGATGTTCACGGACGCGCCGGCCGCGAGGAGGGCGTCGAGGTCCGCCGCCGTCTCCGCGATAGGCGTCGTGTGGTGGTGCTCGCCCCAGTGGTCGAACCAGCCGTCCCAGAACTCCGAGCACATGAGCGGCCCGGTCGGCTGGTGTTCCCGCAGGGTCGCGAGGCGTTCGAGCGAGCGGCTGCCGAAGGAGCCGGTCTTGTGGAGTCCGGGGATGCTGCCGTCCTCGAGCATCTGGGCCGTGGGCTGATCGACGGTCGTCAGCGGCACCGTGATGCCGAGCTCGCGGGTCCAGTCGGTCAGCGTGCGGAGGTAGTCGTGGTCGTCGCCGTAGGCACCGTACTCGTTCTCGACCTGCACGAGGATGACGGGACCACCGCGGTCGATCTGCAGTGGCGCGACGATCGGCAGCAGCGCCTCGAAGTACTCGCGGACGGCGGCCAGGTAGCGCGGTTCGCTGCGACGGAGACCGAGCTCGGGGTCGTGCAGCAGCCAGCCGGGCAGCCCGCCGTTGTCCCACTCGGCGCAGATGTAAGGGCCGGGACGCACGATCGCGTACATGCCGGCGTCGGCGATGAGGCCGAGGAAGCGTTCGAGGTCGTTCACGCCAGTGGTGTCGAACACGCCGCGCTCGGGGCTGTGCTGGTTCCACGCGACGTAGGTCTCGATGGTGTTGAGGCCCATGAGCTTCGCCTTCGCGATGCGGTCCGCCCACTGCTCGGGGTGCACCCGGAAGTAGTGGAGGGCTCCGGAGAGGATCCGGAACGGCTGACCGTCGAGCAGGAAGTCGTCGTCGCCGATGGAGAAGGTGGGCATGCTGGGGCTCCGTGATGAAGGGGTGCGGATGGAGCGACCACGGCCGGCCGGAGCGGATCCCTGGGGACCCTCCGACCGGCCGCGGTCGATGGTGCTGGTGCTACAGGTGCCGGTCGGCTACTTCTCGGTGACCGTGAAGCCCTGCGTGTTGCCGTACTCGACGAGCTGCTTCTGCCAGTCGGCGAGACCGTCGTTCAGGTCGGCCTTGTTCGCGTAGGACTGTCCGACGGTGTCGGCGAAGATGCTGTTCGCGTAGACCTGGTACGGCAGGTACTGCCAACCGGTCGACACGTCCTTCGCGCCCTGCACGAGGACCTCGTTGATCTTCTGGCCGCCGAAGTACTCGGGCGCCGCGGAGAGGAACGCGTCGGAGTTGAGGTCGGCGGTCGTCGCCGGGAAGCCGCCGTTGTCGAGGAAGACCTTGACGCTGTCCTCGTCGTTGTTCAGCCACTTGAGGAAGCCCGCGGCGAGCGCCGGGTTCTTGCTCTGCTTCAGCACGACCTGACCACCGCCACCGTTCTCGGCGTTGGCGGGCTTGCCGTCGTAGGTCGGGATCGGGGCGACGCGCCACTGGCCGGAGGCCTCGGCGACGGACGACTCGAGCACACCGGGCATCCAGGCGCCCGTGATGAGCGTCGCGATGCTGCCGTTGCCGAGCGACTTGTACCAGTCGTCGCTCCACCCGGGGACGTCGGAGAGCAGGTCGCCCTCGACGAGCTGGTTCCAGGTGTCGGCCCACTTCTTGGAGCCCTCGTCGGCGAGGTTGACGCTCACCTTGGTGCCGTCGGCGGTGAACGGACGTCCACCGGCCTGCCAGATCATGCTGGTCGCGAAGCCGGAGTCACCGGAGTCGTTGGTGATGTACTTCGACGGGTCGGCCGTGTGCAGCTGTGCGGCTGCCGCGATGTACTCGTCCCAGGTGGTCGGCACGGCGATGCCGTACTGGTCGAACACCGTCTTGTTGTAGAACATGGCCATGGGGCCGGAGTCCTGCGGGAGGGCGTAGAGGCCGTCGCCGATGTTGACGGAGCTCCACGGGCCGGGGCTGTAGTCGTCCTTCAGGTCGCCGAAGCCGTATGCGTTGAGGTCGACGAGGGAGTCGCTGAGCGCGAACTGCGGGATGGCGTAGTACTCGACCTGCGCGACGTCGGGGGCACCCTTACCGGCCTTGATCGCGTTCTGCAGCTTCGTGTACTCGGTGGTGTTGGTGCCGGCGTTGACGAGGTTGACCTTGACCTTGGGGTAGGCCTTCTCGAACGCGGCGACCTGCGCCTCGGCGGAGGGCGTCCACGACCAGTAGGTGATCTCGCCACCGGCTTCGAGGGCGGACTCGATGTCCTTGGCGTCGCCCGAGGCGGTGCTGCCGCCGCCGGACGAGCAGGCGACGAGCGAGGCTCCGATCATCGCGGACGCGACGGCCGCCGTGGCCGCGCGGCGCAGAACCGTGCGAGACGGTGAGATGCGCTTCATGGGTGTTTCCTTTCACTGCGTTGGGAGGAGGAGGTGATGCGGGTGGTGCGGGTTGGGAACTGCGAGGATCAGCCCTTGACGCTGCCGGCGCTGAGGCCCGACTGCCAGAAGCGCTGCAGGAAGAGGAACGCGATGACGATCGGGACGATGGTCAGGAGCGATCCGGTGATCACGAGGTTGAAGATCGGTTGTGCGGCGACACCGGTGGCCTGGGCGCTCCACTGGCTGAGGCCGACGGTGAGCGGATACCAGGTCGGCTCCGACAGCATGATGAGCGGCAGGAAGTAGTTGTTCCAGGTCGCGACGATCGCGAAGAGGAGCACCGTGACGATGCCGGGGCCGAGGAGTCGCAGCGAGATCGTGAAGAAGGTGCGGAACTCCCCCGCGCCGTCCATACGGGCGGCCTCGAGCAGTTCGGTCGGGACCGCGTCGACCGCGTACGTCCAGATGAGGTACAGACCGAACGGGCTGACGAGCGAGGGCAGGATGACCGCCCACGGCGTGTTCGTGAGGCCGAGCTGGCTGAACATCAGGAAGGTCGGGACCGCGAGGGCCGTGCCCGGCACCGCGATGGAGCCGAGGATGATCGCGAACACGGCGCGCTTGCCGGGGAACCGGAACTTCGCGAGGCCGTAGCCGCCGATCGTCGCGAGGAGCGTCGCCCCACCGGCGCCGACCACCACGTAGAGCAGCGTGTTGCCGAACCAGCCGACGAACTGCCCGTCGCGGTAGGTCAGGGTGTCGACGATGTTCTGCCAGAGGTTGAACCCGCCGTCGCCGAACCAGAGACCGAAGGAGGAGAAGAGGTCGGGCTGGGACTTCGTCGCGTTGATGACGAGCCACAGGATCGGGACGACCGAGTAGATGAGGAAGACGGCCATGACGATCGTGAGGACGATCGAGCGCTTGCGACGCGGGTCGTGACGCTTCCGGGTGGGGCGGTCGAAGGCGCGCGGGTTGCGTGCGGTCCGGGTCGACACGGTCTGCGGGCGGACGGTCGGGTTCGAGACGGTGGCCATCAGCTGTTCTCCTGTCGGGAGCCGCGCACCTGCACGACGTAGGCGATGACGGCGGTGATGACGCCCATGATGATCGCGACCGTCGCCGCGAGGTTGAACTGCTGGCCGGCGAAGGACAGGTTGTAGGCGTACATGTTCGGGGTGAAGTTGCTCGTGATCACGTTGGGCGCGAGGTTCTTCAGCAGGTTCGGCTCGTTGAAGAGCTGGAAGGACCCGATGACGGAGAAGATCGTCGCGATGACGAGCGCTCCGCGGAGGGCGGGGATCTTGATGCTGAAGACGGTGCGGAACTGCCCGGCCCCGTCGATCTCGGCCGCCTCGTAGATCTCACCGGGCACGACGCGGAGGGCGGCGTAGAAGATGAGCATGTTGTAGCCCATGAACTCCCACGTCACGATGTTGCCGATGGACGCGAGGACGGCCTGCGAGCTGAACGGCTCGAGGATCTGGGCACCGACGAGGTCGTTGAAGCTGCCGGCGAGACCGAACTGGTCGCCGTAGATGAAGCCCCAGATGAGCGCCGCGACGACGCCCGGGACGGCGTAGGGCAGGAAGAGCGCGATGCGGAAGAAGGCGGCGCCGTGGAGCCTGGCGCTGTCGAGGGCGAGCGCGGCGGTGAGCGACAGGGCGAGCATGATCGGCACCTGCACGACGAAGAACAGTGCGACGCGACCGAACGGCTCCCAGAACTTCGGGTCCTGGAGGACCTGGGCGTAGTTCTCGAAACCGACGAAGGCGTTGCCGCCGATGAGCTTCTCCTGGAAGAAGCTGAGGTAGAGCGCGTAGACGAGCGGCGCGATGATCATCAGCGCGAAGACGATCATGAAGGGGGCGATGAACGCCCAGCCCTTCCAATCCCGGCGGTCGCGTCGGTGGACACGGACCGCTGGTGGCCGGCCGGTGCGAGCGGTCGTAGTGGTCATGGGCAGCTTCCTTGCTGGGATTCGGGCGGAACCGTCGTGCGGTGGAGCCGTGCGGGGGAGGGATCGCGGTGGATGTTTACGTCAACATCTGATCGGTACCATAGCATGTTCACGTCAACATGCAAGGATGGATGCGACGATAGGGAGACCATGACGGACACCACCCGGAGAGCGCCTGGCCGCGCCAGGCGAGCGCCGTCGATGGCGGACGTCGCGGCGCACGCCGGCGTCTCCTCCCAGACCGTCTCCCGCGTCGCGAACGGGCTGACCAACGTCGACGACGGCACCCGCGACCGCGTGCTCGAGGCGATGAACGAGCTCGGCTACCGCCCGAACAAGGCCGCGCGAGCGCTGCGGTCGGGACGCACCCGCAGCATCGGGATCACGATGTTCACGCTTTCCTCCTACGGCAACATGCGGACGCTCGATGCGATCACAGTCCAGGCCGCACGGGCCGGCTACTCGGTCACGGTCGTCCCCGTCGAGTACCCGACGCAGCGCGACGTCGCGGTCGCCCTCGACAGCCTCCGCGAGCAGGACGTCGACGGGCTCATCATCGTCATCGAGTCGCACATCGTCGACGGCGCCGACGTCGAGCTGCCCTCCGGTCTGCCGGTCGTCGTCATCGACTCCGCGGCACGCACCGACTACCCGGTCGTCGACAACGACCAGGCACAGGGTGCGGCGCTCGCCACCCAGCACCTCCTCGACCTCGGACACCAGGGCGTCTGGCACATCGCCGGCCCCCGCACGTCGTACTCGGCGGCTCGTCGCGAGCAGAGCTGGGCCGACACCCTGCGGGAGGCCGGCATCACGCCGCCGCCCGCGTTCCGTGGCGACTGGTCGACGACCTCGGGGTACGAGATCGGCCTCGAGATCGCCGAACGCCCGGAGATCACCGCCGTCTTCGCCTCGAACGACCAGATGGCGCTCGGACTCCTGCGCGCCCTGCACGAGCGCGGCCGCGCCGTGCCGGAGTCGATCAGCGTCGTCGGCTTCGACGACACCCCGGAGTCGGACTCGTTCTGGCCGCCGCTCACCACGGTGCACCAGGACTTCGACGAGATCGGACGCCGGGCGATCACCACGCTCCTCCGCGAGATCGAGGAGGGCCCACAGCTCTCCACTGAGCCCCTCACGCCGACGTCCCTCGTCGTCCGCGCGAGCACGGCTCCCCCGCCCGCGCGCTGAGGTGAGGCATGTCGTCGCTTGCGCCACCGACGAGCGACGATGTGCCGCACCTCGACAGGCTCAGCGACCGGAACGGGGACCTCAGCGACCGGGCCAGCCTTGACACCCGAGCGAGGGGTCGCCCATACTCGTCGGAAATGTTGACGTGAACACGGTGGTTCGACGCCGCCAGATGTTCACGTGAACATCTCCTGCACCACGGCCTCCAACGAAGGAACCACCGATGACACTGCCGTCACCAGTCCGCCGACGAACGATCGGAGCGACCGTCGCCGTCGCCCTCGGCATCGCCGCGATCGCACCAGCACTCGCCACCGTGGACGCCGCACCTGCGGCCGCTGCGGAGAGCACTCCCCTCACCATCACCCCCAACCCGGCCTACCAGAACGAGGCGTTCGAGGGCTGGGGCACGAGCCTCGTCTGGTTCGCCAACGCGACCGGCGACTACCCCGCGGACGTCCGCCAGGACCTCTTCGACAAGGTGTTCGGTGAGGACGGTCTCAACCTCAACATCGCCCGCTACAACATCGGTGGCGGCAACGCGAGCGACGTCCCGCCCTACCTGCGGGCCGGCGGCGCAGTCGACGGCTGGTGGAACCCGGACCTCGCCGCGAGCGACGCCGACGGCCCCATCACCTCCGACTACGCCGACCGCGACCGCTACGCCGCCGCCTGGGACGCCGACGACCCGGCCTCCTACGACTTCGACGCCGACGAGACCCAGCGCTGGTGGCTCACGGCACTCAAGGACAAGATCACCAAGTGGGAGGCGTTCAGCAACTCCCCGCCCTACTTCATGACCGAGAGCGGCTACGCCTCGGGCAACTTCAACGCCGCCGACGAACAGCTGAAGCCGGAGAGCGTCGACGACTTCGTCGCGTACCTCACCACCGTCGTCGACCACCTCGAGGCCGACACCGGTATCGACTTCGACACCATCGACCCGTTCAACGAGCCGAACACGAACTACTGGGGCACCCAGATCGACGAGGCCACCGGTTGGCCGAAGGGCGGACGCCAGGAGGGTGCGCACATCGGCCCGGTCATGCAGGACACCGTCATCAAGGCCCTCGCCGAGCGCCTCGCCGCCGAGGGCACCTCGACCGAGGCCGTCATCGCGGCCATGGACGAGACCAACCCCGGTATCTTCGCGACGAACTGGAACGGCTGGTCGCAGACCGCCAAGGACCTCGTCACGCAACTCAACGTCCACAGCTACGGCCAGGGCGGCAGCGTCGTCGCGCGCGACATCGCGAAGACCGCCGGCAAGCCGCTGTGGATGAGCGAGGTCGAGGGCAACTGGGACTCCAGCGGCAAGCACAACCTCACGAACATCGACAACGGCATCGGTATGGCGACGCACCTCATCGACGACCTCCGCAACCTGGAGCCGACCGCGTGGGTGCTCTGGCAGCCCGTCGAGGACCTCTACAACATGGAGAAGGTCGAGAAGCTCAACTGGGGCAGCGTCCTCATCGACTTCGACTGCAACGCCGAGGGCGACTCCGAGCGACGCATCGCCGACGGCGACGCCGACCCGAGCTGCTCCGTGAAGACGAACGCGAAGTACAACACGCTCCGCAACTTCACCCACTACGTGCAGCCCGGTGACCACCTCATCCCGTCCACCGACGCGCAGACCACCACGGCGCTCCGTGCCGACGGCACCGGTGCGACCCTCGTGCACGCCAACCCGTCGACCTCCGCTCGGACGATCACCATCGACCTGTCGAAGTTCGCGGACATCGCTCCCGGCGCGACGGTCACGCCGATCGTGACGACGGAGTCCCCCGCGGACGACGTCACCGCCAACGCACTCGTGCAGGGTGACGCCGTGTCGATCGACCCGATGACCAAGCAGGCGACGCTCACGGTCCCGGCGAAGTCCGTCACCACCTTCCTCGTCGACGGTGCGACCGGTGTCGCAGCCGACGCGGCGCCGTTCCAGGACGGACACGCCTACCAGCTCGTCGGCAAGCAGAGCGCGAAGGCGTTCACCGCCGCGGCCACGACCGGGACCGTCCCGGCCGGCACGATCACCCCGCGCGCTTCCGACGCCACGACCGGTGCCGCACAGGTGTGGACCGCCGAGCTCCTCTCCGGCGGCGGCACGAACACCGACCGCTACGCCGTCCGCAGCTCGTCCGGAGCCCTCCTCGCCGCGACCTCCGCCGGCACCTCGCTCGTCGCTGCGACGCGGGAACAGGCTGCGGCCGACCCCTCGCTGCAATGGATCCCGACGACGACCAACGGCTCCGACTGGAGCCTCGTGAACGTCGGGACCAGCCAGGCCCTCGAGGTCGGCGGACAGTCCACCACCACGGGCGCCGCCGTCGGCGTCTACCAGTCGAACAACGGCGCGAACCAGACCTGGAGCTTCGTCGACACCGCCCTCACGGGAGTGCAGCCGGTCACGCTGCAGACCGTCGCAGGTGTTCCGGCGGCGCTGCCCGCGACCGTTGTCCCGCTGTACGGCGCGGTCCAGGGCGCTCCGGTTCAGGTCACCTGGGACACCTCGGCCGTGGACTGGAACACGCCGGGCACGATCATTGTGAACGGCTCCGGCACCGACGGGTGGGGTGCGGCGTTCGCCGCGCAGGCCACCGTCGACATCGGCGGCTTCACCACCACCGAGCCGGTCTCCCTGACCGTCGCCGCGGGGTCTCCGGCGAGCGCCGTCATCGCTGCAGCACCCACCACGGTCCCGGCGCAGATCGGGGCGAGCACCAACCGCTTCGACACGCCCGTCACGTGGGACTTCAGCGCCCTCGACGACGCCGACCTCGCCGACACCGGTGTGGTGCAGGTGCGCGGCGCGGCTGCCTCGAACGACCCGGCCGCGGCACCGATCGACGCACTCCTGTCGATCATCGTCACGGCGCCCGGCGAGCGGAACATCGCGCCGGACGCCACGACCGTCGCGAGTGCGACGTCCACCGAGTCCGGCTACCCCGCGAGCAACACGAAGAACGGTGTGCGGAACGACAAGGGCTGGTCGAACTGGCGCTCGTCGAACAAGCCGGCGAGCGACACCCTGAGCTACGAGCTCGGCGGTGAGCACACGATCGAGCACGTCACCTTCTACGCCTACAAGGACGGGAGCACCAACAGCTGGCCGAGTGCACTGACCGTGCAGGTCCGCGACGCCGACGGCGCGTGGATCGACGCTCCGGGTGGGGCGGTCGTTGTGCCGGTCCCGACCGATGGGACGGCTCCGGTTGTCGACGTCGACCTCGGTGGCGTCACGACGAGTGCGGTGCGCATCGTGATGACGGCGTACGCGAACACCCACCTGGTCGTCTCGGAGGTCGAGATCTACGCGCTCGCACCGTCGGTCGCCACCGAGGCGAGCCTTGCCGCGCTGCGGGTGAACGGGACGCCGGTCGAGGGCTTCGACGCAGGCGTCCTCGAATACGAGGTGCCGCTTGCCGGGTCCGCCGACCCGGTGGTCGACGCCATCCCGGCCGACCGCGACGCGACGGTGACGATCGAGCCGCTCGAAGCGGCACCGGTGGCTGCAGCCCGTGCTGCGGCTGATGCGACCGACGGTGTCGTCATCACGGTGACGGCGGCTGACGGTGTGACCACGCAGTCGACGACCATCACCTTCGCCCGGACGGCGGTCGCGACCGCGACGTTGTCGAGCGTGGCCCGCGAGGGCGTGCCGACGACCGCGGCGGTCGTGGTGGACCCGGAGGACGCGGCCGTCGTCTACGCGTGGCTGCTCGACGACGAGGTAGTGGACGGAGCCGACACGGCGACGTTCACGCCGCCCGTCGGCAGTGCCGGTGCGGCGCTCGCGGTGCGAGTCACGGTCTCGGCCGATGGCTTCGCGCCGGCGGAGACGACGTCCACGCCGGTGACGGTGCTCGCCGCCGCGGTGGACCCGGGGACCGATCCCGGAACCGACCCGGGGACGAACCCCGGGACCGGTCCTGGCACGGGCTCCGGCGGTGGAACCGCCGGTGGCGGTGACGGCACGAGCTCCCCCTCGGGTGGTTCGGCCGCCGGCGCCGACTCGCTGTCGCGCACGGGTGTGGACATGTCGAGCATCGGGCTCGTCGCGTTGCTCCTCGGCCTCGTCGGCTTCGCCTCGGTGCTGATCGCGCGCCGCCGTCGCTCCGCGAGCTAGCCCTCCGTTCGCCCACTTTCGGGCGACGCAACGCCCGTTCGCCCAAACGTGGGCGAACGGGCGTTGTGCGTTCGGGTGACTACTCGGCGTCGAGGTCCGTCTCGAGGAGACCGGCGAGCTCGGCGAGCGCCTCGTCGGCACCCTCGCCCTCAGCGCGGAGGGTGACGACGTCGCCGTTGGTGGCGCCGAGGCTCATGATCGTGAGGATGCTCGAGGCGTCGAGCGGGCCCGAGTCGCCCAGCTCGATCGTGACGGGCACCGGCTGGCGCTTGACCGTCTCGATGAAGAGCTTGGCGGGGCGGGCGTGCAGCCCGACGCGGCTGGCGATGGTGGCTTGGCGTTCGGCCATGATGATGCTCCTTCTGCGGTTCGGTTGGTGCCGGCCCGACCAGTGGATCAGGTCAGGCTGTGGATCGGACGGGTACGGGTCAGACGGTCGCGGGTGCCGTGGCGACCGCCGGGGCTGCCGTGTCGACACCCTCCACCGGACGACGACGGGCGAACCGCTTCAGCAGGATGACCGCGATCGCGGTGATGACGGTTCCGACGGCGACCGACAGGATGAACATCCCGATGTTGCCGATGGCGAAGAACACGAAGATGCCACCGTGCGGTGCCTGCGAGGTGACGCCGGTCGCCATGATGAGCGCACCGGTGGCGGCACCACCGAGGATCGACGCCGGGATGACGCGGAACAGGTCGGCCGCGGCGAACGGAATCGCACCCTCGCTGATGAACGCGGCACCGAGCAGCCAGGCGGCCTTGCCGTTCTCCCGCTCGACCGCGGTGAACGAACGACGGCTGAGGACGGTCGAGGCGAGTGCCATCGCGAGCGGCGGCACCATACCGGCGGCCATCACGGCGGCCATGATCTGCCACGGTGCCTGGTTGGCGAGCGTTCCCGCACCGAGACCGGCGACGGCGAACGAGTAGGCGACCTTGTTGACGGGGCCACCGAGGTCGAAGGCCATCATCGTGCCGAGGATCACGCCGAGCAGGATCGCGGAGACACCGGTGAGGCCGGAGAGCCAGGAGTTGAGCCCGCCCATGAGCGCGGCGATCGGGCCGCCGAGGACGAGGATCATGAGGCCGGACGCGACGATCGAGCCGATCAGCGGGATGATCACGACGGGCATCAGCCCACGCAGCCACCGCGGCACGTTCAGGCGACCGAGGCCGTAGGCGACACCACCGGCGAGCAGACCACCGACGAGTCCGCCGAGGAAGCCGGCGCTCATGAGGAGGGCGACGGCACCGGCGACGAACCCGGGCGCGATGCCCGGTCGGTCGGCGATGGCGTAGGCGATGTAGCCGGCGAGGGCCGGGACGAGGAACGCCATCGAAGCGTTGCCGATGGAGAACGCGACCGCACCGAGGTAGGCGCCGAGTCCGCCGGCCGGCAGGTTCACGAGGCTGTTCTCGACGATGATCTTGCCGGCGTTCTCGGTGATGTTGTATCCACCGAGGAGGAAGCCGAGGGCGATGAGCAGACCACCACCCGCGACGAACGGGATCATGTAGCTCACACCGGTGAGCAGCCAGCGCTTGATCGACTGACCGACGTTGGCGTCCTTCTTGTCCGACGTCGATGCGGAGGCGTCGCCGGCAGCTGCAGCGACCCGCGGGGCGTTCGGGTTCGAGATCGCGGCGACCGCGTCGTTGATGAGCTGTTCCGGGGCGTCGATGCCGCGCTTCACGGGAGCCTTGATGACGGGCTTGCCGGCGAATCGCGTGACGTCGCGGACGTCCACGTCGACGGCGAAGATGACCGCCTGCGCCTTCGCGACGACGTCGGCGGGCAGCGGGGTCGCACCGGAGGCGCCCTGCGTCTCGACGTGCAGCTCGACACCGAGGCGCTTGGCGGTGGCGGCGAGCGAGTCGGCCGCCATGTAGGTGTGGGCGATGCCCGTCGCGCACGAGGTGACCGCGATGAGCACGGGCCGTGCGGCCTGGTCGCCGGCCTCGACGGGAGCCGTCGCGGCGCGCTCGGCTGCAGGAGCCGACGCGGGCTTGGGCGCGTCGCTGAGTGCACCATCGACGAGGGCGACCACCGCGGCGGCGTCGGGCGCCTCACGCAGCGAGGTCACGAACTCGGGCTTGATGAGCGAGCGGGCGAGCTTCGACAGGAGGGCGAGGTGCGCCTGGTCGGCGCCGTCCGGGGCCGCGATGAAGAAGAGGAGGTCGGCCGGGCCGTCGTCGGAACCGAAGTCGACGAGCGGCGAGACACGGGCCATCGCGAGCGTCGGCTCGGTGACGGCGGCTGAACGGCAGTGCGGGATCGCGATGCCGCCGGGGATGCCGGTGTCGGTCTTGCTCTCCCGCGCCCAGGCGTCGGCGAAGAGGGCCTCGGTGTCGGTGGCACGGCCGGCGCGGACGACGAGCTCGGCGAGCGCGCGGATGACACCCGCGCGATCGGTGCCGAGGTCGGCGTCGAGGGCGACGAGCCCTGGGGTGATGAGTGGGGTGGACATCTGGGTTCTCCTTCGAAACGGATGCTGGTGCTTCGGGTGGTCGGGGCGGGTGCTTCGTGGATCAGGGGGAGGATGGGATCCGCTGCGGGAGCTCGACGACGTCGATGGCGGCGGCGTCCGTCCCGCTGAGCGCCGGCACGTCGCTGCCCGGGAGTGCCGCGGCTGCGGCTCCGTGGGCGACGGCCTGCGCGAGGCGTGCGGCAGGTGCGAGACCTGCTGTTCGGGCGATCAGGTAGCCGGCGAGGGAGGAGTCCCCCGCGCCGACGGTGCTGCGCGCGACGATCTTCGGGGCCCGGGCCGACCATGCGGTGTCGCCCTCCACCAGCACGGCTCCTCGGGAACCGAGCGTGACGAGGACGGCGGCGACCGGGCCGGGTCGGTCCGTGGTGCCGATGAGCGTGGCGGCGACGGATGCGGCGAGCGCCGGGTCCGCCTCGATCTCGTCGCCGGACGCCGTGCCGGTGAGTTCGGCGAGTTCGGCACCGTTCGGCTTGATGAGGTCGACGCGTTCCCCGGTGGCGGCGAAGGCGGCGAGGAGGGCGGCGAGCGGCTCCCCCGAGCTGTCGACGGCGACGAGCGGGCGGGCGCCGTCGGTGAGGGCGCGAGCGGCACGGACGATCCGTGCGTAGAAGTCGGCCGGCAGTCCGGGTGGCAGCGAACCGGCGATGACGAGCCACTCGGCACTCGCGGCGGCCCGGGCGGTCGCATCGACGAGGCGTGCCGCGTCGTCCTCGGTGAGGAGCGGACCCGGCTCGTTGATCTTGGTGGTGGTGCCGTCGGGCTCGGTGAGCGTGATGTTGCGACGCACGGGCTGCCCGGTCGGGACGGCGAGGACGTCGATGCCCTGCGCGCGGAGCGACTCGATCATCGGGTCGGTCGGTTCGCCGGGGAGGACGGCGATGGTCGCCAACTCGGCGGCGGCGATGGCCCGGGAGACGTTGACGCCCTTGCCGCCCGGCTGCTCCCGGCTGGCGAGGGCGCGGAGGACCTCGCCGCGCTCGACGATGCCGGGAAGCTCCACCGTGTGGTCGAGGGAGGGGTTGGCGGTCAGGGTGATGATCATGCCACGACCACCTCGACACCCGCAGCCTCGAGGGCGTCCCCGAGGCTCGTCGGAACGACCTCGTCGGTGATGACGGTGTCGATCTCGTCGAGGGCGGCGAAGCGGATGAGCGCTTCCTCACCGAGCTTGGCGGCGTCGGCGAGGACGACGGCCCGGCGCGAACCGCGGACGATCGCCGACTTCACGGCGCCTTCGAGCTCGTCCGGCGTGCTGAGGCCGAAGTCGGCACTGACCCCGTTGGCGCCGACGAAGGCGATGTCGGGACGGAACCGGCCGAGCTCGTCGACGGTCGTGCTGCCGACCGCCGCGCTGGTGATGCCACGGACGCGGCCACCGAGCAGGTGCAGTTCGACGTGGTCGCAGTGGTGGAGCGTCGCGGCGATCGGGACGGAGTTGGTGATGACGGTGAGGGTCTGACCGGCGGTGGCCGGGCGCCAGGTGACGAGGAGGTCGGCGAGGTGCGCCGTGGTCGTCCCGGCGTCGATGACGATCGAGCCGCTGAACGTCGCCGGGATGAGCCGGAGGGCCGCACGGGCGATCGTCGCTTTCGCGTCGCTCCGCTGACCCTGGCGATCGGCGAGGCTGGCCTCGGCGACGGACGCACGTGCTGCGGAGACGGCACCGCCGTGGACGCGGCGCAGGACGCCGGACGTTTCGAGCTGGTCGAGGTCGCGACGGATCGTCTCGGCGGTGACGCCCAGCTCACGGGAGACGTCGGCGACGGAGACCCGTCCGCTCGTCTTCACCCGGCTGGTGATGTGCTCGTGCCGCTCCGTCGCGTACATGCGTCGTCCTTGACCTTCGTTTCCGGTGTTGCAGGCTTGCAGTGCGAAGAAAGTATCACACAAACACAGAGAAACACAGATCCACTTCTACGCCGGACCCTGAGCTTGTCGCAGGGCAGCAACCACCCCCGGTCCCTGAGCCTGTCGAAGGGCGCACTTCGACAAGCTCAGTGACCGATCGAGTAGGACGGTCGGCAGCGGGTCAGGGCGCGAGGGAAGGGACCGGCAGAAGGGTGGCGGTCGGCGCAACCGTGGCGCCGACCGCCGGTTCGTCTCGCACCCGAACGCGCGAGACGGCTGGTGTCACGACGGCGAACCGGCCGACGTCGTGACAGGTCTCTCCGCTGCGTCGCGCTCCGGCAGCAGTTGGCGCAGTACTCCCCCGGCGTGCGCCGCCCACCGACCGACGGCGATCCAGCTGCGGTCGCGGACGAACAGCAGGTCGAGCGCGATCATCGCGAGCGAGAACGGCCACAGTCCGAGGAACAGCCCGATGCCGAGGTGCATCAGGATCGTGAAGCCGAGCGCGAGGATCCGCGTCGGCCGCCACAGGATCAGCACGGGGAACAGCAGCTGCACCCAGACGGACAGGAACGTCGCCACCCAGACGAACGGTCCGAGCTGCCAGGCGAGGTCGCTCAGCACCGGGAACGGGCGGAACACGTCGAGGACGAGCGAGTAGTAGAACGCTGTGCCCTCGCGCCACTCGGGACCCATGAGCTTGTAGATGCCGGAGTTCACGTAGACGAGCATGATCTGGTACGCGCAGAGGAGGACCGCGGTGTTGTTGGCGGCGTTCGCGAGCCACGACGGGATCGCGAACCGACCGCGCAGGATCGGCCGCAGCGCTCGACCCCGCCGCTTGGCGAGCCAGGCGTCGACCGACCAGTGACGCGACAGGTCCGCGAACACGAGGAACAGCAGCGTGATGCGGAGGATCGTGTCGCCGCCGTTGGTCAGCACCGTGCTGTTGGTCGCGAGCCCCACCCAGAACACGAGCAGGACGGGCGTGACGAACCGGGTCTGCCAGCCGATGAGGAACAGCAGGCCGAGCACGATGAGCACCCCGTAGGCGAGGTCGAAGACGAAGGCGCTGTCCTTCGTGAAGACGAGCTCGAACAGCGGGAACCAGGCGCGGCGGTTCGCTTCGGGGTCGACCCACTTCGACGCGACGCCCCAGAGGTAGTGGCGGTCGGCGAGGCTGGTGAACAGGAAGCTGACGATCGCGACACCGTAGAGGATCCGCAGGGCGGAGAGGCTGTAGCCGGCGTGCTTGGCACCCGTGACCCAGCTGGCGAACCGGTCGAACCAGGCACGGACGGCGTTCATCGTGCACCCCCGTAGCGGGTGATGACGTCCCGGTAGACGGCGAGGGTCTCCGGGTCGATGACGTCGTCGACGTGCCGCCAGCCGAAGGTGACGGCGGTGTCGTCGAACTGCTGCTCCTCGGAGAAGCGGTTCTCGAAGTCGTTCGGGCGGGTGCGGTCGATCCGCCACCGGACGCGCTCCACGTCCTGGTCGAAGTACGCCGTGGAGAACGCGGTCGCGTACTCCTTGAGCATGTAGTCGTACCGGAGGAACCGGACGATGTCGCCCTGCCCTGAGCCCGGAGTCTTGCTGACGGCGTCGAGGTCGGCGATCAGTGACTCGGCCGACTGGGCGCGATACCCGCCACCATCGGCCCGCTGGATGAAGGTGTCGCGCACGATCTCGCGCTGCTGGGCGTCGAGCGCGAGGTACCGGGTGTTGTAGGCGAGCATCGCGTTCCACGAGGACTTCTGGATCCGCGACGGCTCGGGGTGGCCGGGGACCGCCTGCTGCTCGAGCTTCGTGACGTTGACCCAGTCGGACTTCACGAGGGTCCCGTCGGCGTCACGCCACTGGGCTTGGACGGAGAAGGTGATGTTCGTCTTCATGATGCTCGGGGCGAAGACGTTCCACTTCTGCGTGAAGTACGGGCCCGCCGCGGCGACGACGGCACCGCGGACGGGTGTGGTCGGCGAGACGATGACGAGGGTGCCGGCGACGTAGACGCCGACGAGGGCGATCGAGACCGCGGCCGCGATGCGCGCGGCCCGCTTCGGCGAGGCGGCTCCATCCCGAGGCGATCCCGCTCCCCGGATCTGCCGAGCTGCCGCCGGTGCCTGATCGCCGTCCGGAACCTCGGCGCCGTCTGGTCTCTCGGCGCCGTCCGGTCCCTCGGCGCCGTCCGGTCCCTCGGCACCGTCCGGTCCCTCGGCGCCGTCCGGTCCCTGAGCTTGTCGAAGGGTGTCAGGACGACTCCCGACGGGTGTGCGTGTGATCGGAGTCACGGTTCCTCCTTGGTGCTGGGTGGTGATGAACCGCGGGGGCACCCGTTCGGTGGTGCCGTCCGCGGGGGAAGGAGTGGGCCGCGCCGACCCGAATACGGCGCGGCCCACTCGGCGGGGTCACTCCATACGCGCCCGTCGCGTAGCCACGAAGGCACCTCCGAGGAGGAGCATCGTGGCGCCGAGTCCCCCGAGCCACAGGCCGTCGAAGCCGGTGCTCGGGAGACCGGGGCGTGACCCCGGTGCGGCGGCGGCCGCCGCGGTGACCGTGAAGGCGGTTGCCTGACGGTCGAGCGGCAGGGCACCGGTCACGGATCCGGAGAGTTCCACGCGGTGGGCACCCAGCTCGAGCGACGAGTCGATCGGGAAGGTGAACGTGGCGTTACCGGAGGCATCTGCGATGACGGGCGTCAGGGCGAACGGCGTCGAGAACACGGTGGCCGAGATGGTCTCGCCGGGCTCGAAGCCGGTGGCGTAGACCTCCTGGATCACACCCGTGTCGCGGACGATCGTCGAGTACTTGACGGTCGCCTGGCGCTCGTCACCGGCGTCGGTGTCGCCATCGGCGTCAGCTGCCGAGTCGGCGTCAGCGGCGGTGTCGGCATCAGCTGCGGTGTCGGCATCAGCTGCGGTGTCGGCATCCGTCGCTGCGTCGGCATCCACATCAGCGTCGGTCGCCGTGTCAGCATCAGCGTCCACGTCTGCATCAGTGGCCGTGTCAGCGTCCACATCAGCGTCAGTCGCCGTGTCAGCATCAGCGTCCACGTCTGCATCAGTGGCCGTGTCAGCGTCCACATCAGCATCGGTCGCCGTGTCGGCATCCGCGTCCACATCGGCGTCCGTCGCCGTGTCGGCATCCGCGTCCACATCAGCATCGGTCGCCGTGTCAGCGTCCACATCAGCATCGGTCGCCGTGTCAGCGTCCACATCAGCGTCAGTCGCTGTGTCGGCATCCGCGTCCACGTCAGCGTCGGTAGCGGTGTCAGCGTCCACATCGGCGTCAGTCGCCGTGTCAGCATCCACATCCGCGTCAGTCGCCGTGTCGGCATCCACATCTGCGTCGACGTCCGCATCGGTGGCCGTGTCAGCATCCGCGTCCACGTCGGCGTCAGTCGCCGTGTCAGCATCCACATCCGCGTCAGTCGCCGTGTCGGCATCCACATCTGCGTCGACGTCCGCATCGGTGGCCGTGTCAGCATCCGCGTCCACGTCGGCGTCAGTCGCCGTGTCAGCATCCACGTCAGCGTCAGTCGCCGTGTCGGCATCCACGTCCGCATCGGTCGCCGTGTCAGCATCCGCGTCCACATCGGCATCCGACGCCGTGTCGGCATCCACGTCCGCATCGGTCGCCGTGTCAGCATCCGCGTCCACATCGGCATCCGACGCCGTGTCGG
>NZ_JADKSI010000003.1:0-701963 GCF_015350715.1 Plantibacter sp. VKM Ac-2876 | reverse complement strand
CATCCACGTCAGCGTCAGTCGCCGTGTCGGCATCCACATCAGCATCGGTCGCCGTGTCAGCGTCAGTCGCCGTGTCAGCGTCCACGTCAGCATCCGTCGCCGTGTCGGCATCCACATCTGCGTCCACGTCAGCGTCAGTCGCCGTGTCAGCATCCACATCAGCGTCAGTCGCCGTGTCAGCGTCGACGTCAGCGTCGGTGGCCGTGTCAGCGTCCACGTCAGCATCCGTCGCGGTGTCAGTGTCCACGTCGGTGTCCACGTCCGTGTCGGTATCCACGTCCACGTCGACGTCGGCATCCGTGTCCACGTCGACCGCAGCGGCGTCGGTGTCGACGTCGACCGCTCCGTCCTCGATGGTGACGTCGGCCTCGGCGGGCGTCTCGGAGACGTCGCCCTCGGCGGTCACCGTGACCGGTCCGGGCGTGTAGTCGTCCGGGATCGGCAGGTCCACGGTGAAGGAACCGTCAGGGTTCGTCACCACGGTGACGGACGGTGCGCCCGGGACGGACACCGTGACGGTCTCGCCACCGGCGAAGCCCGTCCCGTCGACCGTGACCGTCTCACCCGGCAGCACCGAGGACGGGTCGACCGTGATGGCCGTGTCGTACGCGAGGATCTCGATGATCGTCGTCGCCGGCTCGTTCGATGCAGCGCCGAGTGCCGTGACCGTGACGTCGCCGAGCGCGTAGCCGTCGGGGACCGGCAGGGTCACCGTGAAGCCGCCGCCGGCGTTCGTCACCTGCGTGACGACCGGAGCGCCCGGGATGGACACCGTCACCGTCTCGTTGGCTGCGAAGCCCGATCCGGTGATGACCGTCGTGTCACCGGCGATCAGCGCGTCCGGGGAAGCGGTGATGACGGGCGAGAACACGACAGCGGTGACCGTGACAGTGGTGGTGGCGGGTGTCTGCGACACCGCTCCCTCGGCCGTCACGACGAGCGGGCCGGCTGTGGCGGCCGCAGGGATCGTGATGCCGACCGAGAACTCACCGGCGCCGTTCGTCGTCGCCGGGACGGCGGTGCCGCCCGGGACCGAGACCGTGACGGACTCGTTCGCGGCGAAGCCGGTACCTGTGACGAGCGTCGCTCCGCCGGCCGTGACCGTGCTCGGGTCGGCGGTGATCGCCGTCTCGTAGGCCTCGACCGTGAGCTCCGCCTCGGCGGGCGTCGCCGAGGTCTCGCCGACCGCGGTCACCGTGACCGGCCCGGCGGGCGTTCCGGGCGGCACCGGCAGGGTCGCGGTGAAGCCGCCGTCGCCGTCGGCCGTCACCACGACGGGGTCGCCGCCGGGGATCGAGACGCTGACCGACTCGTTCGGCTGGAAGCCGGTACCGGTGACCGTGGTCGTCTGGCCCGGGTTCACCGTGTCCGGTGTGAGGGTGATCGCGGTGTCGTAGACCGTGGCCTCGACCGTGACGGTGGTGGTCGCCTCGGTCGCCGAGACGACGCCGAGTGCGGTGACCGTGACCGGACCGGTCGCGAAGCCCTGCGGGACGGCGAACGTCGTGGTGATCTCACCGTCGGCGTTCGAGGTGACCGTCACCGGCGCGAGACCGGGGAAGGTGACGGTGACGCTCTCGGTCGGAGCGAAGCCGCTCCCCGAGATCTCCGTCGAGGTGCCGCCGGGGACCGTCGCCGGGTCGGCGGTGATCGTCGGCGTGTAGACCACGTCGACCGTGAGGTTCGTCGTCGCAGGGGTGTCGGACGTCGCACCGAGCGCGGTCACCACGACCGTGCCTTCGGCGTAGTCGACCGGCACGGGCAGCGACACCGAGATGGTGCCGGTCGCCGTCGCCGTGGTGGTCACCGGGTCGGCACCGGGGATCGAGACCGTGACGCTCTCGTTCGGTGCGAAGCCGGTGCCGGTGACGAGGGTGCTGGCACCCGCGACGACGGTGGTCGGGTCAGCCGTGATGGCCGTGACGTAGGTCGTGGCCTCGACGGTGAGCGTCGCCGTGGCGGGGGTCGCCGAGACGGCCCCGGTTGCGGTGATGGTCACGGGTCCGAGCGGGAGGTCCGCCGGGAGGTCGACGCTCACGGAGATCTCACCGTTGCCGTTCGACGTGGTGGGGATCGGCGTCGCGATGCCCGGGACGGTGACGCTTACGGCCTCGTTCGGCGCGAAGCCGTCACCGGTGACCGTGGTGCTGCCGCCAGGGGCGACCGTCGTCGGGTCGAGGGCGATCGCGGTCTCGTAGGCCTCGACGGTGACCGTCGCCGTCGCGTCCGTCGCCGAGACTGCGCCGGTTGCGGTGACGACCAGCGGTCCGGCATCCGTGCCCGACGGGATCGGCAGGGCAGCGGTGAAGCCACCGTCGCCGTCTGCCGTCACGACGACCGGTGTACCACCGGGGATGGAGACCGAGACGGACTCGTTCGGCGCGAACCCGGTACCGGTGATCGTCGTCGAGGTGCCGGGGAGCAGCGTGTCCGGGTCGGCGGTGATCGCGGTCTCGTACGGAACCACGGTCACGTCGGCGTCGGCAGGCGTGTTCGACGTGTCACCGGTCGCGGTGATCGTCAGTGGCCCAGCAGGCGTTCCGGCCGGGATCGTCACGGGCTGCGTGAAGTCGCCGTCGCCGTTCGTCGTCACGGTGACGGGGTCGCCGCCCGGGATCGTGATGGTGACGGTCTCGTTCGGTGCGAAGCCGGTGCCCGTGACGGTGGTGGTTCCACCCGGGTTGACCGTCGTCGGGTCCACCGTGATCGCCGTGTCGTACACGACCGCTTCGACGAGGACCGAGGTCTGCGCCGGCGTGAGCGACAGGGCGCCCGTGGCCGTGAACGTCACGGTCGCGGGGACGAAGTCCGCCGGGAAGGCGACCACCTGGCTGATCTCACCCAGCCCGTTGGCCGTGGTCACGACGTCGTCGAAGCCGGGAGCCGAGATGGTCACCGACTCGTTCGCGACGTAGCCGGCGCCGGACAGGATCGTCGAGTCACCGGGGTTCAGCGTGGACGGCGTCGCGGTGAGCGTCGTGTCGAACGCCTCGACGGTGATCGTCGCAGTGGCGGGCGTGGCCGAGACCGCGCCGACGGCCGTCACCACGACGGGACCGGGGTCCGTGCCGGGCAGGATCGGCAGGATGGCGGTGATGTCGCCGTCCGGGTCGGCCTCCACCACGACGGGCGTGCCGCCGGGGATGGAGACGGAGACGGACTCGCCGGGCAGGAAACCCGTTCCGGTGACGGTGGTGCTGCCGCCGGGGAGGAGCGTGTCGGGGTCGGCGGTGATCGCCGTGTCGTAGACCGTGGCCTCGACCGTGACAGTGGTCGTCGCCTCGGTTGCGGAGACGACGCCGAGGGCGGTGACCGTGACCGGACCGACCGCGAAGTTCTGCGGGACGTCGATGGTGGTCGTGATCTCACCCGCTGCGTTCGACGTGACCGTGATCGGGTCGAGGCCGGGGAAGGTGACCGTGACACTCTCGCTCGGCGCGAAGCCGGCGCCCGAGATCTCGGTGCTGGTGCCGCCGGGGACCGTGGCCGGGTCGGCGGTGATCGTCGGGGTGTAGACGACGTCGACCGCGAGGTTCGTGGTGGCCGGGGTCTCGGAGACCTCGCCGAGGGCGGTCACGACGACCGTGCCCTCCGCGTAGTCCGCCGGGACCGGCAGCGAAACGGAGATGGTGCCGGTCGCCGATGCCTGCGTGGTGACCGCGGGTGCACCGGGGATGGAGACCGTGACGGTCTCGTCGGGCTCGAAGCCGGTACCGGTGACGAGCGTGCTCTCCCCAGCGACGACCGTCGTCGGGTCGACCGTGATGGCCGTGACGTAGGTGGTCGCCTCGACGGTGAGGGTCGCCGTGGCCGGGGTGGCCGAGACGACGCCGGTGGCGGTGACCGTGACGTCGCCGAGCGGGAAGTCCGCCGGCAGGGTGACACTGACCGTGATCTCGCCGTCGCCGTTCGCCGTGGTCGTCACGGGCGTCGCGAGGCCGGGGATGGTGATCGAGACGGACTCGAGCGGGACGAAGCCGGAACCGGTGACGACCGTGCTGCCGCCGGGGGCGATGGTCGCCGGGTCGAGCGCGATGACGGTGTCGTAGGCCTCGACGGTGATGTCCGTCTCGGCCGGTGTGGCGGAGGCCGCGCCGATGGCGGTGACCGTGAGCTCGCCGGCAGGCGTGCCGGACGGGATCGGCAGGACGGCCGTGAAGCCGCCGTCGCCGTCAGCCGTCACGACGACGGGCGTGCCGCCAGTGAAGGAGACGGAGACCGACTCGTTCGCGGCGAAGCCGGTACCCGTGATGGTGGTCGAGTTGCCGGGGAGGAGCGAGGCCGGGTCGGCCGTGATGGCCGTGTCGTACGGCAGCACCTCGAGGTCGGCGGTCGCCGGGGTTGCGGAGGTCTCGCCGGTCGCGGTGACGACGAGCGTGCCGGCTGGCGTGCCGTCGGGGACGGGCAGGTCGACGGTGAAGCCGCCGTCGCCGTCCGCGTCGACGGTCACCGGGGTGCCGCCCGGGTAGCCGACGGTGACCGTCTCACCGGGCAGGAAGCCGGTGCCGGTCACGATCGTGGTGTTCCCAGGGATGAGCGACGTCGGGTCCAGCGCGATGGCGGTGTCGTAGACCGTCGCAGTGACGGTGACGACGGTGGTCGCTTCGGTCGCGGACACGGCGCCGAGCGCGGTGACCGTGACGTCGCCGACCGCGAAGTCCTGCGGGACCGCGATGGGGGTGCCGATCGCGCCGAGTGCTGTGGCGGTGACGGTGATCGGCTCGAGGCCGGGGAACGTCACGACGACGTCCTCGCCGGGCGCGAAACCGGCGCCGTTGATGATCGTGGTCGTGCCACCCGCGACCGTGGCCGGGACGGCGACGATCGACGTCTCGTAGACCACGGTGAGGTTGGTGGTGGCCGGGGTGTCGGACGTCTCGCCGAGCGCGGTCACGACGACCTGGCCTGCGGCGTAGTCGGTCGGGACGTCGAGCTCGACCGAGATCGTGCCGGTTCCGGTGGCCGTCGTGGTGACCGGGTCGACGCCGGGGATCGACACGGTGACGGTCTCACCCGAAGCGAAACCGGTGCCGGTGATCGTCGTGGTCTCACCCGCGACGACACTGGCCGGGTCGGCGGTGATGGCGGTGACGTACTGCGTCGCCTCGACGGTGACCGTGGTGGTCGCCGGGCTGGCCGACGAGGCACCGGTCGCCGTGACCGTCACGGGGCCGAGCGGGAAGTCCGCCGGGAGCGTGAGGCTGGTGGAGATCGTGCCGGTGCCCGTCGCGGTGGTGACGATCGGGTCGGTGAGGCCGGGGACGGTGATCGACACCGATTCGCCGGGCAGGAACCCGGTGCCGGTGATCGTGGTGCTGCCACCGGGAGCGATCGTCGCCGGGTCGGCGGTGATGGCGGTCACGAACGGCGCGACGACGAGGTCGGTGGTGGCCGGGGTGTCGGAGGTCGCACCGGTGGCGGTGAACGTCAGGGTCGCCGGGGTGAAGCCGGCGGGGATCGCGACGCTCTGGCTGATCACACCGGCGGCATCCGACGTCGTGGTGACCGGGTCGAGGCCGGGTGCGGTGATGGTGACCTGCTCGTTCGCCGCGAACCCGGTGCCGTCGATCACGGTGGACTGGCCGGGGTTGACGGTCGCCGGTGTGGCGGTGATCGCCGTGTCGTACACGACGAGCGTGCCGCGGACGGAGGACGACGCGAGGTTGACCGTCGCGAGCGAGATCGCCGGGACGAGGGAGATCTGCACGGCTCGAACGGTCGCCGATCCGTCACCGAGGTCGCCGGTCGTCGGCTGCACGTTGGCGGTGACGTCGGCGACGAGCCGCACGATGTTCAGGATGGGGCCGACGACGTTCGCGGCGAGACCGCCGGTGATGCCGTTCAGGCCGGTGTTGAGCGTTCCGACACCGGTGTAGGCCGTGGCGACCGTGTTCTTCACGAGGTTGAGGACGAGGTTGACCACGCCGTCGAGGGTGAGTCCGAGGGTCGCGAGGATCGGGTTCAACACGTTCGGGAGGAGCCCCGCCGAGGTGAAGGCGGCGGTGCCGTTCTGGACGGCGCCGAGGGTCGAGTCGAGCGACAAGGAGATGACGGGGACCTGCGTGACGACGACGTTCGTCGTCACGTTGCCGGTGACCTGGATGCGAGTGCCGTCGACGGCTGCCTTGACGCCGGCCGACACCGCCGTGACCTGCGCGGTGACGGCGGACGTGATCGCGGCGGCGATGGCGGCGCCGATCGGGCCGGACAACAGCGAGGTGTTCGGCGGCAGGTCGTTGAGGTCCGGCAGGTTCGGGTCGTTCGCGAGGAGGGTCGCGAGGTCCACCGTCACCGCGCCGGTGAGCAGGTTGACGGAGACGCCCGTGGCCGCTGACTGGGACGCCTGGGTGGTGAGGATGTTGTTGACGACGGTCGCGAGGTTCGGCGGCGTGACCGTCGCCGTCGCGCTCACACGGAGGACGCCGATGAGGTTCGCGTTCAGCGCCGTGTTGAGCGCCGAGGTGAGTCCGTTGAGCGTGGTCTGCAGCGGCGGGAGAAGCCCGGTGACCTGCGTGCCGACGTTCTGCACGAGGGGGCTCTGGAAGTTGAGCGTCGCACCGGCGATCTGGTAGTCGGGGACGGCCGTGGCGCCGCCCGTCTGCGAGATCGTGGAGGCGAGGGCGCCGAGGCTGAGCGAGAGGTCGCTGAGGATGCCCCCGGTCGGCGTTCCGACCCGGCCGAGCAGGCCGGTGAGGTCGAGGTCCGCATCGGCCGGCGGGGCGTCGGGTCCACCGATGGAGACGCCGCCCTGGTCGGTGACCGCACCGGAACCGGCGATCGCGTCACCGTTGTCGGCCGCGGCACCGTACTGGGCGACGGCACCGAGCTCGATGACGCCGTTGGCGCCGAACAGTTGGAGCGAGCTACCGAGGTCGACGCCGAGGGTGTTGAGCACCTCTGCCGAGAGCGGGTTCGCGGCGACGGGGTGCACCCCGCTGGGGTTCTCGGCTCGGGCACCGGCGACAGCGGCGAGGGTGTCGAGGTTGATCCCGGCCGCCTGCCCACCGAGGAATCGACCGAGGCCGTCCGAGACGTCGGATGGGGCGGCCACTGCCGCCGTCGTCGTCGATCCCATGGCGATGACCGTGCCGACCACGGCCATGGCCGCGACCTTCCACGCACGGCCTCGGCCGAGGATGCTGCGTTGCTGTTCCCCCACGGTGGAACCCTTTCGTCGGTGCACGGGCTGGCCGCGTCTGGCGTCAATCCCGGCCAATCTAGGGCTGGCCGGGTCTGTCCCCCAGAGGAGGGACCCCAACCTCCGTAGTGCGCGAGCGGAAACCGGTACTCCGGTCGACGACGAACGTCTCCGCATCCGTCCACACGCCGTATCCGCACGGAACGGTCCGCATCGCGGCGAATGCGCGTCGCCGCTGCGGGATAACCCCCAGAGACGAGGGGTAAACCCCCACCCGGGGTACGTAGTTTCTACTGAGAACGCCCAGCTAAGGTTCCCGGCGTATTCAGGGAGTACGGATAATGGGGGCAGTCCGACGATGGATTCGCACCACCTGAGTGTGTGGATCCCCCACCGGATGCTGGCGGAGCTTGAGGGGGCTGCGATGGAGAATCGGACTGGGACAGGAGAACCGCGAGCGGGGTCGCGGACGGGGTCGATCGCCCGGGACCTGCCATGAGCGCCGGCGGTCGCCGGTTCGGCGGGGGGTCGAGATCGGCGGGGGCGTCGACGCGTCGCTCGGGTGAGTTCCGGCAGGCGACGACCCGTTCGGGCGCGCAACCGAGCAGCCGGGTGGCTGCCATCGAACGCGCGGCATCGCTCATCGAGAGCCGGTCGAGCACGCTCCTGGTCGGTCCGCACGGCTACGGCAAGACCTTCACCGCGGAAGGCATCGGCCGTCGAATGCATGAAGCCGGCCGCGCGGTGGTCCACCTGTCGGGCGCATCGCCGGACGCATCGGAGGCGCTGAGCAACTGGCGCACCACGCCGAGTGGCGCCGTCTTCATCATCGACGACGGTTCCCGCTTGCACCCGTCGAGCCTGTCGGACATCGTCGACCTCTCCCAGTCGCGGGAGCATGTGGCGCTCGTCACGTTGGAACAGGAGCTGACGGGACTGCAGGGCCGGACCGACGAAGCGGCCCACCGGTTGCTCGCCGTCTGGCGCGGCGGCTCACTCACGCGCATCGACCTGCCCGCGCTCGACGGTTTCGAAGCCTCCGCCCTCGCAGACCAGGCCGCCGACGACGCCGTGCTCGACGACATGGCGAAGGCCGTCATCGTGCGGCTGAGCAATGGATCGCCGCGGCTCGTCCATGAGCTGACGAAGGACGCCCTGGAGACGGGCGGCGACTTCTACCTCCCCCGGAGCATCCTCTCCCTCGGTGTCGCCGGCGTCTCACCGCGCGTGCACGACCTCACCGAGCCACAACTGTCGCGCCTCGAGGACGAGGGGCGTTACGCGCTCGTCATGCTCGCCAAGCTCGGCTCCGTCCCCTACCCGCGAGCGGCTCGCCTCCTCGGCGAGCATCAGCTCCACACGCTGCTGCGGATGGGACTCGCCCGCAACGACGGCTCCGGGCAGGACCGGATCGTCGCCGACGAACTGCACGCGTGGTCGGCGCTCTCGGAGTGGCGGCACAGTGGTCGGCTGCACCGCCACGACCGGGTGCAGCGGACCCTCATCTCGGACGTACGCGCCGGCGGGCGTCTGACACCGAACGAGTCGTTCATCCTGGGACGGTACTGGATGTCGACGACGGAGCAGGTGGTCGACGAGGGGCTCGATTCCGCCGCCATGGCCAGGATCTTCCTCGAAGCGGCACATGTCGCGAACGTGTCCGGGCTGGCCGAGGACGGTCGAGTGCTCGCCGAACGCGCCTACCGATGGCGGCCTTCCGTGGCCGCCGTGCTGCAGCGGTCCCGGTCGCTCGCGATGCTGGGCGACACGCTCGGGGCCCAACGTGCCCTCGAGTACGACCCCTCCGCGGACTCGGACGACGACGTCCAGACGGAGCTGCTCAGCTGGCGTGCGACCTTGGACCGTTGGGCCGACCGGACCTGCGCGCAAGAACTCACCGAGCAGGAGGAGCACAGCCGTGTGCTGGGGCAGCGGATCCGGATGATCGAGACCTGGCGGGACCAGGACCGGGACGGATCCACCGGCGGCGACGAGGTCTTCTGGAGCGTGCTGCGCGACACCACCGCATCGCAGTCCTCACGGCTCTACGCAGCCGCCGCCCTCCTGACCCGCACCGGTCTCCACGCGACGCCCACCGAGCTGAGCGAGCTGCTGCAGCTCGCTGACGGCGTCTACCGCGCGGTGCCCTACAGCGCCGCCCACCAGCTCTCCCACGCCGTTCGCGACGCGAGCGCGATGTACGTTCTGGCGTCCGGCAGCGTCCAGCTGATGACCGGCCTGTCCTGGTCCGGCTTCGCCCGGTTCGTCGACGAGTTCGCCGAACGGGCGGAACGCGGAACCGGACAGTTGGCCACGACCGACCAGTGCATCGTGGGTCTGCTCGGAGCACTGCTCGCGATGTACGACGGACGACCGGAACGGGCGCTCGCCGATCTGCGGGTCATCGAGCGGATGCTCGACTCCACGGTGCCGCCGGAAGCACACGTGCAGGCGGCACTCCTCTTGATCGGAGCCCTGGCACAGACCGGCCACGTCGAGGAGGCGGAGGAACGTCGGGCTTCCGAGGACCAGCGCATCATCGCATCCTCGCCGATCCTCTCGTTCATCGCGGACAGCACCGACTTCAGCCTGCTGATGTCCCGCGGCAGAGTCGCCGATGCCCGTCTCCAGCTGCGCCACATGGCCCGGAGTCGTCAGAAGCCGCTCACCGAACGGCTCTACGCCGCCTGCCTGGCCTTGGTGGCCGGAGTTGAACCGGCTGAGGCACTCGACTGGGTCGTCGACGCACGATCGCGCGAGTTCACGCCGCTGCAGGGTGCGCTCTTCCTGCTGCTCGAGGCGGGCGCGGCCGGAGACGCCGGCCGCGTGGAGGAAGCGGCATCCTCCCTCGAACAGATCGGTGCGCGTCATCGGGCCATCGCAGCGCATCAACTGGCCGAGCGACTCCGCACCGCGGAGGGCCGACCGCACGACGCCCGGCGATCCGCCGAGCGGGCTGCGGAGCTGGCGAGCCTCGGCGGTACGCCGCGGTCGGACGCCGCCGTCACCGGGCCGGTCGCCGTCCCCCCGTCGCCGATCTTCGTGACCCACCGGTCCGACGAGACGCCAGTGGCGCCGACGGCTGCCGACCAGCCTCCCACCCACTCGCCATTGGCCTACATCTCGAAGAGTGCGGCGAACCACGGGGCCGGCACCTCCCCCGACCTGAGCTCGCTCACGCGCCGCGAGCTCGAGGTCGCGGCGCTCATCGCCCAGGGGCTCAGTAACCAGGAGATCGCGACCCGCCTGTTCCTCAGCGTCCGGACGGTCGAGTCGCACGTCCTGCAGGCGCGGACGAAGCTCGGCGCCGAGCGTCGGCGTGATCTGGGCCGGATCGTCATGCAGTCCGGGCAGCGAGAGGCGTAGACGGCGGCGGTCAGACCGGGCGCTCCGCAGTTTTCTGCGTAGCGCCCGGCGATCCCAGTACCCCACTACTGGTGACAACAGATCAGCCTGCTGCCTATCGTCCTGTGAGTGTCGCGAGATGCGCGGAGGTCGTCTCCCTGTGCCCGACATGTCAGGTGGCACCGCGGTGGCACCGTCGGACTCCAGGGGGTTTCCATGACCATCGACACCAGCACCGAGGCCCAGGTGGCCGCCGGCACCGAGACACCCGTGCGCGGACTGCGCAGCAAGCGGGCGAAGGCGATCCTCGCCGGCGGTCTCGTGCTCGGCGTCGGTGCGGCGATCACCCTCGCGGCCTGGAACGACTCCGAGTTCGCGACCGGGATCTTCGCCGGCGGTGCGTTCAGCATCGAGGGAAGCACCGACGGCACCACGTTCTCCGAGCACCCCACCGAAGCGGCTGCCGCGCCCCTCACCTTCGCCGTCGAGGCCGACAACCTGGCTCCCGAGGAGCCCGTCTACGCCGGCTTCGCCGTGCAGCTGACCGCAGCGTCGACCTACGCCGCGACCGTGGACATCGAGGCCTCGAGCACCGCTCCCATCGCATCCTCCCTCACCTACTCGGTGGTGACCACCACCACCTTCGGCTGCGACGCGGCGAGCTTCGCCGCGGGCGACGCGCTCGTGACGGACGCCGCCACCACGTCCAGCACGGCAGCGGACATCTTCACCCTGGGCGCCGCCACGACGCCCGTGTACCTCTGCTTCGAGGTCACCCCGGCGGCGTCACTCCCGCAGGCCTCCCCCAGCGGCAGCGTCGTCTGGGAGTTCTCAGCCGTCTCCACCACGCCGCTGCCGTAAGCCGCGGCGGGACGGCGATCATGGGACGGCACACGCCTGCGGCAGGCAGACACCACCGCACCGATCGACGACGGAGCACGTCGCGCTTCACGAAGGCCCGCGCGGCCCTCGCAGCGGCGCTCGTGCTCGGCGTCGGGACCTCGCTGACCCTTGCCGCGTGGAGCGACGACGAGTTCGGAACGGCGACCTTCGCGGCCAGTACCTTCGCCGTGGAGTCGCAGACCTCGTCGTCGACCTGGGCGGCGCACGAGGCGGCGAACCCAGCGACGCTGGTCTTCAACGCGACCGCCATGTCGCCAGGGCTCTCGCAGTTCGCGTACATCGACATCCGCACGACCGCCGCGACGAACATCGGCGGGACGGCGGCGCTGTCCGCGGTCTCGGCGGCGACGGGCACCCTCCTGCCGCAACTCGAGTACCGCGTGGTCACGACGGCGGCGGGCACGGCGTGCAACGCCGCCGCGTTCACCTCGGCGACCGTGCCCGCGTACACCGCGTCGCTCTCCACGGGCACGGCTCCGCCGACGGCGACCGGTGCACTCACGGCGGCCGGCGGTTCGACGGTGCGATTCTGCTTCGACGTGCGGGTGAAGGCCGGCACGGCCTCCAGCTTCCAGGGCGGAACCGCGTCGGCGACGTGGCAGCTCACCAGCACCTCCAGTTCCTGATCGGAGCACCGTGACCCGACCCTCCACGGAAGCGATCGACGCCACCGAGCGGCAGCAGCCCCGCCGCTCGGTGGCGTCGATCGTCGGCAGCACCCTGCTGAACCTCGCCGCCGTCGGTGGGGTGGTCTGCATCGTGCTCGTCATCCTCGCGACCTGCTTCAACATCACCCTCATCATGTTCAAGACCGGTTCCATGAGCCCGACGATCCCCACCGGCTCACTCGCGCTCGTCCGCGAGATCCCGGCATCCGACATCGCGGTCGGCGACGTCGTGACCGTCGATCGCGCCGGTCAGCTGCCGGTCACCCACCGCGTCACCTCGGTGATCGGTGGTGTCGACACCGCGGGACCGCAGCGGACGATCACCATGCAGGGCGACGCGAACCTGTCGGAGGACCCCGAGCCGTACACGGTCTCGACGGTCCGTCTCGTGCTCGCCTCGGTGCCCGGGCTCGCGTACCTCGTCGTGTGGCTGTCCAGCCCGTGGGTTCTGGCCGGACTGACGCTCAGCTGTTCGGCCCTCGTCATGTGGGCGTTCTGGCCGCGCTCCGACCGCAAGCGCCCACCGGGTGGCTCAGGAGGAGCTGACGGCAGCCGACGTGCTGATGCACGTCGCCGCTCCTCCACGGCCGGCGCCGACGGAACTGGACCACGACCGGCCCGCCACGCCGCGCTCCGCTGCTCACCGGTCGCCCTGCTCCTCGGTGCCGGCCTCGCGATCGGCGGCGCAGCTCCCGCGCACGCCGAACCGACGGTCGACGTCATCGCCGGTGAGGCGGTCGTCCTCACCTCGATCGGCGATCCGTCGGCCATGCAGTCGCTCTCGCCCGGCCGATCGACGCCGTGGGAGGTCGGCATCAGCACCAGGCCGGAAGCCACACCGGGCTCCATCGACGTGTCCATGGTCGGTTCCGGCTCGTCCGAGCTCGGGCTCGTCATGGTCGTCGACGCCTGTTCCGTCCGCTGGACCGCGGCCGGATGCGTCGGCACCGTCACCCACCTGTTCGACGAGATGGCGGTGCCCGTCGACGGCGTCGAGCGTGCGGTCCTCTCGATGCGCAGCACAGAGGCGTGGTGGCTGAAGTTCGACGTCCGGATGCCGTCCGGTGCAGCGGTGGCGAACGCCTCGGTCGCCCTCACGGTCACGGCCGAGGGCATCGGCGACGACGTCTCGGTCTCGCCCGGCCCGATCACCACGCTCCCCCGCACCGGCGCGAGCATCGAGTTCGCCGTGTGGACCGCTGCCGGCGCGATCCTGATCGGCCTCGTCGGCGCGTGGTTCGGCGCGCTGCGCCAGCATTCGCGCTCGGCGAGGAGCGCTCGATGAAACCAGGGCGGTCAAGACACGTCGCTGCGGTCGTCCTCGCGACCACTGTCGCGCTCGTCGCAGCTCCTGCTCCGCAACCGGTGGAGGCCGCATGGCAGGACGCCGAGTCGGGTGCCGCGACGTTCGCCGCACTGAGCATCCCCAAGCCCGTCTACCTCGCCGGAGCAAGCGGGTGCTCCATCTCGACGACGTCGGTGCTCGGCGTCGGACTGGTCATCAACTCCTACACCCTGACGTTCACCATGCCGGAGGGGTATGGCGCGGCGGACATCCAAGTCGGCGGCGGGAACACGTCGACCACGATCGCCCTCGCCTCGGCGGCGGTCACACCGGCCGCGACCTCGCCGACGCCGAACCCGACGAGGCAGTACTCGATCACCTTCAACCGCGCTCTGCTCGACGGACTGCTCACCGGCCTGCTCGGTGGGTCCGGCTATCTCGGCGTCCGCGTGGCGCCGTCGAGCCTGATCGTCCCGCCGCTCGCTCGAGACACGATCTGGACGTCGCCGTGGGCCGTCGTGCAGGTGGGGACAGGCCTCCTCGGCACGAACCCGACGTGCGCCATCATCGGGTGAGTCGCACCGGACCGGACGATTCTCGGACGATCAGTTCGAAGCCGGCGCGCACCCGCCGCCCCGGCCCGACGTGCCCGGCCACGCGTTCGACCAGCATCGCGACGGCCTCGCGGGCGATCGCCTCCTTGTCGGGCGCGACCGTCGTCAGTGACCGCATCGCGTACCGGCCGTCCTCGATGTCGTCGAACCCGACCACGGCCAGGTCGCGCGGGATGTCGACGCCGCGATCCCACGCGGCACGCATCGCGCCCAGCGCCATGAGGTCGTTGAAACAGAACACGCCGTCAGGAGGATCGCCCACGTCGAGCATCCCGCCCATGACGGCCGCCCCGCTCGCGCGATCGTATTCCCCTTCGGCCATATACCGGTTCGGGTCGAGTCCGGCCTCCTGCATCGCGCGGGTGAACCCGTCCACGCGTTGCTTCGCGGTGCCCGTGGAGTGGGCCTGCCGACCGATGGCGCCGATGCGGGTGCATCCCCGTTCGATCAGGTGCCTGGTCGCCACGTAGGCCGCCTCGGTACCGTCGATGGCGACGTGGTCCGCGCTCGCGCCGTAGTCGCTCTCGCCGAGCAGGACGATCGGTTGCGTCGCGGCGGCTGCCTCGACGTCGGCGGCCGTCAGGTTGAGTGCGTTCAGTAGTACGCCGTCGAACGTCGAGGACACCGCTCCCCCGGTGAGCACGGCGCGCTCGCGTTCCGGGTCGCCGTTGGTCTGATCCACGACGAGGGTGAGCGAGCGCTTCGTGAGTTCGGGGATGAGGCAGCGGGCGAGGTCGGAGAAGTACGGAACGTCGAGCTCGGGGACGACGAGAGCGATGAGTCCGCTGCGGTTGTTGCGGAGTCCTCTCGCGTGCGGATTGGGCCGATAGCCGAGCTCGTCGATGACCGCCTGCACGCGTTTGCGGGTCTCGGCACCGACCCGCCCTGGCAGGTTCACGACGTCCGACACCGTGCGCTGGGAGACGCCGGCCGCCTGCGCGACATCCCGTGCGGTCACTGCCATCCGTGCCTCCCCGTCGGTCGCGCGCGCTCCACCGTGCGTCGGTCCTGACGCAAGCGTACCGACTCCACGACCGTCGGATACCGGCGGCAACCGATTTCCAAGTCCGTCTTGTGCTACGTAGCACAAGCGGTTAGCGTGTCTCCCTGTCAGCACGGTCGCAGCGAGTCGAAGGAGATGCGCAGCATGTTCGAGAGCCCACCACCCATCACCCGAGCCGCCACATGAGCGCGCTCAACGAGCTGCGCGCGCTGCGGACGCCGAAGGGAGCGATTAAGCATCGCGACGCCTCCGAGTTCCGGGACAACCGCGCGGCGCTCCTCTTCCTCGGCCCATGGATCATCGGCTTCCTCGTCA
Organism: Plantibacter sp. VKM Ac-2876; assembly: GCF_015350715.1. Classification (NCBI taxonomy): domain Bacteria; kingdom Bacillati; phylum Actinomycetota; class Actinomycetes; order Micrococcales; family Microbacteriaceae; genus Plantibacter; species Plantibacter sp. VKM Ac-2876. Next base: position 686,692 of record NZ_JADKSI010000003.1, on the reverse strand, counting down.
TCACGCTCGGGCCGGTGCTCGTCTCGCTGTACCTGTCGTTCACCGACTACAACCTCCTCCAGAACCCGAACTTCACGGGGCTCGAGAACGCGCAGCGGATGGTCGAGGATCCCCGCCTGCACCAGTCCCTCGGGGTGACCATCACCTACGTCCTGGTCTCGGTGCCGTTGCAGCTCATGGTCGCCCTGGCGATCGCGGTCCTCCTGGACCGCGGCCTGCGCGGGCTCTCGTTCTACCGGTCGGTGCTGTACCTGCCGTCACTGCTCGGCGGCAGCGTCGCGATCGCCGTCCTCTGGCGGCTCGTCTTCGGCTCGAGCGGCCTCGTCAACGCGCTGCTCGCCGTCTTCGGCATCCAGGGACCCGGGTGGATCTCGGAACCCGACACCGCACTGTCGACGCTGATCATCCTGCACGTGTGGACGTTCGGCGCCCCGATGGTGATCTTCCTCGCCGGTCTCCGCCAGATCCCGCGGCAGTACTACGAGGCTGCGTCGACGGACGGCGCGGGCCGGTGGACCCAGTTCCGGTCGATCACCCTCCCGCTGCTCAGCCCGAGCATCTTCTTCAACCTCGTGCTCGGCATCATCGGCGCGTTCCAGTCGTTCACGCAGGCCTACGTGGTGTCGAACGGATCGGGCGGGCCGTCCGACTCGACGCTCTTCATCACGCTCTACCTGTACCAGAAGGGCTTCGGCAGCTTCCAGATGGGGTACGCGTCGGCGATCGCGTGGCTCCTGCTCATCATCATCGCCGCCGCCACGGCCATCAACTTCTGGGCCTCGAAGTATTGGGTGTTCTACGATGACTGACCTCAAGACCCGCCCCTCCTCCGAGGACGGGCTCTCGCCCGATGCGGCCGCCCGTCGCGAACGGGGCGACGCTCAGCGCGCCAAGCTCTTGCGCCGTCAGCGGATCTCGAGCATCGGCAAGCACGCGCTGCTGATCCTGCTCGGGCTGCTGATGCTCTACCCCGTGCTGTGGATGGTGGTGTCGTCGCTCCGCCCGAACGGGTACATCTTCGACAACCCGGGCCTCGTGCTCGACACCTTCGAGGCGTCGAACTACACGAACGGCTGGAACGCGCTCGCGCAGCCGTTCGGCAGCTACCTGGCGAACTCGGCGATCGTGGTCGTCGGGTCGATCATCGGCAACCTGCTCACCTGCTCGCTCGCCGCGTACGGCTTCGCCCGGCTGCGGTTCCGGTTCAAGCGGTTCGCGTTCGCGGCCATGCTGCTCACGATGATGCTGCCGATCCACGTGCTGATCATCCCGCAGTACGTCATCTTCGCCCAGCTCGACTGGATCAACACCTACCTGCCGCTCATCGTGCCGAAGTTCCTCGCGACGGACGCGTTCTTCATCTTCCTCATGGTGCAGTTCATCCGCGGCATCCCCCGCGAGCTCGACGAGGCGGCGCGCATCGACGGAGCCGGACACCTGCGGATCTTCGTGCAGATCATGCTCCCGCTCATGACCCCGGCGCTTGCGACGACGGCGATCTTCACCTTCATCTGGACGTGGAACGACTTCTTCGGCCAGCTGATCTTCGTGACCGACCCTGACAAGTACACGTCGTCGGTCGCCCTCCGCTCGTTCGTCGACACGCAGTCGCAATCGGACTACGGCGCCCTCTTCGCCATGAGCGTCGTCACCCTGCTGCCGGTGTTCCTCGCCTTCCTGTTCGGTCAGCGGTTCCTCCTGCGGGGCATCGCGACCACCGGAGGCAAGTAGCCCCGGTCCCCGCCATCACAACCGATCCACCCCATGCAAAGGAGCATCATGCAACGCCAACCACGATCCCGGTCCCGCATCCTCGGCTTCGCAGCCGCCACCGCCATCTCGGCGCTCGCCCTCAGCGGCTGCGCCGTCGGCGGTGGGAACGGCGATGCCGCGCTGAGCGACGAGGACGTCACCATCACCTTCAACTGGTGGGGTGCCACGGCCCGCGACGAGCGCACCCGCGCCGCCATCGACCTCTTCCAGGAGAAGTACCCCAACATCACCGTGAAGGGCCAGTCCACCGAGTGGGGCGGCTACTGGGACAAGCTCGCCACCACGGTCGCCGGCGGAGACGCCCCCGACGTCATGCAGTTCGACCAGCTCTACCTCGCCTCCTACGCCCAGCGCGGCGCCCTCGCAGACCTCGGTGCGCTCGACGAGTTCCTCGACACCTCCGACCTCAGCGCCGATGTGCTCGACCAGGGCAAGGTCAAGGACGAGCTCTACGGCGTGCCGATCGGCGTCGGCACCGTCGGCCTCATGGTCAACCGGTCCATCTTCGAGCAGTACGGGATCCAGCTGCCCGACGCGACGACCTGGACGTGGGACGACCTCAACGAGGTCGCCCTGCAGGTGACCGAGGCCTCGGGCGGTGCCGTCCACGGCATGTCACCGTTCGGCGGCGACATGCCGACCCTCACGCTCTGGGCGCGTCAGCACGGCAACGACATCTACGACAAAAGCGGCAAGGTCATCCTGAAGCCCGAGGTCGTGGAGAGCTACTGGCAGTACGCGCTCGACCAGATCGAGAGCGGCGCGGCCCCGAGCGCCTCGCAGCTGGCCGAAGGCAACGGTGTGGCGATCGACCTCATGGACATGAGTACGGGCAAGGTCGCGATGACCTTCCAACCGTCGTCGGTGCTCACCGCCTTCCAGGCCGCTGCACCCGACCACCAGCTCGACCTACTGCCGTTCCCGGCGAGCGAGGATTCGTCCGAGGGGTTCCAGTACCTGAAGCCGTCGATGTACTGGTCGGTCTCGTCGAAGTCCGAGCACCCCGCTGAGGCGGCGTTGCTGGTGGACTTCCTGACGACGGACACCGAGGTCGCGAAGCTGTTCGGCACCGAGCGCGGCATGCCGGCGAACCCGGACTTTCAGGAGGCGATCGACCCCGACCTGACGCCGACGGACCGCATCGTTGCCGGCGTGGTCGACGCCGCGCGCGAGGAGTCGGGCACCCCGCCGGCGATCACGCCCGTCGGTGGTGGCGACAGCGAGAAGATCCTCGGCCGCTACAACCAGGACGTCCAGTTCGGCAAGACCACCCCCAAGGAGGCCGCTGAGGCCTTCGTCGCCGAGCTGACGAAGGCCGTCGACGACGCCCGGTAGCAACTTCCCCGCCCTTCGACAGGCTCAGCCCCCTCGGTCCCCGAGCCCAAACCCGGTCCCTGAGCCTGTCGAAGGGCCCCGACGACACTTCCACCCATCACGACGCATCGGAACGACACCTATGACGCACCCTCTCCTCTTCCCCGCCCCGCTGCCGAGCGGCCGCGCCGAAACCGCGCCGCAGCCGCGCCCGGAGTACCCCCGGCCGCAGCTCGTCCGTGACGGTTGGGTCAATCTCAACGGCCTGTGGGAGTTCGAGATCGACGCCGGCGACAGCGGGCTCGAGCGCGGGCTCCTCGGGCGCGAACTGACCGACCGCATCCTCGTCCCGTTCGCGCCCGAGTCGGTGGCGTCAGGCGTCGAGCACACGGACTTCATGGAGGCCGTCTGGTACCGCACGCGCTTCACGGTTCCGGCCGGCTGGCAGGGGAAGGAGGGCGTGCTGCACTTCGGCGCCGTCGACCACGACACGACCGTGTGGGTGGACGGGGTCGAGGCGATGCGGCATCGCGGCGGCTTCACGCCGATCCGGGTGCCGCTCGGCGCGATCGAGCCGGGCCAGGAACTCGAGATCGTGGTGCGCGCCCGCGACACCCGCCACGAGCCGAAGGCCGGTGGGAAGCAGGCGACCTGGTACGGCAACACCGACTGCTACTACACCCGCACGACCGGGATCTGGCAGACGGTCTGGGTGGAGGCCGTCGACGAGCTGCACCTCCGTCGGTTCACCGTGGTCCCCGATGCGGACGCCGGGCGCTTCGACTGCACGCTCGTCCCCAGCCGCAACGCCGCCGGTGCGACCGCGACGGTGATCCTGTCCACCGATGGTGTCGTCGTCGCGAGCGAGACCGCTCAGCTCGGGTCGACGATGTCGCCGTCGGTGCGGCTCGAGGTCCCGACGGACCAGCAGCGGCTCTGGAGTCCCGCCGACCCGTTCCTCTATACCCTCGACATCGAGATCCGCGATGGTGCCGGCGACGTCACCGACCGCGTCTCGAGCTACGCGGGTCTGCGGAGTATCGCGATCGACGGTACCGCGGTGCTGATCAACGGCGAGCACGTCTTCCAGCGGCTCGTGCTCGACCAGGGGTACTGGCCGTCCTCGCTCATGACCGCGCCGGACGACGACGCGCTCGTGGCCGACATCACGCTCGGGATGGACGCCGGGTTCAACGGTGCGCGGCTCCACCAGAAGGTGTTCGAGGAGCGGTACCTCTATCACGCGGACCGCCTCGGCTATCTGGTGTGGGGCGAGTTCGGCGACTGGGGCGTGTCAGGCGCGGGCACGGTCGGGCACAACCAGGGTCCGACGGCGTCGTTCATCACGCAGTGGGTCGAGGCGTTGGAGCGCGACGTCAACCATCCGTCGATCATCGGCTGGTGCCCGCTGAACGAGACGCACCAGACCCTGCACGACCGGGTGACCGTCCTTGACGACGTCACGCGTGGCATGTTCCTCGCGACGAAGCTGATCGACCCGAGTCGGCCGGTGATCGACGCCTCGGGCTACGCGCACCGGGTGCGGGAGACGGACGTGTGGGACGCGCACTCGTACGAGCAGGACCCGGCGGCGTTCGCCGTCGAGCAGGGTGGGATCGCGGACGGTGAGCCGTTCACGAACCTCGAGGACGGACGCACCATCTCCTTGCCGTACGAGGGGCAGCCGTTCTTCGTGTCGGAGTTCGGCGGCATCTGGTGGAACGCAGAGCTCGCGGCGGCGGACACCGGTGGTGACTCCTGGGGCTATGGTGCGCGGGTGGCGTCGGTCGAGGAGTTCCACGAGCGTTTCGCGGGGCTCGTCCGGGTGCTGACCGACGACGAGAACATGTTCGGCTACTGCTACACGCAGCTCACCGACACGTTCCAGGAGCAGAACGGCATCTACGACTTCGATCGCAAGCCGAAGTTCGACCTGGCCCGAGTGCGCGCGGTGCTCGCGGCCGACGCCGCCTACGAGCGCCGCGTCCGCCCCTCCGCCTCTTGACCGATCGTCCAGTCCCTGAGCCCCCACCCGGTCCCTGAGCCTGTCGAAGGGCCCACGGGCTCCCCGCTCCGCCCAGGGACCGGCGCCCGGGTCAGCTCCCGCTGCGGGCCAACGTCAGCAGCACCGTGAAGGTGTTGAACCACACGTGCGTCCAGATGCCCGGTCCGAGGCGTCGGGTCGTCGCGGCGTAGACACCGTTCACCGTGCCGAGCACGAGGATGGTGAGCCCGAGCGTGACCATGGTGACCGGGCTGCCCCAGCCCTCGTAGAGGTGGACGGTCGCGAAGATCAGGGCGCTCGCTCCCACCGAGACGACCGCCGCCGTGCGACGTCGGGCGGTCGTGGGCGTCGCCGCACCTCGGCGCACGCCGTTCGTCGTCCGCCCGCGGAGGATCGTGTTCCGGAATCCGCGCAGCAGGAGCCCGCGGAAGAGGAGTTCTTCACAGAACGGCGCGACGATCGCCGTGGCGAACACGGTGTTGACCAGCACCCAGACGAGCTCTGGCGACGGCGGGGCGATGTTCGACTTCGGCGTCTCGCCGGTGAGGGCGATGACGAACTGGCCGATCATGCCACCGATCAGCTGGATACCGACGGCGGAACCGAGCCCGATGAACACGTCGAACCAGCGGAAGCGGAGTCCGAAGTCCTTCGCCCAAGACCCGCTTCCCCAGGTGCGGCAGACGATCGCGAGGGCGACGAGGATGCCGCCGTCGAAGATGATCCACATGATCATCGTGCCGACCTCGCCGGACAGGACGCCGAAGGTCCGTGCGAGTTCGACGACGACGAGGAGCGCGATGATCGCGACGAAGGTCGTCAGCGCGGTCGGGGTACCCCACCGGGTGTCAGGCGAGGGGGCGTAGGGCAGGCGCGCCTCGGCGCGGCGGGCTTCGGCCCGTTCCTGGCGCGAGCCCGGGCGCGGGGCGGTCTCCGCCGGTGCAGCGGAGTGGTCGCTCATCGCTTGTTCGCGGCGAAGTACTCGCGTGCTGCCGGCACGTACATCTGGACGATCGCGACGATGGTCACGATGACGAAGATGAAGGAGAGCGGGTTGAGGGCGATCAGCCCGGTGATCGAACCGAGGACGGAGAGAATGCCGACCACGGTGAGGACGATCCGAGCCCAGTTGCGACCGCGGAGCATGAAGAAGGCGAACAGCACGTGGAGTGCGCCGACGATGAACGCGCCGACGGCGGTCGAGATCAAGAGCACACTCGAGGAGAGCACACCTCCCGAGGCCGACTGTTCGGCTGCGGCCTCGGCGACGGTTCCGGCCGACATGGCAGCCGTGACCCCGGAGATGACGGAGAGGACGGCGGAGACGACCCACAGCCAGAAGGAGATGACGATCGGCGTGGGGGCGGTCTTGCTACCAGTGGGCGTGGCCATGATGCTCGTTTCGGTCGTGGAGGATCCGACGACCGGACCCAGGCTGCTGGAACTGTATTGCCCGTCGCCTGTCCCCCGGAAGGGAGGTATGTCCCGGCCTATCCGTTTTCCGCAAGAACCGTCGCCATCCCGGCCCCCGAGCCTGTCGAAGGGCCCGAAACCGTCCCCTAAGCACCCTGTCAAGCCCGCTCACGCGCGCTCGCGTACCTCTTAACCTGTTCCCCATGACGAACGACACGAACGACACCGATCAGAACAGCAGCGAGGGAACACCGAAGCCGGGCGGCCTGGGCGAGAACCAGACCATCCCCAACAGCGAGGACGGCCTCGCGGTCGGTCACGACCCCGACGCCTCGAACTTCAACCAGGAGGAAGACCCCGACCACCCGAGCGACGACGCGTAGGGTTCGGGAACGACGAAGCGGCGGCCGGTGCAGAAGCACCGGCCGCCGTTTCGCGTGCGGCGCGGTGTCCGCAGCTCAGGACCGTTCGCGGTCCCAGGGACGGATGACGTCCTGGGCCCGCGGCACGAGGGTCATCGGCGTCAGCTTCTCGTCCGATTGCGAATCCTCGAGAAGCAACGCCCGGTCGGCGAGCTCACTCGACATGGTCGTGAAGCTCGACCAGAACGGGCGAAGAATGCCTGACGAGGCGGCGAGCATGTAGACGTCGGCAACGGCCGCCTGCGTCCCGACGGGAGTGTTGTACCCGCCCTTGTCGCGCTGGGTCATGGCCGCGGGGAATTGAGCGACGAGAGCCTCGGTGACTTCCGGAACGTCGCAGGAGACGTAGAAGCGTAGATCAGGGCGCTCGACGAGCAGCTGCCGAATGCGTTGCTCGTACCAGGAGACCGGAGAGAACTCCTTGGTCTTCGGATGGGACGCCTCGTGCGCGCGGATCATCACGCCGACGTACTGTTCGCTCCCCATCTCATCAGACGTCGCGCGTAGTCGCTGGGCCACCGCTTCGGATGGCCGAAGCGATCGGAGTTGTCTACCCCAGTCGAGTCGCTCGCCATCTCGGTCCACGATGTAGTCACCCGTCTTGAGATCGATCCAACGCCGCGACTCCGTCCCGCTCGGCCAAGTGCGCTGGTCCCCGGAGAGGAAGTCCCGTCGGGGCAACCGTCGAAGGGTCGCGGCTGTTCTGGAGGTGCGCTCGAAGTCCTGCTCCCACAGGTCGTCCAGCTCTGCCGAGAGCGCAGCAGAGTGGTCATCCCATGTGTAGGAGAACCTCCAACCGTGGCGCTCGCTAAGTGCGCGGGCGCCGAGAAGCGAGCGCACACGGTTGCCGAGGCCGCTGAGGCACCAGACGTTGAGTTGGGTCATGTAGGGGCCGTTTCCGTGAGGCGGAGCTTGACGCGTGCTGGTGAAAGTGTGGCAGCTCGGCTCGGCAGCGGCGGTCCCGACACGGAGCTCGGTCGGCGCAGCCCATCGCGGCCGGCCGCTCTGTCAGACCTCGGCGATGGGACGTGAAGCGACTACATCGCTGGTCGGCTGATAGCACCCAGCTTCGTCATCCCGCTCCCCGACCGCGACGATGTTCGACGTCTGACGGCTTATCAGTAGGATGATCGCGGGGTCTCCGTCCGGAAGGAACGATCCTTCACCGAGGACCGCATCGCAGCGTTCGCGACTCCACTCGAGGGCTAGCTCGTCGACTGCGGCAGACGCGCGCGCGGGTGTCATGACATCGAAACGAGGAAAGCGTGCGACTGAGCCAGTCCGATGCCGAGTACCTGCACACGCTGAGGGATAGCACGGAACACACGCTTCGTGCGGCGATCGGGGATGTCGTCGATGTAGCCCTCCTCGACGCCCCGAACCAGACCAATGTCGGAGACTCGCTCATCTGGGCGGGCGAGATGGCGTACTTCCGTCGCCTCGGCCTGCGGATCAGGTACGTGGCGGACATCGCCTCGTTCGACCCCGAGGCGCTGCGTCGAGCGATGCCATCGGGAGTGGTGCTCCTGCACGGCGGCGGCAATTTCGGAGACCTGTGGACCGGACATCAGAATCACCGCGAACGCATCGTCCGCGAGCTTCCCGAGTACCGGATCGTGCAGCTGTCCCAGTCGATCTTCTTCGCTTCCGAGACCCGTGCGGCCGAGGCCGACGAGATCATCGGGAAGCACCCTGACTTCCACCTCCTGCTGCGTGACTCGCTCTCGATGGAACGAGCGGCGAAGCAGCTGCCTTCGTTGCGGCCCGTGTTCTGCCAGGACATGGCGCTTGGGTTCGATCCACCACGCGTGCGTCGCACTGCGCGAGGCCAGGACCTGCTGGTCATCGCGCGCCAGGACAAGGAGGCCATGTCAGGGCTCCACGACGTCGACGACGACTGGGGCGCAGGCCTGCACGTCACGAGTACCGATTGGCACAGCGAAGGCTGGCTGGCCGTCCGCTACCGCGTCGCCCGTCGGGTCATGAAACTCCACCAGTTCCTCCTCCGCGTCCGTCGGAGACTCCGCTGGACGCCGACGTTGCCGCAGTGGACGGTCAAGCGGCTGATCGTGTCACTCAACGAGATCAACATCGCGGGTGCCCTCCGGTGGTACGCGGCCGCCGACGTCGTCGTCGTCGACCGCCTGCACGCACACGTGCTGGCACTGCTCCTCGGCATCCCCCACGTCGCACTCGACAACAACTACCGGAAGATCGGAGCCGTCTTCGACGACTACACCGGTCGATTCTCCACCGCGAACTACGCCGTCGACACGGCCGAGGCGCGCGCCATCGTCCAGCAGCTGACGACCCGCTGATGCTCGCGTTCATCACCACCCTGCGCCATCCGCAGAACTCCGTCGACTACGGACGGGTCGAACTCCTGTTGCAGGAGACGCTCCGGTCGATCACGCAGCAGACATCGGACGAGTACATCGTCGTCATCGTCGGCAACCGGCGTCCACAGTTCGAACTCCCTGCGCGTACCGAGTTCGTGCAGGTCGAGTTCGCAGCGCCAGCTCCTGCCACGGGCGCTCAGACCGCCCGTGCGCCCTTCGTCTGGGACAAGGGAACGAAGCTCGGAATCGGTCTCATCGCCGCAGCTCGGCACGATCCCACCCACGTGATGATCTTCGATGCAGACGACTTCGTGCACCGCGACCTGGCTGCAACGGTCGAAGCGAATCCCGATCACGGCGGTTGGGTCATCCACGATGGCTGGATGTACTCCCGGGCACGCAACGCGTATGTCGCCCGATCCGACTTCAACCGCACCTGCGGGACGTGTTTCATCGTGCCGTTCGCAGCCTACGGAGTTCCGGCTCGTCTGACCGAGCATGCGTCTCAGCAGGACATCGCCGATGCCTACGGCGAACGCCTCTCGGAGATCATGGGAGCACACCGGAACGCCGAATCCTGGTATCGGGAACACGGTCATCCATTGGAGCCCCTCTCCTACCCCGGCGCCGTCTACCACGTGGACACCGGCGAGAACCACTCAGGCAAGTCGCTGTCCGGCATCGCCCGTCCGCTCGACGCTCGAATGGTCCGCGAGTTCGCCATCACCCCGTCCCGCGGTCGCCTGTCGACCTGGTGGTCCGCGTTCGGACCGCTCGCGGTCGCCGACCATGTCAAGAGACTCGGCGGCCGCGTGGCCCACCGTCTGGCCCGTGCGCTGAAACGATGAGCGAAGGCGAAAGCGACGGCCTCCGGAAGAAAGCGACCCAGTCGATCGGCTGGATCGTCCTGGAACGGTGGAGTTCGCGAGTTCTGACCCTGGTGGTCATCGCGGTTCTGACGCGCCTCCTCTCCCCTGCCGACTTTGGCCTGGTGTCGATGGCCACAGTGGTCATCGCCATCCTGCAGGTCTTCGTGGAGTCGGGTTTCGTCACCGTCCTGGTGCAGAAGAAGGAGCTCGGAGAGAAGGACACGTCGACCGCGTTCTGGACGTCGGTCACCCTCAGCCTCCTCCTCTATGCGGCGCTGTTCTTCACCGCCCCCCTCCTCGCCGGCCTCTTCGGTGAGCCCCAGTTGGTCGATGTCCTGCGGGTCCTCGGCCTCAGTCTTCCTGTTTCGTCCCTGGCACAGGTGCCGGCAGCGCTGCTCGAGCGTTCCTTCGGTTTCAAGTCGCTCGCGATCCGTCAGGTCGGTGGCGCGATCTGCGGAGCCGCCGTCGCGGTGATCATCGCCTTCAGCGGAGGCGGCGTCTGGGCGCTGGTCGCTCAAACACTGGTGACGAGCACGGCTTCCGTCCTGATCCTCTGGACGGCGACCTCGTGGCGACCGAGTCTCGAGTTCTCGTTCACCTCACTCCGCGCCATGTGGTCGATGGGGCTGCGGATCATCGGCATCGGGCTGCTGGACGCCGTGCAACAGAACATCGACAAGCTGATCGTGGGCGCGTTCTTCAGCACGGAGGTGCTCGGCTATTACTATCTCGCGCAGCGGATCGGCACCATCCTCATCGAGCTCGTCACCACGGTCATGTCCCGCGTCACGCTCACCACCTTCTCGAAAGTCCAGGACGACCTGCCGCGACTGAACCGGATTTTCCTGCAGATGACGTTCGCGTCCGCGGCCATCGGGGTGCCGATCTTCGGGCTCGTGGCGGTGTTCGCCGTGCAGATCGTTCCGTTCGCGTTCGGCCCGGGTTGGGACCAGACGGTTCCACTGATGTGGATCCTCGCCTGCGGCTGGGCCTTCGGAGCGGTCATGTACTTCGACCGAAGCGCGTTCCTCGCCATCGGTCGTGCGGACGTCGCACTGTGGGTCGCCGTACTCCAGAACATCGTCGGCGTGGCCCTCGTCTTCGCCCTGGTTCCGCTCGGCATCTGGGGGGTCGCGCTGTCCCGTTGGTCCCGGATCGTCACCTGGCCCGTGCGAATCCACATCCTGCACAAGCTCATCGGCCTCCCCGTCGGACGCTACCTCGCCCAGGTGTTCCGGTGTGTCGCGGCGATGATCCCGATCGTAGCCGGGGTGGCGTTCCTCCAGCAGACCGACTGGGCGCGTGGGGACCACGCGTTCTGGACCTTCGCTGTGCCGCTCGGGATCGTGGCGTCGCTGATGTACGCGGTGCTGGTCTGGTTGTTCGCCGGATCGGACAACCGAACGGTCCTCCGGCAGATCATCGGCCCGATCGTCAGACGTCTCCTGAACCGTCCGCGCGCAGCCGAGTGACCGAGAACAGCTCGGCTCGCTGAAGCGAAGTCCTTCGGACGGGAAGGCGCGGACGCTAGGTCACCTTCACGGCAGCCCGCAGCAATGCTCATCGAGCACGACCGCCGATCGCACGGCGCCCGCCCTCATGCGCTTCGACCGCATCCGATCGACGAGACCATCGCTCCTCGTGCTCAGCAGTCAGTGAAGGCCGGCCGGCGCCCCGGAGAAGCCTCTCTCCGTGAACGCGATAGCGGTCGACGTCCTCGTACTGCAGAGATAGGCCATGACCTCGAGTGGGTAGTCCGAGCTCGGTCAGGCCCATCCGAATCCCCCCCCCCCCCCCCCGCACCCGCCCGGCTGCGTGCTTTGGTGAAGGTCTCAGAGAGCGGCCGGCCGCCGGCTTCGAAGCGCACGCAGGCGACCACTGGTCGCGCTCCGCCCCTCAGGTGCGTGAGACGACGACCCCAAGAGGCGTCTCGATCACGGTCGGGGAAGTCACAGCGAGCCATGGACCGCCTGGCCCCACTGCGTGGGTCCGCACGACATCGGCGGCGATCGACCCAAGGTGATACACGAACGAGCGGTCGGTGCCGAAGCACCGACCGCTCGTTGGTTGTGACCAGAGGTCGTGGTTACGCTGCGACGCCTGCGCGCTGGCGGCGGATCATCACGAAGACCGCGATGAGCGCTGCGCCGAGGACGACTGCGCCTGCTGCACCCCACACGAGGAAGGCCGGGGTGTTGAAACCGGTGTCGGCGAGGCCGCCGTTGCCGGAGCCACCACCTGCAGCAGCAGCCTTCACCGTGACGGTGGTGGTGCCGATGATCTGCGAGGAGAGGCCGGTGCCGGTGACCGTGTAGGTGCCGGTCGCGTTGGTGGGCAGCGTGACGGTCAGGGAGACCGAGCCGGTGGCCGAAGCGGTCTTCACGAGCGTCTTGGTGTCGACGGCTGCGAGCGTGGCGCCGGTTGCGTTCTCGCCGGTCAGGGCGAGCGAGACGTCCTCGTTCGGCTGGAAGGCACCATCCGTGAAGGTGACGACGAAGGTGCCGCCGGGAGTGACGTCGCCGGTGACGACGATGTCGGCGCCGGGAACGTACGAAGCGTTCGCGGCGACCGGAGCGATGAACAGGCCAGCGAGGGCCAGCGCGAAGACCGCGGTGATTTTCTTGAGCATGTGGGTTCCCCTTGGAGACTGGTCGTTGATCAGTTCAGTGCAGTACTGGCATAGCTGTAGCTACCGTCACAACCAGCGGCGTTGTGACGAAGAATATTGCGCCGGCGCTGATACCCCCCGAAAACGGCTCAAACCCGACAACACGCATCACTGTACGGCAAATTTGCAGGTAAGCGCCAGCTGTTGTGTTTCGGAAAGATGAAGTTTGGGGGTCGAGACGACAAAAGGTTGTTTCGACACGCCGGATGTCGACACCGCCACGTCGATCGTCGTGCTTTCACCAGGCGCCAGTTCGAGTCGGAACTGAGACAGTGGGAAATCGCCGTCGAGTGCCGGTTGGACCGGGAGATCCGCACCATCACGCTGGATTCCCTCGGTGTACGACCCTGGAGGAGAGTAGACCGCGACCTTGAAGTTGAAGTTGCCAGGCGTGACGCCGTAAATGCCGCCACCGGTGATGTAGTCGCTCAGCGAGGTTGCGGCGTCGGCCGGAGCCGTGTTCGTAATCTTCAGACGCAAACCCAAGACCTGTCCTCCAGCACCGCACTGTGCTATGCCGCTCTGGGTCTCCACATCGAGGTAGTAGCCCATCTTGCTGCCGGTCGTGTCATTGATGTACACACCGAAGGCGTCGGCCCGCTGCTCCTCGGTCGGGAGCATGTCGGTCAACGTGGTTCCGGCCAGGAGCACTTGCTCCGCTTCAGCGGCGTTCCACACCAGAACACGTCGCTCGTCGCCCGACTTGGCGAGGGCCGCCACCAGCTTCGTGGCGTCGAAGTTGCCGGTCGAGATGCGGTCGAAGACCGCTGCCGACGCTGCCGCGAAGAAGGCATCCTGCTCGGGCCCGGCGGGGTAGCGCTGGTACACCTGGTTCAACAACAGATCCGCGGCATTCTCGGTCGTGAGCTGATCACCCGAGGGGAGGTCGATCGGTCCCGTCGCCGCGAGCAGGTATCCCAGGGCGACCGGGTCGATGCTGAGCACGCCATCGACGCGGGTCCCGAACCGTTGGAACCACATCTCCGACGCAAGCTCGGCGGACACGTCGAACCGAGGCGTCAGTGTGACGTCCTGGATGAAGCGTCCAGTGATGTTGCCGTAGATGCCGGCGGTCTCCGTCGACAGCGGCAGGACTGGCTCTGGAAACCGCGGGAAATCGCCTGAGGTCGCCTGCTGCAGGAGCGAGATGCGGCCCCCGTCCGTGCCGATCAGGGCCAGAGCGCCCGGGTTGCCGCCGCTCGCACGCGGCTCGGCCGGGTTCTGGAACATGATCAGGTAGTTGCGGGGCCCGTCGGCGCCGAGCATCGTCGGCAGCAGGTCGATCGCGCGCCGCGCCGCATCGACCGTGTCGGCGGTTTCGGTGAGGACCGGTCCGAGCTGGTCGACCGCCGACGACACCTGGCTGATGAGGCTCGACTGGTCGATCCCTCGGACGCGCTTCGCCGCACCCTCGAGAGCATCGTCGGCCGAGCGGACGTCCTGCTGAGCATCGATCATCGGCTGCAGCGGCACCGCACCGTCAACGGGCTTGAACAGGTCGGGGCGAAGCGACCCAGAGAGGTTCACCAGCGGAGCGATCGCTCCGACCGCGACCTCGTCGGTCGCGCCCGCCAAGTTCCGGACGGCCGCGAGGTTCGGTCCGATCCAGGGCACGATCTCGGCGGCGCGCCAGATCGGGTCACTCGTCAACGCAGCAGCCTCGCGGGCGTGGGATGCGAGCTCACGGGCGGTTTTGCCTGCAGCAGCTGCGTCTCCGCCGAGCACCTGCTCGCGGACCTGCTGTGCCAGGGGCACCGCCGCTTCCAGTTCCCCCTTGGCGAGGAATGCGCGCACACCGATCCACGCGACGGCCGCCAACAACAACACGAGCACGCCGGAAACGATGAGCGCGGTCCTGCGGCGTCGAGCACGCAGTCGCTCGGGGTCCGCGTTCTCCCGTCGTCGGGCACGGGAGCGCGCGGTCGTGCTCCGCCGGCCTCCGGCTTCCTTGGAGGAGGTTCGCGATGGGCCTGAGGAAGGCGAGCGACGATTGTCGGATTCGGGTGCCGGCATGGGGGTTATTCAATCACGACGCCGGTGCCACCGGTTACGGCGGACAGACCGAGCGCGAGGATCGACGCGTTGAACACGACATGCGCGACGATCGCGGGACCCAGCCGACCGGTCAGAACGGCAAGGCTTCCCGTGCCCAGCCCGACGAGCAGGGTTCCGACCCCGACGACGACCGCTTGGGCGGCGGTGGTGACGGCGAGGAGGTGCAAGATCGCGAAGAGCGACGCGCTGATCGCGACGGCTATCCATCGCCCGCCGCGGAGCATCCCGATGATCGACGGGAGGACGAGCCCGCGGAAGAAGGTCTCCTCGATCACCGGCGCGATGAGGATCACCGAGAGCAACGCGACGACGACGTACACCACCTCGTCCGCGGTCGCGAGGGGCACAGCGTTCCCGGCTGTGGCGGGAAGCCCGCCATAGGAAAGGACCTCGAGCGAGCTCACGACGATCCTCAGGAGGAGGCCGGCAGCCGCACCCCAGAGAAGGTCGATGGGGCGGATGGTCCACCGCACTGCCATCGGAACCGTCGGGCGCAGGCTCGGAACCAGCAGGACGATGAGGAGCGCGACCACCAGTGGGAGCCATACGAGCAAGTAGCCACCGAGCGGCGAGAACGGTCCAACGATCCGCACACCACCTGGGAACCCCAGCGCGATCACGACGGTCGCGACGAATCCGATCGTCGCGATGACAAGACGCGTCCGCGCCGTCTCTTGATCGTCGCGCGGCGTGGTCTCGTCTGGGATCGTCACGAGAGCAAACTACGGCAATCGACCGCGCACATGACACGGTCGCTCGGGAACAGGCGTCGGTTTGTGGCAGCATGGCTCCCAACGCCCTGTTCGGGGCACGCCTTGGCAGCAGGGTGAACCGCTCTCCTCCTCATCGAACGGAAGCCACCGCGTGGAGCTCAGTGACTATCTCCGTATCCTCCGCAAGTACTGGGTCCTCATCCTCGCGCTCGCGCTGACGGGGTTGGCCGCCTCGGCCCTGTACTCGCTGTCGCGGACGCCGGAATACAGCTCGTCGGCAAAGGTCTTCGTCTCGACGCAGGCGACCGACAGTCTGTCTGAGCTGACCCAGGGGAACACCTACTCGCAGCAGCGGGTGAAAACCTACGTCAACCTCGTGAGCACGCCTATCGTGCTGCAGCCCGTCATCGCGGCGCTCGAACTCGACATCACTGCAGGCCAGCTGGCCGGCCAGGTGTCCGCGACGTCGACGGCAGACACCACGATCATCCAGATCACGGCAACGAATGCGGATCCGGTGCTCGCCGCCGAACTCGCGAACACCACCGCGGAGAGCCTCACGGGGGTCGTCGCGAAGATCGAGAGCTCGGAGGACGGTGGTTCCAGCCCGGTGAAGCTCACGCGGGTGCAGGAGGCCAACGTGCCGACCCAGCCAGGCAGCCCGAACGTCCCGCTGAACCTGGCCATGGGCACGCTCCTCGGCGTGGCGTTGGGAGTAGCATTCGCGGTCCTCCGCACCACGCTCGACACCCGCATCCGCAATGAGCGTGACGTTGAATCCGTGACCGATATCCCACTGATGGGCGGCATCGCGTTCGACCCGAAGGCGAAGCAGCGCCCACTGATCGTCCAAGCCGATCCGAAGAGCCCGCGCGCCGAATCATTCCGCAGCCTGCGGACCAACCTCCAGTTCCTCGATGTGACCGACCAGCCGCGCAGCTACGTCGTCACCTCATCGATCCAGAGCGAGGGCAAGAGCACGACGGCGGCGAACCTCGCGATTGCCCTGTCGGACGCAGGCCACCGCGTCATCATCATCGACGCCGACCTCCGGCGGCCGAAGCTCGCCACCTACTTCGACCTTGAAGGGGCCGTCGGCCTCAGCGATGTCCTGATCCGACGCGCGACGCTCGAGGACACGATGCAGCCGTGGGGCCGCGGTGCGCTCACCGTCCTCCCCGCTGGCGCGATCCCGCCGAACCCGAGCGAGTTGCTCGGCTCCAGCGTGATGCAGAAACTCATCTCCGGTCTCGAGAAGCAGTTCGACTACGTGCTCATCGACGCACCGCCGCTCCTGCCCGTCACCGATGGCGCACTCCTCGCTCGTCACACCGGCGGCGCGCTCGTGGTCGTCGCCGCAGGACGCACCCACAAGAACCAGCTGAAGGGCGCCCTCGAGTCGCTCGTGCACGTGAACGCCTCGGTCGCCGGTCTCGTCATGACCATGGTCCCGACCAAGGGCCCGGACGCGTATGGATACGCACGTTATGGCTACGGTGCCGGCTACGGCTACACCGAGGACGTGAAGGCGTGACCGACGCCACGACGGCGGTCACCCGTCCGTTCTCGGTGCTCTTCGTCTGCACCGGGAACATCTGTCGGTCGGCGCTTGGTGCGCAGGTCCTGAAGGCGCGGCTCGATGCTGCAGGTGTCACCGCGCGTGGCCACCTCATCCGCGTGTCGAGCGCCGGGACGGGAATGCAGTCCGAACTCGTCATGCCGCCGGAGGTCGTCGAGCAGTCGCGTCGGTTCGGCGGAGACCCGAGCGGCCACGTCGCACGGCAGCTGGACCGGGACATCGTCGCTGACGCGGATCTGATCCTCACCGCGACGCGAGAACATCGGAGCGATGTCGCCCGTCTCCTCCCTCGTGCCTCGCGAGTGACATTCACCGTTCCGCAGTTCGCTCGCTTGATCGCGGAGACCGAGCCCGCCGCCGATCTCTGGGAGCTCGTCGCCGAGGTGGCCGCGGAACGCGGTCTCGTCCCACCGCCCGCGAACGCCGACGACGACGACATCGAGGACCCCTACCGTCGCAGCGCCGAAACCTACGAACGGGTCGGGACGCAGATCGACGCGCTCATCGAGGTCATCGTCACGCACCTGGCGCGGTCCGGTGACCGCCGATGAGCACCAAGCGCGGTCGTTCCACCTATCGGTCGGCACCGGCTCGCCCACGGTGGCGGGACTCGCTGAGTTCCAGTCAGCGGGTCCTCGTCCTCGTCGGACTCGCGCTCTTCCTCATCGTCGACGTGATCCTCGTCGGGCTCGCTCTCACGGCCAACCGGGCCCCGACGGCCGATCGCACGCCGCGCCCCCTCGTCACCTTCAACTCGACGCCGCAGCCCGCGCCGTCACCTGGGGGCTCGGCCGAGCCGACGGACGCCACGGCGGTCGACGGCAAGCGTTTCATCGCCACCATCGATGGCCAGACGCTGTGGCGCGCCACAGCCGGCGCGTGCGCGTCCACGTCGGCTGTCGTCGAGCGGAGTGTCGACGCCGGCGCGAGCTGGGCTCCACTGGCGACGAACGCGTTCGACCTTCGTCAGGTGCTCGCCCTCACGACTGGCGAGGACGGGGAGCTCGAGATCATCGGAGCCACCGGCGACGCTTGCGCGGTCGGTGGCTTCTCCTCAGAGGACGCCGGCGACACCTGGGCGCCTGATGCCGCGTTGCCGGGCGAAGTCGGCTACCTGACGCCGGACGATAGCGCTGCCGTCGTCTCGGGTCAGGGTGTCGGCCTGCCCTGCCCGGCAGTGGACGTGCTCAGCTCGACGTCTACACGGACCGTGGCCGCCTGCGCCGCCGTCCTGGCCGAGTGGAATCCCGCCGCGGGAACGTGGGGGGCGACGCCCTATGCCGGAGTGCATGGCCTCGCCACCGAGGGAGATCGACTGATGTTCGTCGCCAGAGGCGTGCCCGGCTGCAACGGCCTTGGTGCACTTGCGACGACGGGCATCCCTGCCCCGTTCGCGAACGCATCTCTGGTCGGTTGTGCCGAAGGCGCCGACGTCACAGCGCCCGCCGCACTCGCGATCGCCGGGACTGGAGCCTGGTTGTGGGTCGGCGACACCGTTCTCCGTTCGGGCGACGGCGGCGTCACCTGGGGCTAGGGTTATCCCTACATTTGTCACCAATCCGGGGGTCACCCGCAAAAAGGAGGACAGATGTTGCGCATCTTCACCGATAGTCTCAGCAGCAGTCCCGATACATCCGCGTATCGAACCACCAAGCTCTTCCCTCGTCACCCGTAGTAATTACGTGTTCCACCACGGAGACCGCATGCTGTCGCAGCCTTCCGTGCCGCTGCCAACGACGCCTGCGAGCACTCCCCCCGACCCAGCTCGCGCTGTCGCGCGCGATTGGCGCCGGGTCTACGCTCGTCGTCTCGCGGTCACCGATGCGATCGTCCTCATCTGGATCGTCTTCGGCACCCAGCTGTTCTGGTTCGACTTCGATCAGGAGACGACCTCGGTCGGTTTCGACATGACACGCGTTGTCGTGAACTACACCGTCATCTCGATCACCCTCATCGTCGCCTGGCTCGTGACGCTTCGCATCTTCGGCACTCGGGAGTACCGAGTGGTCGGGAGTGGGAACGCGGAGTACCGGCTCATCGCCGACGCGAGTATCCGCCTGTTCGGCATCATCGCGATCATCGCGTTCCTCGTGAAGCTCGATCTCGCACGCGGATACTTCCTGCTCGCTTTTCCCCTGGGGATCCTGGTCCTGCTGCTTTCACGGTGGATGTGGCGCCAGTGGCTGTCCGTGCAGCGCGCCCACGGCCGCTATGCGTCGCTGGTGCTGCTCGTGGGATCGGCTGATTCGGCCGAGCACATCGCCAAAGAACTCACCCGCAACACGGACGCCGGCTATCGAGTGGTCGGTGCCTGCGTCCCGACGGGCAAGGTCGGAGGAACGCTCGGCGACACCGGCATCCCCGTGTCAGGAACGGTCGACACCGTCCTCGAGGCGCTAGCGGCGACTCGGGCCGACACGGTCATCATCACCAGCTCGGATGAGTTGACGCCGGTGCGCGTCCGCGAGTTGAGCTGGAGTCTCGAACCGGGGCGCCAGCATCTCATCGTCGCGCCGAGCCTCACCGACGTCGGCGGCCCGCGCATTCACACCCGCCCGGTGGCGGGTCTCCCGCTCATCCACGTGGAGACGCCTCGCTACGAGGGTCGCAAGCGCTTCTCCAAGCGGGCGTTCGACATCCTCGGTTCCGGCCTCATCCTGCTCGTAGCCTCGCCCATCCTGCTCGTCGTCGCCCTGCTGGTGAAGTTCACCAGTCCGGGCCCGGTCTTGTATCGACAGGAGCGCATCGGGCTCAACGGTGAGCCGTTCAACATGCTGAAGTTCCGCTCCATGCGGGTGAACGCCGACGCCGAGCTCGCCGCGTTGCTCGCCCAACAGGGCACGAGCGATCGCCCGCTGTTCAAGGTGCAGAACGATCCACGCCTGACCCGCGTCGGCGCCACGCTACGGAAGTTCTCGCTCGATGAGTTCCCCCAGCTCATCAACGTCTTCCGCGGCGACATGAGCCTGGTCGGTCCGCGCCCACAGCGTGAGGGCGAGGTCGCGCTATACGACTCTGCGGCGAAGCGTCGCCTCATCGTGCAGCCCGGCATGACGGGCCTCTGGCAGGTCAGCGGTCGCTCGGCACTCAGCTGGGAGGACGCGATCCGCCTGGACCTGTATTACGTCGAGAACTGGTCGCTCATGGGCGACGTCATCATCCTCTGGCGGACGATCCGCGCAGTCGTGGCTCCGGGGAAGGAAGCCCACTGATGGCTGGGCTCATCATCCACGAGTGGATCGAGCGCCACGGCGGCTCCGAGAACGTCGTCGATGCGATGGCAGCCGCCTATCCCGACGCAGACATCCACTGCCTGTGGAGCAATGCGCCCGACCGCTTCCCCGGCCATACTGTGAGCGAGTCCTGGATCGCACGGACACCGCTCCGCAAGAGCAAGGCGGCCGCGCTGCCGTTCATGCCGACCACCTGGGCCAGGACCGACGTCTCCGCCGCCGACTTCGTCCTCATCAGCTCGCACGCCTTCGCGCATCACGCCGGCGGGCGACAGTCGGCCGACGGACCGCAGCGGTTCGTCTACGTCCACACGCCTGCTCGATACCTCTGGGCTCCCGAGCTGGACGTCCGAGGCGGCAACCTCGCTGCCCGCGCACTCGCCCCCGCACTCCGACGGATCGACCGCAAGCGCGCGCAGGACGGCGCGACGTTCGCCGCCAACAGCGACTACATCCGCCAGCGGATGGAACGTTCGTGGGGCGTCGAAGCCGAGGTCATCCATCCGCCGGTCCGCGTCGAGTACCTCCAGAGCGTGCCGTCCTGGGCTGATCGTCTGAGCGCCGAGGACGCCTACCTGTTCTCGACGCTGCCGTCCGAGTACGTCCTCGGCGCCTCCCGCTTCGTCGACTACAAGCGACTCGACGTCGCCATCCGCGCCGGGGAACTCGCCGGTCTGCCGGTCGTGCTTGCCGGTGCCGGGCCGCAGCACGCGGAACTGCAGGCGCTCGCGGACTCCGCCTCGGTGCCGGTCATCATCATGACGAGGCCGAGCGACGAGCTGCTCTTCGCGCTCTACCAGGCGGCGTCACTCCTCGTGTTCGCGGCCGTCGAGGACTTCGGCATCATGCCCGTCGAGGCGATGGCCCTCGGTACGCCCGCGCTCGTGCTCTCCGAAGGTGGCGCGTCCGAGAGCGTGCTCGCCATCGACGGCGGTGTCGTCGTCGATGCGCTCGACGACGCGACGCTACGCGAGGCGGTCGAGCGCGCCCTCCTCGTCGACATGGCTCCGGCTCAGGAGCGCGTCAACGCACTGTTCGGCTCCGCTGCCTTCGCCTCCAAGCTCACCGGCTGGGTCGGTCGATCCGCCCGCACAGACGGAACCGATCGGACCCTCGCCTCATGATCCTTGCCGACACCAGGTGGAGCGGCGTCCACGGCATCGGTCGTTATGCGTCCGAGGTACTCCCGCGGTTGAGCGTCGAGTGGTCGGCGCTCGAGGTCGGCGGCAAACCCTCCGATCCGCAGGACTTCCTCCGCGTGCGCCGGACACCCGGCGGCGAGACGATCTACTCCCCCGGGTACAACGGCTTCCTCGCACGCTCACCACAGGTGGTGACCGTCCACGACCTGATCCATCTGCATCCGACGACGAACCGCCGTGGCGTGTACCTCGCGCACTATTCGGCTGTCCTGCGCCCGATCATCCGTAGGAACCGACTGGTGCTGACCGTGTCGGAGACGTCGAAGCGCGCGATCGAGGACTGGGTCGACGACGATCGCGTCCGAGTGGTCAACGCCGGCAACGGACTGTCGGAGGCGTTCCATCCGGGGGGTTCACCAGCTGTTGAAGACTCCGCTCCCTATTTCCTCTACGTCGGCAACCTGCGGGCGCACAAGAACGTCGACGTGGTGTTCCTTGCCTTGGCTCGAGTTCCCGAAGCGAAGCTCATCGTCGTCATGAACGACCGTGAGGGCGCCGAGCGTCGTGCAGCGGAACTCGGTGTCGCCGATCGCGTCGAGGTACGAAGCGGGCTGACGGATCCGGAACTCGCCGACCTCTACCGGGGCGCGGTCGCCACGGTCTTCCCGTCGTTGGTCGAAGGGTTCGGCCTTCCTGCGGTCGAGAGCATCGCCTGCGGAACCCCGGTCATCTTCTGGGAGGGCTGCGAGTCGATCGCGGAGATCTCGAGCGGACAGGGGTTCCCGGTCGGTCACGCGCACGACGATATCGCGTGGGGGAAGGCGATGGACACTGTGCTCTCTGAGCAGCCGCGCGCCACGTCGCTCGCGGCGACGTACAGCTGGGACCGCACGGCAGAGATCGTGTCACGCACGTTGAGGGATCAGTGATGGCCGAGACCCTGACCATCGCGTTCGTCAGCCACACCGACACCTCCGGCACGTTCCGGGTCGGTAGCCATCACCTCGCAAGAGAGCTGGCTCGCTTCGGCCACCGCGTGCTGCACCTGTCCACCCCGGTGTCGCTCGTCCATCGGGTCCTCAGGCGGGGAGAGCCGACCCGAGACGAGGCCTCTCGCCGTGGAATCGTGACGGACGCTGACGGCGTCATGCACCTCGTGCCGCGCACCCTCCTACCCGCCGGCATCGGGCCGCTCTCGTTCGCGCCGATCTTCACCAGGGCGTTCGGAACGTCCAGCATCGACCTCGTGTTCGTGGACCAGCCCACACTCTGGTCCAACGAGCTACGCCGGCTGGCGACCACCGTCGTCTACCGTCCCACGGACCTCTACGAGCATGGCGTGAAGGCCAGATTCCAGCGAGCAGCGGTCGCGGCAGCCGATCGTGTGGTGGCGACGTCAGGCGCGGTGCTCACAGCGCTGGGAGTCCCTGCGTCCACGCCGTCGCTCGTCCTACCGAACGGGGTCGAGCTCGAGCGCTTCATCCTCACCGAGGACGATGTGCGTGAGGACCGCGCCGTGTACATCGGGGCCCTTGACGACCGTTTCGACTGGAACGCGGTGCGGGAAATGGCACTCCGCCTGCCGGAGTGGACCTTCGACATCTTCGGACCAGGCCAGGCTGCACCTGAGCCCTTGCCCGCAAACGTCCTGCTCCGCGGGCCGGTCAGCTACGACGACATCCCACTGATCCTGCGGCGCGCGCGCATCGGACTCCTCCCGCTGTCGGATGCCCCGGTGAACCGCGGTCGGAGTCCCATGAAGCTGTACGAATACCTCGCATCGGGCCTGGCCGTGGTGACCCGGGAGACCGATGTACTGACCGACGATCCGGACACGGGCGTGGTCTCCTACGGTCGCTCACGCAGCGCGGCCGACGCCATACAGGTGGCCACGGCGTCCGCCAGCCCGAATCTACCGGGAAGCGCGGCAGCAGCCGCGGCAGGGTGGTCGGAGAAGGCGCGCACGCTCCTTGGGTTCGCAACGGGCGGGGCCGCATGACCACGACAGCATCGAGGATTCCGACCGCCCACCGCTCAACCGACACGCGTGCAGTAGCGTTGCCGGGAGCCGTGTCCGACAGCGTGGGGAAGGAGGCCGGCGTGATCAAGCGACTGCTCACGAACCCGCTCTTCTATCTTCTCGCCCCGGTCATCGTCAGCGCGCTCGTCTGGTCGGTGCCCGGGACGTCGAACCAGCTCCGCGGGTTCGATCAGCGGGCGGAAGGTTCCTTCGAGGGATGGACCCTGCTCGTCTGCTTCTACCTGGTCGCAGCGTTCCTCGTCTGGACCGGATTCCGTCTCGGCATCATGGCCGGTCCGAGCGAGCGCATCGTGGAGGCGTCGAGCACTGAGCGATTCGATCGACGATTCTCGATCGTGCTGACGGTGTTCGCGACGATCGGCGTGCTCTACTCCGTGTACTTGGTCCAGCAGCAGACGAACATCTTTGACGCGCTCTCCGCGACGCAGGGAAACCAGCTGAAAGAGTCCATCGGTGGGTCCGCGGGAATCGCGACGCTCCGCTATACCGCGGCTATCTCGGCTCCAGTCGCGCTCTACGTGTGGCGGTTCCGGCACGGACGCGCGAGCCTGGCCATCTGGAACGTACTCCTGCTCGTCATGAGCGCTCTGTTCTCGAGCCGCTTGTCATTCATCATGGCCGTCGTCGTGCTGATCTTCATCGTGATCACGCTGAGACGCGACATCAAGTTCAAGACGGTACCGCTGGCGATCGCCGGTGCAGCGGTCTTCGGTGCCCTCGTCGCATTCAACTACTACCGCAACGCCGGCTTCTACGAGAACCTCGGGATCACGGATCCGGTGTCGATGAACTTCTATCAGGTGGCCGCGTACCTTGGAGCACCGTTCCAGGCGTCTCTCGGTGTCGCGGACGGCATCGCCAACGGGGGATTCACCAAACCTGTGGACGTGGTGTCGGCGGCGGCCATCGTCGTACCGACTTTCCTGCGGCCGGAACGATTCGGCTCCTACGGGTCGTTCGACAGCTTCGTCCAGGTCGCGCCGAACCTCACGACGAACTCCGCATTCGCGGACACCTACGCCGACTATGGCTGGTGGGGACTCGCCTATGTTCTGGCGACCGTGTTCCTCGCCAGCATGCTCGCCGGGTATGCGTCGCGATTCCGTTCCCTCGTCATCGTGGCCGGGGCGGTCGTCGCCTACGGACTCGCCGAGATGTGGCGGATCTTCCTGTTCCCTCAGGGCCTCGTGCTCTACCTCCTCATCGCGGTACTGGCCGCGACCCTCTTCGGCCTGATCGGCAGTGCACCCCGCGTCGACAGCCGCGTCACGATGAAGGACTCGTACCGACTTGCCCGATAGCAGGAAGGGGCGCCCGGCACCGTCCGGCTCGCCCCAAGACGTCACGACGGTGCTCCTGTCGGTCCGCGAATCGGCGACGAAGATCAACCCCTTCGTCACGATGTTGGTCAACGCCCTGCGAGCGGACCCGACGGTCTCCGTCGAATTCTTCTCCTGGCCCCGGGCGCTCACCGCCCGCTACGACGTGTTCCACATCCACTGGCCGGAGGCGGTGACACGTGGGCCCAGCCGCATTCGTCGTGCGACCTCACTGATGCTCAGCCTGCTGCTCCTCCTGAGGCTGCGAATCAGGCGGACGCGGATCGTGCGCACGGCACACAACCTCGCTCCTCACGAATCCGGGTGGCCCGGTGAGCGACTCATCTTGAGCGCCTTCGATCGAGCGACCGACGCGTGGATCACGATGAACGCGCACACACCGCTGCCGGAGGGTTCGCGAGGACAGGTGATCCCGCATGGTCACTACCGCGATTGGTATCGCGTGCCGGCACTCACGGAAACGGGCGCGCCTGAGCTCCTCTACTTCGGGCTCGTCCGGTCGTACAAAGGCGTCGACAGCCTGGCCGCAGCGTTCTCCGGCGCCGAAGCGCTCAGCCACTTCCGTCTGCGGATCCTCGGGAAGCCTGATCCGTCGGGCGTCTCCACAACGCTTCAACAGCTCATCGCCGACGATCCCAGGATCGAGCCGGACTTCCGATATGTGCCGGATGCCGACCTGGCGGCGGCGATCGCTCGCGCCAGGCTCGTCGTCCTCCCGTATAAGAACATGCACAACAGCGGCGCCGTGCTGCTCGCGCTGTCGCTCGACACCCCGGTCCTCATTCCTGCGAATCCGATCACCCGCGACCTGCAGACCGAATTCGGCAGCGATGTCGTGAAGCTCTTCGACGGCGAACTCACGAGCGCCGCCCTCGCGGCAGCCGTCG
This sequence comes from Plantibacter sp. VKM Ac-2876, assembly GCF_015350715.1. Classification (NCBI taxonomy): domain Bacteria; kingdom Bacillati; phylum Actinomycetota; class Actinomycetes; order Micrococcales; family Microbacteriaceae; genus Plantibacter; species Plantibacter sp. VKM Ac-2876. The sequence goes on along the minus strand of NZ_JADKSI010000003.1, from coordinate 660,899 downwards.
CGGAGCTCCCCGACGACGGCTTCATGGGCAGCATCGACATGTCGTCCCGCGAGTGGTCGCTGATCGCCCAATCGCATGCGAAGGTGTACCGGGAGGTCCGCGCATGGTGACGGAGAACATCTACGGCGTCGCTGTCGAACACTGGAACCCGTTCGTGCCGCGATTCTCAGGACGGGTCGGAGCGCGGCTACCCATCGGACGGCGTCGCAACAACTTCGGCGACCTGCTCGGCCCAGTCATCGTCCGGCGTCTGCTCGAACAAGGCGTCGGAGATCAGTCGACGCTGCGTGCACTCCCGCAGGATGACAAGCGCCTCGTCGCCGTCGGGTCGATCCTGCATTTCGCACACGATGGCGACACCGTCTGGGGTACTGGCGTCAACGGGAAGATGCCGGAATCGAAGCACACCTTCAACAGGCTCGACATCCGCGCGGTCCGCGGGCCGAGGACGTTCGACTTCCTCGAAGCTCGCGGCCTCGAACCCGAGCGGGTGTTCGGCGACCCCGGTTTGCTTGTACCGCGCGTCTTCGACCACCTCCCGGCGCTCTCCGTGAAGAAGGCGCACGCGCTGACGATCGTGCCGAACCTGCATGATCACCCGGTGTGGGCGTCCCATCCGGCAACGATCGACCCGACCGGAGACCTGGTTGGCATCCTCGAGCGGATCGCCCAGAGCGAGCGTGTGGTCGGGTCATCCCTCCATGGCCTCGTCGTGGCCGAGAGCCTGGGCATCCCGGCCACACTGATCGCCCCCGCCGCCGAGTCGATGTTCAAGTACGAGGACTACTACGGCGGCACCGGACGGGACTCGTTCCCGGTGACGCACGATCTGCGTGAAGCACTCGCGCAGGCACCTGACCCGTTGGCCTGGGACGCGCAGCCGTTGATCGACGCTTTCCCACTGGATCTCTGGTCCGGCCCCCGACGGTCCTCCGGCTCGACCCATCCCACGACACCCTAGGACGGCCCCATGCACGCCCTCGTCGCCATCGCGAGCTTCCGTCGACCGGACGACCTCCGCATCCTCCTCGACTCGCTCATGGATCCGTCCAACGAGTCCCACCACACCATGGACGTCCTGGTCGTCGACAATGATCCCGCAGGATCAGCAGAGGCGACCGTGCAGGGGTTTCCAGATGTCCGCTACGTGCTCGAGTCCCAGCCGGGCATTGCGGAAGCCCGGAACCGGTCGTTGGACGTCTTCGATGAGGCGGACCGAGGCTACGACGCGATCATCTTCGTTGACGACGACGAGTACGTCGGTCCCGGCTGGTACCCCGAACTCGCCGGTGCCGCGGAACGCTCTTCCGCAGGAGTACTCACGGGACCCGTCATCTCGATCTTCCCGGCCGGAACTCCGCGCTGGGTCACCCGCGGCGAGTTCATGCAGCGACCGTTCCACGAGGATCGAGAGGTCCTGACGGCGGCGGCCACCAACAACACCCTGCTGAAGCGGAGTGGCTGGGAACGGGCAGGTTCGCCGCGGTTCGACCGTTCCTTCTCGTCGACCGGAGGCAGCGATGCGCGTCTCTTCGCCGATCTGCTCCGCGCAGGCATCACCATCGAGTTCTGTCGACAGGCGGAGGTTTTCGAACCGGTACCGTTCGATCGCATGACGCTCCGGTGGGTGTCACGTCGCGCGTTCCGGAACGGGGTCGTCCTCGCGAGGATTGGCGTGACGAAACGTGGAGCCGCCATCACCTTCGCGCAGGGTGGTTACCTGACTGCCAGCGGACTCGCATTGAGCCTGGTCGATCTGCTGCGCGTCCGTGGTCTCCACGCCCGATCGTTCAACCGGCTTGTGAACGGCCTCGGCGTGATGTCGTCGTTCTTCGGCGCGCGTGTGCACGAGTACAAGCGAGCATGACATCCGGCAAGGGTGTCGCGGAAACCCCCATCGCCCGCTGCTCCGGGACGTGCGCACGCCTACGCTGTCTTAACACATGAGCGACGCCCCCGTGCGGGCGTCGGGCTGGGATCGAAAGAGGAGGCGTCGATGAGTGAGCATGAGGGTCAGCAGAGCCCGACCGGCGACGCCACTCCCCGCCCCAAACGCCCCACCTCCCGCCGCGACTTCTTCCGCGCCGCAGGCTTCGGCGTCGCCGGCCTCGCTGCCGGGGGTGCCGTCGCCGGCGGGATCGCAGCCGCCACCGCGTCCAACCCGCAGGAGGACTACGGCTTCACGCCGCTCCCCAAGCGCAGCGAACCGGGCTTCGACCACGTCGTGGTCGTGATGTTCGAGAACCGCTCCTTCGACCACATGCTCGGATGGCTCTACCCAGCGGGAGGCGAACCGGCCGGCCAGACCTTCGACGGCCTCGCCCAGGGCGACTACAGCAACCCCGGCGAGTCCGGCGAGGCCGTCCCCGCCCACGTCTACACGGGCCCCACCGACCAGATCATGGCCCAGCCCGACCCGGACCCCGGCGAGTTCTACCCACACGTCAACACGCAGCTCTTCGGCACCATCGACCCCGAGAGCAACGGCGACCTCCGCAACCCGCTGCAGCCGCCGTGGAACCTCCCGGCCGACACCTCCTCCCCCAAGAACGACGGCTTCGTCAAGGACTACATCGTCAACTCGACGCTCGCCCGCGGACGCAAGCCGACGCCCGAGGAGTACTCCACCGTGATGGGCGGGTTCTCCCCCGAGATGCTGCCGGTGCTGTCCACACTCGCCAAGAACTTCGGCGTCTACGACCACTGGTACGCGGCGGTCCCCTCCCAGACCTTCTGCAACCGCTCCTTCTTCCACGCGAGCACCTCCCACGGGTACGTCACCAACATCGAGGGCGACGGCATCGGCAAGTGGCTGAGCGCACCGGCCGTCCCCACCGTGTTCAACCGCCTCGAGGAGGCGGGGAAGACCTGGCGCGTCTACTACGACGCCCAACAGGTCGTCTCGCTCACCGGCCTCCTGAGCGCGCCGTCGATCGAGCAGTACTGGAAGAGCAACTTCCGCAGTATGGAGCAGTTCCACGAGGACGCGGCGAACGGTGACCTGCCCGACTACGCCTTCGTCGAACCACGCATGGTGTTCGACCACAACGACATGCACCCGCCGGTCGTCCGTCCCGACAACCCGAGCCGAGACGACGTCGACCCGGAGCTCGACTCCGCCTACTCCGACATGCGCGCCGGCGAGCAACTCCTCGGCGAGGTCTACACGGCGATCAAACACGGGGCGTCGACCACCGGCTCGAACGCGATGAACACGGTCATGCTCGTCACCTTCGACGAACACGGCGGCATCTACGACCACGTCGCACCGCCCAAGGCGACCCCGCCGTCGGGCAAGCCGGAGGCGGGAGAGATGGACTTCACCTTCGACCGCCTCGGGCTACGGGTGCCGACCATCGTCATCTCCGCATACACGAAGGCCGGCAGCGTCATCAACGAGGAGATGCATCACGGCTCACTCATGAAGACCCTCGCCGAACTGCACGGGCTCGACCCGCTGACCGAACGCGACCGTACCGCCACGAGCATCTTCAACGCCGTGAACCTCACCTCACCGCGGCAACCGGTGCTGTGGCCGACGGTGACGCCCGCCTACGTGCCGCCGAACCCCGAAGCGAACGCCCGCGCCGACAAGGACAAGGACCGCAAGCGACCACTCACGCCGCCGGCGCTCGGACTCATCGGGATCCTCCTCGCGAAGTACGAGCCCGGTGCCCCGCTGCCGGACAACTACGCCGACGCGTACGAGGTGCTGACGAAGCACGGCGAAGGACTGTTCGGAACGCGCGACTGACCGGGCTGTGGTGCCCTTCGACAAGCTCAGGGACCGAACCGGATCGCGACGGATGCGAACGACTCGGTTCTTCGCACCGCTCCCGGCCCCTGAGCGCCACTCCCGGTCCCGGCGCGCCTTTCCCAGTCCCCGAGCACCCCGCCCGGTCCACGAGCACCCCGCCCGGCCCCCGAGCACCCCGCCCGGCCCCCGAGCACCTTTCCCGGTCCCTGAGCCCCCTACGGTCCCTGAGCCTGTCGAAGGGTGGCGACCCCCGTCGAGAGGTGCGAGCCCGATGACCCGCGACCTCAGAACTCGACGTCCGCCACCGGCGGGAACTCGGTGATCGGCTCATCGCCGAACGGGGCGAGTTCCAGGTAGGTCGGCCGGTCGTCCTCGAAGAAGAGGAGGAGGAACGCGTTCGCGGTACTCGCCTCGAGGACCGTCTGACGCGTCGGAGCCGGCCGGCCGCCGCTGTCGCGAATCAGGTCGATCGAGGGACAGGTGCCGCACCCGCACGTCCCGTGCACCATGACGCCCGGGAGCTGTCCCGCCCACCGTTCTCGATCGGAGGCGGCGATGGCCCGGTCGGCACCCGGCTCCGTTCCGCGAGCGATCAGGGCGACGATGAGGTCGCGCTCGCGGTCGGACAGTGCGCGCATATGGCGAGTGTACGCGGCCCCACGAGCAGTCCATCGCCGCTCGCAGAGCCCGGCGAGGCATCCGCGCGCAACAGACGTTGGCTAAATATCCCAGATCAGCGGCTGAATCGGTCGGCGTTCGAATGTCAGTGGCTCGTGTTTGGATGTTCCCATGTCCAGCAGCCCACGCGTTCCCCTCGGTCCGGTCGCCGCCGACCCCTTGGGCACGCTCGGCGAGACGGTGTCCGAATTCCTCCGCACCTGGTCGGGCGCGCTCGACCCGATCCGCCCGGGCGACGACGCCATCGAGCAGCTCGCCGGCATGAACGACGCCGGCGTGGTCCGCGTCCTCGACCAGCTGGGTGCGGTGCAGCATGTGGTCGAGGTCCTTGCCGCCCGCGTCATGGGCTCGGTGTCGGAGCGCTCCCGCAGCGGCCTCGTCGGCCACGACCCACTGGCACGGAGTCACGGGTACGCGACGCCGGCCGTCATGCTCTCGGAGCGGTGGCGCATCCCGCGCGGACGCGCCGCCACGATCACCTCGGTCGCTCAGGCGATCACCCCCAAGCGCGCCCTCACCGGCGACGTCATCGAATGCGACCGCCCCGAGATCGCCGCCGCCATCGAACCCCGGCCCGCCGCCGACGCCCCCTGCCTGCCGCTGACCGAAGGCGACAACCCGACGTGCACGGTCGACCACGACGAGGCGACCACCCCATCCGGCTTCGTCCGGTCCGCACTCAGCGTCGAGGGCGCGGGCATCCTGCTGCGCGAGCTGCGACTGGTGGGCTCCGGTGTCGACGACGAACGCGTCCACCGTGCCGTCAGCGCCGGCATCGAGCACTGCGACGGTGCACCGCTCGCCGAGGTCAGCAGCCTCGCCAAGCTCGTCCGCACCAGCCTCGACCAAGACGGCCCCGTGCCGCGCGAGATCGCGCTCCGGAAGCAGCAGCGCTGCACCCTCCGCGAACTCCCCGACGGCATGACCGAGCTCCGCGCCTTCCTCGCGCCCGAGGCTGCTGGATGGATCCGCGCGACGATGGACGCCGTCGTCGGCAAACAGCTGCGGCAGGTCCGGTTCGTCGATCCCTCCGATGAAACGGCCGCGGCGGCAGCAGCCAGCGGTGAGCTGCCCTCCGCGGATCCCCTCGACGACGCCTACGTTCCGGCCGCAGAGATGCCCGACACCCGCACGATGGACGAGCGTCGAGTGGAAGCCCTCGTCGGGGTCTTCCGTCACGCCGCGGGTTGCGAGTCGGCGGTCATGGAACTGGCGCCCGTCTCCCTCATCATCCGCATGGACGAACCCGATCTGGCCGACGACGGCCAGTGGTCCGACGGCAGGGCCTACATCGACGGCGTCTCCGAACCGATCTCCGCCGGCACCGCACGGTGCATGGCGGCCGACGGACGGATCATCCCCATGGTGCTCGGCGGGCCGTCCCAGGTGCTCGACCTCGGAGTCGGCACACGGTTGTTCACCAAGGGGCAGAAGATGGCCCTCGCTGAGCGCGATGGCGGCTGCGCCTGGACTGGCTGTACCCATCCACCGTCGTATACCGAGGCCCATCACCTTGTCTGGTGGTCACGGGGCGGACCGACCGACCTGTCCAACGGCATCCTCTTGTGCAGCTTCCATCACCATCGCATCCACAACGACGGCTGGGAGGTCATCGTGCGCGACCACGTGCCCTGGTTCATCCCGCCCGCGCACATCGATCCGCATCGCATTCCACGACGCGGCGGCAAGCCGAGGCTGCGCGCTGCGTGACGCACTCAGCACGACCGGACGATTATCTCGACGTCAACCCAATCCACGCGGCCGGATGCTCCGAAGCACTGTTTCCGGTCATTTTCGTTACCCGAACGCGCAAATGGCCGGCGCGCATGGCCTGGGCCAAGCGGTCCCGGCACATGCGACCGGGCGGAGTGCAGCAACGAAGCTGCCGCTCCGCCTTCCTCCCCCGCTGGGCTCGAACCAAGAACTCTCCCGTAAGGCCTTCGACAAGCTCAGGGACCGGGGCAAGCGCTCCGGAACGGAGACCGGTCATTGAGCTTGTCGAAATGCACCACGGACGACCCTCCCGATCGGACCAGTCACCCGGAAGACTCTTCGACAAGCTCAGGCGTGTCAGGGCGCCCGGCGGCAGCACGAAGCCCCGCCCTCGACCGGAGTCGAGGACGGGGCTTCGCAGGGTGAGACTAGGCCGTGACCTGCGCGCCCTTGCGGCGAGCAGCTGCGAACAGCATGCCCGCAGCACCGAGGAGCAGCAGTGCGGCAGCGCCACCGACGAGGACACCCGAGTCCGAGCCGGTGTCAGCAAGCGTCGGGACGACCGGGGCGCCAGCGGCGACCGGGTCGGCGATGACGGCGATCGCGTCCTCGGCGAAGACACCCGCGCTGTCAGTCACACGGAAGGTGTACGTACCGACCTGGATGCCCTCGCCCACGAAGGTGAGGTCAGCTGCGGCGAAACCACCGTCTGCGTCGGCGATGACCGTGTCGCCACCGTCAGCGGACCCGAAGACCTCGCCGTTGGGGTCGATGACGCTGATCGTCAGGGTGTCACCCGGGGTGAAGCCCGTGACGGTCACCTTGAAGCCCGCACCACCAGGACGGACGTCCGAGAAGTAGATCGTGTCGGGGTCGACGACCACCAGCGGGTCGAAGACCGGAGCGACGACCGGAGCAGCGAAGTTGTAGTCATCGCCGTTGAACGAGATCGTCTGGACGACGTCGTCGCCACCGGCGATGACGAGCACGCCGAAGGCGAGCAGGTCGAAGCTGCCGAGCGCGGTGCTCAGGTCGGCGATGGACGTCGGCGTGTTCGCGGCGATGCCCGCAATGTCATCGCTGCTCGCGACCCAGTTGCCGGTGAGGCCCGCTGCGCCCGGGTTCTCGGGACGAAGCGTGGTGAAGCTCGTGGTCACACCGGTCTCGGCGTAGACCGGGATCTGGAAGTAGGCCAGGTCGTTCGTCGACACGACTCCAGCCGTCGCCGCGATCGTCGCGAAGGTGACATCCGCGCCGTCGACCGCGACCGGAGCTGCGTAGCCGTTGATGATCTGCGAAGGACCGGTCATCTCGAGGCCGGCGTCGGTGACAACCGCGTCAGCGCCGGGCGGGGTGGTCGAGCCGGGAAGGCCGTAGCCTTCGTGCCAGCCGGTGTACACCGTCTCGTTGGCAGCGACCTGGTCATCGGTGACCTGGATCTCAGCTGCAGACGCGGGGCCTGCGATGAGGAGGGTGGATCCGGCGACAACTGCGAGGCCGGTGGCGAGAGCCGCAGTGCGGCGTGACGTCTTCAAATTCACTGAGGTGAGTACTTTCGTCTAGGGGTCCGACAGGCGCGACGTACCTGTCGGTTTTCTGAGACTAAGCGGATTCCCAGGGAAAGTTAATAGGGGGAACCACTCATTCTTCTGTCCTCCGCTCGGGGGACATGAGAGCGAGGGTCGCCCGTGCGCCCTTCGACAAGCTCAGGGACCGGAGCGCCGGGACTACGCCAGGGCGGCGACCGTCTGGCGAGCGATCTCGAGTTCCTCGTTCGTCGGGACGACGAGGACGGTCACCGGGGAGTCGTCCGTCGAGATCACCCGGATGCCACGCGCACGCTCGGCGTTGCGGTCCTCGTCGAGGATGATGCCGAGCCCCTCGAGCCCCTGCACCGCACCCGCGCGGATCAACGGCGCGTTCTCACCGACACCTGCGGTGAACACCACCACGTCGAGACCACCGAGGACCGCGAGGTACGCCCCGAGGTAGTGCCGCAAGCGGTGGACGGTCACGTCGAGCGCGAGCTGCGCCGCTTCGTCGCCCTTCGACGCCGACTCCGTCACGTCGCGCATGTCTCCTTTACCCGACAGCCCCAGCAGACCGCTGCGACGGTTGAGCAGTGTGTCGAGCTCGTCGAACCCGAGCCCCGCCTTGCGATGCAGGTGGAACAGCACCGCGGGGTCGAGGTCGCCGGAACGCGTGCCCATGACGAGTCCTTCGAGGGGCGTCATGCCCATCGAGGTGTCGACCGAGCGGCCACCGTCGATCGCGCACGCCGACGCCCCGTTGCCGAGGTGGAAGACGATCTGCTTCAGCTCACCGAGCGGACGGTCGAGGAACGCGGCAGCCGCCTGCGACACGAACTTGTGCGAGGTGCCGTGGAAGCCGTACCGACGCACGCGGTGCTTCGCGGCGAGCTCCGCATCGATCGCGTAGGTGTACGCCGCCGCAGGGATGGTCTGGTGGAATGCCGTGTCGAACACCGCCACGTGCGGGACGTCGGGGAACGCGACCTGCGCCGCGTTGATGCCCTGCAGGTTCGCCGGGTTGTGCAGCGGCGCGAGCTCGGAGATGTCCTCGATGTTGATCTTCACGAGGTCCGTCACGACGGTCGGCTCGAAGAAGCGCTTCCCGCCGTGCACCACCCGGTGGCCGACCGCGATCGGCGCGTGCTCGTCGAGCGACGGCCCGTGTTCCGCGAACGCGTCGAGCATGACCCGGAACCCGGCCGTGTGATCGGGGATCTCGCGCTCGATGACCCAACGTTCCTCGATGGGCGGCGTCGTCGCACCGGCCGCATCCGGGAGGTAGGACCGGTGCTCGGCGGCACCCGTCGCGTCGCCGATGCGCTCGACGAGCCCGCTGGCGAGCGTCCGCTCCGTCTCGACATCGATGAGCTGGTACTTGAACGACGAGGAACCGGAGTTCACCACGAGGACGGTGGGCATGTGTGTCTGGACCTATTCCTGTTCCTGCGCCTGGATGGCGGTGATCGCGACGGTGTTGACGATGTCCTGCACGAGCGCGCCGCGCGACAGGTCGTTGATCGGCTTGTTGAGCCCCTGCAGCACCGGACCGATCGCGACGGCGCCAGCCGAACGCTGCACCGCCTTGTACGTGTTGTTGCCGGTGTTGAGGTCGGGGAAGATGAACACCGTCGCGCGGCCGGCGACCTGCGAGTCGGGCATCTTCGTCGCGGCGACCGCGGCGTCGGCAGCGGCGTCGTACTGGATCGGCCCCTCGACGAGGAGGTCAGGCCGACGCTCGCGCACCTGCCGGGTCGCCGAGCGGACCTTCTCGACGTCGGCACCGGCACCGGAGTCACCGGTGGAGTACGACAGCATCGCGATGCGCTGCTCGATCCCGAACTGCTCCGCCGTCTCGGCCGACGAGATCGCGATGTCGGCGAGCTGGGCGTCGGTCGGGTCGGGGTTCACCGCGCAGTCACCGTAGACCAGCACGCGGTCGGCGAGCGCCATGAGGAACACGCTCGACACCACGGAGACGCCGTGCTTCGTCTTGATGATCTCGAACGACGGCCGGATGGTGTGCGCCGTCGTGTGGGCGGCGCCCGAGACCATGCCGTCGGCGAGCCCGAGGTGCACCATCATCGTGCCGAAGTAGGAGACGTCGGTGACGGCGTCGCTCGCCATGTCGATCGTGACGCCCTTGTGGGCCCGCAACCGGGCGTACTCCTCGGCGAACTTCAGGCGCAGGACCGCGTCGAAGGGGCTGACGATGGTCGCCTTGCTGAGGTCGATGCCGAGCTCGATGGCCCGCGACCGCACCTCGATCTCCTCACCGAGGATGGTGAGGTCGGCGACCTCACGGGCGAGCAGGGTGCCGGCCGCGCGGAGGATGCGGTCGTCGTCGCCCTCCGGCAACACGATGTGCTTGCGGTTCGACCGCGCACGCTCCAGCAGCCCGTATTCGAACATGAGGGGCGTCACGACGTCGGCGCGCGCCACGTTGAGCAGCTCGAGCAGGAGCGGTGCGTCGACGTTCTGCTCGAACAGCGCGAGCGCGGTGTCGTACTTGCGCTGCGAGTCGGCGGCGAGACGGCCACGGGTGTTCATGACGCGGACCGCGGTGTCGTAGGTGCCGAGGTCGGTGCTGACGATCGGCGGGATCTCGCCGAGACCGGAGATGAGCTCCTCCACGACCTCGGGCAGCGGGAACCCACCGTTGAGCACGATGCCCGCGATCGACGGGAACGTGCCCGAGGCGTTGGCCATGAGCGCGGCGAGCAGCACCTCCGTGCGGTCGGCCGGGATCACGATGACGGATCCCTCGGTGATGCGCGGGAGCACGTTCACCATGGACATGCCCGCCACGACGACGCCGAGCGCCTCGCGGGTGAGCAGCTCCTCGCTGCCCTTCACGAGGGTGCCGTCGACGGCCTCGAGGATGCTGTCCATGGTCGGCGCGATGAGGAACGTGTCTTCGGGGATCGCCCAGACGGGGACCATCGCGGCACCGGCGGCGTGACCGGCCGGGGCGACGACGGAACCGTTCGCGGAACCGTTCGGGTGGATGGCGTCGCTGATCGCGGCGGTGATCTCGAGGAGCTTGTCGGGATCGGCGCGGTTCGCGACGACGGCGAGCAACTGGGCGTGCGCGTCGGCGAGCTCACCGAGGGCGAGTTCGGCGATGTTGCGCATGTCGTCGGGTGTGCGGGCGACGGACTGGCCGAGCTGCTCCCCCGCACCCTGACCGGCGCGACCGCCGAGCACGAGGAGGACGGGCGCACCGAGGTTGGTGGCGATCCGCGCGTTGTAGCCGAGCTCCGTCGGGCTGCCGACGTCGGTGTAGTCGGAACCGAGGATGACGACCGCGTCGCACTGCGCCTCGATGTGCTTGTACCGCTGGACGATGCGCGAGAGCGCCGCCTCGGGATCGGTGTGCACGTCGTCGTAGCTGACGCCGATGCAGTCCTCGTAGGCGAGGTCGACGCCGTCGTGCTCGAGCAGCAGCTGCAGCACGTAGTCGGGTTTCGTGGTGGACCGCGCGATGGGGCGGAACACCCCGATCCGCTCGATCTGATGGCTCAGGGTGTCGAGGACCCCGAGGGCCACCGTCGACTTCCCGGAGTGTCCTTCGGCAGAGATGATGTAAATGCTTCGCGCCACGGTTTCCAGCCTACGGGGGGCGGGCTCTGCGGGGGCTGGGTAAGCGCACAATGTCGTGGTGCTCTGGCGGACGGGCGCGAGCGCAGGAGATCGGCGCGAGAGCAGGAGGAACGGGCGCCGGATGTCCTGCTGCCGAGCGGATGTCCTGCTGCGGCGCGGGCGGGCGGGCGGGGCCGATCGTGCAGGGTCGGCGACAGGCACCGCGGGCACGAAAAGACTCCCCGCGCACCCGCCAGAGCCCGGTTACCCTTGCTGCGTTTCCGCCCTGGGGGAGTTGGCCTGGATGGCGCCACGCGGGGAGCCGTCACCTAGTGTACCCGAGCCGCGACCGGGTTGCGTACGCCCCGGTTGAGGCGTTGACTGGCGGATCTGGGACCACTGGCCCCAGACCACCGATCGACCGCCGTCCCCACGAACGGGCGGCGCACCGATCGGGACCGCATCGAACGAGAGGACTCACATGACCGACGTCGTCATCGCCGGAGGACACGGACAGATCGCCCTGCACCTGCAGCGACTGCTCGCCGAAGCAGGACACTCCCCCGCCGGCATCATCCGCAACCCCGAGCAGGTGGGCGAACTCCAGGGCATCGGCTCCCGCGCCATCGTCCTCGACCTCGAGCACTCCTCGGCAGCCGAACTCGCCGACGAACTCGCCGGAGCCGACGTCGTCGTGTTCGCGGCGGGAGCCGGCCCGAACAGCGGCGCCGACCGCAAGCTCACCCTCGACCGCGACGGCGCCATCCTCCTCGCCGAGGCGGCCGAGCTCGCCAAGGTCCCGCGCTACATCATGGTGTCCGCGATGAGCACCGACGACTTCGACCCGGAGTCGGACGACGTGTTCCAGGTCTACCTGCGGGCCAAGTCCGAGGCGGACGCCGACCTCCGCGGGCGCGACCTCGACTGGACGATCGTCCGCCCGGGCGGTCTGACCGACGACGCCCCGACCGGCACGATCACCGCCGCGTCGACCACCGACCGCGGCTCGATCCCGCGCGCCGACGTCGCCGCCGTGCTGTTCGCGCTCATCGAGTCGGGCTCGGCGTCCCGCACGCAGTTCGAGGTCATCGGCGGCGAGACCCCGATCCGCGAGGCGCTCGCGGCGCTGTAGGTCCCTGCACCTCGACAGGCTCGGTGAACGGACACCCGTTCCCGAGCCTGTCGTCGTCTCGGGCGCACCCGGTCCCTGAGCCTGTCGAAGGGCACCGTGAGAAGACCCCACCCTTCGACAAGCTCAGGGACCGGAGAACGTCTCACCGACCGGGTACGTGTTCAGTGCTCGGGTCCACACAACCGATGCGGGTGCTGGCTCCGAAGAGTTCCCTGACCCGCAGCGGCATCGTGTGCGTGCAACCTGGCGCACATATGGAGTTCCTGTGGGCGACACGTCCAGGGGTGTTACCTGTTCGTTATCAGTCCTAGGATCGGGCAACGGGTTCCGGCCCGGACGATGTACGCAGCGCGACGGAGGCCGATGATGGACCAACGCTACGACCCCGCGTTCCAGCGCGGACACACCGACGAGCGCACGCGCCCGAACGCCGGTGACACCGGCCGCCGCAGCCACCTCGCCTCGCTCGAGGAGATCGCCCCACAGCTCATCCAGCCGCCCACCGACGGTCGCCCCGTCCGCCCGCCGACCGACGACCGGTTCGACGACGGCCCGCGCGCCCAGCCGTCCCGCGGCATGCCCTCGCAGGCCGACCGTCGCATCCACCCGTTCGAAGCTCGGACCGGCGACACCACGGCGGTCGCCGATCAGCCTGGGGTGGCAGGTCCCGACGCACAGCAGACCCAGCTCGACCAGCAGCGGTACGAGGAGTACCTCGACGCCGTCGACGCCCATCGCGTCCGCGCCGTCGTGTGGGAACGGGTCCTCTGGATCGTCGGTGTCGTCTTCACGCTCGGCGGCGGCGTGGGGCTGTGGCAGTCGTTCACCCTGCTGTACCGCGGGTTCGTCGGCGACAGCGGCCCGACCGACAACTACCTCTGGATGCAGTTCCTCGGAGCACTCGCCCCGACCCTCATCACGATCGGCCTCGCCACCATCGTCGCGCTGCTGTTCAAGCGCATGCTCGACCACGACCGCAGGAGCCGACCATGACCGAGCAGAGCAACACCAGCCGCGCCCCACGGGACACCGTCGCCGAACTGAAGCCCGCGCTGAACGCCGAGGAGTTCCAGGTGCTCGCCGAGCGCATCCTCGACAACGTCGAGCGCGTCCTCGACGGCAAGCCGTTCGCCGCGCGGATGGCGCTCATCGTGATGCTCGCCGAGGGTCACCTGCTCATCGAGGACGTCCCCGGCGTCGGCAAGACCGTCCTCGCGAAGGCCCTCGCCGCGTCCGTCGGCAGCACCGTCCGCCGCATCCAGTTCACGCCCGACCTGCTCCCGTCCGACGTCACCGGCGTCTCGATCTTCAACCAGGTCGACCGCGAGTTCGAGTTCAAGCCCGGCGCGGTGTTCGCGAACATCGTCATCGCCGACGAGATCAACCGCTCCTCGCCGAAGACCCAGTCGGCGTTGCTTGAGTCGATGGAGGAGCGTCAGGTCACGGTCGACGGCGAGACGCACGCCCTGCCGTCGCCGTTCACCGTCGTCGCCACGCAGAACCCGCTCGAGATGGAGGGCACCTACGCCCTGCCGGAAGCCCAGCGCGACCGCTTCATGGCGCGCATCTCGATGGGATACCCCGACGCGTCCGCCGAGCTCGCGATGCTCCGCCAGCGTGACACGGTCAACCCGCTCGACACCATCGGACCGGTCGCGTCACGCGGCGACGTCGAGCGCCTCATCGCCTGGGCCCGCGGTGTCTTCGTGTCGCCGATCGTCGAGCAGTACTGCGTCTCGCTCGTGCAGGCGACCCGTGTTCACCCCGAACTCCGCCTCGGCGCGAGCCCGCGCGCCACCCTGCAACTCGTCCGTGCGGCCAAGGTCCTCGCAGCGCTCGACGGCCGCGAGTTCGTCCTCCCCGACGACATCGACCAGCTGCTGGCACCGGTCCTCGCCCACCGGCTCATCCCCACCCGCCGCGCGGTGAGCGCCCACGACCGCTCGGGCGTCCAGGCGGTCTCCGAAGTGCTCGTCGAGCTGCTGGAGCGGACACCCGTGCCGCACTCCGGTCGCACCGAGCTGAGGTCCTGATCCGATGGCCCCGCAACGCGACCGCCGGATCGCCGTGATCCGGCACCGGAGGTCCTGAGCCCATGAAGCGTCGCGTGCCGTTGACGAGACGCGCAGTCGGCGTGCTCATCGCGGCCGGTGTGTGCCTCATCTTCGCGCGCGGGATCGGCTCGCTGGAGTTGCTCGCAGCGGCCGGCCTGCTCGTCGCGCTCGTCGCCGCCAGCTTCGGCGCGGTCTACCTCGAGCGGCCGTCGCTCCGGGTCGACCGCACCACCCGCCCCGACCTCGTCGCGGTCGGCGGTCGGATCTCCGTCGAGGTCACGATCGCCGAGACGAGCGCACTCCCCCACGTCCACACGGAGTGGAAGGACCGCGTGCCGGCCGGACTCGCCGGCAGCGCCGAGGGGACCCTGCCGAGTACCGGCGTCGCCGGCATCGGTTCGCGCCGTCGGACCGCCGAGTACACCGTGACGGCGCTGCGTCGCGGGGAACACGAGCTCGGTCCGCTCGGACTCACCGTGAGCGACCCGTTCGGCCTCGTCGTCCGTCGGCGCGACGTCGGCGGGACGCATGCGGTCGTCGTCCTGCCGGAGGTCGTCGTCCTGCCGGAGATCCCCGCACTCACCGCCAGCCGCGACGGTTCCACGCGCCCGTCGTCGCTGCACGTCGGCGCGGGCGAGGACGACATCATCGCCCGTCCCTACCTGCCGGGAGACGCGATCCGCCGACTGCACTGGCGGGCGAGCGCACACCACGGTGAGCTGATGGTGCGGCAGGAGGAGCAACGCAACGACCCCGAGGCGACCGTCCTCCTCGACACCGCCGCAGCCCACTGGGCCTGGCCCGACGACGATCCGTCGTACCTGCCGGCCTTCGAGCAGGCCGTGTCGCTGGCGGCCTCGATCACCGCCCACCTCGTCGACGCCGACTACCGCGTCAACCTCGTCGGTGCCGGCACCGAGGAGCTCTCCCGCGAGATCAGTGCGAGATCTGCCGCCGGTGGCCTGCGGTCCAGCCCCGTCGGCGACATGGGCGACGCGCTCGCCCGCGGCGGACAGCATCTCGAGGAGGACGACCTCGACGCCGCCCTGCTCGACCTGGCCCTCCTGCGTCCGTCGGTCCGGCCCGATCGGTTCCTCGACCTCTCACCCGTCATCGCCGCGCGCCGGTCGCAGCCGGTCATCGCGATCCTCGGCGACGTCGAGGAGGGCGATCTCGGCGAGCTGACCGCGGTCGCGCACCTGTCACCGCTCCCCGTCGCACTCCTCCCGGCCGGCGCCCGGCGTCGGAGCATCGAGCTCCTGGAGTCGGCCGGGTGGCGCTGCCACGTCGGCGAGCGGGGCGCATCGTTCCAGGCGCTGTGGTCCGGCACGAGCGGTCCGGCGACCACCACGCTGGCGCCGTCGCCCGGCCGCGCTGATTGGGGCAGCCGGGGCGGTCGGGGCGGTCGTCGGGGTGCCGGAGGTGCGTATGTCCGTCGCTGAGGAACGCCGCGCGGCGGCCGCAGCCCATGGCCGAGTGTCGTCTCGCGGAGGCGTGCCATCGAGCGTCCGTGCTGGCGCCGGCTCGTCGAACCCTCGGCGACCGTCCCGCGGTGGAACGAGCGGCGGGTCGTGGTCGGGAAGCGCCGGCGGACGCCGCGACGACCCACGCGACACCGCGAACGTCGGCGACCTGCGTCTGGGCCTCGCCGCCTTCCTCCTCCTCGCGACGGGTGGCCTCGGGTTCGGGCGGGTGCTCGACGCGCTGGACTGGTGGTTCGTCACGAACCTCGTCATCGCGATCGTCCTCACCACGGCGATCCTCCTCCGGCGCACGAGACTGCCTGCGGTGTTCGTGTGGCTCGGTGCCGGCGTCGCGTGGCTGTTGACGATCACGCTGTTCTTCGCCAGTGAGACGGCGATCGTGGGCATCGTCCCGACCCCGGCGACGCTCGGCGCCTTCGAGCGGTTGCGTGACGCCGGCTTCCAGACGTTCCACGACGGCTCGGCCCCACTCGACACCGACGCAGGCGTCGTCTTCGTCATGGCCGCGGGCGGTGGCCTCGTCGCACTGGCGGTCGCCTGGCTCGTGCTCGGCCGCCACGCGCCGGTGCTCGCGGCCGTCCTGGTCTTCGCCGTGTACGCCGGGCCGACGGTCGCCGTGTCGTTCCCCCTCGATCCGTGGGTGTTCGCGTTCGTCGCCCTCTCCTTCCTCTGGCTGCTCCGCGAGGACGTCCGACGCCGCGAGTTGCTGCGAGCGCTCGCCTCGGCCCGGGCTGCCGGCGAGGGACGCGGCGCCGGACCGTCGGCGATGACCGGTGCCGGTCGCTTCGGAGGCCTCGGCCCGGCCGTCCTGGTCAGTGCCGTCGCGGTGGTCGTCGCCCTCCTCACGCCGGCGGTGCTCCCCGATCTCGCCGTCCGGGACGTGACCGCCGGTGCCCGTGGCAGCGGTCCGTTCGTGAACGGCATCAACCCGCTCATCTCGCTCGGCCAGAGTCTGCGGCGCCCCGCGAACACGACCGCGCTCGAATACACGACCACCGCGGACGAACCGCCGTACCTCAAGGTCACCGACCTCAACGAGTTCACCGGCACCGTCTGGGGACCGGACAACTCGGGCTACAACGACGGCAACACGCTCGACGCCTTCCCCGCGCCGGCCGGGCTCAGCGAGGCGATCCCGGTGGAGACCTTCGAGACGACGGTCACGGTGGACTCGCTGTCGAGCCCCTGGCTGCCGTTGCCGTATCCGACGCAGAAGGTCGACGGGCTCCGCGGTGACTGGCGGTTCGAGGCCGCCGGGCTGACGGCGATGGCGGAGCGTGGATCCACCCGCGGGCAGACCTACACGGCGACGAGCACGGCGATCCTGCCGACCGCACAGCAGATGCGCGACGTCCCGCCGGTCGCCGACCCGGCGTCAGCCGCCCCGTACCTCGAGCTGCCGGACGACCTGCCGCAGATCATCCGGGACACGGCCGCCGACGTCACGGCGACCGCCTCCACCGACTACGACCGCGCGATCGCCCTGCAGCGCTACTTCCGCAGCACCTTCGAGTACTCGGAGTCGGCACCCGTCGAGGAGGGCTTCGACGGCAGCGGAGCCGAGGTCATCGCGACGTTCCTGGAGCGCAAGGCCGGCTACTGCATCCACTTCTCGTCCGCGATGGCCGTGATGTCGCGCGTCCTCGGCATCCCGGCGCGCATCGCCATCGGGTACCTGCCGGGGACGACGATCGACAACACCCCGGCGAACCGCGACACCTACATCGTCACCTCGGACCAGTTGCACGCCTGGCCGGAGCTGTACTTCGAGGGTGTGGGCTGGGTGCCGTTCGAGCCGACGGCCAGCCGTGGGGTCGTGACGCAGTTCAGCGACGCGAGCACGGCGACGCCCGGCAGCGGATCGGTGAGTCCCGACAGCCGTCCGGCTCCGACCGCGGCGTCGACGCCCACCCCCACTGCGGACGCGCTCGGCGGACCGACCTCGACGCAGTCCGGCGGGGCGTTCACCGCGGCCCTCGTCCCGCTCGCGATCCTGCTCGGCGTGCTCGTGCTGCTCGCCACCCCGTCGATCGCCCGGGGACTCCGGCGTGCGGCCGGGCGTCGGCGTGCACTCGCCGAGGCGACCTCGGCGGGCTGGGCCTGGGCGGAGTTCCTCGACACCGCCCGCGACCTCGGCTTCCCCGTGACGTCGGCGGAGTCACCACGCGGGTTCGCGTCGAGGCTGCGCGGGCAGTTCCGGATCGAGTCGCCGGCCGTCGACCGGCTCGTGGCGGCGGTCGAGCGGGAGAGCTACGCGCCGAGCGCTGGCGAGCGACGCGACATCGGGGGCGATCCCCGGAGCCGTTCCTCGGCTGGTGGTACGGCGAGCGCCGGTTCGGTCGACGCGGCGTTGGCTGAGGCGAAGGCGGCCCTGCGGTCGGCGAGTCAGCCGCTCGAACGCGCCCTCGCGTCCGTCCTCCCGCGGTCGCTCGTGCTGCGGCGCGACCAACGGGTGGACTGGCGACCGCCTGCTGCGAGCTGACGCGAACGGCGCTCCGTGCCGGTGTCTCCGACTCCGGGCGTTCCTGCACTGCCGGGGTCGGAGCGCGGTGGCGGGGCCGGGTGGCGCGCGGCGGTCCGGGAACCAGGTATGCTGCTATCTGGCCGTTTTTCACAAACAGCCATGGAGAATTCGCCTAGTGGCCTATGGCGCACGCTTGGAAAGCGTGTTGGGTTAACGCCCTCGGGGGTTCGAATCCCCCATTCTCCGCCAGCTTCACCAGAACGCCCCGCCCGCCGTGGGGCGTTCTGCGTTTCCGGGGTCAACCCAAGTGACGTATTCCCGTGGCGCCAGCGCGGTGCGCTGACGTGAGCGCGGGTCACGCGCGTGAGCGCGGGTCTCCGGAGGGGCGCGCTCAAGGCTACGACCCGCGCCCACGCCGAACTCGTCGGTTTCGCGCCAGCGCACCGCGCTGGCACCGAGTCCGCACATCTCACGTCAGCGCACCGCGCTGAGCGGGTCGATTATTCGAGGGTTGACAGTTAGAACTCAAAGCGTTAGCGTTCTAACCATGGACGACGAGACACCCACCCTCAGCAGCACACTCGAACTGGTCCGCTGGATCGGGTGGGCACAGCGCAAGGCCGGCGAGGACTGGATCCGAGCCCGCGAGCTCAGTCACGAACAGGCCTTCGTCCTCGGCCACCTCGTCCGGCATCCAGGATCGAGCCAACGCGACATCGCCGAGGTGAGCCGGACGAGCGCCGCCAGCGTCTCGAGCCTCCTGCAGGGACTCGAACGTCGAGACCTCGTCGAACGCCGCACGGAGGACGGGAACGCACGCACCAAGCGCGTCTACGCCACCCCGCTCGGCACCGACCTCATCGCCGGGTTCGAGACCGCGATGGCCGAGGCCGACGACATCATCCTCACCCCGTTGGACCAGAACGAACGCGACACCCTGCACGCTCTGCTCACGAAGCTCACGGCGCACCTGCCACAGCCGACCCGCTGATCACCGCTCGGAGAACCCGAGCTCCCTGACCACGCGCCGAGACCACTCGCCGCGTCACTCACCGACCGCCGCACACGATGGCGACCGCGAACGCCACGACGGCGCTGTCCGTCGCGCCCGAACGCCCGCTGAGCCCGTCCGCTCAGCCCGCGCCGGACGACCACCCCAATCACTGAACCTTCGCCGCGCCGGCGCTCATCGTCGCGCCCGGAACCCGCCCGAAACGGAGCCTGCCATGCACCCCGAAGACCACACCGATCCCACGACCGGAACGCCCGTCCCCAGCGGCACCGCACCATCAACGGCCAACGCGCCATCGACCGCTACAGCGAACGAGGTGGGCAGCAACCGCTGGTACCTCGCGACCGCCCCGATCATCCGGGCACTGATCCATCTGTGTGTCCCGATGGCAGCGGCCCTGGTCGTCAGCGCCGTCTACAACCTCATCAACGCGGGCGTCGTCGGCTCGCTGCACGACACCACCCTGCTCGCCGCGATCACGCTCGGAGCCCCGATCCTCGGACTGATCATGGCCATCGGCGACCTGTTCGGCGTCGGTGGCGGCGCGCTCATCTCCAGACTCCTGGGCGCATCAGAACACGACCCTGCACAGGCCGGGGACATCAAACGGGCCGCTTCCTTCTCCGTCTGGGGCGCGTTCCTGACGGGCGCCGTCCTGGGTGGGATCGGCCTCGTGTTCCTCGGTCCACTCGTGTCGCTGCTCGGGGCGGACGCGGTCACCGCACCGGCGACCTCGGCGTTCATCGGCGTCATGCTCGCGTTCGTCCCCGTCATGGCGACCGCGTTCTGTCTGGAACAGCTGGTGCGGGCCGAGGGGGCCGCGCGTCAGGTCATGATCGCCCTCATCGCGTCGGCCGTGGCGAACCTCGTCCTCGATCTCGTCTTCATCCTCGGGTTCGGCTGGGGCGTCGCCGGCGCAGCGCTCGCGATGGGACTGGCGAACCTCGGTGTCCTCGTCTACTTCGTGGCGTGGTTGCAGCGCAACAGCGAGCACGTCAGCCTGGCTCCGCGCTGGTTCACGCTGTCGCCGACGATCCTCAAGCCGGTCCTCGGTGTCGGCGTCAGCACGCTCCTACAGTCGGGGTTCCTCATCGTCACCGCACTCGTGTTGAACACGCTGGCCGCGGCCTACGGAGACGCGCCACTCGCCGCCATGGGCGTCGCGGTCCGGATCGCCCAGGTGCCCGAGTTCCTGGTCATGGGCGTCACCTTCGGCGTACTCCCGCTCCTCGCCTACGCCTTCGGCAAGGGCGACGGCGCACGCCTCCGGTCTGCTCTCCGCGCCTCGGCGCTCACGGTCGGTGGGATCTCGATCCTCTTCGCCGGCGTCGTCTTCGTCCTGCGTGAGCCGATCGTCTCCGCGTTCATCGCCGATCCCGCCGTCCTCGGTCTCGGCGTCACGATCCTCGTCGCCCAGCTCACCGCGATGATCGCCAACGGGTTCACCGGGCTCATCACCTCGCTCTTCCAAGCGACCGGGCGAGCACTCCCTGCAGCGGTCATGGCCGTCACCCAGGGCGTGCTGTTCGTCCCGATCGTCCTCCTCGGCAACCTGTGGTTCGGACTCGGTGGCATCGTCTGGTCGCTCACCGTCACGGAGGTCATCGTCTTCCTAGTCGGTGTCCTGCTCTGGCTCGGCTCGCGACGTGCCATCAGCCGTGGGCTCGCAGCCGGTTCCCCGGAGCGTGCCGACGCCCAACTCGCCGACGCCTGACGGACTGCCAGCGCGGTGCGCTGACGTGAGCGCGGGTCACATGCGTGAGCGCGGGTCTCCAGCGGGCCGCGCTCACGTGCATGACCCGCGCTCACGCCGATTGCAGCGATCTCACGTCGCCGCACCGCGCCGGCACCCACACCACCGCGCTCGGGTCGGCGCACCGCGCTGGCGACACCTCGCCGGGCGCACGGGACGTCCCGGGAGCATCACTCCGCAGAGGCGTCCAGGGGTATCCGCATCACCGCGTTCTCGATGAGCACCCCGCGACGCTCGACCCGCTGCTCGCGGACCACGACGAAGCCGTGGCGCTCGAACACCGGCTGCGCCGTCCGACTGGCCTGCACGGTCACCTCTCGGAGCCCCACCGCCCGAGCTTCGTCGAGCACCTGACGGATGAGCGCGGACCCGACGCCGTGTCGTCCCGCGTCCGGATCGACGAACAGCATGTCGAGGTAGCCGATCTCGACGTCCAGATCGGTGAAACCGACCACCGCGTCGTCGAGCTCGGCCACCCACGTCGTCACAGCCGCGCGGCGGGCGGCCCAGTCGTCCAGCACGGCACTCAGCGAGTCGTCCGGCACCCATGCGGCGAGCTGCTCGGCCGTGTAGTGAGCGGCTGCCGTCACCCGCACCGCGCGTTCGAAGATCGACCTGGTCGCCCGCGCATCGGTGTCGCGGTAGCGGCGGATCCTGAGGTCGTCGAGCACGCGCGTCAGCCTAGCCGGAGCACGGGGGCTCCGAGGGCAAGCGACCTCAGCCCTCGATGGCCGGGATCTCCGAGAGGTCGGTGTACACAGGGATCCCGCGCTCACGGGCGATCGCGACGTCGGTGTCGGCACCGGACGACTCCCCCGGCAACCGGAGCACGGCGTCGCAGTGCTGGAGCAGCCGCCTCGCCGTCTCGTACATGACGTCGCCGTCGCCCGACGCGGTGTCGATCCCGCGCAGGATCGGCAGCGCGACCCACTCCCCGATCATCGGGACATGACCGAGCGCGTAGATCGGCGCTGCAGCGGCCTCGAGTCGTTCCAGGTTGCGGGCGATGGCGTCGGGATCACCACCGGTCCCTGAGCGGTAAGGGCCGGCGATGAGGATGAGGAGTGGCGATGTCATGTCCAGCACTGTAGCGTTAACCGTGCACGATCGTGCAACACCATGAAGGAGCACGCATGTTGAGCGCACAACGACGGTCACACCTGCTCGACCTCCTCGACCGCGACGGCCGGATCGTCGCCAAGGACGCCGCCGCTGCGCTCGGACTCTCGGAGGACTCGATCCGCCGAGACCTCCGCGAGCTGGCCGAAGCAGGCCTCTGCGTCCGCGTCTACGGCGGCGCACTCCCGGTCGCCGCAGCCGACCGCCCGTTCCGGGATCGGCTGTCCCTCGGGACGGCGAGCAAGGAGCGCGTCGCCCGCGTCGCCGCCGAGCGGATCCGACCAGGCAGCACCGTCATCATCGACGCCGGCACCACCGCGCTCGCGCTCGCGCGACTCCTCCCGGACGATCCGACCCTCACCGTCATCACCCCGAGCCCGGCGGTCGCCCTCGCCGTGGCGGAACACTCGCCGGCACGCGTCATCATGATCGGCGGCGAACTCGGACGTCACTCGATGGTCGCGGGCGGCGCCCTCGCCGCGGAGGCCATCCGACACCTGAGCGCCGACGCCTGCTTCCTCGGCGTCACGGGTTTCCATCCCGAGCACGGCCTCACCACCGGCGACCTCGACGACGCCGCGACGAAGCGCGCTCTCGCCGAACGCAGCACCGACGTCTACGTCCTCGCGAGCGAGGAGAAGGTCGGAGCCTTCTCCCGGTACCCGGTGCTCGACGTCGGCGAGGTCACCGAGGTCATCGTCGACCCGCAGGCGGACGAACCTGATCCGTCGACGCGGACCGGGGGTTCAGACGCGCGGGATCGTCAGGATCGCGGGTAGGTCTCGGCGAGGAACGCGGCGTAGCCACCCGGGGTCCGGCCACGTCGCCGACCCGAGGTCTCGACGGGCGCATCGAGCGTCGGCACGACCCGGAGACCCGCCGCCCGGGCACGCTCGACGAGATCGACGTCCTCATGCTCGGCCAACTCTCGGAAGCCGCCGAGTTCGTCGAGCCGATCGGCCCTGACACCGAGATTGGCCCCGTGCACGTTGCCCGGCAGATGTCCGGGCGGGTGGGTCAGCGACCACCGCTCAACGTCCTCCTCGGAGAAGTCAGTGAAGTCGGGGCGAACGGTCCCCAGGAGCACGTCGACACCGTCGTCGAAGGCATCGGCGTGCACGGAGAACCAATCCTCAGGAACACGCGAGTCGGCGTCGGTGTTCGCGATCCACCGCTCTGAGACGTCGGCAGCGGCCGATCCGGCAGCGCCCGATCCTGCAGCGGCCGCGACACCTGCGCGCCGGGCCGCCCCGACACTGCGCTCATCGATGACGACCGTGACGGCCTCCTCGGAATCGAAGCCCGCCAACCGCTCCCGGACGATCCGCGCCGTGTCGTCGCGACAGTCGTCGAGCACCACGACGATCCCCACCTGCAGCTCGGGACGACGGCGCAGCACGACGGCACGGGCGACGAGCAGCGCGTCGAGGCACGCCCCGATCAGCTCCTCCTCGTCGTGCGCGGGCACGACGGCATCGATCCGTCGCAGCATCAGCCCGTCAGACCGTCCACCGCGGCGACGCTCGCCTCGTCGGCTGGCACGAGGACGTCGAGCAGGAAGTCGTCCTCGACGTGCTGGATCGACCGACGTCCGGGCCAGCGCTCGAGCAAGCGGCGATGGACGAACTCGGCGGAGGTCGTGGCGTGGTCGTCGGGGTGCCGCCAGTGACACGCGACGATGCTCCCGCCGGGCGTGAGCGAGCCGAGGAGGTGGTCGATGACCCGGTCGAGGTCGGTCTCGGACAGGTAGTAGCCGACCTCCGACATCACCACGAGGTCGAAGGCACCACTCGGCCAGTCGTCCGGGAGCGTGCCCCGCTCGAACCGGGCGGCGGGCACCCGTCGACGGGCGAGCTCGAGGGGCGCTTCGGCGATGTCGACCCCGAGCACGTCGTCGCTGCGGTCCGCGAGCCGCTCCGTGAGCACCCCCGTCGCGCAGCCGAGTTCGAGCACCGAACCGTAGCGCTGACGCGGCAGGGCGGCGAGGAGGACCCGACGTTTGCGCTCCTCGTACCAGGACCCGAAGTCCCAGCCGTCGGGGTGGTCGCGGTAGTGGTCCTCGAACGACTCCTTCGACCGCGAGGTCGCATCAGCTGTCACGGCGTCCGTGGTGGTGTCGGTGTCGGAGCCCGCCGCCGCGCGTGCATCCGAGTCGCTGTCGGGCTCCAGGCCCAGCGCACGGCCGTTCGGGAACAGGACCTCGAACCGCCGCGCGTAGTGCTGCAGGTGGTGGTGGTCGACGATCGCCTCGTCACCCGGTGCGTCCGAGAGGGGCTCCGTCTGCGAGGGGTAGGCGTCCATCGCGGCGATCTTCGCCCCGTGCGCCGCCGCGTCGAGCGGGACGATCCGCGCCTCGGCCCACGGCAGGGTCGCGTCGTCGGTGTCGGCCCAGTGCCAGAGCCAGATCGGGAACTCCACGAGCGCGAGGTCGAGCTCGGTCGCGAGCGCCGTGGCGAGTTCGCCCGCGATCCGGTGGTCGCGGTGCCCGTCGCCGCGCCAGGGGGCGACGATGAGCGGTCGCGATCCGGCGGTGGCGACCGCTGCACGCAGTCGCCCTGCGATGCCCGCGCGTTCGGCTTCGAGGCCGCCGTCCGGGACGTGCAGGACGTCGTAGCCGACCGTCGGGTGGAGACGACCGACCGCGTCGACGAACTCGGCCTCCCGGCGCGGGGCGAGTTCCTCGGGCGTGGTGCTCGGCGAGTCAGGGTGCGATCCCTCACCGAGGGTCACGAGGAGGACCTCGAGCGGGATCCCGGCGGCTGCGGCTGCCGCGATCAGCCCGCCGGCTCCGAGCGACTCGTCGTCGGGGTGCGGCGACAGGACGACGACGCCTGTGGCGTGGCGCCAGCCCTCCCAGACGGGCAGGTCGAGCTCGTGCAAGCGGGTCGCCCAGGCGGCTGCCGACGTGCCGGGGTCGCGGTGGTCGAAGGCGGGCATCAGTCGGCCTCCACCAGCATGCGGCCGTAGCGCGCGAGGTCGCGGTCGCCGTGGTCCTGCTGGACGTAGAGCTCGAGGTCGGACATCCGCGCGAGGTAGGCGGGCTCGGAGGTGAGCGGGCCGGGGCCGAGTGCTCCGAGCACCCCGGCGCGGATGGCGTCGACCCGACCGCGGACCGTCGACCGCACACGCTGGGCGAGGCGCGGTCCGGCCGCGTCGTCGGCGTGGCCGTGCTCGATGGCCTGGGCCGCGTCGGCGATCGCCTGCTCGGCGATCGAGAGGTCGATGGCCGCGGCGCCGAGCGTGCGGAGGAGGAGGTCAGCGTCGGGTCGCGTGCGTGCCGCGGCGAGCAGGCGGTCGACGAGCGTGACCGCGCCGCCCCACCAGCAGGCGGCGACGCCGATCCCGCCCCAGGAGAAGCCGGGGCGTCGCAGGTACCACCCGTCGTCGCCGACCGGGGACGCCGGGACGCTGTCGAAGCCGACCGGGCCACTCGGGACGAGCGGCAGTCCGCGGGCGAGCCACGCGCTGTCGTCGGTCGTGACCCCGGGGTCGGTGAGCGCGACCGCGAACAGCCGCCGCTCCCCCGGCGCCGTGTGGGCGGTGACGAGGGCGTCGCTCAGGTGGGAGGCGAGGGAGCACCACGGCTTGGTGCCCGACAGCTGCCAGGCGTCGTCGACCAGGGTCGCGTCGAGACGCAGCCCGGGTGCCTCGGCCGCGAACACACCCCAGGTGGAGACGGTCGGCGGTTCGAGGTCGGCCTGATGCAGGATGGCGAGCGCGTCGAGGTGCGGTTCGACGACCCGAGCGAGCGTGACGTCGACCGCGGCGATCGCGCCGAGTCCCGCGAAGACGCGCCCGGCGGTGTGCTGTTCGAGCGGGCCGACGAGTCGCACGGCTGTGGAGGTGAAGGCCAGGCGCGACTCGATGCTCGCCAACGATCCTGTCGCCGCGTCGTGCAGAGCGTCGAGGTCGAGGGAGGTGCCGCTGGAAGGCCAGGCGGTCGACTGCAGACGGATCATGCGATCCGCGTCTGGTGTCGGGGTTCCATCGGTGCGCGCATGCGACCTCCTCGCGTCGTGGCGGTCCAAGTCTCGCACCGCCATGCCCCGCCGCCCGACCCTGGACCCCGACCATCGACCCTGGTAGTGCGTCAGCGCGGTGCGCTGACGCGAGCGCGGGTTGCGGCGGGGCCGTCAGCGCGGTGCGCTGACGCGAGCGCGGGTCATGGACGTGGGCGCGGGTCTCCGGAGGGGCGCGCTCGGTCGCCTGACCCGCGCTCACGCCGGTTCCCTCGGGTTCGCGTCAGCGCACCGCGCTGACGCCAGGTTTCGGCAACTCAGCTCAGCGCACCGCGCCGGCACCCCGCTCGGGCGGGACACCGGCACGGGCTCAGTCGCGGAAGAGGGCGCTGTAGGCGTTGATCGCCGGCTGCCCACCGAGGTGCGCATAGAGGACGTTGCTGGACGCCGGGATGTCACCACTCGTCACGAGGTCGATGAGCCCCGCCATCGACTTCCCCTCGTAGACCGGGTCGATGATGACACCCTCGAGCCGACCGGTCAGGCGGATCGCCTCCATCGTCGACTCGACCGGGATCCCGTAGAGGTCGCCGGCCCACCCCTCCAAGACCGTGATCTCGTCGTCGCGGAGCTCGCGTTCGAGGCCGATGAGCTCCGCCGTGTTGCGGGCGATACGTGCGACCTGGTCGCGGGTCTCCTGGATCTTCGCCGACGCATCGATGCCGATCACCCGGCGCGGGCGGTCCTGCCCGGCGAACCCGGCGATCATGCCGGCGTGCGTGGACCCGGTGACGCTGCAGACGACGATCGTGTCGAAGAACACCCCGAGTTCACGCTCCTGCTGCTCGACCTCCGCGGCCCAGTTCGCGAAGCCGAGACCACCGAGCCGGTGGTCCGACGCCCCGGCTGGGATCGCGTACGGGGTGCCGCCGCGTTCGCGCACGTCGTCGAGGGCACGCTCCCAGCTCGACTTGAAGCCGATACCGAAGCCCGCGGGATCGAGACGGACCTCGGCCCCCATTATCCGCGACAGCAGGATGTTGCCGACCCGGTCGTTCACGGCGTCCGGCCAGTCCACCCAGTTCTCCTGCACGAGCACCGCCTGCATCCCGAGCTTCGCCGCGACCGCCGCGACCTGACGCGTGTGGTTCGACTGGTAGCCACCGATCGACACGAGCGTGTCGGCACCCTGCGCGATCGCATCGGGGATGAGGTACTCCAGCTTGCGGGTCTTGTTGCCGCCGTAGGCGAGACCGCTGTTGACGTCCTCGCGCTTGGCCCAGATCGTCGCGCCGCCGAGGTGGGCGGTGAGGCGGTTGAGTTCGTGAACGGGACTCGGTCCGAAGGTGAGCGGGTAGCGGGAGAAGTCGCTGAGGGACATGTGGTGGCTCCTGGGTCTCGGTGGTGCGGCTGAGTGGTGGCGATCGGTGCGGCGGGCCCCTCGACGAGCTCGGGGAACGGGTGGGGCGTCGGGCACCCGGTCGGGTGCTGGGGAACGGGTCGGGTGGCGCGAGCGGCTCAGTCCTCGTCGAGGTGGGCGAGGACGAGGTCGGCGAGGGTCGTCCAGTTGCCCCGGACGAGCGCGGCCGCCGCATCGACGTCCCCCTCCGCACAGCGCTCGATGACGGCGTCGTGCTGCGCGATCGACCCGCGCGCGGCGACCGAGGAGAACCGCAGCCGTTCGATCCGGCGCAGCAACGGCGTGACCGCCTCGAGCGCATCACGGATGAACGGATTCCCGGCGACGTCCACGGCCACGGCGTGGAAGGCGTCGTCCGCTGCGAGCGCGGCGTCGGCGTCGTCGCGTTGGAGCGCGGCTGCGAAGTCGCGGTTCGCCGCGCGCATGCGATCGAGGTCGGCCGCACTCAGGTGCGGTACCGCCTCGCGGACGGCGAGTTCGTGCATGGCCGCGGCGACCGCCTGGGCCTGCAGCGTCGCCCGGCTGTCGAGCGGGGCTACGACGGTCGACCGTCCGGGTTTCGCGATGACGAGCCCGCTCCGTGCGAGGCGCAGGACGGCCTCACGGATGGGCGTGCGACTCACGCCGAGCCAGCGTTCGAGTTCGGTGTCGACGAGCTTCTCACCCGGGGTGAACGTCCCGTCGACGATCGCATTGCGGAGCGACTGGTAGACGTCGTCGCGGAGGAGCGCTCGGCGATGCGGGTTGGCTTGAGCGGGAGCGGGCATGCAATATATTGCACATCGCAGGAGCGAGAAGTCAAGTGTGCCGGGGCAACCGGGTGGACCGCGTCGAAGAGTGGGGCATTCGTCCTACTTGTCCCCCAGATGGCGGATTGTCCGCCCACTGAAAGCAGGCCACGATGGTCGGCGGGGGTGAGTGCGTGGTGCAACGGGGTGATGAACCGGTGACGGTCAGGCCGCATCCTCGCGTGCTCTGGAGCGCCGTCCTGAGCGCCGCCATCGTCGTCCTCCCGGTCTGGGGCGTCTCGCTCTGGCTCGTCGGCCCGGCCCCGAGTGTCGAACGCACGTGGGTCATCACGCTCGGCATCATCGGCATGGTCGTCCTGCTCGGCGTCGCCGTCCTCTCCCGTCGCCAACGCATCGTCGTGCGGCATGACGGGTTCATCGAGCAGCCCATCGTCGGGCGGCAGCGGTTCGTTCCACGGGAGGCGATCGGCCGCAGTCTGCTCTTCGAGTTCCGGGGTCGAGGTCTGCATGCGAGCTCGCAGTTCTTCGTCTGCGACGCCGAGAACCGCCCACTCCTCCGCATGCGCAGCAACCGGTGGAGCACGGACAGCATCGCGGCCGTCGTCGCGGCGTACGACGGCCCGGTGGAACGACCTCGCCAGCCGGTCTCGCTCGACGACCTCCGCGAGGACCACCCCGACCTGCTCACCCCGCTCGAGCGTCTGCGCTGGGCGCGCGCCGAACTGCTCTAGCTGAACTGCTCTCGCCGAGTCGGCCTGCCCCGGCTACCGCCGCGGAGCGCGAGGGTGACGTCGCATCGCGCGGGATCCGCCTCGGGTCGGAGACCGCCCGGGTCAGAGCGCCTTCGCGTACCAGTGGGCCCCGGGATCGCCGTCGACCCGGGTGAAGCCCGTCCGCTGGTAGAACTGCTGTGCACCGGTGTTCGAGACGCCGACGCCGAGGTGCACACCCGGGACGCCGCGCTCCGCGAGGAGCTCACAGAACGCGTCGATGAGCCGTCTGCCGACACCCATCCCCTGCGTCTCCGGCAGCAGGTCGATGTGCAGATGCGCCGGGTACTGCGCCAGGAGGTCCGGGGCCAGTCCGCCGCGATCGGTCGCGGATCGGACGATGCCGCGTTCCCCCTCCGAGGCGGCACCGGAGGCCGCGGCCGCCGCGTACTTGCCCTCGACGGTCGGCCACCAGCGCTCGATGAACCAGCGGTCGAAGGCGGACGTGTCCGCGGTGCCCAGGATGTACCCGATCGGGCCGGCACCGGCGTCGACGAGCAGCGCCAACTCGGGCTCGTGCTCGACGTAGGGCAGGGCGTAGATGTCAGGCAGGAGGTCGTCCGTGCTGAACTGTCCGGTCGCGTCCGCCCCCGAGTCGCCCGTTCGGGTGCAGATCGCCGCCACGGCGGCGCGGTCGGACGGTCGGTACGCGCGGATCTCGGTCACCGCGCCAGCCTAACCGGCGTTCCCCGGTCCCTGAGCCTGTCGAAGGGCGACGTTCGCCCGGGTCCTTTGACAAGCTCAGGGACCGATCGAGGCGCGACCACGGGTCCGACCGAGGTAGGAACCAGGGGCCGAGGTGTGGGTCAGCGCTCGGTCCGACCGGGTTGCCTAGGCTGAGTCCCGTGACATGGCGACCAGGGAGCATCGACGCGGCCGTCGAGCAGTGGCGGCTCGTCCGCGACGGCGAGCTCATCGTGACGCCGTCGAGCCGGCTGCTCCCCGTGACACATCACGGACGACCGGCGATGCTCAAGGTCCCCCTCGTCGAGGAGGAAGCGCTCGGCGGTCAGCTGCTCGCGGCGTGGGACGGCGCCGGGTGCGCGGCGGTGTTCGCGGACGATGACCACGCGATCGTCTTGGAACGCGCGACGGGCGGCCGTGATCTCGCCTCGCTCACCCGCGCAGGTGACGACCTCGGAGCCGTCGCGATCCTGTGCTCCGTGCTCGACACCCTGCATACGGCGATCCCCACCCCGGCGCCGACCGATGCCGGTGGTGTCATCGTCGAACTCCCCACGCTCCGCCGGTGGTTCCGCGAGCTGCTCGCCGACGACGCATCCGCCCTGGGCGCCCTCCTCGGCGATCCGGCGAGCGCCGCCTTCCTCCAGCGTGGGCGGGAGCTCGCCGGTCGACTGCTCGACACCACGACGCCTGCCGACGTCGTCGTGCTCCACGGGGACCTCCACCACATGAACGTGCTCGAGTTCGCAGCCGGCGACTGGCGGGCCATCGATCCCAAGGGCATCGTCGGCCACCGCGCCTTCGACGCCACAGCGCTGTTCAGCAACCCCGATCCAGCGACGGCGCGGAAGCCGCGGCTGTTCACCGAGCGGGTGGGGCTGGTGAGTCGATCACTGGGCCTGTCGCGAACCGTCCTCCTCGAGTGGGTGGTCGCGCGCTCCGCGCTGTCCGCCGTGTGGTCGCTGCAGGACGGGCTGCTCGACGACGCCCGCGCCACCGTCGAGCTCGGTCGCCTCGCCGAGGACGGCCTCCGGTAGGTTCGCGCCCTTCGACAAGCTCAGGGACCAGGGAGCCGCTCAGGGACCGGGAAACCGCCGAGGGAACGGGGAACCGCCCAGGGGAACGGGACACCGCCAGGGGAACGGGACACCGCTCGGAGGAACGGAGCAGCAGCTCAGCGGCGGCGACGCGTCCCGAAGATGCCCTCGACGACACCGGTGAGGATCGACCGCGTCGCCTTCGACCCGAGGATCTCCTCGAGCGGACTCTTCGACGACGTCGACGACGACCTCGTCGACGTCCGACGGGTCGTGCCGGCGGTCTTCCGGAGCAACCGTTCGTACTCGGCGTCGGCCTTCTTCTGCGCCGCGGCCTGCGCCTTATCGGCGGCGGCCTGCTGCTTCGCGAGTTCCGCCGCGATACGCTGCCGCTCGAGTTCGGCCTCGGCGGCGAGTGCGGCCTGGTTCGCTTCCTCGAGCTTCGCCGTCAGGATCTCCCTCGCCGACTCTCGGTCGACGGGCGTCCCGTACCGCGCGAGCAGCGGTGAGGCCGCGATCGCCGCGTCGATCGCCGTATCGGCACTGGGTGACATGAGTCCCTGCGGCGCCCGCAGTCTCGTCCACGCGACCGGCGACGGCGCCCCCTTCTCGTTCATCACGGTGACGACCGCCTCACCGGTGCCGAGGGAGGTGAGGACCTCACCGAGCTCGTAGCCGGAGGTCGGGTAGGTCGACACGGTCGCTTTGAGCGCCTTCGCGTCGTCCGGGGTGAAGGCGCGGAGGGCGTGCTGCACGCGCGACCCGAGCTGCGCGAGCACCTCGCCCGGGACGTCCTTCGGTGTCTGCGTGACGAAGAAGATGCCGACGCCCTTCGACCGGATGAGCCGGACCGTCTGCGTGATCTGTGCGAGGAAGTCCTTCGACGCGTCGCGGAACAGCAGGTGCGCCTCGTCGAAGAAGAACACGAGCTTCGGCTTCTCGGGGTCTCCCACCTCGGGGAGGGTGTTGAAGAGGTCGGCGAGCAACCACATGAGGAACGTCGAGTACAGGGCCGGCTGGTTCTGGACGCCCGGCACCTCGAGCAGGCTGACGATGCCCTTCCCGCTCGGGTCGAGGCGGATGAAGTCGGCGGTGTCGATCTCGGGTTCGCCGAAGAAGACGTCGGCCCCCTGATCGGCGAAGGTGATGAGCTCCCGCAGGATCACCCCGACGGTGGCGCCCGACAGCCCGCCGAGCTCCTGCAGCTCGCCCTTGCCGTCGTCGCTCGCGAGGTAGGTGAGGACCGCGCGCAGGTCGCTCAGGTCGAGGAGCGGCAGGCCCGCTTTGTCGGCGTAGTGGAAGACGAGACCGAGGCTGGACTCCTGCGTGGCGTTGAGGCCGAGGACCTTGCTCAGCAGCAACGGGCCGAAGGCCGCGATGGTGGCGCGGATCGGGACGCCCTTGCCGACGCCGCCGAGCGCGAAGTACTCCGTCGGGGTGGCGGCCGGCGTCCAGTCCTGGCCGATGCCGCGGGTGCGGTCGAGGAGCTTCTCGTTCGACTCCCCCGGGGTCGCGATGCCCGAGAGGTCACCCTTGATGTCCGCGGCGAACACGGGGACGCCGGCGGCCGAGAGCTGCTCGACGAGGCCTTGTAGCGTACGGGTCTTCCCGGTTCCGGTGGCGCCGGCGACGAGGCCGTGCCGGTTCATGACACTGAGCGGGATGCGGACCTGGACCCCGGGCACCGGTTCCCCGTTGACCAGGGCACCCATCTCCAGCGCCGGGCCGTGCACGAGGTAGCCGTCACGGATCTTCAGCACGTCGTCGAGGCCGAGCGGGCCCGGACCGATGGTGTCGGCGCTGAGATCGTCGGAACCGGTGTCAGCGCTGCTGGTGTCGGCAGCGACCGCTTCGCCCGTCGGGACATCGGACGGGGCCTCGGTGGCCGGCGCGCCACTCGCGGAACCGGGGGCGGCCGGCTCGACCGGTGACGCCGACGCCGTGGCACCGCCCGACGCGGTGATCCCGGCCCCGGCGATCGCCGCTGCCGCCTCGGCCGCCTTCACTTTCGCTGCGGCGAGCGCCGCCTGCGCCTGGGCGGCTTCGAGCTCGGCCTGGGCTTGGGCGGCGGCAGCCTGGAGTGCGGCGATCTGCGGGTCGGATGCTGCATCACTGGGCGTCATGTGCCGAGCCTAGCGACGCGTTCCCCACCGGTCGAGGGGTCGCGCGAGGGCTGGACGACTGCTCCGATCACCACTGTTCGCGGGTGCGCTCCTGGTCGACGACGGCGCGCAGGTCGGACAGTCGGCGCATCCCGGCCAGCGGTTGCGCCATGCGGGTGTTGTGCCGGATGCGCGGTTCCACGCGGTCGAGGAAGGCCCAGTACCCGGCGGTGAACGGGCAGGCGTCCTCCCCCAGCCGCACCTTGGGATTGAAGACGCACCCACCGCAGTAGTCGGACATCTTGTCGATGTACGCACCGCCCGAGGCGTAGGGCTTCGTCGCGACGATGCCGCCGTCGGCGTGCTGCGACATGCCGATGACGTTCGCGGGCATCACCCAGGGGGTGCCGTCCACGAACATGTCGATGAACCAGTCGTTGAGTGCGACCGGGTCGTACCCGTGCTGCAGGGCCCAGTTGCCGAGCACCATGAGCCGTTGGATGTGATGCGCCCACCCGTGGCGGCGCATCCCGTCGATCGTCTCGCGGAGGCAGTTGGACTGGATAGCGGCGGCGTCGAGTTCGCGGAACTGGCGCGGGAGCGGCTCGTGTGCTCCGAGGGCGTTGTGACTCGTCCGGTACGGCTCGCCGAGGTGCCAGTAGAGATGCCAGACGTAGTCGCGCCAGCCGATGATCTGACGGGTGAAGCCCTCGACGCTCGACAGCGGTGCGCGACCGGCGTGGTACTCGGCGACCACGGTCTCGACGGCGTCGCGCGGGTCGAGCAGGCCGAGGTTGAGCGGCGCGCTCAGCAGGGAGTGCGCCATCGTCCAGTCGCCGCCGAGCATGGCGTCCTCGAACGGGCCGAAGTCGCCGAGCCTGGTCTCGATGAAGTCCGCGAGCGCCGCATCCGCCTCGGCCGCTGTCACCGCGAAGCGCCGCGGCCCGTCGTCGCCGACCAGCTGGACCAGTCCGTCGCGCTGCCACCGGTCGAGGTCCTCCCGGACCTCCGCGTCGATGTCGTCCTCCTCGGGCCAGAGCGGCTCGGGCAGACCGAGCCGGGCGGCCCCCTTCGGCGGCGGGTTCCGGTTGTCGTGGTCGTAGTTCCACCGGCCGCCCTCCGGCTGGTCGCCGCGCATGAGGATCCCGGTCCGCTCCCGCACCGTGCGGTAGAAGTCCTCCAGGAGGAGCCGCTTCCCGTCCCGCGTCGACGCCCAGGCCGCGAAGTCCGGCTCCGAGGTCACGAAGCCGCGGCTCGGGAGCACCCGGAGTCCGCGCTCACGGACGAAGCGCCGAGCCGTCCACGAGGGTGGGTCGATCACCTCGAGGTCGGCGCCGACCTCGACGACCTCCTCGTAGCGGTCGACCTGGTGGAACTCCGCCCGGTCGCCGAGTTCCGCCGCACGATGTCGGATGGCCGAGAGGAAGAGGTGCGCCTTCGCCCGGTGCATCGGTCGCTTGGTGAAGGTGGACTTCGATTCGATGAGCAGGATCGGTCCGCCGTCGTCGAACGCCGGGCCGAGCTGGCCGGTGAGGATCCATCGCCGGCGAGGGGCCGCGTCATCGGGGTGCTCGGCGGCGCTTCGGCCGGTGGTGTCCATCGCCTCAGCGTACGTGGGGCGACGGACACCACCGGGGGCTTGCTCAGCCTGCTCCGATGCTGCTCGGTTGTGTTCTGCGGTGCGCTGCCCGGCTCACCGCCCTCAGAGTGTCGCGGCGAACGGGTCCCAGTCCTCCGCGACGAGCGGGACCGGCGCGACCCGGCTCGCCACGTCGACGGTCTGGCCGGACACCACGGACTCGTCGATCGAGACGAGCGTGTCGAGCACGTGGTAGCCGAGCGCGCCCGAGGCGAGCGGCGTGCCGCCGGAACGGATCGCCCTGGCGAGGTCGAGGACCCCGGTCCCGCGGCCGGCGAGGACGCCCTCGGTCGGCACGACCTCCCATTCCGGATCCTGCTGCATGCGCTCGATGGGCGCCGCGCGGGTGATCCGCACCTCGCCCGTGAACATGTTCGGGTCGGGGATCACGAGCGTCCCCTCGGTGCCGGTGATCTCGACGACGCCCATCTTCGCGAGCGGCGACTCGAAGCTGAAGACGCTCTGGCTCACGCCGCCGTCCACGAAGCGGGCGATGGCGCTGACGTGCGTCGGCACCTCGACGGCGAACTCGGTGCCGACGCGGTCGCCCTGCTGGATCGTCCGCGTCGCACGCCCGCGGGAGCCTGCAGCCGACACCGAGGCGACCGAACCGAACACCTGCACGAGCGTCGTCAGGTAGTACGGCCCCATGTCGAACAGCGGCCCGCCACCCTTCGCGAACAGGAACTCCGGGTTCGGGTGGAAGATGTCCGGCCCGGCGTACTGCATGACGGTCTGGGCGGTGAGCGGCTGACCGATGTCACCGCGGGCGATGGCGCGACGCGCGGACTGGACGCCCGGGCCGAGCACCGTGTCCGGCGCGATGCCGACGAGGAGTCCTGCGGCGTCGGCCTGCTCGAGGAGCGCGAGCCCGCTCGCGCGGTCGACGCTGATCGGCTTCTCCGTCCACACGTGCTTCCCGGCGGCGAGCACCTGCGACGCGACCTGCGCGTGGACGGCGGGGATCGTGAGGTTCACGACGAGCTCGACGTCCGGGTGCGCGAGGACGTCGTCGGCGGTCCCCCACTCGCCGACGCCCCACTTCTCGGCCTGAGCCTTCGCGCGGTCGACGTCGAGGTCGCCGAGGATCACGACGCGGACGTCGGGGAACGCGGTGAGGTGCTCGAGGTAGGTGTCGCTGATCATGCCGGTGCCGATGAACCCGACGCCGACCGGGCCGCTGCCCTGCGGTGCGCGCGCCGTCGTGCCGTGCGCTGCCGCGGGCATCGCGCCCTGCGCTGTCGCGGCCATCAGCGGACCACCGCTTCGGTCGAGACGAGCTGTTCGGCGACGAGCGCGTCGACGCTCGCCTGGACACCGTCGAAGATGTCGCCGGCGCCGTAGTGATCGAACTCGATGATGGCGAACCGGGCCGAGGGCGCTGCGGCGAGCGACTCGCGCAGCGGGACCTCACCCTGCCCGAACGGTCGCTGGTCGAGACTCGTCGGCACGAAGGGCGCGGCGCCCGGGGCGAACGGGTCGGCGGGCAGCAGGCCGTCCTTGACGTGGAGCGCCTGGACGCGGTCGCCGAGGCGGCCGAGCAGCGCGGGGACGTCCTGACCGGCGGTCGCCGCCCAGAACAGGTCGACCTCGAGCGCGACGTCGTCACGCAGTTGGTCGGCGAAGACCTCGAACGCGCTGCGTCCGCCGAACGATGCGACGAACTCCTGGGAGTGGTTGTGGTAGCCGACGCGGAGACCGTGGTCGGCGGCGCACTCCGCCGCGGCGTTCAGGCGGGACGCCGTGTCGGCGACGGCTGCTTCGTCGAGCCAGCGGTCGGGGCTCACGAAGGAGTCGATGACGATCTCGAGGCCGAGTGTGGTCGCGGCGGCGAAGACGTCCTCCTGTGAGGCGACCGGCATGACCTGGTCGCCGAAGCGGATCTCGTCGGAGAGGAGGGTCGCGTGCCCGGTGCGGGCGGCGAGACCGTGGCGGTCGAAGGCCTCACGGAGCTCGGGCGCACGGGAGATGAAGTCGAACGCCTCGACCTCGTGCAGGCCCATGCCGGCGAGGCGGGCGAGGGCCTCGTCGAGGCCCTGGTCGAGGTGCTCCTTGATGCTGTAGAGCTGCACGGAGAGCGCTGGTGCGGTCATGGTGTTGTCGTCCGTTCTGACGCCGTCGTTGGCATCGCTGGTGGTGGAGTGGAGTCGGTGATCTGGGTGCGGGAGGCTGTGACCGGGGTCACCCACGGGTCGCGATCGATCCGGTGATCGTCCCGTCGGCGTTCCGGGTCATGCGGTGTCGGACCGGCAGGATCGTCAGCGCGCCGAGCACGGCGATCACCCCGGCGCCCCAGAACAGGGCCGTGTAGTTGTTGCCCGCCGCGCCGAGTCCGAGGAGGAACGCGCCCACCGCGCCGGCGAGCGACTGTGGCAGTGCGTTCGCGATGTTCAGGACACCGAGGTCCTTCGCCGCGTCGTCGGGGTTCGGCAGGACGTCCACGACGAGGGCGGTGTCGACCGCGACGTACACGCCGTACGCCGCTCCCATGATCGCCTCGACCACGTAGAACATGGGCACGGTCGTGGTGTGGGCGAGCAGGATGAGCCCGACCGCGAACACCACCGTGGAGCCGATGACGAACACCTTGCGGTTGAGCATCCGGTCCGACAGCCAACCGCCGAGCTTCGCGGTGATGACGAGGGCGATCGTGTAGATCAGCACACCCATGGTCAGGGTGTCGACGGCGCCCTGCTGCGACAGCCCGACCTCCTCCTGCAGGAAGAACAGGCGGAACGCGACGAAGAGGAACGACGCGAGTGTCAGCAGGAACCGAGAGAGCCAGACCCAGCCGAAGTCCGGGTGCTTGAGCGGGTTCACCCAGAAGGTGAAGAGCAGACCCTTCCACCCGCCGACGTCCGGACGGGTGGTGATTGCCCGGTCGGGCAGGACGAAGCAGTACAGCCACACGGTGATGAGCGCGAAGACGGCCGGGGCGACGAAGAGCAGCAGCATGTCGGTGACGAACCAGCTGGCCACGAATGCTGCCGCGAGGATGCCGACGTTCTGCATGACCCCCACGTTCGCGGACACGCTCCCGCGCTGCTCCGGCGGGACCTGGTCGGCGATCGTCGCGAGGAGCGGGCCGAGGATGGCGTTGCCGGTCAGCTGCGCGAGGCACCACCCGGCGATGAGGACCGGGACGTTCGGAGCGAACGCGACGATCGTGAGCGAGGCGACGAAGCCGATGGCGCCGAGGAACATCCACGGGCGGCGGCGACCGAAGCGAGAGAGCGTGATGTCGGACAACCGGCCGATCACCGGGTTCGCGACGAGGGCGAACAGGGCTGCGATGGAGAGGACGTTGCCGTTGACGACCGCCGCCTGGTCACCCGGGACCAGCTGCTGCGTCTTGAGGGCCAGGCTCACGGTGACGGGGGCGAGCAGGGCCACGAACAGGCCGAACTGGGCGAGCGCCATGGTGGTGACGACCCGTTTCGACGCCCGTTCCGTCGGTCCCGACGGGCCGGTGACGAGGCTGACGTAGGGGCCGCTCGAGGCACGCTGGCCGGTGGGTTTGGGGCGGCGGGGTGGGTTGGACATCCGGGTTCCTCTCAACGCTGAGCTGCGGACCGGCTCTGGCCCGCGGGTGGTGCTGTCCTGGCAGGATCGATAAACCGATCACTGCACGGCTTTGAGTATAGGCGCGAAACCCGAGTGGTCAATAGGTTTTCACGAAACCCGTCGGTGGGGCTGCTGCCAGCGCGGTGCGCTGACGCGAGCGCGGCCTAGCCGCGTGAGCGCGGGTCTCCGGAGACGCGCGCTCACGCGCCCGGGGTGCGCCCACGCCGATTCCGCGGCGCTCGCGTCACCGCACCGCGCCGGGCCCCACAGACCCGCGCTCGGGTCAGCGCACCGCGCCGGCGTCGCCGACGAGGAGAGCCCAGGCGCGCGCGAGGTCACCGGCCATGTCCACGGAGGAGTCGAGTGTCCACTGCACCTGCAGGCCGTCGGCGAGGGCGACCATCACGCGCGCCACGTGATCGGGGTCGATGCCCGCGGCGACCCGCCCGGAGGCCTGGCGGTCGCGGACGACCTGCGCGATGCTCCGACGCACTCCGGCGACGTGCTCGACGAAGAACGCCCGCGCCGGGTGCTCCGCATCACCGGCGGCGGCCGCCATCGTCAGGTACAGCTCGACGAGCCCAGGGACGTCGCTGTTGTGGCGCATGACCGCGACCAGACCCTCGATCGCGTCCTGCGACCCGGCCGCGGCGAACTCCTCGTAGTCGACGGCGTCGCGTTCCCGCAGGATCGCCGCGAACAGGTGTTCCTTGGATTCGAAGTAGTGCATGAGCCCCGGCAGGCTGACGCCGACCTCACGCGCGACCTCACGGAGCGACGTGCCACGATACCCCTCGCGCGCGAACACCGCGAGCGCGACGCGCAGGATCTCCTCGCGGCGCGCAACGCCTTTCGCGTAGGAGCCCCGTGCCGTCATGTGCCGATTGTAGGGCCGCACGACGTCGACGGTGGGTGGGATTCCCCACCCGCCGCCGACGCCGACACGTGCACAACTCAGGACGGGTCCGGCGCTCCGTCCCGCGATCGCCGCGAGCGCGGCAGACCCGCCGCGATCGTCCTGAGTTGCGAACGTCGAGACCCCTAACCGGAGCCCGCAGACCGCTGCCCGCTTCCCGACTCAGGCGCCGAGCGCGACCGCCGTCCACGACACAGGCGGGAGCGTGATCGTCAGGGTGCCGTCGGCGAGCGACGCACTCTCGTTCGCGACGAGACCGACGCGCTCGCGGTCGTCGATGGTGTTCTTCGCGTACACGTCCTCGTCGTGGATGCCGTTCGCCTCGACGATCGAGCCGACGCCGAGCGCTGAGACGTCGACGGTCACCGTGATCGCCTCATCCTGGTGGCGGTTCACGAGGAACACGGCCGCGGTCCCGGCCTCGGCGTCGTACGTCGCGACCGAGTCGACGAGCGGTGCGTCACCGTGGACCTTCGTGGTGTAGCTGCCGACCTCGATGCGCGGCGCGAGCACGACACCCGACGCGAGCCGGCTGGTGACCGAGAACGGGAAGAACGTCGTCTGCCGCCAGGCGCCGCCACCCGGCTCGGTCATGATCGGGGCGATGACGTTCACGAGCTGCGCGAGGCTCGCCGACCCGACGCGGTCACTGTGCTTGAGCAGCGTCATGAGCAGGTTGCCGAACACGACCGCGTCCGCGACCGAGTAGACGTCCTCGATGAGGCGGGGCGCGTAGGCCCACTCCTCGATCGTGCCCTCGATCGCGTTCCACTCGTCGAGGTACCAGACGTTCCACTCGTCGAACGAGAGGTGGATCTGCTTGTCGGAGTGACGCTTGTGCTGCACGTGGTCGGCGGCCGCGACGACCGTCCGGATGAAGTACTCCATGTTGAGGGACGACGCGAGGAACGACCCGAGGTCGCCGTCGCGCTCCTGGTAGTACGCGTGGCAGGAGATGTAGTCCACCGAGTCGAAGCTGTGCTCGAGGACGGTTCGCTCCCAGTCGCCGAAGGTCGGCATCGAGGAACTCGACGAACCGCAGACGACGAGTTCGAGCTTCGGGTCGACCATCTTCATCGCCGACGCGGTCCGGGCGGCCAGCTTGCCGTAGTCGTCGGCCGACATGGCGCCGACCTGCCACGGCCCGTCCATCTCGTTGCCGAGACACCACATGTTGATGCCGTAGGGCTCGGGTGCACCGTTCGCGATCCGCTGGTCGGACAGCGCCGTTCCGCTCGGGTGGTTCGTGTACTCGAGGAGGTCGAGCGCTTCGAGCACCCCGCGCGTGCCGAGGTTGACGGCCATCATCATTTCGCTGCCGGTGAGCTTGCACCACTTGGCGAACTCGTCGACGCCGACCTGGTTGGTCTCGAGCGAGTGCCAGGCCAGGTCGCGGCGCACGGGGCGGTTCTCGCGCGGCCCGACGCCGTCCTCCCAGCGGTAGCCGGAGACGAAGTTGCCGCCTGGGTAGCGGATGGTGCTCGTGCCGAGCTCCGTGACGAGGTCGACGACGTCGCCGCGGAAGCCGTCGGCGTCGGCGGTGGGGTGGCCGGGCTCGTAGATGCCGTCGTAGACGCAGCGTCCCAGGTGCTCCACGAACGAGCCGAAGATCCGGCGGTTGACGGGGGCGACCGTGACGTTCGGG
Source organism: Plantibacter sp. VKM Ac-2876 (assembly GCF_015350715.1). Lineage (NCBI taxonomy): Bacteria > Bacillati > Actinomycetota > Actinomycetes > Micrococcales > Microbacteriaceae > Plantibacter > Plantibacter sp. VKM Ac-2876. Next base: position 620,137 of record NZ_JADKSI010000003.1, on the reverse strand, counting down.
TCGATGGCGATGCGTGCGGTGGTCATGACGGGAGGTGTCCTTCGTTCGGGCCGGAGTCGGCCGTGGCGTGCAGTGCTGGTCGTTCGTGCGTTGCGTGGGCGGTCGTGGTGTCGATGATGTCGTGGAGTGCCCGGTCGGGGCGACGCCGCGGCGGCGCGTCTGTGGAGCGGCTCACTTCACGCTGCCGAGGGAGAGCCCGCCCTGCCAGTACCGCTGCAGGGAGAGGAAGGCGATGATGAGCGGCACGATCGAGATGAACGCCCCGGTGACGATGAGGTTCCACACCTGCTCGCCGCCGGCACCCGCGTTCGACAGCGCCGTCCAGTTGTTCAGTCCGACCGTCACGGGAAGCAGGTTCGGGTCGCTGAGCACCGCCAGCGGCAGGAAGAAGTTGTTCCACGTACCGACGATCGAGAGCAGCAGCACCGTGACGATCGCCGGGCGCAGCAGCGGGAGGGCGACCTGGAAGAAGGTCCGCAGCTCCCCTGCGCCGTCGACCCGCGCGGCGTCAAGGATCTCGTCCGGGATGGCGTCCTGGGTGTAGATGCGCATGAGGTACACGCCGAACGGGCTGAGCAGCGACGGGAGGATGACAGCCCAGATCGTGTTGACGAGGCCGACCTGGCTAAGCAGGACGAACGTCGGGATGACCAGGGCGGTGAGCGGGACCATGACCGCGCCGAGCAGCAGGTTGAAGAACAGGGAGCGACCGCGGAACCGGTACTTGGCGAAGCCGTATCCGGCGAGGACCGCCAGCACCGTCGCCCCGATACCGCCCGAGAACGCATAGAGGAACGAGTTCCCGAGCCAGCGCCAGTAGATGCCGCCCTGATGGGTGGAGAGCTCGGCGACGTTGTCGAAGAAGTTGAACTCGCCGTCGAACCAGAGCGGCCCGCCGGAGCCGGTGAAGAGCCCGGAGGTGTCCTTCGTGGCCGCGACGATCAACCACCACAGCGGGAGGATGAAGTAGATGACGAGGGCGAGGAGGAAGAGGTGCGAGCCGACGCGGCGGCCCCCGGTGCGGGCCTCGGGCCCCTGACGACGTCGTCCGGCCTTTGGGTTGACGGCCGGGATGGCGGTGGTGGCGCTCATCATTTGAGTCCGCTCTGCTTGCGCGTGAGGAAGAGGAAGACGTACGAGCCGATGAACACGATGATCCCGAGTGCGAAGGAGATCGCGGAGGCGTAGTTGAACTGGCTGTACGAGAAGGCGAGGGAGTACGCGTACATGTTCGGTGTGTACGAGATGGGGATGGCGCCTTGGGCGACCCCGCGCAGCACCTGCGGTTCGGTGAAGAACTGCAGCGTGCCGATCATGGCGAAGATGAGCACCATGACCATCGACGAGGAGATCATCGGCACCTTGATGCGGAGCGCGGTCTGGAACGCGTTCGCGCCGTCGATGCGGGCGGCCTCGTAGATGGACGGGTCGATCCCGCGGAGCGCCGCGTAGATGATGATCATGTAGTAGCCCGACCACTGCCAGGTCACGATGTTCACGAGACTGCCGAAGATGCTGCTCTGATCGAGGAAGGACGGCGCCGTGGCCCCGAAGAGCGCGAAGACGTCGGTCGCCGGACCGAAGCGCGGGCTGTAGAGGAAGCCCCACATGAGCGCGCCGATGACCACGGGGATCGCGTACGGCACGAAGATCATGAGTCGTGAGAACTTCGACAGGACGGTCGCCAGGTTGTCGAGCACGAGGGCTGCGACGAGGGCGACGAGCATCTGCGCGGGGATCATGACGAGGGCGAACATCGCCACCCGCGCGAGCCCGCTGAGGAAGATCGGGTCGGTGAAGGCCTTCGCGTAGTTCGCGAGGCCCGTGAACTCGGTACCGGTCGCGAGGGTGGAGGTCTGGAGGCTCATCCAGAACGCGTAGCAGAGCGGGAAGATGAGGAAGGCCGCGAAGACGACGGCGAAGGGGGCGACGAAGAGCCAACCCCAGCGCTGCCGTCGGCGGTCGATCGCGCCGATGCCGCCTCGTCGCGGACGGACGATCCTGGCGGCCGACGCGGCTGTGGAGGCCGATCCGGTGGTGAGTGCCATGATGCTGCTTTCGAGTCGTGGGGACCACCGGGGCGGCGACTGCGCCGCCCCGGTGGCGGAGGATGTGCGGGGCGACGTGGCGGCCGCCCCGGCGGGCTACTTCGAGGTGAAGCCCTGCTCGGTGGCGTACTTCTCGAGGCTCGCCTGGAGGTCGTCGAGCGCCTCGTCGGCGGTCTTCTCCCCCTGCACCATCGCGTACTGCTGCTCGGTCAACTGGTCGAACGCGTAGTTCTGGAACGGGCTGAACGTGAAGCCGCTGTACCCGGCCGCCGCGGCGAGGAAGACGTCCTTGTTGATCTGCTGACCACCGAAGAACGGGTACTCGAGGTTCGTGAAGTAGTCGGACTCCAGGATCGGCTTGTACGTCGGGAACAGCGCGCCCTGCTCGATGCCGATCTTCCACGCCTCATCGGTACCGAAGATGTCCTTCGCGACCTCGGCGGCGAGCTTCTTGTCCTTCGCCTGCTCGGTCACGGCGAAGGTGGATCCGCCCCAGTTCACCTGGACGGGGTTCGCCGCGTCCCACTGCGGGAGCGGGGCGGCGCGCCACACGGCGGTGTCGTCGGCATCGGAGAGGCCCTGTAGGTAGCCGGGACCCCACGCGGCCGCGAGGTAGACGGCGTAGGTGCCGTCGACGAGGCTCGTGTTGTAGTCGGCGGTGAAGGCGTCGTCGGTGGTGACGAGTCCGTCCTTCACGAGGCCGTCCCAGTAGTTGAGGACCTGCTTGGACGCGTCGTCGTTCACGTCGATCGACACCTCGGTGGGCTTCGTCTTGTCGTACTCGAACGGCTTGGAGCCGGCCTGGGCGAAGAGCGCCTGGTTGAAGGCGCGACCGTTCGTCGGGAAGTTCGCCAGCACTCCCGTGCCGGCGTCCTTCAGCTGCTTCGCGGCGACTGCGAACTCGTCCCAGGTGGTCGGGACGGCGATGCCCGCCTTGTCGAACAGGTCCTGGCGGTAGAGCATGCCCATGGGCCCGCTGTCGACCGGGATCGCGTACACCGAATCACCGCTCGTGACGTCGTTCCAGGCGCCCTCGGTGTACTTGTCCTTGACCTCGTTCGCGCCGAACTCGCCGATGTCGACGAGCGCCTTGCGGATCGTGAAGCTGGAGATGACCTCGGACTCGAGCATGATGACGTCGGGTGCTCCGGACTTCGCCTCGATGGCGGTCGAGAACTTCGTGTACTCGTCGTTGCCCTGGCCGGCGTTCGTCCAGCAGACCTGGACGTCGTCGTGCGTCTCGTTGAAGAGGTCGACGACCTGCTCGAAGGCGGGGAACCAAGCCCAGACGGTGACCTGCGGCGCGTCCTTCTTGGTGATGGTGTTGGTGCAGGAGGCTTCGCCGCCTCCGCTTGCGCCACCGGTGGAGCATCCGGTGAGGGCCATCGCTGCGACGGCGACCGTGCCGACTGCTGCGAGAACTCGTGACTTCATGTGGGTGCTGTCCTCTCGGAGATGGAACTTCATTGTCATCGTGCCGGGTTTTACAACGTTGAAGGTAAACGTTGTAAAAGCATGATGCCGGGTGGTTCCAGCGATGTCAAGGACGAATCGGAGTGGTGGGTCAGACGACTGGGAGCGCGGTGGACTCCCGCTGGACGAGCTCGAAGTCGGCCAGCACCAGGCGGGCCGGGAAGACCTCGTCGCGCCGCTCGATACGCTCCAGCAGCAGATCCACGGCCGTCTCGGCGATCTGGTCGCGCCCCGGCGCGATCGTCGACAGCGACGGCAGGGAGTACCGTCCTTCGTCGATGTCGTCGAAGCCGATGATCGCCACCTGCTCCGGCATCCGGATGCCCCGCTCGCTCAGCACGCGCATCGCGCCGAGGGCGAGGGCGTCATTGAAGGCGACGATGCCGTCGAATTGCACTCCCTCGTCGAGCATCGTGCGCATCGCGACCGCGCCGTCCAGGCGATGCCAGATCTCGACCTCCCGCACGAGGGACTCGTCGTACGGCAGACCCGCGTCGTCGAGCGCTTCGCGGTAGCCGACGAGGCGCAGTCCGGCCGAACCGATCTCCTCCCCCGGGTGTGCGCCGAACGCCACGATCCGTCGGCGCCCCGAAGCGATCAGGTGCTCCGTCGCCGCCCGCACGCCCTCGGTGTTCTGCATGGTGACGTGGTCGTTCGGAGCGTTGAAGATCCGCTCGCCGAGGAGGACCATCGGCGTGCGCACCTCGGCGAGGATGTCGACGTCCTCCTCCCCCAGCTCGAGCGCGGAGTACAGGATGCCGTCGACGAGTTGTGTCCGCGGACCACGGACGAGCGCTGCCTCGCGCTCGCGGTCGCCACCGGTCTGCTCGATCAGCACGTACAGACCACGCTGCGCGGCGGCGTGCATGACGGCGTCGGCGAGCTCGGCGAAGTAGGAGTTCCGGAGGTCGGGGATGATCAAGCTGATGACGCCGGACCGGCCGGAGCGGAGTCCGCGTGCGGAGAGGTTCGGGCGGTAGCCGAGCTCGGCGATCGCCGCGAGCACCCGCTCCTTGGTCGCCTGCTTGATGTGGGGGTAGTCGTTGACGACGTTCGAGACGGTCTTGGCGGACACCCCGGCGAGCTTCGCCACGTCGTGCAGGGTGGTCGCCATGATCCTCCTCGGCGGCGGCATGCCTGGCCGCCCTGTACGCACTCTACAACGTTGAAGGAGCGGCCCCAGGTCCTTGCCCCCGGGCGGTCAGGGAACCGGTGGACTCCCTCGGGACGACGCGGAAGCCGCTGACGATCGCGCGCGGAGCCTCCGGCTGCCCGGGTGCGGCGATCCGCTCGATCAGGAGCTCGACGGCGCGCTCCGCGATCTCCTCCCGGCCGATGTCGACCGTGGACAGGGTCGGGAGGGCGTAGCGCGTCTCGTCCAGGTCGTCGAAGCCGATGATCGCGACGTCGTCGGGGATGCGGAGCCCGGCGTCCTGGAGGACGCGCATGGCACCGAGGGCCATCGCGTCGTTGAAGGCGACCACGCCGTCGAACGGCAGGCCCGCGGCGATGACCTCGCGCATCGCGTTCGCCCCGTCGCTGCGATGCCAACTGACGACGGTGCTGACGTAGGCGGGGTCGGCAGGGATCCCGGCGGCTTCGAGCGCCTCCCGGTACCCCTGGAGACGGAGGGCGGCCGGGCCCAGGGTGTCGTGCGGGTCGGTGCCGAGTGCGACGATGCGCCGTCTGCCCTGCGCGAGCAGGTGTTCGGTCGCCGCGCGGGCGCCGTCGACGTTGGCCATCGTGACGTGGTCGCGGTCGCCGTCGAACAGTTGCTCACCGAGGATCACCATGGGCCCGTCCGGGAGCAGCACACTGTCGTCGCGGTCGAGGCTGAGCGGGCTGTAGAGGATGCCGTCGACGAGCTGCATGCGCGGCCCGCGGAGGATCTCGAGCTCGACGTCGCGACCGCCGGCGACCTGCTCGATGAGCACCGAGAGCCCGCGCGCGCGAGCCTGACGCATGACCGCGTCGGCGAGCTCCGCGAAGTAGGCGTTTCGGAGGTCCGGGATGATGAGGCTGATCACGCCGGACCGGCCCGAGCGGAGACTCCGGGCCGAGAGGTTGGGGCGGTAGCCGAGCTCGGCGATCGCGCGCTCGACCTTGGAGCGGGTCGCATCGCTCACGTGCGGGTAGTCGTTGACGACGTTCGAGACGGTCTTGATCGAGACGCCCGCGCGTGCGGCGACGTCGTGCATCGTGATCGACACGCGTCTCCTCCCCCGGCCGGCTCCCGGCTGTCAGCAGACTACCGCTCCGCCGGCACGGGGTGTCGTGGCCGCCAGCGCGGTGCGCTGACGCGAGCGCGGGTCTGTGGCGTGAGCGCGGGCCTCCGGAGGGGCGCGCCCACGCGGTGGACCCGCGCTCACGCCGATCCGGGCGGTCTGGGGTCAGCGCACCGCGCTGGCGTCAGGACCGAACACGAACGACGAGCGCCGGACGACGGGCATCGAGCGCCGGGCGTCCACTCGATCAGCCGTCGGTGAGTGGGACCCGTTTCTTCGGTTCGGTCGACATCCGGTGCAGCAACGGCACGGCGATGATGAGCGCGACACCGGCACCGAGCAGCAGCCCGCCGATCGTGTCGCTCACCCAGTGGGCGCCGAGATAGGTCCGCGACAGCATCATCAGCAGCGTGTAGGCGACGCCGATCAACCACACCCAGACCCGCGGGAAGATGATCCCGAACGCGACGGCGATGGTCGCCGCGTTCGCGCTGTGCCCCGAGGGGAAGGAACCGAAGTCCGCGTGGACGAGGATGTCCTCGGGCCGCGACCGACCGACGATGTTCTTGATGATCTGTACTGCTCCGGCGCTCAGAGCCGAGACGAGCGCGAAGTACAGGGCGGCCCACGGTCGGCGCAGCAGCAGGAGGACGGCGATCCCGAGCAGTGGCACGACGAAGATCGCGACGACCCCGCCACCGAGCCAGTTCATGACGAGCGCAGCCTGGACGAGCCACGGCGAACGCTCCTCGAGGACCTCCTGCATCCACTCCTCGTCGAACCCGAACGGAGCGTTCGGACCACGCTGGAAGAGCAGCACGCCGAGCAGGAGGACGAGGACCACGGCGATCGCGCCACTGATCAACGGCCACCGTCGGGAGACCTTCGCGGCGAGCTTCGGATCGGGCCGGATCGACGCCGGGTCCGGATCCATCGCGAGCGCACCCGACTCGTCGAGGGCGGGCGAGACCGCCTCGTGCACCTCGGGAGCCGGTGCGGCTGCTGGGTCGTCGTGGTCGTCGGGTGCCGTCATCGTCCCATCATGCCGTGTCGGGCATGTCTCACGCGTGGGCTTGCGCCAGGAGGATGACGCCCTGATCGCCGCGTCGATGCACCGCCGGACTCGCGCCGGCGGGTAGTACGGCCAACGTCCGACGAGCAGGACCGGCGGGCCCGGCGGGCGATACTGGAGCGGTGACCCCTGACGCCCGAACCGCTCTCCTCGCCGACGACGCGCGGTGCCCCTGCCTGTCCGGTGAGACGTACGGCGCCTGCTGCGGGCGCCTGCACCGAGGCGAGTCGGCGGCTGCGACCGCGGAGGCGCTCATGCGGTCGCGGTTCTCGGCCTTCGCGGTCGGCGACGCGGAGTACCTGCTGCGCACGTGGCATCCGTCGACCAGGCCGGCGTCGCTCGAGTTGGACGGCTCGCTCCGCTGGTACCGGCTCGACATCGTCGCGACCTCCCGCGGTGGGCTGCTCGACACCGAGGGGATGGTCGAGTTCGTCGCGCACCACAAGGTTCCCGGCGTGCGGGGCTCCGCAGGAAGCCAACACGAACGGAGTCGGTTCTCGAAGGACACCGGCGCGTGGACGTACGTCGACGGCGTGGACCCCTCCGTCTGACCGGGACCCGCCCGCCCGATCCGGCCCCGAGCCCGGCGCGGTGCGCTGGCCCGAACGGCCCCGAACCGGCGTCAGCGCGGTGCGGCCACCCGAGTGAGCCTGAACCGGCGTGACCGCGGGTCGCAGCCCTGAGCGCGCCGCTCCGGAGACCCGCGCTCACGCCACAGGCCCGCGCTCACGTCAGCGCACCGCGCTGGCGCAGCCCACCAGGTCAGCCGGCGAGGGCCGGGACCTTCTTCGGCTGCACGATGAACCAGAGCGCACACACCGACACGACCGAGGTCGCGGCCATCACGGCACCCATGGGGATCGCGGTACCGATCCCGAGCACGCCGACGATCGGCGAGATGAGTCCCGCGAGCCCGAAGTTGAGCGCCCCGAGGAGCGACGCCGCCGTCCCGGCCTCGTGCCCGTGGTTCGCGAGTGCGAGCACCTGCACCGCCGGGAAGCCGAAGCCGCACGACAGGATGAAGAAGAACAGCGGCACCAGCACACCGAACAGCCCGACGTCGGCCATCGTCAGCGCGACGATCGTGACCGCCGAGATGAGCTGCACGATGGTCGTGCACGCGAGGATCCACTGCGGCCCGTACCAGCGCATGAGGCGCGACGAGATCTGCACGCCGGCGACGATGCCGAGCGAGTTCACCGCGAACAGGAGACCGTACTCCTGTGCGTCGAAGTCGTAGACCTCCTGGAAGAGGAACGACGAGCTCGAGAGGTAGGCGAACAGGCCCGAGAAGCTCATGCCACCGATGAGGGCGACACCGACGAACACGCGGTCGCTGAACACCGAGCGGTAGCGGTCGCGGACGGTGCTGTGTCCGGCGTCGCGACGCCGCGCCGGAGGCAGGGTCTCGACGATCCAGAGCGACACCGCGATGACGACGAACAGCCCGTAGGCGGCGAGGAACACGAAGAGGCCGCGCCAGTCGAGGACGAGGAGGAGCTGCGAACCGATGACGGGGGCGGCGATCGGCGCGAGCCCGTTGACGAGCGCGAGTCGCGACAGCATCCGCACGAGCGGCTTCCCGCCGAAGAGGTCGCGGACCATCGCCATCGCGACGACACCACCGGCCGCCGCGCCAGCACCCTGCAGCACGCGGAACACCATGAGCCACCCGATGTCGGGCGCGAACGCGGCGCCGACCGAGGCCAGGATGTGGATGCTCGTCGCGAGGATGAGCGGGAGACGCCGTCCGACCTTGTCGCTCCAGGGCCCCATGAAGAGCTGACCCACCGCGAAGCCGATCGTGGTCCCGGTGAGGGTGAGCTGGATGAGGCTGACCGGGACGTCGAGGTCCTGTTCGAGGATCGGGAACGCCGGCAGGTAGAGGTCGATGGTGAACGGCCCGAGCGCAGTGAGCGCGCCGAGCACGAGGATGTAGACGAGGCGCTGCCTGCCCGAGAGCGAGTCCCCGGGGTGGACGACGGTGATTCCTGCGGTGTGCACTGGTGAACGGATTCCTAGCGAGGTGCGGAGGGGGTGGGAGGGGTGGTCCGAATCGATGTCGAATCGATTCGAGAATCGGCGTCAAGGCTAGCAGTCGGGGACGCGTTTTCGCGACACCCCCGGACGACCGATCGGCGTCGACCTCGCTCCACAGGCCCTGGGGAGCAGGGTCGTCTCGACGACTCCCAGGCGACCGCCCAGCATCCGTTTCACGACGTTCGCTAGGCTGATCCGGCTGCAGACGAACCGGTCGCGGTCCGCCTGCCTGGAGCCCGATCCACCCTGCATGTACCCCCGATGCAGGCCCCGTAGCCGCCGACGGAAGAGAGCCATGCCAGACCACTCCCGAGCCCCGCTGCCGTTCCAGGTCGATCTCCGCGGAGTCGTCGACCTGCTCAGCCGCCACATCTACTCGGGACCGCGCGTCTACCTCCGCGAGCTCCTGCAGAACGGACGCGACGCCGTCGCAGCCCGTCGCGCCGAGGACCCGACGGCGCCTCCCGGCAGACTCCTCATCACCCCGCACGTGCCACCGTCCGGCTCGGAGGCGGGCTCGCCGTTCCGATTCCGCGACGACGGTGTCGGGCTCACCCGCGACGAAGCCGCAGAGCTCCTGGCGACGGTCGGCCGCAGCTCCAAGCGCGGCGACCTCGACGAACTCCAGCGCGGCGACTATCTCGGCCGGTTCGGCATCGGACTGCTGAGCTGCTTCATGGTCGCCGACACCATCACCGTCCGCAGCCGCTCGGCTCGTGGCGGTCCGGCCATCGAGTGGATCGGCGACGCAGACGGCACGTTCACGATCCGAGAACTCGACGACGCCACGACCGCCGCCATGCCGATCGGCTCGGAGGTCGTACTCGACCCACGCATCGACGGTCCACTGCACGACGGCAGTCTGCTCGGGCACGGCACGGTGCTCGGCCTCGCCACCACCTTCGGACGGTTCCTCGACCTCGACGTCGAGGTGGTCGATCCCTCCGCACCCGACCACCCGGTGCGCATCAACGTCGACCCGGTGTTCCGGACGGCTGAGGCGACCACTCGCGAGGCGCTCCTGGCGTTCGGGGAGGACCTCCTCGGGACGCGCCCGTTCGATGCCATCGAGATCGTGGTGCCAGGCACCGGCACCCGCGGCACCGCCTTCGTCCTCCCCTCGCCGCCTCCGCCGGGCGCCCGGCAGGCGAGCCGGGTCTACCTCGGCGGCATGCTGCTGAGCGAACAGATCGACGACCTGCTGCCCGAGTGGGCGTTCTTCGTCCGCTGCATCGTCGACACGACGGGGCTCCGCCCGACGGCGTCGCGCGAGCAGCTCGTGCAGGACGACGCGTTGGAGTTCACCCGCGAGGCCATCGGAGCAACCCTGCGACGGTGGATCCTCGACCTCGCCCGCCAGCGGCCGCACCGACTCCAGGAGTTCATCGGCGTCCACCAGCTCGGCATCAAGGCGATCGCCGCTCACGACGACGACCTCGCGAGCGCCGTCGTCCGGTGGCTCCCGATCGAGACCTCCGCCGGCACGATGACCATCGACGAACATCTGTCGCAGACCGGTGTCATCCGGTACACGGCATCCCGCGACGAGTTCCGTCAGATCGCCGCGGTCGTCGATCCGGCTTCACCGATCGTCAACGGCGGGTACGTGTACGACCAGGAGATCCTGGAGCGACTGCCCCACCTGATCGACGGCGTTCGGGTCGAACGGGTGACCGTCGCCGACGAGCTCGACAACCTCGAGCCGCCGCACCTGGACGACCTCGCCGCGACGACGGCACTCGAGGACCGCGCCAGCCGTGTGCTCGCCGAGGTCGAGTGCCGGGTCTCGGTGCGCCGGTACCGGCCGGACGACCTCGCCGCGCTGTACGTCGCCGACCCGTCCGTGCTCCGACGGCTCGAGCGGCACCGCGCCGCCTCGGTCGCGCCGGGTATCTGGTCGCAGGTCGTCGGGGCCGTCGACTCCTTCCTCGCCGACGCCGGCCCGGGAGGCACTGAGGCCGACACCGCAGCCCGGCTCTGCCTCAACTGGAACGCGGCGCTGGTCCGCCGCTTGGCGACCCTCGATGACGACCTCGTGTTCGAGCGCAGCATCCAACTGCTCTACGTCCAGGCGCTCCTCGCCGGGCACCGCCCCCTCGAAGCACGCGACCGCCGCATGCTCGACGCAGCCATGACCGACCTGATCGGCCTCAGTGTCGGTCTCGACGACAAGGAACTCCGATGACCGACACCACCGCCACCCCTGTGAACGACATCGACCCCGACGCGAGCGTCCAGGACCTCCTCGAGGAGGCCGACACCCTGCCGTGTGGTCCCGCCGAGCGCGCCCTGCTCGACGAGGCACTCCGGCGAGCTGAGGCCACCGGCGACGAGGAGGCCGCGTACGCGACCCGCATGCGGTTGACCCAGTCGGCGCACATGACGGGCGACACCGACACCATGTTCAGCTCCTTCGGCTGGTGTGTCGGCAAGCACGACGCAGACCCGGAGCGCTTCCCGATCACGGTCGACGGCTGCGACCTGCTGTTCCAGTACAAGTGGATGGCCGGCCGGTTGTCAACGAACCCGACCTTCTCGCTCGCGCAGATCGAGGCCATGCACGAGGACATGCGCGCGAGGTACGCGGCCGCGGGCGCCACGATGAGCGGCGTGGTGCAGTCGCAGTTCCACATCGCGACGGTGACTGGTCGCCTCGACGAGGCCGCCGCGTTCCTGGAGCGCCGCTCGACCATCGAGGACGACCGCTACAGCCACTGCGAAGCGTGCGTGCGCAACGAGGACGCCTGGTTCCACCAGCTCCGCGGGCACGACGACGACGCGATCCGGATCTACGACGAGATGTTCGAGAACCGCATGAGCTGTGGCGAGGAGCCGGAGACGAGCGAGGCACAGGCGCTCCTCCCCTACCTCCGCGCCGGCCGGTTCGACGACGCCAAGGCGGCGCACCAGCGCAGCTACCGGGTCGCCCGTTCAAACGCCGACGGATTCGGCATCATCGCCGACCACCTCGTGTTCTGCGCCGTCACTGGCAACGAGGCGCGCGGCTTGGCGATGCTCGAGCGCCACCTGCCGACCCTCGTCAACGACCCCATCAACCTGTCCGGGCACGCCGACGGGCTCATCGCGGTCGGCGTCCTGCTGGATGCCGTCGCCCGAGCCGGTCATGGCGATCTGCCCGTGCGCGGCGCCGACGCCCCGGACCTCGCTCAGTACCTCGGCGCCGAGTCGACCGACGCCGCCGAGTGGACCGTCGCCGCGGTCGCGGCGCGCGCCTGGGCGGCCGCCGAGCACCTGACCCGTGCCTTCGACGAACGCAACGGCAACGGCTTCCGCACCGAGCGACTCGAGGCCGCGCGGGCACTCGCGACGGAACACTGGGACCTCCCGCTGTCGGTCGAGGGGTTCGCCGCACCCGTCACCGAGCCGGAACCGGCGACCACGGCCGCCGAGTGGCGTGAACGGACCTCCGCGCTCCTGCAGAGCGCCGACCCACGCGGTGCGATCGTCGCCGCTGAGCAGGGCCTCGCGCTCCTCGCGGACGACGCGGATCCCGACGAGAACCTCCGCGCCGGGCTCCTCGGCGCGATCGCGCAGGCAGCGGTCATCGAGGGTGACGACGACCGCGCGGGGGCGGCCTGGACCGACCGCGACACCGCGCTCCGTGCAGCAGGACGCATCGCGGTCGCCGACGTCGAGGCCCGCTTCGGCGTGGCCCTCCTCGGGACGGCGACCGAGGACCGGCTCACCCTCCTGCTCGCCGAGCTCGACGACGCCCGTCTCGTCCCCGTCGACGCGGACCGGCTCATCCACACGCTCGTCGTCACCGCGCGCCATGCGTTCGAGCTCGCGGGAGCGCAGACCGAGCAGGAGTCCGCGGAACGGTTCATGGGGATCGCCGATCGGCTCGCGGGTGAGGCCGTGCTCGCCGCCGCGGTCGACGACCCGGGCGAGGCAGGCCCGCCGGCCCGTCTCCTGCACGCGCACCTCTTCGCCGTGACCGGCAGGATCGAGGAGGCGGCAGAGCTCCTCGACCCACTCCTCGAGCCCGGGCAGCGGGCGTCGGTCCGCCTCCCCGCACTGACGCTCCGCACCCGCATGCTCGGCGGGGCCGGGGCCTTCGCCGAAGGGGTCGCGCTCGCCGACGAACTCGTCGCCCTCCAGACACTCCTCGGCAACCGGCTCGGCATCATCCAGGCGTGCACTCTGTCGGCGGCCCTCCTGAGCGACGCCGACCGTGACCGCGAGGCCGCGGCCCGCATGCAGCTGGCGATCACCCACGCGAAGCGGGCGGAGTACGCCGACCTCGACTCGCTCACGCTCCAACTCGCGCGGTACCTCCAGTTCGCGGGCGATGCCGCCACGGCGCTCGAGCACTACGACGAGGTCTACCAGGCGAAGCGTGAGCACGCCGCGCCGGGCGAGCTCGCGGACCTGCTCGCCAACATGGGCGAGGCCGCGCGCATGATCGGCGAACACGGCATGGCGTACGGCGTGTGGCGCGCTGCGCTCGACGACGCCGCATCGGTCGGGAACGACCAGGTGGTCATCCGCACCGGCTTCGGGTTGAGCACGCTCCTCGTCCAGTTCGAGGACGACGACGCGATCGAGGTCATCGACCAGGCACTCGCCGCCGCTCGCCGTCTGGGCGACCCGCAGCTCCTCGTCCAGGCACTCCAGCGTGCGGCGAGCGCACGGGCGGTCTTCGGCGACGACACCGGGCTGCCGCTCTACTCGGAGGCTCGTGACATCGCCTCGGCGCATGAGGCGGCGTGGCTCGTGGCCGACATCACCGATTCGGAGGCCCGCTCGCTCGGTGCGCTCGGACGTGCCGACGACGCGACGGCGACCGCTCGGCTCGCCGCCGCGGGGTTCGTGGCCGCCGGTGACGAGAACGGCGCGGCGGTGGCCGAGGTGTTCGCGGCGAGGTCCCGGGTCGCCGTCGACGACCACGCCGCTGCCGTCGACCTGTTCCGTTCGGCTCGCGGACGCCTCCCTGCAGGCTCGCCCGACTGGACGACGGTCACGGCCGAGCTCGCGGACGCATACGAGCGCTTGGAGCAGCACACCGATGCGGCACTGCTCCGGGCCGAGATCGAGGAGTGATCGGGACCGTCCTCAGCGCGCCGACGGCACCGCGAGGACGGTCTTCGGGCCGCGCCTAGGGCAGTCGCGCGAAGGCGCGGACGGGGAAGGTCGCGAAGTCCTCGACGAGTGGCGGCGTCGCGGTGAAGGCGGCGCCGCTCGCGGGGAGCTGCTCGAGGCCGGTGAGGTGCTCGACCACCTGGATCCCGGCTTCGAGGAGCAGCGAGTGGGCGGGACGCGCGCCACCGGATCCCGGCTCGGTGTCGTCGATGTTGATGGAGTCGATGCCGACCAGCACCACGCCCTGCTCGACGAGGTACCGCACCCCGTCCTCGGCGAGGTAGGGAGCGTCCTTCGTGTAGGCCTCGGTCGCGAAGTGGCGGTCCCACCCGGTGTGCAGGAGGACGGCGGTCCCGCGCAGGTCGCGCTCGAGGAAGACGTTCGCGCCGATACCGCGTTCCGCCGAGTCCTGGAGGTGGAACACCTCGGCCGGGAGGTCGACGAGCTGCTCGAGCGTCAGGCTCGCGAGGTCGCCGCCGCCGGCGTAGCGGTGGTACGGGCTGTCGAGGTAGGTGCCGGTGTTGCCGACCATCTCGATGATGTCCATCGCGAACTCGGTGCCCTCGGCGTACTTCGGGCGAGAGTCCTCACGGGTGAGGAACGGACGGATCACGGGTTCCGGCAACCCCGGGTAGGTGCGGAGGCCGGCCCGGATCGGGTGGCTGAGTTCGACGAGCGCGCCTTCCGGACGAGGGCGCACGGCGTCCGCAGGCGCTGCCGCGTCCGGGATCTCGAGCCCGGCCGCCGCAGCCGCCGCCAGGATCCCGCGGGAGCCCTTGTGCTGCTCGCGCACGATCTCGAGCTTGGTGATGCGGATCTCGCCGACCATCGCGAGACCGAGGTGCGTGACGAGCAGCCGACCGACCTCCTGCTGCTGCGCCTTCCCCTTCGCCTGCGCGATGGCGGGCGGCAGGTCGAGACGGAAGTCCTCGACGGCGAGACCGCCGCCGTTCAGGAAGCTGACGGTGGCATCGAGGACGGCGCGTTGTTCGGTCATGCCCTCATTCTGACGGGTGCCGCGAACCCTGCCGAGGGATTCCCGGCCATGGGCCACCGATATCCGGCCATGACCGTGGGGTTCCGTCGATTGGACGGCTGAGCGCACTCCACAAGCAGCCCTCATGAGGCTTTTGTACACAGGGCTTGCATATCACATACCTCATGCCTATCCTCGATATGCAAGGACGGCTGACGAACCCGTCCGCGGACGAGGAGAGCCCCCATGAAGCACCAACGAACCCTGTCGATCGCCGCTGCAGCCGCCACGCTGGCCATGCTCTCCGCATGCACGGGCGAAGCCGGGGGCGAGCGCGTCGGTCGCTGCGCGATCGCAGACGAGTTCGCCGCTGGCACGCCGGTCGACGCGACGCCGTCCGGTGAGATCACCTTCCAGACCACCGCACTGAAGGCCTCGTTCTCCGAGTACTTCACCGAACTCATCGAGGAGTTCGAGGCCACCTACCCCGGCACGACCGTCACCTGGGAGGACGACCCTGGCGACGGCAGCTTCGCCACCCGGCTCGTCGCGGACGCGCAGGCGTGCTCGCTGGCAGACGTCGTGAACATGCCGCTCGCCACCGCCGGAGGGCTCCGCGAACAGGGCTTCCTCGCCGACCTCGACGCCGCGTCACCGGGCATCGGCGACGACTTCATCCCGAGCCTGTGGGACAGCCTGGTCCTCCCGGGCGACGACCACCACTACGTGCTCCCCTGGTACTGGGGCCTCATCGGCCTCCAGACGTACAACACCGAGCTCATGCAGCGCGCCGGACTCGACCCGGAGCAGCCGCCGACCACCTTCGAGGAACTCTTCGACGCGGCCGATCAGGTCGCCGAACGGTCGAACGGCGAGTTCAGTGCCTTCTCCGCGAGTCTCGGTCTGCGACTCCCGCTCGAGTGGCAGCTGCAGGAGGCCGAGGTCATCGCCGACGACGGTTCGGCGTTCATCTTCGCCGACGATCCGGCCGTGCAGGAGTGGACCGAGCGCATGACGCGACTCGCGCTGGCCGGCGGCATCCCGAAGGACTCGATCGCGTCCGACGACGAGCCCACCGCCCTGTTCACCCAGGGCGCGACCGTCTGGGGCTCACCGAACGCCTCCTCGCTCCGATATGTGCAGGAGGGCAACCCGGGCGTCTACGAGCACGTGGGCGTCT
Organism: Plantibacter sp. VKM Ac-2876; assembly: GCF_015350715.1. NCBI lineage: Bacteria > Bacillati > Actinomycetota > Actinomycetes > Micrococcales > Microbacteriaceae > Plantibacter > Plantibacter sp. VKM Ac-2876. Next base: position 604,020 of record NZ_JADKSI010000003.1, on the reverse strand, counting down.
CGTCCCTCCTCGACCGCCGCGGCACGGCTATCGCCGAAGTGCAGACCATCGGTGTCCCGAGCACGAGCACCAACCCGGCCACCGCCATCGCCTTCGCGCGATTCCTCCTCGACGCCGAGCAGCAGAACCGCTTCATCAGCGACCCACGCATCCAGAACTTCCCGAGCACCACCGAGTCGCTCGGCATCCCGAAGCTCACGGACATCACCGGCACCGCACCCATCGACGAGGCGAACCGTCTCGCCGTCGACCTCGCCGACGAAGCGGAGATCGTCACCATCGTGCAGTGGAGCGACGCGGTGGCGAACGCGGTCAACGCCGAGCTCCAGCTGGCGCTCACCGGGAAGAAGGCGCCGCGTGAGGCACTCCAGGCCGCGCAGGACGCGGCCAACCGGGTCATCGGAGCCGACGCTCGATGACGACCGCGATCCACCTCAACGGGGCGGCGCGTTATCGACCGCCCTGGGTGCCGCTGCTGTGGTGCGCACCCGCACTGCTCATGATCACGATCTGGAGCGTCGGGCCCTTCGTCGGGACCATCGCGCTGTCGTTCACCGACACGTCCCCGCTCGGCATGGGTGGAGCGTTCGTCGGCCTCGACAACTACCGCTCGATCCTGCAGGACCCCGCGTTCTGGTCCGCGACCGGCAACAGCGTCCTGTACGCGATCATCGCCGTCCCGTTGCTGGTCGTCCTCCCGTTGCTGCTCGCGCAGCTCGTCCACACCCGGCTCCCCGGGATGGGGTTCTTCCGCTCCGCCTACGCGGCTCCGATCGTGGCGTCCGTCGTCGCGGTCGGGCTGGTCTGGCAGAACCTCCTCGGTGAACAGGGGCCCGTGAACACGGTGCTCCAGCGGGTCGGTCTCATCCAGCAGGCGGTGCCGTTCCTCTCCGAGGGGTCGCTCATCCTGCTCAGCGCCATCGCCCTCACGGTGTGGCGTGGGCTCGGGTGGTACCTGATCTTCTACCTGGCGGCGCTGTCGAACATCCCCCGTGAGCTGTACGAGGCGGCCGAGCTCGACGGCGCCGGCCCGACGCGACGGTTCCTCACCATCACGGTGCCGGGCGCCCGCCTCACGATGCTCCTCGTCGGGCTCCTCGCCGGCATCGGGTCGCTCCGCGTGTTCAGCGAGGTCTACCTGCTCGGCGGCGCCACCGGTGGTCCGGGAGGCGAGGCACGGACACTCCCGTTCTTCATCCGCGACGCAGCGCTCGACCCGATCACCGGCAACGCGGGCTACGGTGCAGCCGCGAGCGTGGCGCTCTTCGCGCTCACCGCCGTGTTCGCCGTGCTGGCTCAGCGCTTCGGCGGGGAGCGGGACGCATGAGCGCGGACATCGAGCAGCCGCCCGCGCGACCGCTCCTGGGGCGCCGGCGTCGGCGCTGGTCGAGGACGACACCGGTGCGGTACGCGCTCCTGCTCCTCGTGCTCCTCATCTCCGTCGGCCCCTTGTTGTGGCAGTTCCTGTCGTCGCTCAAGGGCTTCGGCGAAGCACTCTTCGGGCGCGATGCCACCCTGTTCCCCCAGTCGCCGACGCTCGACGCCTACGTCACGATCTTCCGGCAGATCCCCATGGACGCCTACCTGACGAACAGCGCGATCGTCTGCGCACTCACCATCGCCTCCCAGGTGGTGTTGCCGACCGCCGCCGGGTACATGCTCTCCCGACGCGGCTGGCGCGGGCGGCGGGTCACCTTCACCGTGCTGATCGTGTCGATGGTCGTGCCCTTCGAGTCGATCATGGTGTCGCTCTTCCTCATGACCCAGGAGCTCGGCCTGCTCGACACCCTCGTCGGCGCATGGCTCCCCGGTGCCGTCTCCGCGATGAACGTCCTCATCATGCGGGCCGCGTTCACTGCGGTGCCCGACGAGATCGAGGACGCCGCGTTCCTCGACGGAGCCTCGGAGTGGCAGCGGTTCACCGCCCTGTTCCTGCCGTCGTCCATCGGCGCGATGCTCGTCGTCGTCGTCAATTCGTTCATCACTGCGTGGGACGACTTCCTCTGGCCGCTCCTCGTCCTGCGGAGCGAGTCGTCGTTCACCGTCTCGCTCGGACTCGCACGACTCTCGGCGTCGTCGTTCGGGTTCGACCCCAGGGTCGTGATGGCCGGATCCATCATCGCCGTCGTCCCCGTCCTCGTGGTGTTCATCGTGCTGCAACGATGGTTCCACCGAGGCGTCGCAGCAGGAGGAGTCAAGTGAGTCAACAGCCGCACCACCACGAGCACCGTCCCGTCCCGACCGAGGGCCAATTGCGTTGGCAACAGGACGGCTTCGGCGTGTTCTTCCACTTCGGGGTCAACACCTTCGCCGGCAAGGAGTGGAGCGACGGCACCCTGCCCGCCTCGAGCTTCGATCCGAGCGACCTCGATGTGCGGCAGTGGGTGCGCGTCGCGGCCTCGATCGGCGCCGGATACGTCATCCTCACCGCGAAGCATCACGACGGGTTCTGTCTCTGGCCGACCACGACGACCGACTACAGCGTCGCGTCCTCACCGTGGCGGGACGGCCACGGCGACATCGTGGCCGAGCTCGCTGCAGCCTGTCGCGAAGCGGGTCTCGGAATGGGGCTGTACCTCTCGCCGTGGGATCGCCATGCCCCCGAGTACGCCGACGAGGCGCGCTACGCCGAGGTGTACGCCCGGCAGCTCACGGAACTGTGCACGAATTACGGCGAGCTCGTCGAGCTGTGGTTCGACGGCGCCGGGTCCGAGGGGTACACCTACGACTGGCCCGGCATCTCCGCCATCATCGAACGGCTCCAGCCGCAGGCCATGGTGTTCAACATGGGCGCCCCGACGATCCGCTGGGTGGGTAACGAGAACGGTCTCGCCGAAGACCCGGTGCGGTACGTCGTCGACCACACCGACTTCAGCAACTACACCGTCGTCACCAGCCGGTTCGAGGAGGCGCTCTACCTGCCGCCCGAGTGCGACGTCTCGATCCGACGCGGCTGGTTCTGGCACCCGGACGACGAGCCGAAGTCGGTCGAGCATCTGCTCGCGATCTTCTACCGGTCCGTCGGACTCGGCGCGAACCTGCTCCTCAATCTCCCACCCGACACCCGTGGGCTCCTCCCCGACGCCGATGTGGAACGCGTGACCGCCTGGGCCGCGGAGCGCGACCGACGCTTCGCACAGCCGATCTCGGGAACGCTGACCACCGACGGGTCGACGGTCACCGTCACGTTCGCGGAGCCGGTCACCTTCGATCACCTCCGACTGCACGAGGACCTCACCGCCGGACAGCTCATCGACCGCCACGAGGTCCGGACACCGGACGGCCGCACGCTCGTCGAAGCCGGTTCCGTCGGCGTCTCGAGGGTGCACGTGTTCGAACCGGTCACGACCGACCGGCTGACGATCGCGCTCGTCCCCGACGTCACCGACGAGGCGGGTCGCTCTCCGGAAGCGCCGGTACCGATGCTCCTCGCGGTCACTGCGTTCCACACTGGCTCGAGCACCGTCCCCGAGCTGCCGGTCGGTTACGAGGCCCCGACGGACGCCCCCGACTGAGCGGGCCGCGCCTCGGCGCGGAACTAGGCTGGAGGGCGTGCAGGCGCTTCCCGAACCACTCGACACGAGTGCGCTCACCCGGCCGCTTCCCCGTCACGAGGTTCGAGAGCAGTGGCGAGCCTTCGTCGGGGAGGACCCCGGCGCCCGCGATCGCATCGGGCGAATCAGACGGCTCACCACCACCCTCGGCGCGATCGGTGGACTGTTCGGCATCTTCTTCTTCGGCCTGGTCGGCCTGCTCGCCTACGCTCAAGGCGGCAGGAACGCCGGAGGGATCGCCTTCGGCATGGGCACGCTCGTGGTGGTCATGATCCTCCTCGCCGTGATCCTCGTCCGCATGACGATCCGGGTCTGGTCACGCAGGACCCTGCGGCGCACGCACCTCCGCCTCGCCACCTTCGCCGAGGCCAACGGGTTCGACTACCGCGTCGGTCCCATCGCCCTCCAGCGCGACATGCCCTGGCGGAGCCGCGGGTCGGTGAACCTCCACCGAGTCCTCCGGAGCCGGGAGCCGCGTGGCATCGAGATCGCCAACTATGAGGTCATGGGCAACCGCAAGAACCTCGCGGCCCCCTTCGGCGGCTACTGCGCGCTCCGGATGCCCGTCGCCCTCCCCCACATCCTGCTCCGCGCCCAGGACGGCCGCCGCCGAGGGATGACTGGCGCCGGCGCCCCGGCCGATGCGCAACGGCTCAGCCTCGAGGGCGGCTTCGACCGACACTTCCACCTCTACTGCCCGATCGGCTACGAGGCCGATGCCCTCTACCTGTTCACGCCCGACGTGATGGCGCGACTGCTCGACCACGTGCGCGGCTTCGACGTGGAGATCGTCGACGACTGGCTCCTGCTCGTGACCAGCGACGACCTCGTCACGACGAAAGTCGACGATTGGCAGGACATCGCCGCCGCCGTCGACGCCGTGGACGACCGCGTCGAACGCTGGGCCCGGTGGCGGGAGACCCGAGGCGACCGACGGAGCGCGAAGGCGGACGAGCCGGCCTCGACCGCGGCGGCCGGCCGCGTCAGCACCCGTGGTCGGCGCCTCAGCGTCCGGATGAGCGTCGACGACATCCTCATGTGGAGCGCGCTCGGGCTGTTCGTCGTCGGCACGATCATCGGGCTCCGGTAGCGCGCCCGAACGCGCCCGGACGGGGTACGGGTCAGTCGCCGTACTCGTCGAGGAAGGTGTCCGACTCGGCATCGAGCGCACATCCCTCGGCGGCGGCCTCGGCCGGGGTGCGGTCGCCGACGTCGATGATGGTGCTCGCCCGCTCCGCGATGCACCGTTCCATCGCCCGCTCGGCGGCCGCTGGGTCGGCGGCGGTGAACCCGCCCGTCGCCGCGACGATCGCGAGGACCGCTCCGACACCGGCGACGAGGACGGTCCCACCGATCGCGAGCTTCCACCCGAGCCTCGTCGGCTCGGCCGACCCCTCGTCGCCCGGCTCCTGCTGCTCCGTCTGCGTGAAGACATCCGTCATCGGTCGACCCCCGTCGCTCAGCGCGCCACCCCCGGCGCGTCGCCTCAGGCTAGCAACCACCGTCGTCGCACCGCACGATCGACGACACCACGACGCGAGACGGCCTCCCGCTGGTCGGCGGGAGGCCGTCTCGGTCGGATCGTCCCGGGGCTAGAACCCCTGGGCGAGGCGGTAGTACGCGTTGTTCCAGCGCACCTCGCGCTGGAAGTCGCGCGTCGTGGTCGACTCGTCGATCACGAGGAGCTCGGTCTTGGCGATCTCCGCGAAGTCGGCGAACACCTCGACCCCGACCGCGGTCGACATGACGGTGTGGTGCGCGGCACCGGCGGTGAGCCAGGCGGCGGCCGAGGTCGCGAAGTCCGGAGCCGGCTTCCACACGGCGCGCCCGACGGGCAGCTTCGGCAGGGCCTCGATGGGCTGGACGACCTCGACGACGTTCGCCGTCAGCCGGAAGCGGTCGCGCATGTCGCTCATCGCGACGACCACGGCGGGGCCGGAGTCGGCCGTGAAGACCAGGCGCACCGGGTCCTCCTTGCCGCCGATACCGAGCGGGTGCACCTCGAGGGTCGCACGAGCCGAGGAGAGCGTCGGACTGACCTCGAGCATGTGCGCACCGAGGATGAGCTCGTTGCCGGGCTCCATGTGGTACGTGTAGTCCTCCATGAGCGACGCGCCACCGGGGAGGCCGGCACCCATGACGGACGCGGCGCGCACGAGGACGGCGGTCTTCCAGTCGCCCTCCGCACCGAAGCCGTAGCCGTCGGCCATGAGGCGCTGGACGGCGAGGCCCGGCAGCTGACGCAGCTCGCCGAGGTCCTCGAAGCTCGTCGTGAACGCGGCGAAGTCGCCGGCCTCGAGGAAGGAGCGCAGGCCCAGCTCGATCGCGGCGCCGTAGCGGAGCGACTCGTGCCGCTCGCCACCCTTCCGCAGCTCGGGGACGACGTCGTACAGCTCCTCGTACTCGGCGACGAGGGCGTCGATGTCGGCGTCCGTCGACGCGTGCACGGCCTCGGCGAGCTCGTTGACGCTCCACGTGTTGACCTGCACACCGAAGCGGAGCTCGGCCTCGGTCTTGTCGCCCTCGGTGACGGCGACGTAGCGCATGTTGTCGCCGAAGCGTGCGAGCTTGAGCTCATGCGTGGCCGCCCAACCCGCGGCGGCACGCTGCCAGGTGCCGACCTCACGCTGGACGCGCGGGTCGGAGACGTGGCCGACGACCGTCTTGCGAGCGACGCCCAGACGCGTCTGGATGTACCCGAACTCGCGGTCGCCGTGCGCGGCCTGGTTGAGGTTCATGAAGTCGAAGTCGATCTCCGACCACGGCAGCTCGACGTTCGCCTGCGTGTGGAGGTGGAGCAGCGGCTTCTGCAGCGCGTCGAGGCCGGCGATCCACATCTTGGCCGGGCTGAAGGTGTGCATCCAGGTGACGAGACCGATGACGCTGTCGTCGGCGTTCGCGTCGAGCATCGCGCGACGGATCGACTCGGAGTCCTTGAGGACGGGCTTCCACTCGATCCGCACGGGGACGTCGGCGGCGGCGCCGAGCTCGGCGGCGATGGCCTGGGACTGCTCGGCGACCTGACGGAGGGTCTCCTCGCCGTACAGGTTCTGGCTGCCGGTGAGGAACCAGACGGTGTAGTGGTCGAGCGTGGTGGTGGGCTTCGGCATTGGTGGGTTCTTTCTGGTCTGTGGTGGTGTGCGGTCCCGGCCCTTCGACAAGCTCAGGGACCGGGATCGGACCGGAGGTCGTTCTGGTTAGAGCGCGCCCTGCGGCGCCTGGCCGTAGACGTTCTGGTAGCGGTCGAACAGGGCGTCGATCGCCTCGGTCGGCATGGGCTTCGGCTCGCCGAGCTGACGCGAGATGTGCACGGTGCGGGCGACGTCCTCGACCATGACCGCGGCCTTCACGGCGTCGCGGGCGTCCTTCCCGATCGTGAACGGCCCGTGGTTCTGCATGAGTACCGCGCGCGACCGGTGACCGGTGAGCGTCTCGACGATGCCGCGTCCGATCGAGTCGTCGCCGATGATCGAGAACGGACCGACCGGGACCTCCCCGCCGAACTCGTCCGCCATCGCCGTGATGACGCACGGGATGGGCTCGGCGCGTGCCGCCCAGGCCACCGCGTAGGTGGAGTGGGTGTGCACGACGCCGCCGACCTCGGGCATATGCCGGTAGACGTACGCGTGTGCCGCGGTGTCGCTCGACGGCGACCGCTCAGCACCGGGCGTGCCCGGGATGACGTTGCCGTCGAGGTCGCAGAGGATCATGTTCTCGGGTGCGAGGTCGTCGTAGTCGACGCCGGAGGGCTTGATGACGAAGAGGTCGGCTCCCGGCACCCGACCGGAGACGTTGCCGCCGGTCCAGATGACGAGCCCGTACCGGACGAGCTCGCCGTGCAGCTTGGCGACGTCGGACCGGACGCGCGCGATCGCGACCTCGATCTCGGGTGAGTAGGTGTTCACGCGGTTGCTCCTTCGAGGGCGGTGGTCTCGGTGTCGGTCGGCAGGCTGTCGACGCCGCCACCGAGGGCGGCTCGGCGGATGCGCTTCAGGCGCTTCATGACGTCGTTGGCGCCACGACCGAAGTAGTCGTGCAGCGTCGCGTACTCCGCGTAGAGCAGGTCGTACGCGTCGGCGGCTGCCTCGTTCGGCGTGTAGACGGCGCGGTTCACCTTGCCCATCGCGGCGCTGGCGGCCGGGACGTCCGGGTAGGCCCCGGCGGCGACGGCGGCGTGGATGGCCGAGCCGAGCGCCGGCCCCTGGTCGCTCGCCGTGATGGAGATCGGCAGGCGGAGGATGTCGGAGTACGTCTGCATGAGGAAGGGGTTCCGCTGCAGACCGCCGGCGACGATGAACTCGGTGACGGGGACGCCCGAGGCGTTGAACGTCTCGACGATCTTCCTGGTGCCGAAGGCGGTCGCCTCGAACAGCGCGCGGTAGACCTCCTCGGTGCGGGTGGTGAGCGTCAGGCCGAGGACGGTGCCGGAGAGCTCGTGGTCGACGAGGACCGAGCGGTTGCCCGAGTGCCAGTCGAGGGCGACGAGCCCGTGCGCGCCGACGGGCTGGTCCTGGATGAGCGAGGTGAGGTACTCGTGGATGCTGACACCACGCGCCGCAGCCTCCTCGGTGTACCGGGCGGGGACCTGGTTCGCGACGTACCAGGCGAAGATGTCGCCGACGCCCGACTGCCCGGCCTCGTAGCCGTAGAGGCCGGCGATGATGCCGCCGTCGACGACGCCGCACATGCCGGGGACCTCGCGGAGGACGTCGCCGTTCATGACGTGGCAGGTGGAGGTGCCCATGATCGCGACCATCTGGCCGGGCGAGACGGCCTGCGCCGCGGGTGCCGCGACGTGCGCGTCGACGTTCCCGACCGCGACCGCGATGCCCTCACGGAGACCGGTCCACCCAGCGGCCTCGGCCGACAGGGTGCCGGCGGCGGCGCCCAGTTCACCGATCTCGTGCGCGACCTTGTCGTCGGCGAAGCGCTCGAACGCGGGGTTGAGCGCCGCGAGGAACTCGTGGCTCGGGTAGGCGCCGTCCTGGTAGATGCCCTTGTAGCCGGCGGTGCAGGCGTTGCGCACGTAGGTGCCGGTGAGCTGCCAGATGATCCAGTCGGCCGCCTCGACCCAGTGGTCCATGCGCTCGTAGAGTTCGGGGTCCTCCTCGAGGAGCTGGAGGCCCTTGGCGAACTCCCACTCGCTCGAGATGAGCCCGCCGTAGCGCGGCAGCCAGGACTCGCCCCGCTCGGCGGCGAGCTCGTTGATGCGGTCGGCCTGCGGCTGCGCGGAGTGGTGCTTCCACAGCTTCACGTAGGCGTGCGGGCGGTCGGCGTACTCGGGCAGCTCGTTGAGCGGCGTCCCGTCGGCGATGACGGGGACCATGGTGCAGGCGGTGAAGTCGGTGCCGATGCCGATGACGGCGGCGGGGTCGATCCCGGCGGCCTCGACGGCGCGCGGCACGGCGGACTGCATGACGGCGACGTAGTCGGCCGGCACCTGCAGCGCCCAGTCGGGCGGCAGCGCGGCGCCGGTCGAGGCGAGCTCGCGGTCCATGACGGCGTGCGGGTAGTCGAGCACCGCCGACCCGAGTTCGGCGCCGTCGGACACACGCACGACGACGGCTCGGCCGGACAGCGTGCCGAAGTCGACGCCGATCGTGTAGGTCTCGGCGTGCGTGGCTGTCGCCTGCTCGGGGGCGCTGGCGGCCGGGTTCTGCTCGGTGTTCACCGGTGGGACTCCTTCGTCGATCTGGTGCTCGGTTGATTCGCGATGCTGTGGTGCAAGCGGGTGGGGACGGCTGCTCGTTCGGGTGGATGAGGCTGTGCCGCGCTCAAGTGTACAACGTTGTATATTGCCGTGGCCATGGACGGGACGATGCGATCACGACTCATGCGAGACCACCCATCGCCTCGATGACGGCGCGTGCGTCGAGACGCTCGGAATCCGGCGCGTCAGCAGCGCCCACGGTCCCCACGATCCGGCCCGCGCGGACGGCGACGACCCGGTCGCAGACGGCCGCGAGCGCCGCCGGGTCCTCGCTCGAGACGACGACCGCCCGGCCGGACGCCGCTAGTGATCGGATCAGGGCGCACCGCTCAGCCCGCCGACGTCCGTCCTCGGAGCCGGGGGCGCCCGTCGCACCGAACGGTTCGGCGAGCAGCACGGCGCGCGCCCCCGTGTCCGCGATGATCCGGAGCGACTCGGTGAACTGGTCGGCGTCCGGCCCACGGTGTGCGCCGGGGATCGCGGCGACCAGGCCGCTCGGCACGGTGGTCGCCCGGTAGTCGCGGCGCGGGTCGGCCACGCCGAGCCTGACCATCCTCGTGAGGGCGTCCGGGGAGACGCTCGACGGCACCCCGCCGAGGAAGGAGAGGTCGAAGCGGATCGGATGCTCGGTCGTGTACAGGACACCCGAGGCGCGCGCCAGCTCCGTCGTCGAGACGTCGACCGCCGCACCGTCGAGCGCGACCGTGCCGCGGGTCCGTGCGCCGTACGACCGCCCGAAGACGCTCAGCAGTACCTCCCCGGCACCGGAGTCGGGCGGACCGAACAGCCCGAGCACCTCCCCCGGCGCACAGGCGAAGGACAGGTCGTCGACGACGATCCGCTCGGGGTCCGCCGGGTGGCTCGCGGTCCAGTGTTCGACGGTGAGGCCGGCAGCCGTCACCGATGACGCGATCACCGAGGCACCGTCCGACGTCGATGATCCGCCGGCAACCGGATGGAACGCGTCGACGCCGCCCAGCCCGGCGGCCAATGCTTCGAGCACCTCGCCTGCACCGTCGACGGCCGACAGCCGGATCGAGGGCGGCGGGGCACCGCCGACGGCGAGTACGGTCGCCGTCGAGGCGACCCGTGCGAGCCCGGTGACGGCCCCGGTCGCGAGCAGGACGCCGGGTGCAGGGGCAGCGGTTCGAGGAGCTCGGGCCACCTCGACCATCGCCTGCCGCCAGCGCTCGACCTCGTCCGCTCGAAGGGCGGGGCCGCTGTCGTCGATCACGATGAGCGACGCCTCAGCGGCGACCGCCCGGGCCAGCTCCACGAGCCGACGCTCCACGACCGACAGGGCACCGGCGGAGTCCGCGGACGACCGGTCGAGCCCGACGACACTCAGGGCACGGTGGATCCGCGCGGCATCGCTCCGCCCCACGGACGTCCGGTCGCCGGAAGGTCCTCGGAGGAACCGCGTGACCGTCTCCCGCAGGCCCGCCACACGCTCGGACCCGAGCAGGACGTTCTCGCCGATGGTCTGCGACCAGCTGATGGCCTGCCCGGCCGTCACGACGGCCACCCCGGAGGCGCTCGACGCGGCCCGGGACGACAACCGCGCCGGTTTGCCGGCGACGAGCACCGTCTCGGAGCCGGACGCCCTGGCCGCGCCACGCGTTCCGGGAGACGTCCCGGACAATCGCGCGATCAGGTGCCGGAGCGTGGAGACCGGTCCGAGCACGGCGTGCACCGTGCCGAAGGGCACCTCGAGCAGCGGCGTGCCGTCCCGCAGGATCGCGAGCGCCGGCGGGACCGACGAGGACTCGCGCTCAGCGGTCGCCTCGCCACCACGCACGGAGGCGAGGGCACCGGCCAGGTCGCCGGTGCTCTCGCCTCCGTGGTGGATGTCCATGCGTCGGATCGATCCGGGTTCCGCTGTCGCGGACCTCGGGATCAGCGTCCGCCGCTGCGGCGCTTGTTGTAGACGTCGAACGCGACCGCCAGCAGCAGCACGAGGCCCTTGACGGCCTGCTGCCACTCGATGCCGAGGCCGATGATCGACATACCGTTGTTCAGCACACCGATGATGAGACCACCGATGATCGCGCCGCCGATGGTACCGACGCCACCCTGCACCGCGGCTCCACCGATGAAGGCAGCGGAGATCGCCTCGAGCTCGAAGCCGTCACCGGCCTTCGGACCGGCGAGGTTCAGGCGGGCCGTGAAGATGAGGCCCGCGAGCGCCGCGAGGAAGCCCATGTTGACGAACAGGAAGAAGTCGACCTTGCGGGTCTTGATGCCGGACAGCTCCGCGGCGTGACGGTTGCCACCGATCGCGTAGATGTGGCGGCCGAAGACCGAGCGGTTCATCACGATGCCGTAGACGAGCACGAGGACGGCCAGCACGATGAGCGTGACCGGGATGCCCTTGTACGCGGCGAGGGCGTACACGAAGAAGCCGATGCCCGCGATGATGAGGACGAGCTTGGCGACGAACCACGGGAAGGGCTCGGTCTCCTGACCGTACTTCTGACGGCCGAGGCGCGTCCGGACCTGCTGCACGACGAGGCCGACGACGGCGATGACGCCGATCCCGAGCGTGAGCGGGTCGATCGGGAAGTCACCGAACACGTCGTTCAGGAAGCCGTTGCCGAGCGCGCGGTACTCCGCCGGGAAGGAACCGATGTTGGCGTTGCCGAGGACCACGAGCGCGAGGCCGCGGAAGATGAGCATGCCGGCCAGTGTCACGATGAACGCCGGGATCCCGACGTAGGCGATCCAGAAGCCCTGCCAGACACCGACGAGCGCGCCGATGGCGAGCGACAGGATGACCGCGATCCACCACGGCATCTGCATCTGCACGGCGAACACACCGGAGACCGCACCGACGAAGGCCGCGACGGAACCGACCGACAGGTCGATGTGGCCGGCGATGATGACCATCACCATGCCGATCGCGAGGACGAGGATGTACCCGTTCTGCACGATCAAATTGGAGATGTTCTGCGGCCGCAGCAGGATGCCGTCGGTGATGACGGCGAAGAACACGACGACGAGCAGGAGGGCGATGAAGATGCCGTTCTTGCCGAGGTCGCTGAGGATGTGGGTCAGCCAGCTCGTGAAGCGGTTGGTGGCCGGGTTGACGAGGCCGCCGGCGGCGGTACCGTCGCCTGCCGGGACGGTGGGTTTGGTGTCCAGATCGGACATTGCGGTTCTCCTTCGATCCGTCCGCGCCCGCGTCAGCGGGGCTTCTCCATGGTCATGAGTTTGAGGAGCGCTTCGGGGTTCGCTTCCTCGATCGGCAGTTCGCCGGTGATGCGGCCCTCGCTGAGGGCGTAGATGCGGTCGCAGATGCCGATGAGCTCGGGGAGCTCGGAGGAGATGACGATGACGCCCTTCCCCTCGGCGGCGAGGCGGTTGATGATCGTGTAGATCTCGTACTTCGCACCGACGTCGATGCCACGGGTGGGCTCATCGAGGATGAGGACGTCGGGGTCGGAGTAGATCCACTTCGAGAGGACGACCTTCTGCTGGTTGCCGCCCGAGAGCTTCCCGGTCTTCGCGAGCACGTTCGGAGCCTTGATGTTCATGCTCTTCCGGTACTCCTCGGCGACCTTGTACTCCTCGTTGTCGTTGACGAGTCCGCCGCGTTCGAGCTTCTTCAGCGAGGCCATCGAGATGTTCCGCTTGATGTCCTCGATGAGGTTGAGGCCGTAGTACTTGCGGTCCTCCGTGGCGTACGCGAGGCCGTTGTCGATCGCCTCGGACACCGTGCGGGTGCGGATCTCGGTGCCGTTCTTGAAGACCTTGCCGCTGATGCGGCTGCCGTACGACTGTCCGAACAGGCTCATCGCGAACTCGGTGCGCCCGGCGCCCATGAGGCCGGCGATGCCGACGATCTCACCGGCGCGGACGTTGAGGTTGACGGCGTCCACCATCACGCGGGTCGGGTCCTGCGGGTGGTGGGCGGTCCAGTCCTCGACGCGCAGGATCTCCTCGCCGATGTTCGGCGTGTGGTCCGGGTAGCGGTGCTCGAGGTCGCGGCCGACCATGTCCTTGATGATGCGCTCTTCGGTGACGTCGTTCTTCACGATCGTCTCGATCGTCTTGCCGTCGCGGATGACGGTGACGGTGTCGGCGACCTTCTTGATCTCGTTGAGCTTGTGGCTGATGATGATCGACGTGATCCCCTGCTCCTTGAGGTGCAGGATCAGGTCGAGCAGGTGGTCGGAGTCCTCGTCGTTCAGCGCGGCCGTCGGCTCGTCGAGGATGAGGAGCTTCACGCGCTTCGAGAGGGCCTTCGCGATCTCGACGAGCTGCTGCTTGCCGACGCCGATCTCGAGGATCTTGGTCGTCGGGTTCTCCCGCAGACCGACCCGGGCGAGCAGTGCTGCCGCCTCCTGGTTGGTGCGGTTCCAGTCGATGAGGCCGAGCGGCCCCTTCAGCTCGTTGTTGAGGAAGATGTTCTCCGCGATGGAGAGGTAGGGGCTGAGGGCCAGCTCCTGGTGGATGATGACGATGCCCTTGGACTCCGAGTCGCGGATGTCCTTGAACTCCATCGTCTCGCCCTCGAAGACGATGTCGCCCTCGTAGGTGCCGAACGGGTAGACGCCGGACAACACCTTCATGAGCGTCGACTTGCCGGCGCCGTTCTCACCGCAGATGGCGTGCACGGTACCGCGCTGCACATCGAGCGTGACGTTCGAGAGGGCCTTGACGCCGGGGAAGGTCTTGATGATGTTGCGCATCTCGAGGATGCTCGTGGTCTCGCCTGACACCGTGTCTCCTTACAGGTGATCGTCGTTGAACCGGGCCCCCCGACAGGCTCAGGGATCGGAAGTGATTCCGTTCCCTGAGCCTGTCGAAAGGGGTGTTGCAGGACTGACTAGCCCTTGATCTCGTCTTCGGTCCAGTAACCGGAGTCCACGAGGACCTCCTGGATGTTGTCCTTGACGACGATCTGCGACTCGAGGAGGAAGGACGGGACGACCTTCTTGCCGTTGTCGTAGTCCTCGGTGTTGTTGACCTCGGGCTTCTCACCGTTCAGCACGGCGACGGCCATCTTGACGGCTTCGCTCGCCAGCTGGCGGGTGTCCTTGAAGATGGTCGCGTACTGCTCGCCGGACTCGATGGCCTTGACCGAGTCGAGCTCGGCGTCCTGGCCGGAGATGACGGGCCAGCCGTCGCCCACCGAGTAGCCGGCGTCGGTCAGCGCCGAGATGATGCCTCGCGAGATGCCGTCGTAGGGCGACAGGACCGCGTTGACCTTGCTGCCGTCGGAGTAGGTCGACGTGAGGATGTTCTCCATACGCTTCTGCGCGGTCTCACCGTCCCAACGGAGCGTTGCAGCCTGCTCGAAGGAGGTCTGGCCACTGGCGACCTTGAGGGTGCCCGCGTCGATGAACGGCTTCAGGGTGTCCTGAGCGCCGTCCCAGAAGAACGTGGCGTTGTTGTCGTCGGGCGAGCCGGCGAACATCTCGATGTTGAACGGACCGGCGGGTGCGCCCTCGGTGGGCTTGCCCTCGAGGTCGACGAGGCCGAGGCCGTTGAGGACCGAGTTGGCCTGCTGCACGCCGACCTTGTAGTTGTCGAACGACGCGTAGTAGTCGACGTTCTCGCTGTCGCGGATCAGGCGGTCGTAGGCGATGACGGGGATGTCGCCGTCCTTGGCCTCCTGCAGCACGCTCGTGAGCGTGGTGCCGTCGATCGAGGCGATGATCAGGACGGAGGCGCCCTTGGTGATCATGTTCTCGATCTGCGAGACCTGGGTGGGGATGTCGTCCTCGGCGTACTGCAGGTCGACCTTGAAGCCCTCCTTCTCCAGCTGCTCCTTGACGGCGTTGCCGTCCTGGATCCAGCGCTCGGAGCTCTTGGTGGGCATCGCGACGCCGACGAGCTTGCCGTCGCCTTCGCCGCCGCCCGATCCGCCGCTTGCGCCGCCGGAGCAGCCGGCGAGCGACACGACCATCGTGCCTGCGGCCAGCGTGGCGAGGAGCATTCTCTTCTTCACTGTGTGGTTCCTTCCCTAGGGAGTTGCTTGGACGTCATTGTCATGCGCAGGTCTGTCGGCATCGATGTGTCCAGCTCATCGAGGCCGCTCATCGGCTACGTGGCGTTCGCGGGTGCGGGTGCGGACGCCTCGTCGTGGTGCCGGCGAGGGTGCAGGGAGAGGTGGCCGGCGGAGCGCCGGGCCGAGAGAGAGCTGCGGTCGGATCGATCGGTGCCGTGGATCGGGAGGCGGCTCATCGCCGACCTGCTCGCTCCATTGCGCTTCGTTCCCACGTCGACTTCCTCGTCACTCCGAATGTGACCGTTCACATTGTGTGTCACACGATAGCCCCAGACCTCCACCTGATGTCAAGTCGGGATGGGTCTCATTTTCATAACCGGCGACTGTCGGGGCATGGTCGCGCTCTCAGTGCGCCCGTGCGGGCACGTGCCGGGGGCGCAGGTACGCCCCGATCGGCGTGGCCGAAACCCGGGGAGGTGCCCGGGCGATCCCAGTGGACGCCTAGAGTTCGGCGTCGATCGCGCGGATGACGTCCCAGGCGCCGTCCTCGGAGTTCGACAGCACGACGACGTCGATGGCGTCGGCGGCGGTCGGGCCGAAATAGGTGCGGACGATGCCGCTCGCGCCGGGGTTGACACCGTCGAGGTACATCGATCGCACTTGGCCGTCCTCGTCGACGTCGAACTCGAAGCCGAAGCCGTAGGAGATCTCCTCGTCGACCTCGATCTGCGGGGAGGTGAACTCCTCGGTCAGCTCGGCGGTGAGGATCTTCGCGTCACGGGCGGCGCGCAGGAAGGTGATGAGGTCGCCCGCGGTGGACTGTGCACCGGCGTCCGGACCGCCGAGCGGTGGGAACGCGTCGGCGTTCGAGTGCCAGACGCCGTCGTCGTCGACGTCGCCGCCCTCGGCCAGGCCGGGCTCACCCGTCCGGCGGTCGACGAAGCCCGAGTGGTCCATGCCGAGCAACGCGAACACCTGCTGCTCGATGAGCTGGCGGTAGGGCAGTCCCGTCACGCCCTCGAGGGCGAGCCCGAGCAGCACGTAGCCCGCGTTGACGTAGTTCGCCTCCTCGCCGGGGGCCGCGAGCGGCTCCTTGTCGGCGAAGAGCGGCAGGAGGTCGGCGGTCTCGCGGATCGACGAGGCCGGGCGCTCGGCCCAGAGGTCGTCGTAGCTCTCGCCGGCGGTCTCGTCGGCGTCGTCGGCGATGCCGGAGGTGTGGGTGAGCAGGTGGAGCAGCTGGACGTCGCGGCGGATGGTGGTGCCGTCGAGGTCGACGTACTCGTGGATCGACTCGTCGAGGTCGATGTGTCCGGCGTCGACCTGCTGGAGCACGGCGGCGGCGGTGAAGAGCTTCGTGATGGACGCCGTGTCGAAGCGGGTGTCGAGGGTGATGGGCTCGTCGCGCTCCCTCGAGGCGAGGCCTCGGGCGGCCTCGAAGAGCGTCTCGTCACCGCGCTTGACGAGCACGACGCCCGAGAAGTCGGTGGCTTCGATGACGCGGGCGACGCTTTCGGTATCCATCCCCCAACGGTACCGTCGCGGACCCCTCCGTGGCTCCACGCACCCTGGGGGACCCGATCCGTCGGGGGCCTGAGGCGTGTGCATAATGGGTGCAGCACGAAATGTGACCGTGCACATCGAGGTCCGAGGAATCCGTGAGCGACGACGCCGAACGGGGGCGAGCCCCCAATATCCGTGATGTCGCGCGCCTGGCCGGGGTCTCCCACCAGACGGTCTCGCGAGTGCTCAACAACCACCCGAGCATCCGCGACTCCACCCGCGACCGCGTCCTCGCCGTCATGGACGAGGTCAACTACCGTCCGAACCGGGCGGCCAGGGCGCTCGTGACGAGTCGGTCGCGGACCATCGGCGTGCTCGCGAGCCAGCGGTCGCAGTACGGTCCGGCGAGCATGATCCAGGCGATCGAGAACGCGAGCAAGGACGCCGGCTACCTCGTCAGCACGGCGAACCTGCCCGACGTCTCCGACGCGTCGATCGTCGCGGCCGTCGAGCATCTGCTCGCGCAGTCGGTGGACGGCATCGTGGTCATCGCACCGCAGGTCCGGGTGTTCCGGGCGATCGAGGAGTTGCAGGTGCGGGTGCCGTTCATCGCGGTGCAGTCCGGCGGCGACCTCGACGACCACTCGATCGGCGTCGACCAGGTCGCCGGTGGACGGTTGGCGACGCGGCACCTCATCGAGCTCGGGCATCGGAACATCTACCACCTCGCCGGCCCGCAGGACTGGATCGAGGCTGAGGCGCGCATGCACGGGTTCCTCGCCGAGATGAGCGCGCAGGACGTGCCGACGACCGCGCCGATCCTCGGAGACTGGACCGCCGACTTCGGGTATCGCGCCGGGATCGAACTCATGCGGGTGCGCGACTTCACGGCGATCTTCTCGTCGAACGACCAGATGGCGCTCGGCCTCATCCACGCGATCCGCGACGAGGGGTACGACGTGCCCCGGGACGTGTCGATCGTGGGGTTCGACGACATCCCGGAAGCGCCGCACTTCTGGCCACCGCTCACGACGGTGCGGCAGGACTTCGACGAGCTGGGGCGTCGTTGTGTCGCGAGGTTGCTCGGCAACCTCGAGGTCGACGCCGTCGGGTACCGCGGAACGATCGAGCCCGAGCTCATCGTACGGAAGTCGACGGGTCGCCCGGCCTTCTGACCCCTGGTGGTCGTGTGTGGTGGTGGAGCCAGCGCGGTGCGCTGACGTGAGGGCGGGTCACACGCGTGAGCGCGCCCCTCTGGAGACCCGCGCTCGAGTCCACGCGCCGCGCCCAAGCCGACTCAGGCGATCTCGCGTCAGCGCACCGCGCTGACGCCGGGTGAGCACGTCTCGCGTCAGCGCACCGCGCTGACCACCAGGCCGACAGCACCCAGGGCGACGATCACCAGGCGGCGGGGTCCGCGATGAGTCGATCGAAGGCGAGTTCCGCGGCACCGATGAGCAGGAGGTCCTGGCCGAGTTCCGCACGCACGATCGTGACGTCCTCGAACGGCGGGACGAGCGCCCGCTCACGGACCGCGTCGTGCAGATCCTCCGACGCCAGTTCGAGCACGATCCCGAGATGCCCACCGAGGACGACGAGTTCGGGGTCGAGGATGTTCACCGTCCCGGCGAGCGCCCGTCCGAGCGTCCTGGCCTGCCGGACGACCTCCTCCCGCATCGCCCCGGCCGGATCGGCCGCGATGCCCTCGGCGAGCGCCGCTTCGAGGACCGCGTCGTCCCCGGCGGTGAGGCCGGCGACGTGGAGCAGCTCACTGCGTCGGACGGCGTCTTCGAGCGCGTTGCCGGCGGCCGTCGCCGAGGTGTGACCGAACTCCCCCGCGTACCCGCGCGCACCACCGACGGGTCGGCCACCGGCGATGATGCCACCACCGATACCGCTCGCGCCACCGTTCAGGTAGACGAGGTCGTCGATGCCGCGGCCAGCCCCGAAAGTCCGCTCCGCCCGTGCGCCGAGACTCGCGTCGTTGGCCGCGAACACCGTGCGACCGGTCGCGGCACGCAGCCGTTCGACCAGGGGCTCGTCGACCCACCCGAGGTGCGGTGCGAGTCGGACGACCCCGTCGGCGTCCCGGACGAGACCGGGGATCGCCAGGCCGATCCCGCCGCCACCGCGCGCTTCGTCGGGCAGGCGGGCGGCGAGTTCCGCGACCAGCTCCGCGATGATCGCCGTCGCCTCGGCAGCCGTCGGTGTCGTGTCGACCTCGCGACGCACGCGCTCGAGGACCTCGCCGCCGAGTCGCACGGCCGCCACCGTGATCGCGTCGAGTTCCGGGTTCGCCGCGAAGGCGACGGCTCGCGGGCCGGCCGAGACGAGCGGCGACGGCCGGCCGACACCCTGCCCGCCGACCGGGACCGACTCCAGGACGATGCCGATCGAAGCGAGTTCCGTGACGAGCGCGGCGACCGTGGACCGGTTGAGCCCGGTCGCCTTCGTGAGCGCCGACCGCGACTGCACCCCGCCCTGGTGCACGAGCTCGACGATCCGCCCGAGGTTGCGACGGCGCACCGAGTCGAGTCCGCTCCCCATGCCGGATCCGCCCGCCGGACCCGCCCCGACCGCTGTCGACTCGCTCACACGCACACCCTCTGCTCGATCCCTCCAGTGTTCCCTATCCGGGCACGCGCCGGTTCACCCGCCGCCAGCCGTGGATGGTTGACTGGACGGATGCCCGCCGCCTGGACACTCCGCCCCGCCACCATCGACGACTCGACCTGGATGGCCGAGTTGCGCGCCGTCGTCATGCGGCCCGACCTCGACCGCCTCGGTCGCTACGACGAGACCCGCGTGCGCCGTCGCTTCCTCGACGGATATCGACCGGAACACACCTCGGTGATCGAGGTCGACGGCGTCACGGCCGGGCTGGTCGCCCTCCGTCCGGAACCCTGCGAGCGGTGGGTGGAGCACTTCTATCTGGCGCCCGAGCACCAGGGCGCTGGCCTCGGCACCGCGGTGCTCGCGCGGCTCCTGGCCGATGACGGTGATCCGCGCCCGTTCCGTCTCAACGTCCTGCAGGGCAGCCCGGCCCGCCGCCTCTACGAGCGCCACGGCTTCACGCTCGAACGCGAGGACGAGGTCGACGTCTGGATGGTCCGCGGCGCGGGAGCAGGAGATCGGCACGGCAGCAGGACGTTCGGCTGAGTGCCGTTCTGCCACCGAGCGGATCTCTTCCTGCGACGCGCGCACCGGCTACCGGGTGAGCCGCGCGACCCCCGAGCAGCTCACGCGGGCTGGCGGACCGTGGTGACGATGTCGACGAGGTGCGGGTCGGCCGGCGCGGAGCCGAAGCCGAAGCGCACGGGCGGGTCGAGTCTGGCGAGGGTGCCGAGGTCCGCACCGGACCAGCTCGCGGTGGCGGCGGTGATGCGGCGAGCGCCGGTCACGCCGTAGTACTCGCGTCGACCGTTGCCGGCGGAGCCCGCCGTCCGGGCGCCGGGTTGGAGCACGCGGGCGAGGGGGTCGATCGTCTGCAACCAGACGGGGTTCACCGCCACGGGTTTGGGGACGACCCGCAGCGCACGACCGAGCGGAGAGCTTCCGCCGATGCGGAGGGTCGTGTCGAGCGGACCGCCCACGAAGCGGAGCCCCGTCGGCAGGCGCGTCCAGCCGACGGTGCCGATCTCGACGTCGTCGAAGGTATACGTGGAGGAGATGAAGTCGGCGATCTCCTGCGTCGGCGCGAGGAGCAGGCGTTTGCCGCGGGAGTCCTCGATCATCGCGTCGGCGAAGGAGCCGAACGGGGAGGTGGACCAGAGCCCGAGGACGATGCGGACGCCGCCCGTGGTGCCGTAGCCGGCGATCCTCCCGGAGAAACGAAGGTCGGTTGCGGGCATGGGATCACCCTAGTCGCCCCTCCTGCGGGAGTATCCGTGAACGGCGGTCCGCGGCCCGGTCGCCGAGCAGGTCGACGGGCGCGGGAGCACCACCCGGTTGACGAGGTCGGCGCGATCCGCTTCCGTGGGAACATGCCGACCTCGCTGCTCCTCCTCGCCGACACCCACCTGCCCAAGCGGGCGAAGGTCCTGCCGGACGCGGTCTGGGCCGCCGTCGACGCAGCGGACGTCGTCGTCCACGCGGGTGACTGGGTCGACGAGGCGACCCTCGACGCCCTCGAGGCCCGCGCCGCCCGCCTCGTCGGCGTCTTCGGCAACAACGACGGCCCCGGACTCCGCGCGCGTCTCCCCGAGGTCGCGCGTTTCGAGGTCGATGGGCTGCGGTTCGCCGTCGTCCATGAGACGGGGGCGGCGACCGGTCGCGAGCGACGGGCCGACGAGGCCTTCCCCGAAACCGACGTCCTCGTCTTCGGACACAGCCACATCCCGTGGGACTCGGTCTCGCCAGCTGGTCTGCGTCTGCTCAACCCCGGCTCGCCGACGGACCGCCGACGTCAACCGGAGTGCACGATGATGACCGCTCGGGTTGAAGACGGCACCCTCACCGACGTCCGCCTCATCCCGGTCGCCCGCTAACCCTCCCCCTGCCCGCGAACGGTCACTCGACGCTGGTCCGAGCGGCTGGAACTGTGCCGAAGTGACCGTTCGCGGGCAGTGGGAGGAGGGTCAGGCGACGGTCGCGGGCTGCAGCACCGGTGCCGGGCGGTCGACGGTGCTCGTCAGTTCCACGACGCGGTGCTCACGACCGGCGACGATGATCGCCTCCATGATCTCCAACACGTGGAACGCGAGGTCGCCCGAGGCCCGATGCGGTCGGTCCTGCTCGATCGCCTCGGCCAGGTCGGACAGGCCCACGCCGCGCCCGGCGTCGACGAAGCCGGCACTGTCGGGGACGGCACGCCAGGTGCGGTCGTCGGCCGTCGCGATCTCCACCGGGTCCGAGAACCGGTTCGGGTCGGGCACGGCGACCGTCCCGCCCGTCCCGTAGACCTCGAAGAGCGGCACGCGGCTCGCCCACACCTCGAACGAGACCGTCACGGTCGAGACCACCCCGTTCGCGTGCTCGAGGATCGCGGTGACGTGCGTGTCGACCTCCTCGTGCACCGGGATCGGCGTCCCGGCGAGCGCGCCCGTCGCCACAGAGCGCTCACGATCCGACCGCGCGACCGCCCCCGACACCCGCACGACGGGGCCGAAGAACGATACGAGGCTCGTCAGGTAGTACGGCCCCATGTCGAGGAGCGGCCCGCCACCCGGCTGGTAGTAGAACGCGGGCGCCGGGTGCCACAGCTCGTGGCCCGGGGCGCTCCAGGCGACCGCCGCCGCGATCGGCCGACCGATGGCGCTGCTGTCGAGCACGGCGAGCGCCGTCTGGACGCCCGACCCGAGGACGGTGTCCGGTGCGCTGCCGACGCGGAGTCCCTTCGCCGCCGCGAGTTCGAGCACCGGTCGCGCCTCGGCGGTCGACAGCGCGAGGGGCTTCTCCCCGTAGACGTGCTTGCCGGCCTCGAGGGCTCGGAGCGCGACCTCGGCGTGCGCAGCCGGGATGGTCAGGTTGAGGACGACGTCGACCTCGGGGTCTGCGAGCAGCTCGTCGACGCTCGACGACCGCACGCCCTGTTCGGCGGCGACCTCAGCGGCGCGGGCGAGGTCGAGGTCCGCGACGACGACGAGCTCGAGGTTCGGCAGCTTCGGGAACTCGGCGAAGTACTGCTTCGAGATGTTGCCGACGCCGATGACGCCGACCCGGAGGACGGATCCTCCGGCGGTCTCCGATGCCCCGTTCAGCGTGCTGCCCACAGCGGGCCCCTTTCGATCATGGCGCGGCCGGCGTTTCCGCACCGGTCCTCGACGATCCCGTTCAGCGTGCTGCCCACAGCAGGCCCCTTTCGATGATGGTGCGGACGTTCGGGTCTTCGACGATCTCGATGCGGTGGCCGGGTGCGGACACGAAGATCCTGCCCTTCCCCCACTGGCGCGTCCAGATGGCGGGCGCCGTGACGGGACGGTTCCACGCGTCCCAGGGCCGCACCTCCTGCGTCGTCGTCGCGAGGACGTCGTTGTACTCGTCGCTCAGCACCCAGTACTGCTCGGTGACGAGGTCGAAGTCCTCGATCCCCTCCGTGATGGGGTGGGTCCGGCCGTACTCGGTGATGTGGACGGTGTAGGGGATGTAGTTGTCGGACTGCTCCCCCGTCCGCTCGGCCGGGTCCTTGCCGGCGTGGTGCGCGAACTGGCCACCGATCATGTGGAGGTAGTCGGCGTTGTTGCGGTACGAGTCCGCGATCCCGCCGTGCCAACCGGCCATGCCCGTCCCGTTCAGGACGGCGCGTTGCAGGCCGGCGAACTCCTCCGGCTCGATGGTGTTCATCGTGTTGATCTGCACGATGAGGTCGACCGTGTCGAGGTAGTCGGTGTCCGTGTAGACGGTGGTCCCGTCCTCGACGCGGACGGTGAACCCGTTCGCCTCCAGGAAGGGGATGAAGGCCGCGGTCGTCTCGACGGGCATGTGCCCGTCCCAGCCGCCTCGCACCACGAGCGCCTGCTTGTCAGTCATGTGTTCCTCTCAGGGGATGGTTCGGTCATTGGTCGGCTCGCGATCAGCACTACTTGCTGAAGCCGGCGGTCATGCCACTGATCAACTGGCGTCGGCCGAACAGGTACAGGATGAAGATCGGCAGGGTCGACAGCACCACGGCGGCGAGCACGGCCGGCACGTTCACGCTGAACGAGCCCTGGAACGTCCACAGCGACAACGGCAGCACGCGGTTGCTCGGCGACTGCGTGAGCACGAGCGGGAACAGGAATCCGTTCCACACGTTGAGCGCGTTGTACAGCGCGACCGTGACGATCGCCGGCCGGGCGAGCGGGAGGACGAGCGAGACGAGGGTCCGCCAGCTCGACGCCCCGTCGACGGTCATCGACTCGAACAGCTCCTTGGGGATGTCACGGATGAAGTTCGACAGGATGAGCACGGTGACGGGCACCGCGAAGCCGATCGACGGCAGGATCAGCGCCAGGAGGGTGTCGTAGAGTCCCGCCTTGCTGAGCATGTAGAACAGCGGGATGATCGTCGCCTGCAGCGGGATCGCGAGGCCGAGCAGGAAGAACGAGAACGCTCCCCGCGTGAACCGGGAGTTGGTGCGCACGATCGCGTACGACGCCATGAGGCAGACGAACACGGTGACGGCGACGCTCGCGACGGTGATGATGACGCTGTTGCCGAGGTAGAGGAAGAAGTCGCTCTGCAGGACGAGTGCGTAGCCGTCGAGGGTCGGGTCGGTCGGCGGGATGAGCTGGTTGCTCGCGAAGAACCCGGCCTGCGGGCGCACGCTCGTGATGACGATGTAGTAGATCGGCAGCACGATGATGAGCAGCCAGATCCAGGCGCCGATCCCGCCGATGATGTTCGGCTTGCGGCGGGCACCGCGGGGGCGTCTGCCTCGCGTCTCATGCTCGCCCGGGCGTCCGCGCTTGGAGCCGGCCGTCGAGACGCTGACCGTGTCGAGGCTTCCCGTCGGGAGCGCACCGGGCTTCGTGAGTGGGTTGGTCGCTGACATCAGAGGCCCTCCTGCTGACTGTCCATCTTGGCGAAGCCGCTCAGCTTGGTGAGCAGCAGGGCGATGGCGAGACCGATGACGGCCAGGATGATCGCCATGACGCTCGCCTGCCCGAACTGGCTCGCGGAGAAGCCCGTCACGTACATGAGGATCGGGAGGATGCGGGTGCCGGCGCTCGGAACGCCGCCGGTGAGCACGAAGATCACGTCGAAGTAGGTGAGCGAACCGATGATCATGAGCGTGGACGACGTCACGAGCGTGTATCGCAGCTGCGGGAGCGTGATGTGGAAGAACTGCTTGACGGTCCCAGCCCCGTCGATCTCGGCCGCCTCGTAGAGGGACGCCGGGATCTGCCGCACGCCACCCTGGAACAGGAGCGTGTGGAAGGGCACGAACTGCCACGCGATGATGAAGATCACGACGAACAGCACGAGCTGCTGGTTGCCGAGCCAGTCCTGCTTGAGGAACGGGATGCCGAGCGACGCAGACAGGCCGAAGTTCGGGTCGAGGATCGCCTTGAACGCGATGGCGGTCGCCGCCGACGACAGCAGGAGCGGCAGGAAGAAGATCGCGCCGAGGACGGCCCGGTTGCGCTGCTTGCCGGCGGTCCACGTCCCGAGCAGCAGGCTGATCGGAGTCTGGACGATCCACGAGATCACGATGACCTTGAGGGTCAGGACGAGGGCGTCGATCGCGACCGGGTCGACGAGGACGGAGGCCCAGTTGTCGAGGCCGACCCACGCGGGGTCGGTGATCGCATCCCAGCGGGTGAAGCTCAGGTACAGGGCGACGATGAGCGGGATGATCGCGAAGACGAGGAAGAAGCCCAGCGCCGGCGCGACCATCCAGCCGCTGGGGCCGGTGCGGCGGCGCATCGCTGCCGCACCGGCCCCTCGGGCCCCGTTCAATGGACGGGTGACGGTCATCGGGAGATCACTGTCCGATCGTCTTGTTCATGTTGTCGGAGAACTCCTGCGGGGTGATCTGCAGGTTGAACAGCTGGTCGAGGTTCGTCAGCAGCGCGGTCGCCTGTGCCGGCGGGAGCGCCTGGTCCCACGACATCTGGAAGTTCTTGGCGTTCTTCGTCAGGTCGTAGACGGTCGTGCCGAAGTCGCCGCCGGCGTCCGCGATCTCCGCGTCGATGTCGGTGATGGGCGGCACCTGGCCGGCCTTCACCATGCGGTCGATGTAGCCCTTGTCGAACACACCCTCGGTGAGGTACTTCAGCGCGCTGGCCTTCTGCTCCTTCGTCGCCGAGGCGGAGATGGAGAAGTAGCCGGACGGGTTGCCGACGATGTTCGACGGGTCGCCCTTGCCACCGGTGACGGCGGGGAAGGTCGTGTAGCCGAGACCCTTCTCGGCGAACTCGGCCGCCTGCTGCTTGAAGGTCGTCATGACCCAGGCGCCCTGGAGCATCATCGCGGCCTTGCCCGTGTAGAGCAGGGCGACGTCGGCGTTGCTGTCGGCGGTGACCGAGGCGTAGCCGTCGACGAACGCGCCGGCCTTCACGAGCTCCTGGATCTTCTCGTTCGCCTCGATGATGCCGGGGTCGCTCCACGCGTCGGCCTCACCGGCCATGATCTTGTTGAAGGCCTCGGGGCCGGCGACGCGGTCGACGAGGTACTCCTCCCACATGAGCGACGGCCACTTGGAGGCACCGGCGAGCGAGAACGGGGCCACGCCCGCGGCCTTGAGCTTGGGGATGGCGTCGACGATCTCGTCGAAGTTCGTCGGGACCTCGACGCCGGCGGCCTTCAGGACGTCCTTGTTGTAATAGAACATGATCGGCGTGGTGGCGTTCATCGGCACCGCGTAGACCTTGTCGTCGATGACGCCCTGGTTCCAGACGGACTCGAGGAACTTGCCCTTGGCGTCCGCGGTCTCCGAGGTGATGTCGGCGACCTTGCCGGCGTCCACGTAGGAGTTCAGGGTGCCGCCCGCCCAGCTGTAGATGATGGTCGGGGCGCTGCCCGCGCCGACCGCCGTGCGGATCTTGGTCTTGTAGGCGTCGTTCTGGAAGTAGGTCGCGGCGATCTGGCCGTCGGCGTTGGCGCCGTTCCACTCCTTGAGCGACGGGCCGAGGACGGTGTCCTCGTCGGTGCCGGTGAGGCCCCAGAGGGTGGCACTGCCACTCGGGGCGCCGCCGCCGCTGGAGCAGGCGGTCGCGCCGAGCATGAGGGCCGAGACGCCGAGGGCGACTGCGGCCAGTCGGGTCCGACGGCGGGATGAAGTACGAAGCGTCATTGCGTTCTCTCCTTGGTGGGTGCTGCTGCTGATGGTGCGATGGGGACGGATCAGTCGGTGGGCGTCCAGGCGCTGCCGTTCGCGGCGCTCGACTCGACGGCGCGCAGGACCCGCTGGACCTGCAGCCCCTCGGCGAAGGACGGCTCAGGGTCGGTGCCGGCGGTGATGGCCTGGACGAGGTCGCGCACCTGGTGCGAGAACGGGTGCTCGTAGCCGATACCGTGGCCGGTCGGCCACCAGGCGGCCATGTACGGGTGCTCCGGCTCGGTGACGACGATGCGCGTGAAGCCCTGCTTGCCGGCGGGAGCAGTGGCGTCGTAGACCTCGAGCTCGTTCATCCGCTCGAGGTCGAAGGCGATGGCTCCGCGCGAGCCGCTCAGCTCGATGCGAAGCGCGTTCTTCCGGCCGGTCGCGTAGCGGGTGGCCTCGAAGGCACCGATCGCGCCGTCCGCGAGTCCGCCCGTGAGCTTCGCGGTGAACCAGGCGGCGTCGTCGACGGTGACCGCGCCGCGTTCCTCCGAGGCGGTCCCGCTCAGGCCGACGGTCTCGCCGAGGAGCGGTCGCTCGGTGACGAAGGTGGCGAGCGTCCCGCTGACGGTGTCGAGTCGGGCACCGGTCAGGTGCTGCACGAGGTCGATGGCGTGAGCGCCGATGTCGCCGAGCGAGCCGGAGCCGGCCTGCTCCTTGTCGAGGCGCCAGGTCATCGGACCCTCGGCGTCACGCAGCCAATCCTGGAGGTAGAGCGCGCGGATCTGGCGGACGTCCCCGAGCGCGCCCTCCGCGATGAGCTGGCGGGCGTAGCCGATGGCGGGCACCCGACGGTAGCTGAAGCCGACCATGGAGCGGACGCCGCGAGCCCTCGCCGCCTCGGCCGCGGCGACCATCAGCTCCGCCTCCTCGACGCTGTTGGCGAGCGGCTTCTCGCAGAGGACGTGCTTGCCGGCTTCGAGGGCGGCGATCGCGATCTCGACGTGCGATGAGCCGGGCGTGCAGACGTCGACGATGTCGATGGACGGGTCGGCGATGACGCTTCGCCAGTTCGTCGAGGCCGACTCCCAGCCGAACTTCACGCGGGCCGCCTCGAGTGCATCGGCGTTGCGGCCGACGATCGTCGCCATGACCGGTTCCGCGTCGAGGTCGAAGAAGCGCGGTGCGGTGCGCCAGGCCTGCGAGTGTGCGGCTCCCATGAAGCCGTATCCGATCATCGCGACCCGGAGTTCCGGCCGTCCGCTTCCCGCCATGTGCAACGCTCCCGAGCTGCTCGCGCAGCGGCGGCCCCGGGGTTCCGGATCGCTTCGCTGCGGTGCCCTGAAGCTAGCCCCGCCGCCTGTCTGCCCGCAACTTCCCCATCCCGCATTGGAAACTTTTCGCGCCCGCCCATCCCCGCCTTTGCCCGCGAACTGTCACTCCGACACAGTCCCGGCCGCTCGGACTAGCAGCGAGTGACAGTTCGCGGGCTAGGGGGTGGGCGGGGCTGCGGTCGAACCCCGGACGACGAGGGAGGTGGCGAGGTCGAGGCGGATGTTGTCGACCGTCTCAGAGCGCAGCTTCAACACCAGGCGGGTGGCCTCCTCGGCCATCTCGATGAGCGGCTGCCGGATGGTCGTGAGGGCCGGGCCGACCCACTTGGCCGGCGGGACGTCGTCGTACCCGACGACCGACAGCTGCTCCGGGATCGAGATCCCGAGCGAGCGCGCCGCCTCGTAGACGCCGAACGCCTGCATGTCGTTGCCGGCGAAGATCGCGGTCGGTCGGTCCTCGAGTTGCAGCAGTTCGAGCGCCAGGACGCGTCCGGCCTCCGGGATGAACTCCCCTCGGCGCAGGATGCTCTCGTCGAGCGGGATCCCCGCTTCCTCGAGCGCGGACCGGTAGCCCGAGACCCGCGCCCGCGAGCACATGAGGTCCTGCGGTCCCGAGATCAGGCCGATCCTGCGGTGACCGAGCTCGATGAGGTGGCGCGTCGCAGCCATCCCACCGGACCAGTTCGTGGAGCCGATGGCAGCGACCTCCGGGCCCGGGTCCCCCGCCGGGTCGACCACGACGACCGGGATGTTGCGCGTGTGGAGCTGGCGCCGGTACGCCGGGTCGATGTCCGAGAACACGAGGATGACCCCGACCGGCTTCCGCGAGATGATGCTCTCGACCCAGCCCTCGCCGGTCGAACGCCGGGCGCCCGTCTCGGTGAGGGTGACGCTCATGCCGTGCTGGCGCGCGACCTTCTCGACACCGCGGATGATCTCGAGCGACCAGGAGCTGTCGATGTACTCGAAGACGAGCTCGATGAGCGAGCCCTGCGCGAGCTCCGCACCGCGGCGACTGTAGCCGTGGCGGTCCAGCAGCCGCTCGACGATCTCCCGGGTGTCCGGCGACACCCCCGGCCGCCCGTTGAGCACCTTCGAGGCGGTCGACACCGACACGGAGGCCTCTCTGGCGATGCGCGACAGGGTCGCTCGCCCGCCACCGGCACCGGGTCCAGCGGCCTGCACCGCGGGGTCGTCACTCATCCGAGTCCTCCGATCCCTCCCTGTCGGGCCGGACGGCCGTCTCTGCAGCGAGAAGTTCTGCCCATGCTAACGAAATATTTCGCGACACCCGACCGGTGACGCGAGGCCGACGATCTGCTAGTCTCGACCATAAGTTGTGGTTAACAACAAATCATCCACTCACAAACGACGTTGAAGGACTGCACGCATGAGCCTCACCCCCACCAAAGCCGATCGGTTCTCCTTCGGCCTCTGGACGATCGGCTACAACGGGACCGACCCGTTCGGTGGCCCCACCCGCCCCGACCTCGACGTGGTCGAGGCCGTCACCCGCCTGAACGACCTCGGCGCCTACGGCCTCACCTTCCACGACGACGACCTCTTCGCCTTCGGCTCGACCGACGCCGAACGCCAGAAGCAGATCGACCGCCTCAAGCAGGCGCTCGCCGACACCGGCGTCATCGTGCCGATGGTGACCACCAACCTGTTCAGCGCGCCCGTCTTCAAGGACGGCGGCTTCACCTCGAACGACCGCGCCGTCCGCCGCTTCGCCCTCCGCAAGGTGCTCCGCAACCTCGACCTCGCCGCCGAGCTCGGCGCCAAGACCTTCGTCATGTGGGGCGGCCGCGAGGGCGCCGAGTACGACTCCGCGAAGGACGTGCAGGCGGCCCTCGAGCGCTACCGCGAGGCCGTCAACTTCCTCGGCGACTACGTGACCGATAAGGGCTACGACATCCGCTTCGCGATCGAGCCGAAGCCCAACGAGCCCCGCGGCGACATCCTGCTCCCGACGCTCGGCCACGCGATGGCGTTCATCGAGACCCTCGAGCGCCCGGAGCTCGTCGGCATCAACCCCGAGGTCGGCCACGAGCAGATGGCGGGCCTCAACTTCACCGCCGGCATCGCCCAGGCGCTCTACCAGGGCAAGCTCTACCACATCGACCTCAACGGCCAGCGGGGCATCAAGTACGACCAGGACCTCGTCTTCGGTCACGGCGACCTGCAGAACGCGTTCTCGCTCGTCGACCTCCTCGAGCACGGTGGCGTGAACGGCGGCCCCGCGTACGACGGCCCGCGTCACTTCGACTACAAGCCGAGCCGCACCGAGGACATCACGGGCGTGTGGGACTCCGCAGCCGCCAACATGCGCATGTACCTGCTGCTCAAGGAGCGCGCCGAGGCGTTCCGCGCCGACCCCGAGGTGCAGGAGGCGCTGGCCGCCGCCCGCGTGCCCGAGCTGCGCGAGCCGACGCTCAACCCCGGCGAGACCGTCGAGCAGCTGCTCGCCGACCGCTCGTCGTACGAGGACTTCGACGCCGACGCCTACTTCGGCGGCAAGGGCTTCGGGTTCGTCCGCCTGCAGCAGCTGGCCGTCGACCACCTCATGGGCGCGCGCTAGCCGACACCCGCGAACCTGGCGTTCCGTCTCCTGATCCGAGAGGATCGGGGGCGGAACGCCGTTCCGCGTTCCACCCCACAGCAGACCCGGCGGTCACCCGACCGCCCCACCACCGAGAACAGGGAGAGCGATGACGCTCGTCGCCGGCATCGATTCGTCCACCCAGAGCTGCAAGGTCGTCATCCGCGACGCCGAGACCGGAGCGCTCGTCCGCGAAGGTCGTTCGGCGCACCCCGCCGGCACCGAGGTCGACCCGGCCGCGTGGTGGCAGGCGCTGCAGGAGGCGGCCGCCGCCGCCGGCGGGTTGGCCGATGTCGCCGCGGTGTCGGTCGCGGCCCAGCAGCACGGCATGGTCGCGCTCGACGTCGACGGACGCGTCATCCGTCCGGCACTCCTCTGGAACGACACCCGGAGCGCGCAGGCCGCGACGGACCTCATCGCCGAGTTCGGCGCTGCGGAACTCGCCCAGCGGACCGGGTGCGTCCCCGTCGCCTCCTTCACGATCACGAAGCTGCGCTGGCTGCGCGACGCCGAACCCGCGAACGCCGCCGAGGTCGCCGCCGTCGCGCTCCCCCACGACTGGCTGAGCTGGCGTCTGCGCGGCTTCGGTCCGGCCGACGAGAGCCCACTGGGCGCGGACCTCGCCGAACTGACGACCGACCGCTCCGACGCCTCCGGCACCGGGTACTGGTCCCCCGCCGACGGCGAGTACGACCGGGAGCTGCTCGTCGCAGCGCTCGGCCACGATGCGATCCTCCCGCGCGTGCTCGCACCCGAGGAGTCCGCCGGGACCGGTGTCGACGGCGGCCTCATCGGGCCGGACACGGTCATCGGAGCGGGTGCCGGAGACAACGCGGGAGCCGCCCTCGGGCTCGGGGCGACGGCCGGCGATGTCGTCGTGTCGATCGGCACGAGCGGGACGGTGTTCGCCGTGACGCCGGCCGTGGTCCGCGACAGCTCGGGCACCGTCGCCGGGTTCGCCTCAGCCGACGGCGCGTTCCTCCCGCTCATCGCGACGCTCAACGCCGCCCGGATCCTCGACGCGGTGGCCGCGCTGCTCGGCGTCGACCACACGGAACTCGGTCGACTCGCGCTCCAGGCCCCGGCCGGGGCACGGGGTCTCGTGCTCCAGCCGTACTTCGAGGGCGAGCGCACCCCGAACCGGCCGGACGCGACGGCGACCCTCTTCGGCATGACCCTGGAGTCGACGACGCGCGAGGGCCTCGCCCGGGCGGCGATCGAGGGGCTGCTCTGCGGACTCGCCGACGGCCTCGACGCGGTGCTCGCGCAGGGCGTCACGGCGGAGCGCGTCCTCCTCATCGGTGGTGCGGCGCAGAACCCGGCGGTGCAGGCGATCGCTCGCGAGGTCTTCGACGTGCCGGTCGTCGTGCCGGCCCCCGGGGAGTACGTCGCCGACGGCGCCGCGGTGCAGGCGGCCTGGGCACTCAGCGGCACCCGGCCGGTGTGGGCTGCGGTGGGGGCCGGCGACGGCGCGGTCCAAGCGGACGCGGTCGCTGCGGACGCGTCCGGCATCGCCCGGGAGCAGTACGCCGCCCGAGCCTGAGCCTGTCTCGGGCCTCCCGGCCGCCGAGCAGCACCGGTCGCCTTGCCGACGCCCCGGGCGCCTGGCCGACGCCCCGGTCGCTGAGCCGACCCTTCCCGGTCACTGAGCGTGTCGAAGTGTCACCGCGGAATCTTCCGCGGGGCGGAGACGTTGGCCCCGGTATGCGATCGATCGTCTACTCCACCAACGGTGACCCGTCCGTCCTGCACCTCGTCGAGCGCGAGCTCCCCGAGCCCGGCCCCGGCGAGGTCCGCGTCAAGCTCGCGTTCTCCGGCGTCAACCCGACCGACTGGAAGACCAGGCGCGGCGGCGGCCCCTCGGGTGGCATGCCCTTCCCCGAGGTCGTCCCGAACCTCGACGGTGCCGGCGTGATCGAAGCGGTCGGCCCGGCCGCCGGCGACGCAGCGTCCACGACCACCTTCGCCGTCGGCGACCGCGTCTGGGTGTACCTCGCCGCACACGAGAGCCCGCTGGGCACGGCCCAGGAGTTCACGGTGCAGCCCGTCTCCCGTGTGGTCCCCCTGCCCGACGCCGCATCCTTCGAACTCGGCGCCAGCCTCGGCGTCCCCGCGATGACCGCGCACCGCGCCCTCACCGTCGCGCAGGACGGCCCGACCCGGCTCTCCCCCGGAGCCCTCGACGGCCGGACGGTCCTCGTCCAGGGCGGCGCCGGCGCCGTCGGCAACGCCGCGATCCAGCTCGCCCGCTGGGCCGGTGCGACGGTGATCAGCACCATCAGCAGCGACGAGAAGGCCCGCCTCGCGACCGCCGCGGGAGCGCACCACGTCGTCAACTACCGCGAGGGCGACACCGCCGCGGCGATCCGCGAGGTGGCACCCGACGGCGTCGACCTCGTCGTGGAGGTCGCGATCGCGCAGAACCTCCCCCTCGACCAGGCGGTCCTCGCCCCGCGCGGCACGGTCGTCAGCTACGCGAACAACGGCGGTGACCAGGTCACGCTCGACATCCGTCCGCACATGGGGCTCAACACACGGCTCCAGTTCATGCTGCTCTACACGGTCGGCGACGCCGCGCTCCACGCCGCGGCCGAGGACATCACCGCAGCGATCGAGGATGGCGCGCTGCACGTCGGCGAAGACCACGGTCTGGCACTGACGGTGTTCCCGCTCGCCGAGACGGCTGCGGCCCACGCCGCCGTCGAGGACGACACGGTCGGGAAGGTCCTCATCGACGTCACCGCATGACGTACGTCACCGCCAGGTGAGGTGATCAGGGGCGGTACTGGGTGGCCAGTGCCGCCCCTGCCGCACGCAGGTGGACGAGCGGTTCGGCCATCGCCGCCTCGACACCGCCGGCCAGCTCCGTGAGCGAGGCCGCCGCGAGGAAGATGCCCTCGGTGGGTGCCTGGATCGCCCCGGCGACGAGCATGG
Source organism: Plantibacter sp. VKM Ac-2876 (assembly GCF_015350715.1). Taxonomy (NCBI): domain Bacteria; kingdom Bacillati; phylum Actinomycetota; class Actinomycetes; order Micrococcales; family Microbacteriaceae; genus Plantibacter; species Plantibacter sp. VKM Ac-2876. Next base: position 570,751 of record NZ_JADKSI010000003.1, on the reverse strand, counting down.
TCCGGTCCGACGCCAGCCCGGCGACCCAGGAGGCGACCTTGCCGTCGGCCGTCTGGTCGTCGAAGCGGCCCTCGCCCGTGATCACGATCGACGCTGCGGCGGCCGCCTCCGGGAGGGCGATCGCCTCACCGACGCCGCGCGCGCCCGAGGTGGCGGTGGCGCCCCACAGGAGGAGGCCGTATCCCGCACCGCCCGCGGCACCGGCGCCGGGTTCGACCACTGCGCGTTCCGCGTGGTCCCGCCCGAACGCCTCCGCAGCGCGGGTCGCGAACTGCGCCAGGTTCGCGTCGAGGACGGGGACGTCCGCGGTGGTCGCACCCTTCTGCGGACCGAAGACCGCAGCAGCACCGCGGTCGCCGAGCAGCGGGTTGGTCACGTCGCTGAGGATGACCGCGCCGTCCGGCGGCAGCGCGCGGAGTCCGGCGGTGTCGATGTCGCGGAGCGTCGCGAGTCCGGCGTTGCCGGCGGCAACCGGTCCCCCGTCGGCGCCCACCAGCCGTGCTCCGAGCGCGGTGAGCAGCCCGGCTCCACCGTCCGTGCTGGAGCTTCCGCCGATCGCGAGCAGGAGTCGTCGCGCACCGTGGTCCAGGGCGGCCGCGATGGCTTCACCGAAGCCGACGGTGTGCGCCGCGAACGGCTGCAGCGGGTCGAGCAGGGTGAGACCGCTCGTCTGCGCCAGTTCCACGACCGCCGAGCCGTCGGGCAACTCGAGCCACTCGGCGTCCACCGGGTCGCCGACCGGGCCGATGACCGTGATCGGGTGCCGACGCGCGCCGGGAACGGCCGCCGCGAACGCGTCGAGCGTGCCCTCCCCACCGTCGGCCATGGGGAGCGACTGCAGGAGGTCATCGGGCCGGACGGTCCGCCACCCCTCGGAGATCGCCTCGGCGACCTCCGCGGCGGTCGCCGTGCCCTTGAACGAGTCCGGTGCGATCACGATGTGCCGGGTCATGTCTTCAGCCTCCCACGGTGGACGGGGTCGGGTGGGTCGAGGCCGTGCTCGTCGTCAGCACCTCGACACCGTCCGGCGTGACCACGACGGTGTCCTCGACCTTCACGCCGGGGGCGGTCGGGTTCCAGGCGAACGCCTGCCACGGCTGGACGATGTCGGTCGCCTCAGGCGTGGCGCGCGGATCGCGTCCCGCGTAGCCGGCTGCACCGCCCTGATGGTGCCTCGTCCACTCGTCGGCGTCGAAGCCTTGCTCCGCGTAGGCCGCACTCCCCGTCCGGAGGATGTCGGCGAGCGAGACACCCGGCACGGTGGCGTCGAGATAGGCACGTTCGACGGCGCGGATGCGCTGCATGTCCGTGGCGAACGGCTCAGCCGGGGTGCCGCCCTCGTCGAACCACCGCGTGAGGTTCACGATGAGCCCGTCGCGGCGGCCGCAGGCGACGAGCATGGCCCGGGAGCCGAGTCGCCCCTCGGTCGGCAGTGGGTGTCGGTGGGCGAGTCTGCCCTCCCCGGCGACGAGGAGGACGAGCGGGTCGATCCCGGCTGCGACGAGGCGCCCGGCGAGGTCTGCGGCGACCGCGCGTTCCGTCCAGACGGGGTCGAGCTCGCCGACAACTGCCTCGAGCGCCGACGTCGTCTCCCGCCCGAGCGAACGGAAGCGCGCGAGTTCGGCCGGGAGGAGCGACGCTCGTGCCGCCCGCAGCTCGGCGGCGACGTCCGCCTCCTGCAGCACCCCGTCCCCACTCGGCAGCACCGCGTCGATCGGCGTGTGCCACGGCACCGTCCGCACCCGGATGGCGGGCAACTCCTCGGCCTGCAGCCGCTCCACCTCGTTCGACGTCGCGACGAGCCACGCATCGCCCGGCGAGACCACGACCGCGACGATCGGGTCGGCCGCGAGGCTCACGTGGACGCGCGAGCCGTCGAGGTACCAGCTGACCGCGGCGGCGGACCGCAGCACGATCGTGCCCGCTCCGCGAGCCTCCAGAAGCGACACCAGTCGGGCGTGCTTGCGACGGCGGTCGTCCTCGTCCGGCCCAGGCCGCTCGCTCATGGCCGGGCCCAATCGCTCCCGAGCTCGGCGAAGGTGCTGCCGGTGGCGGCCGCTTCCGCGACGAGCTCCTCGATCCTCGGGATGACCGGGCGGCGCTCGTCGCCCGTCCCGAGCCACTCGACGAGATCAGCGGGGATGCGGTGTGGCGCTGGGGCCGACCGGACCGCGTCGAGGACCGCGGTGAAGGCGGCCGCGTCGGCGAGGGAGCTGACGAGGGCGGCGTCCTGACCCGCCCGGACCGCCTCGCGCGCGCGGAGGAGGTCGGGGAGCAGGTCGGTCCGGCCCGTGGTCCAGCGTCGCAGGGTGACGCCGTCGACGGCCACCTCGACCTCGTCGCGCGTGTAGTGGAACCGGATCGACCCGAGCTCCCCGTGGACCGTGACCACCGGGTCGGTCGTCTCCTGCGCGCACAGGGTGAGCGCCGCGGTCATGATCGGACCGCGCTGCGGGGTGATGCGGACGACCGAGGTGTCGTCGGCCTCGATGTCGTTCGCCCGGTACTGGTCGAGGTCGATGGTGGCGATCGCCGCGCGGTCGGTCGTGCCGCCGAGCCGGAGCATGGTCTGGACCGCGTGCGCGAAGGGGTTGGTGACGACGCCGTCCACGACGGGTGTGCCGTCGAGCGTTCGCCTGCCCGACCACGCGGCACGCGTCCAGTACCCGACGGTGCGGACCCAGGTGCCTCTCGCCTCGAGCGCCGTCACGGCCCCGATCTCCCCGCCCGCGACGACGTCGGCGATCTCGCCGATCGCGTGCGATCCGAGGCTCTGGAACCCGACCTGGACGAGCCCACCGGTGCGGGCGGCGGTGGCCTGCAGCCGGTCGAGTTCGTCGTTCGAGGTCACCGGGGGTTTCTCGAGCAGGACGTCCGCGCCGTGCTCGAGCGCGGCGACGGCGAGGTCCAGGTGCGTGTGGATCGGGGTCGAGAGGATGACCACGTCCACCCGCCCGGCGGCGAAGCACTCCTCGAGCGAGTCGCGGAGCGGTGCGTCGCCGGCTGCGCGGTCCTCCTCGGTGAAGGTCCGGTCGACGAGGCCGACGAGGCGGATCGCGCCGGTCGCGGCGAGCGCCCTGGCTGCCGCCACGTGGCTCGCGCCATGGCCGTGGATCCCGACGACCACGACGGTCGGGGCGGACGGGGCGGTGGTGTGGTCGGTGCTGGTCATGCGTCACTCCCTGTGCTGCGCGGTTCGGTACTGCGCGGTTCGGTGTGGCGTTCCTCCGCGATGAGGAGCGTCCGGTGGATGGCGTCCGCCTGCTCCGCGTCCAGCGCACCGTCGACGACGACCGCCTCCAGACCGGTGACGAGCGGGGTGTCGGCGGTGATGGCGGTGCGGGTGATGGCGGCGAGCGAGACCCCGACACCCGGGTACTCGGCCGCACGGAGGAACCAGGGGAAGGCGTTCGCTGCGGGCTGGCGGAAGAGGACGGTCGTGGGGCGCCGAGCCGGCGTCGGGGCGGGCTCGGTGGTGTCGCCCGTCTCCGCGTCAGCGCGCCCGTCGGCGTCGAGGACGAAGGCGACCCACGACGCACGCGAGCCGTGCGCGGTCGACTCCCCTGGTCCGTCCGCACTGAGGACGGACCGGTGGGCGTCCGCGGGCAACCGCCAGAACCATCCGCCGTATCCTGCGCCTTCGCGGCCGTTCGTGGCCGGCGACCCGATCGTCACCGTCGATCCCGTCGTCTCGAGGACGCTGGAGACGGCGACGCGGAGCGCCGACCTCCCGCTCCCGACGCCAGGCACGGCGAACTCCTCGACGACCGTGCTGCGCGACTCCCGCAGCCGCGTCGTCCCGTCGCGCCCGATCCAGTCGAGGGACTGACGCAGCACACCGGCGTCCGCCTCGGTCTCGGTGACGCGCTGGACACCGTGGTTGTCGAGCATCGTCGACCCCTGCCCGGCGACGTAGGTGCGACCGCCCCAGTAGGAGACGCCGTCGACGTCGGCGACGGCCATCGAGAGACCGACATGGTGGGGGTGGTCGTCGGGAGCGGATTCCGTGACGACGGTCCCGCCGAGCGACGTGACGGGGTGTGCGAACGGTCGCGGGGCGTCGGTCGGTTCGAGGCCGCTGCCGTCGTGGAGGACGAGGACCTCGCGGTCGCCGAGCCGGGCGGTCAGCTCCGGTGGCGAAGGGGCCTGCTCGGTTCCGTGCCAGACCGGTGGACTCGCGGCCGGGTGGGCGGCGGTGCTCCCCCGGGCGACGAACCGCGGTCGGAAGACGAGCGGGTGTCCACCCTCCGCGCCGCCGATGGTGTCGCGCAGTCTGGTCCACGCCTCGGCGCCGAGCTCGCGTCGCGGGACTGACACGGTACTGAGCGCCGGAACCGCGAACGCCGCGAACGGGATGTCGTCGAAGCCGACGACGCTGAGCGCCGAGGGGACGGACACACCGGCACCGCGGAGCGCCGAGACGAGCCCGAGGGCGACGAGGTCGTTGAAGGCGACCACGGCGGTCGCGTCGTGCTGCACCACCGTCTCGACGACCGCCGCGCCGTCCACCAGCGCGGAACCGGCCGTCACGATGTCGACGGAGAGGTCGTCGTGGTCCGAGCGCGCGCGGGTGATGCCGACCCGTCGGAGGCGATCGCCCTGACTCGCCGCGGGCCCTGCGAGGTACAGGATGCGGCGGTGCCCGAGTGCGTGCAGCTCGGCGAGCACCTGCTCCATGCCGCTGGCGTAGTCGATGGACACCGACGGCACGGGCGAGTCGGCGAGCTCGCGGTTGACGAGCACGACCGGGTGCAGTTCGGCGAGCAGCGCTCGAAGCTCGGGTTCGGCCAGACGGGGTGAGCAGAGGACGATCGCGTCGCACCGACGACGGGTTTCGCGGGCCGCCGCCGCCTCGTCGGCCGGGTCCTCCTCGGTGTCGGTCACGAGGACGCGGTAGCCGTCGGCCGCCGCTGCCCGGGTGACCCCGCGCAGGATCTCCTGGAACATCGGGTTCTCGAGGTCGGGCACGACGACACCGATCGTGTTCGTGCGGCCGAGGGACAGACTCCGGGCCAGCATGCTCGGCCGGTAGCCGAGGGCGTCCACCGCGGCGAGGACGCGGTCGGCGATCGCCGCGTCGACGGTCGCCTTGCCGTTGAGCACGCGCGACACGGTGGCCTTCGAGACGCCCGCCTGCACGGCGACGTCGGAGATCGTCGGTGTCGCTCCAGCGCTGGGGAACCGGTTGCTCATACGTCCTCGTTCGACTCGTCACAGGTGGTGCCGTCATCGATGATCCTATAGGCTCACTCCGAGAAACCGGTTTCCCGGTTGGTGCGGTCGGCCTGGTCGACCCGGACGTGGTCAGAGAGGACACCGATGCGCATCATCGTCACCGGCGGCGCAGGACGACTCGGGCGGAGCGTCGCGAGCGCCCTCGCCGAAGCAGGCCACGAGGTCGTCTCCGTCGATCGGACCGACCCCGGACTCCCCGGCGTCGAGGGCCGGACCGCCGACCTCCTCGACCACGACGCCACCCACGAGCTCTTCGCCGCTCTGCGGCCCGACGCCGTCGTGCACCTGGCGGCGATCGCCGTGCCCTTCAGCGCGCCGGAGCACGTCATCCTGTCGACCAACCAGACGCTCGCCTTCACCGCCCTCACCGCCGGGATCGCCGCCGGAGCGACCAGACTGCTGGCCGCGAGCAGCCCGACCGTCATCGGCTACGGCGCCCCGCACGGGTGGACGCCCGAGGCGCTCCCCATCACCGAGGAGCACCGGGTCGCCCCGTGGAACGCCTACGCGCTGTCGAAGGTCGCGATCGAGTCGACGGTCGCGATGCTCGCCCGAGCCCACGGCGACGCCGTCGTGACCGGTGCGTTCCGGCCGTGCTTCGTCGTCTCGCCGGAGGAGTGGGAGGGCGCGCCGACGCAGCAGGGGCACACCATCGTCGACCGGCTCGCCGATCCCGCACTCGCGGCCGTCTCCCTCTACAACTACGTGGACGCGCGCGACGCCGGCCGGTTCGTCGCCGCCTGGGTCGATCGTGCGGAGGCCCGGCACTCCGGTGAGGTGTACTTCGTCGGCGCCGACGACGCATTGGCCCTCGCACCCCTATCCACCCTGCTGCCGGCGCAGGTCCCGAGCGCCGCCGGATTCGCCGACGGACTCGTCGACCGAGCTGCCGCCTTCAGCAGCGCGAAGGCCACCGCCCACCTCGGGTGGCGGCCGGAGCACGACTGGCGATCGGCGCTCAGCCCCGCCGAGGCGGCCCGGCTCACCGATCTGCTCGCCGCCGACACCGGCCGGCCGGCCACCACTCCTGTTCCAGCCCCAGCCCCACGATGACGAGGACCTCCACCATGCCAGCACCGCTCGCCTTCGACGGCGTCCTGTACTTCCCGATCACCCCCTTCGACGCCGCGGGTGAGGTCGACCTGGGGCTCCTCGGCACCCACCTCGAGTCGCGACTCGAACACCGGCCCGGTGGGGTGTTCCCCGCCTGCGGCACCGGCGAGCTGCACGCGATGTCGCCGTCGGAGGCCGCCCGCGTCGTCCGGCGGACCGTCGAGGTCGTCGACGGCGCCGCCCCGGTCATCGGTGGCGCCGGAGGGGGCGTGGCGACCGCGAAGGAACTCGCCGTGGCCGCCGAAGAGGCGGGAGCCGACGCGATCCTCCTCATGCCGCCGTACCTCGTCTCCGGGCCGGCGGCCGGTCTGCAGGCGTACGTCGAGGACGTCCTCTCGGCGACGAGCCTCCCGGCGATCGTCTACCACCGGAACAACGCCCGGTACACGACGGCGACGATGCGCCACCTCGCGCGCAACCCGCAGGTCGTCGGCTTCAAGGACGGCGTCGGCGACGTCGCGGCCGCCCAGGACATCGTGCTGGCGGTGCACGAGGAGGGACGAGACGACTTCGCCTTCTTCAACGGCCTCCTCACCGCCGAGCTCACGCAGGCCGCCTACCGCGGCATCGGCATCCCGCTCTACTCCTCGGCCGTCTTCGCCATGCTGCCGGAACTCGCGACGCTGTTCTACCGCGCGTACACCGAGCACGACGAGCCGCTCCGCGAACGCCTGCTGCGCGAGTTCTACCGGCCGCTGGTCGCCCTCCGCGACGAGACCCCCGGCTTCGCCGTGTCGCTCATCAAGGCCGGGGTGCGGCTCGGCGGTCTGCCGGTCGGTTCCGTGCGGTCGCCCTTCGTCGATCCGACCCCCGAGCAGACCGACCGCCTGGAGGCACTCCTCGCGACCGGCGCCGACCTCGTCGCCGAGCACGCGACGCTGGCCGCAGGGCGCTGACGATGCCCGGGATCGCCTCCATCACCACCTCGCTCGGCCGGTTCACCATGCCGCGCCCCTGGGTGCCCGAGGCGCCGTGGCTCCATCTCATCCGCGTGGACGTCGTCGACGACGAGGGGGCGACCGGGTCGGGCTTCACGTGGACGCCGACGATCGGGGCCACGGCCGTCCGCGCGCTGCTCGACGACGACATCACGGCCGCCGCCCTCGGAGCGACGACCGACCCCGAAGCGCTCTGGCCGCGGCTGTGGGCGCATCTGCACGAGGCCGGTGGTGGCGGGATCACCACGATCGCGCTCGCCGGGCTCGACACCGCGCTCTGGGACCTCCGTGGACGGCGGGCCGGTCTCGGGCTCCCCGACCTCCTCGGCCGTCGACGCGACACGGTCCGGGCGTACGGCAGTGGCGTGAACCTCCACCTCGACGCCGCCTCGCTCGCCGCGCAGGTCGAGCGGTGGATCGCGGCGGGCTACGACGCCGTCAAGATCAAGGTCGGCAAGCCCGACCTCGCCGAGGACGTCGACCGCGTGACGATGGTGCGCGAACTGCTCGGACCGGACCGCCGGCTCATGATCGACGCGAACCAGCGCTGGGACGTCGACCAAGCGGTCTCGTCCCTGGAACGGCTCGGCGTCGTCGACCCGGCGTGGATCGAGGAGCCGCTGCGCTCCGACGACACCGCGGGGTACGAACGGCTGCGTCAGGCGACCGACATCCCGATCGCGCTGGGCGAGAACGTGCACACGATCCACCGGTTCCGCGACCTCGTCGACCGTGGCGTCGCCGACGTCCTGCAACCGAACGTGGTCCGCGTCGGCGGCATCACCCCCTTCCTCGCGATCGCCGCGCTCGTCGACGACGCCGGGCTGACGCTCGCCCCGCACCTGCTCCCCGACCTCTCCGGACAGCTCGCCCTCGCCCTCCCGCAGGTCACCGAGGTCGAGGACGTCGAGGACGCGGGCTTCGTGGCGATCGGCGCCATCGACCCGCCCGGGCCGGTCACCATCGCCGGGGGCCTGGTGCAGGTCGAGCAGCGACCCGGCCTCGGTTTCGTGATCCGCGACCGGATCGCCGAGAGCGCTCCCGTCGCGCGCTGACCCGTCCGCTCGGCCGTCCGCCGGCCGGCCATACGCCCCGATCATCACCAGCCGTACCCGCATCCCCGAGGAGTCATCACCATGCACGACACCGACCACAGCACTGGCACGATCGACCGCACCACCCCCGCCAGGGCGCGCACCGACGACTCGGACGGCGTCGGCGGCCGTATCGACGACACCGACGGCAACGGTACCGACGGCAGCGGCAACGGCAGCAGCAGCAGCAGCAGCAGCAGCAGCAGCAGCGTGAGCCCCGGCGGCGACACCGTCACGCCCGCAGGTCACGCTGGCGACGCCGCGTCCGGCGCGGGCCGTGCCGCCGTTCCGACCGTCGACGAGGTCGCCGCGGCAGCAGCCGCGGCCTCCTCCGAGCTCGCGTCCACCGCGCCCTCGACCCGTGCCGCCTGGCTCGAGGCCGTCGCCGACGCCCTCGATGCCCGGGTCGACGAGCTCGTCGCACTCGCCGACGAGGAGTCCCACCTCGGGACCGCGCGCCTCACGGGCGAGGTCGCGCGGACGACGGGCCAGCTGCGGCTGTTCGCAGCCGTCCTCCGCGACGGGGCCTTCCTCGAGGTCGTCATCGACCACGCCGACGCCTCCGCCACCCCGCCCAAGCCGGAGCTGCGACGGATGCTCCGGCCGACGGGGCCGGTGGCGGTCTTCAGTGCGTCGAACTTCCCGTTCGCGTTCTCGGTCGCCGGTGGCGACACGGCGTCGGCGCTGGCGGCCGGATGTCCGATCATCGTCAAAGCGCACTCCGCCCACCCGCGGCTCTCGCGACTGACCGCGGCGATCGTGGTCGAGGCGTTGCGCTCGGTCGGCGCCCCGGACGGCACGTTCGCGCTCGTCGAGGATCGTGAGCAGGGCACCGCCCTCGTGCAGCACCCGGCGATCACCGCGGTCGGGTTCACCGGCTCACTCGCCGGCGGGCGCGCACTGTTCGACCTGGCGTCGCAGCGACCGGCCCCGATCCCCTTCTACGGCGAGCTCGGCAGCACGAACCCGGTCGTCATCACCGAGGCCGCACTGCAGGGCGAGGCGGCGCATGACCTCGCGCGCGGGCTGGCGGCGTCGTTCACCCTCGGGGTGGGGCAGTTCTGCACGAACCCCGGCCTCGTCCTCGTGCCGAGCGGCAGCGGGTTCGCCGAGCTCGTCGCGCAGGCCGCGGCCGACACCGTCGCCGGGCGCATGCTGACGCCGGGCATCGCCGAGGCGTACGCCGCGGGCACCGCTCGCGCCGCCGGCCATCCCGGGGTGCGGACGCTCCTCGGCGGCGAGACGACGGCTGCGGATTCCGGCGTTCCGACCGTCCTCGCGACCACCGCCGCGACGGTGCTCGACGCCCCCGAGGTCCTGCTCGAGGAGATCTTCGGGCCGGCGACGCTCGTCATCGAGGTCGCGGACGACGCCGAGCTGCACGCGGTCCTGGCCGAGATCGGTGGCGCGCTCACCGCGACCGTGCACGCGGCGCCCGGTGAGGACATCACCGGTCTCGTGTCGCGGCTCGAGCCGATCGCCGGCCGGGTGCTCTTCGGCGGCTGGCCGACGGGTGTCGCGGTGGGCTGGGCGCAGCACCACGGCGGACCGTGGCCGGCGACGACCTCGCTCCACACCTCGGTGGGTGCGTCGGCGGTGCGCCGCTTCCAGCGTCCGATTGTCTACCAGGACGCGCCCGAGCGGGTGCTCCCCGAGGCCCTGCACGAGGCGAACCCGCTCCGTGTCCCCCGCCGCGTCGACGGCGTCCTCGAGCTCCCCGTCCCAGCCCGCGTCTGACCGCCGTCCTGTCCGTCCCCAACTCAGGACTCCCCCGGCGCGCCGCCCCAGCCCGGGCACGACACACCAGACGTCTCCTGAGTTGGGGACACCCCACCGACCACACCCACCCACGTTCACAACTCAGGACACACCCGGCGCGCCACCCACCCCAGCGCCCGCCCACACCCCAACACGCCGCACCCGTCCTGAATTGCGAACACCGTGACCACCGTCCCCAACTCAGGACTCCCCCGGCGCGCCGCTCCAGCCCGGGCACGACACACCGGACGTCTCCTGAGTTGGGGACGAAACCAGGGCGAGTCAGGCGAGGGTGGCGGCGAGCCAGGCGCGCAGCTCGGTCTGCATCGGCGCGGACCAGCGGTGCGGTTCGTCGTGGAAGGTGCCCGTGTAAGCCGAGCGCTCGCCACCGGACCGGTACCGCTCCGTGAGGATCATGTGCGCTTCACGCATACCGGCCGGCTCGAAGAGCTCGTCGCGCTCGGCGTACTGGACGAGCAACGGCGAGCGGGGGCGCAGGGATGCGAGCTCCGGCCAGTCACCGACCCGTGACAGTCCTGGCGAGAGGAACGACCACGAGTGCTGATCGGCATGCCCGTCGAGCACACCGTCGAACGTCGACATCATCGCGACCACGCCGGCAGCGCGGATCCGGTCGTCCATGGCTGCGAGCAGAACGGCCCGGGCACCACCACCGGAGAGGCCGAAGCACGCGATCGCTCCGGACTGGACTCCGGGCGCGGCCGCCAGCTGGTCGAGCGCGATGAGGTCGTCGCGGAGGACGAGACCGGCGAGCGAGGTGCCCAGGACGCCCAGCTCCTTCGCGAGCTGCGGCTCGTTGGTCGCCGCGAGGAGCTCGGACCGTTGCCCGGGCGACACCGCCGTGGCCTGCTCCCCGCGCTGCACAGCCGCGGCCCGACGACCGGCGAGCTGCAGGTCGACGGTCCGATGGAAGCGTTCGGCGACGGCCTCGTCCGGGATCCGCCGGGAGCCCCACCCGAACGCATCGTGCACGAGCACGGCGAACCCGACGCGCGCGAGGTCGGACGCGACGGCGCGGCCTCCGTAGTAGCGGTCGCGGAACGCCTGCAACTCCTCGCGCGCGACGGACGTCGTGGCAGGGACACCATCGGGCCCGTCCGCGAGTTTCTCCCGCCCGACGCGCGTGAACCCACCGTGGTCGTGCAGCGCAAGCGCGCCCGGGAGCACGCCGGTCTCGCCGGCCGGCCGCAGGAGCCACGCCGACGTCGGCGCGCCGAACCCGGTCGACCAGCGGAGTTCGACCCCGTCGACGCCGTCGCGGGTCCAGCTGCCGAGCTCCTGGGGCGGCTCGGGCTGCGCCGGTCGCGGGAGGACACCGAGGACCTCGGCGAGGCGCGTGCGCGTGGCGTCGAGCGATCCGTCTGCGGTACTGACGCCCCGGATCGACTCGCGGAACCGGGCGGCGAGCGCCCGCAGACCGGGGTCGCGCGCAGGTGGAGGTGTGACCGGTCGGGACCGCACCTCGACGAACTCGGTGACCGGGACGGGGCTAGTAACCGGGACGCCGACCGATAGCGGGCCGTCCAGCAAGGCAGCATCCGGGACCGGGACCGACCCTGTCCGGGACCGAACCTCGACAGGCTCGGCGACCGGAACAGACTCACCGGCCGGGACGGACTCGGCGATCTGGGCGGGCTCGGTCACCGGCTCAGTGGCCGGGGTCGACCCGACGTCCGGGTCGGCGCCGGCGCCGGCCTCCGAGCCGCTGCTCACGGCGCGATCGTCGCGACCGGACGCCCGGTCAGCAGCGACTCGTTCCCGGCGATGCCGACCGAGATCGCCCGGACGCCGTCGTCGTAGCCGGCGGGCCGTCCCAGTTCGTCCTCGGTGACGCGGTCGAAGAGGTGCCGCAGCAGGAACGCGTCGCCGCCGCCGTGTCCGCCGACGCCCTCGGGGATCTCGATCTCGCGGGCCTCCTCCCAGTGGCGTTGCAGCACGAGGCGTTCCCCGCGCGAGCGCACCGGCGCGACGGACGCGGCGCCGTCCGCGGTCTCGCCGTCGCCGCTCAGGCTCGGGTCGAGGACGACGCGCCCGTCGGCCCCCACGAGCACGGCGGCGCGCTCGACGACCTCGAGCTCGACCCTGCCCTCCGTCCCGTTGATGGCGACGCGATACCCCTCCCACGGCGCGTGGGCGTTCAGGGAGTAGCTGAGCGAGGCGCCACCGTCGTACTCGACGAGGACGGACAGGTTGTCCTCGATGTCGATCCCGGGCGAGAAGACGTCGCGGTCGCGCAGGTACCCGTCGTGCTGCTCGGCCCGCAGGTAGAGCGACTCGAGCCGCGGGTCGTCACGGAGATCGAGGGCGAACGGGTCGTTCGAGCGATCTCGAGCCGCCGCCTCGGCGTCGTCCGGTACCGATCCACGCCCGGGACGCGCCGCGAGTCCGCGCTCGGCCGCGTTGGCGTCACCGTAGAAGCGGAGGCCTCCGGTGGCGTAGACGGACGCCGGCCGAGCCCCGATCCACCAGTTGACGAGGTCGAAGTGGTGCGACGCCTTGTGGATGAGGAGCCCGCCGGAGTGCTCCTTCTCGCGGTGCCAGCGACGGAAGTAGTCGGCGCCGTGCACGGTGTCGAGCACCCACTCGAAGTGCACGCTCGTCACCCGTCCGATCCCGCCGTCCTGCACGATGCGGCGCAGCTCCGAGTTGCGCGGGCTGTAGCGGTAGTTGAAGGTCGTCACGACGTTCCGGCCGCTCTCGGCGACGGCCGCCGCGATGCGCTCGACGCCCTCACGGTCGATGGTGAGCGGCTTCTCGACGACGACGTCGGCACCGGCGAGGAGCGCGCGCGAGACGATCTCGGCGTGCGTGAAGTCGGGGGTCGTCACGATCACCCGGTCGACGCGCTGCTCGGCGATGAGCCGCTCGACGTCGTCCGGGCCGTACCGAGCCGGCAGCGGGACACCCTGCTCGGCGAGGACCGCCTCGTAGTGGTCGAGCCGGCCGGGGTTGCTGTCGCTCCAGGCGACGAGCTCGGCGACGTCCGCGTGCGGGCCGGTGATGGCGTCGAGGTACATCTGCGAGCGGTGTCCGGTTCCGATGAGGGCGTAGCGTTCGCGGGTCGTGGTCATGCGCGTGGGTCCTTCCGGGTCGGTGCGGCGGGCGCTGTGGTCGGCGGGCTGTCGTGGTGATCGGCACGGCCAGAACGCGACCGTTCGAGCGCGTCGCGCCCGGATGCGGCGAGCGCCGCGGCCCGGCTGTCACCGGCTGCACCGTCGGCTATGACGACGGCGTAGCGGAACGCGAGGGTCTCGTCGGCTCCGAAGGACAGTTCCTCGCTGAAGAACGGGGCCGGACAGAGGCCGGCGAACTCCTCGGTGCGCGCGAACCACTGCGGCGGGTGCGCCGGGTTCCGCACGTCGTCGACGATGACGACGCTCGACGCCGCGGCCGTTCCGTCGTGGAGGCCGGTGAACCCCATCCACGCGTGGCGGGTGCCGCGGAGCTCCTCGCCGCCGCTCCCGTCGGGGGTGTGGAGGGTACCTCCGGTGAAGGATCGTGGGCCGCGCCAGAAGAGTCCGCCGTAGCCGGCGTTGTCCCGGCCCTTCGTCGTGGGCGACCCGATGGACAGGTCCCGGCCGGAGACGTTGCGCATCCGGGTCTCGAAGGTCAGCGTCCAGTCCCCGGCGGCCGGTCGCACCGTGAGCGCACGCTCCTCGTCGACGACGTGCCGACCGTCCTCCGTGATCCAGGCGAGCGTGTGCGCGAACCGCACCTCGCCCGGGTCGGCACGGACGTCCGTGACCGCGACGTGCTCGGAGCGGCCGTTGTTCGCGAGTTGTTCGTAGGCGGTCCCGGTGAAGGTCGGACCGCCCCAGAAGTTGTCGTCGCCGACGTGCGGGAGGGCCCAGGCGATACCGGTGTGCCAGACGTGGTCGTGCGGTCTGGCCAAGGTGACGAGTGCTCCGCCGGCGGTCCGCACCGGGTGCAGGTACGGCTTCGGCGACTCGCGCTGGACCGTGTCCGGACGGTAGGTGTACCGCAGGATGTCGATCCCGTCGAGGTGGACGGTGATTGCCGAACCGACCTCGTGCGTCAGCGCGAGACCGGTCGGACGGGGGCGGTGTTCGGTCGTCACGGGATCCCCTCGGATGAAGCGGTGGTGGAGCTGCCCGTCGACCGGCTCGGGGAACGGACGCCGTTCCCCGAGCCGGTGGAGGGGCTGTGGCTGTGGCCCGGTCAGCCGGCTGCGACCGCGGCCTTGAGGTCCTTGATGAACCCCTCGGCGGCCTGGTCGGGCGTGTTCTTCCCGAAGAGGACCTGCTCGGTGTACTGCTTCACGAGCGCCTCGATCGCGCTGCCACCGGCGGGCGTGACGGTCGGCGGCTCACCGATGTCGTCGGCGAGACCGTCGAGGAACTCGACGACCGCCTGGTCGGTCTCGGCCAGCTTCGGCGTGATGTACTCGCGGATCTTCGTGTTGGCCGGGACGCCGCGCTCGGTGAGGAGCGAGTCGGCCGCGGTCTCGCTGTTGGCGAGGAAGTCGATGAACAGCGCCGCCTCGGCAGGGTGCTCGGTCCGGGCGGACGCCGACCAGTACATCGACGGCTTGTAGTACGCGGAACCATCGGCGCCGCCGTCCACCGTCGGCACCCGCAAGAGCTCGAGCGGCGAACCGCTCGCCTCGGTCAGGGCCGTCAGCTGGCTGTTCCACCAGGGGGCGAACGCAGCCGAGTTGGTCGCGGTGAAGGACTCGGCGAGCCCGCCGGCCTGCTTCTCGATGATCGCGGAGGGCGACGGCGTCGCTCCCGCGTTCACGAGGTCGAGGAGGTAGGTCCACCAGGAGGACAGGGTCTCCGGCTTGATGGACACCTCGCCCTTGTCGTTGTACAGCTCGTCGCCGTGCTGACGGGCCCAGTTGTTGAGGCCGCCGTCCTCGAAGCCGAAGGGCTGGAAGCCGTAGATCGATCCGCCACCGGCTGCCGAGACCTGCTCGCTCAGCTCGGTGAAGTCGTCCCACGTCCAGGTCTCGTCGTCGGGCATCTCGATGCCGGCCGAGGCGAGGAGGTCGGGGTTCACGACGAAGGAGTAGCTCGTGATGCCCGAGGGGACGCCGTAGAGCGAGTCGTTGACCGTGCCGGACGTCAGCGTCTCCTTGGGGAAGTCGCCGAGGTCGAGCTGGTCGGTGACCGTGTTCAGGTCGAGGAGCGCGCCCCGGTCGCCGTAGGTGGCGATGTACTTCTCGTCCATCTGGATGATGTCGGGGGTGTCGTTCGCCGCCGTCTCGGTGGCGAGCTTGTCCCAGTAGCCGGCCCAGTCCGTGAACTGCGGCTCGATGGTGATGTTCGGATACTCCTTCTCGAAGGCAGCGATGACCTCCTGGGTGGCCGCCGTGCGGGCGTCGTTGCCCCACCAGGTGAAGCGGAGGGTGACGGGCTCGTCGGACAGTTCGGTGGCGGCGTCGCCCCCGGCGCTGCAGCCGGCGAGGAGGAGGGCTGCGACGGCTCCCGTCGCGATGAAGCCGGCGGCTCTGCCGTGCTTGCTGATGCTCATGCTGTTCCCTTTCGAATCGATCGATCCGGATCCGGAGCTGCTGGATCCGGTGGTGCTGGGTCTGGTGCTGGTGGTCTGGTGCTGGTGCTTCGGTGGTGCTGGTCGGTGGGTCCGGCCTCACTTGCCGCCGGTCGTCGCGATGCCCTTCAACAGGAACCGCTGACCGAACAGGAAGACGAGGAAGATCGGCAGGAGCGAGACGACACTCATCGCGAACATCGGCCCCCATGAGGTGGAGGATTGCGCGTCCATGAACGCCCGGAGTGCGAGCGGCACCGTGTACATCTCCGGCTTCGTCAGGTACAGGAGCTGGCTGAAGAAGTCGTTCCACGTCCAGATGAAGGTGAAGATGGCGGTCGTCGCGAGTGCCGGCACCATGAGCGGCAGGATGATGACCCCGAAGATGCGGGCGTGACCGCAGCCGTCGATGCGGGCCGCCTCGTCGAGTTCCTTCGGGATGCCGCGGATGAACTGCACCATGAGGAAGACGAAGAACGCGTCGGTCGCGAGGATCTTCGGCAGGATCAGCGGCAGGTACGTGTTCACGAAGCCGAGCTGGGAGAACATGATGTACTGCGGCACGATGATGACGTGGATCGGCAGCATGAGCGTCATGAGCATCGCCGCGAACCACCAGCGCTTGCCGCTGAACTTCAGCCGGGCGAAGGCGTAGGCGGCCATCGAGCAGGACACGAGGTTGCCGACGATGCAGCCGAGGACGATGAGCACGGAGTTCAGCAGGAACACGTGGAACGGCTCGGAGAGGGTGTTCCAGCCCTCGCTGTAGTTGCTCACCTCGAAGCTGTCGAGGACGATGCCGGGGTTCCGGAAGATCTCCTCCGTCGGGCGGAGCGAGGAGACGACGAGCCAGATCACCGGGTAGAGCATGATGAAGCCGACGAGGATGAGGCCGATGTGCTTCAGGACCGACTTCCAGGGCGACCATCCACGAGCGCGGCGGTACTGGCGTTCGGCCTCCTTGGCCTCGCGACTGCGGTTCTTGCTGTCCGTCGTGATGGACCGTGTGGTCAGCGTGTCAGTCATCGTAGTTCACCCAGTATTTCGAGGCCCAGAAGTTGATCGCGGTGAAGACTCCGATGATGAGGAGCAGGAACCAGGCCATGGCCGAGGCGTAGCCCATGTCGAAGTTCGAGAAGCCGCGGTTGTAGAGGTACAGCGTGTAAAAGAGCGTCGAGTCGGCCGGGCCGCCCGTTCCGCCCGACACGATGAAGGCCTGCGTGAAGGCCTGGAACGCATGGATGATCTGCAGCACGAGGTTGAAGAAGATGATCGGCGTGAGCAGCGGCAGGGTGATCTTGGTGAAGCGCTGCCACTTCGTCGCGCCGTCCATCTGCGCCGCCTCGTGGTACATGACGGGGATCTGACGGAGGCCGGCGAGGAAGATGACCATCGGTGCGCCGAAGGTCCAGACGTTGAGCGTGATGAGCGTGGAGAGGGCGGTGGACGGGTCGGCGATCCAGCTGCGTCCCTCGATCCCGAAGATCGCGATGAACTGGTTCACGAGGCCTTCGCCGCCGAACACCTGCTTCCACAGCACCGCGATGGCGACAGAGGAGCCGAGGAGCGACGGCAGGTAGTACACGGACCGGTAGATCGCGAGGCCGCGGAGACCGCGGTCGAGCAGAGCGGCCAGTGCCAGCGCCGCGGCGAGCTGGAGCGGCACCGACACGAAGACGTACACGAACGTGACGCCGAGCGAGTTGTGGAGCCGCTCGTCGCCCATCATGCGGATGAAGTTGTCGAGGCCGATGAACTTCGGCGCCTGCAGCAGGTTGTACTTCGTGAAGGACAGCGCGAGCGAGGCGACCATCGGGCCGACGGTGATGACGGCGAGTCCGATGAGCCACGGGAGGAGGAACAGGTAGGCGGCCTTGTTGTCGCGGCGGTTGTCCTTCTTGATGAAGGCCTTCTCGGCCGCCGTCTGCGGGCGTTTGCCGGCGCTGAGCTTGCGGAGCTCGCCGAGCGCGCTCACCGAACACCCCTCGCGAGTGTCGTCCTGGGTGCCCCTGGAGTTGCACGGACCACGTCGGACCTCCTTGTCGATCGTCGTTGATGACTTCCCGGAAAGCGTTTCCCGGCTGAGCTGCATCAAGTTCTATCACGGCCCCGTCGGACGATGCAACGATTCAATCCGCATCCGTGTCCGATCTGTGATCACCTGCGACCGAATCGGTTCGAACGCTTGCCTTGGCCCCGCACGCCGTTCTACAGTGACCCGGTAAACGCTTTCCGGATGGCCCGCGGCCGCCGGGACCGGAACACGAACCAGAGGAAGAGCCACCGTGTCAGAGCAGACCATCGGGATCATCGTCAACGGCGCCACCGGGCGCATGGGCTACCGGCAGCACCTCGTGCGGTCGCTGCTGGCCATCCAGGAGCAGGGCGGTGTGCAGCTGTCCGACGGCACCCGCCGCCAGATCGAGTTGATCCTCGTCGGCCGCAACCAGGCGACCCTCGACGAGCTCGCCACGCGGCACGGCATCGAGCACACCTCGACCGACCTCGACGCGGTCCTCGCCGACCCCCGCTGGGACATCTACGCCGACTTCCTCGTCACGAAGGCCCGCGCCACCGCACTGCGCAAGGCGATCGCGGCCGGCAAGACCATCTACACCGAGAAGCCGACGGCGGAGTCCTTCGAGGAGGCACTGGAACTCGCACGCCTCGCAGCCGAAGCGGGCGTGAAGAACGGCGTCGTGCACGACAAGCTCTACCTGCCGGGGCTGCGCAAGCTCAAGCGCCTCATCGACTCGGGCTTCTTCGGTCGGATCCTCTCCGTCCGTGGCGAGTTCGGCTACTGGGTGTTCGAGGGCGATTGGCAGCCGGCGCAGCGCCCGAGCTGGAACTACCGCGCCGAGGACGGCGGCGGCATCGTCGTCGACATGTTCCCGCACTGGAGCTACGTGCTCGAGAACCTCTTCGGTCGGGTCGAGTCCGTGTACGCGAAGGCGACGACGCACATCCCCGAGCGCTTCGACGAGCGGGGCGAGGCCTACGCGGCCACCGCCGACGACGCCGCCTACGGGGTCTTCGAGCTCGAGGGCGGCGTCATCGCCCAGCTCAACTCCAGCTGGACGGTGCGCGTCGACCGCGACGAGCTCGTGCAGTTCCAGGTCGACGGCACGCATGGCTCCGCCGTCGCCGGTCTCTTCGGCTGCAAGGTGCAGCCGCGGAACGTGACGCCGAAGCCGGTGTGGAACCCCGACCTCGCCGACGACCACGACTACGCGGGCGACTGGCAGGACGTGCCGACGAACGACGTGTTCGAGAACGGGTTCAAGACGCAGTGGGAGGAGTTCCTCCGCCACGTCGTCGAGGACGGCCCCTACGAGTACGACCTCCTCGCCGGCGCGCGCGGCGTCCTGCTCGCGGAGCTCGGCCTCGAGAGCTCGCGCACCGGCCGCCGTCTCGACCTGCCCGAGGTGACGCTCGGGAGCACGGGCGACACCGCCGGCGCGGACGAGGAGCTGGCGTCGCTCGAGGCTTCGGTCGCACGATGACGTCCGTCCCGCTGCTCTCGACCGACGGTGCGGTCGCCGCGCTGGAGCTCCGCGAGCCCGTCGTGGCCGAGCGCCCGAGCACTCCCTTGACGAGCCGCACCGCCTACGCCGCGGCACACGTCGTGCCGACAGCCTGGGGCGACAACGTGCCGGGCGCGCCCGCCGAGCTCGACTGGGACGCGACGCTCGCGTACCGCCACCACGTGTGGTCGTACGGCCTCGGCGTCGCGGACGCGATGGACACCGCCCAGCGGAACATGGGGCTCGACACCGCCGCCACGCGCGAGCTGATCACCCGGAGCGCCGCGGAGGCCGCCTCAGTCGGCGGCGCGCTCGTCGTGGGCGTCAACACCGATCACCTCGCCGACGAGACCGTCTCGCTCGACGTGGTCGCCGACGCCTACCTCGAACAACTCGCGTTCGCCGAGGACGCGGGCGCCGGGACCGTGCTCATGGCCAGCCGACACCTGGCGAGGGCCGCGCACTCGGCCGACGACTACCGTCGCGTCTACGACCGTGTCCTGTCGGCTGCGCAGGCACCCGTGGTCCTGCACTGGCTCGGCACGGCGTTCGACCCGAGCCTCGAGGGCTACTTCGGCGCAAGCGACGTCGCCGAGGCCTCGGACACCCTGCTGCGCATCATGACCGACCACGTCGACCACGTCGCCGGGGTCAAGATGAGCCTCCTCGACGCCGACGCGGAGATCGCCGTCCGACGTCGCCTCCCGGCCGGCACGACGATGTTCACGGGTGACGACTTCAACTACGTCGACCTCATCGCCGGTGACGCCGTCGGACACTCCGACGCCCTGCTCGGAGCGTTCACCGCGATCGCTCCGGCCGCGTCCGCCGCGATCCAGGCGCTCGACGCCGGCGACCCGGCCGCCTACGAGCGGATCCTCCGACCGACCGAGGCCCTGTCGCGGCAGATCTTCGCCGCACCGACCTACTACTACAAGACGGGTATCGCCTTCCTCAGTTGGTTGAACGGCCACCAGCCGGCGTTCTCGATGGTCGGCGGCTTGCACGCGGCCCGGAGCCTGCCACACCTGTCGGAGATCGTGCGCCTCGCCGACGCGGCCGGCGCACTCGAGCACCCGGAGCTCGCCGCCGATCGCTGGACGGGCCTGCTGCGCACGGCCGGTGTCGTCGGCACGCTGACCACTACGGGAGGAGCCCGATGAGTGCCCCAGCCCGCACCCCGGTCTCCGAGCCTGTCGAGGGGCCCACCACCCCGCACCCGCGACTCTCGGTCAACCAGGCCACGATCAAGTACGCCACCCTCCCGGAGGCGGTCGCAGCCGTCACCGCGGCCGGCGTCACGAGCTTCGGCGCCTGGCGCGAGCCCGTGCAGGAGTACGGCGTCGCAGCCTCGGCGAGCCTCCTCACGGACAGCGGCCTGCGCGTCTCAAGCCTGTGCCGTGGTGGCTTCTTCACCATGCCCGAGGGTCCCACTCGCCGGACGTCGATCGACGACAACCGGACCGCGATCGACGAGGCAGCCGCCCTGGGCGCCCCGGCCCTCGTCCTCGTGGTCGGCGGCCTCCCTGCCGGGTCCCGTGACCTCATCGGCGCCCGCGAGCTCGTCCGAGACGCGATCGGTGAACTCACCGACCACGCGCTCGAGTCCGGCGTGCAGCTCGCCATCGAGCCGCTGCATCCGATGTACGCCTCGGACCGCGCGGTCGTCTCGACGCTCGGTCAGGCCCTCGACATCGCCGAGCAGTTCGCTCCGGAGGCCGTCGGGGTGGTCGTCGACACCTTCCACATCTGGTGGGACCCGCAGGTGCTCGAGCAGATCGCCCGCGCGGGTGCGACCGGTCGGATCTCCAGCTACCAGGCGTGCGACTGGGCGACACCGCTCGCCGCGGACGTCCTGCTCTCCCGGCACTATCCGGGTGACGGCGTCGTCGACTTCGGTTCGCTCACCCGTGCCGTCGAGGCGGCGGGCTACACGGGCGACATCGAGGTCGAGCTCTTCAACCAGGACATCTGGGACAGCCCGTTCCAGCAGGTGGTCGATCGCACCGTCGACGCGTTCCAAGCGACCGTCGTCCCGCACCTCGACCACGACGACGACGCGATCCACCACCCCTGATCGCCGCGGCCGCCCTGTGGCAGAGTGTGTCTCAGCAGCCGCCAGTACGAAGGAGCGCCATGTCGGTCGACGAGCACCGGTCGACGCCGGTCCCACCGACGCTGCACGACGTCGCCCGTGAGGCGGGGGTCTCCCTCGCCACCGCGTCGCGCGCGCTCAACGGGAGCACCCGGACGGTCAACGAGACGTTCCGTCGGCGGGTCCTCGACGCCGCGCTCCGGCTGAACTACACGCCGAACCTGTCGGCTCAGGCGGTCGCGAAGGGCCTGTCGTCGACGATCTCGCTCCTCGTCAGCGATATCGCCGACCCGTACTTCTCGTCCATCGCGGCCGGGGCCATCCGCGCGGCCGACGAGCAGCGCATCGCCACGACCATGGCCGTCACGCACCGCGACCACGAGCGTGAACTCGAACTCGTGCGGGTGCTCCGCGGGCAGCGGCCACGTGCCATCATCCTGACGGGTAGTCGCTGGGACGGGGTCGCGTCGGAGCACCGGCTGTCGGATGAGCTCGCGGCCTACGAGTCGACAGGCGGGCGCGTGGTCCTCGTCTCGCAGCGGACGCTCCCGTTCGCCACGGTGCAGCTCGGCAACGCGACCGGTGCCCGCGAGCTGGCCCGGGAGCTCGTCGGTGCCGGGTACCGCCGGTTCGCCGTCATCGCCGGCGACGACCGCCTGCTCACCTCCCGCGAGCGCGTGAGCGGGTTCGCGGAGGGTTTGGCCGAGCACGGCATCGCGATCCATCCGTCGCGGATCGTCCGGGCCGAGTTCACCCGCGACGGCGGGCGCCAGGGTGCCGCCGAGCTCCTGCAGCTGGGACTCGACGACGTCGACCTGGTCTTCGCCGTCAACGACGTGATGGCGATCGGGGCGATGTCGGCGTTCCGCGCGGCCGGACTCCGCCTTCCCGAGGACCTCGCGGTCGCCGGCTACGACGACATCGCGACCTCCCGCGACGTCACCCCGGCGCTCACCACGGTCGCCGTGCCGCTCGAGGCGGTCGGTGAGCACGCGGTGCGACTTGCCCTCGACCCGGCGACGGACAGCACGACGACGGAGCCCGTCGGCGCGACGGTCCTCCTCCGCGAGAGCACGCCCGCGCGCGCCTGACCCGCCAGTCCATCCCCTCCCCCGGGGCGTTCACCCGTGCACAACTCCTGCAGCTCGCCCCGATCGGGGCGTGCAGCGTCCGACGCGGTGGTCCCTGGGGCCATGCAGCAGGAGTTGCGGACAGCTGCACGCCCTGAGCCTGGTGCCCTCGGAAGGGGACGCGTTCACCTCCGCGCGGCCGAGGTGCGCACTCGTTTCCGCGCACAACGCCTGCTGAGGGCGGCTGGACAGCCCGATACGGCGCCGACAGCCGGGTTCCGGCGCCGCACAGCAGGAGTTGTGACCGCGAGACAGTGCTCAGTCGGCGACGTGCTCCTGGAACCAGGGGGTGTAGGCGGCGACCTTGGTGCGGTGGCCGGCGCCGGCGACGAGTCGCTTGACGTGCTCGCGGACGTTGACCGTCGCGACACCGATCACGGTGACGCGGTCGAACGGCACGGCGTCGGCGATGAGCACCTCGGCACGTCGGAGGGCCGCAGGGTCCTCATCGGTCGCGAAGCGCTGGACCATGCGGTCGGCGGTCATCGAATTGGCGCCGATGCTCGTGAGCACGTGGGACGCGTCACCGTCGGCGACCACGACGCGCGCGCGGGAGGGCCGACCGGTGTCGGCGTCGAACTCGCCCGGGTGCACGGCTGCGCCGTCGATCGTGGTGACGAGCACGACGTAGTCGTTGACCGATGACGCGAGCGCCTCGGCGGACAGGCGGACGTCGTGCTCGCCCGCGCGGATGCCCGCCCAGAGATCGGCGTCCGGGGTCAGGAAGAACGGGACGAAGTCGGCCGGCGTGAGGTCGTCGGTGCCGGCGAGGACCATCGTGCGCCGCGCCTCGCGGTGGCTCGCGGCGGCGATGTCGACGACCGGCCCGTCGGGGAGCGCCGGGGACGCCACCGGCAGGATGCTGCCGGTCTCGAGGATGCGCTCGAGGTTGCGGATGTGGGTGACGTGGTACAGCCGCTGCTCGCCGACGCGCACGACTGGCAGGGCGGCCGCCGCCTTCGTCACCGTCTTCGTGGTGGCCGCGGTCCGCACGCGGGTCGGGGCCGGCTCGCGGAGCGAGGGAGCGACCGTCGACCGACGGACCTTGGGAGCGGGTGGTTCAGCGACCGGCACCTCGCGGGGCGGCGGCGGGAAGCAGGTCGCGCAGAGTCCGTTGTCGAAACCGTGTTTGCATTCGTCGCTCAAGAGAGTCCTTCTGCAGTCCGGCTCCGAGACACGAGGAGCGGGTCACTGGGGGGACGAGCCGAGACGTACGCATCAAGGGTACGCGGCTTCCGCACCCCTCGTGCACGCAGGCACCCTCAGGCGAGCCCGCGCTGCGCCCGGAACACCCGGACGCACGAGACGGCGAGCGAGCCGAAGAACGCCGCCATCAGCACCGGGAGCAGCCAGGGTGCCATCCACCCGGGCACGCCGAGCCAGGTGGTGAGTGCGACGACGGCGATGAGGACGGCGGTCGCGATCGTCAGATTCCCCAGCAGTCGCCCGGTGGCGTCCAGCGTGGCAGCCGTCACCTCCGGACGAGGCGACAGTTGCGTTGACCACGTCGATGCAGCGGCCGGTGGGTGGGTGTCACCATCCGATCGGGTCGTTCCGGCGAGCGGCAGGCAGGCGGCGACGATCCAGAAGATCGCCACGACCGCGGCGCCGATGATGACCGGGAGCAGGAACCCGCCAAGACTCTTGTCCGCCCAGGCGTCCGGCTGGAGTGCGGCGTCGAAGTGCACCGGCATCGGATCAGGAGCAGACGGATACACCACCAGGCCGACGACCAGCGTCGCCGCGACGATGACGAGTGCGACGAGATGCGGCCACACCGGAGGACGGCGAGCGGGGTGCTCCGGGCGAGTGGTCGTCGGGTCCTGCATCGCTCTCCTCGTCGGCGCGAGCGCTACGGACGACGCTCGTCGTGGGCACACGGAATATCTGCATCAACCGTACCCGCTGCACCCGTCCTCCAGATCCGCGACGCCGCCTGGACACTGCAGCGATGCGTGGGCGACGCTACCCCCCACGCACCGCAGCACTACCCAGGCGACGGCGTCTCGGCTCACCCGGTCGAGCCTGGCTCCGCTGGTCGGCTCACCCGACGCGCGACGACGACCGCCGCGACACCTGCGACCAGCGCGATCGCGAAGCACCCGGCGAACGCGACCCCGCCGGGAGCGATCCAGCCCAGCCCGGCGAACGCCCCGGAGCCGTCGAGCGCCGTGAACGCCAGCCCGGTCGCCGCGAGGGCGAGGGCACCGCCGATCGCGTCGCCGATCGACATCGCCGCACTGTTGAACCCCTGCGAGCGCTCGTCGGAGTAGGCGAGCGTCATGACGCTGAGTCGCGGGAACATGAGGCCCATCCCGCCGCCGCTCACCACCCACGCGACGATCGGCACCGCCGGTGGCAGGCCGACGAGGGCGGCGGACAGGGCGATCGCGACGGCGACCGTGACGAGCGACGACCCGATCTGCACGGCGTTCGCGTTCGACAGCCGGTCCCCGAGGCGCCCCTGCAACCAGGACGACAGCGACCACGCGATCGCCCCACCGGTGAGCGCGAGTCCGGCGAGCGCCGGCGTGAGCCCGTGCTCGCGGGTCAGCAGGTACGGCACGTACACCTCGGCACCGAAGAACGCCGCGGAGGTCAGTCCACGCACCAGGATGACCGTCGGGAGCCCGCGGCGTGCGGTGAGCGTGCCGAACGGGATGAGTGGCCGGAGGGCGAGGATCGCGACCACGGCGCCGACGATCGGCAGCGCCCAGGCGGTCCATCCCGAGAACTCCGTCGAGAGGTTGACCGCGAGGACCGCCGCCGCGACGAGCACCGCCCACCCGAGTCGACGCAGTTCCGCGCCCGTCCGCACGACGGTGTCCGCCTCGCCGCCATCCTTCGCCGACTCCTGCTCGGCGGCCTGCCGCTCGGCGCGCTCGGTGGCGGAGGCCCGCAGCATCCGGAGGGCCGGCAGGAGGAGGAGCGTCGCGACGACCACGAGGCCGACGACCCCGAGGAAGACCCAGTGCCAGCTGAACCGCTCGGCGACCACCCCGGCGAGGAACGGCCCGATCAGGGAAGGGACGACCCAGGCGGCCGCGAACCCGGCGAAGATCCGCGGGTGCAGGGCCGGTGGGTAGATGCGGGCGACGAGGACGTACAGGGCGACGGTCATCGCTCCCGAACCGAGGCTCTGGACGAGGCGTCCGGCGACGACGGCCCACATGGTGGTCGCGGTTCCGGCCAGGAGGAGACCGACGAGGAACAGGACGACGGAGGCGAGCAGCGGCTGGACTGGACCGATTCGGTCGGCTACCGAGCCCGCCGCGACCATGCCGATGACACTGACGGCGAGCGGGCCGGCGAAGGCGAGCGCGTAGAGCTGCTCGCCGCCGAGCTCGCCACTCACGAGCGGCATGATCGTCGTGACGGCGAGGGACTCGAAGGCGCCGAGGAACACGAGCGCGCACGCACCGATGGTGACGAGGACGAACCGGCGACTGAAGATCCCGCGGTCGCGGGGCGTCGGGTCGGCTCCGGTCGCGGGCTCGGGGGTCGTCGCTGTGGTCACGATTCCGAGCCTAGAACCTCAACGTGACTTGAGGTCAAGCGCTGACGAACCCCTGCCCGTTCACAATTCAGGACGTGCCCGGCGCGCCGTCGCCGGTCGGCGGGTTCGGCGCAGGACGCGCCGCAGCCCTCCTGAATTGCGAACGAGCCGGAACGGCCCGCTAGTGCTTGGCGCTCGCCTTTAGGACCTTCGCCAGCGCGCGGTCGAGGTCGGCGATGAGGTCGGCGACATCCTCGATGCCGACCGACAGCCGGACGACGTTCTCGGGGACGGCCAACTCCGTGCCCTTCACCGAGGCGTGCGTCATCTGTGCCGGCAGGCCGATGAGCGACTCGACGCCACCGAGCGACTCCGCGAGCGCGAAGAGCTTCGTCTTCTCGACGAGGCGCGTGGCCGCAGCCGGGCCACCGACGAGCGCGAGCGACAGCATGCCGCCGAAGCCGGACATCTGGCGGGCGGCGAGCTCATGACCGGGGTGGCTCTCGAGGCCCGGGTAGTAGACGCGCTCGACGGCGGCGTGGCCGTCGAGGAACTCCGCGATCGCCTGCGCGTTCGCACTGTGCTGACGCATCCGCACCGCGAGCGTCTTGATGCCGCGGGTCGTGAGCCACGCGTCGAGCGGGGCCGAGACCGCGCCCGCGGCGAACTGCACGAAGCCGAGCTGCTCGGCGAGCTCGTCGTCGTTCATGATGATGGCGCCGCCGAGGACGTCGGAGTGGCCGCCGAGGTACTTCGTCGTGGAGTGCACGACGATGTCGGCTCCGAGCGAGAGCGGCTGCTGCAGCGCCGGTGAGGCGAAGGTGTTGTCCACCACGGAGAGCACCTCGTGGCGGTGCGCGAGGGCCGCGAGTGCCGCGATGTCGCTGATCTTCATGAGCGGGTTGCTCGGCGTCTCGACCCACAGCAGCTTCGTGCGGCCCGGGATGATCGCCGCTTCGACGGCCGCGAGGTCGCCGAGGTCCACGACCGTGTGCTCGATCCCCCAGGCGCCGTGCACCCGGTTGATCAGCCGGTAGGTGCCGCCGTAGACGTCATTGCCGATGACGATGTGGTCGCCGGGGCGGAGTGCCGTGCGGATGAGCGCGTCCTCGGCGGCGAGGCCGGAGGCGAAGGAGAAGCCGTGCTTCGCACCCTCGAGCGCGGCGAGCTGCGTCTCGAGCGCCGTGCGGGTCGGGTTGGCGGAGCGGCTGTACTCGTAGCCGCCGCGGAGCCCGCCGACGCCGTCCTGGACGAAGGTCGACGTCTGGTAGATCGGCGGGATGATCGCCCCGGTGGTGGGGTCGAACTCCTGTCCGGCATGGATGCTGCGGGTGGCGAAGCCGTGGTCGTGCTTGCTCATGGGTGACTCTTTCGGTTCAGGATTCGGGGAGGTGTCGGGGTGGGCGACCGGTCGGACTGGCCCGGTCACCGGGGTCGGGCGTGGTCGGGACATCGCCCGGACTCCGCCCACACGACCTGCATGCCGCCCACGCTCAACCCGCCAGGTAGGTGAGGAGGTCGTGTCGCGTGATGACGCCGATCGGCTTGCCGCCGTCGGTGACGAGGAACGCCGGGGCGGAACCGAGTGCCGCGCGCGCCGCCGGGATGGACTCACCGAGACCGATGAGCGGCAGCGGGTCGCCGACGAACGCGCTCGCGGCGTCGTTCATCTTGGCCGCGCCACTGAAGACGGCGTCCATGAGGCTGGCCTCGTCGATCGCACCGACGACCTCGCCCATCACCACGGGCGGCTCGGCGCTCAGCACCGGGAGCTGCGAGACGCCGTACTCGGTCATGATGTCGACGACGTCGCGCACGGTGTCGCTCGGGTGCACGTGCACGAGGTCCGGCATCTCCGAGCCCTTGCCACGGAGGATGTCGCCCACCGTGCGGTCGTCGGCGACCTCGCTGAAACCGTAGGACTGCAGCCAGGAGTCGTTGAAGATCTTGCCGAGGTAGCCGCGCCCGCCGTCGGGCAGGAGGACGACGACCACGGCCGACGCCGGGAGGTCGCGCGCCGCGACGAGGGCCGCCTGGACCGCCATGCCGCTGGAACCGCCCACGAGCAGTCCCTCCTCACGGGCGAGGCGACGCGTCATCGCGAACGACTCGGCGTCGGTGACGGCGATGATCTCGTCGGGGATGGACGGGTCGTACGCGGTCGGCCAGAAGTCCTCGCCGACGCCCTCCACGAGGTACGGACGCCCGGTGCCGCCGGAGTAGACCGAGCCCTCTGGGTCTGCACCGATGATGCGCACGCCGCCCTCGGAGACCTCCTTGAGGTACCTGCCCGTCCCGGAGATGGTGCCTCCGGTGCCGACGCCCGCGACGAAGTGGGTGATCTCGCCCTCGGTGTCGCGCCAGATCTCGGGGCCGGTCGACTCGTAGTGGCTGCGCGGGCCGTTGGGGTTCGCGTACTGGTTGGGCTTGAACGCCCCCGGGATCTCGGCGGTGAGGCGGTCGGACACGCTGTAGTAGGAGTCGGGGCTGTCGGGAGCGACCGAGGTCGGCGTCACGACGATCTCCGCACCGTAGGCGGTGAGCACGTTCCGCTTGTCCTCGCCGACCTTGTCGGGCAGGACGAACACGCAGCGGTACCCGCGCTGCTGGGCGACGAGGGCGAGGCCGACACCGGTGTTGCCGGAGGTGGGCTCGACGATCGTGCCGCCCGGCTTGAGGTCGCCCGACGCCTCGGCGGCGTCGATGATGCGCGTCGCGATGCGGTCCTTCGAGGAGCCGCCCGGGTTGAGGTACTCGACCTTGACGAGCACGGTGGCCGCGATGCCCTCGGTGACCCGGTTGAGCTTGACGAGGGGCGTGTTCCCGATGAGATCGAGGACGGAGTCTGCGTAGTTCATGTCTGCAATCTGTTCCTGTGGTGCGTCACCGCACGGCTCTCGCGTGCGTCACCGGATGGCTGGGGCGGCTGAGGCGGCATCCCGGCAGGGACGGTTCAGCGGGGACAGCAGGAACACGACAGGCGGAGACGCATGCTGACCACCCTACCCGGCGAGTGCAGGGAACGCAGCCGGATGACGGGGCCGATCCGGCGTCAGTGGATCGCGACGAGTCGCTGCCGCGGACCGAGTGCCGAGACAGCCGAGGACACCAGCCGGACGGCGACGGTCAGCACCATGAGGACACCGATGACCGTGAGCACGACCGCGGCGAGCAGCAGGATCGCGACGAGCGCCGGGAGCCGGCGCAACGCGAGCTCGACCGGGCGACGACGAGGTGTCCCGTCCGCCCCGAGTGCCTCCAGGTGGCCTTCGCCCGCCATGGCCGCGGCGACGAGTTCGAGCGTGGCACGCGCGCCGGATCCGAGCCGTGCGGTCGAGGTGCGCAGCGCCTGGGACATCACGTGGCCCTTCTCGTCGGATGGATCGGTGTTCGCGGGTGCGAGGACTCGACCGTAGCAGTCGGGTGCCCTGTTCGGGGGTGCCGGTGCCCATTCTGCCAGGCGTGCGTGAACACCCGGTGGCCTGCCGACGGCCGCATGATGGACGCGCACCGCGCTCCCTAGACTGGAGGCATGACCGTCTCCGGCCTCTCCGCCGTCTCCCAGGACTACCTCAAGACGATCTGGACGACCTCCGAGTGGGCCGACGAGTCGGCCACCGTCAAGCTGCTCGCGGATCGCATGGGCGTCCGCCCCGCGACCGCCTCCGACGCCGTGAAGCGACTCGCCGCCCAGGGCCTCGTCGTACACGAGCCCTACGGCAGCATCGAGCTCACCCCCGCCGGGCAGGCGCACGCGGTCGCGATGGTGCGGCGGCACCGGCTCATCGAGACCTTCCTCGTCGAGATGCTGGGCTACGGCTGGGACGAGGTCCACGACGAGGCGGAGATCCTCGAGCACGCGGCGAGCGACACGATGATCGAACGCATCGACGCCGCGCTCGGCCACCCGATCCGCGATCCACACGGCGACCCGATCCCCTCTGCCGACGGCACCCCGCACCGCCCGGACGCGGTCCGGTTGAACGAGGCTCCGTCCGACAGCCCGCTGACGGTGTGCCGCATCTCGGACGCCGACCCGGAGACCCTCCGCCACCTGAGCACCCTCGGCATCGTCCTCGACACCGAACTCAGCGTCGACGACCACCGGGCCTTCGCGGGCGAGCTGGAACTCCGACTCACCGCCACCGGCACCCGCCTCACGCTCGGTCGCCTCGCCGCCGATGCCGTGTGGGTGACCGTCGCCACCTGATCGCGGGCCACTCCGTTCCCCCAGGTCCGGGCGAACGGACCGCGGGGTGGATCACCCGAAGAACGTCAGGACGATGAGGGCGACGTTCAAGGTGACGATGAGCGCGACCACGACCCAGGCGAACACCCGGGTGGCGAGCTGATCGACGTGGACACCCATGATCCGCCGGTCGCCCGTGTATCGCACGAGCGGGATGAGCGCGAAGGGGATGCCGAGGCTGAGGAACACCTGGCTCAGCACGAGCGCGGTGGTCGGGTCGATGCCCGCCGCCAGGATGACGAGCGCGGGGATGAGGGTGATCACGCGTCGGGCGAGCAACGGGATGCGCACCTTGAGGAGCCCGCCCATGATCGCCGCCCCCGCGTAGGCTCCCACCGAGGTCGAGGCGAGCCCGGAGGCGAGCAGCCCGATGGCGAAGATCACGCCGATGACCGGCCCGAGCGCAGCGGTGATCGCCGCATGCGCGCCTTCGATCGAGTCCGTCCCCTCGACACCGCCGAGCGAGGCGGCCGCGAGCAGCAGCATCGCGATGTTCACCGCGCCGGCGAGGACGAGTGCCGCCGCGACGTCCCAGCGGGTCGCGACGATGAGCCGGCGGATGGCGCCGTCGCTCGTCTGCACCCCGTGCCGGTCGCGACTGAGTGAGGAGTGGAGGTAGATCGCGTGTGGCATGACCGTCGCGCCCAGCATGCTCGCGGCGAGCAGGACCGTCGCGGTGCCCTCGAACCGCGGCACCAGGCCACCTGCCGCGGCGCCCCAGTCGACGGGACTGACGAACAGGCCGGCGAGGAAGCCGACGGCGATGACGGCGAGGAGCGTCAGGATCGCGAACTCGAAGTGCCGCTGGCCGTACCAGTTCTGCACGGCGAGGAGCACGATCGAGAAGACTCCGACGATGACGCCGCCGAGCACGAGTGGGATCCCGAAGAGGAGGTACAGCGCCACGGCACCGCCGATCACCTCGGCGAGGTCGGTCGCGGCGGCGACGAGCTCCGCCTGCACCCAGTAGAGCCGACGCGGACCGGTCCGCAGTCGCGAGCCGAGCAGCTCGGGCAGGCTCTGCCCGGTGACGAGGCCGAGCTTGGCGGAGAGGTACTGGACGAGCACGGCCATCGCATTCGCGGCGACGAGCACCCAGACGAGCAGGTAGCCGTACTGGGCTCCCGCCGTGAGGTTCGCCGCGACGTTCCCGGGATCGACGTAGGCGATCGCCGCCACGAAGGCGGGCCCGAGCAGGAACAGGAGTCGTGGTCCGCGGGGCGCACGGGTCGTCCGCGAGGAGAGATCGGTGGTCACATCGGCCATGTTAGCAACACCGAACCACATTTGTTAGACGCCCCTAACATTGGGATCGACGGTCGACCGCCTTGGGACAGCCTGAGAATCGGCTGCACATCGATGACCCCCTGAAAACCCTCAGTTGTCGATCTGGTTCGATAGTTACGCATACAACTTTTCGAGAGGCCCCCGTGACCCCTGCAGCAGATCGCCCCAAGAGCGCCCCCGTCCCGCCCGCCGTCAAGCAGCAGAGCGCGAAGCAGGAGCGCGAAGCCCAGCGTCAGGCCAAGGTCGCAGCGTTCAAGCAGGCGCAGAAGCGGAAGAACCGCAACCGCCGCATCGGGATCTGGGCCGGTGTCGTGGGCGGGGTGGCCGTCGTCGCCGTCCTCATCACGAGCGTCGTCCTCACCCTGCCGAAGAACGCCAGCTACCCCGGTGGTGGCACGGGCACCGGCCAGGACATCGCGGGCGTGGAACTGTTCCAGAACACCTCGGAGCACGTGGAGGGCACGGTCGACTACCCGCAGAACCCGCCGGCCGGTGGCCCGCACAACCAGTACTGGCTGAACTGCGGCGTCTACACCGAGGAGCAGACCAACGAGAACGCGGTCCACTCCCTCGAGCACGGCGCGATCTGGGTCACCTACGACCCGTCCCTCAGCGACGCGGAACTCACGAAGCTCAAGGAGCTGCTCCCCACGACGTACGTCGTCCTGTCGCCGAAGTCCGACCTCCCCTCGCCCATCGTGCTGAGCGGCTGGAACTCGCAGCTGCAGGTCAACAACGCGAGTGATGGCCGCATCGCCGACTTCTTCGAGGAGTTCTGGAAGAGCAACAACGTCCCGGAGCCCGGCGCGGCGTGCACGGGCGCGATCGACGGACCCGGCAAGGTCTGATCCGGTGACCCCGGCGAGCACACCCGACGCCCCGGCGACCGGTGAACCGGCCGACGACGGCGTGACCGACGAGGAGCTCGCCGCCTGGGAGGCGCAAGGCTCCCCCGACGGCTCCAGCCGGACCCGCGTCGTCATCGCCGCGATGGCCGTCGTCGCGATCATGGTCGCCGCGGTGATCGGTTTCTCGGTCGGCCGGCTCAGCACCCTCGCCGACCCGACACCGACCACGACGAGTGCCGAGGCGGGCTTCTCGCGCGACATGCAGGTGCACCACAACCAGGGCGTGGAGCTCGCCATGATCATCCGCGACCGCACGGACGCGGTCGACGTGCGCACCCTCGCGTACGACATCGCGACGACCCAGGCGCAGCAGTCCGGCCAGCTGTACGACTGGCTCGTCCAGTGGAACCTGCCGCAGGGTTCGCGGCAGCCGGACATGACCTGGATGACGCTCCCCACGCTCACGGGCGCGAGCGGCCACACACACGGCGGCGACTCCGCGACGCCGGGATCCACGCACACCCCGGGCGATCCGATGCCGGGCCTCGCCACACCCGCCCAGATCGACCAACTGACGGCGGCGTCCGGCCTCCAGGCGGAGCGGGTGTTCCTCACCCTGATGATCGCTCACCACCGGGGCGCGGTCGAGATGGCCGAGGCGCTGCAGCCGCGGACGACGAACGCGACCGCGCTGGCCTTCACGCGCGCGGTGATCGCGAGCCAGCAGGCGGAGATCGAACTCATGACCGGCATGCTCGACGACCGGGGCGGACCGGTCGACCTCGCCGGCTGACGCCTCCCGTCGACCGCCCGGGCGACCCGCGGCCTCCGACAAGGGGCTAGCCAGAACCACGGCCGACGGCGAAGAATGATCCCGACGCCCGAACGGGCCCGATGAACAGGAGCGACGAATGGCACTCGACGACATCACCAAGAAGGCTCAGGAATTCCTGAAGGACAACAAGGTCAAGGACGCACTGAAGAGCGAACAGGCCGAGGACATCAGCGACAAGCTCCTCGGCAGTGTGGCCGACGCGGCCAAGAAGGTCACCGGCGGCAAGTTCGACGAGCAGATCGACGGCGCCCGCGACGCGGCGGACAAGGCCGTCGGCAACGAGTAGTCCCCCGGCTCGAGACGCGCGACGGCCGGGTCCCGACGGGGCCCGGCCGTTCGCGTCTGCGACGGGCAACGCCGATCGTCACCCCGGGTCGGTCAGTGGCCGTCGACGTCGGTGTCGACGGGATTGCTCCGGAACCGGTCGAGCGCGATGGCCACGAGTTCCGGAGCCGACAGGTGCGTGTCCTGCATGAGGTCCGAGAGCACTTCGGACGCGCGCCCGCTGAGCGTCAGTTGCACGGTCGCGGAGCGGTCCTCATCGACACCGCTCAACGCGCGTCGACGTTCACCGAGGCTGAGGATGGCCGACCGCAGATAGGTGCGGCTCGCGACGGTGTCGATCTCCCAGCGGCCGGCGCGACGGTTCGCGACGACATTGCCACGACGGATGTTGGTCATGAGGGACGCTCGGCTCACATGAAGCCGCGCGGCGAGTTCCGCCGTGCGGACCGGACGCGGGAGGTCGTCGATGAAGTCCTCGACGAGCGCCTCCCGGAGGAGCTCCCAGGCGACGTCCGGTGGGAGCGGCGCATCGGGCATGCCGCCGCCGTCCTGCAGCGGACCCACCCACTCGGTCGCGGGGGCGTCGCGTTCGGTCATCGTCATCGCCCCTCCAATCTTCCGGCGCTCGAACCTCAAGCATGCTCGGTGACCAGGGAAAGCGCGTCCCCCAATGCGGGTTGCCCGCGTTCGCGGGGTGCCGCCCCGAAACGACGCACCCCGTCCAGCCGGTGCGGACGGGGTGCGGGCGACGCTCAGACGACTCAGCTGCGGTTCGCGACCGGTCGGGAGCCCACCGGGCGGGTCCCCTCGAACAGGATCCGGTAGCTGAATCCGGCGATCAGGGCGCCGATGATCGGGAACACGATGAACACCCAGACCTGCGCGAGCCAGTCGCCCCCGCCGAAGATCGCGGTCGCGATGGAGCGCGCCGGGTTGATCGAGCCGTTGTCGATCGGGATCGCGATCAACAGGAACAGGGTGAGGGCGCCGCCGATGGCGATCGGTGCGAAGCCCGCGGCGGCCCGCGTGTGCGTGACGCCGAGGATGACGTAGAGGAAGAGTGCGGTGATGACGACCTCGATCACGATCGCCGAGACGAGTCCGAATCCGCCGGGCGAGAGCTCACCGAACCCGTTCGAGACGAAGCCGCTCGCGACGGCCTTGTCGAGGAAGCCCGCCGGACCGCCGGCCGCGAGGCCGAACACCGCGAGCGCACCGAGGAACGCTCCGACGAGCTGCGCGAGGATGAACGTCCACGTCGCGCGCCAGGGGAACCGACCGGCGGCGGCCAGCCCGAGCGTCACCGCCGGGTTGAAGTGGCCGCCCGAGATGGGGCCGAACGCGTAGGCGGCGATGGTCACCGAGAGCCCGAGGGCGATCGCCACCCCGAGGAACCCGACGCCCAGGGGGTTCGACGTCTCCTCGCCGAAGAAGGCGGAGAAGGTCGCCGTCCCGACGAGACCGAAGACGAGCAGGAAGGTACCCGCGACCTCGGCGAGCAGCTGCGACGCGGTCGTCGGTTCGACGGAGGGTGGGACTTCCGGGGAGGACATCTGGACTCTTCTCGCTCGAGGTGACGACGTGGACGCGGTCGTCTGGCGACCACCGCGCCATCAGCAGACTATTGCCCCGCGTCCCACCGGCGACAGCCCCGAGGTCAGCATGTCGCCGTCGCTCAGTGGACCTCCAGGTCGTGGAGCGGGACCTGGAGCCGGAAGATGTGCTCGATCGCGAGTTCCGCCCCGACGGCGTCACCGGCGGCGAGGGCGGATCGGAGGTGCGGGTACCCGACGCGCAGATCCGACCAGTCGACCGTCGCCGCGGAGCGCGTGGCCGAGACACGGTAGATCAGTGCGCCGATCACGTCCTTCGTCGCGGAGACGAGGACCGGGTTCTCGCAATGCTTCAGGAACCGGTCCACGAGCCCCCAGACGCAGCGGCCGTGCGCATCCGCGTCCTCCGCCGCCACCGTCGTCATGGTGTGCTCGACGAAGGCGAGGAGCTCGGCCCGTTGCCCCGCGGTCAAGGTCGGGACGGTGACCCGGACGACCCCGCTCACGAGCGCACCGAGCGTCTGGAGCACGGCTGTCCGGTCCTCGGCCCGTGGCTGCGCGACACGGGTGTGCCGCTGCGGTGCCGTCTCGACCAGTCCGACGCGCTCAAGTTCCCGGAGAGCCGCGGCGATTTCCTCGCTCGGAGCGTCGAGCCATTCCCGGAGTTCCGCCTCGATGAGCAGCTCGCCCGAGGCGAGCGTCCCGTCGTAGATCGCCGTGCGGATCCGCTCCGTCACGGACTCACCGGCGGGAGACGGCCGCGACCCGGACGGTCCATCGGGGTTCGGCATCGATTCCTCGTTCGGCTGGGGACGGCTGCTGGCTACCGGCCGATCGTACCGCGGACGATCCCCGCCTCGGCGAGCGCCGCCTGCGCCTGGCGATGCTTGTTGTCGATGGAGGCGCCGATCTCCTGGGCCAGGCGGGGTTTGCTCCGCACGAGCTGGTCGATGGTGGACAGCGGCATCCGCAGGACCAGGGTCGTGCCGTCGGCGATCGCGGCGGCCATGGCGACCTCCCTCGTCAGCGCCGTCTGGCCGATGAAGTCGCCGACGCCGAGTCGTTGGAAGGTGATGAGCCCGTCCGTCGTCGGCACGGCGAGATGGACACCGCCCTCGACGAGGAACCGCATCGCACCGGGGATCGTGCCCGCCTGCTGGATGGTCTCCCCCGGCCCGTACCGCTCGAGTGTGCACGTCCGGGCGAGCTCGTCGTAGTCCTCCTCCCGCGCATGGAGGGTCGGTGCCAGTGCGGCGATGGCACTCCGCAAGCGCTCCGGCGTCGCGATCGGGTCGGAGCCGTCGCCGTCGAGCGCGAGACCGCGGCGCCGCGAGGCGTACCAGAGCCAGGCGCGGAACAGGGCGACGGCGGCGTCGGCGGTGGAGGGCCCGGACACGGGCAGCGTGACGGAGAACCGCGCGGCACCGAGGTAGGACGCGGAAACCACGTCCCCCGGCTCGAGCATCGGGAGGCCCGATCCGACCTCGCGGAGCAGCCGGAGCACGTCGTCCGGCGGGTCGTCGGTCGAGAAGGTCACCTCGACGCTCGCGGTGTAGGCACCGACCGGTTGACTGAGGTTCGTGAACGACGCCCCGGCGAGTGACGAGTTCGGCACGATCTGGATGCCGTTGCCGGTGTCGAGGTGGACCGCCCGCCAGTTCACCTCGACCACGCGACCGCGGACGCTTCCGGTGTCGAGCCAGTCACCGAGCCGGAACGGCTGCTCGAACAGCAGCAGCAGTCCGGAGATGACCCCGCCGACCGCGTTCTGCAGGGCGAGGCCGATCACGATCGACGTCACGCCGAGCGCGGTGACGAGCCCGCCGATGTCGGCTCCCCACACCCAGGAGAACAGGATCGCCAGGCTGATGAGGATGAGCGCCAGCCGGGCGAGGTCGACGAAGATCGACGGGATCCGTTCGCGCCACGACCCCTCCTCAGCGTTCGCGAACAGGGCGACGTTGAAGGCGGAGAGGATGAGCAGGATCACGAGGAACCCGAGGAGGGTGCCGACGATCCGCACCCAGGTGCTGTCGTCCGCCCTCGCCGTGGCGAACACCAGGAGCGCGAACACCGCGCCGACCGGCACCACGTAGTTGCGCAGCAGACGGATCGGTTTCACCGCCGCGTGCTTCCGGCGGTTGAGCGCACCGAGCACCTCGGTCAGGACGATGAGCAGCACGGGGACGCCGACGGCCAGCGCCACGGCCCAGGGGAACCACGCCTCCTGCCACACCTGCGTCATGACTTCGGCCCCGAGACGACCTGCCAGACGGCCTGCGGACCGCCGCGCGTCTCCACGGTGCCGGCGGCCTCGAAGGCGACGGTGTCCTGCATGCGGTCACGGACCCGTTGACTCACGAAGATGCCGGCCGTGCCGGAGACCGACTGCACCTGGTTGGCGAGGCTCACCGCGTCACCCCACATGTCGTAGGCGAGGCTCGTCCGCCCGACGAGGCCGCTCGTCACGACACCGGCGTCCACGCCGACCCGCAGGGTGAGGTTCGCCTGGTGCTGCGCATTGAAGCGTTCGACGATCGTGCGCATCTCGAGCGCGAAGTCGAGGGTCCGACGCACGTTGTCGACACGTGGGACGATCAGCCCGCAGCTCGCGAGATACCCTTCCCGCAGCGTCCGCACCTGCTCGATCCCGAGCCGTTCGGCCGCCTCGTCGAAGCTGCGGACCAGCGCGTTGAGCATCGACAGCTCCCGCTCCGGATCGAGGCCACGGGTGAGGTCGTCGAACCCGACGAGGTCGGCGAAGATGACGGACACGTCCTGGTGGACCTCGGAGATCGTCTCCTCACCGTCCTTGTAACGCTTGGCGACCGACGCCGGCATGAGGGTGAGCAGCAGCTTCTCGTTCTCCGCTCGCTGCTCCTCGATGAGCTCCTGCTTGAGCCTCAGGCTGCGGCTCATGTCGTTGAAGGCCGTGCCCAGGTCGCCGAACTCGTCGCGTCGGGTGTTCGGCACCTCGACGCTGTAGTCGCCACCGGCC
Source organism: Plantibacter sp. VKM Ac-2876 (assembly GCF_015350715.1). Taxonomy (NCBI): domain Bacteria; kingdom Bacillati; phylum Actinomycetota; class Actinomycetes; order Micrococcales; family Microbacteriaceae; genus Plantibacter; species Plantibacter sp. VKM Ac-2876. The sequence continues at coordinate 532,781 of NZ_JADKSI010000003.1, read as the reverse complement.
ACCCGCCGCACCGCACCGACGAGCGCCCGCACCGGCCGGGCGAACACCTGCGCCAGGAGCAGGGAGAGCAACGACACCACGACGACGATCGCGAGCACGGAGATGACGAGGTTGCGGGTGAAATCGGTCACGGGCGCGAAGGCCTCAGACGCGTCGATCCGTGCGACGAGCACCCACTGAAGCCCGTCGATGTCGAGCGGCGTGTACGCCGTGAGGTTCTCCTGACCGAGGTAGCCGCGCCCGATGGCCGTGCCGGTCTCGCCCGCGAGCGCCCGCTCCACCGAGACGGTGCGGGTCGGCTGGATCTGGATCGTCCCCGCGACGGCCACGGCGCGCGCGGCGGTCTCCGGCGGTGTGCCTGCTGCGACCGCGGCCCGCTCGTACGCCTTCGGATCCTCGATCAACAGGCGGGAGGTCGATCGCATGAGCTGATCGGGACCGGCGAGGTACGTCTCTCCGGTCTCCCCCAGGCCGTCCTGCTCCCACTGGCCGGAGCCCGTCATGATGTCGTTGATCGCCCCGATCGGGACCTGCAGCGCCATCACCCCGTCGATCCGACCGTTCTCGCCGACCGGTGAGAAGATCCACTGGGTCGGGACGTTGAGCGACGGCTGGTAGCGCTCGAAGTCGGTGATGCCCACGTAGTCGATCGCGTTCGACCGGAGTGCCGCGGTGAAGCCGTCCTCGAGCACCCCGCCCTTGTAGGGACCGGTGAGGACGTTCGTGCCGAGGTCCGGGCCCTTGTAGGCGCTGTAGACGACGTCGCCCTCGTCGTCGATGAGCAGGGCGTCCTCGTAGCCGAAGCGGTCGATGATCTCGCGGAAGTAGTCGTGGTACTGCGCGTGTACGGACGACCAGGCGCTCCCGTCGCCGGCGTCGTCGACGGTGATCGCGGTGTCGTAGTCGAGGTCGTCCGGCGTGTACGCCGACTGCAGGTAGGTCTCGGCCGGGTTCGTCGGGATGAACGCAGCCGGGTCCGCCTCGTCTCCCGTGCGTTCCGCGAGCTCCGGCGCGAAGGTGTCCTCGTAGAACGACGTCACCGCCGACGCGCGCGCCGGGTCCACCGGCTGCTCCTCCAACTCGTGGAAGGCGTCGTGGAAGCCGTTCATCGCGTCGACCACCGTGGTGCCACGGGTGTAGACGACGAGCGAGTCGCGCGTCTGGTCGTAGTAGTTGGTGATCTCGCGGGCGCGCGACTCCCGGACCTCGGTCAGCCGCTCGAACGACGCCTGGCGCAACGAGTCGCTGCCGGACAGGTAGCCGACGATCCCCGTGACGATCGACGCGCCCACACTGACGAGCAGCAGCATGACGAGCAGCTTCGACTGGATGCTGAAGCCGGGGCGGCCGAACCGTCCGCGGCCGAGCCTGCGGGATCTGGCGGCCGAGGAGGGTGCCGGTGGGATGGGCGGGCCTGACTGGACTGTCGGCGCGGGGCCGTCTGGCGATGATCCGGATGGTGCGTCCACAGCTGCGGTCATCGACGAGTCCCCTACTCGATCCGGCGGTGCGCGGGCACCCCCTCCTTCGGGGGTCACGATGGCGCTCACTCTAGCCACCCGTGCCACGCGCGCACAATGGGCTGGACCGCGGTTCTTCGCTGGCCGGACAGCGCCGGCGCACGGCCCGGCGCCGGCCCGGCCCCGGCGCGGCCCGCTCACGGCAGCGCATCGTCGACATGCCCGACGCGATGCGACGCGACCTCCCGCTCAGACGGTGACGGCCTGCTGGGCGTAGAGGGTCGCGTACACGCCGCCGGCGGCGAGCAGCTCCTGGTGGGTGCCGCGCTCCACGATGCGCCCGCGATCGAGCACGAAGATGACGTCGGCGTGCACGATGGTCGACAGGCGGTGCGCGATCGACACCGTCGTGCGTCCGCGGGTCGCGTCATCGAGGGCGACCTGGACGACCCGTTCGGAGATCGTGTCGAGGGCGCTCGTCGCCTCGTCGAGGATGAGCACCTCCGGGTCCTTCAGCAGCACGCGCGCGATGGCGATGCGTTGCTTCTCGCCGCCGGACAAGCGGTAGCCGCGTTCTCCGACGAGCGTGTCGTAGCCGTCCTCGAAGCGAGCGATCGTCTCGTGGATGTTCGCCGCACGACAGGCGGTCTCGAGCTCGTCGAGGGTCGCGTCGGGTTTGGCGTAGCGGAGGTTCTCCGCGATCGTCGCGTGGAAGAGGTAGGTCTCCTGGCTGACGATGCCGATGCGGGAGACGAGGGACTCCTGCGTGACGTCGCGGACGTCGGCGCCCGCCACCATGACCCGGCCGCCCGAGACCTCCTGGAAGCGCGGGATGAGGTAGGAGATGGTCGTCTTGCCCGCTCCCGAGGGTCCGACGAACGCGGCGAACTGTCCGGGTTCGATCGTGAAGGAGACGCCGTCGAGGGTGGGGGTCGAGTCGTCCTGGGCGTCGGCGTAGCGGAAGGTGACGTCGTCGAAGCGGATCTGCGGTGCGACGCTCGGGAGCGGTGCGGCGCCGGGGCGGTCGGCGATCGCGGGCTTGAGGTCGAGGTACTCGAAGATCCGCGCGAAGAGGGCGCCGGAGGTCTGCAGGTCGAGGGCGACGCGCATGACGCCCATGAGCGGGAACAGCAGGCGGGCCTGGATGGTGGTGAAGGCGACGATCGAGCCGGCGGTGACGTCCGCCGCGCCGCCGGTGATGAGCCAGCCGGCGACGAGGTACACGATCGCGGGGATGGACGACAGGAAGATGTTCACCATCGCGAAGAACCACTGACCGCTCATCGCCTGGCTGACCTGGAGGCGGATCTGGGTGCGGTTCTCGGCACTGTAGCGTTCGACCTCGGTGTCCTGGCGGTTGAAGCTCTTCGCGAGGAGCACGCCGGAGACGCTCAGGGCCTCCTGGGTGATCGCGGTCATCTCCGACAGCGACTCCTGCGTCTTCGTCGCGATCCGTGCTCGGACCTGACCGACGCGGCGCTGCGCGATCACGAGGATCGGCATGAGGATGAGGGCCACGATCGTCAGCTGCCAGTTGAGGATGAGCATGGCGACGAGCGCGGAGATCACCGTCACGGTGTTGCCGAGCACGCTCGACACCGTGTTGGTGAGGACGTTCGCGACGCCACCGACGTCGTTCTGGAGGCGCGACTGGATGATGCCCGTCTTCGTGCGGGTGAAGAAGCTCAGTTCCATCGCCTGCAGTTGCGAGAACAGCTTGATGCGCAGGGCACCCATGACGCTGTTGCCGACGGTCGCCGTGAGGTAGGTCTGCCAGACGCCGAGCAGGGCGGCGATGATGAAGAGCGCCACCATCACGCCCACGATCTCCGCGAGGGCGACGAGATTCGGGCTGCCGCCGTCGGTCGGGAACAGGCCGACGTCGAACGCCTGCTTGACCAGCAGGGGTGGGAGCACCGCGAGGGCGGCGCCGATGACGACGAGCACCATCGTGAGGATGATCTTGGCGCGGAACGGCACGAACAGTGCGACGATGCGCTTGCCGAGGTTCGGGATCCTGGGCGCCTCGGCGTTGAGCGCCTTCTGCGCCGCCATGTCGCCGCCGCTGACACGGCTGCCCGCGCGGGGTCCTCCGCCCCCGGGTGCACCGCCGCGTGGCCCGCCCCGTCCGCCGTGCATGCTCATCCCGCCACCCTATCCCCGCCCACCGTCCTCCCCGCCCCTCTCCCCGTCCCCGTATGCTTCCCGCTCCGTGACCTTTCTCAGGAGTCCGCCGGCGCGTCGCCTCGCCCGCTCTCCGACCCGCCGTAAGTCTCCTGAGAAAGGGTCACCGCCGCGAGTCCGCTCCCCAGGTCCACTGCGGGGCGGATCATCCCCAGATGAGCAGCGTGGCTCGGCGGTCCGGCGACACCGGGTGGACGATCGATCGATGACAGGAGGAACCTACGTCTTACGCCCGGCGTACGGTATCGCCACGGTCCATCAGCTTCGGGCTCGCGGCCATTCCAAACGGTCGCTCCGACTCGCGGTCGAGATGGCCGAGCTGATCAGGGTGAAACGAGGCTGGTACGCGGACCCCGGTGCACCCCCGGAGATCGTCCAAGCCGTTCGGGTCGGCGGGAGACTCGCGTGCATCTCGGCGGCCGCCTGGTTCGGCTGGGCCACACCGGAAGACCGGCGCATACACGTTGCTGTCCCGTCGAACGCGGGGCGCCTCCGAGATGCGGGCGACCGCCGGTGCCATCCGCCCGCGCAGGATCGGGACGACGCGGTCCTGCACTGGGACGACGATCAACCGGTGGTCCCTCGGGGCGGTTCGATCGCGCCGCTCCTCGTGGTGAGCCGTGAGTCGGCCGTTCGTCAGATCGTCACCTGCCAGCACCCTGACGTCGCCGGCGCGATCTTGGACTCCGTCCTGCACCGAGAACCCCACCGCGGATGGGCGCTCCGCGCGTGGCTGGACGAACTCCCGCACGCGCGCAGGCGCAGACTCCCTCGGCTGGAGCCGGGATGCGAGAGTTTCCTCGAGAGCATCGGTCGCATCCGGCTCGAACGCGCTGGGATCGTCGGTCGACATCAGGTCGAGATCCCGGGCGTCGGACGCGTCGACGAGCTGATCGACGATTGGTTGGTGGTGGAGTGGGATGGACGTGCGTTCCACGACACCCCGGACGCCCATGAACAGGATCGCTGGCGCGACGCCCAGTTGGCGATCCTCGGCTATCGCTCTCTCCGCTTCACATATCGCATGGTGATGGACGACTGGTACGCAGTCATCGGAGCGGTCCACGCAGCGCTCGCGCAGGGCCGTCCAAGGCCCCGCTGAGCGGATCCGATCACCCTCGCACCTGCCAGCCTGAACTCGGTCCCTTTCTCAGGACTCGCCCGGCGCGCCGGGTGTACTCGGACACGACGCACCGCAACTCTCCTGAGAAAGGACCATCCCGGTCACTCGTCGGCCAGAATTCAGCTTCGTCCCTTTCTCAGGACTCCCCCGGCGCGCCGGGCGCACGCCGACACGACGCACCGCAACTCTCCTGAGAAAGGACCATCGGGACCAGGAGAACGAACGACCGGCAGACGCACGGACGCCCCGGGAGCGTGAGCTCCCGGGGCGTTCGCGCACCGACGACGCTGTCGATCGGAGGATCGAACCGCGCGGCGGGTCAGCCCTTCGTCGAACCGGCCAGGAGCCCGCGGACGAAGTACCGCTGCAATGCGAAGAACACGACGAGCGGGACGAGGATCGAGATGAACGCGCCGGCCGTGAGCAGGTGCCACTCGTTGCCACGCGTACCGGTGATCTCCGCCAGCAGCTTCGTGATCGGTGCGACCTCGCCGTCAGCGAAGATGAGCGCGACCAGCAGGTCGTTCCACACCCACAGGAACTGGAAGATCGCGAACGACGCGATGGCGGGCATGGTCAGCGGCAGCACGATCCGGAAGAAGATCTGGCCGTGACCCGCGCCATCCACGCGTGCCGCCTCGATGACCTCGCCGGGGATCTCCGCGACGAAGTTGTGCAGCAGGAAGATCGCCAGCGGCAGCGCGAACATGGTGTGGGCGATCCACACCTGGGCGAAGGTGCCGCTCGCGTCCAGTCCCTCGCCGACCTGCAGACCGAAGATGTTCAGGCCACGGGAGAACGTCGACAGCAGCGGGACGAGCGCCATCTGGATCGGCACCACCTGCAGCGCGAACACGAGGATGAACAGGAAGTTCTTGCCGCGGAAGTCGATCCACGCGAACGCGTACGCCGCGAGGCTCGCCACCACCAGCGGGATCAGGGTCGCCGGGACCGCGATGGCGATCGAGTTGACCCACGAACCCGCCAGGTTCAGCGTCGAGTTGCCGGCCTGCAGCACCTGCACGTAGTTGTCGATGGTGACCTGGAAGTCGGAGAAGATCGTCCACCAACCGGTGGTCTTCACCTGCTGCTCAGGCCGGAACGAGGAGACGAAGAGACCGAAGGTCGGGATCGTCCACAGCACCGCGATGACGACGGCAGCGATGGTCGCGCCACGACTCGTGAGCCGCTTCTTCGTCCGTCGGCTCGCAGCCTCGATGCCGCGTTCACCCTTCGCGAGCTGGTCCTTCGTGGACTCGTCGATCGGTAGTTCGATCGGCTGCACAGCACTCATCGGATCTCCCTCTGCTTCTTGATCTGCCGTGCGTTGTAGATGACGATCGGCAGCACGAGGATGAACAGGATCACGGCGAACGCCGCACTCCGGCCGTTCTCGAAGTTCTTGAACTGGGTGTACATCTCGTTCGCGATGACCGAGGTGCCGTTGTTACCGGCGGTCATGGTGCGGACGATGTCGAAGACCTTCAGCGACGCGATGGAGATCGTCGTGACGACGACGACCAGCGAGGAGCGGATGCCGGGGACAATGACGTTGGTGAAGCGCTGCCAGCCGTTCGTGCCGTCGAGCTCGGCGGCCTCGATCTGCTCGGTCGGAACACCCTTGATCGCGGCGGACAGGACGACCATCGCGAACCCGGTCTGCACCCAGATGAGCACGACGATGAGGAACAGCGTGTTCCACGGCTCGTTCTGCAGCCACTGCACCGGGGTGCCGCCGAACCACACGACGATCTGGTTGAGCAGACCGATCTGGGTCGCGCCGGCCTCACGGTAGGCGTAGATGAAGCGCCAGATGATGGATGCGCCGACGAAGGAGATCGCCATCGGCATGAAGACGAGGATCTTGAAGTACTTCTCGCCGCGGGACTTGTCGATGAACACCGCGTAGGCGAGACCGAAGGCCGTCGACAGCGCCGGGACGAGGAGCACCCAGATGATCGTGTTGATCACGGTGCGGATCGCGCTCGGCTGCGTGAACAGCCAGATGAAGTTGTTCAGCCCGACGAAGTTCTTACCGGACGCCGACATGAACGCGGCGATCGTCGTGTTGATCGACGGCAGGATCAGGCCGATCAGCAGCAGCAGGAACGCCGGTGCGAGGAAGCCGACGAGCTGGACGAGGTACCCGACGCCCTTCTTGGACCGGTAGTCGAGGAGGAAGAGCACGCCACCCAGGACGGCTGCGACGGCCGCGGCCCACAGGAACGAGCCGAAGAAGAGGACGACGACGACGGGCACCAGGACGCAGAACGCCAGACGGATGACCGTGTAGAGGGTGCCCTTGCGTGGCGCGATGTCCACGAAGAAGAGGAGGAGGGCCACCACCGCACCGAAGGCGATGACGACGATCGGGATCTGGGCGAGCGGTGGCAGTCCGCCCAACCAGTTGAGGAAACCTGACATAGCTGGCCTTTCGAGTACGGCGTTGGACCCTGAGTGAACCCTAGGGGGTTCCACTGCTGAGGCGGAAGCGCCGGAGGGTGATCACCCACCGGCGCGTCCGCTCATGAGCAGCAGTTCCGGATATCGATTACTCGCTGGAGGGCCAGCCGGCTTCGATGTCCTTGAGGACCTGGTCGGTCTCGTCGCCGTTGATCCAGTTCACGAGGCCCTTCCAGAAGGTTCCGGCGCCGACGGCACCGGGCATCAGGTCGGAGGCGTCGAAGCGGAACGTGGTCTTCTCGTCCTGCAGGATCTCGATCGCCTGGCTGAGGATCGGGGTCGAGGCGTTCGCCGGGTCGAGGCCGTTGTTGGCGGAGATGACGCCGCCGAGCTTGACCCGCTTGTTCGCCCACTCAGGGCTGGAGAGGTACTCCTGGACCTTGACGGTGCTCTCGTCGTCGCTGAACGCGCCGACGATCTCGCCACCACCGGTGACAGCGGTCTCGCCCTCCTTGATGCCGGGGGTCACGAAGGCCCACACGTCACCGTCGGGAGCGACGGTCGCGCCGGCGTCCTCGAGGAAGCCGGAGAAGAACGATGCCTGGTGGTGCAGTGCGCAGGCGCCGGAGGCGAGCGCCGGAGCGACGTCACCGAACTCGGTCGAGTTGATCGAGGACACGTCGCCGAAGCTCGCGTTCACGTACTCCGGGTTCTTGAGGATCTCGCCGACCGAGTCGAACGCTTCCTTGATCTTCGGGTCGGTGAACTTGACCTTGTTGGCGACCCAGTCGTCGTAGACGTCCGGGCCCTGCTGGCGCAGGACGAGGTCTTCGATCCAGTCGGTGCCGGGCCAGCCCGAGGCGTCGCCGGAGCCGAAGCCGGCGCACCAGGGTGCGGAACCCGTCTTCTCCTGGATGGTCTTGGTCAGCGTGAGCAGCTCGTCCCAGGTCTTCGGGACCTCGACGCCCCACTCCTTGAACTTGGCCGGCTGGTACCAGACGAGGCCCTTGACGCTCGCCATGAGCGGCGCGCCGTAGACGGTGTCGTTGACGGTGCCGTACGCGGCCCAGTCCGTCGACCAGTACTTCTCGATGTTCGCCTTGACGCTGTCGGGCGCGGGCTTCAGGTAGTCGCGCTTGGCGAGGTCGGCCAGCAGGCCGGGCTGCGGGAAGATCGCGAGGTCGGGCGGGTTACCGCCCTGGGCGCGGATACCGATCTGCGACTCGAACTCCTTGGAGGACTCGTACTTGATCGTGATGCCGCTGTCCTTCTCGAAGTCGGCCCAGCTCTCCTCGAGCAGCTTCGCCTCGGTGTCGGCGATCGTCCCGTAGATGGTGACGGTCTTGTCGTCGTCGCCACCGCCGCTGCTGCCCGATCCGCCTGAACAAGCGGTGAGCGCGACGCCCGCGACGGCCAGGACGGCCAGCGGCAGGGCCGTCCGGCGGGTCCGAATGAAACTCATCTGTGTCCTCCTCATTGAGTGCTGCAGGTTCGAACGTCTCCAGGGTCGAGCCGTTCCGATGATGCACTGGTGCGGAATCGGTCCGGATGCGGAACCGTTTCCATGCGTCAAAGTACTTCACCCGGCGACAGGATGCAAGCACGAGAACATAACGAAATAGACAGTGAGAGCGCTCCCACCGAAATCACGCGGCCGGGCGGACCATTCGTGTTCCAGATGTTATGGATCAGTTCCAGTCGACAGTTCCAGGTCTGTTCCAGATTCGCTATGGTGGTGCTACCCAACGGAGGGAGTCGGCATGAGTGGTGCCATCAGTGATGTCGCGGCCCTCGCCGGCGTCTCGAAAGCGACGGCCTCGCGAGCGCTCACCGGGCGCGGATACGTGTCGGCCGAGACCCGGGAGCGGGTCGTGCAGGCCGCGGCCACGATCGGGTACGTCGCCTCACCCATCGCCGCGAGCCTGTCCACCGGACGCACGCTCGCCATCGGCGTCCTGACCTCGTTCCTCAACCGCTGGTACTTCGGCGAGGTCCTGGAAGGGGCGGAGGGTGCTCTCCGTGCGCGGGGCTACGATCTGACGCTCCACCATCTGCCGCCCGACTCCCCGGAACGCGATCGGATCTTCGACGCCTACCTCACGAACAAGCGCTTCGACGGCATGATCTCGATCGGGATCGAGGCCTCGCAGGACGAGATCGCGCGCCTGCTCGCCAACCCCCGTCCACTGGTGTCGATCGGCGGCAACATCCGCGGGGCCCACTCCATCAACATCGACGACCAGGCGCTCGGGCGCGAGGCGACGGAACACCTCATGACACTCGGGCACACGCGCATCGCCCACATCACCGGTCACGACGCCGAACTGCAGACGGACACCGTGCACGGCAGGCGCCTGGCCGGCTATCTCGCGGCGATGGACGATGCAGGGCTCACCTCGGCCGTGCACGTCCTGCCCGCCGTCCACTCGTTGCCAGGTGGCTACGAGGCCGCGGCGCAGCTGCTGCGGGACGCGAGGATCCGCCCGACGGCGGTGTTCGCCTCGACGGACGAGGTGGCGATCGGCATCATCATCGCCGCACGACGACTCGGGATCACCGTTCCGGCGGAGCTGTCGGTCATCGGGATCGACGGGCACTCCTACGCGGAGATGTTCGCGCTCACCACCTTCGAGCAGGAGCCTCGCGCGCAGGGGCGTCACGCCGTCGAGATCCTCCTCCAGGACCTCGAAGAGGAGCAGCGTGCTCAGGCCCCGGATTCGGGCGGCTCGGGCACCACGGTGTCGGAGGTCCACTGGCCGACCCGTCTGGTGATCCGACAGACCACGACGCGCCCCGAATCCGCCGAGTAGACGCCCCGGCTGCGCTCCCCAGCGCGGTGCGCTGACGCGAGCGCGCCCCACCGACGTGAGCGCGGACCCCTGGAGGGTCGCGCTCGCGTCAACGGGGCGCGGTGACCGGTCGGATCAGCTCGCGTCGGCTGCGGTGATCGCGATGGCCTCGTCGAGCTCGCTCTCCACCGGGCCGTCGACCCGGGCGAGGTGCTTGCGTCCGAGGACCACGATGAGGACCGCGACGATGAGCGAGCCTGCGGCCACGTAGTAGGGCGCGGCGGGCGAGAGGAGCTTCGCGATCTCCGCGGCGGCCGGCGGCGCGATCGCCCCACCGAGGAACCGTACGGACGAGTACGCCGAGGATGCGACGTTGCTCGGCAGGTCCGTCGCCTCCATGACCGACTCGGTCAGCACCGTGTTCATGACGCCGAGCAGGAGTCCGCCGACGACGATGCAGACGATGAGGCCGGTGGTGGACTGCACGAGGAGTCCGGCCGCGACGAGGTCCAGCGCCAGCAACGGCAGGACCAGCTTGATCACGGAGGTGCGACGCATCCGAGCCGTGAGCAGCGGTGCGACGAACACGCTCGTGATCGCCAGCGCGACACCCCACCCGAAGAAGGTGAACCCGAGACCCATCGCATCGAGGCCGAGCGGGAACGGCGAGTAGGCGAGCAGGGTGAAGAAGCCGATGTTGTAGAACAGGGCGGCTGCCGCGAGGATGCCCAGCGACGGGATCGCCAGCGCTTTGAACGGCGCGGACAGCTTGAGCGGCGCGGGCTTCGGCCCCTCGGTCTTCAGCAGGGTCACGATCGCGATGAACCCGACGGCCATGAGCGTCGCGGTGCCGAAGAACGGCCACTTCCAGCCGATGCCGCCGAGGAGACCACCCAGGAGCGGACCGATCGCGATGCCGAGCCCGAGTGCCGCCTCGTACAGGATGATCGCGTTGGCGCGGCCGCCCGCTGCGGCTCCGACGATGGTGGCGAGTGCCGTCGAGATGAAGAGCGCGTTGCCGAGGCCCCAGCCGGCCCGGAAGCCGATGACGGCTCCGACGGAGTCGGACAGGCCCGCGAGGAGCGCGAACAGGACGACGAGTGCGAGACCGATGAGGAGCGTGCGCTTGGCACCGATCCGGCTCGAGAGCCAGCTCGTGAACAGCATGGCCACACCGGTGACGAGCAGGTAGCTCGTGAAGAGCATCTCGGCCTGGGTGGGCGTCGCCTGGAGGTCTTCGGCGATCGCGGGCAGGATCGGGTCGACGAGGCCGATGCCCATGAAGGCGATGACGCTCGCGAAGGCGACCGCCCAGACGGCCTTCGGCTGGTGCAGGATGCCGCCGAGGCCGGCACTGTGGCCGGCGCCGTGGCCATGGCTCGACGCCGTGGGCGTGGGCACGGAGGACGTGCGTGCGCTGGTGTCGGCGCTCATGCCGTCAGCTCCGACGCGACCTCGACGGCCACGCGAGCCTGGATGATCTCGACGGTCCTGGCGATCGCGGCGAGGTCGTCGTCCTCGAGGTCGGTGAAGGCCGGCTCCAGGGCGTCGGTGAGCTCGTCGCGCCAGGCGAGGAGAGCGGCCGTCCCCTTCGGGGCGATGGCGATGAGCCACGCGCGGTGGTCGTCGACGTCGGCGATCCGCTTGATCCAGTCGCGCTCGTCGAGGCTCTGTACGAGCTTCGTCATCGTGGGTTGGGACACCCGGCTCTGGCGGGCCAGTTCGCCGACCCGGACGGGGCCGACCGTGGTGAGCACGGAGAGCGTGCGCCAGACGGCGGGCGATTCGGAGGATCCGGTGGCCTGGGCGGCAAGGCGGGTGAGCCGGTGCGATGCCGTGATGAGGTCGCCGAGGATGGTGTGCAGGGGTGAATGCGTACGGTTCTCGGTCATGATCCATCCAGTATACATAGCCAAGCTATGCACTTGCACATTCAGTCCGGTGATCACCATTCAGGAGGCTCCCGGCGCGTCGGCACCGGGAGCCTCCCGCAGGGCGGGACTCGCCCAGGCGGACCTGAATTGCGAACCGGTCAGCGCATCCAGGTGGTGAAGGAGTGGCTGACCCGTGGATCGGGCGGGTGGGCGTCGCTCGCCCGTTCCGACTCGGTGAAAGCGGATGCGAGCTGGGCTCGGATCCAGGTGATGGTTGCACGCCAGCGTGCGTGGGTGTTCATGGTGGTGGGTTCTCCCGATTCGGGCACCGCACCGACAGCCCACGCTCACACGGAGCTGGACGACGACGCGGATACCTGCGTGAACCGTCGACGAACGTCGTCGACGGGTGCAGAGCATCCGCGTCCGTGTGGAGTGACGCGACGAATCGCAGTCCCTCCGGTTAACTGACGGAGGGCACCGCTCCCGAACGAATCGGGGGCGATGCCCTCCGATCACGGATGTCTCTGCCGAGTGCGTGCAGCACTCGTGTCAGGAAGATCCGCGATCGTCAGCGGCGACCGACCGGAGTCGGTCGCCAGCCCAGTGGTTGTCCCCCGCAGGGGACCGACTACTTGAGCGTGACGGTGGCGCCGGCAGCCTCGAGGGCTTCCTTCGCCTTGTCAGCGGCTTCCTTGTTGGCGCCTTCGAGGACGGCAGCCGGAGCGCCGTCGACGAGAGCCTTGGCCTCGCCGAGGCCGAGCGAGGTGAGCTCGCGGACCGTCTTGATGACCTGGATCTTCTTGTCGCCAGCAGCCTCGAGGATGACGTCGAAGTCGGTCTTCTCTTCGACCTCTTCAACAGCAGCGCCAGCAGCAGCCGGGCCGGCGACGGCGACGGGAGCAGCAGCGGTGACCTCGAAGGTCTCCTCGAACAGCTTGACGAACTCGCTGAGCTCGATGAGCGTGAGCTCCTTGAACGCGTTGATCAGTTCTTCGTTTGACAGCTTTGCCATGATTGTTCTCCTTGTTTCATGCCCTGCAACCGCATCACGCGGCGGACAGGTACGGGGTTGATTGTGCGCGGAACCGAATTACTCGGCCGCGGACTCCTGCTTCTCGCGCAGCGCCTCGACCGTGCGAACGGCCTTCGAGAGCGGTGCGTTGAAGAGGTAGGCAGCTCCGAACAGCGAGGCCTTGACGGCGCCAGCAAGCTTTGCCAGCAGCACTTCACGGGACTCGAGGTCGGCGAGCTTGCGCACCTCGTCAGCGGTCAGCGGGTTACCGTCGAAGTAACCGCCCTTGACCACGAGGAGAGGGTTTGCCTTGGCGAAGTCACGAAGAGCCTTCGCGACGGCGACTGGGTCACCGTGCACGAATGCGATCGCGGACGGACCGGCGAGCTCGTCGTCGAACGACGAGATGCCGGCGTTGTTCGCCGCGATCTTGGTCAGCGTGTTCTTCACCACGGCGTAGGTTGCGTCCGCACTGATGCTCTTGCGCAGGTTCTTGAGCTGAGCAACAGTGAGGCCGCGGTACTCGGTCAGCAGAACGGCAGTCGAGCTCTGGAACTTCTCCGTGAGTTCGGCAACCGAGGCTTCCTTGTTCGCCATGGCCACTCCTTTTCGAATCTTGAATGCATGCAGCGGAGGCCGCACACACCAACCGCCGGGCCGGCGAAGGGTTCGGGCATGAAAAAAGCTCCGGCGCAAGCGCACGGAGCTGGGGAGAGGCGAGCCTCGATCAGATCTTCATACACCTGCGCTGGACGTCTCGTCATGAGAACCTTCGACTGTCTCGCTTGCACGCGACAGTGACCGGCGGTCTTTGGTTTCGACAACCATAACACACCCCCGGCCCCGTTCCGACAGGCGTGCACCGGGCGCCACGACCGCCCCTCCGGATGTCCGAGGCGACCGGCACCATGGAGCCATGATCCAGACGCTCGCCATCTCCGGCTACCGGTCCATCCGAGACACCGTGCTGCCGCTGCACGGCCTCGACGTCGTGACCGGCGCGAACGGCACCGGCAAGTCCAACCTCTACCGGGCACTCCGACTCCTCGCGAGTGCGGGCGACGGCGACGTCGTCGGATCCCTCGCCCGCGACGGCGGGCTCTCCTCGACGCTCTGGGCCGGCCCCGAGCACGTGAGTCGCGCCATGGTCGACGGCTCCGTCCCGGTCCAGGGCACGCGCCGCTCGGGTCCGATCAGCCTGCGACTCGGGTTCGCGACGGACACGCTGGGGTATCTCGTCGACCTCGGGATCCCGCAACCGTCCACGACACTCTTCGGCCGCGACCCCGAGATCAAGCGGGAGCAGATCTTCGCCGGCGCACTGGCCAAACCGAGCAGCCTGCTCGTCGACCGACATGGACCGGCGGTCCGGGTCCGCGACGGGTCGTGGCGTCCGATCGGTCGAACGCTCGGCACCTCGGAGAGCATCCTCACCGAGTTCTCGGACGCCGACGCGACGCCCGAGGTCCTCCGCGTGCGCGGCCAGGTGCGCGGCTGGCGGTTCTACGACCAGTTCCGGACCGACCGCGAGGCCCCGGCACGTGCGCCGCAGGTCGGCACGCGGACGCCGGTGCTCGGGCACGACGGCGCGGACCTCGCCGCCGCGGTGCAGACGATCATCGAGTCCGGCGGTCGGAACCGCCTCGACGCCGCCGTCGACGACGCGTTCCCCGGCAGCGTGCTGCGCGTGCGCGCCGACGACGGGGTGTTCCGGCTGGAGCTCGAACAGCCCGGCATGCTCCGTCCGCTCTCGGCCGGTGAGCTGTCCGACGGCACGCTCCGCTACCTGCTGCTCGTCGCGGCGCTCCTCACCCCTCGTCCGCCCGAGCTCATGGTGCTGAACGAGCCCGAGACGAGCCTCCACGGCGACCTCCTGCCCCAGCTCGCTCGGCTCATCACCGCGGCGAGCGCCGACACCCAGCTCGTGGTCGTTTCCCATGCCCGCCCGCTCATCGAGGCCATGCTCGAGGCCGGCGAGGTGCACGAGCACCGGCTGGTGAAGCGACTCGGCGAAACGACCGTCGAGGATCAGGGCCTGCTGTCGACACCGCCGTGGGCCTGGCCGTCCCGGTGAGCGTCCGGCTCCGGTGACCGCCGACTAGGCGCGGTCGGCCTGCTTGCCCAGGTAGCGGTCCGAGCCGTAGCTGAGGATGAAGAACCCGATCAGCTGGAACAGGATGAGCCCGAAGATCCGGAACACCGTGCTCTTGTCGAACTGCTTGCCGATGTGCCAACCGACGATCCATCCGAACACGACGTTCACGAGCGGGATGAAGTAGAGGATGGTCGCCGCACCGGAGAAGCCGGCGAGCTTGACGACGACGTACCAGTTGTAGATCGGGATGATCGCGGTCCAGCCGGAGCGGCCCGACTTCTCGAACATCCCCCAGACGGAGGCGACGAACAGGGCGTAGCCGATGATGCCGCCGAAGACGTTGGCGGGGGCGTTCATGAACTCGATGGCGGCTCGACCGTTGTCGTCCGCGGCGAGCAGGATGGTGTCGAACACGGTGGTGGCGCTCCTTGTTGTCATCGCGGTCGACCGACCGCCTCATCCGACGAATGTAGCGTGCGGGTCACACCGCGGACCAGCGGGTGTCCCTCAGACGCTCAGACGGCCCGGGCGGTGCGGGCGGCGTGCACGAACGACCGGATGAGCTCCGGCGACTTCACCCCGCGCGAGGACTCGACCCCGCTGGACACGTCGACCCCCCAGGGCCGGAGTTCCGCGGCAAGGCCCTGGACGTTCTCCGGTGTGAGCCCACCCGCGAGGATCCAGGTGCGGGTGGGTGGGTTCGCCACCAGGGCGATCGTGTCGAAGGTCTTCCCGGCTCCCGGGTCCGGTGCGTCGAGGAGCAGCAGCTCTTCGGCGTAGGCGGCGCGCTCGGCGGCGTTCTCGGAGGCGTAGTGCACCGCCGAGGTCGCCCGGAGCGTCCGCCATCCCATCGCCTGCAGCTCGTGGAACGCCTCGGGTGGTTCGTCACCGTGGAGCTGGACGGCCTGCACCCCGGCAGCACCGGCGATCCGCGAGACCTCCTCGACCGACTGCCGCCGGAAGACGCCGACCGTGAGCACCGACTCCGGGACGTCGACGAGCAGCGAGGCGACGCGTTCGGGCTCGACGGTCCGGGGCGACCCCGGCGCGAAGACGAATCCGATCGCGTCGACTCCTGCGTCCACCGCCGCAGCGACATCGGACGCCTCGGACAGACCGCACACCTTCACCCACATGGGGACCACGCTACCCGGCCGCACGGATCACTCCGCCGACGGGACGGGGACGCCCGGGGTGGCGACGGCCGGCAGCTCCACGCGGAACACCGTCCGTCCTGGTGTGCTCTCGCACCTGACGGTGCCGTGGTGCGCGGTCACGACGGCGTGCACGATCGCGAGCCCGAGGCCGGTGCTCCCCGTGGCCCGTGAGCGGGAGTCGTCACCGCGGACGAAGCGCTCGAAGAGGTTGGGTTGCAGCGCAGGGTCGATGCCGGGGCCGTCGTCCGACACGGTCAGCACGGCGATCTCGCCCGCAGGACCGCTCTCGACCGCCAGCCCCGTCCGCACGGTCGTCCCGGCGGGCGTGTGGGTCCGCGCGTTCGCCAGCAGGTTGACGATCACCTGTTGCAGCCGGGACGCGTCTCCCGTGACGAGGACGGGCTCCTCGGGGAAGTCGAGTTCGAACACGTGGTCCGGCCCGGCGACATGGGCGTCGCCGACGGTGTGGATGACGAGTTCGGTGAGGTCGACGGGGCGTTTCGCGAGTTCGCGTCCCTCGTCCAACCGCGCCAGGAGCAGCAGGTCTTCGACGATCGTGGTCATGCGACCGGCCTCGGAGCGGATCCGGCCGAGGGAGTGGGTGACGTCCTCCGGTAGTGCGTCCGACTTCCGGGCGGCGAGTTCCGAGTATCCGGCGATGGACGCCAGCGGGGTCCGGAGCTCGTGGCTCGCGTCCGAGACGAACCGGCGCACCTTGTTCTCGCTCGCCTGCCGGGCGTTCAGCGCGGACGAGACGTGCCCGAGCATGCGGTTGATCGCCGATCCGACGCGTCCGACCTCGGTGCGCGGGTCGGTGTCCGACTCCGGTACCCGGACGGCGAGCGCCACCTCACCGCGGTCGAGTGGTAGTTCGGCGACGACCGCGGCCGTCGCGACGACCCGGTCGAGCGGGCGGAGCGAGTACCGCACGATCGCGAACGCGGCCAGCCCGGCGAGCAGCAGGACCACGACGCTCATGATCGCGATGAGGGTGACGAGCTGCATGACCGTCGACGCGACCTCGGCGAGCGGAAGCCCGATGATCCTCGTCGCGCCGCTCGCGTCGGTGACGGCGACGACGCGGTAGTCGCCGAGGTGCTCCCCGAGGTTGATGGTCGACGGTCGGTCGCCGGCCGAAACCGTGAGGATCATGGCGTCCTGGCTCTCGGTGCACGGGACCGTGCTGCCGTCGGCGTTGAGGTATCCGGCGTTCACGATGGTGCCGTCGACGACGATCGCCCCGAGTGCGCCGGGCCCGAGGCCCGGAGCGCCGATGAAGGCGGGCGGCTCACGCGTGCCCGAACCACCGCCGTAGCCGTCGGGGATCGCGGCGTCGGGGATGGAGTCCGGTGCGGGGAGCTGGCCGTTGCGGCCGTAGTCGACGATCCGCTCGGCGGCCTTCGTGAGCTGGTTGTCGACGCCCTCGGTGAGGAGGCCGCTCACCGCCACCGCGCTCGCGACACCGACGATGGCGCTGCCGAGGGCGAGGAGCCCGACGACGACGACCATGAGGCGTCGACGGAGCGTCCACGGTGCGCGCTTGGGGTGGGTGGAGCCGGTGGTCGTCGCTGCCGGGTCGGTGACGGGGGCGCTCGTGGTCACGAACCGACCGTCGGGATCTTCAACATGTAACCGGCGCCGCGCACGGTGTGGATCATGGGCTCGCGCCCGGCGTCGATCTTCTTCCGCAGGTAGGAGATGTAGATCTCGACGACGCTCGCGCGACCACCGAAGTCGTAGCTCCACACCCGGTCGAGGATCTGGGCCTTGCTCAGCACCCGGCGCGGGTTCCGCATGAGGAACCGCAGCAGCTCGAACTCGGTCGCGGTGAGCTCGATGGGTTCGCCGTCGCGCGTCACCTCGTGGCTGTCCTCGTTCAGCACGAGGTCGCCGACCACGATGTCCGGCCCGGACTCGTCGGCGGCCAGGAGGGTCGAGCGGCGGATGAGCCCGCGCAGCCGGGCGACGACCTCCTCGAGGCTGAAGGGCTTCGTCACGTAATCGTCGCCGCCGGCGGTGAGGCCGGCGATGCGGTCGTCGAGCGAGTCCTTGGCGGTGAGGAACAGGACGGGGACGTCGCTCCCCGAGGTCCGCAGGCGGTTCAGCACCTGCAGGCCGTCCAGGTCGGGCAGCATGATGTCGAGCACGATGGCGTCCGGTCGGAAGTCGCGGGCGATCGTGAGGGCCTCGCGGCCGTCGGCGGCGGTCCGGATCTCCCAGCCCTCGTAGCGCAGGGCCATCTGCAGGAGGTCCGTGAGCGTCGCCTCGTCGTCAACGACGAGCACACGGACGGCGGTGCCGTCGGCCCGTTTGAGTGCGCTTCGCGCGGCACCGGGCGCCTGGGTCGGGATGTTCACGCGTTCAGTATTCGCCTCCGCCCTATGAGCTGTCTATGAACCGACCAGACGGATGCTGTGCCCTCCCCGAGCCGGCGGAGGGCCCGCAGTGGCCTGGGCCGATTCATAGCGTCACCGAGGCGCAGGCCAAGCGGGCCTCCGTAGCGTCCGGTCCAAGTCATCCGCGACGTGCGGATCGTCGGCGTCCCGCAACGGGGACGCCGGCACGTGCACCAGAGCAGAAGGAAACGCAGACATGTTCGGAACCTATCTCCGGCGGGAACTCGTCGGTCGTCGCAAACAGACCATCATCATCGCCATCGGGATGGCGCTCGCCATCGCCCTCGTGATCATCGTCAACTCGGTCGCAGCCGGTGTGAAGACGGCGCAGGCGTCGGTGCTGGAATCTGTCTACGGGGTCGGAACGGACATCACGGTGAGTCAAGCCGCCGAAGCGCCGACGGAGGGCGGCGGCCCCGGCCAGAACTTCGACTTCGGCTCGGGCGACGGGTCGACGAGTGACGGCACGACGACGGTCAACCAGTCGCGACTCGAGGCGGCGCGCGGCACCTCGACCTTCGACGCGACCGCGCTCGGCACGATCACCGACGTCGCCAACGTCGAAGGCGCCGCAGCCACCCTGTCGCTCACGAACACGACCTTCACGGGCGAGCTGCCCGACTTCTCCCAGGCGCAGGGATCCGACGGTACGGCAGGCGCGCCCGGCGGTGACACGACCGGCGGGACCCCGCCGCAGGGTGGTCCGGACGGCGCAGGCGGGAGCTCCTTCGGCGTCGACTCCTTCACGGTCCTCGGTCTCGACCCCTCGGGTGACGCCGTCGGGCCACTCTCGGCCGTCACCCTCAGCGACGGTCGCTCGCTCGCAGCCGACGACGCGGGCACGGACGTCGCCGTCCTCGACGCCTCCTACGCGACCGAGGCGGGGATCGCCACCGGCGACACGATCGACATCGCGGGCACCACGTTCAGCGTGGTCGGCACGGTGACCGCTTCCGGAGCCGACGCCACGACCGCGTCGGACGTCTACATCCCCCTCGACGTCGCGCAGACGCTCGCAGGACTCGACGGCCAGGTCAGCGACGTGTACGTGCAGGCCGCCTCGTCGACCGACATCACGCAGGTGCAGACGGACATCGAGACGGCACTGCCCGACGCGACGGTGAGCACCCAGGAGGACCTCGCGTCCACCGTGTCCGGCTCGCTCGCCTCGGCGTCGACGCTCGTGTCGAACCTGGGCACCTGGCTGTCGCTCATCGTGCTCGCCGCCGCGTTCCTCATCGCGATCCTGTTCACGATCTCCGGCGTCACGCGCCGCACCCGTGAGTTCGGCACGCTCAAGGCGATCGGCTGGAGCAACCGACGCATCGTCGGCCAGGTCGCGGGTGAGTCCGTCGTACAGTCGCTCATCGGCGGTGCCGTCGGTGTCGCGGTCGGCCTCGTCGGCATCCTCGTCGTGAACCTCGTCGCCCCGACGCTCAGCGCGGCGGCGACGACCTCGGCCGGTGGCGGACTCGGCGGACCCGGCGGTGCCGCAGGCATGCCGTCGGATGCGGCGGCGGGAGCAGCCGGTGGGTTCGGCGGCGCCCCGGGCGCTGCGGCCGCGACCACCACCGACATCGTCCTCCAGGCTCCCGTGACCGCGTGGATCATCGTCATCGCCGTCGGGATCGCCATCCTCGGCGGGCTGCTCGCCGGTGCCATCGGCGGGTGGCGCGCCTCACGACTACGCCCGGCCGAAGCGCTCCGTTCCGTCGCCTAGGCGACGCACCAGACGCCGCCGGGTGGTCGTCTCCCCCGCGACCACCCGGCGGTCCGACTCCTCACTCCGACCAGCAGAACGAAGGACCCCATGTACACGATCACCGGCCTCACCAAGCAGTACCGCCAGGCGAAGCGCTCCGTCACGGCGCTCGACGGCGTCGACCTCGAAATCCCCGACGGACAGCTCGTCGCCATCCAGGGCCCGACCGGCGGCGGCAAGTCGACGCTCCTCCAGATGCTCGGCGCGCTGGACCGACCGACCGCCGGCAGCATCTCACTCGCCGGCGACGACCTCTCGACGCTCAGCGAGACGAAGCTCGGCAGGATCCGCGCCACGGAGATCGGCTTCGTGTTCCAGGGCTTCAACCTCATCCCGACGCTGACGGCACAGGAGAACGTCGAGATGGCCCTGGTCCCGATCGGCACCCCGCGGGCCGAACGCGAGACCAGGGCTCGGGCGGCGCTCGCGTCCGTCGGACTCGCGGAGCGGGGTTCGCACCTCCCCACCGAGCTGTCGGGCGGGCAGCAGCAGCGGGTCGCGATCGCCCGTGCGCTCGTCAAGGAGCCCGAAGTGCTGCTCGCCGACGAACCGACCGGCAACCTCGACGAGGAGACCCGCGACGAGATCATGGACCTCCTCGAGGGCCTGTGGCGGGACCGCGGACTCACGGTCGTGGTGGTGACGCACGACACCGCGGTCGCCAAGCGCGCCGAGCGTCGTCTGCACATCGCGAACGGGAAGCTCAAGGACGTCACGACTCGGCGCTGACCGGCCCCTCGGCAGGCTCGGGGAGCGGACTCCCTCCGCTCCCCGAGCCGCCCCGACCCGCCCCGGTCCCTGAGCCGGTCGAAGGGCCACGGGAATACCCCGCCGTCGTGATTGGTTGACACTGATCAACTACTTCTCATATAGTTGACGCATATCAACTAGCTGACGTCATCACGATCGCGGAGCCCATGTCACACACCACCTCAACACCCGCCACGCCCGCTCGCGCGGACAACGGCATGACGCATCGCCAGGTGCTCGAGGCCCTCTCCGGCCTCCTCCTCGGCATGTTCGTGTCGATCCTCGCCGGAACCGTCGTCTCGACCTCCCTCCCCCGGATCATCTCCGACCTGAACGGCGACCAGACGGCGTTCACCTGGGTCGTCACGGCCACCCTCCTCGCCACCACCGTCTCGACGCCCATCTGGGGAAAGTTCGCCGACCTCTTCAACCGCAAGCTGCTCATCCAGCTGGCGCTCGGCGTCTTCGTCCTCGGCTCGGCGCTCGCGGGCTTCTCGCAGGACACCGGCACGCTCATCGGGTTCCGCGTCCTGCAGGGCCTCGGCGCCGGTGGTCTCACGGCGCTCAGCCAGATCATCATGGCCGACATCATCAGCCCGCGTGAGCGTGGGCGGTACATGGGCCTCTTCGGTGCGGTCATGGCGGTCGGCACGGTCGGCGGCCCGCTCTTCGGCGGACTCCTCACCGACTCGCTCGGCTGGCGCTGGAACTTCTTCGTCGGCGTCCCCTTCGCGATCGCAGCGATCTTCCTCCTGCAGCGCACGCTCCACCTCCCGAAGCGGAACGTCGGCAAGGTCAAGATCGACTACCTGGGCGCCGCCCTCATCGCCGGCGGCGTCTCGCTGCTGCTCATCTGGGTCACCCTGGCGGGGACGCAGTTCGAGTGGGCGAGCTTCACGACGCTCGTCATGGTGGGCATCTCCGTCCTCCTGCTCGCCGCAGCGGTCATCGTCGAGATCAAGGTCGACGAGCCGATCATCCCGATGTCGCTGTTCAAGAACCGCACCTTCACCCTCGCGGTCGTCGCGAGCATCTCGGTGGGTGTGGCGATGTTCGGCACCTCGGTGTTCCTCAGCCAGTACATGCAGCTGGCGCGTGGAGCGACGCCGACCGAGTCGGGTCTGCTGACGCTCCCGATGATCGGCGGCCTCCTGATCGCCTCCATCGTGGTCGGGCAGTTCATCTCCCGCTTCGGGCACTGGAAGCCGTACCTCATCGTGGGCTCGATCCTCCTCACCGTCGGCCTGTTCCTCATGAGCACGATCCACTACGACTCGAACTACCTGCTCGTCTCCGTGTACATGTTCGTCCTCGGCGCCGGTGTCGGCATGGTCATGCAGAACCTCGTGCTCGTCGTCCAGAACGACGTCCTGCCGCAGCAGCTGGGCACGGCGAGCGCGGGTGTCGCGTTCTTCCGCAGCCTCGGCGGCACGATCGGCGTCTCGGTCATGGGCTCGGTGCTCGCGACGAAGGTCACCGACATGCTGTCCGACCGACAGGACGACCTGCAGGCGGCCATCGTCGCCCTCGGTGCCCCTGGCGCCAAGATCGCCGAGACGCTCTCCAGCGGCACGATCCCGAAGGTGAGCACGCTGCCCGAGTCGGTGCGGACCATCATCGAGTCCGTCTACGGTGACGCGGTGGCCGACATCTTCCTCGTCGCCGCACCACTCGCGATCCTGACGATCATCGCCGTGATCTTCCTGCCGAACAAGAAGCTCGGTTCGAAGAACGCCGTGCAGCGCATGGCCGAGCAGCGTTCCGGGGAGCCCGCCCTCGTCGGCGCGGCCACCGGTTCCGTCACGACGGCCACCGCGTCCACGTCGACCCAGTCGTTCGCGACCGGTGCGCTCGACGTGGCCGAGGCCATGATCGGCGGCGAGGCGGACACCCGACTCGAGCGAGGACGGGACGAGACCGCCGACACCGACGGCGGTACGGAGGCCGAGGCACACAGCCCCCGCCACGGCCGCTAGTCCGTACAATGCGAACGATGTCCATCGATCACGACGCCCAGGCCGGGCCGGCCGCTGCCGACGACGCAGCGGCCGGCACCGCGCACGACCTCGCGATCGGTGCCGTGGAGGAGCAGTTCGCGCTCCTCATCAACCGCATCCGCAACGGCATCCGTGACCGCGCCGAGCGGATCTCCCCCGGGCTCCAGCCGGCCGGCTACAAGTTGCTCAGCATGGTCTCGCGCTCCGGAGCGATCCGCGCCGGTGCCCTGGCCGAGATGCTCGCGACGGACAAGAGCGCGGTGAGTCGCCTCATCCACCAGCTGGAGACGCTCGGCCTCGTGACGAGGACGCCGGACCCCGAGGACGGCCGTGCGAGCCTCGTCGTCGCGACCGCCGAGGGCGAGCGCCGGATGGAGTCGACGCGGGCCAACGACCAGGCGATGCTCTACCAGCAACTCTCGTCCTGGGACGAGGCCGAGGTGCGGCGGCTCGCCGAACTCCTCGCGAAGCTCAACGGCGCCCTCTGACCCGGCGCACGGTTCGCAATTCAGGACGCCCGCGGCGCGTCGCGCCTGCTACCCGTCGCGAGGTCAGAACACGCCGTATGCGTCCTGAGTTGTGAACGTCACCCTGTCCGGTTCGCAATTCAGGACGCCCGCGGCGCGTCGGCGGCTCAGGGGCGAGCCGGCGGGCGACTGGCCGGGGCCGTCCTGAATTGTGAACCGTCAGGGGGCTGAAAGGGTGTCTCGCCAGCTGTGCTTCGGGTCGTACCCGAGGACCTCGCGGGCGTGGTCGATCGAGAGCAGCGTGCCGTTGCCGGCGATGTCGCCGTTGACGGGCACGTCCGGGAAGACCTCCGCGACGAGCTCGACGTTGTCGCGCGACATGACCGTGTCGGCCGCCGCGATGATGAACCGGTCGAACCCCGTGGCCTGGTGCTCGAGCGCGAGCCGCACGGCCTGGGCGCCGTCGCGGCCGTCGATGTAGCCCCAGAGGTTCCACTTGCGGAGGGTGGCGTCGGCGTCGAACGACGGGAACGCCGCGTAGTCGGCCTCGTCCATCACGTTGGAGAAGCGCAGGGCGATGATCTTGAGCTCGGGGTGCCACCGCGTGAGCTCGATCGCGAGCTGCTCCTCGAGGTGCTTCGAGAGCGAGTAGGTCGACTCGGGTCGGGCGGCGTAGGCCTCGTCGACGGGGATGTACGGCGGCGGGGTGTCGAACGGCAGCCCGAGGACGGTCTCACTCGACGCCGTGACGATGTTCGTGATGCCGGCTTTGATGGCGGCGTTGAACACGTTGTAGGTACTGAGGATGTTGTTCTGGAAGGTCGTCGTGTTCGTCGAGAGCCCCGGCGCGGGGATCGCGCTCAGGTGGACGACCGCGTCGAACCCGTCCGGCGCCTGCTCGTCGACACCGGTGAGGGCGTCGAACACCTGGCCCGCGTCACGCAGGTCGATGCGGACGAAGCCGTCTCCGCGCTCTCCCGCCTGGTCGAGGTTGATCACGAGGTGACCGTGCTCCCGAAGATGGCCGACCACTGTTCGCCCGAGCTTGCCCGAGCCTCCCGTCACTGCGATTCTCATGACGCCATCCTGGTCCATCCGACGAGGAATGGGTGGGCGATTGACAACTCACCCAGGAACCGGCGGTCGCGGCGGAATGGCGGACCGCCGGGTCGCGTTGGACGAGATGTGAAGCTCACCCTGTACACCTCCGCGTTCTGCGCCCCCTGCATGCAGGCTCGCGCGGTCCTGGCCGAGGTCCCGGCGCTCGTGGCCGGCGCCGTCGTCGAGGAGCGCGACGTCGCCTTCCGTTCGGCGGAGGCGGAGGCCGACGGCATCCGTTCCACCCCGACGGTCATCATCACGGCCGACGACGGCACCGAGGTGTTCCGCGCGACGGGGGCGCCCACGCTCAACCAGGTGCTCGTCGCGGCGGCGAAGGCGCTGTAGCCCTTCGACAGGCTCAAGGACCGAAGAGGCAGCTCAGGGACCGGGGCTACTGGGTGCTGAACGCCGCGTCGAAAGACTGCTCGGGCAGCTTCCAGAGCAGGTTCCGGATGTACCCGACGGCCTCCTCGGCGCCGTGCAGACGGTCCATGCCGGCGTCCTCCCACTCGATGGAGATCGGCCCGGCGTAGCCGATGCTCGACAGGGCGCGGAAGGCGTCCTCCCACGGCACGTCGCCGTGACCGGTCGACACGAAGTCCCAGCCGCGCCGCGGGTCGCCCCAGGGCAGGTGCGAGCCGACGATGCCGGCGTGACCGGTGGCCGGCCGGATCCGGGTGTCCTTGCAGTCGACGTGGTAGATCCGGTTCGCGAACTCGACGATGAACCCGACCGGGTCGACGCCCTGCCACATCATGTGCGACGGGTCCCAGTTGAAGCCGAAGGCCGGGCGGTGGTCGATCGCCTCGAGGGTGCGGACACTCGTCCAGTAGTCGTAGGCGATCTCGGACGGGTGCACCTCGTGTGCGAAGCGGACCCCCTCGGCGTCGAAGACGTCGAGGATCGGGTTCCAGCGGGTGGCGAAGTCCTCGTACCCGGCGTCGATGACGGAAGCCGGCACCGGCGGGAACATCGCGGAGTACTGCCAGATCTTCGACCCCGTGAAGCCGACGACCGTGTCGACACCGAGCTTGCGCGCGACCCGCGCGGACCGCTTCATGTCCTCGGCCGCGCGCTGACGCACCCCCTCCGCGTCGCCGTCGCCCCAGGTGTAGTCGCGCACGATCGCCTGGTGGCGGAAGTCGATCGGGTCGTCGCACACGGCCTGGCCGGTGAGGTGGTTCGAGATCGCGAAGACCTCGAGGCCGTGCCGGTCGAGGATGTCGAGGCGGGACTGCAGGTAGGCGTCGTCCTCATCCGCGCGCTTCAGGTCGAGGTGGTCGCCGGAGGCCGCGATCTCGAGGCCGTCGTAGCCCCAGGAGGCGGCGAGGCGGGCGACCTCCTCGAAAGGCAGATCCGCCCACTGTCCGGTGAACAGGGTCACCGGGAGTCGGCTGGCGTACTGCTTGTCGGTGGTGTCGGTCATGCGGTGATCCTCTGCTCGTCGTCGGTGGAGGTGGCGATCGCTTCCCAGCGGCCGGTGTCGGCCGCGTCGAGGACGGCCTCGGTGATGCGCGCGGTGCGGAGTCCGTCGGCGAAGACGGGCAGGCCGTCCGGCGACTGCCCGGCCATCGCCGCGTAGCTGTCGGCCACGAACGCGTTGAAGGAGTCCTGGTAGCCCATCGGGTGCCCCGAGGGGACGATGGACAGCCGAGCGGCGTCCGGGTGCAGCTGGTCGGCGTCGCGCGGCAACACCTGCGTGCCCGACCGACGGCCGAGCCACAGCGTCTCGGGTGCTTCCTGATCGAAACCGATGCTGAGCTCGGTCCCGGCGACCTCGAGGTGCAGCCGGTTCTTCCGACCGGGCGCGACCTGCGAGACGAGCAGTGTGCCGATGGCACCGCCCTCGAGCCGGATGACGACCGCGGCCGCGTCCTCGGTCGTGACCTCCGGGGTGTTCGCGCGTTCGGCGAAGAAGGTCCGGACCGTCGAACTCAGCTCGGTGATGCGCGCGCCGGTGATGAACTCGAGGAGGTCGACGAGGTGCGAACCGATGTCGGCGAAGGCGCGCGAACGGCCACCGGCCGCCGAGTCGACCCGCCAGTTGTCGTCGGCCTGCGCGAGCAACCAGTCCTGGAGGTACGACCCGCTGATCGTGAGCAGGGCCCCGAGGTCACCGGCGGCGACACGCGCCCGGGCCTCCCGGACGAGCGGGTGGAAGCGGTACACGAACGGCACCGTGCCGACGACACCGGCCTCGGCCGCGGCGGCGACGAGACGCTCGGCGGTCGCGGCGTCGGTCGCGAGGGGTTTCTCACAGACGACGTGCTTGCCGGCCGCGATGGCCGCGAGGGCCTGCTCGGCGTGGAGCGCGTTCGGTGTGCAGACGTGCACCACGTCGACCGCGGGGTCGGCCAGCAACTCGTCGAGCGAGCCGTACCCGCGCTCGAACCCGAGACTCGCGGCGACCTCCCGCGAGCGTTCGGGCGTCGAGGCGACGACACCGACCAGCCGGGCACCCGCAGCGCGGGCCGCCCGGCTGTGGACGGTGGCCATGAAGCCACCGCCCACCACCGCGATACCGGGACCGGCCACGGTCATGCTCCGAAGGTGCCGTCCGCCGGGGTCCACGACTCTGGCAGTGCGGGAGCGAGTTCCACGGTGCTGACGACGTCGACCGAGGTGCGGCTGAGACCCGACTCGGCCGTCGAGACCATGACGTCGAGCACGTGGTACGCGAGCTCACCGGAGGCGCGCTCGGGACGACCGGCGCGGATCGCCTGGGCGAGCTCGACCACGCCGGTTCCGCGCCCCTGCGTCGGACCGGTCGACGGGATCGACTCGGGCTCCTCGCCACCGCCGTAGACGAGCAGGTCGCCCTCGAAGGTGTTCGGGTCGGGGACGACGAGCGTGCCGGTCGAGCCGGCGACCTCGAACTGCGTGCGGCCGAGTTTGGAGTCGAAGCTGAAGACGCTCTGCGCGAGCTGGCCGCTCTCGAACTCGAAGAGGGCGCTCACGTGCGTCGGCACCGTCACGTCGAACGACTGACCCGCACGCGGGCCGGATCCGATCGTCCGCTGCGGGAAGGCCTGCGAGGCCAGTGCGGTGACCCGGGCGATCGGACCGAACAGCTGCACGAGCGCCGTGATGTAGTACGGGCCGATGTCGAAGAGCGGGCCGGCGCCGTCCTGGAACAGGAAGTCGGGGTTCGGGTGCCACGACTCCGGGCCGGGGCTCTGCATGAGGGTCAGCGCGGTGAGGGGCTGACCGATGCCACCGGCCTCGACGAGTCGGCGGGCGGACTGGATGCCGGCGCCGAGGAAGGTGTCCGGAGCCGTGGCGACGCGGAGCCCCTTCTCCTTCGCGGCGGCCAGCAGAGCCTGCCCGCTCTCACGGTCGAGCGCGAAGGGCTTCTCGCTCCACACGTGCTTGCCGGCGTCGAGGATCTGCATGGCGACCTCGACGTGGACCTTCGGGATGGTCAGGTTGACGACGATCTCGATCTCGGGGTCGGCAAGGAGTTCGGCGACCGAGCCGTGGCCGGGCACCCCGTACTTCTCGGCCTGTGTCTTCGCCCGCTCGAGGTCGAGGTCCGCGACGAACCGGACGTCGAGGTCGGGGAAGGTGACCAGGTTGCTGAGGTACTGGTCGCTGATGACGCCGGCGCCGATGAGGCCGACACCGACCGTTCCGGTGCTGTTGCTCATGCCTGGACTCCGTTCGTGGTGAGGTAGGTGAAGCTCTGCTCGAGCCCCTGGAAGATGTCGCCGTCGAACGCGTCGAACTCGACGACGCGCAGGGCCTGCGGTGCCGCGGCGAGGATGTCGAGCACCGGGACGACCCCGGCACCCGCGGGCAGCTGCTTCAGCGTGTCGCGGGAGGCGTCGCCGTCCTTGACATGGATGAAGCGCACGCGATCGCCGATCGCACCGAGGACGTCGACCGCGCGGCGTCCGCCGACCTCGACCCAGTAGGTGTCGACCTCGAAGACGACGGCCGGGTCGGTGAGTGCGGCGAGGTGCTCGAGCGGGCTGGTGCCCGCGACGTCGCCCTCGAGCTCCCACCAGTGGTTGTGGTAGCCCACCTGGACCCCGTGACCGGCGGCGACCGCTGCCGCGGCGTTCAGCTCGTCGGCGATCGATGCGACCGTCTCGGCGGTGGCGAAGCGCTCTTCGGCGATGGCTGGGTCGATGAGGACCTGTACGCCCTGCTCAGCCGCCGCGCCGAAGGCCGCCGACAGGTCGATGTCGTCGGCGATGACCTTGCCGTGGGCGCTCGGCGTGACGAGGCCGGCATCGTGGATGTCCTGCAGGCTGACACCGGGCCCGAAGCCGAACGGCTCGGCCTGGCGGAAGCCGATCTCGGTCAGGCGCTGCAGCGCTGCGGCACGATCCGCGGTGAGCGGCTCCCGTACCGAGTAGAGCTGGACAGAGAGTTGGGAAGTCGACACGATGCTCCTCAATGATGATGGTGTCAGGCAGCCGCTGCTGCGAGATCCAGGCTAACCACACTTCTGTCGGTGGTCAAACAAAAGTCTCCCACCGGTCGCCGCTCCCCCGGCGACGAATACCGCAGGAGTCGGAAGCGTGGGGGACAATGGAGAGGTGAACTCAGCTCTGCTCTCCCGGATCGTCGCTGACTCCAGCGACCGCATCTCGTGGTTGCGGGCTCGTTCGCGCGGGATCACCGCGACCGACGTCGCCACCCTCTCGACCCCGGCCTCGATCCAGCGCGCGGCCGACGCGAAGCTCGGCGGGACGGGCTTCTCCGGCAACGCCTTCACCGACCACGGGCGCGCCCGCGAGCCGGAGATCGCCCGGTGGGTCGCCGCGACGCACGGGATCAACCCCTCCTCGGCGCTCTTCCGGGCCGAGGTCGAACACCGTCACCTCGCCACCCCCGACGGCATCGCCGTGACCGAGCGCGGGGCCGTCGTGCTCGCGGAGATCAAGACCACGACGAAGTCCTGGCGCTCGATCCCCCGCAACTACCTGCGTCAGGTGTGGTGGCAGCAGTACGTGATCGGCGCGGAGCGGACGCTCGTGGTCTGGGAGGAGCACAAGGACTTCGTCCCAATCGACGACGAACCGCTCTGTCGGTGGGTCGAGCGCGACGACGCCGAGATCGCGAAGCTGGTCGGCCTCGCGAACGCACTCATCGACGAGCTGTACCACCGCACCAATCCAGCCGCTCGGCGCCCGGCCCTTCCGGAGCCCGCGCCCGTCGCTCGGCCGCTCCGAGAACCCCTGCTGAGCCTCGACTTCTGACGACAAGTCGACAGAAGTCGGCCGAGGTGGTTGACTGTCGCCATGACCGAGCCGCTACGCCCCTCCCCCGGAGCACCGGGCGCCGGCGACCTCTTCCAGCTCTTCCGCGGCGGTGAGGCACGCACGAAGTCGGAGTTGTGCGCACTGACCGGCCTGGCCCGCTCCACCGTCTCCCTCCGGATCGACGCCCTCGTGGCCGCAGACCTGCTCCGTCCCGCTGGAGAGGCGGCCTCCTCGGGCGGCCGCCCGCCCGCACGGATCGCGTTCAACCCGCTCGCGCGCGTCGTCGTCGCCGTCGACCTCGGGGCGACGCACGGGACGGTGGCCGTCACCGACCTGTCCGGAGCGATCCTTGCGACGAGCCGAGCGGAGCTGCAGATCGCCGCAGGACCCGAGCCCGTCCTCGACTGGGTGGTCGAAGCGGCGTCGGCCCTGTTGGCCGCTCCGCAGACCTGGGCCACACCTCGGCCGGTCGCTCCCCCGGTCATCGGGATCGGGATCGGCCTCCCGGGGCCGGTCGAGCACTCCACCGGACGGCCGACCAACCCGCCGATCATGCCGGGCTGGGACCGCTTCGACGTCCCCGCCTACATCCGACGGGCCATCGACGTCCCGGTCCTCGTCGACAACGACGTCAACGTCCTCGCGCTCGGCGAGCACGCGATCTCCTGGCCGGACACCGACGACCTCGTCTACGTGAAGGTGTCCACGGGTATCGGTGCCGGCATCATCGCGGGTGGCGAACTGCAGCGCGGGGCACTCGGTGCGGCCGGCGACATCGGGCACGTGCAGGTCCCCGTCGGCCGAGACTCCCCGCGCGCAGCGGACGACGAGCGCGACCTCGAGGCCATCGCGAGCGGGCCGGCGATCGCCACCGAGCTCCGCGCCCGCGGGATCGACGCCGTCAGCAGTCGCGACGTCGCAGCACTCATCCGCGCGGGCGACCGGACGGCCATCGAGACCACGCGGCAGGCCGGCCGGGAGATCGGTGAAGTGCTCAGTGTCGTGGTGAACCTCCTGAACCCGACGGTGATCGTGCTCGGCGGGACGATGACCCGGGCGGGTGAACATCTCCTCACCGGCGTCCGTGAGGTGGTCTACCGTCGATCGATGCCGCTCGCCACGGGTCACCTCGGCATCGTCACCTCGACGGCCGGCGAGGAGGCCGGGGTGTTGGGGGCGGCGATCATGGTGCTGCGCGACGCCCTGTCCGCACCGGCGATCGACGCGATGACTCAGCCTCGGGCGCTCGACGCCGCGTCGACCTGACGCGCGTCCTCCACTGCGGAACCAGGGCGGCCGAGGTCGTCCGCTTTCCCGACGGCGAGCACCTCCGCCAGGCCGTACCCGACGAGCCAGAACAGGGCGATGGTCATCGCCGCGAACTCCAGCCAACTGCCGACCTGCTGCCCGACCTCGGCGAGCGAGAGGAGGCCGCCGAGCCCCGCGATCACCGCGACGGCGGACCCGGCGAACCAGGACAACCGCCGGACGGCGCGCAGCCGTGATCCGAGGGCCGACCCGATCATCGCCAGGCAGGCGAGCGCGAAGCCCAGCACCGCGAAGGAGATGTGCACCGCGTCCTGGAGCGTGAACAGCGGATTCGACGGGATCGGGCACTCGTAGGTGCACGTCACCCGGGACGCCACGAGGAAGCACAGGCTCGACAGTCCCACGAGCAGCCAGGGGACGAGCAGCAGTCCAACCCTCGTGCGGCGCTGACCGGGCTCGCGGGACGGGACGACTCGCTGCAGCGCTACGGCGATGCTGAGACCACCGACCGCGACCATGAGCAGTGCCGCGTTGAAGACCGGCGCCGTCACCTCGCCGGTGGCACCGAGGCCGCTCACGTAGCTGTTCTTACCGAGGCTGAGACGCGCGGCCCAGATCATGACCGTGGCGACCACGACGAGCACGCCACCGATGATCGCGAACGCGAGGGCGACGGACCGGCGCCGACGGATGGCCGACGGGTGAGGGATCCGCTGGTCTGATCTGGTCCCCGTCATCCGCGGATGAGCCTCGTCCGGCTCAACGCGATGACGGCGCAGCCCATCAGGCCGATGAACCCGGCGATGGCGATCATGTAGACGACGACGGCTCCCCAGCCGCCGGGCTGGGCCGGGTTGAGGAACGGGTACGGGTACCAGCCGACGATCGAACCGCGGATCATCGTGTAGACGGTCCAGACGAGCGGGAACGCGATGATCGCCCACACCTGACGCCATTCCAGGCGGGATTTGCCGGGCGTCACGATCCAGACGAGCACCAGGTAGATCGGTGCGATGAGGTGCAGCACCTCGTTCGACCAACCGAGGGTGTGCCCCTGGTCGAGGGCGATCCCGCGGAGCAGCAGGTTGTAGACGACGCCGGTGGTCGCCATGTAGGTCACGACGCAGCCGAGGACGAGGTTGTACCAGGCCGGATCGCGTCGCAGCCGGAAGCAGAACCCGGCGCCGACCAACAGGACGATCGCACTCAGCGCGTTCGACAGGATCGTGAAGTAGCTGAAGAAGTTGACGAAGAAGTCGTCGGGCGCATCACCGAAGGACAGGGTGTAGACGAACTGGCCGACGATGGCGGCGATGATCACCCCGCCCGCGATGATCCTGATGACTCCGAACAGTGCGCGCATTTCGCCACTGTATCGGAAGCTCGCGCCCGAGGATCGGGCGACAGCCGGGCCGCCGTGTCCCCCGAAGAGAGGGAATCGTTTCCAGCCAATTGACACCCCCGTAACAGCGCCGACTCATTCGACGGCTTTGATGAGAACAGAGCCGGACCACGCACCGGAGCGAGACTCGTCGCCGAGCCGACCTCCGCCGGGTGGAGCTTTCGGGGGATGAACGACGAAGGAGTACTCGATGCGTCAAGGAGTCGGACACTCCTGGTCTCTGGCGACAACCGCGGACGCGGTGAAGCCGGCACCGGAGACCATGCGAGCCGCGGTGATCGACGCCGTCGGCAGCCCTGAGGTCCTCCGGATGGAGACCGTACCGACACCGCGCCCGGTCATGGCGGAGTTCCTCGTGAAGGTCGTCGCGGCCGGCGTGAACCCGGTCGACGCCAAGACCCGCGCGGGCCGGGGCGTCTCCTCCGCCATCACGGCGATGCCGGCCGTCCTCGGGTACGACTTCAGCGGCATCGTGGTCGAGTCGCCCTTCGCTGCCGCCGGCCTCCTGCCCGGCGACGAGGTCTACGGCATGACGAGCTTCCCGCGGACGGGCGGCAGCTACGCCGAGTACGTCACGGTGTCCTCCCTGAGCCTGACGCGGAAGCCGACGACCCTGTCGCACGTCGAGGCAGCCGGGGTCCCCCTCGCCGCGCTCACCGCATGGGGCATGGTCGTCGACGTCGCGAAGGCGCACGAGGGGCAGCGCATCCTCATCCACGCCGGGAGCGGCGGTGTCGGGCATTTCGCCGTGCAGTTCGCCACCTACTTCGGCGCGCGGGTGATCGCCACCGGCTCCGGTCGGAACGTCGGTTGGCTGCGCGAACTCGGCGCCCATCAGGCGGTCGACCACGAGTTGCACCGGTTCGAGGACGTCGTCGACCAGGTCGACGTCGTGATCGACCTCGTGGGCAACACCGTGGAGGACACGGGGTCGCGTTCCCTGCGGGTCCTGCGTCCCGGCGGGCTCATCATCAACGCACCGACCGGTTCCTGGCCGACGCTCGAGGAGGAGGCCCGCGCCGCGGGCGTCCGCGCGACGCGGTTCACCGTGGCACCCGACGGCGCCACACTCGACACCATCAGTCGGCTGTTGGAGTCCGGGGACGTCCGGGTGTTCGTCGACCAGGTGTTCGACCTCGACGCCGTCCGGCAGGCCCACGTGCTCCTCGAGGGCGGTCACTCACGCGGCAAGATCGTCCTCAAGGTCGCCGACGGCTGAGTCCATCCCGGTCGCCGAGCCCACCCCGGTCACTGAGCCTGTCGAAGTGCGTCCCCGAAGACCTGCTCCATGACGAAGTCGTCGTGACGTTCGGGTCCGACGAGGAACGTCTTCGTCCCCACGACCGCGAACCCGCTCTTGCCGTAGAACCGGATCGCCCTGGCGTTCTGCTGGTTCACCCCGAGCCACACCGACGTGACACCTCGGGACCGGGCGTCGTCGAGGGTCGCCTCCATGAGCGTGCGCGCTCCGCCGGCACCGTGGCTCGCGGGGAGCACGTACAGCTTGCTGAGTTCCGCTGTCGGGCGGTGCGTGACTGCGGCGAGCACGTCGGGGTCGATCGGATCACCGAAGACCAGCATCGTGTAGCCGATGGCCGTGCCGTCATCGTCGACGAGGAGCCGGAGTGCGCGTCCGGGATCGGCCAGGTAGCCGGTGAACCGGTCGAGGGTGAAGTGCTCGGCGATGAACGCGTCGATGTGCTCCTGCGCCGTGCCGGGTGGGCAGGCGAGGGCGAAGGTCGCAGCGGCGAGCGTGGCGAGGGTGGCAGCGTCGTCGGCCGTGGCGGTGCGGGTGGAGACCATCCCTGCATCGTACGACGCCACCCCTCCGGACGACGAAGGCCCGGTCGCGTGACGCGACCGGGCCTTCGTGCTGGTGAGACTAGATGGAGTTGACGTCCAGCGGGATGCCGGGGCCGAACGTGGTCGACACGGCGCCCTTCTGGATGTAACGGCCCTTCGAGGAGGACGGCTTGAGGCGGAGGATCTCCTCGAGCGCGGCGTTGATGTTCTCCTCGAGCTGCGATGCGTCGAACGAGGCCTTGCCGACGACGAAGTGCACGTTGGAGTGCTTGTCGACGCGGAACTCGATCTTACCGCCCTTGATGTCGGACACGGCCTTGGCCACGTCCGGCGTCACGGTGCCGGTCTTGGGGTTCGGCATGAGGCCACGGGGACCGAGGACCTTACCGAGACGACCGACCTTGCCCATGAGCTCCGGGGTGGAGACCGCGGAGTCGAACGAGGTGTAGCCCTCGGCGACCTTCGCGATGAGTTCGTCGCCGCCGACCTCGTCAGCACCGGCCGCGATCGCGGCCTCTGCTGCCGGGCCCGTCGCGAAGACGATGACGCGGGCGGTCTTGCCCGTGCCGTGCGGGAGGATGACCGTGCCGCGGACCATCTGGTCAGCCTTGCGCGGGTCGACACCGAGCTTGAGGGCGACCTCGACGGTGCTGTTGAACTTGGCGGAACCGGTCTCCTTGGCGAGGGCGACGGCCTCGTTCGGGGTGTAGAACTTGTCAGCCTCGATCTTCTCGACTGCGGCCCGGTAGGCCTTCGACTTCTGTGCCATGTGCGTTCTCCTATGAGAAATGTGGTCATCTGCGCCTGGCCGGCGCTGCCACGAGTGAAAAAGAAAGGTGCGAGGGTGTGGCCTGGACGGCTCACCCCGTGCGGATCGGAAGGACTAGCCCTCGACCGTGATGCCCATGGAGCGGGCGGTGCCGGCGATGATCTTCGCGGCTGCGTCGATGTCGTTCGAGTTCAGGTCGGGAGCCTTCTGCTCGGCGATCTGACGGACCTGCTCCTTGGTGAGCTTCGCGACCTTGACGGTGTGCGGGGTACCGGAGCCCTTGGCGACGCCGGCGGCCTTCTTGATGAGCTCCGCTGCGGGCGGGGTCTTCAGGATGAAGGTGAACGAACGGTCCTCGTAGACGGTGATCTCGACGGGGATGACGTTGCCGCGCTGCGACTCGGTGGCCGCGTTGTACGCCTTGCAGAACTCCATGATGTTGACGCCGTGCTGACCAAGGGCGGGGCCGATGGGGGGAGCAGGGTTTGCGGCGCCGGCCTGGATCTGCAGCTTGATGAGACCCGTGACCTTCTTCTTCGGTGCCATGTTTCTTCCTTCTTCTGGGGTTCGAACGCCATCGGATGATGTGCGCTCTCCCGCGCGCCCGTCGGGCGGCGGTGGACTGGGGAGCCGTGCGGCTTAGAGCTTGGTGACCTGGTCGAAGCTGAGCTCGACCGGCGTCTCGCGCTCGAAGAGGGAGACGAGCACCGTGAGCTTGCCGCTCTCGGGCTTGATCTCGCTGATGGAGCCGGGGAGGCCCGCGAACGAGCCTTCCTTGATCGTGATGGTCTCGCCGATCTCGAAGTCGACCTCGGCGGGGATGACACGCTGCTGCGTGGCGCTGCCCTTGGTGCCGGAGCCCTTGACGGGCGCGGTCTCCTTGACCTCGACGAGCGACTTCAACATGTTGAAGGACTCTTCAAAGCGGAGCGGCGTGGGGTTGTGCGCGTTGCCGACGAAGCCGGTGACGCCAGGCGTGTGGCGGACGACCGACCAGCTGTCCTCGTTGAGGTCCATGCGGACGAGCACGTAGCCGGGGATGCGGACGCGGGTGACCATCTTGCGCTGGCCGTTCTTGATCTCGACCACGTCTTCCATGGGGACCTCGACCTGGTAGATGTAGTCCGCGACCTCGAGCGTCGACTTGCGCTGCTCGATGTTGGCCTTCACCTTGCGCTCGAAACCGGCGTAGGAGTGGATGACGTACCACTTGCCCGGCAGGAAGCGGAGTTCCTTGCGGAACGCGTCGTAGGGGTCCTCCTCGGACTCCTCGGCGGGCTCAGCGTCGGCGTCCGTGGGGTCGGCCTCTTCTTCGGCGATGGCCTCTGCTGCGGCTTCGACCTCGGCTGCTTCGTCGAGCTCGAGAGCGTCGTCGACGACGGCGTCGGCCTCGGGGTCGACGGCCTCGGCCATCGCGTCGAGCACGGCGTCGAGGTCGACCTCGGTGTCGCCGGTCTCCTCGACGTGGACGGCGTTGTGCTCAGCGGGGTCGACGGAGTGCTCGTCGGCCGAGAGCACGTTGCCCTCCTGGGCCTCGTCGTCCTCCGAGGACTGCTCGGCAGCGGTTGCCCAGTCGACGTCGTTCGAGTTTCGCTCAGACACTGATTTCCATTCCGTTTCTGTTGTGCGGATCGAGGGTGATCCCCGACCGCGGCGCCAGATCCTGGCGCGTGACGACTGCGTCGCCGTCTGTGATTGTGGAACCCGGGTACCGGGCCGGAGCACCGGAACCTGAGCGGAACTAGCTCGCGGTACCGAACACCAACGTGACGACCCAGGCGAAGACGAAGTCGATGCCGTAGACGAGCGCCATCATGATGCAGACGAAGATGAGCACCACAGCCGTGTAGCTGAGGAGTTCCTTCCGCGTCGGCGTGACGACCTTCTTGAGTTCCGCGAAGACCTGCTTCAGGAACAGGACGATGCCCGAGAAGAAGCCGCGCCGTTCAGCGCGGTCCGCCTTCGCCTTGACGACGACGTCCTCGCCGGGCGTGTCGGTACTCTTCGGGGCCACTCGTTACACCTTTCGTGTGCCGGTGCATACGCACCGACTCGCAGGGCGGACAGGACTTGAACCTGCAACCTGCGGTTTTGGAGACCGCTGCTCTACCAATTGAGCCACCGCCCTTCAGTGCTGACGCACCGGAGGGGTCGAAGCTACCCTGACCTCCTGAGCGTTGCCTCACCACACGGGTGAAAACAGGCGCAGAAAATCATGGCAGATTTCAACTACCTCCATCCAGTGTACGGCACGGTCGCCCGGCTGTAAAACCAGCGACAAGTCGCGCCGGTGAGGGCTCGATCTCCCCCTGCCCTCGGAGCGCTTGCTCGCGTAGGGTTGCTCCTTCGAACGCACGACGACTCGACCCAGGGGGACCGATGAGCAGCGCAGACGAACACGCGGTGACCGCGAATGCGGCGGCGACGAACCGTGAGGACGATCGCCGGATCCCGGCCCGGTTCGCGGATGACAGCCCGCTCCCGGGCGCCGGCCCGATCCAGGCGTTCCTCCGCTTCTGGAAGCGGTATCCGATCTTCACCGGGCGGGCCAGTCGGAGCGAGTTCTGGTGGTGGGTGGTCGTCCACGCCGTGATCGTCACCGCGCTCCTGGTGATCGGACGCGGTGTCGACGTCGCAACCGGGGTGACGACCGGCTTCTGGGAGGGTCAGGTCACCGAAGGCCCTGCATGGGGCGTCCAGAGCATCCTGTCGGGGATCTGGGGCCTCGCCACGATCATCCCGGGGCTGTCGCTGAACGCCCGTCGCATGCACGACACGGACCACAGCGGCTGGTGGCAGCTCATCAACCTGGTCCCGATCTTCGGGTGGTTCTTCTTCATCTGGCTCGCGGCGCAGCCGAGCGACCGGGGCGGCGCCCGCTACGACACGGGGCCGAACCGCGAGGGCGCCCAGATCAAGCCGGGCGACGCTCCGCAGTGACCCGCCGGTCCGGGAGGACCGTGTCGGCGATCGCGGCGAGGACGAGCACGCCGGTGCAGAGACACCCGAGGGCGAGCTCCCCGAGCTGCGGCAGGAGGAACGCGGCGACCGCGCAGCCCGCGAGCATCGCGAGGCCGATGACCGGCGCGAGGGGGACGGCGCGGTCGACGACGAACCGGAACAGCGACAGCCCGAGGAGATAGAGGACCGGACCGCCGAGGATCACGACGCCCGCGGCGAGTTCGACGGCGTCGGCCGGTCGGTCGAGGATCTCCTTGTCCCCCACCGAGACAAGTACGATCCCGGCGACGATCACGACGTGGGCGTAGCTGTATCCGTCGCGCGCGATGCGTCCGAGGCGTCCCGGCCCGCGTCGTCCGGGACGACCCTCGTCACCGGCGGCGCGGTCGGCCTCCTCCTCGGCGGCCTCGACCGCTCGGCGTCCCGCCGCCTCCGTGCGGTGGAAGTACAACCACCACAGCGCGACCGCGGAGACGAAGGCGCTCAGCATCCCGACGACGGCGGCGACCGACGTCTCGAGCTCGACGAACGCGAACCCGGTGACGAGCAGCGACTCGCCGATCGCGATGATGATGAACAGCGACGCCCGCTCGGAGAGGTGCGCACCGGAGAGCTCCCAGCTCTCGACCTTCGAGGCCCGCACACCCGGCAGCCGGAATCCGAGGGCCCCGCCGCCGTACTCGATGGCGACGGCGCACATCCAGAACGCCAGTTGCCAGTCGGCCGGCACCAGCGCGCCCGCGATCCAGAAGACGGCGGCGAACGCGGTCCAGACGAGGACGCGTGCGAAACTCAGGGCCACGTCGCGGTCGTGCCGCCAGGTCGCCACGACCATGAACAGCGTCCGGACGAGCTGGAGCGCGACGTAGGCGACGGCGAACGCCAGCGCGCGGTCGGTGAACGACGCCGACACCGACACCGCCGCGACGAACGCCAACAGGCCGAAGCCGATGAGCGCGAGTCGCACCGCGAGCCGTTCCGGGTCGAGCCAGTTCGTCACCCAGCTCGTGGACACCCACGACCACCAGAGCGCCAGGATGAGGACGATCGACTCGAGCGCGGCGGTGACGCTCTGGTCGTCGGCGATGAGCTTGCTCAGCTGGGTGAGCGCGAAGACGAAGACGAGGTCGAAGAACAACTCGACGAACGTGACGCGCTCGGCGCGTTCGCCGGACTCCGGGCGACGGAGATCGGAGACGAGGCCGAATCTGGGGGCGGGCATCTTCGTATCCTGGCAGGCATTCCACGGAGATCCGGGGAGCGACCGATGAGGGGTCCCGGTGCCGACGCCTCCCCCTCGGATTCGTCGACACCGGGTCGTGCCCGTCGCGAGCTGCGGGGACAGAGCCCGACGACCACACCGCGAGCCTAGCAAGAAGTATTTCAGATGCACAAGGTCCAGAAGCATCACCGGAATATCGACGGTCGCCTGCGGGTTGCGTCCGGAGGCCGCGTCGTCCGCGTGCCGCACCCCCACGAAAGGCATCACCCGTATGGATCTCTTCGCCCCCGTCCGACTCGGCGACCTCGAACTCGCCAACCGCGTCGTCATGGCCCCGCTCACCCGCATGCGGTCCGGAGCCGACGGCGTCCCTGGCGATCTCGTCGCCGAGCACTACAGCCAGCGCGCAGGACTCGGGCTCATCATCACGGAGGGCACCTACCCGAGCGCCGAGTCGCGCTCCTACCCGGGCCAGCCCGGCATCGTCACCCCCGAGCAGGTCGAGGGCTGGCGGGGCGTCGCGGAAGCCGTGCACGGCGCAGGCGGGCTCATCGTCATGCAGCTCATGAACGGTGGCCGTGTCTCGCACACCGACATCACGGGCACCGACCGCATCGTCGCGCCGAGCGCGATCGCCATCGCCGGCGAGGTCCGGACGCCCGCGGGCGCCCAGCCGTACCCCGTCCCGCACGCGCTGACCACCGAGGAGCTCGACACGGTCCGCGAGGAGTTCGTCCAGGCGGCTCGCAAAGCGATCGAGGCAGGGCTCGACGGCGTCGAACTCCACGCCGCGAACGGCTACCTGCTGCACCAGTTCCTCTCCCCCGTCTCCAACGTGCGCGACGACCGCGCCGGAGGCAGCCCGGAGGCTCGCGCGTCGTACGTCGCCGAGGTCGTCAGCGCTGTCGCCGAGGCGGTCGGTGCAGCGCGCGTCGGCATCCGCATCTCCCCGATGAACGGCGCCGGTGACACGGCGGAGACCGATGAAACCGACGTCCGCGCGACCTATGAGGCACTGCTCGACGCCCTGGCACCGCTCGGCCTCGCCTACGTCAGCATCCTCCACGAGGACCCGGCCGGCGCGCTCGTCCAGGACCTGCGCGGTCACTTCGGCGGCAAGCTCATCGTCAACAGCGGCTTCGGCACCGTCACGACGCGCGACGAGGCGATCGCCCTCGTCGAGCACGCGCACGCCGACGCCGTCGCCGTCGGGCGTCTCGCCATCGCGAACCCCGACCTCGTCGAGCGCTGGGCGGGCGAGCACGAGGAGAACACGCCGAACCCGGCCACCTTCTACGGCCCGGGCGCCGAGGGCTACACCGACTACCCGCGCCTCGCGAGCTGATCACGCTGAGGTGAGGCACCTCGTCGCTCGACACCACGTCGGGCGACGAGGTGCCTCACCTCAGTCCGCCCGTGGCGCGTGCGACTCGAGGAACTCGTACACCTCGACGGAGTCGACCCCCGGGAACGATCCGGTCGGCAACGCGGCCAGCAGACTCGTCGGCGTCCGCGCCGCCGGCCAGGCCTTCCCCTCCCACCGTTCGGCGAGCGCCGGCGACGCCCGACGACAGCATCGCTCGTCGGGGCAGTTCGAGGTGGATCGATGCGGCGTCTCGCGTCCGCGGAACCACTTCACGTGCGCGAACGGGACGCCGACGCTGACCGAGTACTCGCCCTCCTTGGCCTTCTCGATCCGCGAGGTGCACCAGAAGGTGCCCGTGTCCATGTCCGTGTACTGATACCAGGGACTGAAACGGTCCTCGACGTCGAAGACGGTCCTGGCCGTCCAGTTGCGGCAGACGAGCGAGCCTTCCACCGCTCCGAGGACGTCGGACGGGAACGTCACCCCGTCGTTCTCGTACGCCTTGATGATCGTCCCCGACTCGTGCACCTTCATGAAGTGCACCGGGAGTCCGAGGTGCCTCGTCGCAAGGTTCGTGAAGCGGTGCGCGGCGGTCTCGTACGACACCGCGAACGCGTCGCGCAGGTCCTCCATCGAGATACGCCGGAGCTGTTTCGCCTCGCCGAGGACGCGCACGGCGTCGCGCTCGGGCAGCAGGATGGCGGCCGTCAGGTAGTTGGTCTCGACGCGCTGCCGCAGAAAGTCCGCGTAGTTTCCCGGCTCCTCGTGTCCGCACAGGTGACTGGCGAACGCCTGGAGGATGGGTGATCGCGAGTCACGGGACATCGAGGGTTCGGTCGGCAGGTAGATCCGACCGTTGCGCCGGTCGGTGACCGAACGCGTCGAGTGCGGCAGGTCGCCGACGTAGTGGAGCGAGAACCCGAGGTGCTGCGCCATCTCGGCGACCGTCTGGTGCGAGACCGGCCCTCCGGTGTAGCCGACGGCGTCGAGCAGGCCCTTCGCGACGGACTCGAGCTCGGGGAAGTGGTTGTCGGCCGCGCGCATGTCCGCCCGGAGGACCGCGTTGGCCCGGCGCGCCTCCTCGGGCGTCGCCGCGCGCTCCCGATGCAGGCGGGCGACCTCGTCGTGCAGCGCCAGCACGGTGCGGAGCGTCTCGTCCGCGGTCCCTTTCGAGACGCGGATGGGCGCGATCCCGAGGGCGGAGAAGACTGGCCCCCGCTGGGCACGCTCCACGGCGATCTCGAGCGCGGCGCGGTCGCTCGGCGGTTCGTCACGGAGCAGGTCGTCGACGGTGGTGCCGAGGGAGGCGGCGATGACGCGGAGCATCGACAGGCTCGGCTCCCGATGCCCGTTCTCGATCGCCGACGCCTGGGACGGTGCGCGGTCGATCGCCTGCGCGAGGTCGTCGAGCGTGAGGCCCGCACGGGTCCGGGCATCGCGGATCCGGCGACCGAGGACGAGGGCGTCCGCGTGCGGAGCAGGTCCGTCACCAGGGGTGGCGGAGGCGGGTGGAGCAGCGGCGGTGCTGGTCATGGTGATCATGCTCACACGCGCCGGTTGTTCCGGCAAACAGAAGGTCGGCCGTTCTTCTGTCCACTGATGACGTCCGTCGGGGTTGCGGCGAGCGCAGGATCGTTCCCACAGCACGACCCGCCCCACCGACCTCGACACCACAGGAGTCATCGTGAGCAACGAAGCCACCCGACCGACCGACCACCGCACGCCCCTCCGCGCCGGCGACCAGACGCAGACGGCCGAGGAACTGCAGCGCGAGTGGGACACCGACCCGCGCTGGGACGGGGTCCGCCGCGACTACACCGCCGAGGACGTCGTCCGCCTGCGCGGCGGTGTCCGGGAGGAACCGACGCTCGCCCGCCGAGGGGCGGAGCGGCTGTGGAACCTCCTCCACACCGAGGAGTGGGTTCCTGCACTCGGCGCACTGACCGGCAACCAGGCCGTGCAGCAGGTCCGGGCGGGCCTGCAGGCGATCTACCTCTCCGGCTGGCAGGTCGCCGCCGATGCGAACCTCTCCGGGCAGACCTACCCCGATCAGAGCCTCTACCCGGCGAACTCGGTTCCGGCGGTCGTCCGACGGATCAACAACGCGCTGCTCCGGGCCGAGCAGATCGACTTCGCCGAGCGAGCCGTCGGGGAGACGCCGGGACCCGAGGCGATCGACTGGCTCGCGCCGATCGTCGCCGATGCCGAAGCGGGCTTCGGTGGACCGCTCAACGCCTACGAACTCATGGCCGGCATGATCCAGGCCGGCGCCGCGGGCGTCCACTGGGAGGACCAGCTCGCGGCTGAGAAGAAGTGCGGCCACATGGGCGGCAAGGTGCTGGTGCCGACGAGCCAGCACATCCGGACCCTCAATGCGGCCCGGCTGGCGGCGGACGTCGCCGGCGTCCCGACCATCGTCATCGCCCGCACCGATGCGCTGGCCGCCACGCTCCTCACGAGCGACATCGACGAGCGCGATCTGCCGTTCCTGAACGGGAACCGGACCCCGGAGGGCTTCTACGAGGTGGAGAACGGTATCGGTCCGGTGCTCGCGCGCGGCCTCGCCTACGCGGAGTACGCCGACCTGCTCTGGGTCGAGTCCGCGGAACCCGACCTCGACCTCGCCCGGCGGTTCGCCGAGGCCGTCCACGAGCGGTTCCCGGGCAAGCTGCTCGCCTACAACTGCTCGCCGTCGTTCAACTGGAAGTCGCACCTCGACGATGCGCAGATCGCGTCCTTCCAGCGCGAGCTCGCCGCCATGGGGTACGCGTTCCAGTTCATCACCCTCGCCGGCTTCCACGCGTTGAACCACTCGATGTTCACCCTGGCGAGCGACTACCGGGAGCGGGCGATGAGCGCCTACGTCGACCTCCAGGAGGCCGAGTTCGCCGCAGAGGCCAGCGGCTACACCGCCACCAAGCACCAGCGGGAAGTCGGTACCGGCTACTTCGACCTGGTCGCGACCGCTCTCAACCCCGGCAGC
Organism: Plantibacter sp. VKM Ac-2876; assembly: GCF_015350715.1. NCBI lineage: Bacteria > Bacillati > Actinomycetota > Actinomycetes > Micrococcales > Microbacteriaceae > Plantibacter > Plantibacter sp. VKM Ac-2876. Next base: position 489,223 of record NZ_JADKSI010000003.1, on the reverse strand, counting down.
GCCACCCTCGCCCTCGCCGGGTCGACCGAGGAACAACAGTTCCACTGATCCGTACCAGCCCCGCCCTTCGACAATCTCAGGGACCGCTCGAAGGGCCATCCGACGCACGACCATCCGAAACGGAGTCACCCCATGAACACCATGCTCGCTTCCCCGTCCACACCCACCACCGCACCGGTGCCCACGCAGCGCACCGGCCCCGCCATCGAGGTCGTCGGTCGTCTCGGTGACCGGTACGAGGAGATCCTCACCCCGGACGCGCTCGCCTTCCTCGCGGACCTGCACCAGCGGTTCGCGGGTGCGCGGCACGACCGCCTCGCCGAGCGCATGCGCCGACGTTTCGAGATCGGGAACGGCCGCGACCCGCGGTTCCGCGACGACACCGCGGCGATCCGGGAGGACCGCTCCTGGCGCGTCGCCGGCGCCGGGCCCGGTCTCGAGGACCGCCGGGTCGAGATCACCGGCCCCACCGATCCGAAGATGACGATCAACGCCCTCAACTCCGGCGCGAACGTCTGGCTCGCCGACCAGGAGGACGCGACGAGCCCGACGTGGGCCAACGTCATCGGTGGTCAGCTCTCGCTGCGCGACGCCGTCCGCGGTGAGCTGACGTTCACGAACGAGGCGGGGAAGGTGTACCGCGTCACCGCGACGGAGACGCCGACGATCGTCATGCGCCCGCGTGGCTGGCACCTCGTGGAGAAGCACCTGCGGTTCATCGACCGATCCGGGGCGGCGATGGCGGCCTCCGGGAGCCTCGTCGACTACGGCCTCTACGTCTTCCACAACGCCCGCCCGCTCATCGACGCCGGCCGCGGACCGTACTTCTACCTCCCGAAGTTGGAGTCGAGCGAGGAGGCGCAGCTCTGGGACGACGTATTCACGTTCACCGAGGAACGCCTGGGTCTCGACCACGGCACGATCCGCGCCACCGTGCTCATCGAGACGCTGCCGGCGGCGTTCGAGATGGACGAGATCCTGTACGCGCTCCGCGACCACTGCGCCGGTCTCAACGCCGGTCGGTGGGACTACATCTTCTCGATCATCAAGAACTACCGGGGGCGCGGTGCCCGGTTCGTCCTGCCCGATCGCAGCGAGGTGACGATGACGGTGCCGTTCATGCGGGCCTACACCGAGCTTCTCGTGCAGACGTGCCACCGCCGCGGTGCGCACGCGATCGGCGGGATGTCCGCATTCATCCCGAACCGGCGCGATCCGGAGGCCACGGCGCGCGCGATCGAGAAGGTCTCAGCCGACAAGCGCCGGGAGGCGGGCGACGGCTTCGACGGGACCTGGGTGGCGCACCCGGACCTCATCGAGACCGCGAGGGTCGAGTTCGACGCGGTCCTCGGCGATCGTCCGAACCAGCTCGACCGTCTGCGTGAGGACGTGTCGGTGACGCCGGCGCAGCTCCTCGACGTCCGCATCGGTCGCGCCGTCACGGACGCCGGTCTCCGCGACAACGTGTCGATCGCCGTCCGTTACCTCGACTCCTGGCTCCGCGGGATCGGCGCCGCGGCCATCGACGGACTCATGGAGGACGCGGCCACGGCGGAGATCAGTCGATCGCAGGTCTGGCAGTGGATCCACCAGGACGTCGCGACCGACGATGGCCGTCCGATCACCCGTGAGCGGGTCGAGGACCACCTCGACGAGCTCCTCGCCTCGCTCCCCCGCACCGCGGACGAACGCTTCGACGACGCCGCCGAGCTGTTCCGCGAGGTCGCGCTCAGGGACGAGTTCCCGACCTTCCTCACCGTGCCGGCGTACACGCGGTACCTCGTCGATCCGGCATGAGGACCGAGGTGAGGCACGTCGTCGTCCCCCGGTGGACCGGGCGACGAGGTGCCTCACCTCGCTGCACGCGAGGTCGGACACAGACTGTCCTCGCGACACCGGGTTCGGTACGCTCGGACTCGTGCCTGAATCGACTCCCACGCCCCGCCTGTCCACGAAGATCTCAGCGATCGCCGAGTCCGCCACGCTGAAGGTGGATGCGAAGGCGAAGGCGCTGCAGGCGCAAGGCCGGCCCGTGATCTCCTACGCGGCGGGCGAGCCGGACTTCCCGACGCCCGAGCACATCGTCGAAGCGGCGCTGGTCGCCGCGCGCGACCCGAAGGCGCACCGGTACACCCCAGCGGCCGGCCTGCCGGACCTCCGCGCGGCCATCGCGGAGAAGACGCTCCGCGACTCCGGTCTCGAGGTCGACCCGAGCCGCGTCATCGTCACCAACGGCGGCAAGCAGTCGGTGTACGAGGCGTTCCAGGTCCTGCTGAACCCGGGTGACGAGGTCATCGTGCCGACGCCGTTCTGGACCACCTACCCCGAGGCCATCGCGCTCGCCGACGGTGTCGCGGTCGACGTCTTCGCCGACGCCTCGCAGAACTACCAGGTCACCGTCGAGCAGCTCGAGGCGGCGCGCACCCCGCGCACCAAGGTCCTGCTGTTCGTCTCGCCCTCGAACCCGACCGGGTCCGTCTACTCCCCGGAGCAGACGAAGGCGATCGGCGAGTGGGCGCTCGAGCACGGCATCTGGGTCATCACCGACGAGATCTACCAGAACCTCACCTACGACGGCGTCCGCGCGACGTCGATCGTCGAAGCGGTGCCCGAGCTCGCCGAGCAGACGCTCCTCGTGAACGGCGTCGCCAAGACGTACGCGATGACGGGCTGGCGCGTCGGGTGGACCGTGGGCCCGGCGGACGCGATCAAGGCGCTCGGCAACCTCCAGTCGCACCTCTCCGGCAACGTGAACAACATCGCGCAGCGCGCGGCGATCGCGGCCCTCACCGGTCCGCAGGACGCCGCGGAGGCGATGCGTGAGGCGTTCGACCGCCGCCGCAAGCTCATCGTCGGCGAGCTCAACAAGATCGACGGCTTCGAGACGCCGACCCCGCAGGGCGCCTTCTACGTCTACCCCGACGTCACGGCACTGCTCGGCCGGACGTTCGGCGGCGTGACGCCCACGACGTCCCTCGAACTCGCCGACCTCATGCTCGACCAGGCCGAGGTCGCGGCCGTGCCCGGCGAGGCGTTCGGGCCGTCCGGCTACCTGCGCTTCAGCTACGCACTCGGCGACGACCAGCTCCTCGAGGGCGTCCAGCGCCTCCAGCGCCTGTTCGCGTCCTGACCCGAGGTCCGCTCGCCCGTCTCCGGGTGAGCGGACCTCGGCAGCGTCAGATCGTGACGCCGACCACCACGGGCTCGGGCTGCAGGAGGACGCCGAACTCGGCGTGGACGCGCGCCTGCACGAATCGCGCGAGCTCGGCGACCTCGGTGGCGGTCGCCCCGCCCCGGTTCGTCAGGGCGAGCGTGTGCTTCGTGGAGACCGCGGCGTGCGATCCGGGGAGCGCGAACCCGCGACGGACGCCGGCCCGCTCGATCAGCCAGGCGGCCGAGAGCTTCGCGAGGCGCTCCACGGGAGCCGGTCGGGGCGGGTTGACGACCTCGCCGAGCGGGAAGACGTACTCGGTGTCGTCGTCGGCCGCCGGGTCGACCGGCCACCACGGGGCGTCTCCCGGCAGCGATCGGGCGACGTGCTCGGACACGATCGGGTTCGTGAAGAACGACCCGGCGCTGGCGGTGTCGGGGTCGTCGGGATCGAGCACCATCCCCTTCGACGCGCGGAGCGCCAGGACCGTCGTGCGCACCTGGGCCAGGCGGACCTGCTCACCGACCTCCACGCCGAGCGCGAAGGCGAGCTGCTGATAGGCGATCGGTGCGGCCAGGCCGTCGACACCGACGTCGTCGAGGTCGATGATGATCGCCACGACCACGCCGGAGCGCTCAGGCTCTCCGCCACCGTGGCGCTTCAAGACCGACGTCCGGTACCCGAGCCCGAGCTCCGCGGCCGGAACGCGCTCGACGGTCTGCGACTCCTCGTCGAGCAGGTCGACGGCGACGAGCGACGACACGATCTCCTGCCCGTAGGCCCCGATGTTCTGGACGGGGGCAGCCCCACAGGACCCCGGGATGCCGGAGAGCGCCTCGATGCCCGCGAAGCCGTGCTCCACGGTGAAGGCGACGAGCGCGTCCCAGTCCTCGCCGGCCTGCACCCGCAACCGGACGCGACCGGACGGTGCGTCCAGGCGTTCGATGCCGCGGTTGGCCGCCCGGATGACGGTCGCGTCGAGGGGCTCGTCGCCGATCAGCAGGTTCGACCCGCCACCGAGCAGCAGCCACGGCTGGTCGGTGTTCCAGACGTCGAGCACTTCCTCGATCAGCTCTGCCTCGCTCGTGCACTCCACGAAGGCTGCAGCGGGCCCACCCACCCCGAGGGTGGTGAGCTCGCTCAGACGGATGGCGTCGTTCATGGTCCTCCGGGTCAGGCGAAGCTGACGACGAGCTGCGCCTTGCCGAGCACCGTCTGCTCGGCGTAGGTGACGGTGAGGTCGACGCGCGCGGTGCGCGCTTCCTCGTCGACCTTGCCGACCTCGGCGACGATCTGGAGGTCGGCGCCGGTCTCGGGGTCGACGACGACCGGTCGGGTGAACCGCACCTGGTACTCGAGCACCCGCCCGGGGTCGCCGATCCAGTCGACCACCGGCTGGGCCGCGATCCCCATCGTCAGCATGCCGTGGGCGAGCACGCCCGGCAGCCCGACGGAGGCCGCGACGTCGTCGCGGTAGTGGATGGGGTTGAAGTCTCCGGAGGCACCGGCGTATCGCACGAGCGCATCGCGCGTCAGGTGGACGGTCCGCTCCGCGACGACGTCGCCGACAGCCGGCATGGTCGGGGTCTGCTGCACGTCGCTCATCCTTCGTCTCCTCGCACCACGAGCGTCGAGGTCGCGGTGACCACCGGCTCGCCGGTGGCGTCGGTCATGACCGAGTCGCACGTCACCATCGAGTGGCCGCCCAGGGACTTCACCGCGGTGACGGTCAGCTGCGCGGTGAGCTCGTCGCCGGCGACGATCGGACGGTGGTGCACGAAGCGCTGGTCGCCGTGGACCACCCGGCTGAAGTCGATACCTGCGTCGGGTGCGGCGAGCAGTTGCTGGAGCGTGTGCTCCTGGACGACGACGGCGAAGGTGGGCGGCGCCACGACGTCGGCGTATCCTGCGGCGCGGGCCGCCTCCGGGTCGAGGTTGATCGGGTTCGTCGCGAAGACGGCCCGCGAGAACTCGCGGATCTTCTCGCGTCCGACCAGGTACGGGGCGACGGGCGGGAAGACCCGACCGGCGAGCTCTGGGTTCACTGACACGCCCTCCAGCCTACCCGCTGCCTCGACTCGACGACCGGGCACGGATGGACCGGCGAGGGTCGGTCAGGAGCGCTTGAGCGCCTGGAACACCATGCGGATGGCGATGACCACGAGGAACGCCGCGAAGAGCAGGTTGCCGACGAACGGCGGGACGACCGACGCGACGATGGCGCCGAGGGCCGTGGTCGTGCAGGCGGCGACACCGATGATCGCTGCGGCCGTCAGGTCGACGTTGCCTCGCCGGACGTTGCCGATGGTGCCGGAGATCGCGGTCGGCACCATCATGAGCAGCGAGGTGCCCTTCGCGATGAGGTCGCTCGCGCCGAACAAGAGAATGAGCATCGGCACGACGACGACCCCGCCGCCGATGCCGAGTAGCCCCGACAGGACGCCGGTCAGGAAGCCGAGCACGATGAGACCGATGATCGAGCCGACGTGCAGATCGATCTCGGCCGTGCGGGACGGGACGATCAGGAACAGCGAGACCACCACGACGAGCAGGAAGCCGATGAAGCCCCACTGGAGCGCCTTCTTGGGGAGCTTGGACAGGAGGTAGCTGCCGAGTTGTGCGCCGCCGATCGCACCGATCGCCAGCAAGATCGCCGCCACCCAGTCGACGGTGCCGTTCACCGCGTAGGACACGACGCCGACGAGCGAGGTCGGGACGATCGCGGCGAGCGACGTCCCGGCGGCGAGCCGCTGGCCGAAGCCGAGGAGGAAGACGACGGCGGGGACGATGAGGATGCCTCCGCCGACCCCGAACAGCCCGGAGAGGAATCCGGCGGTCAGTCCGATGCCGATGAGCCAGGCGATGCCCGACGGGGAGCGGACCGGACGGCCGGTCGGGTCGCTCCCGCTCACTGCGCGCTGGAGCCGGACAGCGCCGTCTCGAGCGAGGGCGTCGTGCGAGCGGTACCGGCGTCCAGGAGCGACCAACCGGTGTCGGTCGCCTCGATGACCGACACGGAGCAGTTCTCCAGCGGTGGGACCGTCGTGCCGGAGAGGTGGCTGAGGGTGAGGCGGATGAGGGTGCCGTGGCTCACGACGAGGACGTTCTGCCCGGGGAAGTCGCGTGCGATGGCGTCGATCCCGCGGAGTCCACGTTCGATGACCGACTCCTCGGTCTCGAGGTTCGGGTACTGGTGGTCGGGCCAGTTCTCGAGGACCATCTGCGCCGTCGCGCCTTCGGCGTCGCCGTAGTGGCGCTCGACCACGTCGGGGTAGGTGGGGCCGAGTTCGAGACCGAGCGCGTCCGCGATGATCTGCGCGGTCTCGCGCGCGCGCCCCAGCGGGGAGCTGACGACGACGTCCCAGGTGCCGGTGAGCCGAGGGGCGACCGTGGCCGCCTGCTCCCGCCCGGTGTCGTTCAGGGGGATGTCCGTCGTGCCCTGCAGCCGTCGTTCGAAGTTCCAGGCGGTCTGTCCGTGACGGATGAGGGCGATGGTCATGTCTCCAGCCTAACCGGCGTCGGACCGAGCTCCTCCGGTCTCAGGACGACAGGGGGCGCACGACTCGACGTCGGCGTCCTTGGCCCATCGGATCCGGATGGGGCCGCGGACCGTCGCGCGGTCGACCGCCTCGTCGCCCTGCGTGATCCGCACCCGGCCTTCGTCGACCAAGCGCCAGGCGACCCGGCGGGTATCGTCCATCAGCGCTCGCCAGTCGTCGCCACCGACCGCTCGAGCGACATCGGACGGACAGATGGACGAGGTCGCGGCCCGCTTCCCCAGCAGGTCGAGCATCGTCGACTCCAAGAGGTCGTCGTCCACGGCTGCCGCAGGCGTCGGGTCCGGTGCGGCTTCGTCGGTCATGGTCCCAGTATGCGCGCGCCGCTACGCGAGGTCGGCGTGCTGGGACAGATCCGCATGCTGCGCGACGAACGCCCGGGCGAGGCGCTTCGTGACGCCGAGTTCCGCGACGAGATGCTCGAGGTCCGGCGCCCAGCGCGCGATGGCTCGGAACTCGTCCAGGTCGATGAGGTTCGACGCGGCGAATCGGTCGGCCTGCACCTCGTGCTTCGGTCGGTCGTCCTCGTGACCGAGCACGCAGTGCGCGATGCCGTGGGCGAGGGCGTTCCGCCGATGGACGGACCGGAGCGACTCCTGGATGACGATCGTGTGCGCGGACGGCAGCCAGCGCTCATGGGACACCCGCAGGGGCCGGAAGATCACGGCGAGACCGAGCTCCTCCGCGTGCGCATACGGGTCGTAGGCGCGCCCTCGCTCACGGGGCTTCCGGCTCGGGTTGCTCCAGTTCTCCATCGGTGATTGCCGCCCCACGTTCCCCCTCCAACTGCTCCGTCGTCCACGACGCAGCTTCCCTCTGCCGGCGTCTGCGATCCAGCTCGTCATTCGTAGCAGTGGTGTCCGACACCGGAGCCACACGCTCGTCGTCGCTCGCCTGCAGTTCGGCCTCGATCCGGCTCATCCCCCCGACCGCTTGCAGGGCGTCGGCCAGGAGTCGCACCGGATCAGCACCGGTCGCCGCGCAGAGCGTGACGAAGGTCGGGCCGCTGATCTCGCTGCGACCGGCGAGGACGCGTTGCAGCGTCGTCGGACTCATCCCCGTCGCCTCAGCCAGGGCGCGCTGATTCATGCGTCGCCGCTTGTAGGCGGCGACGAGCTCGTCCGCCAACGCCTGATTGACCATAGCCTCTGCTGCGTTCACGTTCCGATCGTAGCCAGAAACCCTGTCGTGAACGGCAGAAAACCTGCCTCATGCGCTCTATAGTGTCACCTCCGACCTGAATGATGCCAGATGAGACAACTTCTGGAAACCATCCGGGTCGTCCATCACCACCCACGACGCCTGAGGAGGCACTATGACCGAACACCGGACATCACCGGAACCACCGACACCACCGACACCACCGCCCGTCCCGTTTCCAGCACAGCGGATCATCCGCACCGTGATCCAGACGACCGCGGCCGTGATCTTGAGCTCGGTGGCCTGCATCACGACCGCGAGCATCATCGCGCCACAACTCCTGGAGGCGATCCGGGAACTCCTTCCGGACGACGTCTACGCCTGGGCGGCGGCGGCCGTGGCCACGACGGCGGCGATCGCCGCAGCGCTGGCCCGGATCATGGCGATCCCCGGCGTGAACGGGTTCCTGACGAGGCTGAGAGCAGGATCCACACCCCGCCATGCTCGACCCGATTCGGACGTCGAATATGCCTCTGAAGAAAGAATTTCACGGTGAATCGGCAAAATGAACTGGACAAGACGACGAGATCGTCGTAGAGTCTCTCTCGAACACACGTTCGAATGCCGGAGGACACTTCCTCCACGAAACAACAGATTGGAGGCAGAGTGGCGCTCAACAACTACGTGCTGAACGGCCCGTCCACGGTGATCGCGGACGACAACCGCGATCCCTACGTGTCCTGGCAGAACCACCTCGACCGCACCGGCCGAGGCGGGGTCGACCTCGTCGCCGCTGTGGGCACCCCGGTGCTCGCACCCACGCCCGGAACCATGAACTGGGTTCCGAACGACGGATCAGCGGGCAACTCGTGCCGCTTCAACCATGACCAGAACCCCGGATGGGCCGATGTGTTCTCGCACCTCGACCGATACGTCGGGAGCAACGGTCAGCACTTCAACCAGGGCGACATCATCGCCTATTCGGGCAACACGGGAGGCGTGCCTCAGCACCTCCACCGTCACCTGCTCGACCCCTCTGGCAGCCGCCAGAACCCGTGGAGCTACTTCGGCTCCGCGAACCCATCCACAAACACAGGAGAACTACTCGTGAAGATCATCCGTCAGGGACAGTCCGGCTACGTCTGGCAGGGCAAGCAGACCTTCGGCGCCATCGCGCTCGTCGGCCCCGGCTACGTCCGCTACATCGCAGCACCCGTCGTCTACGACGCGCTGGTGCCGACGTACGGGCCGTACGTGAACCTCACGGGCGACCAGTTCTACACCACCATCCGGGAGCTCACGTCGAACCAGGCGTAGCGCACCGGTGACCTCGAGTCACCACAGACCGGCAACGGAGAACGGCCTCCGAGCAGACCGTAACTGCTCGGGGGCCCACCCTCCGCGCCACGAAAGGAGCCACATGGTCCTCCGCTATCAACACCCGTTTCCGCAGATGGATCTGGCCGACGGCTGGGGATCGATGGCCGGCGGGCGGACCCAACCGCACCGCGGGCTCGACTACCAGCCCGGCGCCGGAGCCGCGGTCCCGGCGGTCGCAGCGGGCGTCGTCTCAGCCAACCGGTGGAACGCGGCGCTCGGCAACGTCCTCGTCATCGCTCACCCCGACGGCATGTACTCGGGCTACTGCCACCTGGCGGCCGCCTCACCGCACCAGGTCGGCGCGGCGATCGTCCGCGGCGAACCCGTCGGCGTCGTCGGGAACACCGGGTCCGCTTCCAGCGGAGCCCATCTGCACCTCACCATCACCTTCACCGCGGACGGCACGTGGAACAACGCCGACATCGGGGTCACCACCGATCCGTATCCGTTCATCAACGCTCGCCTGAACGGCGAGGACCCAGGACACCCGCTCAAGGAGTCAGACATGCCCAAGATCATCAGCGTGCCGGCCGGCACCATCGCGCTCGTCACCGAGACGTTCGGAACGATGTACACCTCACCCGGCGGCGCGCAGGGGTTCTCCATCGCCGCCAACACGAAGGCCTACGGTCAGGTCACCGGCCTGACCGAAGACCAGGTGAAGACCCTTGTGGCCGAGGCGAACGCCCGAGGCCAGCGCATCGCCGACCTCGTCGCGGCCGCGCGGTAACGCACGCCGGCATGAGGAAGCCCCCGAGCAGACCGTAACTGCTCGGGGGCTTCCTCCATTCTGCACCGTGCACGTCCGGAGCACAGCGTGCAGGCTCGATGCTCAGGCGAACTGTGCGTAGAACGCGTCAGGGTCGTGGGCGAGCGACGCCTTGACCATCGCGCTCCAGTCGTCGACGACGACCTCGGAAGCGCCGGCCGCGACGCCGTCGAGGCTCGCCCGTGCGACGTCCGCAGGGTCGACCATGGGGCCGTCGTAGCCGGCCATGATGTCGGTGTCGGCGGCCCCGAGGTGGAGCCCCTGCACCGTGACACCCTTCGGGGCGAGTTCCAGACGGACCGCGTTCGTCATGTTCCACTCCGCCGCCTTGGCCGCGGCGTATCCGCCGGAGCCGGGGTGGGCGAACCAGCTCAGGGCGGAGAGCACGTTGACGATCGTCCCTCCACCGTTCGCTCCGATCACCGGCGCGAACGCACGCACCATGGCGAGGTTGCCCCAGTAGTGCGTGTCCATCTCGCGCCGAGCGTCCGCGAGGTCGCCGGTCAGCATCGAGCCCTGCGTGGCGATCCCGGCGTTGTTGACGAGCAACGTGACGTCGGTCGCGATCTCGGCCGCCGCAGCGACGGACGCCTGATCGGTGATGTCGAGCTGCAGCACTTCCACGCCCGGGATGTCGACGAGTTCCGGGCGCCGCGCGGTCGCGTACACCTTCGAGGCCCCGCGCTCGAGCAGCTGCACGACGAACCTGCGTCCGATGCCCCGGTTCGAGCCGGTGACGAGTGCGACGGATCCTGCGATGTCCATGATTCCCTTCCGCGTGCGGGGCGATCCCGCAGCAGCCTGGTTAGGCTAAGACCTCACATCAATGTCAGGTGCAAGCCAGGAACGGAAGCTCGATGCGCATCGGAGATCTCGCGGCTCGGACCGGGGTGAGCGTCCGCTCGCTCCGCTACTACGAGGAGCAGGGGCTGCTCACGGCCACCCGCACGACGAGTGGCCAGCGGACCTACGAACGAGCGGCGGTGGAACGCGTCGAGCTCGTGCAGCAGCTCTTCGCGGCCGGCCTGCCGAGCCGCACGATCGTCCAGCTGCTCCCCTGCGTCGATGCGGGGGTCGCGACGCCGGAGTCGCTCGCGCTGCTTCGGACCGAACGCGACCGCATCACCGCGCAGATGGCCGACCTCGAAGCAGCACGCGCCCGCTTGGAAACGGTCATCGACATCACGCTCCACCCGACGCCGGAGCACTGCCCCGCGCTGCGAGAGGAGCTTCCGGCCGAGCTGGACGCCGCCTGACGCCATCCGGCACGGCTCCGGCAGGGCCAACCCATCGCGGCTACCATGACCACGTCGGAGGTCGAGGGCTACCGGTCGCTCGCCCTCGCGGCAGCCGAGTCGGGCACGCCTGAGCCCGACTCCCGATCCGGGGGTCAGTGATGAATGAATCAGCGAAGCAGGGGCCAGCGAGTCAGGGACCAGCGACCGCGACCGAGTCGGTCGCCGCCCAGGCGGCGCGCACCCGGCTCGAGGAGCGCGTGGCGGGCATCGAGTCGATTTTGATCTCGGTCCCCATGCTGCTGCTCGAGATCGCCCTCATCCTCTCGCTGTTCGTCCCCTACGCGAGCCAGACGAAGACGGACGAGGACCCCGAGTCCTTCAACCTGTTCTTCTTCCTCGCGGGATTCGCCGATCGTGACGACGACGGCGACCCGGAAGCCGCCTCGATCCTGTTCGCGAGCGCGTTCCTGGTACTCATCGTGGTGATCATCGGCACGATCTGCACCGCGCCGATGCTCGCGGGCAAGCGGGTCTCGTCGCGAGCGGGAGCGACTGCGGTCACCTTCATCATCGTGCTCATCCTCGGCAACGTCGGCGCCTGGATCGTGATGCTGATGGGGGTCTATGCCGACTCACCCTGGACCATCGGGCCCGCCCTGCCACTCCTCAACCTCGGCACCCTGCTCGCGGCGATGATCGCCTTCATGCCCGGGTACCGTCGCATCTGGGAGCGATAGCAGTTCGAGGTCAGTGTGCGATGGGGAGCACTGCCCATCCGACGATCGTCGCGGACTCTCGCCGCGTTGCCATACTGAGTCCGTGAGTGGAACCGACGTTGCGCCGACGGGCGTGCTGCAGGACTATCAGTGGGCCGTCGAGGCCGAGCTCCAGAACACCCCGTTCGCCGTCACCAGCCTCCCCGACGGCTTCCAGGTCGGGTACGACCTCGCGGACGCCCGCTGGTGGAACGTCCTCCAGCTGAACGAGGTGTCCGACAGCATCACCTACACCGTGCGGGTCGATGAGCGACGTCGGCGGTTCAGTATCACCGACACGGTCAAGCGGATGAGCTGGTCGGCTGGTGCCTCCGGCTTCGTCCCGCGCCTCTCCTGGTCGTTCTCCTGGCAGTCCGGCCGAGTCCGGTACGGCAGGGTCATCATGCTCGGGACCTCTCCCGGCGGGTTCGAGATCGCGTTCAGTCCCGAAAACGAACGCGCGCGCATCAAGGAGATCGGCGAGGAACTCGGTCTGCGTCCCCGCATGAGCTCCCACGTCAGCATCGGGCTCTGGGCGGCGGCCGGTGGCGTCGCGATCGGCCTGATCGGGCCCGCCATCATCATGCTGAGTCTTTCCCTCACTGGGAACCAGTGATGCAGGAGCTTCGAATCGGGACGGTGGCGCACTGGTGATGGCACGGAAACGCGCGACGGGCGACACACGGGGCTTCCTGCACAGCAGGGTGTTCCAGACGGTCGCGATCGTCCTGATGCTGTTGGCCGGTCCGGTGGCCGTGGTCGTCGGTTCCTTCATGATGGCTGCCGACAGTGACCTGTTGCAGAACGGGGAGCGGACGAGTGGGACGGTCACCGAGGTGGACGATGGAAGGAGGGCGTCGGACCACCGGTTCAGGACCGACTATCTGGCACCCGACGGTTCGCCGCAGCGTGTCTGGGCGGACTGGCCACTCGACGGCAAACCCGCCGTCGGCGACGTCGTCACCGTGATCTATCGAGCGGACGACCCCGGCACGGCGGTGCTCGAGGGCTATGACGGACCGGGGACCTCGGTCGTCGGCATCGGTATCGTGCTGACCGGCGTGAGTCTCCTGATCGGCACCGCCATGCTCGTCGGCGTCCTGCTCCGTGCAGGCCGGGGGCCCGACCCCGGCGAGACTTCGAAGGGCTGACGCCACGCTGTTCGCGCATCCCACAAGAGAGCTGCCGATTCAGGCCGCATACAGCTCTTCTGCGCCGGCGTAGGCCGAGGCAGCGAAGTACGGGTTCCGAACAGCGGACGCCATCACGAGGTCGACCGGACGGCCGAACAAGGACTCAAGGTCTTCTCGAAGACCGAAGTACGCGTCGAACGGATCTGTCGACCCCGGTACGAACTCGACGAGCAGGTCGACGTCGCTCCGGCCATCGTCGAACTGATCGGACAGTGCGGAGCCGAAGACGCGCAACCTGGCGACCCCTCGCGCGCGACAGATCACTCCGAGCGCGCTCGCGTCGACCGAGATCCGTGACGTCATGGAGGGAAGTCTCCCGATTCCGCACCAGCTAGGGCAGGCAGAAGGGCCCGAACTCGTGCTCGTCCCGATCTCGGTGGAGTGGGGCTCGTGGCCACCGTGCACAATGAACGACGTCGCCCTGTCCTCGGCGATCGAGGGTGACCGCGTCGACGTCACGGCCTGCCCCGATCTCGTCGAGCGCATCGATGCCTTCTCCAGGTTGGCGCGTCTGACCCCCCAGGTGTCGCCTGCTCAACCGTCCGCGGCCGCGGGGCGAAGCTAGGCTTGGTTGATGAGCTCCGATGACGAAGTGATTCAAGCCATCACCGCTGGTTCGGATGCAGGACTCGTGATGGATTTCGACGGCGTCCTCTCCCCGATGACGGACGAGCCGGCCCTCAGCGAGTTGCTGCCTGGCACGGCGCAGACGCTCGAAAACCTGGCTGGGAAGCTCTCCACGGTCGCGCTCCTCTCGGGGCGCCCGGTGAGTTTCCTCGCCGACCGCGCCACGATCCCCGGTGTCGATCTCTACGGGTCGTACGGTCTCGAACGTCTCACCGACGGCGGCATCGACGTCGTGCCCGAAGCCCAGGAGTGGACGGCTGCTGTCCAGTCAGCGACGCGTGAACTCCACCGGGAACTCGACAGCATCGACGGTGTCGACGTCGAAGAGAAGTCCCTCGCCGTCGCGGTCCACTGGCGCCGTGCACTCGACCGCGCGGCGGCCGAGCAATTGGTGGCGCCGCTCGTCGAGCGCATCATCGACGAGTTCGGGCTCAGGCGGGAACCCGGCAAGTGCGTCGAAGAGCTGCGGATGCCCTTGGATGAGGACAAAGGCACGGCGCTGCACAGGATCATCCGGGCTGATGGCTTGGGTGTTGTCGCATACGCCGGTGACGACCGTGGGGATCTGCCTGCGTTCCGGGTGGCGCTGGCCAGCGGCGGGTATGCGCTCGTCGTCGACGGCCCCGATGCTGCGGAGGAGGTCGCTCGGATGCCCGGAGTCCACTTCTCCGGTCCCGGCGAGTTCCAGCAGTGGCTCCAGCAACTCGACGACGCTCTCGGGTGACCGGATCGCTCTGAGAACCAGTAGCCTCGATGACATCCTCGCCGCGTCGGCGGGCACGCTCAGTGCACGCACGCCCTCACGGCAGGGCGGCATCACACCAGGGGGAAACGCATGAAACACTCGTCCGTGCGATGCATCGCCGTCGTGTCCGCAGTCGTCGTCCTCAGCGTGAGCATTGCTGGCTGTACCTCATCGTCGTCGCCTGAACAGACCGCCACGGCAGGCGGATCCGGCTCGGCAGTCGCGGCAGCTACGACCTGCGGCGCTGTGTCCGTCATCTTCGCGAATCTCCAGACCGCAGACTCGGATTTCAGGGCCGGCCGCATCACGGAGGCAGAGTGGGTTGCCATGACCAACCTCGCCAAGACGGATCTCGACGGCATACGCAGGTTCCGCGATTGGGGCCTTCAGGACGAGCTCAGTGGACTGACCGACTACATGACGACTCATGAGGCGTTGCCGTCTGGCGCACGGTTCGACTCGACAACCGATGAGTTCGGTGGGCTCCAGAACGACGTGCGAGACGCCTGCGAAGCCAACGGCTCGCCGGTCACGACGTTCGCAACCTCGGGCGGTTGAAGCCTCTGACGCCGACGACGATGTGACTCCGACCTCGTGGAGCGTCGTCCTGCCCACCCGTGTTCGGCGCGAACAACGATGACCTGAATCGACCTGCAGGGAATGTCGCTCAACACTCGGACGGTTGTGGGCAGAAGGCGTCCGACGGGTTGCGCGGCAGACGGCGAGGATCACCTGCCGCCGAACAGGCGTTGCGGTTCCACGGCCCCTGCTGCACGCTGGGGTCATGCGAGAGATGGTGGGAAGCCGGGGCGAGATGGTCGGCGGGCTGCTCGTGGTCGCGGCCTCGGTCGCACTGCTTGTCGCCGCGTTCGCCTACGGTGCAGGAGACGAGCTCGCGTTCTTCGTGCTGATCACCGCCTTCGCTGCGGGGACGACGGGGTTCGGTGTACTCGTCGCGAGCCGCGAGGCCCGCTTCCGGCGCGACAAGCGCTGACGCACGGTCAGACGGCCAGCGGTGAACACTCCCGATGCGGCGAGGAGCGCGTCTCAGGCGATGGTCGTGCCGCTCCAGGAACCCCTGGGCGGCCGATCCCCGATCAGCCGAGTGTCACCGACGGTCTGACCGAGTACAGCTAGAAGCCGGCGGCGATCAGCTGAGCCGCGGGATTCCAGCCCTCCGGCGGCGGGTCCCGCGGGCTGGTGCTCCACCACGGCATCCCCTTGGCGATCCACGCCTCGCGCAACTGCTCGTGGGTGCGGTTCGCGTCGTCGTTGCCGAACTCGGTGCCGCAGCTCGGGCAGATGTCCCAGAAGGCGAGCCCGTCGCGAGAGGGCGGGCTGTCGAGCCCGGGGTAACCGCACACCGGGCAGGTGTAGGTCTCAGCGCTGGCGGGCATTGCAGTAGCCGCTTCTTGCGCTACGGCGCGCTGCTGGGCGCGGATGCGCCGTTGATGGCGGAACGTGAGCGTCCCGCGAAGCTTCAGGAGGAGCCACAGGAGCAGCAACCCGGCCAGCGCCACCTTCAGCAACACCGGCGAGCCGGGCGCGCCGAAGATGACGACCGCTGCGCTGCCTCCCCCGACGACGAGCGTGATCCATCCGAGAACTTCGGCGGTGAGGAACCACTTCTCGTACTTGAGCATGCGATCAGGGTTGGGCAAGCGCCGGAGCCGGTGCGGTTGCTGCTCAGGCATGCGACTTCTCGCCGCTCCCGGCACCGAGCTGGAGTCGCTTCAGTTCCGTGCGGCGTGCAATCCGGCGTCGTGTGGAATGGATCGCGAACAGGAGGGGTACCGTCACGAAGAAGATCGCCCACACGACGAAGGCCAGAAGACTGGCGGCGCCGACCGGCTTCCCCAACGAGAGCGTGCCGAGGACTGCGACGATCAAGCCGCCGAGTCCGAAGACGAATACCGTCCACCAGATGATCGCGAACACCAGGTAGACCCGTGCAGCACGGCGCAGCTTGTGGGTTGGCGCGACGTCGCTCGATGTCATGAGTGTCAACCTATCGGGGTACCGGAGGGATGACGATGGGTAGCGGTGCCCCCTCTCTACCGCCCGCTGCTCCCAGCCTTCACCGTCGAACGCACGCCGCTCCGTCAGTGTCCCGATGGGGGCCAGGTCCTCCGGTTCGACATCGAGCGCCGCGGCACGTCCGGTCAATCCCTGCGGGCCAACAGCCACGACGTCACGGCAGCGGCGACACAGAGTACGGCGAATATGGCGACAATCGCCCAGTCCTGGATGACGATCCCCAAGACGACGAACGCGCCGAAGATGACCGCCGCGATGACGACATGTACCCGGTAGAGGCTCAAGATCGTTCCCCTCGCGCCCTGATCCGCGCCGGCCCGTTTCCTGTCGGACTTCTTCTCGGACATCGCATGTACCCCCACGTGCTGAACCCGCTCGGCTGTGCCCAACGGTACCCACGATTGGCAGCGCACTCCAAAGCCTTTCGAGCGACCGTGCGCCCGCGATCCGGCCCGTATGCGCTCCGCGAGCTTCGGCATCGTTTGCTCATGCAGCTGCACGGAGCGGCACCTTGGTCGTCACCGAGGACGATGTAGCGATTGCCACGGCCCAACAGAAAAGCACCGAAGAAATCTCCGGTGCTTCTCTCTTGAACAGCTGATCTGGTAGCAGGAGAGAGATTCGAACTCTCGACCTCACGATTATGAGTCGTGCGCTCTCACCAACTGAGCTACCCTGCCACGTCTCTCCGTATGCCGGCGAGAGCAGTGACGGAGAGAACGAGCCCCGAGCGGGACTTGAACCCGCGACCTCTTCCTTACCAAGGAAGTGCTCTACCACTGAGCTATCGGAGCGCGAACCAAACCGCTCACGCGGAAATGGCACCAGTAGAGACTAGCATCCCGCGAGGGGTGCTTCGTACACCGGATCGGGATCAGTTCGCGGCGAAGGTGTCCGCGGCATGGACGACCTTCTGCAGGTACGACGCGGCCCCGTTGTACGACCCGATCGCCGCGATCCAGTCGGCCTCGATGCGGAGGTCCCGGCCACCGTGGCACAGGTAATGCGCTGCGGCGAGCGCCGCGTCGTCGATCTGCTGCGGGTCCGCGACACCGTCGCCGTTCCCATCCGCTCCCCACCGCTGCCAGGTGGACGGGATGAACTGCATCGGCCCGACCGCACGATCCCATCTGGCGTCGCCGTCGAAGGCGCCGCGGTCCGTGTCGGTGACGGCGTCGAACTCGGTGCCGGTGAGCGCCGGGCCGACGATGGGTGGAACGGCCCGACCGGCGTCGTCGAGCGCACCGCCGAAGATCGTGCCGTGGCCGGACTCGACGCTGCCGAGCGCGGCCAGGGTGTTCCAGGCGATCCCGCAGCCCGGCTGGCTCTCAGCGACGGCGAGCGCCGCACCGGCGTAGGCGACCATCGCCCGCTCGGGGATGCCGAGGCGGAGCGCCGTGGCCGTCGCCCAGGCACGGTCCACCCGGTCGGTGACGGCCGTCGGCGCTGTTCCGGCCGAGCCCGCGGCGGGGATGCCCGGTCCCTCGACGGCGGCATGTGGCGCGGTTCCGAGGGTCGAGTCCCGTGCTTCCGCTCGACTGATGAGCTCCGGTCCCCAGACGACCGCTGCCACGATGACGGCGAGACCGACGATCGCGACCGCCCCGCCGGCGACGAGCCATCTAACACGGATGCCCGACCGCCGGTTCCGTCGTGTCGGCGCGGCTGGGCGCCGGGAGCCGTTGCGCGCACGGTTCGGTCGGGATCGCGGCTTCCGCGTCGAGCGGCTCGCGCTGGGCGTTCGTCGTCCGGACGCTGCGGTCTTGCGTTGTGCGGGCCGGCTGGCACCACTCCCCTTCGCCGATGTCCCCACCGGTCCACCGTAGCCGGGTGGTGGTACCGGCACGGTTCGCCCACGCGAGCCGGGTCAGCGATGGGCCGCAGGTTCAGTGCTCCTGGGCGGCCTTCGCGGCCTGCTTGGCCTGACGCTTCGCCCGAAGGTCTTTCGCGACGGCGACGCCCTTCTTGGCGGCGGCGTTCGCCTTCGTGCTGGCCTGCTTCGCACCCTCGAACTCCGAGGCGAGGACGGCGAGCCCGCCGACGGCGATCAGTGCGCCCGGTCCGGGGAGCGGGATCAGAGCCACGCCGAGCGCCACGGTGCCACCGCCGACGACTCCGACACCCGCCCGATACACCCGGTTCGCGGTCGGATTCCGACGGATGATGCCACGCGTCGTCCGGGCCGCTGATCCGGCGATGCCTCCCGCCTGCGCGGCGACGCGCTTCGCCGTGCTGCGGGCCGAGCCGTCCGATTCCGTGGTCATGTCCCCACTCTAAGCAGGGCGGGCGGGTCGGTGGCCGGGAATCCGGTCCGAATCGACAGCCGCGCGCCCGCCCTGGCGACACCGTGCTGGCCAGTCCACGAGCGGCGACGGGCCCCGTGAATGGCCTAGGGTAGCGACATGGACTCCGCCCTCCCGACCACGTCGGCGACCGCAGCTCAGCACGCCTCCCCCGCAGGAGGCTCCACCCCCGGTTCGGAGTGGTGGCGCTCCGCCGTCATCTACCAGATCTACCCGCGATCCTTCGCGGACGCGAACGGCGACGGCCTCGGCGACCTGCCCGGCATCACCTCCCGCCTCGGCGCCCTGCAGGAGCTCGGCGTCGACGCCATCTGGCTGTCCCCGTTCATGACGAGCCCGCAGAAGGACGCCGGCTACGACGTCGCCGACTACTGCGACGTCGACCCCATCTTCGGCACGCTCGCCGACTTCGACGCGATGACCGCCACTGCCCACGCTGCCGGCATCCGCGTCATCGTCGACCTCGTCCCCAACCACTCCTCGAGCGCCCATCGCTGGTTCCAGGAGGCCCTCGCGGCCGGGCCCGGCTCGGCGGAGCGCGCCCGGTACATGTTCCGCGACGGCAAGGGCGAGCACGGCGAGATCGCCCCCAACAACTGGGAGTCCGTCTTCGGCGGCCCGGCCTGGACGCGCGTCACCGAGGCCGACGGCACGCCTGGCCAGTGGTACCTGCACATCTTCGACTCCTCGCAGCCCGACTTCGACTGGACGAACCCGTGGGTCCGCGAGCAGTTCCGCGACATCCTCCGGTTCTGGCTCGACCGCGGCGTCGACGGGTTCCGCGTCGACGTGGCGCACGGCATGATCAAGGCCGACGGCCTGCCCGACTACACCCCACCGGCCGAGGGCGGCAGCATGGGTGGCGCCTCGGCGGGCGTCGCACTCGAACCCGGCATCAGCACCGGGCCTGCCTCGTGGCCGGAGACCGCGCCGTACTGGGGTCAGGACGGCGTGCACGAGATCTACCGCGACTGGCACGAGCTCCTGGAGACATACGACGGCGACCGCGTGCTGTGCGCCGAGGCCTGGGTCGACCCGCTCGACAAGATGGCCCTGTGGGTGCGCCCCGACGAGATGCAACAGGCGTTCAACTTCCCGTACCTCGAGACCCCGTGGAACGCGGCGGACCTCAAGGCGGTCATCGGCGAGTCGCTGCGCGCGTTCGCACAGGTCGGCGCTCCGAGCACGTGGGTGCTGTCCAACCACGACGTCGTGCGGCACGCGTCCCGTCTCGCGCTCACGGAGGAGAACCCCCAGGGCTACGGCGTCGGTCCGAACACCCCCGGCCAGCCGGATCGCGCGCTCGGGCTGCAGCGGGCCAGGGCGGCGACCGCCCTCATGCTGAGCCTGCCCGGTGGGGCGTACCTCTACCAGGGCGAGGAGCTCGGACTTCCCGAGGTCATCGACCTGCCGGACGACGCCCGACAGGACCCGACGTGGTTCCGCACGAACCACGAACGGTACGGCCGCGACGGTTGCCGCGTGCCGATCCCGTGGGAGGCCGGGCACCCCGCGTACGGCTTCAACACGACCGGTGCGTCCTGGCTGCCGCAGCCCGACGACTGGAACGACTACTCGCGCGACGCACAGGCCGGCATCCCCGGTTCGACCCTGGAGCTGTACCGCACGCTGCTCCGCCTGCGCCGCGAGCACACGCTGGGACTCGGGTCGATCGCCTGGATCGAGGGGGCTCCCGACACCATCCTCGCGCTGACCAACGGCGCGGTCACGGTCGTCGCGAACACCGGTGCCGACGACATCGCCGTCCCCTCGTCGCTCGCGGACTCGTCCGTGCTCGTCGCGAGCGGACCCTTCGACGGCAGCACCATCCACGGCGACACCACGGTCTGGTTCACGACGCCGTCGACCCTGCCCGTCGGCTGAGTCACTCCGCGGGCCGGTGTGCCAGCGCGGTGCGCCGACGTGACCGCGGGCGTTTCGGCGCCGGCGCGGTGCACTGACGTGAGCGCGCCGGAATCGGCCCCGTCGCGGGGCGTGCGCGTGAGCGCGCCCCTCTGGAGGGGCGCGCTCACGCCGTAGACCCGCGCTCGGGTCAGCGCACCGCGCTGGCCCAAGGGCAGGGCCGTCAGGTCAGGGGTGGAGGATCGCGACCGCGTGGGGGCCGAGCCGGAGTGATCCGTCCGTCGTGACGACCTCACCGAAGCTGTCGAGGAGTTCACCGACTCGCAGTGCGAGCTCGACCGGTTCCGTCCCGAAGTTGACCGCCAGGGTCGCCGAGCCACGACGCAGGACGAACGAGCCGGTCGCCTCGTCGACGATCGCGGTCGTGTCGGCGAACGCCGGATCGGTGAACGCCGGGACCGTCCGTCGCAGCTCGATCACCCGTCGGTACCAGGTCAGCAGCGTCGCGTGCCGTCCACCGGATCGCTCCGACCAGTCGAGCACCGACCGACGATAGGTCTCGGGATCCTGCGGATCCGGCACGTCGGCCTCGTTCCACCCCATCCGCGCGAACTCGGCGATCCGGCCCTTCGCCGTCGCCTCACCGAGCTCGGGCTCCGGGTGCGAGGTGAAGAACTGCCAGGGCGTCGAGGCGGCCCACTCCTCCCCCATGAACAGCATCGGGGTGAACGGCCCGAGCAGCGTGACGGCGGCCGCGATGGCGAGCTGCCCGTCGTCGAGGGTCGCGGCCAGCCGGTCGCCCGTCGCCCGGTTCCCGATCTGGTCGTGGTTCTGGTCGGACACGACGAGCCGCCAGCTCGGCGTCCGTTCGAGGTCGATGCGGCGGCCGTGGTGGCGCTTGCGGAAGCTCGACCAGGTGCCGTTGTGGAAGAACCCCTCCTCCATGACCTTGCCGAGTGCACCGAGCGGCGCGAAGTCGGCGTAGTAGCCGGACACCTCGCCGGTGAGCGCCACGTGCAGTGCATGGTGGAAGTCGTCGCTCCACTGCGCGTCGAGACCGTACCCACCAGCACCGCCGGGCCCCCGGGGCGTGATGAGCTTCGGGTCGTTCAGATCCGACTCGGCGATCAGCGTGAACGGTCGGTCGAGGTCGGCGCTGAGCGCATCCACCGCGGCGTCGAGTTCTTCGAGGAGGTGGATCGCACGGGTGTCGTGCAGGGCGTGGACCGCGTCGAGGCGCAGGCCGTCCACCCCGTACTCCTCGAACCACAGCAGCGCGCTGTCGATGATGTACCGACGAACCTCGTCGGAGTCCGGCCCGTCGAGGTTGAGGCTGTCGCCCCAGGTGTTGCCGGCGCCGTCCGCGAGGTACGGGCCGAAGCGCGGCAGGACGTTGCCGGAGGGACCGAGGTGGTTGTACACGACGTCCTGGATGACGGCGAGCCCGCGCTCATGGCATGCGGCGACGAAGCGACGGTAGCCGTCCGGTCCGCCGTAGGCCTCGTGGACAGCCGACCAGAAGACGCCGTCGTAGCCCCAGTTCCAGACGCCGTTGAACGCGTTGACCGGCAGGACCTCGACGGCGTCGACGCCCAGCTGGACCAGGTCGTCGAGGCGTTCGATCGCCCCGTCGAAAGTGGCCGCCTCGGTGAAGGTGCCGATGTGGAGCTCGTAGAGCACGGCACCGATGAGCGAGCGACCCCGCCAGCCGGTCCCGTCGCACGGCACGGGGTCGGACGCGACGACGCGGGACGGCCCATGAACGCCGTCCGGCTGCCGACGCGAGCGGGGATCGGCGAACGGACCCTCACCGTCCACGAGGTAGCGGTAGTCACTGTCGACGACCGCCGCACGTGGCTCGGCACCGTCGAGCGCGATCCACCACCCCTCGGCGACGTCGCGGTCCATCGGGTGCTGCTCACCGTCCAGGACGAGGTCGACGCGCTGGGCCTCGGGTGCCCAGACGCGGAACCCGTCAGCCGGACTCGTGGTGCTGGTCGTCATCGTGCTCACTCCTCGCTCGCGGCCTCGACCGCATCGTCGGGCCGCGTCAGGACGGCGACGGGGTACTGCTCCAGCAGCGCCGCGAGACGGACCTCGCCGCCCTGCAACTCACGGCCGGTCAGCACGTCGACGAGCCGGCCTTCCGGCAGGGTGACCGTGGTCGACTTCCAGCCACCGTGCTCCGCGAGCCGGAGCGAGAGCCGGGTCGCCACCGTGGTCACGCCACCACGTGAGAACGCGACGACGTGGTCGGCAGCCGGCCCGTCAGCTCCGATGGGGGTGTACTCGGCGAACCGGGACGGGTGCTCCCGTCGCAGGCGCAGCAGGCGACTGGTCACGAGGAGTTTCGCCGCTCCGTCGGCGTCGACCGGCGGCAGCCAGCCGTCGTCGAGACGGGCGAGCACCGCGCGACGCTCGGCGTAGTCGACCGGGCGACGGTTGTCGGGGTCCACGAGCGATCGGTCCCAGAGCTCGCTGCCCTGGTACACGTCCGGCACGCCCGGCATCGTCAACTGGATCGCCTTGGCGACCAGGCTGTTCGACCATCCGGCCGCCTCGACGTCCGCGACGGCGTCGAGCAGCGCGGCGTTCGCACGACGGCTGTCGTACAGTCCGTCGACCGCCGCGTGCAGGGCGGCCTCGAAGGTCTCGTCCGGTGCGGTCCAGGTGGTCGAGTCGCCGGCCTCGCGGGCGGCCTTCTCGACGTAGGCGTGCAGTCGTTCGCGCTCGATCGGCCAGGCACCGACGGCCGCCTGCCAGACCAGCTGCTCGAGCTGCCGGTCGGGGAAGCCGTTCGAGGTGTGGAGGGCGACGGCGTGCTCCGCCCACCGGTCCGCGACCTCACTCAGCGCGTCGATGCGGGCGCGGACGTCCTCGCTGCGCTTCGTGTCGTGCGTGCTGAGCGTCGTCATCGAGGACGGCCATTCCGCCTGCCGCCGCGCCTGGCGGTGGTGGAACTCGGCGACGCTGATGTCGGTCTCGGCGGGGTCTCCGCCGACCTCGGTCAGCGAGGTGAGCGCCGTGTACCGGTAGAACGCGGTGTCCTCGACGCCCTTCGCCATCACCATGCCCGAGGTCTGCTGGAACCGCGCGGCGAGCGGATCGGTCGAGCTGCGCAGGCGCGGAGCCAACGCGGCGAAGGCGTCGGCGAGCTCCGGCCGACGGGTCTCCGCCTCGTCGAGTGCGGCATCCAGGTACTCGTCGCCGAGCGGCAGGTACGAACGGTAGACGGGGAACGCGGTCAGGATCTCGGCGAGCGCGTCGACGGCGTCCGGCACCTCGGGGACGAGCCTCGCGAGGCGGCGGACCTCGGACCCGAGGATCCCGTCGGCGATGCCCCGCTTCGTGGTGTGCACGAGGTCGTCCCAGGCGTCGCGCGTCAACTCGACCCCCGCGAGCTGACCGAGCGTCGGCAGACCGGTCGGGTCGACGAGCACCCGGTCGACGTCGCCCAGGGCGTCGTAGCCGGTGGTCCCGAGCGTGGCCCACTCGGCCGGGAGGTCCTCTTCACCCTCGAGGATCTTCTCCACCCAGATGGGTGCTCCGCCGATGCGCTCGGACAGACGGTCGAGGTAGGCACCGGGGTCGAGGAGTCCGTCCGGGTGGTCCACGCGGATCCCGTCGGCGAGGCCGTCGTCGAACCAGCGACCGATCTCGACGTGCGAGCCGTCGAAGACCGCCGGGTCCTCGACGCGGATCGCGGCGAGCGTGTTGACGGCGAAGAACCGTCGGTAGTTCAGCTCGCTGTCGGCGCGGCGCCAGTTCACCAGTTCGTAGTGCTGCCGGTCGTGCACCTCGCGCGGGCTCGCGTCGTCGTCCGCCGTCCCGGGAGCGATGGGGAGTCGGTGGTCGAAGTAGCGCAGTTCGCCGTCCTCGATGCTGAGGTCATCGAGCGCACTGCGGCCGTCCTCGTCGTCGCCGAGGATCGGCACGCGGATCCGACCGTCGCCGGCCTCCCAGTCGACGTCGAACGCGGCCGCGTGCTCTGCCTCCCGACCGTGCTGGAGCAGGTCCCACCACCAGGCGTTCTCCACCGGCGTCGCGACGCCCATGTGGTTGGGGACGGTGTCGATGAGGACGCCGAGGCCCGCCGCATGGGCCGCTTCGGCGAGCGCCGTGAGCCCGTCGGCACCGCCGCGTTCCGGGTCGACCTCGGTGTGGTCGACGACGTCGTAGCCGTGGGTGGATCCAGGTTCCGCTCGGAGGATCGGCGACAGGTAGACCCAGTCGGCGCCGAGGGCCTGGAGGTAGTCGACGAGCGCCGCGGCGTCCTGCAGCCGGAAGTCGGCGGTCAGCTGGAGGCGGTAGGTCGAGACGGGCACGGCGGAACGCTGTGGCCCGCCGCCGGACACGTCGGTCATGATGCGACCCCCGATCGCAGGAGGGTGAAGGAGGTCCCCTGCACGATCACCGTCGTCGACCCCTCGGCGAGCATCTGCTCCGGGTCACTCGACTCGACGAGCGTCCACGGCAGGCCGGGAGCCTTCGGCAGGCTGAACTCCACGCCGTTCTCGGCCGCGTTCAGCAGCAGGGCGAACGAGGCCGATCCGGCGTGACGGAACACGAAGGTGATCGACCGGGCGTCGGGGTTGTCCCAGTCCTCGTCGGCGAAGGGTTCGTCGTCGGACCGGGTGATGAAGACCCGGTCGTCGGCCTTGGAGCCCGGACCCTGGCGGAACCAGTCGGGTCGCAGCGCCGGCTCGGCGAGGCGTAGGGCGATCAGGCGCTTCGTGAAGCCGAGGAGGTCGTGGTCGGCGTGCTCCCAGTCGAACCACGACACCTCGTTGTCCTGGCAGTACGCGTTGTTGTTGCCGCCCTGGGTGCGGGCGATCTCGTCGCCGCCGAGGATCATCGGGACACCGGCCGACAGCAGCACCGTCGCGAGGAAGTTGCGGCGCTGACGATCGCGGCGCGCGTTCACGGCGGGGTCGTCCGTCGGGCCCTCCGCACCGTTGTTGCTGGAGCGGTTGTCGCTCTCGCCGTCGTTGTTGTCCTCGCCGTTCGCCGCGTTGTGCTTCATCGAGTACGCCGTGAGGTCGGCGAGGGTGAAGCCGTCGTGCGCGGTGACGAAGTTGACGCTGGACAGCGGCGAGCGTCGGGACGCCTCGTAGACGTCCGGGCTGCCGAGGACGCGCTGCGACATGGTGCCGAGCACGCTGTCGGCGCCGTTCCAGAAGTCGCGGACGTCGTCGCGGAACTTCCCGTTCCACTCGGACCAGCTCGCGGGGAAGCCGCCGACCTGGTAGCCGGCGGTGTCCCACGGCTCCGCGATCATCTTGATGGGCGCGAGGACCGGGTCCTGCTCGATGAGCGAGAGGAACGCGCTGTGGATCTCGGCGGAGCCGTCCTGGCGGGTGAGCGTCGTCGCGAGGTCGAAGCGGAAGCCGTCGACGTGCATCTCGGTCACCCAGTAGCGCAGGGAGTCCATGATGAGCCCGAGCGCCGCGGGGTGGCCGACGTTGACGCTGTTGCCCGTACCCGTGGTGTCGAAGTAGTGCTCGCGGTCCTCGTCGACGAGGCGGTAGTAGGCCGCGTTGTCGATGCCCTTGAAGGACAGGGTCGGGCCCATGTGGTTGCCCTCGGCCGTGTGGTTGTAGACGACGTCGAGGATGACCTCGAGGCCGGCGGCGTGCATCGCCTTGACCATGGCCTTGAACTCGTCGACCTGCCCACCGGCGTCGCCGGCGGCCGCGTACTCGCCGTGCGGAGCGAAGAAGCCGATGGAGTTGTAGCCCCAGTAGTTGCGGAGGCCCTTCTCCTCGAGGTGGCTGTCCTGCACGAACTGGTGCACGGGGAGGAGTTCGACCGCCGTCACGCCGAGGTCGGTGAGGTAGCGGATGGCCGCCGGGTGGGCGAGGCCGGCGTAGGTGCCGCGGATCTCCTCGGGCACCTCGGCGAGCTGCTTGGTGAAGCCCTTCACGTGGACCTCGTACACGATCGTCTCGGCGAGCGGGATGCGCGGGGCGACGTCCTGTCCGTCGGCGTCCCAGTCGAACGAGGACGGGTCGGTGACCACGCCGAGCGCGACGTGGCCCGCGGAGTCGGTGTCGTCCATCGACTCCGGCGCGTCGAGACGGTGGCTGAACTGCGCCTGGCCGAGGTCGTATCGCCCCGTGACCGCCGTCGCGTGCGGGTCGAGCAGCACCTTGGCCGGATTGTGACGGAGACCGTTCGCCGGATCCCAGGGGCCGTCCACGCGGATGCCGTACCGCGTCCCGGGGACGAGGCCCTCGACCAGCCCGTGGAACACGTGGCCGGTGCGCTGTTCGAGGCGCGTCTGCTGCTCCTCCCCGCCCTCGGGGAAGATGCACACGGTGACGGCGTCGGCGGTCTCCGAGTAGATGGCGACGTTCGCACCATCGCCCCGAAGGGTGACGCCGAGCGGATAGGGGGTCGAGAGCGTCATGGCGCCCTTTCACTCGAAGGGATCGATCGTTGTTGAGACGGTACACCGGCCGGGTGACTTCCCCGGATCCGGACGAAACGTGGTAATGGGCCGATCAGAACGCGAAGATGCCGATCGCCACACCGATGGCGAGCCCCGCTGCGGCCGTCGCGGCGGCGAGGAGCAATGCGATCCGCGGGTCGACGCCCTGGTCGACGACGAGACCGAGCCGTGCACGCACCCGACGGACCCGGCGCACGCGCGACTCCGACCAGATCTCGCGCAGGCTGGCCGCGACCTCGTGGGCTGCGGGTCGATCCTCCGGCTTGCGGGCGGTCATCGACCGCAACAGCGGGTGCCAGGCGGCGGGGAGCTCGGGCGGGATCACCGGGTCGCGGTGCAGGCGCGCGATGGCGGCCTCGACGAGACCTCCGTCGAACTCCCGACGGCCGGTGACGGCCTCGAGCAGGACGAGGCCGAGCGAGTAGATGTCCGTCTCGGTGCCGACTGTGTCGCCGAGCGCCTGCTCGGGCGAGAGGTAGGACGCCGTGCCGGAGATGGCCTCGGTGTTCGTGAGGCGCGACCCGCCCACGAAGTGCGCGATCCCGAAGTCGGACAGCTTCACGAGGTTCGCGTGCCCGAACGCGGCGATGTCGCTGAACAGCATGTTGTCGGGCTTGATGTCGCGGTGCACGATCGACCGGGTGTGGATGAAGGACAGTGCGTCCGCGACCTGCGCACCGAGGGCGGCGGCGTCGCGCGGGAGCATCGGGCCGGCCTGCAGCTTGTCGGTGAGCGTGGCGCCCGGGATGTACTCCATGACGAGGAACCGGTGCTCGACGCCGCGGTGGACGACGGAACCGGAGTCGTAGAGCTCGACGAGGCCCGGGTGACGGAGTTCGCCGAGCAGACGGATCTCCCGTTCCTGACGCAGCCGGTCGTTCGCGGTCGCGGCCTCATCGCGGAAGAGCTTCACGGCGACAGGACGTGAGAGCAGTTCGTCGCGTGCGCGGTAGACGTTGGCGGACCCGCCGGAGCCGAGCTGCTCGCCGATGCTGTAACGCCCGTTCGACAGGCTGACACCGGTGACGACCGTCTCGGTGTGCTCGGTGAACATCGCGGCCGGATCGGTGATCGATCCGGCGTGTGCCGGCGGTCGGTGCAGGGAGTCGCTCACGGCCGCCCCCTTCACGGTGCAGTCGATGTTGGCCGCGCCACCGTGTTCTCGGCAGGCTGTTCCAGCAACCACGTTACAAGGCGTTCGTCGTTCAGCCGGATTCGTGTCGGAGTGTTGAGAACGGCTAGCGCACCTGGTAGGCGTCTGCAAGACCACGATGCTCCCTTGCGGGCGCCGAACCGCGACGAGGACCATGGAGGGGGCCGGGGAACCCGGGCCGAGTCGTCTGCTGCGAGGAGCACCCATGTCCACTGTCGCTGAAACCGTCGTCGCAACCCTCAAGGCCAGCGGTGTGCAACGCGTCTACGGCCTCCCGGGCGACTCCCTGAACGGTTTCACCGACGCCCTCCGCTCCTCCGGTGGCATCGACTGGGTCCACGTGCGCCACGAGGAGGCGGCCGCCTTCGCCGCAGCGGCCGAAGCGGAGCTGACCGGCGAGCTGGCCGTCGTCGCGGCGAGCTGCGGCCCCGGCAACCTCCACCTCATCAACGGACTCTTCGACGCGAACCG
Source organism: Plantibacter sp. VKM Ac-2876 (assembly GCF_015350715.1). Lineage (NCBI taxonomy): Bacteria > Bacillati > Actinomycetota > Actinomycetes > Micrococcales > Microbacteriaceae > Plantibacter > Plantibacter sp. VKM Ac-2876. The sequence continues at coordinate 460,390 of NZ_JADKSI010000003.1, read as the reverse complement.
CTCGCGGGTCCCGGTGCTCGCGATCGCCGCGCACATCCCGAGTTCGGAGATCGGCAGCACCTACTTCCAGGAGACCCACCCCCAGGAACTGTTCCGTGAGTGCAGCGTGTACGTCGAGCTCGTGTCCGTTCCGGAGCAGCTGCCGCGGGTGCTCGAGATCGCGATGCGCACCGCCGTCGAGCGTCGCGGCGTGGCCGTCGTCGTCGTGCCGGGCGACGTCATGCTCCAGCGGGCCGTGAGCGAGCACGTCTCCGCCATCCGTGCCACACAGCCTCGGATCCTGCCGTCGGAGCACGAGCTCGACGAGGCCGCACGCATCCTCAACGCCGGCAAGCGCGTCACGATCCTGGCCGGTGCGGGCGTCGCGGGCGCTCACGCGCAGCTCATCGACACGGCTGACGCCCTCGCCGCGCCGATCGTGCACGCCCTCCGGGGCAAGGAGCACGTCGAATACGACAACCCGTTCGACGTCGGCATGACCGGCCTCCTCGGATTCGCCAGCGGCTACCACGCGATGCTGTCGTGCGACGTCCTCCTCATGCTCGGCACCGACTTCCCCTACCCGCAGTTCTTCCCCGAGGACGCGACCGTCATCCAGGTCGACATCCGCGGTGAGCAGATCGGCCGCCGACACCCGGTGGACCTCCCGCTCGTCGGCACCGTCCGCGACACCCTCGACGCGCTGCTGCCGAAGCTCGAGCGCAAGACCCATCGCAAGCACCTCGAGGAGTCGCTCAAGCACTACCGCAGCTCGCGGAAGGGGCTCGACGATCTGGCCACGGCCGACCACGACGGCCAGGCGATCCACCCGCAGTACCTCGCGAAGGTCGTCGACGAGCTGGCGACGGACGACGCCGTGTTCATCCCCGACGTCGGCTCCCCCGTCGTCTGGGCCTCGCGCTACCTCACCATGAACGGCCGGCGTCGACTCATCGGATCGTTCAGCCACGGCAGCATGGCGAACGCCGTCTCGCACGGGCTCGGCGCGCAAGCCTCGCACCCGGGTCGTCAGGTCGTCGCGCTCGCGGGCGACGGTGGACTCACCATGCTGCTCGGCGAGCTCATCTCGCTCACGCAGAACAAGCTGCCCGTCAAGATCATCGTGATCAACAACTCCTCACTCAACTTCGTCGAGCTGGAGATGAAGGCGGCCGGGTTCGTCAACTACGGCACCGACCTCGAGAACCCCGACTTCGCCCGCGTGGCCGAGGGCATGGGTATCCACGGCGAACGCGTCGAGCGGGCGAGCGAGCTGGAGGGCGCCATCCGTCGGGCCTTCGACCACGACGGTCCGGCGCTCGTCGACGTCGTGACCGCCAGGCAGGAGCTGTCGATCCCGCCGACGATCACCGCCGAGCAGATGAAGGGGTTCACCCTGTACGCCCTCAGGACCGTCATGTCGGGCCGCGGCGACGAGCTGCTCGACCTCGCGAACACGAACCTGCTGCGCCGCATCCTGCCCGGTCACTGAGCTACAGCCGGATTCCCCCGCGGTATCCAGAGACCGCCGGGTAGACTCGTCTACCGTGTCCAGACTTCTCGTTACCGGCGGCGCCGGATTCATCGGCTCGAACTTCGTCCACTACGTCCTGAACAACACCGATCACTCGGTGACCGTCCTCGACAAGATGACCTATGCGGGCAACCGCGCCTCACTCGACGGCCTCCCGGCCGATCGTTTCGAGCTCGTCGTCGGCGACATCCAGGACGCGACGCTCGTCGACGAGCTCTTCGCCCGTCACGACGCCGTCGTGCACTACGCGGCGGAGTCGCACAACGACAACTCCCTCCACGACCCGCGCCCGTTCCTCGACACGAACATCATCGGCACGTACACGCTGCTCGAGGCGGCTCGCAAGCACGGGACGCGGTTCCACCACATCTCGACCGACGAGGTCTACGGCGACCTCGAACTCGACGACCCGGAGCGCTTCACCGAGCAGACGCCGTACAACCCGTCGAGCCCGTACTCCTCGACGAAGGCCGGCAGCGACCTCCTCGTCCGCGCGTGGGTGCGTTCCTTCGGCGTCAAGGCGACGATCTCGAACTGCTCGAACAACTACGGTCCGTACCAGCACGTCGAGAAGTTCATCCCGCGCCAGATCACGAACGTGCTCGGCGGCGAGCGCCCGAAGCTGTACGGCACGGGCGAGAACGTCCGCGACTGGATCCACGCGAACGACCACTCGTCCGCCGTCCTCACGATCCTCGACAAGGGGGTCATCGGTGAGACGTACCTCATCGGTGCCGACGGTGAGAAGAACAACAAGGACGTCGTCGAGCTCATCCTCACCCAGCTCGGTCAGCCGGCGGACGCCTACGACCACGTGAACGACCGTCCCGGCCACGACCTCCGCTACGCGATCGACTCGTCGAAGCTGCGCACGGAGCTCGGCTGGACCCCGGCGTTCAGCGACTTCGAGGCCGGCCTCGCCGACACGATCGCCTGGTACCGCGACAACGAGTCGTGGTGGAAGCCGCAGAAGGCCGCCACCGAGGCGAAGTACCAGGAGCAGGGTCAGTAACCCTCAGACACCGTCACGAAGGCCCGTCCGGCATCAGCCGGGTGGGCCTTCGTCATGCAGTGCCCCCCCTGAGCCCCGACACCGGTCCCTGAAGCACCGACACCGGTCCCTGAGCCTGTCGAAGGGCACCCGTCCTCGGGGTGACACACGACTGCCCCGCCCGGAGTCGGGCGAGGCAGTCGAAGCGTTCGGGTTGCGCGGCGTCAGTCGACGTTCGCGTAGAGCCACTCGAGCGGGTCGACCCAGGTGACGCCGTCGAGTCGGATCTCGAAGTGGAGGTGCGGGCCCGTGGACATGCCCGTGCTGCCGGTGAGGCCGAGGATGGTGCCGACCTTGATCGCCTGCCCCTCGACGACGCGGACCGAGCCGTGCTGCATGTGCGCGTAGACGCTCGAGACGAGGCGGCCGTTGATGGTGTGGTCGACGATGACGTTGACGCCGAGCGAGCCTTCGCCGTCTTCGACGTGGCGGACGACGCCGTCGGCGATGACCTGGATGGGCGCGCCGTTACCGGGGTTGAAGTCCTGGCCGTGGTGGTCGCTGGAGCACCCGGCGCAGTCGCGGGCACCGAAGCGGTCACCGATGGTGACGCCGACCGCGAACGGCCACTGGATGGTCCCGTTCGGGTTGTTCGTGAAGGTGTTCGCGGGGCGGATGCCCATCGCGGCGGCGGCTTCCTCGACGGTGCTCGTGGTGTAGTCGTCGCGGGTGAAGGTCAGCTCTGCCGAACCCTCGCTGTCGAGCGACTGTGACGCCTGGTTGCTCAGCCCGTTGCCGTCGCCGAGCTCGGCCTGCGAGGCCTCGGCCACCGACGTCGCGACGTCTTCAGCGGTGAGCAGTGCGTTGGCGGGCACCGAGGTGGCCACGGCCATGAGGGCGACGAAGCCCATCGCGGCACCCGCGAAGATCTTTGTGGTGATGCGACGCTTGCGCGCGATGGTCGTCGGCCGGGGTGACGCCGGTGCGGCGGCCGGGCGAGACGATGCACGGGGCTTGGAGGCCGGCTTCGGTGCAGCTGCGCGGCGCACGCGGGGGGCGTCGACCGTGGACGCGTCGACCGTCACGGTGATGGACTCGGTGGCCGGAGTGGAGTCGGAAGCAGCGGCCGGCTCGGTGATGAGCGGCTCTGCCTCGACCGGCGCGATGTCAGCGACGTCGGTGGTGTGTACGGCGTCGATCGCCTCCGCGATCACCTGGTCGACCGGGTCGACGGCCGCGGCCGTCTCATCCTGGTCGGCGCTGGCCTCGTGCGTCGGGTCCTGCAGCACGGACTCCTGGTGCTCCAGTGCGGCCGCCGCCTGACGCTCACGTTCGCGGAGTTCACGGCGGCTGAGCGGCGGCGTCTGCAGGGATGCAGCGCTGTTCTCGACAGACGTGTTCTGCGGGTCCTGAGGGTCGGGAAGCACAGGGGTGTCCTCAGGGCTGGCATGGCGTGACAAGGGGGCGGGGGCCTTTCAATGGGCTAGCAAGAAGATCTCGACGTCCGTCCGCGCGGGGGAACGCGAAGGTAACGAATGCATAAATGCTAGCAACGAGAGGCTGAAAAAGCCATGGCAGTGATCGGTTTTATCCAATAAAGACCTGGTCAGAGGCCATATGAGAGTTCTCTTATGAACGAGTCGCCACCGGAGCGTTACTGCGAGCGGCGGCAGTGTGCATGGAGTGTCAGCCGATCGGCGTCGCGAAGCCCTGCTCGGCGAGGAGCCGTTCGAGGACCGCGAGGAGCGGCGCGTCGGCGGCCATGATGAGCTGCGTGGTGGCCGGAGCGCCGTCGAAGCCGGCGACCGTCGCGCCCGCCTCGGCAGCGATGAGCGCGCCTGCGACCTGGTCCCACGGCTTCAGGCCGCTTTCGTAGTAGGCGTCGAGACGGCCGGACGCGACGCTGCAGAGGTCGAGTGCGGCGGAGCCGATCCGACGGACGTCGCGGAAGGTCCCGAGCAGGGCGCCGAGCACGGCCGCCTGCTCCATGCGCCGCGAGGCGGTGTACGAGAAGCCGGTGCCGAGCAGCGCCACGTTCGGAGCGACGCCTCGGTTGACCTCGAGCGCGCGGCCGTTCAGTCGTGCTCCACCGCCGCGGGAGGCTGAGTAGCGCTCCCCCAGGACCGGGTTCACCACGGCTCCGGCGAGGGCGGTCCAGGTGGCCGGATCCGGTTCGCCTTCGACGACGCCGATGCTGACGGCGTACGCGGGGATGTCGTAGAGGTAGTTGACGGTGCCGTCGATGGGGTCGACGACCCAGGTCAGGCCGGAGGTCCCCGTCACTCCGCCCTCCGCGCCGGTCTCCTCGCCGAGGAAGCCGTCATCCGGTCGGGCTGCCAGGAGGCGCTCGCGGATGAACTGCTCGGACTCGCGGTCGGCTCGGGTCACGACGTCCTCGACCGACGACTTGCTCGCGGCGATCTCGACGCCCTCACGGCGTCGGCGCAGGATCAGTTCGCCGGCCTCTGCGGCGATGTCGGTGGCGATCTGGAGGAGTTCTTCGTGTCCGGTCACCCCACCACCCTATGGCGGCCCCTCCCGCCCTTCGACACCTCGACAAGCGCAGTGCGGCGCAGCTCAGGGCCCGAAGCGAACCCGGGCGCACCTCCTCCGCACACCGAGGCGGCGCAACCCGAGTGCCCTTCGACAAGCTCAGGGACCGGCATCTCCCCGGCACACCCCTCCCGGTCACTGAGCCTGTCGAAGTGCCCACGAGGAACCCTCATCGTTCCGGGCACACCTCTTCCGGTCACTGAGCTTGTCGAAGTGCGCGAGAAGCCTTTCGACAGGCTCAGTGACTGGCGGGGGTCAGAACGGCGCGGGGTCCGGTTCCGTCCGATGGCGCTTCCCGTCGGGTGTCGTCCACTCGAGTACCCCGCCGGGACCGTGGTCGAGGTTCCACCCGGGAAGATGCTTCATCCGGTGGTGATGTCGACACAGGCAGGCGAGGTTCCCGACATCTGTCGTCCCGCCGTCCTCCCAGGCGACCGAATGATCGAGGTCGCAGGCCCTGGCGCGCCTGCCGCAGCCCGGTGCCCGACAGGTGCCGTCCCGGAGGCGGACCGCCCGTTGCAGGTCGGCCGGGACCCGGTACTGGTTCCGCCCGACGGAGAGGACCGCACCCGTTTCCGGTTGGACGAGGATCCGGGTGAAGCTGGGGGCGCTCACCGCGATACGGGCGGCGGTCTCGGGGTCGATCGGACCGTAGCCGTCGAGCATGCCGGGTGCGTCGGAGACGCCGGCCATGGTGAGCGCCGGGACGGTGATCTGCACGGTCGGCTTGATGTGCTCCTGCACCTCGATCGGGTGCGGGAGCACCGGGCTCGACATGACGTCTTCCGGAGTCACACCGGTGAGCGCGAGCGCCGCTAGGGCGTCGGCCTGCAGTTGTGCGCAGGTGCGTGTATCTCCCGCTGCTCGCGACTTCGCCGCCGCTGCTTCGACCCGCTCGACGAGCCCCTGGGCGATCGGGGCTGTGGTGAAGAGGTGCACCCAGGCCATGCCGTCGGCGGCGGGTTCGAACTCGACGCGGCGGTCGGCCTCGGATCGCCGGGCGCGTGCGGTGATGGACTCGGGGTGGAGTCGCTCGCGGAGCGTGCGGGCGCGCTTGCGGAGGTTCGCGTTGGTCGTCTGCTCGGCGACAGGCAGGACTTCCGCGAGGAACGCTGCCCGCCCAGCGACCGGCACGTCACTGAGTTGGTCGATGATCGTCTGCGCGTGCCGGGCCGAGATGCGCCCGGCCTCGAGCGACTCGAGCACTGCTGGGGCTTCGTTGACGAGGCGTTCCGCGTCGTTCGTCGCCCGCTGGACCGTCTGCTCAGGCGTTCGGGTCGCCATGGCGAGGGCCGCGCAGGTGGAGCGGCGGGAGAGCGCCAGGCGCTCGGCCGGCGGGAACACGGCCGGAACGACCGAGTCGGCGAGCGCGTCCGCATATGCGGCAGAGCGCGCCAGCAAGCGCGCCTCGCGCGCATCGAGAGCCGCCCGCAGCCGTTGGATCTCCGCGTATTCGTCCGAGAACTCCGCGAGCTGCGCGACGTACTCGTCGCTCGCGCGGATCGCGGTGGTGGTCTCGGTCATGGAACAAGTCCACCACGGACCACTGACATTCCAGATGGTGAGTCGAGCCGGTTGTGGAAGTTGCTCGTATGCCCTTCGACAAGCTCAGGGACCGGAGGAGGCGTGCCAGATTGGCGGGGCTTTCCGTGCGCCCTTCGACAAGCTCAGGGACCGGAGGAGCCATCCCGGATTCATGGAGTTCCTCCGCGTGCCCCTCGACAGGCTCAGGCACCGGAGGAGGTTCGCGGGATTCGCGGGGTTCTGCGTGGGCCCTTCGACAAGCTCAGGGACCGGGAGAGGTATGCCGGATCCGCCAGGCCTTCCGCGCGCCCTTCAGCAAGCTCAGAGACGGGGAGGGACGCCCGCCCGACTCTCGCCAGCACGACGAAAAATCGCCCCATCCGGAGGATGAGGCGACTTGTCCGTGGCGAGTGAGGGATTCGAACCCCCGAAGGCTGAGCCGTCTGATTTACAGTCAGATCCCTTTGGCCGCTAGGGTAACTCGCCAAGCGCGCCCGACCGACTTTCGAACAGCCAACCGAAAGCGCTTGACCAATATAGCCGTCAGACCGCCTGACGCGAAATCAGCATCGTGCTCCGCTATCGCGCCACTCAGCGCTCGTCCGACGGCGCGGCCTCGGCGTACTCGTTCGCCGCGGCGGCGACCCGCCGAAGATACTCGGGTGACGAGTTGTACGCCCGGATCCCGCTCAGCCAGCCGTCCTCCGTCCGCATGTCGTAGTCGCTCGCCCGGCAGAGGTAGTTCGCGGCCGCCATGGCAGCATCGTCGAGGTTCTGCGGGTCGAGCACGCCGTCACCACTCGCGTCGGTCCCCCAGTTCTCCCACGACTGCGGAATGAACTGGAACGGCCCGACGGCACGATCGTGGACGGGGTCGCCGTCGATGACGCCCTGGTCGGTGTCGGTGATCTCCTCGGTCTCGCCACCCGTGAGCGGCACACCGAAGATCGGCGGCGTCACGACACCGTCCTCGCCGAGCTTCGAGCCGTCGTGGCGGCCGTGGTCACTCTCGGCGAACCCGACGGCCGCGATCGTCGTCCAGCCGATGCCGCACTCCGGCGTCAGCTCGGCCTTGCGGATGGCGGCACCGGCATAGGACCGCAGGGCGCGCTCGGGGATGCCACTCGCCTCGGCGACCTCGGTGATCCACTGGGGATCGGCGAGGTCGACGTTCGCGACACCGCCGTCGGGGGCGTCGCTCTTCGGTGGGAGCTCGACGGGAACCGCATACGGGACGGGGTCCGGCTCGGGAGCACAACCGCTCAGCACGAGCACACCGATCACCAGGGTCGCCCCGGCGAGCGCCCCTCGTCGTCCGACGATGGTCCGCTGGTCGTGCTTCACCGGGCTGCGCATCGCACCCACCCAACCACACCTGCCTGAGCGACACCGGCGCTACCATGGTCCACATGGCAGATTCATCGTTTGACGTCGTGAGCAAGGTCGACAAGATGGAGGCGGACAACGCCCTCAACCAGGCGCACAAGGAGGTCGAGCAGCGGTACGACTTCAAGAACGTCGGTGCCTCGATCGCCTGGAGCGGCGAGAAGATCCTCATGAAGGCGAACACCGAGGAGCGCGTGAAGGCGATCCTCGACGTCTTCGAGTCGAAGCTCATCAAGCGCGGCATCTCGCTCAAGAGCCTCGAGGTCGGCGACCCGTTCGCGAGCGGCAAGGAGTACCGGATCGAGGCGACCCTCAAGGAGGGCATCAGCCAGGAGATCGCGAAGAAGGCCAACAAGCTCATCCGCGACGAGGGCCCGAAGTCGGTCAAGTCGCAGATCCAGGGCGACGAGCTCCGTGTCTCGTCGAAGAGCCGTGACGATCTCCAGGCCACCATGGCGCTGCTCAAGGGCGCCGACCTCGACATCGACCTCCAGTTCGTCAACTACCGCTAGCTGGTCGGACGCGGTCGATCACCTCGACCGCGTCATGATCGACCTCCGCACCACTCTCTTCACCGGAGCACCCGATCCAGCGTGCTCCCGTTCGGCACAGTGCCGGACGAACCGTACCCGCACGAGCGGGCTCGATGGTTGGAGTGGAGCAGTGGATCACCAGAGACCCGCGGACGGGTCGCATCTCGAACTCTTCCGGACCTCGCGCGCCGGCCAGGAGGTCGGTGTCCCGTGCTGGTGCGCGATCGGCGCGAATCACAGCTACGCCGACTGGCTCGCCGCCGGACGACCGGATCCGCGACGTCCGATGGGCTCGCGACGTCACCTCCCGCCCGCTGAACGCTAGCGGTCGGCGGGCGGCGGCTTCGTGAGGTAGCCACGTCCCCACGCGACGATCTGCTCGAACGCGCGCTGCCGGACGGGCTCCTCGGACAGGAAGACGTCGTGCAGTGCGCCGTCGAGGCGAACGATCGTGACCGTCTCGCCCAGGTCGAGTGCGCGTTCCGCGACCGCGTCGACGTCGAGCGCCGTGTCACTCCGCATCATCGCGTCGTTCCACCGCGGCAACAGGACACTCCGTGCCGACAGCAGCGTGAGGGCCGGCACGCGCAGCTGCAGGCCCGCGTCGACGAGCCGATGCCCTCGCAGGATCGCGTTCAACCACCCGGGATGCAGCGGGAAGCCGTGGAGCGGCCGCCAGGCGAAGTCGTAGTCCCAGGCCCCGTCCATCGTGCTCGACACGGAGCGGGTGTAGAACCCGAGGTCGACGACGGGGAGCTGCGCACGCGGGTCGATCCGCGATCCGGCTTGGACGAGCGGGGCGATCGCGAGCCGCCCGAGCTGCCTCGCCTGGAATTCGAGCCACGGACTGTTCAGCACGAGACCGGCGACGCGATCCTGGTTCCGGGCCGTCCAGAGACTCAGGGTGAGCCCGCCGGTCGAGTGGCCAAGGAGGACGAGTCGGCGGCGGGTCCGACGCCCGGCGTCGTGGTCCTCGGGGCCGTGCCCCATCACCGCGAGCGCGGCCTCGATGTCCTCGTCGTAGGTGCGGAGATCGTCGACGTATCCCGGCGTCTGGTGCGGACGGAGACTCCGGCCGTACTTGCGCAGGTCGAGCGCGTAGAACCGCGCACCGAGCCTGGCCCAGAATCGCGCGAGGTGACGTTGGAAGAAGTAGTCGGACCAGCCGTGGACGTACAGGACATCGATGCCGTCCGCGACGTCGGGCAGGAGGAACTCACCCAGCTGTTCGAGGCGCGGCATCCGGTAGCGCACGAGGGTCGCGACGACGTCGCCCTCGTCATCCGGTTCGAGGGTCAGCGTGCGCTGCTGGAAGCCCTCGCCGAGGATGTCGGCGGTCCACCCTCGAGATCCGGCCATACCGTCACGTTACCGCGCCCGGTGATCGGTGGTCGGATGGTCGGGCTCGCGCGCCGACCACCCGACCCTCCGACTACTGCTGGTACGGGTTGTGCTGCTGCGGTGCCTGCGGCTGCTGTCCGTAGGGCTGCTGCGCCTGACCGTGCTGCTGCGACCCCTGGTCGTGCTGACCGTGCTGCTGCGGCCCCTGCTGCTCGTGCTGACCCTGCAGGAACTGCTGACCGTGCTGCTGACCACTGTGCTGCTCGTGCGGCGCGTCGGCGAGTCCCTCGGGAGCGACGAACCGCGTCACGAGCACGGCGCCGATCGTGAGGAAGCCCGCGAGGGTGACCCCGTAGAGGATCGGCGAGAGGAAGCCCTGATTGACGAAGAACGCCGGCGTGCCGTACTGCTCGACGACGCCGCGCACGATGGTGACGATGAGCACGATGAGCAGCATGACGCCCGTGCCGACGGCCGCGGCGATGCCCACCGACTGGATCAGGTCGCGGGCGGTGCGGACCCGCGTGAGCGGACGGACCATGATGAGGATGAGAGCCGCGCCCGCCCCCCAGAGGGCGATGTTCACGAGGTTCGCGCCGAAGCTCAACAGGACGTCGCCGACGGGGTAGTACTCCGAGATGCTGAAGAAGGACCCGATGAGGCTCACCAGTGCGACGGCCGCGGCGATACCCGCTGCGATTCCGACCGACACGAGCGCGAGACGCGTCTCGCGTGCACGGGGGTTCGGCGCCTTCTGCTGAGCCTGCGCGTACTGCTGCGGCTGACCGTACTGCCCCTGCTGCGGCTGTCCGTACTGGCCCTGGGGGGCTCCGTACTGACCGGTCTGCTGCGGCTGGCCGTACTGGCCGGTGTCCTGACCGTACTGGCCGGTGTGCTGCGGCTGGCCGTACTGGCCCTGCTGCGGCTGACCCCACTGGCCCGCCTGCTCACCGGTCTGCGGCTGACCCCACTGGCCCGCCTGCTCACCGGTCTGCGGCTGGCCCCACTGGCCACCCTGCTGCGGAGCCGGGGTCTGCTGACCCGTCTGGTCCCACTGCTGCTGCACGGGGTCCGGGTGCATCTCGCCGTAGCGCGGCTGCTGCTGTTGCTGCTGCTGCTGGCCGTCGGCGACGAATGCCGGCGGCTCGGACGGCGGTACGGACGTCGGCTGCTCCGACGGGACGTTCTGGGGCGCGTTGGGGTCGGTCATCCGTCCAGCATAGTGACCGGCGCCCGTCGGAACCGGGTTCCGTCGAGCGGCTTGACGCGGGGCGATCGGCGGGATCGCGCGCGGCTCAGGCGGACGGTGTCCCGGTGCCCGACGGCTGCGCACGCGAGATCGCCACCATCTCCTCGCGCGGCACCACCTTGATGCGGGCGCGACCCTGTGGTTCGCCGAGCGCGATCTCATGCTGGTCGAGGAGGTGCCACCCCTCGAGGTCCGTGTAGGCCACGCCACGCGACTCGAGCAGCGCGACGACGGCCTCCTCCTCGGGTTCGGCTGGCGCCCACCAGTCCGCCTGGTCGTTGATGACGTGGCTGATGGTCTCCATCGCATCCGACTTCGTGTGGCCGATGAGGCCGACCGGACCACGCTTGATCCACCCGGTCGCGTAGACGCCCGGGACGCGCTCGTTGCTCTCGGGGTGGAGGACCTTGCCCTCGTGGTTGGGGATGACACCGTGCCGCGAGTCGAAGGGCACGTCGGGCAGTGGGCTTCCGAAGTACCCCACCGCGCGGTAGAGCGCCTGGATCGGGACCTCGCGGATCTCCCCCGTGCCCTCGACCCCACCCTGGCCGTCTGGCCTCGTCCGCTCGTACCGGAAGGCCGCGACCTTGCCGGAACCGTCGTCGACGATCTCGAGCGGCTTCGCGTAGAAGTGCAGATGCAGGCGGCGGGAGGCCTGACCGGTCTCGCGCTTGCGCCACTGCTGCAGGACTCGGTCGATGACCATGACCTGCTTGTTGCTCGCCACCGCCGCCTTCGACGCGTCGTCGTAGTCGAAGTCCTCGTCGGCGAGGATCATGTCGACGTCGTTGAGTTCCCCGAGTTCGCGGAGCTCCAGCGGCGTGAACTTCACCTGTGCGGGCCCGCGACGCCCGAAGACGTGCACGTCGGTCACGGGCGACTGCTGCAGCCCCTCGTGGACGTTGGCCGGGATCTCGGTCGGGAGCAGGTCCTCCGGGTGCTTCGCGAGCATACGTGCGACGTCGAGGGCGACGTTGCCGTTGCCGATCACGGCGATCGACTCCGCCTCGAGCGGCCAGGTGCGGGGGACGTCGGGGTGTCCGTCGAACCAGCTCACGAACTCGGCGGCGCCGTACGACCCGTCGAGGTCGATGCCCGGGATGTCGAGCGGGGCGTCTTCGACGGCACCCGTGGAGAAGATCACGGCGTTGTAGTGGTGCTTGAGGTCGTCGAGCGTGATGTCGACGCCGAAGCGGACGTTGCCGAAGATCCGGATGTCGCCTCGGTCGAGGACGTCGCGGAGCGCGTTGATGATCCCCTTGATACGCGGGTGGTCGGGCGCGACGCCGTAGCGGACCAGGCCGTACGGGGCCGGAAGCTGCTCGAAGAGGTCGATGGAGACGTCGAACTTCCGTTCCGCCTTCAGGAGGATGTCCGCCGCGTAGATGCCTGCGGGTCCTGCGCCGACGATGGCCAGCCTGAGCTTGGTCACGGTGGTTCCTTTCGTGTCCCCGTGCGGGGTTCCGGGTGCGGCCGGTGGAGCGCTCCGGCCGTCATGCATGCGCGTCTGGGATGCCGTGCCGCCCCGGTGGAGCGGCGCCGCCATCAACTCCTTCGGTCGACGATCGCCTTCGCGAAGTGCACGAGCGCCTTCTTGACCGAGCCGTCGGGCAGCGGTGCCAGTGCCGCGATCGCCTCGTCGGCCCACTGCCGGGCCTCGGCGAAGGTCCGTGCGGTCACGGCGTGGTCGCGCAGGGTGGCGACGAGCGCGGCGAACCGGACGGGGTCGTGGTCCGTCTCCGTGACCTCGGCGTCGAGACGGGCGACGAGGGCCGCGGCTTCGGGGTCGGCGACCGCCTCGCGGCGCAGGTAGAGCATGGGGAGGGTGACGACGCCGGCCCGCAGGTCGGTGCCGGGGACCTTGCCGGTCTCCTCGGGCTGCGGCGACAGGTCGATGACGTCGTCGATGAGCTGGAAGGCGATGCCGACCTTCTCGCCGAACTCGACGACCGCGCTCTCGTACGCCTCGGGGGCGTTGGAGAAGATGACGCCGCTCCGGGCCGCAGCGGCGATGAGCGACCCGGTCTTGTCGGCGAGGACCTGGATGTAGTGCTCGACCTCGTCCTGGCCCTCGCGAGGACCGGTGGTCTCGTGCAGCTGCCCCAGCACGAGGCGCTCGAACGTGGCGGCCTGGATCCGGATCGCCCGCTCACCGAGGTCGGCCATGATCTGGCTGGCACGGGCGAACAGGAGGTCGCCGGTGAGGATGGCGGTGTTGTTGCCGAACACCTGGTGGGCGCTGGGCACGCCGCGACGCTTGTCGGCGTCGTCCATGACGTCGTCGTGGTACAGCGAGCCGAGGTGGGTGATCTCGATCGCCTCGGCCGCCCGCAGGACGTTGTCGGTGATGCCGTCGCCGAGCTGGGCGATGAGCATGGTGAGCAGCGGGCGGACCCGCTTGCCACCGGCCTCGAGCAGATAGCGCGCGGTGACGTCGACGAGGTCGTCGGTGAACCCGAGCTGCTCCTCCAGACCGATCTCGAGACGGGCCACGCCGTCGTCGATGGTCTTGGCGAGCTTGCGGTCTGCACCGGTCGCGAACATGCGTTCGGCAAGCCCGGCCTGGCTGGCCAGGTTGCTGACACGGCGGGTCGCGCTGGGATTCACAGCTCTAGCCTAGCCGGGGCAGCCCGCCACCTGTGCCGGAGGACCGGAATCCGCGGGCGCGGTCAGGCGATTGGCAGCTGTGGTCGGACCACATGACTCGATTCAGCGGAGCCGCACGCCCTCGGCGTCGTAGAACGCCAGATGCGGGAACTCGTGCGCGAGGTCGAGCAGCATCGAGTAGCCGTCGGTGTTGAGCGGCGGCCAGGTCCAGGCGTCGACGCCTTGGGCAGTCGGCAGCGCGGCGCGGAAGAGGCCGGCCTCGACGCCGGTCCCGAGGTGTTTCGGCGGCACGACGACGAGGGCGATCCTGGCCGACGGCCCGGACGCCACGAACTGGAGCCGCGCACCGGTGGCGTCGTCTCGCACGATGAACTCGCGGGTACCCGGGGTGTCCGGCGGGATCTCCGTGGTGTCGTAGCGCTCGTACGGCTTCGCGAATGCGGACTTCGCCCGCCTGGCGTTCATGAGGATGACGACGAGCACGAGACCGACGATCGCGATGCCCCAGATCCACGGGCCGCCTGGCAGGGTGTCCAACATCCCACCAGTATGCCCGGCCCGCCTGGACGACACCGGGAGATGGGCCCTTCGACAAGCTCAGGGACCGGAGTGAGGCTCAGGGACCGGAGTGCGGCTCAGGGACCGGAGGTCAGGCGAGACCGCCGTCGACGGAACGGCCGTACTCGATCGGCTCGTCGGGCACGAGGACCTCGGTGTCGCGGTTGAGACTCTCCCCGCGGAAGAAGGGCCGCGAGGACTTCCGGCTGTACCAGAGCAGCATGAGCACGAAACCGAAGGCCAGCGAACCGACGCCGATGACGAACGTGCCGCCGACGCCGAACAGGACCGTGTAGCCGTAGTCGACGTCGAACATGTCGATGCAGCTCTGCACGAAGGCGAAGGTGAGCATGAGCGCCCCGAGGAGTGGGAAGAGGCCCTTGAAGAAGAAGTCCTGCGCGGAGCGGAAGAGCACCTTCCGGAAGTACCAGACGCAGGCGTACCCGGTGATGCCGTAGTAGAAGGCGATCGCGAGTCCGAGGGAGAGGATCGAGTCCGCCAGGATGTTCTCGCTCACGAGCGTCATGCCGACGTAGTAGACGATGGCGACGATGCCCATGACGAGCGTCGAGAAGGACGGCGTCTTGAACGTCGGGTGGACGGTCGCGAACCGTTTCGGCAGCGCCTTGTAGGCCGCCATCGCGAGCGTGCCGCGCGCCGTCGGGAGGATCGTCGTCTGCGTCGACGACACCGCCGAGATGAGCACGGCGACGACGAGGATCCACGCCCACGGTCCGAGCACGAGGTCCTTCAGCGCCAGGAAGATGTCGTTCGCGTTGTCCTCATTGGCGAGCCCCGTCCCCGTGGTCCCGAGGCCGGCGTAGACCATCGCGGCGACCGTGACGGTGACGTAGGTGACCAGCAGGATGACCGTGGAGATGACCGCCGCGCGACCGGGGATCTTCTGCGGGTCCTTCGTCTCCTCGTTCAGGGCGAGGCAGGTGTCCCAACCCCAGTAGATGAAGAGTGCGAGCAGCACGGCCTCGATGAAGCCGTGGTAATCGGTGAACGCGAACGGGTTGAACCAGTCGAGCGAGATCGGCGTCGCGTCGGGCGCGGTGCCGTTCGACGCTCCGATGAAGGCGAACACGGCGAACAGCACGAGTGCGAGGTACTGGACCGCGAGGAGGATGTTCTGGATCCGCTCCCCCAGTTCGATGCCGCGGTAGGACACCCACGTCATGAGGGCGATGAACACGACACCGGTCGCGGTGACGAGCGGGACGTTCGAGGCGAGGGAACCG
Organism: Plantibacter sp. VKM Ac-2876; assembly: GCF_015350715.1. Taxonomy (NCBI): domain Bacteria; kingdom Bacillati; phylum Actinomycetota; class Actinomycetes; order Micrococcales; family Microbacteriaceae; genus Plantibacter; species Plantibacter sp. VKM Ac-2876. The sequence continues at coordinate 444,891 of NZ_JADKSI010000003.1, read as the reverse complement.
TCACCGATGAGCAACCACAGGTACTGCCCCGCGATCTGTGCGAGGTTGGCGAGCACCACGATGCCGGCGAGCGCGACGCCCCACCCGCCGATCCAGCCGGTGACCGGGCCGAAGGCCTTCGTCGCCCAGGTGAAGGTGGTGCCGCAGTCCGGCACGTCGCGGTTCAGCTCGCGGTAGGCGAACGCGATGAACAGCATCGGGATGAAGGCGACGATGAAGGCGATCGGCGCCTGGGCACCCACGGCGAGCACGACGAACCCGAGTGTCGCGACGAGCGAGTACACCGGCGCGGTCGAGGCCAGGCCGATGATCACGGAGCCGAAGAGGCCGAGGGTGCCGGTGGCGAGACCCTTGCCGCCGGTGGGTGATGCCGGCTGCGACCCGCGGGCCGTGTCCTGTGCTGTCATGACGGAACGGTAGGGCCGGGCGCACCCGTGTGTCAATGCTCCCGTTCGGGACCGGGCTACGGAATCAGTCGCGCCGACTCGCGGGAAGTGACGGGATCAACAGGTTCCACCCCTCGGGAATGCCGAGACGAACCCCGACGGTGACGGGACTCAGGCCGGCTTGAGTCCTCGGTGCAGGGCGACGATCCCGCCGGTGAGGTTGCGGTACGCGACGTACTCGTAGCCCGCTTCGCGCAACCAGGCGGCCAGCTCGGGCTGGCTCGGCCACGCGCGGATCGAGTCGTTCAGGTAGGTGTACGCCTCGGCGTTCGACGATGCGACGCCGGCGACGAGCGGCATGACCCGCTCGAGGTAGAGGTTGTACGCGGCGCGCATCGGCCCGAACGTCGGCGTGGAGAACTCGCAGATGACGATGCGGCCGCCGGGCTTCGTGACCCGGAGCATCTCGGCGAGCGCGTCCTTCGGGCGGACGACGTTGCGGAGGCCGAAGGAGATCGTCGTGGCGTCGAACTCCTCGTCGGCGAAGGGGAGGTCGGTCGCGTCGGCCTCGACGAACTGGATGTCGGAGCGGTCGGCGTACTTCTCGCGACCCACGGCGATCATGCCGGGCGAGAAGTCGGCAGCCACGACCTGCGCACCGTTGCGTGCCAGCGCCGCGGAGGACGTTCCCGTGCCGGCCGCGAGGTCGAGGATGCGCTCACCGGCGGCCGGACCGACCGCACGAGTGGTCGCGATGCGCCACAGGGCGTCGTTCCCGACGGAGAGGACCGCGTTCATGCGGTCGTACTTCGTCGAGACGTCGTCGAACATGGCCGAGACCTGCTCGGGCTGCTTGGAGAGGTCGGCGCGGTTCACCCGTCCATCCTACGTCCGCGCCGCTGGGAGCCGGCCGTCCGAGCACGGCTCCCAGGCTCACGCTCAGTAGTCGATGCGTCCGTGCCGGTTGTGGAACTCGCCGGTGGGACCGTCCGGGCCGAGCAGGGCGAGCGCGACGGTCGCGTCCGTCCCCTCGGTCACCGTCTGGTGGCCACCGTGTCCGTTGAAGTCGGTCGCCGTGTAGCCCGGGTCACTCACGTTCACCCGGAACCCGGGCAGGTTCTTCGCGTACTGCACGGTGAGCGTGATGACGGCCGCCTTCGACGCGGCGTACGGGATCGTCGGCACCGCGAACTCGTCGGCCTCCTCGGAGGTGAGGAAGCGGGGCCATCCCACCCCCGAGGCGACGTTCACGATGACGGGTCGGGACGAACGGCGCAGGAGGGGCAACGCCGCCTGGGTGACGCGGACGACACCGACGACGTTCGTGTCGAGGACGTCCTGCATCGACTCCGGGGTGAGGTCGTCCACGCCGAAGGACGTGCCGAGCACGCCCGCGTTGTTGACGAGCACGTCGAGCTCAGGGATCACTGCGAGGGCCGCGTCGACGCTCGTCTGATCGGTGACGTCGAGCTGGACGGGGTGGGCGCCGAGCGCGGCGACGGCATCGCCGCGGCCCAGGTCGCGCATGCCGGCGTAGACGGTGTGGCCGGCGTCGATCAGTCGGCGTGCGGTTTCGAGTCCGAGGCTCTTGTTGGCCCCGGTGATGAGTGTGGTGGTCATGGGTCCATGCTCCGCCCGGCATGGTCGGTCCGCCAGGCCCCGGTCGACAGGGGGACCGGCAGTACCAGGATGCGGACCGACACCGGGGGCACAATGGCCGGATGGACGAATTCGCCGGTGTGCTCCGGGCCTGGCGCGAACGGGTCTCCCCCGCCGAGGTCGGTCTCCCCGCCGGCCCGGGAAGACGGACGGCCGGCCTGCGCCGTGAGGAGCTCTCCGCCCTCGCCGGCATCAGCGTGGACTACATCGTCAGGCTCGAGCAGGGTCGCGCGAAGAACCCGTCGCCGCAGCTGCTGCGGGCCCTCGCGGTCGCACTGCGGCTGACGGATCAGGAGCGCGACCACCTCTACCGCGTCGCCGGAGCCGCGCCACCACCGCCCGGGGTCGTCCCGCGGCACATCGGTCCGGGCGTGCAGCGCATCGTCGACCGGCTCGGCGACGTGCCGCTGGCGGTCTTCTCCGCCGCTCACGACATCCTGCTCTGGAACCCGCTGTGGGCCGCGGTGAACGGCGATCCCTCCGCCCTCGTCGGTGACGATCGCAACCTGGTGTGGCGGCACTTCACCGCGGGGCACGACGGCACGGACTTCGACGAGCAGCACGAGGAGGAGTTCGCGAGCGACCTCGCCGCGGACCTCCGGGCCGCGGTCGGGCGCTACCCGCGGGATGACGAGCTGGCTCGACTCGTGGCCCGGCTGCGATCGGTGTCGCCCGAGTTCGAGCGGCGCTGGGCGGAGGCCAGGGTCGCGGAGCACCGGGCGAGCCGGAAGACGGTCACGCGGACACCGGTCGGACCGATCACCGTCGACTGCGACGTCCTGTCCACGCCGGGCGGCGACCTGCGCATCGTCGTGTACACGGCGGCACCGGGCACCGAGGACGCGGCGAAACTCGCGCTGCTCGGGGTCACCGGGTTGCAGACGATCGGGACGTCCGGCCGGTGAACGGCCCGCCGACGAAGCGGTGACCGACCCTCCACCAGTCGGGCTGCGGCGGGGAGGGACCCCTCCTGCGCGGGCGTAGGGTTGAACGGTGACCATTCCCCTGACCTCGTCACTGGTCGCCCAGACCGTCGCCATCGACGACCCGCGCCAGCTCCTCCCGTTCGCCGACCAGACCTCGCCGCTCCTCTGGGTGCGGAAGGGACACGGGCTGGTCGGACTGGGTGAGGCGCTCCGCCTGGAGTTCTCGGGCCCCGACCGCTTCACGCGTGCCGCGGCGGCCTGGCGGGACGTCTGCGCCGCAGCAGTGGTGACGGACGAGGTACGACGGCCCGGGACCGGCCTGGTCGCGTTCGGCACGTTCGCCTTCGACGACGAGTCCTCCGCGACGAGCGTCCTCATCGTGCCGCGCACGATCATCGGCCGGTACCCCGACGCGAGCTTCATCACGCGGGTCTCCCTCGGCGACGGTGCCGAGGACGTCGATCCCGTGACCACGGCGTACGGGCCGGAGTACCGCATCCAGCTGACCCCCGGCGTGCAGAGCCGCGAGGGCTACCTCGACTCGGCCGAGCGCGCCATCGCCCGCATCCAGGCCGGTGGCCTGAGCAAGGTCGTGCTCGCACGCGACCTGGCCGGGCACCTCCCCGCGGAAGCGGACCGCCGCCGGGTGCTCCGCGACCTCGCCCTCGGCTACCCCGACTGCTGGACCTACGCGGTCGACGGCTTCATCGGCTCGAGCCCGGAGACGCTCGTCCGAGTGGATCGGGGTGCCGTCTCGGCGCGCGTCCTCGCCGGCACGATCTCGCGTGGTCCCGACGCCGAGAGCGACCACGACCAGGCCGTCGCACTCATGACGAGCGCGAAGGACCAGGGTGAGCACCAGTTCGCCGTGCAGTCGGTGCTGACCGCCCTGCAAGCACACAGCCCCCAGTTGCGCCGCAGCGAGGTCCCGTTCACCCTCAAGTTGCCGAACCTCTGGCACCTCGCGACCGACATCGACGGACGACTCTCGGACGGCTCGTCCTCGCTCGACCTCATGGACGGCCTGCACCCGACGGCCGCCGTCGCCGGAACCCCGACGCGCGACGCCGTCGCCCTCATCCGTGAGCTGGAACCGTTCGACCGCGGTCGCTACGCCGGTCCGGTCGGGTGGGTGGACGCCTCGGGTGACGGCGAGTGGGCGGTGGCCCTCCGGTGTGCGCAGATCGCACCCGACGGTGACATCACGGCCTACGCCGGCTGCGGCATCGTCGCCGACTCGGACGCCGCGACGGAGCTCGTCGAGACGAAGATGAAGTTCCGTCCGATCGTGGAGGCCTTCGGCTGAGCCGAGGCCCCTCGGCGTCAGCTCGCCGCGAGTCGTGCCTGCTCGACGGCGATGTCGTAGTCGGCCGCCGGCCACTGCGGATCGATGTCCTCGAGGGCGTCGAGCAGGAGACGCTGGACCGCGATGCGCGCGTACCACTTGCGGTCCGCCGGCACGACGAACCACGGGGCGGCCTCGGTGCTCGTGCGCTCGAACGCCACCTGGTAGGCGTCCTGATAGGCCGGCCACAGCTCGCGTTCGTCGACATCGCCCGGGTTGTACTTCCAGTGCTTGTCCGGACGCGCGAGCCGATCGGCGAGCCGTTCCTTCTGCTCGTCCGCGCTGATCTGCAGCATCACCTTGACGATGCGGGTCCCGCTCGCGACGATGCCCGCCTCGAAGTCGTTGATCGCCCCGTACCGACGCTCGATCTCGTCCGGCTCCGCGAGCTGACGCACCCGACCGATGAGGACGTCCTCGTAGTGCGAGCGGTCGAAGACGCCGATCTGACCAGGCTTCGGCAGGTGCGGCTCCACCCGCCAGAGGAAGTCGTGTGAGCGCTCCTCCTCCGTGGGCTTCTTGAAGGCGTAGTGGTGCACGCCCTGCGGGTCGACCGAGCCGACGACGTGCTTGACGATGCCGCCCTTGCCCGCCGTGTCCATCGCCTGCAGGACGAGGAGCACAGCTTCCGGGGCTCCCTGCGTGCTGGCCGCGAAGAGTCGCTCCTGCAGTTCGGACAGGGCGGGCACCCCCGCGTCGAGCTCGAGCCTGCCCTGCTGCTTGTCGCCGTCGAAGCCCGGCGTCGATGAGGGATCGACGTCGGCGAGGCTGAACCCCTCCCCTACGCGCAGCGTGTCTCGGGGTGGTGCGGTCCAGGTCGATGCGTGCTTCGATGCCGTCATCCGCCCATTCTGGCCGCAGGTCGCGTCGGAAGTCGACCCCCGGGAGGACCCCACGGATCAGGCTCGCGGCAGCGGGACCTCGATGAGGACGGGACCGGTCACCGGCGCGGTGAACGCCTGGTCGAGCTCCGTGCGTGTCCGGGCCGAGCGGTACTCCCACCCGTAGGCGGTCGCGAGCGACTCGAGCCGGACGTGCTGCGGCGTGTACTGGACGCGGTCGAAGAGCGCTCCGGGTGCACTCTGGGCGACCTCGAGCGCGTCGAAGATGGTGCCACCCCCGTCGTTGCCGACGATCACCTGGAGACGCGGCGCGACGCCGTCGTCCAGGAGCAGCGCGCCGACGTCGTGGAGGAAGGCGAGGTCGCCGAGGAGCACCCGCGTGACACCGGGACCGCCATCGGCCTGGCTCGCCAGCGCGATCCCCGTGGCGGTGGCGATGGTGCCGTCGATGCCCGCGAGTCCGCGGTTGGCGTGCACGCTGATCTTGCGGCCGGGGACGAGACCGTCCGCCACGCGGATGAGCCTCGACGCGCCGACGACGAGGCGGTCGTGCGGCCAGGTGGCACGCCAGACCGCGTCGACGAGGACCTCGCGGGTGGCCGGGAGGCGGACGGCGTCGAGCTCGGCCCGGACGGAGGCCAGTCGCTCGGCGGGTGTCGTCGAGTGCAGCCCGTCGAGATCGGGGGCTGCGGGCGAGGGGTCGACCATGCGTTCGCGGGATCCGACGACCCAGGCTCCGAGCCAGGCGCGATCCGCGGGACCCGCCTCGACGGCGACGGAGGACACGATCCGGTCGGCCTGTCGTCCGGGGTTGTAGACCTCGGCTCCGGCCGGGGCGACGACGATCGTCTCGACCTGCGGCTGCTGGAGCAGGAGCGGGACCTCGCGGCTGAGCGTCGGGTGGCCGAAGACGACGACGCGCTCGACGGCCTCGCGGTAGTCCTCCTCGCGCAGCAGCTCCCGGTAGGCGGCGATGACGTTCCGCCCGAACCGGGATCCGCTCGACACCTCCGCGATGAGCGGCCACCCGCCGTCGGCTGCGAGCTGCTCGGCAGCCGGGCCGGCGTGGTGACCGGCGACGACGAGGGTCCTGGGTCCGCGCTCGAGCACGAGATGCGGTCGACCCGGATAGAGCGGCGCTTCCGCGGTGGCGTCCGTCTCGTCCAGGACGTCGGAGGCCGCCTCGGCGACGACCGGGTCGAAGCCGCCCGAGAGCGGCTCCCGGAAGGCGAGGTTCAGGTGCACCGGGCCCGGATCGAGGACGTCCGTCGCGGCGCGGTACGCCCGCTGGGCGAGATCGCGGGCGGCGTCCTGCTCACCGGCGTCACCGGTCGGGGCCTCGACGACCACGGCGAGTCGCGCGGCGAACCCGTAGAGGTCGTCCTGCTTCGTCGTCTGGTTCGCCCGGATGCCGTGCGCCTCGGCCGGCCGGTCGGCGGTGAGGACGATGAGCGGGACGCGCGAGTGATGCGCCTCGAGGACCGCCGGATGCAGGTTCGCGGTCGCCGTCCCCGAGGTCGTGATCACGACGGCCGGACGGTCGGTCTCGACGCCGAGGCCCAAGGCGAGGAAGCCGGCGACCCGCTCGTCGATGCGCACGTGCAGGGTGATCCGCCCGGAGGCCGCCAGCTCGGCAGCGGCGAGCGCGAGCGCCTGCGACCGGGAACCCGGGCAGACGACGACGTCAGAGACACCCGCGGCGACGAGCGCGTCGAGGAGTGCCCACGCGGACGCGCTGGCCGGGCTCGATGAGGGAGCCGAGCCGACGGGCTCGGGAGCGGCGGACGGGTTCACGAGGCGCTCGGGGCGCCAGGCGGTCTGCGGCCGGAACCGTCGTCGGGCGTGTCGGATCCCGGGGTGGGGTCGTCGTGCTTCGTCGTATCCGGGCTGTCGCCCGACTCGTCGTCGAAGCGGTTGAGCTCGTCCTCGAGGTCGCGGATGCGCTTCGTCTGCGCGCGGTCGGCGTCGAGCTTCTTGAGGAAGTCGGGGTCGTCGTCCGGGGCTGAGCCGCGGGGCACGGCCTTCGGAGCGCGGACCCGGCCGATGATCCACCAGAGGACTCCGCCGATGACCGGCAGGAGGAGGATGGCGATGATCCACGAGGTCTTGCTGATGCCACGGACGCGGTCGCGCGGCATCGTGGCGCAGTCAACCACCGAATACACGATGAAGACGACTGCCGCGACGGCGAGGCCGATCCAGAGACGAACCATGTCTCCATCGTAAACGCCAGGTGACGTGATTACCTGGGGTTGCCTTCAGGCGGGACGCCTAGACTTGTCTGGTGAAACGCGTTCCCGCCGCCGTCCGGTACACCATCCTCCGCCTCCTGGCGTTCGTGGTGCCGCTCCTGCTTCTCGTCTTCCTCACCGGTCTGCAGCCCTGGGTCGCCGCGATCATCGCCGCGATCATCGGGCTCTGCGTGTCCTACATCTTCCTGCGCACCCCGCGGGAGACCGTCGCGCAGGAGCTCTACGCCCGTCGGCACGGCGACAAGCCGACGCCGCACGACGACGAGGACTCCGAGGACGCGGCGCTCGATGCGAGCGCGGCGACACCGCAAGCGTCCTCAGCTGCCGATGCCGGGCGTGTAGAAGAACGCCAGACCGAAGATCACCCCGAACGCTAGCTGCACGAGCCCCGTCAGCTTGAGCACCAGGATCTGCTCTCTGGCCGTCGTGGAGAACAGCACGATCACGCACGCCGGGATGGCGGCGAGCAGCGCGAACATCGTGAACCAGGCGATCGGATAGAAGAGCGCGAGGAACGCGGCGATGCCGAACGGTACGAGCAGCAGGACGCAGTAGAGCACCTTCGAGGCGATCCGACCGATGAACGTCGACAGGGTGCGCTTCCCGACCGCCTTGTCCTGTTCGAGGTCGCGGAGGTTGTTGACGACGAGCGCCGCGCAGGCGATGAGGCCCGCGCCGATCGCGCCGAACCATGCCTCCTGGTTCACGGTCCCGACCTGGACGAAGGTCGTGCCGAGCGTGGCGACGAGGCCGAAGAACACGAAGACGAAGACCTCGCCGAGCGCGAAGTACCCGTAGGGCCGCTTCCCGCCCGTGTAGAACCAGGCGGCGACGATCGCGACCGCCCCGACGAGGAGCAGCCACCAGAACTGGGTGAGGATCGTGAGGACGATGCCGGCCACCGCCGCGATACCGAAGAACACCAGCGCGACGGTGAGGACCGTCTTGGGCTTCGCCGCACCGGAACCGGTCAGTCGGCTCGGGCCGACCCGCAGGTCGTCCGTTCCGCGGATGCCGTCGGAGTAGTCGTTGGCGTAGTTGACGCCGATCTGCAGCGCGAGCGCGACGACGAGGCAGAGCAGCGCACGGACCGGGTGGTAGACCCCGGGGCCCGCGATGATCGTCGCGGCGCCGGTGCCGATGAGCACGGGGGCGACGGCCATCGGCAGCGTGCGGATCCGGGCCGCACCGACCCAGTCGCCGAAGGTCGCCGGCTTCGCGAGCGGGACCTTGCGACCGCCACCGCGTGCGGGGTTGCCGGATCGTCCACCGTTCGCGCCACGACCCGCCGTGGGGCGCTGTGCGGACGTCTTCTGCTGTTTCGGCGCTGCCGGCCGTGCTCCATGTGCCACGACGGCGAGTCTACCCGCGGAGCCTCGGGGTGGACGGCGTCACAGGGCCCCGGCGGTCTGGAGCGTCTGGAGGACCGCCGGAGCGATGTGCTCGGCGAACGCCGGGGTGAGGTGCACGCTGTCGTACTTCGTCGGCGTCGTCCCGGCGAACGCCGGGCAGACACCATCCGCACAGCTGAACGGTAGTGACGAGACGAAGCGCTCTCCGGCCGCGGCCGCCGCGGACTCGGTCGCTGCGGCGAAGTCGTTCCAGGCCGCGTCGACGCCCACGGCGCAGTCCTGCGGACTGGACACCCGCGAGTAGCAGGAACCGAGGTCGGCGCCGAGCGGCGGTGGTGCGAGGAACACGACGCGGCCCGGGACCTGGTACCCGGCCGTCTCGGCGAGCGCCGACGCGACCATGGACGTCGTGTCGAGCGATCGGCCGTCGGATGCGCGGCCCGCGGTGAACGCGTTCGAGACGATCACGAGGTCGGGCTGGTCGGCCGCGATGCGTTCGGCGATGTCGTGCTTCCGCGTCGGGCAGTCGTCCATGACGCCGGCGCCGCTGTTCTGGATGAGGTCCTGCGTGAAGCGGCATCCGTAGAGACCGATGGTGGTGATCCGCACCGCACCGCCGCTCTGGTCCGCGATCGCACGGAACGCCGGCGCGTAGGCGAGCGCGGTCGAGTCGCCGACGAGGTAGACGTGCTTCGGCGCAGCGGCATCCCCCCAGGTGCACGAGCCGTCGTCGGGCGTCGCACCCAGGTCGAAGCAGGCCCGTGCGGGGTTGGTGCTCGAGGTCGCGCTGATCGCGTCGTCGAGGCTCGGTGAGAGGTTGTCCGGCCACGCCGAGGCCTCGTTCGCGAGTTGCAGCTCAGCGGCGATGCCCTGGAGCGGGTCTCCGGCCGGTGTCGCGACGGCCGCGGGCCCCCCGGTCGTGACCGGCATGCGGAGCGCGGGGCCGATGGCGATGACCGCGAGCCCGGCGACGATCACGAGTCCGACCGCCGAGTAGAGGTACTGGGAGGCGAACCGCTCGCGCCAGGCGGTCCAGGCGGCGTCCCTGGCGTCGCGGTCACCGCGGAAGGAACCCACGAGTGGCGTGCGGTGCAACGGCTGCTCGACGAGCAGGAAGGAGAGCACCGAGACCCCGAGGATGAGCCCGAGCATCCCGGGGACCGTGCTGAGGGCGGTGTCGGGGACGAGCATCGGCACGAACACGAGGATCGGGAGGTGCCAGAGGTAGAGCGAGTAGGAGATCGCTCCGACGCCACGGCTCAGCGGATTCGCGAGTGGGAACATCCAGCGCGGGTACGCCGGACCGGCTCCGGTCCCGGCGGCGATGAGCAGCATCGCGGCGGCGACGGGGGCGACCGCCCAGGGGCCGGGGAACCCGATCGACCCGGTGATGAGCAGCGCGGACGCGACGATGCCGACGAGCCCCGCCCATCCAGCGACCACCCGGAGCGCCAGCGGCAGCCGGCCGAGGAGCGGCGCGAGCACGGCCAGGAGTGCGCCGGCCCCCAGCTCCCACACTCGTGCGCCAGTCGCGAAGTAGGCGGCCTGCGGAGCCGCCCCGGACTGCCACACGGCAACGGCGAACGAGGCCGCGATGAGGACGACGAGCACGCCACCGACGACGATGCGCGAGCGCAGCACGGGTCGGGCTCCGCGAGCTGCGACGGCGAGCAGGACGACGAGCAGCACCGGCCACACGAGGTAGAACTGCTCCTCGATCGAGAGGGACCAGAAGTGCTGCAGCGGTGACGCGGCGTCCGTCGCGTGGAAGTAGTCGGTGCCCGACGCCTCGAAGCGCCAGTTCGAGACGAGCAGCGCGGCCGACACCGCGTCCCACCAGGTCGCGAGCGCCCGCGGCGCGTTGAAGAGCCACGTCGCCAGCGCGACGGTCGCGGCTAGGACGACCAGCGACGCGGGCAGGATGCGCTTGATCCGCCGACCGAAGAAGGCCGGCAGGGAGATCCGCCCGGAACGCTCGTGCTCGCGCAGGAGCAACCCGGTGATCAGGAAGCCGGAGATCACGAAGAAGACGTCCACGCCCACGAAGCCACCGGCGGGCCAGCCGGTCGCGTGGGCGAGGATCACCGCCGTCACGGCGAGCGCCCGCATCCCCTGGATGTCGGCACGGAACGCCGTCGTCGGCCTCGTGGGCGCAGCGCCCGTGTCGGTCCCCGTTGTCACCTGTCGTCGTCCCCCGGCTGCGGTCGCTCGTCGACGCGCATGGGAGAGCATGCCCTATGCGACAACCGCCTGCAAACCGGCCCTCGCGGTCACGCGGAGGACGGGCTCAACCCAGGCGTGAGCGGAGTGCGACGAGGTCGGGTTTACCGCTCGCGAGCAGCGGTAGCTCGGTCAGACGGACCAGTCGGGCGGGGCGCGCCGGGCGGCCGAGCGCCTCCGCGACGGTGTCCCGGGCGGCCTGCAGGAGAGCCTCGTCCGCGTGCTGATCCGAGGCGGTCCCGGTGGCCGTCACGATCGCGGACGCCTGACCGAACCGCTCGTCGGGGATGGCGACGACGACGGACTCGGCGAGCCCCGGCACCGACCGGACGACCGCCTGCACGCGGTCGAGGGAGATGTTCACCCCGCCGCTGATGATCACGTTGTCGGCCCGCCCGGTGACTCGGACGACGCCGTCGACGAGCTCGGCGGTGTCGCCGGTGCGGTACCACCGGCGACCGCCGTCGTCCGGGAAGGCGGTCGCCGTGCGGTCCGGTTCGCCGAGGTAGCCCTCGGCGAGGACCGGTCCGGCGATGAGGAGCTCTCCGTTCACCAGCCGGGGTTCGACGCCGGGGAACGGCACGCCGTCGTACAGACAGCCGCCGGAGGTCTCGCTCGAGCCGTAACTCCGCACGACGCGGATGCCGAGCGCTGCGGACCGTTCGAGCAGTGGGGCGGGGGTGGCCTGTCCCCCGACGAGCAGCCCGGCGAGTCCGGCGAGCGCGTCACGCACGGAAGTGCTCGTCTCGGCGGCGTCGATGAGTATGCGCAGTTGTGCCGGTACGAGGGCGGCGAATCCGGCATCGGCGTTGAGCCGCTCGACGAGTCCGCAGAACGCCCGGGCGTCGAACGACCCTGTCGGTGCCTCGAGCGGCCTGGTCCCGGCGACGATCGACCGGAGTAGCACGTTGACGCCGGCGATGTAGTGCGTCGGGAGCGCCAGGATCCACTGGGACGAACGGCGGTGGGCCTCAGGGCCACCCAGAGCCACCGCTGAACCCGCCGCGCTGGCCAGGAGGGCCTCAGCCGAGAGGGCGACCCGCTTCGGCACGCCCGTCGAGCCGGATGTCTCGATCACGAGGGCCACCCGGTCGTCGACCACGGCCGGTGCCGCGGACGATCCGGGTTGCATCGGGAGGACTGCGGGTCCAGAGCCGTCGAGCGCGGTCTCCAGGGCTGCGAGCATCGCCGAGGCGGACGCGTCGACGGGGAGCAGCTGACGGGTCATGGATTCAGCGTACGCCGGGTACGTCGGTGCTCCGCCGACCCCTCGACGTCGCGGAGCTCAGAACTGCCAGGGGAACGGAGCCCAGTCCGGCTTGCGCTTCTCCAGGAAGGCGTCACGCCCCTCCACGGCCTCGTCGGTGCCGTACGCGAGGCGGGTGGCCTCACCCGCGAAGACCTGCTGGCCGACGAGACCGTCGTCGACGGCGTTGAAGGCGAACTTCAGCATGCGGATGGCGGTCGGCGACTTGCCGAGGATGGTGCGGGCCCAGGCGACCCCCGTCTGCTCGAGCTCGGCGTGCGGGACGACCGCGTTGATCGCGCCCGCCTGCAGCGCGCGCTCCGCGTCGTACTCCTGGGCGAGGAAGAACACCTCGCGGGCGAACTTCTGACCCACCTGCTTGGCGAAGTACGCGCTCCCGTACCCCGCGTCGAAGGAACCGACGTCGGCGTCGGTCTGCTTGAACCGCGCGTGTTCCCGACTCGCGATCGACAGGTCGCACACCACACCGAGGGAGTGCCCACCGCCCGCGGACCACCCTGGAACGAGGTTGATGACGACCTTCGGCATGAAGCGGATGAGGCGCTGGACCTCGAGGATGTGGAGGCGACCGTTGCGCGCGGCGTCGATGCCGCTCGCCGTCTCGTCGTCTGCGGCGTCGTCGCTCGCGTACCGGTAGCCGTCGCGACCACGGATGCGCTGGTCGCCGCCCGAGCAGAACGCCCAGCCGCCGTCCTTCGCGCTCGGACCGTTGCCGGTGAGGAGCACCACGCCGACCGTCGGGCTCTGGCGTGCATGGTCGAGCGCCCGGTACAGCTCGTCGACGGTGTGCGGGCGGAAGGCGTTGCGCACCTCGGGGCGGTCGAACGCGATGCGCACGAAGCCCCCCTCGCGCGCGACGTGGTACGTCAGATCGGTGAGGTCCTCGAACCCCGGTACGACGTCCCAGATCTCCGGGTCGAACAGTTCGGACACTCGATCGCTCATGCGTCCAGCCTAGGCACTACTTCGGCTTGTCGAGGTCCGCGTAGGGCTTGAGCGCCTCCAGGTAGTCGGCGCGGTCCGCCTCCTTCAGGAGCGCATAGGAGTCGAGGTGCAGCTCGATGCCCTCCGCCGCCATGTCGTAGTAGTCGACGTCGAACTCGCGGTCCTTCGCGACCGTGCCGGCCGAGTCGAGCGTGAGGTCGACGATGCTCGTCCGGAAATCCCCGGCCCCCGTGATGGCGTTGTAGGTGTGCAGGTCCCACAGCGCCTGGGTGTCGAGGGTCTCGCCGCCGTACCGCTCAGTGAGCTCGCCCGGCTCGCGCCAGGAGGACGGTGCGTTCTGCATGTCGAGGTTCGCGATGCCGTAGCGGAGCAGCACCTGCCGGATCAGCTCGACGACCCGCGACTTCTCCTCGAAGGTGCGCACGGTCGTCGTCGTCTGCCACACCGGTGCCGTGTACTCGAAGAGCATGGAGTCCCCGCCGTACCCGTTCTGATCGACCTCCGTCTCGGCAGGCTGTCGCTCCACCCAGTCGAAGCCGAACTCGGCGGTCAACGCCGTCCGGATCTCCGCGAGCATCTCGTCGGACGTCCCGACGAAGTCCTCGTAGCTCGGGCCGTCGAGGGTCTCCTTCGCGTCGACGTAGGCGGACCCCGGGTAGGTGTCCCAGATCGGGTCGTGCTCCTCGTCGCCGCTGCCGCCGGCGGAGGAGGAGCCGTCCCCTGCCCGGTCCGTGGAGAGACCGCCGACCGCCATCGCCGTGACCGGGTTGACGACGAGGAGGAGCACCAGCGCCAGCACGCCCCAGCGGCGCCGCACCTTCCGGCGGATGACGATGACGCTCCCGATGAGCAGCACGATCTGCACGACGACGACGAGGACGAACGCCACGAGGATGGCCCAGGCCCCCTCGCCGGGCCGGTAGCTCACGGCCAGCAGGACGGTGAAGAGGGTGACGGCCACCACCGCGCCGAGCAGGGCGAGCGGGGAGAAGGAGGCGACGACACCCCGACTCCGCGCGCCGAGCTCGTCCCGCCCCGTCGGGGACGCACCGGCGGCAGGCGGGTGGGCCGCCTGACTCCGCTCGTCGTCGTCAGCCCGGTCCGCCACGGCCTTCGGTCGCGAGGCGGCAGCGCGCTCCGCCGCCTTCCGCTGACGACGCGACGACGGCTTCCGCGATGCGGCCTGCCGGGGTGTCCGTCGTCCTCGGGACCCCGGACGACGGAACCGGGCGGTCTCCGCCTCCAGCTCCTCGGGCGTGCGTTCCGGAGCGTCAGGCGCTTGCACGGCCGCGGGCACGGCTGCCGGCGGCGCCCCGGGGATCGGCGGGGCGTTCGGATCGCGCGGCTCGTCGGAGGACCCGACCGGCGATTCCTCGATCACCGGGAGCACCTCGGCCTCGGGGCCCGGCTCGAAGATCGGCTCGGGCACCGAGAAGGCGGCCGGTTCGTCCGCGGGCATGCTTCGCCGATCGCCGGGCGTCGGCTTGCGTCGGGAGAACAGCGGCACGGGATCGATTGTGTCACGGGCGTCCCGCGACGGCTTCCGACGTCCGGGTGCAGGATGGGGACATGCAAGCGAACCTCGACGACGTCCTCGCCACCGCCCGCGTGGTCTCCATCCCCCTCCGCGTCCGGTTCCGGGGCATCGACACCCGCGAGGCCGTCCTCTTCCGCGGGCCCGCCGGGTGGACGGAGTTCTCCCCCTTCGTCGAGTACGACGACCAGGAGTCGGCCGCGTGGCTCCGGGCCGCCATCGACTTCGGCTGGTCGGACCTCCCGCCCCTCCACCGGGATCGCATCCTCGTGAACGCGACGGTCCCGGCGGTGGACGCTGCGGACGTGCCGTCGATCCTCTCCCGCTTCCCAGGCTGCCGGACCGCGAAGGTGAAGGTGGCCGAGCGCGGGCAGGTGCTGGCCGACGACGTCGCGCGCGTCGCCGCCGTCCGGCGGGCCATCGGGCCCGAGGGACGACTCCGCGTGGACGCCAACACCAACTGGAACGTCGACGAGGCCGAGCACGCCATCCGCGCCCTCGAGCCCTTCGACCTCGAGTACGTCGAGCAGCCCTGTGCGACCGTCGCCGAACTCGCCGAGATCCGGGAACGGGTCTCCTCCCTGGACGTCGCCATCGCGGCGGACGAGAGCGTCCGCAAAGCCGAGGACCCCCTGGCCGTGGCTCGCGCCGGTGCCGCCGACCTGCTCGTCGTGAAGGCGCAGCCGCTCGGCGGCGTTCACGCCGCGCTCCGCATCGCGGGCGAGGCCGGCCTGCCGATCGTCGTCTCGAGCGCGCTGGACACCTCCGTCGGCATCTCCATGGGCGCCCACCTCGCGGCGGCCCTGCCGGAACTCGACTACGACTGCGGCCTCGCCACCACCGCGCTCCTCGGCGGCGACGTGACGACCGCACCGCTCGATCCCGTGGACGGCGGCATCGGCGTCCGGCGCGTCGAGGTGGACGTCGATCTCCTCGAGCGTTTCACGGCGTCATCGGAGCGGACCGCCTGGTGGCTCGACCGGCTCCGCCGCACGCACGCGTTGCTCGGCTGAGGGCCGATGCAGGGGCCTACAGGCCGCTGTAGGCGTGCAGACCCTTGAAGAACACGTTCACCACGACGAAGTTGAACATCACGGCGCTGAAGCCGATGATCGCGAGCGTGGCCGCCCGTGATCCGCGCCAGCCGCGCGTCGCCCTCGCGTGGATGTACCCGGCGAAGATCACCCAGATGATGAAGGTCCACACCTCCTTGGTGTCCCACCCCCAGTACCGACCCCAGGCGCGCTCCGCCCAGATGGCACCGGCCATGAGCGTGAACGTCCAGAAGATGAAGCCGATGATGTTGACGCGGTAGGCGAGGTTCTCGAGGCGCTCCGCGTTCGGGAGGGTGAGCAGGAAGCGCAGACGCCCCGAGCTCTGGGTCGGCTGCACGAGCCCGAGCCGGCGCTCGCGACGCCCCTGCAGGAGCTGCACGACGCTCAACGCGAAGCCGATGGCGAAGAACGCCGTGCCGAGGCTCGCGACGAACACGTGGATGACGAGCCACGCCGACTGCAGCGCCGGCGGCAGCGGGACGACCTCGACGTAGAAGTTCGCGGTCGCGAGGCCGAGGAGCACGGTCACGAGGCCGATCACGAAGCTGCCGAGGAACCGGAGGTCCACGCGCGCGATGACCACGAGGAACACCGCGACGATGAGCAGCGTGCCCGTCATCGCGAACTCGTACATGTTCGCCCACGGGACGCGACCGGCGGCGATACCGCGCGTCACGTCCGCGACGAGGTGGAGGAGGAAGGCGATGACCGTGAGCGAGACCCCGACCCGGAGGCTCGGCGACTTGCGCGACGCCTGCTGCTCGGGCTCGTCCGAGGGACGGCGGGTCTTGCGCGGGACACCGTCGCTCGTGACGATCGGTGCGGCGGTCCGCGCCGCGGCGGAGGCCAATGCACCGACGCGTTCCTCGGCGGCTGCCGACCGTTCCAGCTCGGCCCGCTCGGCCGCGTCGATCGCCGCGGTGACCTCGGCGCTGCGGCGCGCGAGGTCGAACGTGAAGGCGATGAACGCCAGCGCGTAGACGGCGACGGCCGACCAGAGGCAGAGGTTCGAGATTTCGACGAGGGTCACGGGGTGATTCTACCTTCGGGTTCGGACGGGACAGGCGTTGGACTGTGCGCTTCGGCGATCGCCGCGACGGCCGCTTCGAGGCCGGGGTCCTCGCCGCGGGCGAGCCCGGCGTATTCGAGGGAGACGGTGCCGTCGCTCCCGGTCACGGCCTTCACCCAGACGCGGCGTCTGGCGACGAAGAGCGAGGTGATGAGGCCGGACAGGGCGAGGATGGCGAACGCGAGCACCCACAGCTGGGTCGGGTCGTGGTGCACGTCGAACGAGGCGAACCGCTTGACGGAACCGGCGTAGTTCTCGGTCGACGGGTTGGCGGCGACGTTGTCGAAGGACACCGTGCCGAGTCCGTTCGGCAGGTCGGTGATCTGGCCGGGCGTGAGTTCGATCGACTCGACACCGGTGTCGCCGCCCGTGAGCTGTTTCATGTCGTCGACGTCGAGCGCGTAGACCGACTTCGGAGCGCCGGCGTTGATGCCGAGGTCGCCGGAGTAGACGTTGAGCGTCAGCACCGGGTAGGCGAGGTCGGGGTAGGACGAGAAGAAGGGCGGCTTGGACGCGGCCTGCGTCGGGTAGAAGAACCCGATCATGCCGAGCTGCTCCGCCAGTCCGTCCGGGACCTTGACGATGCCGAGCGAGGTGAGCTGGGCGTCCTGCGGCAGGAACGGGATGGAGTCGCTGAACACGACCTTGCCCTCGGGATCGCGGACGGTGATCGTCGGTGCGTAGCCGTTGCCGAGCAGGTAGACGTCGGTTCCCTCGAACCGCAGCGGATCGTTGACCTTGATCGTCGCGTCCTGCGGCTTCCCGCCGGGCGAGGTCGTCGTGACCTTCGCGCGGTAGTCGATCGCCTGGCCGTACGCGTCGAGGTTCTCGGTCTCGTAGGTGACGCCGAACTCGTCGAGCGTCAACTTGTAGGGGGCCAGTTCCGACTCGTTGAAGAAGCGGCCGGGGTTGAACGAGTCGTAGTCGAGCAGGGTGTTGACGAAGGTCTGACCCTCGACGAGCACGCGCTGACCGGAGAAGCCGAAGCCGCCGCCGAAGCCGACCGTCACGAGGATGCCGACGAGGGCCGAGTGGAAGACGAGGTTGCCGGTCTCGCGGAGGAAGCCGCGCTCGGCGGACACCGATGCGGACCCCTCGGCGTCGTAGCGCTCGACGCGGTACCCCTGGCGCTTCAACTGCTTCGTCGCGTCGTCGATGAGCTCGGTGGCGGTCGCCCCGCTGTCGTCGCTCCGACGCTCGAACGCGGAGAGCCGAGACAGGCGCGCGGGCGTCCGCGGCGGGCGGGACCGCAGGGCGAGCCAGTGGTGCTTCGTCCGCGGGATCACGCAGCCGATGAGCGAGATGAACAGCAGCAGGTAGATCGCGGAGAACCAGGCCGAGCTGTAGACGTCGAACGCCTGCACCTTGTCGAGGATGGGCGCGAGGTCCGGGTTGTCGGTGAAGTACTGGGTGACGCCGTTCGGGTCGCTCGAGCGCTGCGGAACGAGGGAACCGGGCACCGCGGCGATCGCGAGCAGCAACAGCAGGAACAGCGCCGTGCGCATGCTCGTGAGCTGACGCCAGAAGAAGCGGAGCCAACCGACGAAGCCGAGCTTCGGCTGGTTGATGCCGTCGGCCGGAGCCGGGGCGGCGGAATCGATGTGATCAGAGGGGCGTGACAAGGCCGCTCATCACCCCCTGCAACGAGTACATCCAAGCGGACCAGAGACCAGACACCATCAACACACCGATCACGATGAGGAGCACGCCGCCGATGATGTTGATCGTGCGGATGTGCCGTTTGAGGAACGCCAACGACCCCGTGACCCAACCGAGTCCGAGCGCGACGAGCAGGAAGGGGATGCCGAGACCGAGGCAGTAGAACAGCCCGAGGAGGGCCCCGCGCCACGCGGAGCCGCCCGAGAGGGAGAGCGCGCTGATCGCGGTGAGCGTCGGGCCGAGGCAGGGCGTCCAGCCGATGGCGAAGACGAAGCCGAGCAGCGGCGCGCCGGCGAGGCCGGTGGCGGGTGCCCAGCTGGTGCGAACCGTGCGCTGCAGCCGCGAGAACTGTCCGATGAAGATGAGCCCCATGAGGATGACGACCGCGCCGAGGACGCGGGTGATGACGCCCTCCCACTCGACGAACCAGGCGCCGATCGTTCCGACGAACGCCGCGATCGCCACGAACACGACGGTGAAGCCGAGGACGAAGAGGCTGACGCCGAGCAGCACGCGCCGGCGACCCGCGCCGGAGCGCCCCTCCTCGACCGTCGTCATGCCGCCGACGTACCCGAGGTAGCCGGGGACGAGCGGCAGGACGCACGGCGAGAGGAAGGACAGCAGACCGGCCGCGATGGCGATCGGGATCGCCACGAGGAGCTGGCCGCCGTAGACGAGCTCGCCGGGGCTCACTCTGGGGCGCTCTCGGCGATCGTGTCGCGGATGAGGGTGTCGAGGATGGTGCGGTCCTGCAGCTGCCCGAGGATGCGTGCGGCGACCCGCCCTTGGGCGTCGAGGACGATCGTGGTCGGCACCGCGTTCGGCGGGACACTGCCCGTGAAGGCGAGCTTCGCCTCCCCGCTGTCGACGTCGAGGATGGAGGGGTAGGTGATGCCGAAGGTGCCGTTGAACGCCTTCGCGGTGTCGGCGGTGTCGCGGACGTTGACCCCGATGAAGGTGGCGCCCTGGTCGGTGTACGCCTCGTTGAGCGCCTGCAGGTCCTTCGCCTCCGCACGGCAGGGAGCGCAGGCGGCGTACCAGAAGTTCACGACCATGACCTGGCCAGCATGGTCGGCGGAGGAGATCTGCTCGCCGTCCTCGCCGACGCCCGAGAAGCTGATCGACTCGCCGCGGTCGTCGAGCGCGACCTCGGTCACGCTGCCGTCGCCGGCGACATACCCCTTGCTGCTGCCCTCGCGGTACTGCTCGGCGAGCGGATCGCTCCCGCACGCCGTCAGCAGGAGCGCCCCGACGGCCAGCACGGCGGCGACGGCGAACGTCCTCGATCTGCGGGCCATCAGACGGCCCCGACATCGGTCGCACCGGATGAGAGACGAGCCGCCGGATCGACGTAGCCGACCTCGAGGAAGCCCTGCTCGGTCCGTTCGAAGGTGGTGATGCTCGACAGGGCGCAGCGTCGCTTCCGTGGGTCGTGACGATAGGGCGCCCCGACCACGGAGCTGTGCAGCATCCAGATGGGCAGCTGGTGGCTGACGATGACGACGTCGCCGGACGGCGTCGCGCGCCAGGCGTCCTCGACGGCCGCCGTCATGCGGTTGACGATCGACGCGTACGGCTCACCCCAGCTCGGGCGGGACGGGTTGCGGAGCTTGGGCCAGTTGAGCGGGTTCTTCAGGGCGCGGCTCATGCGCTTGCCCTCGAACTCGTTGAACGGTTCGATCACGCGAGGCTCGGCGACGACGGCGAGCCCGAACGCGGCGGCGACCGGCGCGGCGGACTCCTGGGTGCGCTGCAGCGGGGACGCGTAGAGCGCGCCCACCGTGCGATCACGGCTCACGAGGTCGTCGGCGGCGGCCTGCGCCATGCGCTCACCGAGCTCGGACAGTCGGAATGCGGGGAGTCGACCGTAGAGCACACGAGAAGGATTGTGCACCTCGCCGTGACGCACGAGATGGATCTGGTCGGCTACCACCCTCCAAGTGTACGTTTCCCCAAGCTGCGGATTCACCGTGACCTCCGTCCAGGTCCGAGCCACGAGCGACGGCTAAGCTGTCGGGGTGAGTGAACGCGTCGTTGTGAAGAACCTGGCCGCCCTGTCCGACGGTCCCGTCACCGTCTCCGGATGGGTCGAGACCGTCCGCGACCAGAAGAAGGTGCAGTTCGTCGTCCTCCGCGACGAGAGCGGCGCCGTCCAGCTGGTGAACCCGGCTGTCCGCGAGGTCGACCCGGAGGTCGAGGGCTCCGCCGAGCGTCTCGCCACCACTGAGGCGATCTCCGCCCTCGCGCACGGCTCCTTCATCACCGTCACCGGCGAGCTCAAGCACGACGAGCGCGTCAAGCTCGGCGGCATCGAGGTCAAGGTCGCCACGCTCGAGGTCGTCACCGCCGCCAACCCCGAGACGCCGATCGCTGCTGACTCCTCGCTCGACAAGCGGCTCGACTGGCGCTTCCTCGACCTGCGCCAGCCGAAGCAGGCCCTGATCTTCCGCATCCAGACGACGTTCGAGCACGCACTGCGTCAGTACTGGATCGACAACGACTTCATCGAGATCCACACCCCGAAGCTCATGGCGAGCGCGAGCGAGTCGCGCGCCGAGCTCTTCGAGGTCGACTACTTCGAGGGCAAGGCGTACCTCGCGCAGTCCCCGCAGTTCTTCAAGCAGATGGCGCAGTCCGCCGGCTTCGGCAAGGTGTTCGAGGTCGGACCGGCATTCCGCGCCGACCCGTCGTTCACCAGCCGGCACGCGACCGAGTTCACGAGCGTCGACGCCGAGATCAGCTGGATCGAGTCCCACGAGGACGTCATGCAGCTGCACGAGGAGCTCCTCGTCGCCGGCTTCACGGCGGTCAAGGACAAGCACGGGGAGCAGATCTCCGAGCTCTTCGGCATCGAGCTCGAGGTCCCCTCCCGTCCGTTCCCGCGCATCCCGCTGGCCGAGGCCAAGCGCATCGTCGCCGAGCGCGGCTACGAGATCCCGCGCGCCGACGACGACATGGACCCCGAGGGCGAGCGTCAGATCGCGGCCTACGTCAAGGAGACCTTCGGTCACGACTTCGTCTTCCTGACCGACTACGCGTCGAGCATCCGGCCGTTCTACCACATGCGCAACGCCGAGGACGGCTCGCTCACCAACAGCTACGACCTCATCTACAACGGCGTCGAGATCTCCACGGGCGCGCAGCGCGAGCACCGCGTCGACGTCCTCGTCGAGCAGGCCAAGGAGAAGGGCCTGGAGCCCGAGGAGCTCGAGTTCTACCTCGACTTCTTCCGCTACGGCGTCCCGGCGCACGGCGGCTTCGGCATGGGCCTCGCCCGTGTGCTCATGCTCATGCTGCACGAGACCTCCATCCGCGAGGTCACCTACCTGTTCCGCGGCCCGACCCGCCTCGCCCCGTAACCCCGCAAGAAGGACGCCATGCAGATCGTCATCCTGTACGGGACCGAATCCGGCAACGCCGAACGCCTGGCCGGCGACATCGGCAAGGCCATCGGCTCACAGCACCAGTGGCGCGTCGCCGACCTCGGCGACGTCGACCCCGCGGAGCTGTCGACCGACGAGATCCACATCTTCATCACGTCGACGTACGGCGACGGCCTCCTCGGTGAGACCGGCCAGATCTTCTACGAGGCGCTCGAGGAGTCCGACGTCGAGCTCGACGGGCTCCGGTACGCCATCTTCGGGCTGGGCGACAGCAGTTACGAGGACACGTACAACCAGGGCAGCTCGCTGCTCGACGCCATCCTCACCGAGCACGGCGCTACCCGGTTCGGTGAGTTCGGTCTGCACGACGACGGCGGGTTCGAGCGCAAGAAGGACGTCGCGCTCGCCTGGCTGCCCGGCGTGCTCGCTGCCGCAGAACAGCTCTGACCATCGCTCTGGTGCGCGCCCGGCCGCGACGGTAGCGTGACTCGCACCGGCCGTGCGGCGTCCTCGCACGTGAGCGAGGGGTGGGCCAGATGAACGCGACCGCCGAATCCGTGGTCCTACGCCTTCGTGCGGCGGGGTGCGTCTTCGCAGAGGACGAGGCGGCGCTGCTCCTCGCCGAGTCGGATGATCCGGATCGACTCGAACGGATGATCGCAGCACGGGTCGCCGGCCGGCCGCTCGAACATGTCCTCGGCTGGGTCGCGTTCCGCGGGCGCCGGGTGGTCGTCGAGGACGGGGTCTTCGTGCCGAGGCGACGGACCGAGCTCCTGGTCGACGCCGCCCTCCCGCGCCTCCGGGACGGTTCGGTGGTCGTCGAGCTCTGCTGCGGTGCCGCGGCCGTCGGGAGCGCGCTCCTCGTCGAGGCGCCCGGCCCGATCGACGTCTGGGCGTCGGACATCGAACCCGCTGCAGTGGACTGCGCACGACGCAACCTCGGGCCGCACGGTGGGCACGCCCTGCTCGGAGACCTGTTCGACGGGCTGCCCCGAGCGCTCGCGGGGCGCGTCGACCTCCTGCTTGCGAACGCGCCCTACGTCCCGACGGCGTCGATGGCGACGATGCCGCCCGAGGCTCGGGAGTACGAGGCCGTGATCGCGCTCGACGGCGGTGCCGATGGGCTCGACGTCCAGCGTCGGATCATCGCGCAGGCCCCGGACTGGCTTGCGCCGGCCGGTGCCGTCATGATCGAGACGAGCGAACGTCAGGCCCCCGAGACCGCCGCGCTCATGAAGGCGGCGGGCCTCACGGCGTCGATCGTCCGCGACGACGAGCTCGACGGCACCGTCGCCGTCGGCGTCATGGCCTGAGTCCTGCGGGCACCCCGCTCAGTCGAGCTGGAAGTCGACCGCAGAGCGCTCGACCACGAGCTGACGGACGATCTGCACCACGCGGACGTGCTCCGGGTGGACCTGGTACCGCTCCAGGGCTTCGAGGCTGGGGTAGTCGCCGACCAGCACGACGTCCCAGTTGCTCTCGGGGTAGGCGATGTTGCGTCCGACCTGGAGGTGCTCGATGTCGTCCGGCATGAACCCCGCGAGTGCCTCGAGTTCGGACTGCATGGTGGCGAACGCCGCGTCGCGCTCGGCGTCGTCCGTTGCTGCCAGCTTCCAACTGACGATGTGGCGGATGGTCACTGGGCCCCCAAGGGTCGATGTGGATGGATGGACGTGCGGATCAGTCGGCGAGCAACGCGGACCGCAGGCGGTCGGGGTCGATGCGCCAGTAGTTGTGGACCCTGCCGTCGATGAGGACGACGGGGATCTCCTCCCAGTGGCGGTCGTGGAGCGCCGGATCGTCGAGGATCGAGAGCTCCTCGCGTTCGATCGTGGGGCCGTCGGACGGGAGGCCTGCGACCACCTCGTCGATCACGGCACGGGCGTCGTCGCAGAGGTGACAGCCGGGCTTGCCGATGAGCGTGACGTGCAGAGTGGACACCTCCTCAACTGTACGGGGTGCCTGAGGTCGGAGCACCTCCACGGAGCCGACACGTGTGGTGTTTCAACGGGACATCTGACACGATGCCGGAATGATGATGCCGTTGAACCCAGGGTTGAGAACCATGCATGTCGAACCCACCGGGCTCAGACACTCTGGCATGCGCCGGTCGAGGTCCGTTGTCATTGAGTGATGCCTACACATTCAGAAGCCGCGACCATCCTCGGCGAGCGGTTGCGGGCCGCTCGCAACGAGCGCCAGCTGACCCTCGAGGACCTGGGCGTGTTGGCCGGGATGCACTGGACGAACATCGGCAAGATCGAGCGGGGGCAGGTGCACCCCAGCGTGGAGACGCTCGTCCGCCTGAGTACCGCGCTCGACCTCGACCCCGCCCCGTTCGTCACGGGCCTGAACGCCGACATGTACCCGGGCCGGGCGCACAAGCTGACGGCACGCGATCTGCTGGCTGCTCGCCGCGATCAGGAACGCTGACCCGCGCCTCGAAGGCCACTCCCCTCCAGCCGGTGGGGCCCGTCAGAAGGTGACCCGCCACAGGTACTGGTGACCGCCGGGACGGAACCAGGACACCTGCACGCTGGTGGCCCGGGCCAGCTCAGCGCCCCACACCTCGAACTCGAGGGCGCTCCCCGGCGTCAGGCGACACGGTTCCAGTGGAGCGAGGAGTCCGGGTCCGATCAGGCGAAGCACGACCCAGTGGACGGCTTCGTCACCGACGTTCCGGAGTCGATAGCGAGGTGCGTCGTCTCGTTCGACGACGAACGGCACCCGGTACGCGAGCTCGCGTCGGTTGCGGTGGACGGTTGGCGGGAGATCGCGGGTCATGCGAAGAACCTACGAAGGACCGCCGACGATCTCGGAGCGACGGACCGCGTGCCGCGACGCGCTGTGGATCAGTCCCGTCCGGCCTCGCCTGTGGAGGAACCTCGACGCCGCTCGACGCGCGGCGACCACACGCCACGACCGGCGAACGAGACGATCACCTCGACAACGCCAGAAAGCGCCGTACCCGAGTGGGCAGGCGCTTCCGGTGGACGAAGAGTCGTCAGGCGCTCCGAACGGAGCAGCCGGCTACTTCTTGTTGCGGCGCTGGTGACGGGTCTTGCGAAGCAGCTTGCGGTGCTTCTTCTTCGCCATACGCTTGCGGCGCTTCTTGATAACAGAACCCACGGATTTACCTCACAGAATTGGGGGGCTTGGCCGCAGGGATCGCGACCGAAGAGAACAAGTCTTGTTGCCAGTCTAGCCGATTGCAGCGCGCGTCGTTCACACGCCGTACGCCTGCAGGCTGCTAGGAGCGGGAAACGCCTCAGCCGACGTCGGCGACCGGGCGCTGCCGGACGGCCTCGACGGCGGTCTCCGGCACACGGAACGACTTCCCGAACCGGATGGCCGGGAGTTCCCCCGAATGCACCAGGCGATACACGGTCATCTTGGACACCCGCATCATCTCGGCGACTTCGGCCACGGTGAGGAAGCGGACGTCGGCAGTGTCCTGCGTCATCGAACCCCTCCTTCGCCTCTGGAAACCCGCTTGAACGGCGCCCCGAGGACCGGAACGCCGCATGGCAACTCTAGAGGTCCGACGCCCGCCCTGTACATCCCCTGTGTGAACGGTATGCAAGGCCGGGCTAGGGGCGGAGCTTCTTCGTGACCGACTGCACCGCATGGGTCACGTCCGCCGCGACCTTGCCGACCGATCCCGCGACGGCCTTGGCCTGGTCCGGCAGCGACAGCGCCGCGAAATCGACACCGTCGTCCTGGTAGTCGACGCTGAGGAACGGGATGAGCCAGTCCTCCACGTCCTCGAGCGGCGCCGAGTCCAGGCTGTAGTAGCGGTGCTGGCCCTCCTCGCGCACCTCCACGAGCTCTGCTTCGCGCAGGACCTTGAGGTGTTTCGACACCGTCGGTTGGCTGAGGCCGAGCTGCGCGACGATCTCGGAGACGCTCGTCCCGGTGCCACCGTGCCGTTCGAGCAGCAGTGCGAGGATGTCCCGCCTGGTGGTGTCAGCGATCACGTCGAAAATGTCGGCCATGGTCCAACGATAGTGATGGAGCGCACGGAGTACCATTGCCTCCGGCGCAGTCCTGAGGTGTTGAGGGGTCAGATGAGCGGCAATGCCATGGGGCGTCGTCCCGAGATCATCGTGCGCCACGGCCTCGCGAGGGTCAGGGAGGCCGTCAGCGACTTCGCCGCGAAGTCGACCTCCCGGTTCGCCATCCTCGTGTTCAGCTTCCTGATCTTCGTGTTCACGATGCTGTTCTCGCTCCCCATCGCGAGCGCCGACCGCCAGGTGACCCCGATCGCCGACGCCCTCTTCACCGCCGTCTC
This sequence comes from Plantibacter sp. VKM Ac-2876, assembly GCF_015350715.1. Classification (NCBI taxonomy): domain Bacteria; kingdom Bacillati; phylum Actinomycetota; class Actinomycetes; order Micrococcales; family Microbacteriaceae; genus Plantibacter; species Plantibacter sp. VKM Ac-2876. The sequence continues at coordinate 418,706 of NZ_JADKSI010000003.1, read as the reverse complement.
CGTCATCTGCGTCACCGGGCTCTCGACCGTCGACATGGCCACGCACTGGTCCCTCTTCGGTCACGTGCTCGTCTTCATCGGCGTCCAGATCGGCGCGCTCGGCGTCCTGACCCTGGCCTCGATCCTCGGGTTCGTGATCGCCCGACGACTCGGACTCCGCCAGAAGCTCATGGCGGCGAGCGACACGAACCCCCTGCGGTCGCACCACGGCCCCGTCGCCGAGGGTCAGGCGGTCCGCCTCGGGGAGATCGGCAACCTGCTCGTCACCGTCGCCGTCAGCGCCCTCGTGATCGAGGCGGCACTGGCCGTCCTGCTCTTCCCGCGCATGCTGCTCGACGGCATCAACCCCTGGGACGCCGCCTGGAACAGCGTCTACTACGCCGCCATGGCCTTCACCAACACCGGCTTCACGCCGAACGCTGAGGGGCTCGCGGCCTTCGAGAACGACTACTGGTTCCTCAGCATCCTCATGCTCGGGGTCTTCCTCGGCAGCATCGGCTTCCCGGTCATCTACGCCCTGAGCCGGAACTTCCGTCGACCGAGCCGCTGGTCACTGCACGTCAAGCTCACGCTCGTCACGACGATCATCCTGTTCTTCGCCGGGGCGCTCGCCTTCATCCTGCTCGAGTTCAACAACCCCGAGACCTGGAACAAGTGGAACCTCTGGGACACGATCTTCCAGGGGTTCTTCCTGTCCGCCATGACGAGGTCGGGCGGCTTCTCCACCGTGGACATCGGAGACCTCAACGGCTCGACCCTGCTCGTCGCCGACATGCTCATGTTCATCGGCGGCGGCTCCGCCTCGACCGCAGGCGGGATCAAGGTCACGACGCTCGCCGTCCTGTTCCTGGCGGCGTTCGCGGAGGCCCGGGGCCGCGAGGGCGTGGAGGTCTTCCGCCGGCGCATCCCGCAGGACGTGCTTCGCGTCGCGGTGAGCGTCGTCCTCTGGGGTGCGACGATCGTCGCCCTGTCGACGATCGTCATCCTGCAGATGACCAAGGCTCCGCTCGACCACGTGCTGTTCGACGTCATCTCCGCCTTCGCGACCGTCGGGCTGAGCACCGGCCTCGTCGCGGACCTACCCGACGCCGGGGTGTACGTCCTCGCCGTCACCATGTTCCTGGGCCGCGTTGGTACAGTGACACTCGCCGCAGCCGTGGCCGCGAGTCAGAGCGGCCAGCTGTTCAAACGTCCCGAAGAGAGGCCCATCGTTGGTTGACCGCATCAAGCACGACGCCCCGGTCCTCGTCATCGGACTCGGTCGGTTCGGTGCGGCCTGCGCCGGGGAGCTCGACCGCCTCGATCGCGAGGTGCTCGCGATCGACGACAACTCCGACCTCGTGCAGAAGTGGTCCGACCGGGTCACCCACACTGTGCAGGCCGACGCGAAGAACATCGAGGCGCTGCGGCAGATCGGCGCGCAGGACTTCTCCGTCGCGGTCGTCGCGGTCGGCTCCTCGATCGAGGCGAGCGTGCTCATCACCGCCAACCTCGTCGACCTCAAGATCCCGCAGATCTGGGCCAAGGCCGTCTCGCAGTCGCACGGCAAGATCCTCGCCCGGGTGGGGGCGAGCCACGTCATCTATCCCGAGCGCGAGGCCGGCGAACGCGTCGCGCACCTCGTGTCGGGCCGCATGCTCGACTTCATCCAGTTCGACGACGACTTCGCGCTCGTCAAGATGTACCCGCCGAAGCCCATCCGCGGGCTGAACCTGACGGAGTCGGGCGTCCGGACGAAGTACCGGATCACGGTCGTCGGGGTGAAGTCACCGGGGAAGCCCTTCACCTACGCGACCGCCGACACCGTCGTGTCGAACCACGACCTCATCATCGTGTCCGGCACCTCGGCCGACATCGAACGCTTCGCCTCGCTCGAGGGCTGAACCCTCCTCAGCCGAGGCTGCGCGCGTAGCAGCGCGACTGCGGCTCGTCGACGTACGGCCCGAACGCGTCGATCGGGTGGTACCCCTCGCGCTCGTAGAAGCGCATCGCGTCCGGCTGCTCCGTGCCGGTCTCGAGGAGGAGCTCACCGAGACCCAGCGACCGCGCTTCGTCCTCCAGTGCCCGCAGGAGCGCGGTGGCGACGCCGGTCCCCCGGGCCTGCTGCACGACGAACATGCGTTTGATCTCCGCCCGGTCCTCGCCGAGCATCCGCAGGCCGCCGCAGCCGAGCGGGGTGTCGTCGACGTCGCTGGCGAGCAGGAAGAGCGTGATGTCGGCTGCGGTCGGCGGTGTGCCGGGTTCGTGATCGTCGCTCCCGTAGCGCGCGTCGAGTTCGCGGCGTTGGGCGGCCCGCAGCGCGGTTCCCGCCTCGTCGTCCCAGGCCACCCGGCTGATCCTGAACGTCATGCGTGTCCTCCAGTCATTCCGTAACAAGCATTACGGTAACATCGGTTCCGAGGTGATCACGACATGGCAAGAACCAAGGACCCGACGGCCCAGGCGCGGATCTCGCACGCGGTCTGGGAGGTCCTGGGTGAGCACGGCCCGCACGGGTTGACCCTCCGCGCGGTCGCGGAGCGGGCCGGTTGCACGACGGGCCTCGTCCTCCATCGCTTCCCCGACAAGCGCGCGCTCCTGCTGCACGCTCGCGATCTGCTCCACGAACGGACGGCGGCGCGGACCGAGGCGCTCGAAGCCGCAGCCGAGAACCCGCGCGACGCTCTGCGCGCCGTCCTCCGGCAGGCCCTGTCCCTCACGGACGAGACGCGCCAGGAGGCCCGGGTCTGGCTCGGCTACCTCGCGGCGGCCCTCGACGACGAGGTGCTGGCCGAACGGCACCGTGCGGGTCATGCCGTGTTCGTCGCCCGCACCCGCCGCCTCGTGGCCGGGATCCGCCCCGAGCTCACCGAGGCCGAGGTCGCCGCGACGGCCACCGTCGTCGTCGGATTCATCGAGGGCGTCAGCACCCTGAGCACAGCCGACGACGACCACTACGACGCCGCGGCCCAGCTCGCCGCGCTGGACCGGCTGCTGCTCGTCCTCGGGCTCGACGGGACGAGCCACGCATGATCGTCGTGGAACGGTGGGCGGATGCTCCGGCTCATCACCGGGAGCGGTTCGCCGAGCTCCTCGAGGAGTACCACCGCCGGACCGAGCACGAGAAACTCCTCGGCCGAGAACCGCGTCCGGAGGATCCCGCTCCGATGATCACCCTTCCCGACCGCTACCGGGTCGAGATCGCCGACCCGAGCACCGCCTTCGCCTCCGAGGAGATCCTCCTGGCCGTCGAGGACGACCGGGTGCTCGGCTGCGTCGTCCTGACGGACGGCCCGTCACCGGAGCTCAAGCGACTCTGGGTCGCCCCCGACGCTCGTCGCAGGGGCGTGGCCGGAACCCTGCTCGAGGCTGCAGCGACCGTCTCGCGGCTGCGGGGCGACGACGCCGTCCGTCTCTCGGTGTGGCACTGGCGCTCCGCCGCGATCGCGCTCTACCGGCGGTCCGGGTTCGTCGCGGTCGCTTCCTGGGACGACAGACCCGGCCTCGACTGCTTCGTGCGGTCCTTCGACTGATCCGGTCGCCAGCGGGTCAGGACGCCGACAGCTCCTCGGCGCGTGCGATGGCGGCTGCCGCAGCACGGTCGAAGGTCTCGCTGAAGCCCGCCTCGGCGAGCACGGCGAGCGCCCGCTCCGTCGTCCCCTTGGGGCTCGTGACGTTGACGCGCAGCTGCTCGGCGCTCTCCCCCGTCGTCGCGAGGAGTTCCGTCGCGCCACGGAAGGTTCCGTCGACCATGACGGACGCCTGCTCGGGGGTGAACCCGAGGCCGATCGCCGTACGGGTCAGTTCCTCGATGAGGTAGTAGACGTACGCCGGACCGGAACCGGAGATGGCGCTGAGGGCGTCGATCTTCGATTCGGGGATGACGACCACCTGGCCGACGGTCTCGAAGAGCGCGGTGACGACGGCGAGGTCGTCCTCGCTCGACCGGGTACCCGGCGCGAGCCCGGTGACACCCAGCCCGACGTAGGACGGGGTGTTCGGCATGGAGCGGAGGACCGACACCGACTCCGGCAGGGCGGCCTCGAAGGCCGCACCGCGGATGCCGGCGGCGAGGCTCACGACGATCGTGCCCGGCTGCAACGCGTCGGCGATCTCGGCGAGCAGGTCGGCGACCAGGTAGGGCTTCACGCCGATCAGGACGATCTTCGCCGCGGCAGCCGCCCGACGGTTGCCGTCGGCGTCCTGCTCGAGGGCGATCGAGGTGACGCCGGGCAGCTCGGCGAGAGCCTCCGCCTTGGCGATGGTCCGGTTCGTCACCGTGATGCCACCGTCGACCTCGACACCCGGCTGGACGAGACCGCGGAGGACGGCCCCTCCCATCGAACCGGCTCCGAGGATGGCGATGCTGGGCAGGCTGATCGTTTCACTCACCCTGCGAGTCTAGGCACCTGCATGCTCGGCGGCACGTGCGCGGCCGGCTCAGTCGGCGAGGCAGGCGCCCGACGGGACCGCGGACTGCAGTGACCCGGCGAGCGCGACGACGGGCAGGACCTCGTCCATCGCGAGCGCGTAGCCGACCGGCGCGGAGTTCGCGTCGCGGGCGAAGATCACGCCGGCCACCTCACCGGACTCGGTGAGGAGCGGGCCACCGGAGTTACCCGGCTGCACCGTCCCGGACAGCGTCACGACCTGACGGCTCGTCGGGTTGTTCCCGCTGATGTCGGCGACGAGGCTCGGCCCCACCACGATGACCTGCGCGCCACCGGCCGTGTACGGGCCGCCGAACGGATACCCGGCGACGACGGCGTTCGATCCGGGAGCAGGGTTCGGTGCGAGCGGCAGCGATCGGGCGCCGAGGTCGTCGACGCGGATGACGGCGAGGTCGTCGACCGGGTCGAAGTAGACGATCCGTCCTTCCCTGGGCATGGCCCCTGGGACCTCGACGACCGGGTTCGTCACGCCGGCGAGGACGTGCGCGTTCGTCATGACCAGGTCGTCCGCGAAGACGAAGCCGCTTCCGGTGAGGCTCCGCGAGCAGGACTCGGCCGTGCCGCTGATGCGCACCACGGACGCGGAGGCCGTCTGCAGCGCCGGCGTCGAGGTGTCGAGCTGCGGGGCGGCGGGGACGTCCGCGGTTCCACCGAAGGCCTCGATGACGCGTTGGGCCCCACCGTCGACCACCGTGGAGCGAAGCTGCGCGAGCGTGCTCTTCACCTGCACGGGCGTGACGCGGTCGATCGTGCCGATCACCGCGGACGACCCGACCGCCTGGGCGAGCAGCGGTATGCCGAGGGAGCCGACACCGAGTGCCGCGGTCACGAGGACGAGCGCGGTGACGACGAGGTTGAGGGCGGCGCCGAGCAGCCGTTCCAGACCGCGCAGCGGGGTCTTGCGGACGACGGAGCCGATGGCCCCGCCGATGAACGCACCGATCGTGTAGCCGACGGCGAGGACGACCACCGCCGCCGCGACCGCCGCCCAGCCACGCCAGGCCGCATCCGGCACCCACGAGGCGACGAGCGGGATCGCGAAGAACGCGCCGACCCCACCGGCCGCCAGCCCGACGAGCCCGCCGAGGCTCCCGAGGAGCCCCGCACGCCACCCGCGGATCAGGAAGCCGATCAGGACGACGACGAGGATGATGTCGAGGATCACGCCGGGTTGCATCCTGCGATCCTGCCATCACCCGCCGACAACGGGCTCCGGAAGTGCTGGGAGCAGCCGCATCCGGTCACCGATCCTGTCGAGGCGCGGGGACATCCGAGGCCGTGTGCGCCGTCAGGGGGCTCCGACGCCGCCCGCGCTCCGGAAGAAGTCGGTGAGGAGCGTCGAGCAGCGCTCGGCCTCCACGCCCGCGTAGACCTCGACGCGGTGCTGCAGTCGCCGGTCGCGCAGGACGTCGTAGACGGAACCGACCGCGCCGGCCTTCTCGTCCCAGGCCCCGAAGACGACTCGCGGGATCCGGGCGGCGAGGATCGCGCCGGCGCACATGACGCAGGGTTCGAGCGTGACGACGAGCGTCAGCTCCGTGAGGTGCCAGTCGGCCAGCGCGGCCGCGGCGGCGCGGATGGCGACCACCTCGGCGTGGGCGGTCGGATCGGTGTGCAGCTCGCGCTCGTTGCGCCCGACGGAGACGACCGTCCCGTCCGGGGCGACGAGCACCGCGCCCACCGGGACGTCGTCGCTGGCGAGGGCCGCCTCGGCCTCGGCGATGGCGAGGTCCATCCACGCGGCGAACTCGGCCGGTGCGTGCATCCGTCATCTCCCCGAAATCCTGGTCGCCGCGCGAGCGACTAGATTGATCGTATGCGAGTGCACGTAGCCGACCACCCCCTCATCACCCACAAGCTCACGGTGCTGCGCGACAAGACGACACCCTCACCGGTGTTCCGTGCCCTCACCGAGGAGCTCGTCACGCTGCTCGCCTACGAGGCGACGCGCGGTGTCACGGTCGAGGAGATCACCATCCAGACGCCGGTGACCGAGACGGTCGGCGTCAAGATCAGCGAGCCGCGTCCGCTCGTGGTCCCGATCCTGCGGGCCGGCCTCGGCATGCTCGAGGGCATGGTGAAGCTGCTCCCCACCGCCGAGGTCGGCTTCCTCGGCATGGTGCGCAACGAGGAGACCCTCGAACCCACCACGTATGCGGAGCGCCTCCCCGACGACCTGTCCGACCGCCAGTGCTTCGTGCTCGACCCGATGCTCGCGACCGGCGGCTCGCTCGCGGCTGCCATCGACTTCCTGTTCCAGCGTGGCGCGATGCACGTCACCGCCATATGCCTGCTCGCCGCCCCCGAGGGCCTCGAGCGCCTCGAGGCCGAGACGGCCGGCAAGGACGTCACCATCGTCCTGGGCGCCCTCGACAAGAAGCTCGACGAGAACGGGTACATCGTCCCCGGGCTCGGCGACGCCGGCGACCGCCTCTACGGCGTCGTCTGACCCCTGCTCCCGCCGACATGAGGCGGATCGTCGTCCATCCCCGCGACGGACGGCGATCCGCTTCATGTCAGTCGTGCCGCCAGCTGGCAATCCCCGAGTAACAGAACGTCATCTTCCGCTCACACTTGACAGGATCCGGGGGATTCCTGTTGTATTGCGGACTATGACGACCAACGCGCCCACCCCGACCTCCTTCGAGGCCCCTGGGAACGCCGGCATGATGATGCCCGGCCGCGCTGTCATGTGCTGTCGAATGTGTCGCTGATCCGACTCCTCCAGCACCGGTAGCGATCCACACGGATCCGCTCCACTGCTCCCAGCACCTCCGAGTCCGCCGCTCCCCCACCAGGTGAGCCGACTCCCGGACGTACCACGTCCGTACCCGGCCGACGCGCCACTTCCCGGATCGCGGGACCGCAACTGCCCACCGGCAGGCGGGATCACCCCGAGCGCACCGCGCACGATCCGTCGTAGCATCATCATTCCCGAGGACCTCGCACTCATGTCTCTTGCAGCCGTTCAGACCACCCGCCCCACCCGCCAGCTCGCCGCCGTCGAGGACGCACCTCGGGCCGCGACCCCGCACGTCCGCGCCGTTCCGGCCGGCCCCGAAGCCCGAGGCTTCGTCCTCTACGTCGGCCTCGACGAGGCGAAGGCGGCAGCCGCCGGCACGAGCCTCGGTGAGATCGTCGAGGCCATCAAGGCACTGACGGCCCAGTTCGCTCCGGAGGCCGAGACGCACGCGGCCGTCGCCCTCGCCCCTCGCGGTGCCGGCGGACGCGACCTCGACGTCGTCCGGCTCGCCCTGCAGGACCCGTCGGCACTCGCGGCCCACCGCGACGAGGTCGACGAAGAGGAGCAGGACCGCGCGCACGCCGGTGTCGTGGTCGACATCTCCCGGAAGCGCCTCGTCCTCGACAACGAGGCTGCGCCGCTCACGTACAAGGAGTTCGAGCTCCTCCAGTACCTCGTCCTCCGCGAGGGCCGCACGATCGAGCGCGCGGAGCTCATCTCCTCGCTCTGGCGCGCCGGAGACGACGAAGAGGTCCCGAACGAGCGGACCATCGACGTGCACGTGCGTCGCCTGCGCGCCAAGCTCGGCCGCTACGAGGACATCGTCCGTACCGTGCGCGGGGTCGGCTACCGCTTCGACCGCCACGCGGACGTCTCCATCCGCTACGCCAGCACCCCGTCGCCCGACCTGTTCTAAGCCGGTTCGGCGGCCCCACCGACGAGACGACGGGCCCGGTGAGTGGGTGTTCCACTCGCCGGGCCCGTCGGACGTCCAGCGTCAGATGACGCGGGGCTTCTTCGGTTTCTCGCCCGGTGCCGGGACCGGGCGCATCGCGAGCTTCCACACGCCGAAGACGGCGATCGCGCCGGCGACGACGAAGAGCACGAGCGCGAACCAGGGAGCGCTGGCCGCCTCACCGAGCACGACGATGCCGATGCCGACGGCGACGAGGGGGTCGACGACGGTGAGGCCCGCGACCACCAGGTCGGGCTGTCCGCTCTGGTGGGCCTTCTGGACGAAGAACCCTCCGAGTCCCGCCGCGACGAGCAACGCGATGATGCCGACGACGGTGAGGCCCTCGAAGTTCTGCGTGATGACCCGGTTGATGACGACCTTCGCGAGGGTCACGACGAAGCCGTACAGGACGCCTGCCGCGACCACGTAGAAGACCGTGTGCAGCTTCCGGCGCCACAGCGCGTACGCGCCGGCGAGCGCCAGAGTCACGACCGCGAGCATGATCAGGATGATGATGAGCTGCGGCTGACGGATCGGCTCCTCGACCGCGTAGAGTGCGGCGACGATCACGAACAGGCCGATGCCGGCGACGCAGAGCACCATCGCGCGGGTCTGCTCCTTGGTGATCTTCACCCGGGTGACCCTGGCGTTCAACAGCGCAGTGATCACGAGGGCGATCGCTCCGAGCGGCTGCACGACGATGAGCGGCGCGAAGGCGAGCGCGACGAGCTGGAAGACGATGGCCAGGCCGAGCAGCAGGGTGCCGATGAGCCAGGACGGTCGACCGAGCAGTTGCGGGAGCTGCTTCAGCCCGAACGCCGACGAGGCCGCCTCGACCTTTCCGACGCCCCGGGACTGGAGCTGCGTCCCGACCGCCAGGAAGAAGGCACCGACGAGGGCGATCGGGATGCCGATCGCCTGATAGGGCGTGACGCTGATCGTCGGGATGTCGAGGTCGACCGCGGCCCGAGCGGACTGCGCGACGATGCCGGCGGTACCCGACAGCAGCAGGGCGCCGGCCGCGAGGACCGGGAACGACGTGGCCGCCATCACTTCGCCGCCGCGCTCGTGCCGACGGCCGCCGTCTCGGCGTCACCGAGCTTGTTCTCCGGTACCACCTTGGAGTCCTGGCTGGGGAAGACGACCTTCTGCACGATGATGATGATCGACGCGGCGACCGGGATCGCGACGAGGGCGCCGAGGATGCCGCCGAGGGCACCGCCACCGAAGGCCGCGATGACGACGAGCGCACCCGGGACGGCGACCGCCTTGTTCATGATCCGCGGGCTCAGGATGTACGCCTCGACCTGCATGTAGATCAGGTAGTAGATGATCGCGATGAGCGCGGTGACCGGCGAGACGAAGAGGCAGAGCGCGCTGTTCACGATCGAGGCGCTGAGCGTGCCGACGAGCGGGATCATCGAGCCGATGAACGCCAGCAGGGCGAGCAGCGGCGGGAAGGGCGCTCCGATGATGCTGAGGAAGATGAAGCTCAGCACACCGTTGACGAGCGCGAGCCCGACCTGCCCGACGACGTAGCGCCCGACGGCCTGCGTGATCTCCTCGAGCACCTGCGCGAAGCCCTCGCGGCGGTAGGCGGGGAGGAAGCGGTACGTGACGGCCTTCATCGAGCGCAGCGACGCGAGGAAGTAGAGCGTCAGGATGAGGACGATGATCGAGCCGGTGATGCCCGACGCGACGCCCGCGCCGACCGCGACGATGCCGCCACCGATGTTCAGCAGGTTGTTGGGGTCCTTGAGGAAGGAGAACGCGTCGTTGAGCGCCGAGTCGATGTCGAGGGTGTTCCCGATCGTGTTCTGCACCCACGCGACGAAGTCGCTGTTGAGGAACTGCTGCGAGATCCGGGGGTAGTCACTCACGAAGTTCGAGATCTGCGTCACGAGCAGCGGCACGATGGCGAAGATGATGCCGACGAACGCGCCGATCACGGCGAGGAAGACGACGGCGATGGCGAGGCCACGCGGCAGCTTCTGCTCGAGCCAGGAGACGAGCGGGTCCAGGCCGAGCGCGATGAACAGTGCGACGCCGACGTAGATGAGTGTGGTGCTCAGCTGCGTGACGATGCTGCCGATCACGAGCGCGACGAGCACGCCGATACCGCCGACGAGGCCGATGCGGAACGCGTTGATGCGCACGCTCGGAGCCGAGGGCTGGAGGGCCGCGACCACGGCGGCCGACGGCGGTGAGGAGGCCGCGGCCTTCGCCGCACGCTCCTGCTTGGCCTCCTGGTGCTTGGCGCGTCTGGCCTCGCGCTCCTCCGGGGTGGAGGAGAACCCGGGCAACCGGAGTTTGGGGGTCTTCATCGTGCGGTCTCCTCGGTGGTGTTGCGATCGTGGTGCTGTGGGCGTTCACATGGATCGCCGCTCTGTGCCTACAGTAGTGAGACGGAGCCCGGCTCGCAGATGTCACGGTCGGGTGTGACGAAACCGCCGGAAGTTGTCTCGGCCGGCACAGAGAGGTGGCAGGCGGTGGGTGTCGATCCAGTACGCAGGTCGGGCGGCCTCCTCGAGCAGGCGACCGACCGGACGCTCGTCGAACGGTGCGTCGACGGCGACACCCGCGCGTTCCAGGTCCTCATCACGCGCTACGGCCGGATGATGAAGGCGTACGCCGTGCGACTCACGCGGTCCTCGGCGGACGGCGACGACGTCGTCCAGGAGGCGCTCATCTCGGCCTGGAAACGGATCGACACGCTCGAAGACGGCGCGATGGTGAAGAGCTGGCTGATGCGCATCGTCAGCCGCCGGGCGATCGACCTCATGCGGCAGCGCAAGGACACCGAATCGACCGATGACGTCATGGTCGAGGCTCCCGAGCGTGACGGACCCGAGCGGAGGGCCGAAGCGTCGTCGCAGCTGGGAGCACTGTCAGCAGCACTCGACAGACTGCCGCACGGACAGCACCAGGCTTGGGTGCTCCGCGAGATCGGCGGATACTCGTACGAGGAGATCGCCGAACAGCTGGGGCAGAGCGTCGCCAGCGTCCGAGGGAGTCTCGCGCGGGCCCGGGCGACACTGGTCAAGGAGATGGAGGGGTGGCGATGAACACGGATACTCCGGGCTCCGAACAGCCCGAACCGAGCGGCTGCGCGCACGGTGTCGACGCCCTCACGGACTACCTCGAACGCGACATGCTGCCGGCCGACCCGTCGATCGACGACTCGCCCGAGTGCCAGCGGATCCTGCGCTCCCTGCGACGCGTCCGCTCGCTCGCCACGCCGCTGATGGAGGCGGACGAGGCCGCGGTCGCCACGCTCGATCAGGACTGGATCCGCGGGATCATGGAGAACATCAGCCGCGAGGCGAAAGCTGGACGCGACATCCCGTTCGGCGCGTCCGACGACGACGCGGCGCTCGTCATCACGGAGGGCACGGTCCGCGGGCTGGTCCGCGGAGCCGGCGACCGCACGCCCGGCGTGCTCGTGGGTCGCTGCGTGCTCGAGGGCGACGTCACCGTGGTCGGCGAGCCGATCATGCTCCACGTCACGGTGAGCATCGGTTGGGGGAAGTCGGTCGCCGACACGGTCTCGTTGTTCCGCGAGGAGGTCGCCGCAAGCCTCCAGCAGCACACGGACCTCGTCGTGGCAGGTCTCGACGTCGTCGTCGACGATCTGCACTTCGAGGCCGACGAGATCGGAGAGGTGGGGGACGATGCATGACCTGACGGAGACGGACGACGACCTCGGATCGCTCGCGAGCTCGCTCGACGACATGGTCCTGGCGGTACCGGGCGTCGACGGATTGACCGCCGTCGAGCCCACCCTGCTTCGGGCCGCGAAGGAGGGCGTCGGTGCCCTGCTCGGCTCGCCCGACCAGCCGGCACGGGTGAGCGTCAAGCGCGTCCGAGGCGTCCTGACGGTGCAGACCAACATCTCGGTCGCCGCGGAGGCGGCATCCCCTGCCGTCGCGCAGGCGGTCCACCGAGCCATCGCGGAGCGACTCCGTTCGGCCACCGGCGAAGGGGCTCCGTCCATCACCGTTCGCGTGATCGACGTCGTCCCGAGCGGCTCCCAGGACTGACCCGAGCGCGCACGGTCCCGATTCGGGATCGTGCGCGCTCGATGTGAGGTGGCTGCTCGACTCAGCCGTTGGACTCCTCGGCGTCACTGCGGGCGCGACGCGCACGCACGACGAGGAGTGCCGCCCCGCCGATCACGAGCAGGAGCATCGCGGCGATCATCGCCTGGTCGAGCCAGAGCACGCCGGTCGTGGCCAGCGGACCCTGCGCTCCGGTCGTGCGCTCCGGTGTCGCCTGCGGCGTCTCGGACGGCGTCGGCGTCGGTTCCGACGGGACGGACGGGTCCGTCGGCTTCTCGGGATCGGTCACCGGCGGGGTCACCGGCAGCTCCGCCTCGAGGATGCCGCCGTTCCAGGTGAGGTCGACCGCGTCCGCGCCGGTCGGCGACGGGTCGGCCACGACGATGTCCTCCATGGTGGACGACTGCGGATCGAGAGCCGAGTTGACCAGGCCGTCGTCACCGACGCGGAAGCCGGTGATCTCCGCACCCTCAGGCAGGTCGACGCTGATGGTGTACGCACCCGACACGAGCCCGCTGAAGCGGTATCGGCCGTCGGCGTCCGTCTCGGTCTCCTCGGAGACGGTCGCGCCGTGCTTGTCGACGCCGTCCAGTCGGAGTGGCACACCGGCCACGCCGTCGCCGGGCTGTCCGTCGGCACCGTCGTCGTCGAGTCCGTCACCGTCACGGTCCCACCAGAGGCGCTCGCCGATCGACGAGGAGACGACGGTCGTCGTCACGAGTGGGGAGCGCGCTCCGAGGGTCTGCGACGCCGAGCGCACCGTGGCGTCGTTCCGGTACTCCGCACCTGAGACCGCTCCGTCGGTCGTGAGTTCGACGGCGATCTCGTGGCGTTCGAGGGCGTCGAGTTCGGCGACCTCCACACGGAAGGCCGTGACGTCGGCGAGCGAGTCGGGGCATGCGTCTGCACCGAAGTCGTCGGCGGTGCACCACTCGAAGCCGTCCGGGAGTTCCCGGGAGGTGTCCGAGCCGTCGATGGCGGACGCGTCCTGCACCGCGGCCGGGTCGGCGGAGGTGTAGAGCACGCGGTCACCGTCGGCGGCCTCGATCTCGTCGGCCAGGACGCCGGCCGCGGTCGAGCCGCGGCTGTCGCCGACGAACGGGAGCACGTCCACGAGGGCGACGTCCTTCTGGGCGCCGGTCGCGTTCATGTTCGCGTAGGCGAGGCGGTAGTCGATCCGATCGCCGGACTCGATGACGCGCTGTTCGACGCTCTTCTGCACGCGGAGTCCTCCGGGCGCACGGAGCGACACGGTCTGGCGCCCGTAGTGCGCGTCCTGCGCCGCCGGGTCCGTCGGGACCTCGTCGAGCGACCCCGGGTCGTCGGGACTGGAGACGACGACCTGGTTCACGAGGTCACCCTGGACGGTCGCGTCCGAGGTCGCCCAGTACCGGATCACGGGTTCGGCACCGCGCGCGACCTGCCCGAGCCTCCAGGTGATGAGAGTGGAGCCGTCCTCGGCCGTCTCGACCGACTCGGGGACGTGTGACACGTCCGTCGGGTCGTACACGAGACCGGCGGGCAGACGGTCGACGACGACGACGTCACGTGCGGTGTCGCCCTGGCCGGGCACACTCGTGATCTGCGGCGTCACTTCGAAACGCACGCGCTCGCCGGCGAGCAGTTGGGCGGGCGATCCCGGATCCACGGCCGGTTCGATCGCCCGCTTGCCGATGCCGATCACCGCGTTGGCCGCGATGAGACGGTCGCCACGCGGGTAGCCGGCGTTCGTCTCCTGCGCCGGGTCGTACTTGCTGTGGTACCAGCCGTCCTTCGCGTACCATGCGCTCGTGTCGCGGTCCGTCGGATACTGCTCCGGGCTGTACAGCGAATAGCTCTCGGCGAGCAGGGTGCCGGCCATGACACCCGCGTTCATCTCCAAGGTCAGTGAGGCGATGACGGTCGCGCCCAGGGCGATGACCCCGTTCGTGCTGCGGTATCGGATCTTCGTGATGTCCTCGGGGTCGATCGATGACGGATCGCTCGTCCAGACGTCGTCGTCATCGTTGCAGGTCGTGTCGTTCATCTGCTTCCACCGCGTGGCGTCGTCGGCACCCACGTCGACGGTCGGCCGAGTGCCGTACTCGATGACGATGTCCGTGGTGCCGTGCGAGCGGGCGGGCACGCCGTCGAGACCGACGGCCGCATGCTGTGTCTTCGTGTCGAAGGCCTGGCAGAACAGCTGTCCGGCGAACTCCGTGCCGCCACGGTTGTTGAACATCGTGACCGCACGGTACTGCTGGCCGGGGACGACCACGCCGTCACCCGTACCCGGAAGGAACTGGCCGGGGACCGGAACCAGCGAACTCAGTCGCTCATCCACGTAGCGGGTGCCGTGGTTGCCGTCGGGTCGACGGATGAGGTTCGCAGTGGCGGTGTTGTCGTCGAGCGGCTCAACAGCGTTCAGGATCGGTCCGCCGTCGGCGTCGACGCCCGTCGCGACGAGGTCGCGGACGTGGATGCGGGTGTTGAGCGAGCCGTTGGCGGGCACGTCGTCGCGCGGGACGAAGACACCGAAGCGACCGAGCGCGAGGTAGCCGCGGAGCGGGATGGTGGCTCCGTTGGCGGTCTTCGTCGGGATGTGGTCGGCGCTGAGGTCGGCGCCCGAGACGGTCACGATGATGCGTCGTGGGTCGTCCGGGTCGATCCGGCAGGTCCACCGACCGGAGTCCGTGACGGCGTTCTCGCCACCGCCGCGGACCTTCGGGAACACCCGGCTCTCCCCGGCTCCTGCGGCGCACGCGGTCTCGTTCGACAGACGGGCGTTCGGACTCACGTCGCCGAGGTCGATCACGAACGTGACGTCCTCGGTCACGTTCGCCTGACCGCGGGCACCGAGCCCCCCTCCGGCGTTGTAGTCGGCCAGGTCGACATACGCGTCGTAGTGGACGCGGAACCCGGAGAGTCCGTCCTGCTGGGCGGTCGTCGAGACCAGTTGCGGGCGCACCCCGAGGTTCACTCGCGGGCCGCTGCTCGCCGTCGTCGCGGGGACCTCCGTCGCGTCCTCGGCGAGGGCACCGGTGGCCACATCGTTCGCGGACGCGCTGAGCGCTCCCGTCGGGGAGGTGAGCACGGAACCGTTCGGCATGCTTTCCGCCGTCGCGACGAGGTCGTAGGTGGTGACGGAGTTCGGCAGGACGCCGCCGATGACGCACTCGAGGACGCGTCGGTCGTCGCTGACGGTGGACCCGGCGCCGCAGTAGGCGGGGAGTCCGGCGACGACCGGCCAGCGCAGGCCGTCGGGGAGGGTCTGTCGAACGGTCACGAGGTCGTCGGCTGCGGCTCCGTCGAGCTGGACCTCGACGCGGTAGGTGACCGTGTCGTGCGTGCGGACGACGTCGTTCGTCGCGCTGCTGTCGTGGCCGGGGGCGTCATCGGCGTCGAACGGAGCCGTGCCGGTCGTGACGCCGGCGAGTGCGATCCGCAGGGCGAGGTCGATGTCCGCGGGTGTCGCAGCCGGCGTGGCCACGGGGTCCGTGGCAGGTGGGGTGTCCGCCGTGGTCGGACGCGGTGTCTGCGCCGGCTCGTCGGCATCATCCGACGACTCGTTCGAGGGGGACTCGACGGTCGAGCCGTCGGGGACGTCTCCCGCTGAGGGGACGGAGGACTTGGCCGGCGGCTCCGGTGACGCAGCCACGGCGGCCGCGGGGCCTGCCAGCGCGCCGGTCATGAGGGCGACCAACGCGAGGACGGCGCTGGTCTGCAGGGGGACGGCTCGGCGGCCTCTCGGCCTGAGCGGTGAGGACATCGGGATCTCATCTCAGTCGTTGCGGAACGGGCGATATTTGAGACTGTAACATAACAAACAAGTGTTTGAGTCGGTTAGCTGCGACGGGCCGTGCCACTCGGGCAACTCCCAGCAAAAATAACGTTCTGATAACTACCGCTCGTTACCGATCCGTTATATGGTTTTGGAACGTTAGTTGTTTTGCTGTGGCAGCTGACGGAATGTGATTGCAGGACACTCTTGGTGCAAGGGAAAGAGAGCCGGTCGTAGCCTCTGCGACCGGCTCTCGTCATGTCCGGAGACGATGCGAAGCGCAACCACCCCACAGCGACGCACCGCTCGACGGCCGTCCAGGATAGATTCGGGTGGTGGATCGTCGGACGGCAGCGGGAGCAGGTATGGACGAGAGGCGACTCGCCATCGCCGCGTGGGAGTCGCTCTTCCGTGCGCAGGTCGACGTGATGCGCCACATCTCGCACGACTTCCCGAGCCACGGCATCTCACTCAACGAGTACGACGTCCTGCACACGATGTCGCGGGAGCCCGATCGTCGCATCCGCCTCCGCGACCTCAACTCGAGCGTGCTGCTCTCGCAGCCGAGCATCAGTCGCCTGGTCGATCGGCTCGTCGCGCGCGGACTGGTCGGCAAATGCCCCGACCCGGACGACGGCCGCGGCACGCTCGTCCGGATGACCGATGCCGGCTACGACGTCTACCGCGCCGTCGCCATCGCCCACGGCGCGACGATCGCCGAACGCGTAACCACCTCGCTCAGCCCACAGGAGATGGCGACCCTCGCGGCGCTCAGCGACAAGCTCCGCGGAGCGTGAGCCGCGCCGCCTGATCCGGCGCGCACGACCGCCACTGTCGTGTCCGATTTCCGCTCGTCCGACCCGGTGGCGCATGTCAGACTCGGATCATGGACGACACCCGGAGTATGGACTTCGCCGAACGCTATCGCGCGATCCAGGCCCGCGACCAGCGCTTCGACGGGCAGTTCATCACGGCCGTGAGCTCCACGGGGATCTACTGCCGGCCGTCCTGCCCGGCTCGGACCCCGAAACCGGAGAACGTCACCTTCTACGCGACGAGCGCCGCTGCTCACGAGGCCGGTTTCCGCGCGTGCAAACGGTGCCTGCCCGAGGCCGTCCCGGGCACCCCTGCCTGGAACCTCGGCAACGACGTCGCCGCGCGCAGCATGCGGCTCATCGCCGACGGCGTCGTCGAACGTGAGGGCGTCCCCGGACTCGCCTCGCGCCTCGGGTACTCGAGCCGCCATCTGACGCGGATCCTCAGCGCCGAGCTGGGCGCGGGTCCGCTCGCGCTCGCTCGGGCACACCGGGCGCAGGGCGCACGACAGCTGTTGACCGGCACCGACCTCCCCTTCGGTGACATCGCCTTCGCCGCCGGGTTCTCGAGCATCCGGCAGTTCAACGACACGATGCGGGAGGTGTTCGAGCTCACCCCAGGCGAGCTGCGCGCGAAACACCGGACGGTCGGCGAACACGCGCCCGGCTCGATCACCCTGTCCCTGCCGTTCCGTCGCCCGTTCGACGCCGCAGGGGTCTTCGCCTGGCTCGCGCCACGGGCGGTGGACGGGGTCGAGCTCGCGGGCCCCGACCACTACGCCCGGCTCCTCGCCCTCCCCGGCGGCACGGCGTGGTTCGAGGTCCGGCAGGTCGGCGACGACCTCCGACTCACTGCCGAGGTGACGGACCTCGCCGACCTGCCGGTGCTCGTCTCGCGGGTCCGTCGGCTCTTCGACCTCGACGCCGACCCGACCTCCGCCGACGCCGTCCTCGCGACGGACCCGCGTCTCGCCGCTTCGGTCGCCGCCACACCGGGCATCCGCCTCCCCGGGGCGGTCGACCCGGAGGAGATGCTGGTCCGGGCGATGGTCGGCCAGCAGATCACCGTGGCCGCGGCGCGCACCCAGCTCCGCCGTCTCGCGGACGAGGTGAGCACGACGGTCACCGAACGACACGGGCTGCACCGGCTCTTCCCGACGGCGACGCAGATCGCGAACGGCGGGGAGGCCGCACTCGTCGGGCCCCGAGCGCGGATCGACAGCCTGCTCGGCGTCGCGCGGGCACTCGTGTCCGGTGAACTCACGATCGGTTTCGGTGACGACCGCGACGAGCTCCGGACCCGCCTGCTCGCCATGAAGGGGATCGGCCCCTGGACGGCCGACTACGTCAGCATGCGGGTGCTCGGCAACCCCGACGCCTTCCTGCCCGGCGACGTCGCCGTCCGCACCGGTGCCGGCCGGCTGGGCTTGCCGTCCGACGCCCGCTCCCTCACCGCGGAAGCGGACGCCTTCGCCCCGTGGCGCTCCTACCTCTGCCTCCACCTGTGGAAGGCGGCCTCCACACCGGCACCGTCCGCAGCCCCCTCAGCCCTCGAGAAAGGTCCAGCAGCATGACCACCATCATCTCCAGCACGAGCGCCCGCCGTGGCGACGGCCACGCGTCCGGCGCACAGCTCACCGCCACCAGCCAGACCGTCGACACCCCGGACGGGCCGTTCACGGTCCTCGCACGCGAGGACGGGGCGGTGCTCTCCTCAGGGTGGTCCGACGACATCGGCGTCATGCTCGAACGGATCCGACCCGCCGACCGCCCTGGCGAGACGGTGGCGGGGACGATCGCGGCGATGGACGCCGTCCGGGCGTACTACGACGGCGACCTGACGGCGATCGACCTCGTGCCGGTGGCCCAGTTCGGCGGCCCGTTCCGCACGCACGCCTGGACGGTGCTGCGGACGATCGCCGCAGGACACCCGGTGACCTACACGGAGTTCGCGGCCGCGAGCGGTCGGCCGTCGGCGGTCCGCGCTGCGGCGAGCGCCTGCGCGACGAACGCGCCCGCCCTGTTCGTCCCGTGTCACCGTGTCCTCCGGACCGACGGGACGCTCGGCGGGTTCGCGTGGGGGCTCGACGTCAAGCGGTCGTTGCTCGACCGCGAGGCCGCGCTGAGCTGAGCGGGCACCTCGACCAACTCGGTGACACCGGACGGCACGATGACCGGAACGGGCGGGTCCGGTCAACCCTCCGGTCCGGTTCGATCGTCCGCGTAGGCTGACGGGATGGCTGCTGCCCCGACGATCGTATGGTTCCGCGACGACCTCCGCCTGGCCGACAACCCCGCGCTGCATGCAGCGGTCGAGCTCGACGCCCCGATCCTCTGCCTGTTCGTCCTCGACGACAGCGAGGAACTGCGTCCGCTCGGCGGCGCGTCCCGCTGGTGGCTGCACCACAGCCTCCAAGCCCTCGGTGACGACATCAGGGGCCTCGGTGGCACACTCCTCCTGCGGTCCGGGAGCGCGGCGACCATCGTGCCCGAACTCGCCCACTCGATCGGCGCCGGCGCCGTCCTGTGGAACCGCCGCTACGGCGCGGCCGAGCGGGAGATCGACGCCGGGATCAAGTCGGAGCTGAAGGACGTGGGGCTCGACGCTCGCAGCTTCGCCGCGAACCTCCTCGCCGAGCCGTGGGAGATCGTCACCGGACAGGGGCAGCCGTATTCGGTGTTCACCCCGTTCTGGAAGGCGTCGCTGCAGCGGCACGCGGCGAAGCCGCCGAGACACCCCCTCCCCGCGCCGACCG
Organism: Plantibacter sp. VKM Ac-2876; assembly: GCF_015350715.1. Taxonomy (NCBI): domain Bacteria; kingdom Bacillati; phylum Actinomycetota; class Actinomycetes; order Micrococcales; family Microbacteriaceae; genus Plantibacter; species Plantibacter sp. VKM Ac-2876. The sequence continues at coordinate 399,189 of NZ_JADKSI010000003.1, read as the reverse complement.
CACTGACCGCCATGGCCGAACCGCCCTCGGGCGACGAGCTCGGCTCCTGGGACCTGCTCCCGACGAAGCCGGACTGGGCGGCCGGACTCCGGGAGCAGTGGACGCCCGGCGAGGCCGGCGCCGACGCGCGGCTCGCCGAGTTCCTCGACGACGGCGTCACGGGCTACGCGGAGGACCGAGACTTCCCGGCCCAGCCGTCGACCTCCGGGCTCTCCCCGCACCTCCGCTTCGGCGAGATCAGCTCGCCCCAGATCTGGCACGCCGCCCGCGACGGCCGGCGGCACCTCGGCGACGACGGCGCCACCTTCCTCAAAGAACTCGGCTGGCGCGACTTCGCCTACCACTGCCTCTTCGCTTTCCCCGACCTCGCGACGCGCAACTGGCGTCAGGCCTTCGACCGGTTCCCCTGGCCGGACGTCGACCAGGACGCCTTCGACGCCTGGACCGCCGGAAGGACCGGGATCCCGCTCGTCGACGCCGGCATGCGGGAGCTCTGGGCGACGGGCACCATGCACAACCGGATCCGGATGGTGACGGCGTCGTTCCTCACCAAGAACCTGCTCATCCACTGGAAGCTCGGCGAGGACTGGTTCTGGGACACGCTCGTCGACGCCGATCCCGCCTCCAACCCGTTCAACTGGCAGTGGGTGGCCGGCAGCGGCTTCGACGCCTCGCCGTACTTCCGGATCTTCAACCCGGAGCGGCAGCGCGAACGCTTCGACGCCGACGACGCGTACATCAAGCGGTGGGTGCCCGAATTCGGGACGCCCGACTACCCCGAGCCGATCGTCGACCTCGGCGAGACGAGGCAGGCTGCGCTCGCGGCGTACGAGCAGGTCAAGGGGGCGTAGCCCTTCGACAAGCTCAGGGACCGGGCGGCGCTCAGCGGGTGCGGAAGAGACCGGCACGTTGGGCCGCGGCGATCGCGGCAGAGCGGTTCGACACGTCGAGTTTCGTGTAGATGTGGGCGAGGTGCGACTTCACCGTCGTCTCCCCGACATGGAGCCGCCCGGCGATCTCCAGGTTGGTGAGCCCCTCGGCCGCCCGCGCGAGCACCTCGATCTCCCGGGCGCTCAGCGCCTGTTGCGGCGCGCTCACCCGAGCGACCAGCCGGGTCGCCACGGCCGGCCCGAGCACCGAGTTCCCGCCGGCAGCCGAGCGGATGCCGTCGATCAGGTCCTCCGGGGCGGCGTCCTTCAACAGATACCCCGCGGCTCCGGCTTCGATCGCGCCGAGGATGTCGGCGTCGGAGTCGTAGTTCGTCAGCACGAGGACCGACGGACCGCCCGGCAGCGACGCGATCTCCCTCGTCGCATCGATCCCCGTCGGCCCGTCGCCGAAGCTCAGGTCCATGAGGACGAGGTCGGCGCCGGGTGCGGCGGCCACGGCCTCGGCTGCGGTCGACGCGGTCCCGACCACCTCGATGTCGGCGATCGGCGCGAGGACGGCGAGGAGTCCGGCTCGCACGATCGGGTGGTCGTCCGCCACCACGAGCCGGATGACCGGCGGCTCCCCGGCGCCCGTCGCATCGTCACGCATGGGCGTCCCCCTCCGCTCCTGGTGACGCGAACCGCACGGTGATGGTCGTGCCGGCGCCCGGCGCGCTCCGTACCTCGACCTCGCCACCCAGTTCGGTGATGCGACGGCGCATGGACATCATGCCGAACGACCCGCCCGCAGTGCGCTCGGCGACCCTCGCCGGATCGAACCCCACCCCGTCGTCGTCGATGTCGAGGATGACCTCCTCGTCGAGGTAGGTGAGGGTGACGTCCGCCCGGCTCGCTCCGGCATGCCGGACGACGTTCGCGAGACTGCTCTGCGCAGCCCGGAGGAGCGCGGTCGTCACCGGCGTGCCGAGGACGAACGCATCGCCGGTGACCGTCGTGGAGACCGGCGTGCCGCTCTGGGCGGTCGTCGTCTCGGCGAGCCGACCGAGCGCGTCCGCGATCGTCGCGCCAACCAACGCCGGCGGGCTCAGCTCGTCGATGAGGCTGCGCGTCTCGGCGAGGGCCGTCGCTGCGGCATCCCGCGCCAGACCGATGTGCGAGCGCAGCTGCTCCGTGCCCGGCTGCTCGACGGCGGAGCGTTCGGCCGCGTGCAGGAGCAGCTGGATGCTCGACAGGGCCTGGGCGACCGTGTCGTGGAGGTCTGCGGCGAGGCGCTCGCGCTCCGCCAGCTTGCCCGCCTGCCGACCCCGCTCGGCGAGCTCCTCGCGTGCCGCGACGAGCTCGGCGATGAGTCGCTCCCGCTCGGCCGCCTCCCGGGCCAGCGCCTCGTAGCCGAGCCCGATCGCGACGGCCACGGCCGCACCGACGAGCGGGCCGACGACTCCCCCGACGCTGAAGCCGGCGTGCAGACCGATCGCCACGACCGCGGCGACGGTGGCGATCACGACGGCGGGCACCGCGACGGCCCTGGGGAGGAGGTGCAGATAGAGGAAGAACAACGGGAAGACGAGGTAGGCGGCATCCGGGCTGAGCAGGACGAGGACCACCCACTCGACGCTGAGCACCACCAGCCAGGCGAGGACGGACACCCGACCTCGACGCACGCCGACAGGAGCAGCGTCGCGATCGGTGGTGCCGCTGGCGGCCACAGCGCGGCGAACCCGACCGCCGAGGATCGCGCCGGCGGCGTAGGTGAGCAGCATGACGACGGCGAGGACGATCGCCGCGAGGGCCGCCTGGCCACCGACCGAGACGGATCGCGCGATCACGAGCACGATGAGTGCGGTGACGAGGCCGTGGAGGCCGAGCTGCAGGCCGGTGAACACGGGGCTGAGTGCCGAGTGCTTCATCCGCCCAGCGTACGGCGGGGATCGTCTTCGCGAATCATCAGAAAGGTGGAGCGTCGCCTCCACCTGACCGCGCCGGAGGACCGTACCGTCCGACGATGCCCGGAGTCGGCGGCGCGACGAGGCTGGAATCCTGCCGCACCACGGAGACGCCGTCGGGCGGCTGACAAGGAGTCCCCATGTTCGTCGCCTGGCGCGACATGCGCTTCGCCACCGGTCGCTTCGTGCTGATCGGGGCGGTCGTCGCCCTCATCACCCTGCTCGTCGGATTCCTCAGCGGCCTCACCGCAGGGCTGGCGAACCAGAACATCTCGGCGATCACCGGGCTGGGTGCGTCGAGCATCGTCCTCGCGGCCCCGTCCGACGGCGAGCAGGCGACGTTCGCCGACTCCGCGATCGATGCGGACGCGGCCACCACGTGGGCCGCGGTCCCCGGAGTGGACGGTGTCCAGGAGCTCGGCATCAGCCAGACGCGGATGACCACGGACGATGCGCGCACCTCCGTGGCACTGTTCGGGATCAGTGGTGACGCCGTCGTGCCCGCCGACGGAACCGTCCGCCTGAGTCGGACCGCCGCGGAGGCCCTCCACGTCTCCCGAGGCGACACCGTCTCCATCGGTGGCAGCGAACTCGAGGTCGGTTCGGTCGTCAACGACCAGTGGTACAGCCACACGCCGGTCGTCTGGACGAGCCTGTCCGAGTGGCGGTCGCTGCAGGCTGCGCAAGGGTCCACCGGCGACGGAGCGACCGCGCTCGCTGTCACCGGGAACCCGAGCGCCGATGCGGTGACGGGAGCGGAGCAGGCCACCGGCACGGTGTCGAAGGACGTCCTGTCGTCCCTGCTCGCGATCGGCTCGTTCCGCTCGGAGATCGGATCGCTCCTCCTCATGGTCGCCATGCTGTTCGGGATCTCCGCGCTGGTCATCGGAGCCTTCTTCACGGTGTGGACCATGCAACGTGCGGGCGACGTCGCGATCCTCAAAGCGCTGGGCGCGACGACCCGTCGGCTCTCGCTCGACGCACTCGGCCAGGCGCTCGTCCTCCTCGTCCTCGGCGTCGGACTCGGCATCGGCATCACCGCCGCACTCGGTTCCGCGGCTGGCACGGCGCTGCCTTTCGTGCTCAGCCCACTGACGACGCTCGTGCCCGGGGCGATCATGATCGCCCTCGGCCTGATCGGCGCGGCGTTCGCCCTGCGGTCCATCCTCTCGGCCGACCCGTTGACCGCGCTCGGCGGCAACCGGTGAACGCGCACGCCCTCCCCGAACCCTTCCTCGCACCCACCCTCGTCACCATCGGAGTCACCGCATGATCTCGCTCACCGACGTCACCCTCACCTTCCCCGACGGCGACCACCGCGTCACCGCCGTCGACCACGCGACCCTCATCGTCCCGGCAGGGACCGTCACCGCGCTCACCGGGCCCTCGGGCTCCGGGAAGTCGAGTGTGCTCGCCGTCGCGGCCGGCCTCATCCGGCCCGACAGCGGCCTCGTGGAGGTGGCCGGGGTCGACGTCACCTCCCTCGACCGCCGTGCGGCCACCGACTTCCGCCGCACGAGGCTCGGCATCGTGTTCCAACAGGCCAACCTGCTGCCGTCACTCACGGCCCTCGAGCAGCTGTGCGTCCTCGGGACGCTCGGCAGCCGCGCGTCCCGGACCGACCGGACGCGCACCCGCGAGCGGGCCGCGATGCTGCTCGCCGCCGTCGGACTGGCCGACCAGGCCGGCAAGCGGCCGCATCAGCTCTCGGGTGGTCAGCGGCAGCGGGTCAACATCGCGCGTGCCCTCATGAACGAGCCCGACGCCCTCGTCGTGGATGAGCCGACCAGTGCACTCGACCACGAGCGCGGGTCCGCGATCATCGAGCTCATCCTCGAACTCACCGCGACCTCGGGCGCCGCGACGCTGCTGGTCACCCACGATCGGAGCCACCTCGACCGCATGGACCAGGTGCTCGTCATGGAGGACGGTCGGCTGAGCTCCGCCGCCGACGCGCTTGCCCTGCGGTCCTGAGGTCCACCGTCGCCCGGCGGTAGGGTGAGGTCACGTCGAGAGAGGACCGCCATGCGCCGTGCGACCCGTGGGCTGACCGTGATCGCGATCGTCGGCGCCGTGCTCGGCACGAGTGCTTGCACCGGTGGCGCGGACTCGCCCTCCGGTCAGAGCTCAGCGAGCGAGGCCGGCGTGATCGCACCCGTCATCGTGCAGCTCGTCGATCAGGACGGCCGCACCGTCACCGTCGGCCTCGACAACGTGGTGGACCTCGTCGCCGTCGATCCGACCGTGTGGTCCGCGGAGGTCGAGGATCCGTCGATCGCGGAGTACGTGCCGGGCGGCTCCCGCGGCGGAGCGTCGTTCAACCCCGGTCTGCAGCCGCTCGAGGTCGGGAGTACGACGGTGACGCTGACGAACAGCTCCGACGACACGACCGTCGTCCTCACGCTCGAGGTCGTCGACTCCTGAAGCGCGGACCGGTCCCCGAGCCTGTCGAAGGGCGTCGCCACCCCGGTCCCTGAGCTGCGCCGCACTGAGCCTGTCGAAGTCTCGAAGGGCGTTCAGATGTTGAGGTAGCGGCAGAGGTACGCCGTGGTGACCTCGACCTCGACCTGGAAGCTGCTGCTCCCCGGGACACTGAACTGCGCGTCGGGCCCGAAGTCCTGCCACGCACTCGTGTTCGGCAGCAGCACGCGGAGCTTGCCGGAGATCACGGACATCTCCTCGGCCTTGCCCGTGGTGAAGGTGTACTCCCCCGGCTCCATCACTCCGACGCTGGCCGACTCCGCACCGGGCTCGTTCGTGGTGAAGCCGATCGACTTCACGTTGCCGTCGAAGTACTCGTTGCTCGTCAGCATCAGGGGCCTCTCGTCGTGGTCCGGGACCGCGGCGGCGGATCCGGCCTTCATCGTATCGGCTCGGCGAAGAACGCCTCCTCGTGCGCGGCCGAGGCCAGGAACGCCCGACGCATCGCCTCCCGGCCGGCCTCGTCCGTACGAGCTGCCGCCCCGGCGACGATCTCGATCGCCCGGGCGTTCGCCGTCGCGAAGGCAGGGTCGGCGTAGGTGTCGAGCCACGCGGCGAAAGGGTGCTCCGCGTGCGATGCGCCGACCAGTCGCTCACCGAGATCCTGGTAGATCCAATAGCAGGGCAACACGGCGGCGACCACCCGCCCGTAGTCGCCGTCGACCGTCGCCGCGTATAGGTGGTCGAGGTACGCCGTGGTCGTCGCCGACGGGTCCACATCCATACCGCTGACGGCATACGTGCTGAGCCAGGTGCGGTGCAGCTCCATCTCGGCCTCGATGGAGCCCGCCGCACCGGTCGCCCAGAACACCTGCTCCTCGGCCGTCGGTGCCAGTGCACTCGCTCTCGCGAGGACCCGCGAGTAGGCCCGCAGGTAGATCGCGTCCTGCTGCAGGTACCAGGCGAACCGGGCCGGATCGAGGGTGCCGTCGGCGAGCGTCGTCACGAACGGCAGGTGGTCGATCCGCGTCCGCACCTCGGCGATGTCCTCCCACCAGTCGGCGACGATGTCGGCACCGTCCTGCCGACCCGAGGTCGTCCCTCCCGCTGCCCACAGCTCGGCGAAGTGGCTGATCGGCCCGTTGCCCGAGCCGACCTCGAGTGCGTCCGCGTGCCGGAGGCTCGTCGTGAGCCACGCCTTCGCCTCGCCGAGCGCCTCGGTCCAGGACCCCGAACGGACGACGAGGGTGGCCATCGCGCTCGACAGGGAGCACCCGGTTCCGTGGGTGTTCCGTGTGTCGACTCGAAGACCGTCGAACTCGACGAGTGATCGGCCGCCACCCAGACCACCGGTGGCGTCGACGAGCGCATCCGGGCAATCGGTCGTCCCCGTCAGGTGCCCGCCCTTCACGAGCACGATCACGCCCGCCTGCGCCGAGACCCGTTCCGCCTGGGCGAGTGCGTCGGCCCAGCTCGTCGCCACCGGTTCGTCCGCGAGGACGGCGAGCTCCGGCAGGTTCGGGGTCACGAGGTCGACGTGCGGCAGGAGCGCGCGCATGGCCGCCTCCGCGTCGCGGTGGAGGAGGCGGTCGCCGCTCGTCGCCACCATCACCGGGTCGAGGACGACGGGTCCGGTCACCGTCTCCTGCAGCCAGGTCGACACGGTGTCGATGATCGCGACGTCGCCCAGCATCCCGATCTTGACCGCGTCGATCACCACGTCGTCCGCGACCGCGTCCAACTGCTCGCGGAGGAACCCGACGGGCGGGGTGTGCACGGACCGGACGCCCCGGGTGTTCTGCGCGACGAGCGCGGTGACGACCGCCATGCCGTATCCGCCGTTCGCGGCGATGCTCTTGAGGTCGGCCTGGATCCCGGCACCACCGGTCGGGTCGGTCCCGGCGATGCTCAGCACCCGGGGTGTCTCGCGGATCGTGACGGGTCGTCGACCGTGCACCCGGTTCGAGTTCGACGACTCCGGCGTCATCGTCTGTTCCACGGCGCTCATGCCGAGACCTCGATCCAGGCGCTGCGGAACGCCCGGGCGGCGGCGGCCGGATCGTCGGCGGCGCAGATGGCGGAGACCACGGCGAGACCAGCGGCACCGGCGGCGTGGAGCTCGGCCGTGTCCGCCAGCGAGACACCGCCGATCGCGACGCACGGGAGCGGGGTCGCGGCGGCGATCGCGGCGAACCCCTCCACGCCCAGCGGCTCCGGGTGGTCCGGCTTGGTCGTCGTCGGGCGGATGACGCCGACGCCGAGGTAGTCGACGGTCCCGGGAGGCAGCGCTGCGACCGCGTCGAGGTGCGCCGGGGTGTTCGCCGTCAGTCCCACGACGGCGGTCTGCCCCACGATGCGGCGCACGGCGTCGACCGGGAGATCGCTCTGACCGACGTGGACGCCGTGGACGACGGCACCGGCGGAACGGGCGGCGAGGAACACGTCCACACGATCGTCAACGAGGAGCAGCGCCCGCCCTGCGACGACCTCCGCCGCACGCACGGTCAGGTCGAACAACTCTCGCGCCGACGCGGTCTTCTCCCGCAGCTGGACCGCGGTCACCCCGCCGTCGACGGCCCGGCGCACGACGTCGAGGACACCGCGATCCCCGCTGGCCGAGGCGTCCGTGACGAGGTAGGTGGCGATGCCACGGCGCACGAGCTCGGCATGCGAATGGGCCGCGAGGACCCGGTCCGAGGTGGTCGAGGCGCTCACGCGATCACCGCCAGGCTGCGGACGGACTCGGCGTCGAGGAGGTGGAGGTGGTCGAGGAAGGCGGGAGCGAAGGAGCCGGGGCCGCGGCTCTCCGCAGCCGCAAGCTGCGCGGCGACCGTGTACGCGGTGGTCGCCGCGACCGTCGTCAGCAGCCGGTCATCGTCGAGGGACGCGAAGGCGGCGAGCACGGCACCGAGGGCACAGCCACCGCCCGTCACGAGGGTGAGCCAGGCGTGCCCGTTCGAGCAGCGGACGATGCGCTCACCGTCGGTGATGACGTCCGTCGGGCCGGAGATCGCGACGACGGCACCCGAGGTGCGGGCGATCGCGGTGGCCGCCTCGATCGCGCTGTCCACCGAGTCGGTGCTGTCGACCCCGCGACCACCGGCGCCCAGTCCGGCGAGCGCGATGATCTCGCTGGCGTTGCCGCGGACGATCGTCGGTCGGAGGGCGAGGAGTTCGGCGGCGAGCGCCGTCCGCACCGGCAGGAAGCCGACGGCGACGGGGTCGAGCACCCATGGGGTGCCGGCCTCGTTCGCGGCGGTGGCGGCCTCGACCATGGCCTCGCGCTGCTCCGCCTGCGGCGTCCCGAGATTGAGGAGCACCCCGGAGGCGACGCGGGCGAACGGTCCGGCCTCGGTGGGGATGTCGGTCATCGCCGGAGCGGCGCCGATGGCGAGCAGGACGTTCGCGGTGAAGTTGGTCACCACGGCGTTCGTGATCGATTGGACGAGCGGCGTGCGCTCGCGCAGGCGGTCGAGGAGGTCCCCGGACGCGCTCGCGTATTCGCCGACGGACGAGTCGTCGGTGGACGGGTGGGCAGACTGCTGTGGTGTGCGAATGCTCATTCGCGACATCCCTTCGCTCGGACTAACGAGATCAGGTTCGACGGGTGTGTTCTCAGCCGATCGTCGTGAGATCGGCACCCCGTGTCACTCGCGACCACCCTAGCGGGTCGGGTCGGCTTCCCGTCCAGCGGGCGGGCGAGGATGATGGAGGGATGGACTTCTTCGAGCTGGTCACCATCGTCTTCGAGGTCGCCGGTGTCGGGGCGATGGTCGTGGGCTTCGTGATCGCCGTCACCCTCTCGGCCCGCCTGTGGTGGAGCACGCGCGACGGCGCACGGGCCTTCCGGATGCTGCGGGAGACGATCGGCTCGGTCATCCTGCTCGGGCTGGAGATCCTCGTGGCCGCCGACCTCGTGAAGACGGTCACGTCGACGCCCTCGCTGACCGACGCACTCGTCCTGGCGATCATCGTCGTCATCCGCACCCTGCTGAGCTTCTCCCTGCAGATCGAGATCGAGGGCACCCTCCCCTGGAAGCGCCTGGCGACGACCGGCCCGCAGCTGTTCGACCGCGCCGTCAAGCGCGGCGGCGAACGCACCCGACGTCGCGCCGAGGAGCAGGACGCCTCGGCCCAGGACCTCGAGCCGTCCGACGCGGCACCGGCGCCGACGGTCACGACGCAGGCCGTCCCCGACGATGAGGACGGCTTCCCCGAACTCCGCAGTCGCAGCTAGTGCAGTGCGGCTAGCGTGCCGCGGAGGTCGCCCAGGTGTCGCGGATGAGGTGTGGCAGCAGGCGCATGTCGTCGAAGACGTGGGTGCCGTCGCCGACGAGCCGCTCGGCGGGTGTCATGCCACCGGCGTAGGCGTACACCGTCATGCCGGCCGCGCGGGCAGCCAGGACGCCGACGACGCTGTCCTCGACGACCGCGCACCGCTCGGGGGGCGTGTCGAAGTCGGCGGCGGCGTGCAGGAAGAGGTCGGGTGCGGGCTTGCCCACGGCGACATCGGTCGCGCTGAAGATGCGCCCGTCGAAGCGGTCGTGGATGCCCACCTGCCCGAGGTTGCGGACGACGTCGTGCAGCATCCCGTTCGAGGCGACGCACAGCGGCACCCCGGTCGCAGCGATGCCGTCGAGGGCGTCGACGACACCGTCGACCGCCTCGAGCTCGCGCTCGCAGATGCCGCGGAACATGTCGCTCCAGCGCTGGATCCAGTCGGCCTCGAGCGGCTTCCCGAGGCGCTGCTCGACGAGCGTTGCGTAGGTCTCGAGCGAGGCACCGACGAAGAGCTCCCGCACCTCGGCCTCGGTGTAGTCGCCGCCGACCTCGTTGAGCAGCTGCAGGTTCACCCGGACGGAGATGCGTTCCGTGTCGACGAGCGTGCCGTCGCAGTCGAAGATGACGAGGTCCGGATAGTCGACTGGCATGCTCCGAGCCTAAACGACACCGCCTGCGCTGTGGCCGTGTGCCCTCCGGCGGCGACCTCCGACGACGGTCGGTGTCATGGTCAGCGGGCCGCGCGGACGCCCTGTCGCTGCCAGGTGACGACCATGCGTCGCGCATACTGGGTCGCCGCGACGAAGTGGCCGAGGAGTCCGAGGAGGATCGCCACGAAGCCGACCCCGCCGAAGACCCGGTAGAGCGCCGATGCCTGATCCCCGCCGCCGAGCGCGAGGCCTGTGAGCAGCGCGAAGAAGCCGACGAAGAGGAACACCGTCCGGATCTTGCCCGCGATGCTCACCGGCACCTCGGGCGTCCCGCGGAACGCGACGACGGCGACGAACGCGAGCAGGAGGTCGGGGACGATCATGACCACGAACACCTGCAACGGGATGATCTGCGCGACGGCGAACGACGCGGCGACCACGACCACGGTCAGGCGATCGGCCACGCCGTCGAGCCAGGTGCCGAGCGCGGAGACCGTGCCCATGCGGCGCGCGATCTGCCCGTCGGCGACGTCGCTCAGGAACACGACCGCCCCGACGACGAGCGCAGCCCAGTAGGAGCCGGTGATCACGAGGGCGGCGAAGACCGGGAGCAGGACGATACGTCCCGCCGTGATCGCGTTCGGCAGGTTCTTCCAGTCGTCGTCGGAGAACAACTGCGTCCGGAGGCGCGCGAGCGGCGTCTTCTCGTGCAGGGTCACCGGGATCATCGCCTCGTCGCCTGGGATCGCGGCACCACGGCGGAATCGGGCGATCGCGACCACCGTGACCATCACGACGAGCGCGAACAGCAGCACCCAGCCGGTGGCACCGAGGTACTGGCGGACCGTGTCGAGCGTGGCGCGGACGAGGGAGCCGACCCCGACGTAGACGGCGGACCAGAGGAGGGAGCCCAGCAGCGATGCCGCGAGGAACGACCGGTAGGGCACGCGGGCGACCCCAGCGGCGGTCGGTGTCAGGCACCGGAGCACGGGGACGAGCCTCGTGAGGAAGACGGCCTGGGCCCCGCGTCGCTCGAGCGCCTCGACCGCGCGGTCCCAGCCGTCGACGCCGAGACGCCGGACGATGGCCGAGTCACGGAGGCGACCACCGGAACGACGACCGACGAGGTAGCCGAGCTGGTCCCCGAGTGACCCACCGAGGGCGACCGCGAGGAACAGCACGAGGGCACCGGGGGCGGAGTCGAGCATGGCCGCGAGGAGGAGCACCACCGGTTCACCGGGGACGACGAGGCCGAGCCAGAGGCCGGACTCGGCGGTCGTGAACAGGAGCCCGAGGATCCAGATCAGCGGATCGGGCAGCGCCGTCGCGGCGTCGTTCACCCACCCGATGATGTCCACGGATCCCCGTTCAGCAGTGCGATCCGCACTCCTGGGTGGGGCGCGGCTCGCCCAAGTCTACGGACGAGCCGCGCCCTCCCATCCCCGAGGGGTCGTTCAAACGGTCATTCGCCGGACAGCTCGTCCCGATTCGCGCGTCGACGACGCAGGACGGCCGCGGTGACGACACCGGCGGCGCCGAGCACGAAGAGCGCTCCGGCCGCGACGATCCACGGCATCGCGTCCGCACCGGTCGAGGGCAGACGACCCGCGTTGCCCGGAACCGCGGGGTCGCTCGGGTTCGTCGACGGCACGGGTACGACAGCGTCGGGAACGAGGACGAAGGCCGATACCGAGACCACGGAACCGCCTGCGGCGACGACCACGGTCGCCGTGGTGGCGCCCTCGGCGGTGTAGCCCTCAGGCACCGCCACGGACACCTCGTAGGAACCTGGCGCGAGGCCGTCGAGGTCGTAGGCGCCGTCGACGTCCGTCGTGACGTCGACCGGGCCGGCCGGGGTCTCGACGGTCACGGTCACGTCCGCGATCGGAGCACCGGTGTCCGTCTCGACCGTTCCGGCGAGGCCGCCGAGCACCGCGTCGGCGACGAGCACGAAGGTGGGCACCGTCTGGACCGCCCCGTCCGTGCCGACGACGACGGTGGCGGTCGTGGCGCCACCCGCGGGCACCGAGTACCCGGCCGGGACGGTCAGCGTGACCTCGTAGCTGCCCGGCGCCAGGTCGGCGAGCCCGTAGGAGCCCTCGGCCGTCGTGGTCAGGGCGACCGGGCCGCCCGGCGTCGTCACCGTGACGGTCGCTGCGGGCACCGGAGCGTCGGTGTCCGTGCGGACGTCGCCGATGACGGTGCCGAGCCGAGCGAGCTCGAAGTCGACCGCGTCGAGATCGGCGTCGGCGAGCTCCTCCTCCCGGGTGGCCGCTCCGGAGACGACGTACCCCTCGGGCGCGACGATCGAGACCTGGTAGGCACCCGCGGGCAGGAGCGGGAAGCGGTAGGAACCGTCGGCGGCCGTGACGGCGCTCTCGACCCCGTTCGGACCATCGACGCTCACGGTGACGCCGGCCACACCGACCCCACCGGACGTGATCACCCCACCGAGGCTGGGGTTCGCGACGAGCACGAAGTCCTGCTCGGTGATGGGCGTCTCGCTCCCGACCGGCACGGTGAACGGTGCCGGGGCGGTCTGCACCGCGTAGCCCGCGGGCGGCGTGATGACGACCGTGTGGTCGCCGACCGGCACGGTGTCGAAGAGGTAGTTTCCATCGGTGTCGGTGGTGACGCTGCCGACACCGTCGATGGTGACGGTGGCACCGACGATCGGGACGCCGTCGGTGTCGAGCGCGGTCCCCGACACGGCGACGGGCACGATGTCGCGGACGGTGAAGTCCGCGACGGCATCTTCGTCCGTCAGATCCGCGGCGGCTCGTGAGGGACCATCGACGATCTTCCCGGTCGGCGGGACGAGCTGCACGGTGTAGCCGTCGGTCGCGAAGTAGCCGGCGAAGGCGTAGGCACCGCCTCCGGCGGTCGTGGTCGAGGCCACCACCCGGCCGTCGCGGTCGATGAGCCGGACGCCGACGCCGTCCAACGGGCCCGTGGTCTGGTCGGTCACCGTGCCGGTCACGTCACGTGCGAGCGATGCGAACCACGCCTGGTAGACGGGCGCTCCGAGACGCTGTTGGAAGGTGAACGTGAGACTGGAGATCGGGGCGGAGGGCTCGAACCACCCCGCTGCACCGGCGGTGTCCTGGGCGGCGTCATTGCCGCGGAGCACCTGCGTCGCCGGGTCCCAGGTGGGGACGTCCGTCGCGGAACCGGTGCAGGACGGCTTACCGGCCAGACCGGGAGCGCAATAGTTGAAGCCTCCGTTGAACCCGAGCTCGTCGGGGGTGAGCGCCGTGCCGTCGGGGCCGATCGCCGTCACGGTGACCTGGTCGGCATCGATGTCGCCGAGGACGAAGGTCCAGCCGGACGGCGGCGTCGGCGTCGCGAAGGAGTAGGTGGTGGTCGAGGGCGACGCCGCGTTGTTCGCCTTCGGGCGGAGGTTCAGGTAGGGCTGATCGCGGCTGCTGCCGTACTTCGCGCCGACCGGGGTCGACGCCGCCAACCAGGTGGAAGCGCCCGAGATGACGCCGACGCCACCGCCACCGCCACCGACCGAGTCGCTCGTCAACGCCGCCGTGAGGGCGGGCTGACCGGCCAGGGTCATCGTGCCCTGGTACGACCCCGATGCACCGGAGAACGTGGGCCACGTCGCCCAGCTCGAGGTGGTCGCGGCGGAGGCCGCCGGGACGGCTGCGGTGAGGGCGAGCGCTGAGGCTCCGAGCAGGGCGAGCACAGCGGCTCCGATGCGGCGGGTCATGGGCGTCAGGATGAACACACATCCTTCGCCTGCGAAAGCCCGGTGTCCCATTTCCGAGGGTCAGCCGAAACGGTGGTATCGACGGCTGCGGCATCGCAGACCCATGGACCGGACGCGCAGGATCATCCCGCGGGAGGACGGGAGATCGGGCGCGCGGGCGACGCGCCCCGGCGGTGATCCGAGGAGGCTGGAACCATCAACCGATCAGCTCCGCACACCGCGGAGGAAGGAAACCCACCTCATGTCCGCCTCAGCCACCACCGAGTCCACCACGATCTCGCCCGCCGAGGACGTGACCCTGGCAGACGCCCCGACCGAAGCCTTCGGCCCCGAACCCCTCACCCAGGCCATGCCCGTGCACGAGGTCTGGCCGACACAGCCGAGCGCCCCGTTCCCTGCCGCTCCGGCGCCCGTCGCGTCGGCCGCCGACCGTGAGAGCTCGACCCAGACGCTGTCGATCATCGCGTTCGCCCTGTCGATCGCCGCGGTCGTCGCGCCGTCGTTCGTGCTCCTGCCGATCGCCTCGCTCGTGCTCGGCATCATCGCGCTCGCCCGCAAGCCGAAGTCGAAGGGCTTCGCCCTCACCGCCGTCATCATCTCCGGAACCATGCTGGCGCTCGCCCTGATCGTCGCCGCCGGCGCAGCCCTGCTGCTCGGGGTGTCGGTGATCAGCAGCGGCTACGCCGGCTGACCCGATCTCCTACCCGACGCCCGTCCGCTCCTCTAGCGGGCGGGCGTCGTGGCGTGTCTCCCGGACATCCCAGCCAGCCGTTGATTGTTACACAATCGTGCGGCAGGCTGTCCCCATGACCCGCTCGCCGACGGAGACCCCGACGACTGCCGACAGCACCGCCGCGGGGCGCCTGTCCGTCGCCGCCGCGATCCTCGCCGCTGTGTGCTTCGGGACGACGGGGACGGCTCACGCGCTCCTGCCGATCGAGGTGGGCTCGGTCGCGTTCGGCGCTGCACGCATCGTCTTCGGCGGAGCGCTCCTCGTCCTCGTGTGGGCGGCCTTCACCCGTCGCTCGAGGTCCACGCCACCTCGGACCCGCGCAGCGGAACTCGGAAGGCCCGCCCTCATCGTCGCCGTCGTCGTGGGCACGATCGGGGTCACCGCGTACCAGCCGTTCTTCTTCCTCGGGGCGGAACGCAACGGTGTCGCGATCGGGACGCTCACCGCGCTCGGCTCCGCACCCGCGATCACCGGCCTCCTCGAATGGGCGATCCACCGTCGACGCCCGAGCGGCCGCTGGTTCCTGGCCACGATCGTCGCCGCAGCCGGCGTCGCCGTCCTGTCCGGGGTGACGGGCGGCGGGATCGGGACCGTCTCGGTGGACGGGTTGCTCGCATCCGTCGGAGCCGGAGCCTCCTACGCCCTGTACACGCTCTGCAGCAAGGCACTCATCGAGCACGGATGGACGCCGCTCGGCACCATGGCGGCGCTCTTCGGCGCAGCGGCGCTCGTCTCGGTGCCGATCCTCCTCGCCACCGAGACCGCCTGGATCCTCACCGCATCCGGCGCACTCGCGGTCGCGTGGCTCGCGCTCGTGAACACGGTGGCGGGGTACCTGCTGTTCGGCTACGCACTCGGCGGGTTGCCCGCGTCTCGCGTCGCGACCCTCACGCTCTTCGAACCACTGACGGCGACGCTCCTCGGCATCCTGCTCCTCGGCGAGTCCTTCGGGCCGTCGACCGTCGTCGGCGCCGCGCTGCTCGTGATCGGACTCGCGATCCTCGTCGTACCGAAGCGCATCGACCGTCGCGAGGTCGCCCCATGACCGCGGTCGACGCCGTCGCGGATGCACTGCGGGAGGACATCCTCGACGGACGGCTCGGCGCGGACGAGCCGTTGCGGGAGACCGCCCTCACCGCCCGGTTCGGCGTCAACCGGCACACCGTCCGAGCGGCGCTCCAGGCGCTCGCGGCGGAGCGCCTCGTCACGTTCGAGGCCTACCGCGGCGCACGGGTGCGGTCGTTCAGCGATGCCGACGTGCTCGCCCTCATGGAGTACCGGACGGCGATCGAGGCCGAGGCGGTCCGGCTGCTGCGAACGCGTACGGAACCGGGATCACGTCCCGCGGCATCGATCGTCGCGGCGAACGACAGTCTCCGACGCATCTGCCTCGACCGACCCGGCGATCACCGCGCCATCGAGGTCGCGCACGCCGAGCTGCACCACGCGATCGTCGCCGCGGCCCGGAGCCCTCGGCTGAGCGAGGCACACGGTGGGCTGCTCGCCGAACTCGGCCTGTTCATGGTGCAGCTCCGGAGCGTCCTCCCGCCCGAGGAACTCATCGACCAGCACGACCGACTCGTCCACGCGCTCAGCGGCGACCACGGTGAGGCGGAGCTCCGCGCGCACCTCGCGCACTCGGCGAAGCAGCTCATCGCGCTCCGCCAGTCGGCCCCCTGACCCAGCCCTTCCGGTCCCTGAGCCACCCCGTCCGGTCCCTGAGCTTGTCGAAGGGCACCTCGACGAGCTCGGCGACCGGGTGCAACTCGACGACCGCGGTCGGGCGATCAGCCTCGCGTCGAGGCGACCGCCTCCGGGCGCGAGCCGGTGGCGTCGGCCGCCGGCCGGACCGCAGGGTGCTCCTCGGACGGGCCCGACCACGGCAGCGTCACCGTGAACGTGGTGCCGGCGGAGGACGAGGCGACCTCGATCGAGCCCTCGTGGCCCTCGGCGATCGACAGCGCGATCGCCAGCCCGAGGCCCGTGCTGCCGGCGGCACGCGAGCGCGACGAGTCGGCCCGGGCGAACCGGTCGAAGAGTTCGGGGAGGAAGGCCTCGTCGATGCCGGGTCCGTCGTCGGCGATCGTCAGCGAGGCACGCTGCGGCTCGTCGGGACTCTTCGGTGCGCTGATGCGGGTGACCACGGAGGTGCCGGCCGGGGTGTGCACGGCGGCGTTCGACAACAGGTTCACGACGAGCTGGTGGAGACGCTCGCGGTCGCCGCGCACGATGATCGCGCGCTCCGGCACGTCGACCGACCAGTGGTGCGCCGGCGCCGAGACGGCCGCGTCGCTCACGGCGGCGGCGACGAGGTCGCTCAGGTCGACGTCGTCGAGGTGCAGATCCTGGCCCTCGTCGAGACGCGCCAACAGGAGCAACTCGCTGACGAGCGAGCTCATCCGGGTCGCCTCCGACTCGATGCGGGCGAGCGCGTGCTCCGTCATGGGCGGGAGGTTCTCGCTGTCCTGGCGGGTGAGCTCGGCGTAGCCCTGGATCGCGGCGAGCGGCGTCCGGAGTTCGTGGCTCGCGTCGGTGACGAACCGGCGCATGCGTTTGTCGGTCGCGGCACGGACGGCGAGTGCGCGGTCGACGTGGTCGATGAGGCCGTTGAGCGCCTCGCCCACCTTGCCGATCTCCGTCCGAGGATCGGTGTCGGCCTGATCGACCCGCACGTCGATCCCGGTGTCGCCGCGCTCGAGCTGCAGCGTGGACACCTCCTCGGCGGCGGCGGCCACGCGGGACAACGGTCGGAGCCCGAGGCGCACCACGATGATCGCCCCGACGATGGTGACCGCGAGCGCGAGCACGGCGAGGACCGCGATGACGATCGCCTCCTGCTGCACGGCCGCTCGCGGGGTGGCGAGCGAGACGCCGGCCACGAGGGTCTCGCCGTCGCCGTGGTCGAGGAACTCGAGCCGGTATCCGCCGAGCGACCCCAGTTCGATGTTCTGTCGCTCGGAGCTGTCGGCCGCGACGGCCTCCTCGATGAGCGCCTTCGTCCGCACGTCGAGCGCTGTCGCGTTGGACTGGGTGAAGCGCGCGGAGTCGACGACCCCACCGTCCGCGACGAGCGCGATGAGCGTGCCGGGACCATGACCGACGTAGTCCACGAACGGTTTGACGTATCCGGGCTCACCGCGCGTGGCATCGGGGTCCACCACGGCTCCCCCACCGGCCTGCTGATCGTGGAACTTCACCACGGAGTGCTCGAAGGCCTCCATCGATCCGGTGAGCTGCGTGTCGACGACGGCGGTGACCGACCCTTCGACCGTGACGATCGTCAGGATGCCGGACACCGCGAGGACGGCCGCGATGACCGCCGCGATGCCCGTCACCAGCCGTCGCTGGAGCGTCCACGGGTGCCGCCGGTCCACCCGAGGCGTCGGCGCGCCAGCGGTCGGAACCGATGCGGTGCTCATTCGACCGGCCGCAGCACGTATCCGACACCGCGGACGGTGTGGATCATCGGCGCCCGATCGGCGTCGATCTTCTTGCGGAGGTAGGAGACGTAGAGGTCGACGATGCTGGCCTTGCCGGCGAAGTCGTAGTTCCACACGCGGTCGAGGATCTGGGCACGACTCAGCACGCGCTTCGGGTTGCGCATGAAGTAGCGGAGCAGCTCGAACTCCGTCGTCGTGAGCGCCACCGGCTCGCCGTCGCGGCTGACCTCGTAGCTGCGCTCGTCGAGGAAGAGCCCGCCGATCGTGATGCGGGAGTCGTCGTCGGACACGACGTGCGCGGTGCGGCGGAGGAGACCGCGGAGGCGGGCCACGAGCTCCTCCAGCGAGAACGGCTTCGTCATGTAGTCGTCGCCGCCGGCGGTGAGTCCCATGATGCGGTCGTCCACCGAGTCGCGTGCGGTGAGGAACAGGGTCGGGGTGCCCGATTCCGGCTCCCCCTGCGAGAAGCTGCGAAGCTGGCGGAGGACGCTCAGCCCGTCCATGTCGGGCAACATGATGTCGAGGACGACGACGTCCGGACGTTCCGTGCGGTAGCGCTGGACGGCCTCGCGACCGTTGGTGGCGACGTCCACGACCCACCCCTCGTAGCCGAGGGCAAGGCTCACGAGGTCGGTCAGGACCGCTTCGTCATCGACGAGGAGGACGCGGATGGGTGAACCGTCGGCCCGGTACATCCGCGGTAGCTTGGCGAGGACCGCCCGGCGGCGCCCCGAGTCGACGATCTGCGTGGGCAGGTCGGAGGGCATGGAACGATTATCGGTCGTCGAGCTGCGAGGCGCGGGAGCGACGGGCGATTCATAGAGGCCTCATATCTTTTCAGGCCGAGCCCATGGGTGCGGTGCCTACCGTGGAGGGCATGACCCGAGCAGAGCCCCTGGGCACGTCGTTCGCCCCCCGCCGTCGTCGAACGGCCGGCGCGACGGCCGAGCCCGCGGACCGGATCCGGAGCGGTCTCGCCGCCGCGGTCCATGCTCTGCGCCCCCTGTTCCCGGCAGGTGTCTCACGTCCTCGGTTCCTCCGCGGGCCGCGGATCGAGGTTCCGGTCGATGCGCACCCGATCAGCACCGACCGTCTCGTCCTGCGTCGCCACCGGTTGGAGGACGCCGAGGCCTGGTACCGCATCCAGTCCACGCCCGAGGTCGTCGAGCACCTGCCGTGGCCCGTCCGCGACCGGGAGGCGTCCCGCGAGCACCTGCGTCACCGCGTCCGGCACAGCCGCCTCTGGCAGTCGGGCGACTTCCTCGCTCTGGCCGTCGAGCACGACGGGCGGCTCGTCGGCGACGTCTCCCTGCACCTCCGCGACGTCCAGCCTGCTGCGCGCTCGGTCGAGATCGGATGGGTCCTCGACCCCGCCGTCGGCGGACGCGGTCTCGCGAGCGAGGCCTCGGCGGCGATGATCGACCTGGCCTTCCGCGAGGTCGGGGCGAAGACCGTGACGGCCGTCATCGAGCCGGAGAACACCAGGTCCATCGCCCTCGCCGAGCGGCTCGGCTTCCTGCGGGCGACCGCGCCGCGCCGGTCGTCGAGCATCACCTTCGCGATCACGCCCTCGCTCCTCGCCGCGCGTCGCGCAGAACGCGTCGAAGCCACGCACACGGAGTCCACCGTCACACGCCCCTGATCGCCGGCGTCCCGATCGCCGAACCTGCCGGGGCTGAGTCTCCCCCACTCCAGCCTCGGCAGGTTCAGCCGTCGGGACGCCGTCGACGTGTGCCCCTCGAGTCACGCGTCCACAACGCAGGAGGTCCTCGGCGCGTCGCCTCCGGCTGCCGTCCGACGGCGCCGACCAGCCCGCGGCGTCCTGAGTTGTGCGCTGTCCAGGGTTCCGGTCGGTTCCAATATCCTATAGGATTATCGCGATGTGCCGGCTTGCGCCGGATCGACGGACTCGATGACGAGGAGATGCAGATGACCAGGCTCTGGAACCGACCGGCCGACTTCGCGGATGAGATGGTGGACGGCTTCGTCCGAGCCAACGGACGCTGGGTGCGCAAGGTCTCCGGCGGGGTGTCGCGCTCCACGAAGTCCGCGGAACCGGAGGTCGCCCTCGTGATCGGTGGCGGATCCGGGCACTATCCCGCCTTCGCCGGCCTCGTCGGCCCGGGACTCGCCCACGGTGCGGCCATGGGCAACCTCTTCGCGTCGCCGTCCGCACACCAGGTGGAGAGCGTCGTCCGCGCGAGCGAACAGGGCCGGGGCGTCCTCCTCAGCTACGGCAACTACGCCGGCGACGTCTTGCACTTCACCGCCGCCCAGGACGCCGTGCGCGCCGACGGCATCGACTGCCGCACCGTCACCGTGACCGACGACATCTTCAGCGCACCGCCCACCGAACTCGAGAAGCGGCGCGGAATCGCGGGCGACCTCACCGTCTTCAAGGTCGCGGGCGGTGCGGCATCGGGCGGGTACTCCATCGACGACGTCGAGCGCGTGGCGATCCTGGCCAACACCCGGACCCGTTCGATGGGCGTCGCGTTCTCCGGGTGCACGCTGCCCGGTGCCGACGAACCGTTGTTCTCCGTGCCGGAGGGGCGGATGGCCGTCGGGCTCGGCATCCACGGCGAGCCCGGTATCGACGAGACCGACATCCCCTCCGCGGACGGATTGGCGGAGTTGTTCGTGCACCACCTCCTGAACGAGGCCGAGATCCCGGAGGGCGTCACGCCGAAGGGCGCGCGCGTCGTCCCGATCCTCAACGGCCTCGGTTCCGTGAAGTCCGAAGAGCTGTTCGTCGTCTACGACCGCATCGCCTCCCTGCTGGAGGACGCCGGGATCACCCTCGTCGACCCGCAGGTCGGTGAGTTCTGCACGAGCTTCGACATGGCCGGCGTCTCACTCACCCTGCTCTGGGTGGACGAGGAGCTGGAGCGACTGTGGAGTGCTGCTGCGGACACGCCCGCGTTCCGCACGGGCGCCGTCGACTCCGGCGCACTCGAGACCGTCGCCGCCGACGACACCGAGGACGTCGCCTTCGTCGTGCCGGACGCTTCGCCCGAGTCGCAGGAGTCGGCGGCCGTCGTGGCCGACGCGATCTCCGCGATCCAGGAGCTCCTCGCGGAGCACGCGGACGAGCTGGGACGCCTCGACGCCATCGTCGGCGACGGCGACCACGGCATCGGTATGGATCGCGGGGCGACCGCCGCCGCCGAGGAGGCCGAGCGCCTGCGCGAGGCCGGTGCCGGCGTCGCGACCCTGCTCGACCGCTCGGGCGACGCCTGGTCCGACCGCGCCGGTGGCACCTCGGGCGCCCTGTGGGGCGTCATGCTCCGCACCCTCGGCGAGCGCCTCGGCGACGCCGAGCGCCCGACCGCCACCGCCGTGAGCGAGGGCGTGACCGCAGCGAAGGACGCCGTCATGCGCTACGGCAAGGCCTCCGTCGGCGACAAGACGCTCGTCGACGCCCTCGTCCCGTTCGCCGACACGCTCGCAGAACGCGTCACCGCCGGCGACGACCTCTCCACCGCCTGGACCACCGCGGCGGCGGCAGCAACCGCTGCGGCACACGACACGGCCGGTCTCATGCCCGGCATGGGCCGAGCCCGCTCGCACGGCTCGAAGGCCGTCGGCGTCGAGGACCCCGGAGCCGTCTCCCTCGCCCTCATCGTCGAGCGTGTCGGCACCCTGCTCGCCGAGCGCTGAACGACCGCTCCACCGACAGACACTCCGCTTCCTGAACAGACACCCCGCTCCCTGAAGCGACACACCGGTCCCTGAGCTTGTCGAAGGGCCAGCAACGAAAGGCACACCATGACCCGCACCTGGCGAATCGTCATCGGCTCCGATGACGCCGGTTACGACTACAAGGAGATCATCAAGCGCGACCTCGAGGCGAGCGACCTGGTCGCCTCCGTGGTCGACGTCGGGGTCGACGCCGACGGCCACACCAACTACCCGACCGTCGCGGTGACCGCGGCCGAGATCGTCGCCCGCGGCGAGGCCGACCGCGCGCTGCTCATCTGCGGCACGGGCCTCGGCGTCGCGATCGCGGCGAACAAGGTCCAGGGCATCCGAGCCGTCACCGCGCACGACGGCTTCTCCGTCGAACGCGGGGTGCTCTCGAACGATGCCCAGGTCCTGTGCATGGGCCAGCGCGTCGTCGGCATCGAACTCGCCCGCCGCAACGTGCGCGAGTGGCTCACCTACGAGTTCGACGCATCGAGCGCCTCGAACGACAAGGTGCAGGAGATCAGCGCGTACGAAGCGTCCTGATGTCAGGACGTCCCAGACTCGTCGGCGTGAGCCTGAAGATGTACTTCGGGCACGCGCAGACGCTCGACTGGTGCTCGGTCGTCGCGGGGGTGTCGGCCGAGCACCACGCACTCCGATCCGGCGCGGCGGAGCTGTTCGTCATCCCCGGATACCTCTCGGTGACCGGCGCGGTCGAGCGGCTCCGCGGCGTCGCGTCCGTGGGGGCTCAGGACCTCGCGGCCGAGGACACCGGGGCGTTCACCGGCGAAGTGAGCGGCGCAGAGCTCCGCGAGGTCGGCTGCGAGGTCGTCGAGGTCGGGCACGCGGAGCGACGCCGGCTGTTCGGCGAGACGCCCGACGTCGTCCGCGCGAAGACGACCGCTGCGCTCCGCAACGGGCTCGCGCCGGTGTTGTGCATCGGCGAGGCCGAGCACGGAGACGCCGAGGTGGCGGCCGCTGAGTGCGTCGCACAGCTCGACGACGCCCTGGCAGGGGCGGTCGCCGCCGGGATCGTGGGCCGCGTCATCGTCGCCTACGAACCGCACTGGGCCATCGGCGCCACCGAGGCCGCGAGTCCAGCCCACATCCGCACGGTGTGCCTCCGACTGCGCGGCCACCTGGACACGCTCGCCGCGGCCGGGCACATCGAGACCACCTCGGCCGTCATCTACGGCGGGAGCGCCGGACCCGGCCTGCTCACGACGATCGGCGACGCGGTCGACGGGGTCTTCCTCGGCCGCTTCGCCCACGATCCGACAGCCCTCTCACTGGTGCTCGACGAGGTGGCCGGCCTCGACCGCGCGGGCTCCGACCTGCCGCGATGACGCCTGGAGGCCCCGTAAACTGGTCCTCGACGATCATCGCGGCCGCTCGACCGGAGGTTCCCCTCCGTGACGACGCCTCGAGCACACCCTTCGGAGGCTGCCGTGGTTGATGCCGTCTTCCCGCTCGGCGCCTCCTCCTCGCTCGAGCGCCGCGGTCTGCGCGACCGCGTCTACGAGCTGGTGCTCGACATGCTCCTGAGCTCCGGCATCGAACCGGGTGCCCGCCTGTCGATCGACGCCATCGCCCGCGACCTCGACGTCTCGCCGACGCCGGTCCGCGAGGCGCTCGTCCAGCTGGAGCGTACCGGCCTCGTGACCCGGGTCACCCACAAGGGCTACCGGGTGGCACCGCCGCTCGCCGACGACCAGCTCGAGTCGCTGTTCGACGCCCGCATCGTGCTCGAGAGCGGTGCCACGGCGCTGGCCGCCGCCCACGCAGACGAGCTCGTCCCGGCCCTCGAGGTCGCACTTGAGCAGCACGTCGAGATGACCGCCAGGGTGCGCGCCGCGGCATCGGCCGGCGAGATCCCCGTCGCACTCCTCCGCGAGTACTTCGCGGTGGACTGGAACTTCCACCACCTCATCTTCGAGGGCACCCGCAACCCCTTCCTCCTCGACATGTCCGAGGGCATCTCCACCCGCGTGCACCGCATGCGCCAGACGGTCGAGACGGGCGTCACCGACGCCGACCAGGCGGTCGTCGAGCACCGCGCCATCCTCGACGCGTTCTCCGACGGCCCCGCGGCCGCCGCGGCGGCCATGCGCTCGCACATCGAGCTCGTGCGCACCCGCGCCCGCAGCGACGCCGAGCACTGAGCCGCCCCTCCTCCGGACCCCGAGCCTGTCGAAGGGCGCAGAGACGGGGCCGACCGCCTGAGCGATCGACCCCGTCCGGGTGTTGCGTCGTGACTAGTGCGCCGTGCGGTTCGCCGTCGTCTCGAGCAGCTCGTCCGCCTTCGCACCACGGAAGAACCGGGTGCAGTAGAGCATCGCGGCCGCGAGGAAGGCGAACACCCCGAGCGAGACCACACCCCACACACCGCTGTCGGTCGGCACGCTCTCGTTGATCCCGGTGCGCATGATCGGCGCGACGAAGCCGCCGAGGTTACCGAGCGAGTTGATGAGGCCGATGCCCGCCGCTGCAGCCGTTCCGGTGAGGAACGCCGTCGGGTAGGCCCACGTGATCGGCCCGACCGAGAGGAAGCTCGCCACCGCGATGGTGATGAACAGGATGCCGAGGAAGGGCTGGTTGTTCGCACCAGCCCAGGCCGAGGCCAGGATGAACACGCCGGTGGAGATGTAGAACATCGTGCCCCAGGTGCGACGACGGACGACCGTGTTCGCGTTCCGGCCCACGTAGTAGCAGGCGAACAGACCCACGAGCCACGGGATGGCCGCCACGAGACCGACCTGCCAGCCGACGTCCTGACCGATGAGGTTCGCCACCTGCTGCGGGAGGTAGAAGGTCGTGCCGTACACCGCGATCTGCAGGCAGAAGTAGATGATGGTGAAGTACCACACCTTCCAACTCGTCATCGCCTTCGCGATACCGGTCGGGCCATCCGACTGCCGCACGGTGTCCTCGCGTTCCATCGCGGCCGTCAACGAGTCCTTCTCCTGTTGGTCCAGCCACTTCGCCTGTTGTGGTGAGTTGGTGAGGAAGTAGAGCGCTGCGAAGCCGGCAAGGACCGCGAGCATGCCCTCGGCGAAGAACATCACCTGCCAGCCGTGCCACGGGGTCAGGGCGTCACCGAAGCTGATGAGGCCACCACTCAGCGGGGCGCCGAGCATCTGCGAGAACGGCTGCGCCAGGTAGAAGATCGAGAACATCTGGACACGGACCTTGTTCGGGAACCACTCCGACAGGAACATGATGACGCCGGGGAAGAGCCCGGCCTCGGTCACGCCGAGCAGGAAGCGCAGGACGATGAACATCGTGTCGTTCGTCGTGAAGGCGAACAGGGCCGCGACGATGCCCCAGGTCACCGCGATGCGGGCGAGCCAGAACCGGGCGCCGAACTTCTTCAGGAGCAGGTTGCTCGGGATCTCGAAGATCGCGTAGCCGATGAAGAAGATGCCGGCGCCGAGGGCGAAGGCACCGTTCGAGATGCCGCGGTCGACGCTGAGCGCCTCCTCGGCGAAGCCGACGTTCGTGCGGTCCAGGAACGCGACGAAGTACAGGATGACGAGCATCGGCATGAGGTGCTTCGACGCCTTGCGGATCGCCGACTTCAGCGCCGGATCGTTGGTCGATCCGATCGCCGGCGAATTGGGTGTGGACAAGACACTCTCCTTTGAGATGACTGGTGCGGGTGGGTGCTGCTGGCGCTACTGCTGCTGCTGGCGGTGGTCAGGAGACCATCGAGGGGACGATCATCCAGAGGCCGATGCCGACGAAGACGACGCCGAGACCGAGGAAGATCAACCGGGATTTGGTCCACTGACCGGTGAGGTGCTGCATGGTGCTGCTCCGTTCGCTCGTGGTGCGTGTGGTGGATCAGTGCATGTAGAGGCCGCCGTCGACGTTCAGCGTCTGACCGGTGACGAAGCCGGCGTCCTCACTGATGAGGTAGGCGATGGCGGCGGCGATGTCGCGTGGGGTGCCGATGCGGGGCAGGACGCCGTCGGCGGCCATGGCCGTCTTGCGCTCCTCGGTGAGGGTGCCGCCCATGATGTCGGTGTCGATGGGTCCGGGCGAGATGGCGTTGACCGTGATGCCGTCGTGGCCGAGCTCGCGGGCGACGCTGCGGGTGAAGCCGATCACGCCGGCCTTCGCCGCCGAGTAGGCCGTCTTGCTGAAGGTGCCGCCGCCACGCTGGGCGGAGACGGACGACAGGCTGACGACGCGACCGACACCGTTCGACACCATCGACTCCACCGCACGGCGGGTCGTGTAGTGGACACCGTTGAGGTTGATGTCGATGACGCGCTTCCACTCGTCGGCACTCACCTCGAGGTAGGGCACGGGTGAGGCGACGCCCGCGAGGTTCACGAGGGCGACGAGCTGTGGGAGGGCGGCCTCGAGCGCGTCGAACGCGGCACGCACCTGCGCCTCGTCGGCGACGTTCGCGCCGGCGCCGGCCGCCTGCACCCCGTGCTGCTCCGCGATCTCGGCGGCGACCGCCTGCGCCGCAGCCTCGTCGAGGTCGATGATCCCGATGTTCCAGCCGAGTTCGGCGAGGTGGTGGGCGGAGGCGCGACCGATGCCGCGCGGGGAGGCTGCGCCGGTGAGGACGACGGTCTTGGATTCGGGGAAGGTGGTGGCGGTCATGGACGGCCTTTCTGCGTGGGAGTGGTGAAGTCGGGTGTCCGATCGAGCCGGACGGTGCGCTCGGTCGGCGCCGCGCTCAGTTGATGGGCGCGGGGCCGAGCTCGTCCATGAGCTGCTTGATCGCGACGTAGGCCTTGTTGCGGTAGGCGATCAGCTCGGGCGTGCGGTCGGCCGGGACGTCGAGGTAGCCGGCACCCGACTTGGTGCCGAACTTGCCGGCGTCGACGAGCTCTTTGAGGGAGTCCGGCGTGGCGAACCGTTCGGGCCACCGGGTCTGGAGCGAGGCGTAGCAGAAGGAGTACACGTCGAGTCCGGCCATGTCGGCGATCGCGAACGGACCGAAGACGGGGAGCCGGAAGCCGAAGGTGGTGCGGACGATCGTGTCGATGTCCTCGGGCGTCGCTACGCCCTCCTCGACGAGCTGCGTCGCCTCGTGGAACAGCGCGTACTGCAGGCGGTTGAGCACGAAGCCCGTGGCGTCCTTGACGCGGGCGGTCTCCTTGCCGGTCGCCGCGACGATCTCCTCGACGGTGGCGATCGCCGCATCGGCGGTGGTCTCGTGCGGGATGAGTTCGACGCCGGGGATGAACGGGGCCGGGTTCGAGAAATGGACGCCGAGGAACCGCTCCGGGTTGGTGACGGCCTCCGCGAGCGAACCGATGAGGATGGTCGAGGTGTTCGAGCCGATGATGGCGTCGGGCGAGGCGGCGGCGCTGATGCGACGGAGGGTCTCGTGCTTGATCTCGATCTTCTCGGGGACGGCCTCCTCGATGAAGTCGGCTCCGCTCACGGCCTCCTCGATGGACGCGGCGGGCGAGACGTTGGCGCGGATCCGCTCCACGGCGTCGGCGGGGAAGAGGCCGTCGGCGACGAACTGCTCGGCCTCGGCGATGAGACGGTCGTAGTTCTTGCGCGCGATCTCCTCGGAGATGTCGGCGATGCGGACGGTGGCGCCGGACAGCGCGAGCACCTGGGCGATGCCGCCGCCCATGTACCCCGATCCGACGACGGCGATGGTGTGTGTGGTCATGATGAAGCTCTCCTGTGGTCGTCTGGATCAGGCCTGCGGCAGCAGGGTCCTGATGTACTTCTGGTTGGTGGAGCACATGCCGAGGCTGTCGCCTCCGTAGTGCTCGGCCAGGATGATGCCGTTGAAGCCGAGCTCGACGGCGTCGCGGAAGACCTGGCGGTAGTTGATGAGCCCGGCCTCCATGGTGGAGGGCACGGACGTCGCCCAGCTGCCGTCGGCCGACTCGTCGCGGGTGTAGTTCTTCACGTGCATGTAGTTGGCGTAGGGCAGGGTCTTGGCGAACAGCTCGCGCCAGTCCTCCACCGGGCGGTGCAGGCGGATGAGGTTCGCGACGTCGGGATTCAGGCCGACGTTGTCGAGCCCGACCTCCTCCACGAACCGGACCGCACTGTCGGCGGTGCCGAGGTAGGTGTCCTCGTAGAGCTCGAGTGCGAGCGGCAGGCCGACCTCGGCCGCGTGCTTGCCGAGCTCGCGGATGCGGCTGACGGCGGCGTTCCAGACCTCGGGGTCGTCGGGGTCCTTCGGGCCCTGCGCGGTCCAGAACCACAGCGCCTTGCGCTGCGCATCGTTGAAGGGCTGGTGCAGGCCGGTGGAGAAGACCTGCATCCCCCACTCGGCGGCGGCGTCGATCGTGCGGTGCGCGTACTCGAGGTTGCGCTCCTCGTGGCCCGGCATGATCACGCTCTGTCGCTGCAGGTGGACGGACGGGACGCCGACTCCGTGCGACTTCGCGATGGCGAGGAACTCGTCGCGACGGGACGGTTCGAGGTCGGCGGGTCGGACGTGGCTGTCGGGTAGTTCGGCGAGCGTGAACCCGACGCCGGCGACCTGCGCGAAGAGGTCGTCCCACGCTTCGGGTTCCGCGTCGTGCAGGGACACGCCGTTGCGGTCGACGGGTGGGATGCCGTGCAGGCAGGTGGCGATGGGCCAGGTGTCGGCGGTCCATCGGGGGGTCGACGCGGTCGCGGTCGTATCCGTCATGATGCTCCATTGCGCTCAAGGACTGCTCGGGGCTGGTGCTCCCGGTCAAAAAGATCCTATAGGAAATAGTAAAGCGTTTCCACGAATGCGCAAGGGCACTTCGACAGGCTTAGTGTGACCGGCGGAGGGGAAGCTCAATGACCGGCGGAGGGGGAGGCGAGCTTCCAGCGGCCGAGTGCACCCGGTCACCGGGCGAACCCCGTCACCGAGCTTGTCGAGGTGCGACGACGGGGCTCAGCCGCCGAGGATGTCCCAGTCCTCGTCGTCCGCGTCGGCGATGCCGCCCGCGATGAACGCTTCGCCGGCCTCGGTGGCGCGATCGCGCACACCGACCAGCAGCTCTTCGAGCGAACCGGCCGAGAGGAACCGCATCTGGTCGATCTCGCTCACCGGGGCGATGCCCGCGAGCTGCCACGACGACTCCAGCGGATCGTCGGCGAGCTCCACGACCGAGGCCCACTGCTGCTCACTGAACTCGCTGGCCACGGCGAGCGAGCGCCGCACCGCCGCCTCGGTCTCGTCCCGCAACTGCTCCCAGCGCTCGTCCCACTGCAGGTCGTCGAGCGGACGGATCTCGGCGCGCGGGTACGGGTCGTCGGGCAACCAGTCGGTCACCTCGAACCGCTGACCGCCCTCGGCGATCACCGCGACGAACCCCTCGCCGCCGTCGACCTCGACGATCTCGGCCACGGTCCCGGTACGGAACCGGTGTTCACCGCCGCCCGTCTCGCGCCCGCGCTCGATGAGCACCACGCCGAACGCCGGGTCCTCCGCCTCGAGGAGGTGCGCCAGCATCGTCAGGTAGCGCTCCTCGAAGAGCCGCAGGGCGAGCGGCATGTGCGGGAACAGCACGGAGCCGAGTGGGAACATCGGCAGTTCGAGGACCGGGAGGCCGGATGCCCACGGCTCGGCACTGAAGGAGTCGGTCACGTCAGCCCTCCTCCGCCTCGCAGGCCCGACCGGGCGTCACCCGGCCGATCGTCCACCCGGATCGTGCTGCGATCATAGCCGCCGGACACCGGAGGCCACTCAGGCGGCGAGGACGGCACGCAGCGCCTGATCGAACCGGATCGCACGATCGACCTCGACCGCCGTCTCATAGTCGGTTCCGCGCAGGGCGACGTGCAGCGGCCAGTCCACGTCGATGAACCCGACGCGCCGATCTCCCACGAAGACGCCGAAGCGATCGGCCGTGAGCTGCTCGACCCAGGCTCGACGGAGTTCAGACGTCTCGCTGCCGGTGGAGCCCATGGAACGACCTCTCTCGGCGGGTGCAGCGACCGGATCCGGACAACCCCTCGAAGTATCTCGATTGTCTAGCTATCTCCGCCGTGCTTCATCATGACAGCACCGACGGCTGGTGGACAACTTTCTATCCGTCAAGCGAATGCGACCGACGACTGGAGGCATCGTTGCGAGATCGTGGCGCGATGGTCCGCGGATCTCCAGGAACCGTCCGTAGGATGCTGATCGTGGGGTGGAAGTGGCCGTGGGGACGCAAGCGCATCGTCGATGCGCCGGTCGATGCCGGGTCCGACCCCTATCTCCAGTACCTCGAGTGGGTCCGCCTCGGCAAGCCGTCACTGGCATCACCCGACGATCCACCGCTGCAGTTCGACCCGCGGTTCGCGCCACGACTGGCGTCCGACGCCGTTAACTCGTCGCGCGCCGACGGCGTCTGAGCCTGTCGGTCCACGCACAGCACAGCGCCCGACACCGAAGTGCCGGGCGCTGAGGATTTGCTTACGCGGTGGCCTGCTCCGCGACCTCGGCGCGGCGCGGGAGCTTCCATCCCGGGCGCACGAAGTGGCAGGTGTAGCCCCATGGGATGCGCTCCAGGTAGTCCTGGTGCTCCGGCTCGGCCTCCCAGAACTCGGAGACCGGCTCGACCTCGGTGACGACCTTGCCGGGCCAGAGCCCTGAGGCGTCGACGTCGGCGATCGTGTCGCGGGCGACGCGCTCCTGCTCGGGCGAGGTGAAGAAGATCGCCGAGCGGTAACTCAGGCCGACGTCGTTGCCCTGACGGTTCTTCGTCGACGGGTCGTGGATCTGGAAGAAGAACTCCAGGAGCTCGCGGAAGGACAGCTTGCTCGGGTCGAAGACGACCTCGAGTGCCTCCGCGTGCGTGCCGTGGTTGCGGTAGGTCGCGTTGGCGACATCGCCACCGCTGTAGCCCACGCGCGTCGACTTCACGCCCGGCATCTTCCGGACGAGGTCTTCCATGCCCCAGAAGCATCCGCCGGCCAGCACCGCGCGCTCGGTCGTCGTGCTCTGCTCGTCTGCTGCACTCATCGTGACTCCTCCTTCGTGCCGAGCACCGTGCGGGTTCCCCGCGTGCTCCGGTCTTCGGCTCCATGGTATGCAACAGCATCCGCTTCCGGACTGTTCCGGGCGGGGCTTGCACTCAGCGCTCGCACAGGTGCGGGCGCGCGACGGCGACGCTCAGACGGTCCGTTTGCGGCGGAGCTGCTTGATCGCTTCGTGGATCTCGGGGGCCAGCGCCACGGCGCCGGACTGCTCCGACTGCTCGAGGGTGACGGCCTGCGCTTCGTCCGCCGCGGCGAACCAGGAGGCGATGGTCACGCCGTGGCCGGGCTGTCGGACGATCTCGATCGGGTCGCCCGCCTGCACCGTCCCGCTCTTGACCACTTTGAGGTAGGCACCGGGCCGTGCGGCGTCGGCGAAGCGCTTCACCCACCGTGGCTCGCCCAGGCGCCGCTGGAAGGTGCCGCACGGGGTGCGCGGGCAGGTCACCTCGACGACGAGGGTGTCGCCGATCCGCCAGCGTTCACCGATCTCGGCACCGTTCACGTCGAGCCCCTGCGTGCGGAGGTTCTCGCCGAACAGCCCCGGCGTGATCTCCCGACCGAGCTCGCCCTCCCAGAACCGCGCGTCCTCCTCGGCGTAGGCGTAGAGCGCCTTCGTGAGGCCGCCATGGTGTTTGCGATCGGCCTGCACGTCGCCGTAGAGCCCCATCGGCCGCACGTGCAGCGGCTCGTCGACGGGCCGCTTGTCGATCGCGGTGACGCCGATCGAGCCGTCGTCCATCTGGAGGGCTTCGACGCGACAGAGGGCGAGGAGTTCAGACATGTGACCAGTCTGCCGTGTCGCCCGCGACCGTCCGGACGACGGGGCCGGTGCGGCCCGGGTGGAGTGGGTGGAGTGGCTCATCGGAGCGGCTCAGGCGGACTGGCTCAGGCGGACTCGCGGATGACGAGCGAGACACCCACCGAGCGTCGGACGGACGGCCCCGAGAGCGGGAGCGTGCCGGACATCATGCCGTCAAGCAACTCCAGGCTGTGCCGTGCAATGTCGCCCTTGTCGACGGCCACGCTCGTGAGCTCAGGGGTGACGAAGCGACCGAGGTCGAGTCCGTCGATGCCGATGACGGCGACGTCGTCCGGCACGCTGACCCCGGCACGGGCGAGGCCCTTGAGCACGCCGACGGCCATGACGTCGTTGAAGACGAGCACGGCGTCGACGTCGGGCATCGCGGCGCGGCACTGCAGGGCGGCCGAGACCCCGCCCTGGTGGGTGTCCTCCGCCCAGGTCTCCGACGCCTCCGACCACGGCAAGCCGTGCTCTTCGAGGAACGCGCGGTACGCGAGACGCCGTCCGGACGGTTCCGCCGAGGCGTCGATCATCGCGATGGACCGGCGCCCGGTCGCGACGAAATGGGCGAGCGCCTGTCGGATGCCGTCCTCGAAGTCGATGTCGACGCCCGCCACCTGCAGCGCCGGCTCCGAGCCGGACAGGTCCGCTGCGGCCTCGGACTCCTCTGGCCGATGGTCGCCGAGGGAGACGAACGGGATGGTGGCGAAGGCGCCCTGGAGTGCTCCGTGGTCGGCGCCGTTGCGTCCGACGACCGCGTCGACCTGCCGTGCGAGTTCGGCGAGCTGCGCACGTTCCGCGTCGGGGAGGTCCGGTCCGCGATCCGCGGCGGCGGGTCGGTCGCCCGATGCGTTCGCCGCTCCCCCGACCTCGGCGACCAACACGGTCCATCCCCGCTCGGCAGCCTGCTGCACGAGGGCGGCCGCGAGCTCCGGGTAGTAGGGGTTCCGCAGGTCGTCGACGACCAGTCCGAGCGTCGTCGTCCGGCCGCTCACCAGGTGCTGCGCGGCGCGGTTCGGACGGTAGTTGAGCGAGGCTGCGACCTCGACGACCCGTTGCCTGGTGGCGTCGCTGACGTCGCGCATCCCGTTGAGTGCGCGGGTCACGGTCTGGCGCGAGACGCCGGCGACCCGGGCGACGTCGATGATCGTCGCTCGCGCCGGAGCGTGATCGTCGCGGGGCCTGGTCATGGTCACATCGTACTGATACGCTCACACCGTGAACGTTCACGGTGACGTTCGCCACAGACCATCGCACCGCCGATCAACGTTGAGGAGCACCACCATATGGAACACGTCGCCTGGGGGATCATCGGACCCGGAACGATCGCCGAACGGTTCGCGACCGAGTTGCACGCGAGTCGCACCGGTCGACTCGCCGCCGTCGCCAGTCGTGACGCATCGCGTGCCGAGGAGTTCGGTGAGCGCTTCGGCGACGGCACGGCTCCCGTCCGCGGATACGACTCAGTCGCCGAGTTGCTGGCCGATCCCGGCGTCGACGCGGTCTACATCGCGACCCCGCACACCGAGCACGTCCGGCTGGTGATCGAAGCGGCCGAAGCCGGCAAGCACATCGTCAGCGAGAAGCCGCTCTCGGTGAACCGCGCAGGTGCGATGCTCGCGATCGAGGCCGCCCGCCGTGCCGGCGTGTACCTCGCCGAGGCGTTCATGTACCGCTTCCACCCGCAGACAGCCAAGCTCGTCGAACTCGTGTCGTCCGGCGCCATCGGCGACGTCCAGCACATCGAGGCGTCGTTCGCGTTCGCCGCGAACCTGCCCGCCGACCACCGGCTCATGAACCCGGAGCTGGCGGGCGGCGGCATCCTCGACGTCGGCGGCTACCCCGTCTCCATCTCGCGGCTCATCGCGGGTGCTGCCGAGGGTGCGCCGTTCGCCGACCCGACGGAGGTCACCGGGAACGGCACCATCGGTTCGACCGGCGTCGACGAGTGGGCCAGCGCGTCGCTCGTCTTCCCATCGGGCATCACGGCGCACGTCACGAGCGGCGTGCGCGTGCAGGACGACAACCGCGTCGTCGTCACGGGCTCGACCGGCCAGATCATCGTGTCCGACCCGTGGTTGCCGTCGGTCGAGGACGGCTCGACGATCGAGGTCCGCACCATCTCGGGCACGGAGTCGATCCACATCCCCGGGGCACCGCAGTACGCGATCCAGGCCGACGCGGTCGCTGCGTTCGCCGACGCCGGTCAGGCACCGCAGATGCGCTGGGCGGACTCGCTCGGCAACGCGGCGACCCTCGACCGCTGGCGCGAGGCGGTCGGCCTCGAGTACCCGTTCGAGTCGATCGACACCGACATCCCGACCGGTTCCGGCCGGCCGCTCGCCGTGCGCGCCGAGCTTCCGATGCCGACCGGTCGCATCGCGGGCATCGACCACGACATCTCGCGGCTCGTGATGGGCGTCGACAACCAGCAGACCCTGTCGCACGCGTCGGCGATGTTCGACGACTTCTTCGAGCGCGGCGGCAACGCCTTCGACACGGCGTGGCTGTACGGCGACGGCCTGCAGGAGCAGCTGCTCGGACGCTGGCTCGCCAACCGTGGCCTCCGCGACGACGTCGTGGTGATCGGCAAGGGTGCGCACACGCCGTTCTGCGACCCGGAGTCGATCTCGCGTCAGCTGTTCGAGAGCCTCGAGCGGCTCGGCACCGACCACCTCGACCTGTACCTGATGCACCGCGACAACGTCGAGGTGCCGGTGGGCGAGTTCGTCGACGTACTGAACGAGCACGCTGAGGCCGGTCGCATCCGTGCGTTCGGTGGGTCCAACTGGTCCATCGAGCGGTTCGAGGAGGCGAACGCCTATGCGGCGGCCAACGGGAAGCGGGGCTTCGCGGCGCTGAGCAACCACTTCGGTCTCGCCCGCGCGCTCGACGTGCCGTGGGCCGGCTGTGTGGAGGTGACGGATCCGACGAGCCGGGCGTGGCTCGAGGAGACGAAGACGCCGCTGCTGCCGTGGTCGTCGCAGGCACGTGGATTCTTCACCGGGCGTGCCGAACCCGAGGACCTGTCGGACCCGGATCTCGTGCGCTGCTACTACAGCGACGACAACTTCGAGCGGTTGGCCCGCGCCCGTCAGCTGGGCACCGAGTTGGGTGTCGCGCCGACCGCGATCGCCCTGGCCTATGTGCTGGCGCAGGACTTCCCGACCTTCGCCCTCATCGGGCCGCGGTCCATCGAGGAGACGCGTTCGTCGACCGACGCCCTGTCCCTGAAGCTGACCCCGGAGCAGGTCGCCTGGCTCGACCTCCGAGTCTGACCCGTTCCTTCGGGTGACGCCAGCGCGGTGCGCTGACGTCACCGCGGGGCATGAGCGTGAGCGCGGGTCTCCAGAGACCCGCGCTCACGTGTGCGGGGCGCGCTCGCGTCAGCGCACCGCGCTGGCGCAACCGCACCACGAGACTCGGATGGGCGTCACGTGAGGGGTTTGCGGGACCGGTCGCGCGCCAGGAGGACTCCGAGGAGCAGGATCAGGATCAGGACGACACCGCGGGCGAGGCCCTGCCAGTAGAAGGACAGCCCGACGAGGTTCATCCCGTTCGTCAACAGCGAGAAGATGAGCACGCCCACGAGCGTCCCGAAGAGGTTCGGCCGCCCGGTCCGGCTCAGCGTCGTCCCGATGAACACCGCACCGATGGAGTCGAGCACGTAGAGCTGACCGCTATTGGCGACGAAGCCCTGGCTCCGCGAGGCCAGGATCAGCCCGGCGATGGCCGCGATCCCGGCGGCGAAGATGAACGCCGTCGCCATCGACGTCCCCGCCAACCGACCGGAGATCCGGGTCGCGGTCGGCTGCTCCCCCGCCGCGGTCAGCACCCGACCCCAGCGACTCCGTTCGAGCGCAGCCCAGACGATGATCAGCACGAGCACGGCGACGACGATCGGCGCGGCGACACCGAGCACGGTCCCGGCACCCAACCATGCGAACTCGTCCGGCACGCTGCTCCGCGACAGGTAGATGGGTGACCCGCCGTCGGTCGCGACCTGCTGCACGCCACCGCCGATGAACCAGACGCTCAGTGTCGCGAGGAACGGCCGGATGCGCAGCACCACGATGAGGAACGCGTTCACGGCCCCGACGAGCAGACCGACGACCAGACCGCCGACGATCGCCACCCAGGCCACGTAGTCGTCGGCCAGGAGCGCCGACGCGGTGAGCGCCGCGAGGTCGATGGCGACACCGATCGAGAGGTCGATGCCACCGGCGCGGACGACGACCGTCATCGCGACGGCCGCGAGCAGGAGCAGCGCGTTCTGGTTGAGCACCCCGAGCAGGTTGTCGGCGGTCAGGAACGACGGCGACAGCACCGCGAACACGATGAGCAGCACCGCCAGCACGGCGGGGGCGAGCGCCTGCGGGACCGCGGCACCGAGGCCACGGACCGTCAGCCTCGAGAGCGGGCCGCCGGGACGCTGGTCATCGCCGCCTCCCGGTCCAGCCGATCCGACGTTCGGGACGGAGACGCCGGTGGTGGCGGAGGATTGCGTGCGCGTGTCGACACTCATCGCTTGACGCTCCGTTCGCGGATCGCGGCGACCGCGAGCACCAGCAGGATCAGCACACCCTTGGTGATGCCGATCCACTGGCTCGGGACGCCGAGCTGGCTGAAGCCGTTGGTGAGGATCGCGACGAACACGGCACTGAACAGGGTCCCCGTGATCGTGACGACGAGCCGACGGGAGAACGCGATGGACAGGAACGTCGCGAGGAGGATGTCGATGAGCGACTGCTCACCGATCCCCGGCAGCGCGGCGGACAACCGACTGGTCATGAGAACGCCCGCGATCCCGGCGAGGACCGCCGCGAGCACGTAGCTGACGACGATGTGGCGGTTGACGGCGATCCCGGCCACCCGGGCGGCCGTCGGATTCTGCCCGACCGCGGCGTTCTTCACGCCCCAGCTGGTGCGCCCGGTGGCGAAGGCGACGACCGCGAAGACGAGGAGCAGCACGACGACCGCCGCAGGGACACCGACGACGTGTCCGCTCCGCAACCAGATCAGCCCGGCGTCGGCGACCGGCACCTTCACGTTGTTCGTGATGACGATCGTGAGACTCGTGACGATGCTCATCATCGCGAGCGTGACGAGGAGCGGGCGGATCCCGGCGACGACGACGAGACCGTTCACGAGCCCGATGATCGCCGTGGCTCCGAGCCCGATGAGCAGCGCGAGCGGCAGACCGAGCTCGGCCTGCAGGAGCACCGCGACGAGGGCGCCGGAGAAGCCGAGGACGGCGCCGATCGAGAGGTCGATGCCGCCGCGGACGACGTCCTCACCACCCGTGACGACGACGATGGACAGTCCGAAGGCGGCGATCGCGTAGACCGCCGACTGGGTGAGGATCGTCGCGAGGTTGGCCGGGTCGAGGAAGCCGGGTGAGGCGACCGCGAAGACGACGACCTCGATGACGACGATCGCGTAGCCGATGAGTCCCAACCGGGAGACCGGACGGCGACGTTTGGTCGCGGACTCCGTCGCGGCCGACGGCGCCTGGCCGGGCACGACGGGTGGAGCGGAGAGGGCGGTCATGCGGAGACTCCTCGGGTGGGTGGCGACTCGGTCCCCGAGCCGGTCGAGGGGGCCGACGGCGTGGACGCGACCTCGGCGGCACCCGTCGACCAGGCGAGGATCGTGTCGGCGGTCGCCTGCGATCGCGGCAGCTCGGTCCGGATCGTCCCGCGGTACAGCACGAGGACGCGGTCGGCGAGCCCGATCAGTTCCTCGAGGTCGACGCTCACGAGCAGGACGCCGGCGCCCTGCGCGACGAGCGCGTCGATCTCCGCGTAGATCTGCTGACGCGACCCGATGTCGACGCCGGAGGTCGGCTGGTCGAGCACGAACACGGTCGACCCGGCCGCGAGCCACCGACCGAGCACGACCTTCTGCTGGTTGCCGCCGGAGAGGCTTCCGGCCACCGCGGTGTCGTTCGCGGGCCGGACGTCGAGCCTCGTGACGAGGTCGGCGGCGATCTCCCGCTCGCGTCGGCCACGCAGGATGCCGGCGAGCCCGGTGATGCGGTCGAGCGCGGCGAGCGTGAGGTTCTCGCGGACGGACTGACGGTTCAGGATGCCGTCGCGGTGGCGGTTCGCCGGCACGTACGCTCCACCCGCCCGGACGAAGGCCCGCGGCGAGCGGATCGGCGCTCGGCCGAGCCGCACGGTTCCGCCGTGCGCACGCAAGCCGGTGACGGCGTCGGCCAGTTCCTCGAGGCCCGAGCCGACGAGACCCGTGACGCCCACGATCTCGCCCGGACGGACGGCGATCGAGACGCCGTGCAGGCGTTCGGGGACCGTCAGCCCGTCGATCGCGAGCACCGGTTCGGCACCGGCGTCGGCGACGATCCGTTCGCGGTCGCCGAACTCCTCGACGCTCCGCCCCACCATGAGCTGGACGATGGCGTCGAGGGTCGCGTCGGGATCGGCGAGGTCGAGGGCACCGACGCGTTCACCGTTGCGGAGCACGACGACGCGGGACGCGATGTCGCGCACCTCCTGCAGGTAGTGGGAGATGTAGATGACGGCGACGCCCTGGCCCTGCAGGGTCCGGACGGTGCGGAACAGCCGCTCGACGTCACCGGCAGCGAGCGGTGCGGTGGGTTCGTCGAGCACGAGGACCCGTGGACGCGTGATCGTCGCGATCGCGAGCTGCAGGAGTTGCTGCTCGGCGACGCTCAGCTCGTCGACGAGGGTCTTGCCCGGCACGTCGAGCCCGACGAGGTCGAGCAGCTCCCGCTCAGCGCGGCGGTCGAGCTGCCGGCCGGTGAGGAACGCGGATCGCGAGCCGAGGAACAGCTGCTCCGCGACTGTGAGCCGACCGGCCAGGTGGCGGTCCTGGTGGATGACGCGGACACCGAGGCGTTCGGCGTCACCCGGGTTGCGGATGACGACCGGTTCACCGTCGATCTCGATGGCGCCCTCGCTCGCCGTGTAGAGGCCGGTGAGGATCTTGATGAGCGTCGACTTGCCCGCGCCGTTCTCGCCGACGAGCGCGACGACCTCGCCGGGGTGCACCTCGAGGTCGACGTCGTCCAGCACCCGGACGCCGCCGAAGTCCTTCGCGATGCCACGCATGCTCACGGCGGGAGCCGAGGCTTCGGCCGTGGCGGCACCGGGCCGACCGCCCAGCGAGCGCTGGGCGGCCTGACCGTCGATCGAGGTGTCGTGCGTCATTCCAGGCCGAGTCGCTTGCGCTCGTCGGCGACGTTCGCCTTGTCGATGAACACGGCGTCGAGGTAGGTGCTCAGCGGCACCTCGTCCTGCTTGCCACCGAGGTACAGGGCGACGTTGTTCGCGCTCGTCGTCCCGAACAGGGTCGGCTGCTGCGCGACCGTGAACTGGTACACCGAGTCGGGGTCCTGGATGAGGTCGAGCGCTCCGGGTTCGGCGTCGACGCCGTAGACCTTGATCTCGTCGCGGCCCGCCGGGTCGATGGCCTGCGAGGCACCGATCGCCGGGAGGTCCCAGCACGACCACACGGCCGAGATCTCGCCCTTGGGGTAGCGGGTGAGCGCGTCGTTCGTCTTCTGCTTGGCGTCCTCGATGGTGCCCTCGTAGATGTCCTGCAACTCGGGCTCGATGATCTCGATGTTCGGGTAGTTCTTCAGCACGAGCTTGAACTCGTCGTAGCGGATCTGGCAGGGGGTGACGTCGTAGAAGCCGTTGAAGACGAGCACCTTGCCCTTCCCGCCGATGTCCTCGGCGAGGGTTCGGGCGAGGGTGGAGCCGATCTGCCAGTTGTCGGAACCGATGTTGTTCACCGAGTTCTCGCTGGCGTGGTCGATCGTGAAGACCGGGATACCGGCGTCCTTCGCCTGCTGCAAGGCCGGGGCGAGGGTGGTCGCGTCACCGAGGATGACGACGATCGCGTCGACCTTCTGCGAGACGAGGTTCTCGACGTTGGCCAGGTGCTTGTCGTCCTGTGCGTCGGCCTGGGTGGCGACGACCTTGGCGCCGAGCTCCTCCAGGCGGTCCTGCACACCCTGGTAGGTGAGGCGGCCGAAGTCGCGGACGACGTCCTTGGCGGCGACGCCGACGGTCTTGCCCTTGAGCGAGGGGACGTCGACGTCAGAGGCGGCGGAGCTGGCAGCGGCGCCGCTCGTCGACTCGCTGGACGAGGACTGCTTGAGGGAACAGCCGGTGGCGAGGCCGGCCACGACGGCCAGGGTGACAAGAGACAGCGCGAGGCGCGATCGACGACGCATGGGGACTCCAGATGACGGTGGGGTGCGGGACGGTGCAGGGGGTGGTGGAGCGTGCCGGCGTCCGCTGTCGGTGCGGTCGGGGCGCACCGGGACGTCGGGTTGCAGCAACAGTAGGGAGTGATCGGACGGGCCGCGAGAGGGCGCTCAACCTGACGTAACACAAGGTGCCCGGTGTCGGCGGAGCGTGGAGCCTGGTCGGGGTGCGGCCCGGGGAAACGTCGGATGTATCATGGCGCGAGGCGGTGTTCCACGTGACCGTCTCGCTCGAGCAGGGGGTCGCATGGCAGTCACGGACGAGGCGATCGCGCGGATCCAGGCGATGATCGTCGCCGGAGACCTCACACCCGGCCAGCGCCTCCCTTCGGAGAAGGAGCTCAGCGAGACCCTGGGACTCTCCCGCAGTTCCCTCCGCGAGGCGGTGAAGGCGTTGGAGCTCATCCGGGTGCTCGACGTCCGACGCGGCGACGGCACCTATGTCACGACGCTCGAGCCGAGCCTGCTGCACGAGGCGATGTCGTTCGTCATCGACATGCACGCCGACGCCTCCCTCATCGAGATGTTCGAGGTGCGCCGCATCCTCGAACCCTCCGCATCGGTGATGGCGATCCAGCACCTCGACGACGAGCGGATCGCCGAGCTGCGCAGCATGGTCGACGAGGTCGACGAGTCCACGACGGTCGAGGATCTCGTCGCGCACGACCTGCAGTTCCACGCCCGCGTGATCGAGCTGAGTGGTAACGCCTACCTCGCGAGTCTGCTCGCCGCCCTCGGCAGCAAGACGGTCCGGGCCCGCATCTGGCGCGGCCTCACCGAGGAGAAGGCCGTCGCCCGCACCCTCCAGGA
The DNA here is from genome assembly GCF_015350715.1 of Plantibacter sp. VKM Ac-2876. NCBI lineage: Bacteria > Bacillati > Actinomycetota > Actinomycetes > Micrococcales > Microbacteriaceae > Plantibacter > Plantibacter sp. VKM Ac-2876. The sequence continues at coordinate 358,623 of NZ_JADKSI010000003.1, read as the reverse complement.
GCACCACGCGATCGTCGACGCCCTCGAGAAGCGCGACACCGAACTCACCCGTGCGCTGGTCACGGTCCATGTCTCCGGCGTCGAGAGCTGGCTCCGCCGCTCGATGTGACCCCTCCCCTGCCCGCGAACTGTCACTTGCTGCTCGTCCGGGCCGCTCGGACGAGCCGTTGGTGACAGTTCGCGGGCAGGTAGCGTGAGGGGATGGACGGCACGATCGACACCCGAGCGCTCATCGACCCCATCGACCGTGACGCCATGGCGAAGGCGCCCTCGTACCATCGCGCGCCGTCCGCCCGGCTGTTCATCGGCTTGCTCGCGGCGATCGTCGTGGTCACCGTCGCCGGGTTCGTCCTGTTGGGAACGCTGCCCTCTCCCTCACGAGGCGGCTCCGGGCCGACGCCGCTGCTCGGGATCGGGCTCCTCGCGGCCGCCGCCGTCGCGGTGTTCGCAGTCCTCTCCTGGCGTACGAGGCGTATCAAGCGCTTCCGCCTCTCCCAATTCGCCGCGGCCAACGGGATGACCTACACCGCGGACCTCAGCTACCCTCCGTTCCCCGGCATGATCTTCGGGATCGGATCGTCGCGGCAGTCGACCGACGTGCTGCGGGGTGGTCGTCCCCGCGCCGTAGAGTTCGGCAACTACCGGTACACGGTCCGTCACGGGAAGAGTTCGACGACCCACCACTGGGGATACGTCGCGGTGAGGCTCGACGTCCCCCTGCCGAACATCGTGCTCGATGCGATCGGCAACAACGGGTTCGGCTCGAACCTCCCGGCAGCGTTCCAACGGGCCCAGCGACTCTCCCTGGAGGGCGACTTCGACCGGCACTTCACGCTCTACTGCCCCGAAGGCTACGAACGCGACGCGCTCTACCTGTTCACGCCGGACATCATGGCGAGGTTCATCGACCACGCCGCCGAGCTCGACGTGGAGATCATCGACGACTGGCTGTTCCTCTACACGAAACGGGAGGTGTCGACCCTCGATCCCGACACCTGGGCCTGGCTGTTCAGCATCGTCGACGCGCTGATGACGAAATTGGACCAGTGGGCTCGGTGGCGGGACGACCGTTTGCAGCCGCAGACGTCCGGAACTCCGGAGCACCCGCTTGCACCCGGCGCTCAGGCCGGCCCACCCGCGATCGGGCGGCTCACCCCGCCGCCTGGTGTCGCTTCATCCGGCCGCAGGTTGCGACGATCCGGGAGGTGGATCCCCGTCGCGTTCATCGTCGGAATGCTGATCGTCTGGATCGTCACACGCATGAACTGACCCCCTCCCTGCCCGCGAACTGTCACTTGCTGCCGGTCCGGGCCGCCCCGACGAGCCGTTGGTGACAGTTCGCGGGCAGGGTGGGGTGTTGGGAACGTCTGGTGATCGGGAGACGAGGACGGAACAGGACGGTTGATGGGATGACGGAGTGACCAGGACCGGTCACCTGTCAGAAAGGACCACCCCATGCGCCGATCCACAGCCCTCGGCTTCGCCGTCCCCGTCCTCGCCCTCATGCTGGGGCTCACCGCCTGCTCCGGATCCGCGGGAGCCCCGTCGAGCGGTGGATCGCCGTCGACCGCCGACTCCTACGCCGAGGCGTACGACGACTACACCATCTCCCTCGCCGACTGCCTCCGTGACCAGGGGATCGCCGTCGAAGACCCGGAACCCGGCACCGCGATCACGTTCGACGGCAGCGACGCGATGAACCAGGCCTACGACGTCTGCGCTGTGGAACTCGGCCCGCCGCCTGCGAACCCCGACCAGCTCAGCAAGACGGAGATCTCCGACGAGCTCCGCCTTCGCGCGCAGTGCCTGCGGGACCAGGGGTTCGACGTCCCCGATCCGGATGCGAACGGGGTGTGGGACCTGCCGGAGGACCTGTTCGATGAGGCCAGGGCGTGCGCCGTGCAGTGATCTCCGCACCAGCCGGAACGGCCGACCGATCCGTGATCGGTCGGCCGTTCCGTCGTCCCCGGTTCCGTCGTTCCGCGGTCAGGCTCCGGCCGGGTCGGCGTCGCGAGCCGGCAGCAGCACTGTCGCCTCGAGTCCACCCGCCGGCAACGGCGCGAGCCGCAGCGCCCCACCGTGCAGCTCCACGATGCGCGCACCCAGGGTCAGCCCGAGACCGTTCCCTCGATCGCGACCAGCAGCCCGCGCCATCCGGGCGTCCCGCCGGTCGAACGGCTCCACGAACCGCGCCACCTCAGCCTTGTCGAGCAGCGGCCCCGAGTTGCTGACCACGACGACGGCGCGTCCCGGCGCCTGCGGGTCGGGTCCGACCCACATCGAGACCCAGCCGTCCGGACCGCTGTTGTACCGCACGGCGTTCGACAGCAGGTTCGTCAGCAGCTGTTGGAGGAGCACGCGGTTGCCGAGCACCGCCGTGCTCCTGAGGGTCGAGGAGATCGTGACCCCGGCGTCCGCGGACTCCGGCGAGATGAGCTGCGACGCGTCGCGAGCCACCGCCGCCAGGTCGACGGGCGAGGTCACGAGCGGTCGGCGATCGAGCTGGTTCAGCTGCAGGAGCGCCTCGACGATCGCGATCCCACGCTCGTTCGTCTCGTGCAGCCGCCGCAGCGCGCGGTCGACGTCGCGGCCCTCCGGGTCGGCCTGGGCGACCTCGATGAGCATCTTCATCGTCGCGAGCGGTGTCCGCAGTTCGTGCGAGGCGTTGGCCGCGAACCGCTTCTGCGTCAGGAACGACTGCTCGAGGCGTGCCAGCATGTCGTCGAAGCGGTCGGCGAGCTCGCGGAACTCGTCGCGGCGACCCGTCATCGCGATGCGGTGGTCGAGCGAACCCTCCGCCGCCGCGCGCACGGCCGCATTGAGGTCCCGCAGCGGCCGCAGGACTCGTCCGGCGACGATCCAGCCGACGCCGGTGCCGATCACGGCCATCGCGATGAGCGCGAGCATCGAGTAGTTGATGAGCGAATCGCGGATCTCGCCGCGGGAGATGGCGGAGATCTGTCGGCTGTCGTCTGCGGGTGCGAGTGGATAGCTGGGGAACCGCCAGATGATGACGTTGATGACGATGAGCGCGATGAGTCCCGTCACGATGGTGAACGCGGCGTAGGTCGCGGTGAGTTTGACGCGAGCGGTCATCCAGGTCGGCCGGGCGTTGTCACCGACGGCCGGAGCGGCGGTCATGCGCCCACCTCGTCGTCCTCGTCCTCGCCACCGGCGTCCGCGCCGCTCGTCTCAGCGGGAGCCTCACCTGGCGGCAGGACCCGGTAGCCGACGGCCGGCACGGTGTGGATTATCCACGGCTCGCCGAGCACCTTCCGGAGCGTCGACATCGTCACCCGCACGGCGTTCGTGAACGGGTCGGCATGCTCGTCCCAGGCGCGCTCGAGGAGCTCTTCGGCACTCACGACGCCGCCCTTCGCCGCGAGCAGGATCTCCAGCACCGCGAACTGCTTCTTCGCCAGACGCACGTACCGGCCGTTGCGATACACCTCGCGGCGGAACGGGTCGAGCCGCACACCGGCGTACTCGAGGACGGGTGGGAGCGACGCTTTGGGTCGACGCGCCAGTGAACGGAGCCGGAGGACGAGCTCGCGCAGCTCGAACGGCTTGGTCAGGTAGTCGTCGGCGCCGATCTCGAAGCCGCTCTCCTTGTCGTCGAGGTCGGCGGCAGCGGTGAGCATGAGCACCCGGCAGGGCAGTTCCTGGGCGATGATCCAGCGGCAGACGTCGTCGCCGTGCGTGCCAGGGAGGTCGCGGTCGAGCACCACGACGTCGTAGGCGTTGACGGCGAGCCGCTCGAGCGCGGTGTCGCCGTCGAACACGAGATCGGCGGCGAGCCCCTCGTGCTGCAGACCCTCGAGGATGCTCTCGGCGAGGTACTGCTCGTCCTCGGCGATCAGGACACGCATGGGACCTCCGGTGTTCGGGACGGATGACGCGTCGATGGCGTCACTCCGGCGCCCGCGATGGGCGTCGTGTCGATCGTAGGCGGCACGGTGTTTCGGAACCGTCTGGTGATCGTCCGACGCCCGCGCAACCGCCGTCGAGCTGGACTGGGGGCCTGGTCGTCGCGTGCCGAACACCGACGACCGACCGAGGAGGAACCATGCAGCACGACATCCAGCACCAGCAGCAGCCGCATCGGCACCCGGGCCGACGGAGCACCGTCGCCCGCAGGGGCTCCAACCGAGCCGTCGTCATGCTCGCCGCCACGGCCGTCGCCCTCACCGCCGCGATCGCCCTGGTCGCGTGCACGGGCGTCGCGCCGACCATCACCCGCGGGATCACCGCGCTGGCCGAGCGACCGTCCGGAGACGCGAGTGACGGAACCACGACCACGACGGACGGCGCGTTCGGGGCCGAGGACGGCGTGCTGGACGAGAACCGGTACTCGGCCTACGACACCGATCTCCCGGCCATCGCGAACCTCGATGCGGACCTCCTTGAGGCCGTCCAGCAGGCGACGGATGCAGCGGCGGAAGACGACATCGCGCTGTACGTGAGCTCCGGCTGGCGGAGCACGGCGTACCAGCAGCACCTGCTCGACGAGGCGATCCTCCAGTACGGCAGCGAGGCGGCCGCCCGGCAGTACGCCGCCACGCCCGACGGCTCCTCGCACACGCGCGGGGCGGCCGTCGACATCGGCGCGACGGACGCCGACTACTGGCTCATCGAGCACGGCGCCGACTACGGCCTCTGCCAGACCTATGCGAACGAGATCTGGCACTTCGAGTTGGCCACCGTCCCCGGCGGCGAGTGCCCGGAACTTCTCCCCGACGCCGGATGAGGTCGGTGCCGCGACCAGCTGCCACCGCCGGGCGTCCCGGTCCTATCCGGCGACCGGTGCCAGCCGACTGACGAACTCCTCGACGCGCAGGCGGATGTCCCGGAACGCCTCGTCGAACGCCTCATCGGTCGCAGGCGCGGCAGGGTCGGGGATCGACCAGTGCAGATCGTCCCGCCCGTCGAGCTCCTCGTGCGCCCGGTTGCACACGGTGATGACGAAGTCGCCGTGCCGGAGGACCTCCGCCGTCGCGCGTGGAACGCTCGGGCTGATCCGGACGCCATGGCGTGCCGCCGCCCGAACGGCGCCCGGGTTGACCTCGCGCGCCGGCCTGCTGCCCGCGGATGCGACGGGGACGTCACTGCGGTCCTGCCAGAGCGCCTCCGCCATCTGCGACCGCGCCGAGTTCGCCGTGCAGACGAAGACGACCCGCGCCGGGGCGCTGATCGGTTCGGGTGCAAGGCGGTCGAACGTCCCCGGGACGAGCCGCACGTAGTTGCGGCGTCCATCGGACTCGGATCGCGAGCGCGAGAGGATCCCCGCTCGCTGGAGGACGCTGAGGTGATGGGAGACGAGGTTCGACCCCATCCCGAGGGCGAGCTGGATCTCGGTCGGTGAGAGGTCGCCGAGCGCCAGAAGGTCCACGATGCGCAGCCGCGCCGGCTCCGAGAGCGCGGCGAACTTGGACGCCCTTACCGCCAGCGACTCCACCGACACAACCCCCGTTGACTCAACCGTGATTGACTCAATAATAGGCTGAGTCGTCCGTGAACACCCCTTGAGCGATCCGCTCGAACTCACGGTCGTCGAGAAGAGGAGCTACTCATGGGTCTCGGAACCGGAATCGCCCTGATCGTCATCGGCGCCATCCTCGCCTTCGCCGTGAACGTCGACGTCCCCGCTGTGGACCTCACGCTCATCGGGTACATCCTCATGGCCGCCGGCGCAGTGGTGTTCCTCATCTCGCTCGTGCTCGTACTCCGCCGTCGACAGGTCTCCTCGACCACGCGCTCCGCCGTGGACCCCGGTAGCGGCGAACGCGTCACCCGCCGCAGCACGACCGACAACGACGGCCCCGTCCTCTGACGAACGGACCGGCCGCACCACCCATGACCGAACCCGGTACCGCGCCGTCCCAGAGCGGCGAACTGCTGGACGGTCGGTATCGACTCGAGCAACCGATCGGTGCCGGCGGGATGGCGACCGTCCATCTGGCTACCGACGAGGTGCTCGGGCGCAAGGTGGCGGTCAAGCTGTTCCGCCCGGGAACGACCGATGCGACCGACGGCGCCAGGACCGCCTCGGAGACGCGTCTGCTCGCATCCCTGAACCACCCGGCCCTCGTCACCCTGTTCGACGCCAGGGTCGTGGCCGGCGACGGCTCCTACCTCGTCATGGAGCACGTCGACGGCCCGACGCTGTCCCAACGCATCGCTCGGTCGCCGCTTCCGTCGTCCGAGGTCGCCGCGATGGCCGTCGACCTCGCGGAGGCACTCCATACGGTGCACGCGGCGCGAGTCGTCCATCGTGACATCAAGCCGTCCAACGTGCTGCTGCGACCGACGATCCTGCCCCACCAGGAGTACCGCGCGAAGCTCGCCGACTTCGGCATCGCCTACCTCATCGACAGCACCCGGATGACGGCCCCGGGCTCGCTGATGGGCACGGTCGCCTACCTCAGTCCTGAGCTCGTCCGTGGTGCGGATCCGGCCCCTCCGGCCGACGTGTACGCCCTCGGACTCGTACTCCTCGAAGCCCTGACCGGTCGCCGCGCCTACCCGCAGACCACCACGCACGATTCGCTCATGGCACGCCTCAACGCGTCGCCGACGATCCCCGGCGAGCTCGGCTACCAGTGGAAGTCGCTGCTCACCGCGATGACCGCGTCCGAACCGGCCCAGCGCCCCACCGCCCTCGAGGTGGCGGTGGCCGTCCGTGGTATGGATCCCGCGCTGGACCCGGCGGATGCGACCGTCGCGACCTCGGCACCGCTGGTGACCGCAGACCCGGAACCCACGGCTGCGACCGAACGGCTTGACTCGACGACACCGCTCGCCGCCGTACCGGAGGGATCGACGGGGCTCGTGACGGCGACGACACCGCTCGCGCCGACGGCGGACACGCCCGCCGAGACCGGCCCGACCGCGGTGCTCGACGGCTCTCGCCGCTCGGAGCGACGTCTCGACGGCGGTGCACGGCGCCAGGCCGCGGTGCGCCAGCCGCCGCGCCTTCGACGCTGGCTGATCCTCGCGGCCGTGCTGCTGGTGATCACAGTCGCGGTCGTCTGGTTCCTCGTGTCCCAGGCGCAGCCGCCCGCCCCGACGCTGCCCACCCTGCCCGAACCGTTGTCGACGCATCTGGATGAACTCCTGCGGGAGGTGACGCCATGAGGAACTCCTGGAACCGGGGGCTCCGGCTGCTCGCAGTACCGTTGGTCGTCGTCGCCCTCCTGAGTGGCTGCGCTGGACCGGCTGCAGACCTCGACGCGAGCACCGGCCGCGACCTGCAGAGTCGTGTACTCGTGGTCGCGAACGCAGCCGCCGACGGCGACACTGCGGGTGCGCTCGCTGCTCTCGACGCGCTCGAGGCGCAGCTGGCCGCTGCTGAGGCGGCTGAAACCGTCTCGGCGACACGAGCCGCGGACATCCGTGCGGCGATCGCGCTCGTCCGCGCCGACCTCTCCCCCGCGGTCGAGACCCCGGCACCGACCCCGGAACCCAGTTCGGTCGCTCCGGCCGAACCCGTCTCGCCGGCCGAGGACGATGGAGCCGGGGACGATTCCGACGACGGTAACGGGGACGATTCCGGGAACAACGGGCACGGGAACGGGAACGACAACGGCAACAACGGCAACGGCAAGGACAAGAAGGACAAATGAAGCGACGAGGAAGCACGGACTCCGCGCCCGACGACGGATCGTTCGAGCCGGGGGACGAAGAGACTGCGAAGCGAACCCGCACGGCGGAGGACGGGGTCTCCACCGTGCAGCACAGCATCGTGGTCGACCTCCCCATCGCGGCCGTCTACAAGCAGTGGGTCGACTTCGAGTCGTACCCGGAGTTCCTGCCGGCTGTGCGCGAGGTGAAGCTGACCGGCGAGGTCTACAGTCGCTGGACCGTCGCGATCAGCAAACTCTCGCGGCAGTTCCTCGTCGAGATCCTGGAGCAACTCCCGGAGGAGCGCCTGGTCTGGCGCACCATCGAGGGCGACGTCTGGTTCAGTGGCGACGCCACCTTCGACGCGATCGACAAACAGCAGACCCGCGTGGACGTCACGGTGCACTGGAAGCCGGTGTCCGCGGTGGAGCGGACCGCTGCGGCGCTCGGGCTCGCCGGACGGGTCGTCCGTGGGACGCTCGAGGCGTTCAAGACCTACATCGAGTCGACCGGCGGCCCCTCGGGTCACTCCCGCATCAAGGTCGTCTCCCCGAAGGGCTAGCCGTCGGCCCCACCTGATCAGCTCATGAACGGTCGCAGGTCCGGATAGCCGGTGGTCTGCCAGGCGCCGTCGACGACGAGGTTGTCGCCCGAGATGTACGACGCGTCGTCGCTCGCGAGGAACAGGGCGGCTGCGGCGATCTCCTCCGGCGCAGCGGCACGTCGGAGCGGGATGCGCTCGTCGTACGCGGCCTGCACACCGGGGATGTCGGTCAGCGACTTCGTCAGCGGCGTCGCGACGAGACCCGGCGACACGGCGTTCACGCGGATGCCGTGCTCACCGAGCTCGAGCGCCGCCTGCTTGGTCAACATGACTGCGCCGGCCTTCGACGCCGTGTAACCGACACCGAAGTGCATGGGGACGAGCGAGTTGAGCGAAGCGATGTTGACGATCGACCCGGCCTTGCCCTCGGCGAGGAACTGACGGGCGGCGAGCCGGGTGCCGTTGAAGGCGCTGTAGAGGTTCAGTCGGACCGTGAAGTCCCAGTCCTCGAAGGAGATGTCGGTGATCGTCCCGGCGCGTGATCCGCCTGCGACGTTGAAGAGCGTGTCGAGCGTGCCGAAGCGTTCGACGGTCTCGGCGACCAACGCGGAGAAGTCCGCCTCGTCGGTCACGTCGGTGCGCCGACCCCACACACGATCGCCGAAGGTCTCGGCGGCGCTCGCGATCAGCTCGGCGTTGATGTCCGCGACGACGACCGAGGCACCCTCGGCGACCAGCCGTTCGGTGATCTTCGCCCCGATGCCGGACACGCCCCCGGTGACGATCGCGACCTTGCCGGCGAACCGGCCCTGGATAGATGCATTCGACATGATGCGGCTCCGTTCTGCTCGCCGGCTCTGGCGAGCATCTCCAGCATACGCATCTATCAGTCACATGTCAGATAGTTTCAGGCGGCCCTCAGCATGACGACGCCGGCCCCGGGACGACGTGTCCCAGGGCCGGCGTCGGGCAGCGGCCGCGTCCTATCGCGGCGACTGCTCGCGATCAGCGTCCGCCAGTCCACTGCCGCCACCCGAGGCCCGGTCGAACGCGGGTGCCCCGGTGGTCGAGGCAGGCACCTTGCCGCGCGCTGCAGCCTCGAGCGACTCCGCCTCGTCTCCGCCAACGGCCTCACCGCGGGCGACGAGCCCGGCGACGTCGGACAGCGGGATCTGCTTGAGGAACAGCGACAGCAGGAAGGCCGCGCCGATGAACGGCAACAGGTACCAGAACACCGGAGCCAGAGCATCGGCGTAAGCGGTGACCACACCGTCGCGGATGCCTGGCGGGAGCTGGCTGAGCGTCTGCGGGTCGATCGTCGCCGCCGCGTTGGAGGCGTCCCCAGCGCTGGCTCCCGAACTCGCGAAGACGTCCTTGAGGTTGGCGGTGAGCCGCGTGGTGAAGATCGTGCCGAACACGGCGACACCGAGCGACGCTCCGACCTCGCGGAAGTAGTTGTTCGTGCTGGTCGCGGTTCCGACCATCGACGCGTCCACCGAGTTCTGGGCGACGAGCACGACGACCTGCATGATCAAGCCGAGACCGGCGCCGAAGAAGAACAGGAAGACGCAGATCAGCCAGATCGGGGTGTCCGCCGTGAGCGTCGTGAACGCGACCATGGAGGCGGCGGTGACGAGCGTGCCGATGACCGGGAACATCCGGTAGCGACCGGTCCTGGTGATCAGGTTCCCCGAGACGATCGAGGTGCCGATGAGGCCGACCATCATCGGGATCATGAGGAGGCCCGACGCGGCTGCCGAGGTGCCGGACGACATCTGGAGGAAGGTCGGCACGAAGCCGATCGCCGAGAACATGCCGAGGCCGAGCGTGAGGCCGATCGCGGTCGCGTTGATGAACGTCGGGTTCTTGAACAGCGACAGCGGGATGATCGGGTCCTTGGCCCGCGCCTCGGTGATGACGAAGAGCAGCGCGGCGAGCAGCATGCCGATGCCGAACATCCAGGTCTCGATGGCACCCCACCCGTGCGCGGCGTCGCCACCGAAGTCCGTGAAGAAGATGAGGCAGGTGGTGAACGCCGAGAGGAAGATCACGCCGAGGAGGTCGATCGGCGCGGTCGCCTTCTTGTTCGGCAGCTTCAGCGTGAAGAACGCGATCGCGAAGGCCGCGATGCCGACCGGGATGTTGATGTAGAACGCCCACTGCCAGGTGAGGTGGTCGACGAAGAAGCCACCGAGGAGCGGGCCACCGACGGCGGAGAGACCGAAGACCGCGCCGAGCGGGCCGAGGTACTTGCCGCGCTCGGAGGCGGGGACGATGTCGGCGATGATCGCCTGCGACAGGATCATGAGGCCACCGCCACCGAGGCCCTGGACGGCACGCCAGACGATGAGCTGCGTGAAGTCGCCCGCGAACGCACAGCCGACGGAGGCGATCGTGAACAGGGCGATCGCGACGAGGAAGAGCCGACGACGGCCGAGGACGTCACCGAACTTACCGTAGACGGGCATGACGATCGTGGTCGCCAGGAGGTAGGCGGTGGTGAGCCAGACCTGGTGGTCGACGCCGCCCAGCTGTCCGACGATCGTCGGCATGGCGGTGGAGACGATCGTCTGGTCGAGGCTGGAGAGCAGCATGCCCGCGATGAGGGCGGCGAAGATGATCCAGATGCGGCGCTTGGTGAGCAGCATCGGGCCCTCGGTGGGTGCGGCGGTGGCGGCGGTCACGGGAGGTCCTTTCGGGGAGTGGGGTTCGTGTGGGGGTTCTGGGGCGCGGCGTCGTCGGCAGGTCCGGCGTCGGCGGGTTCGGGGTCGTCGGGCTCGAGGATGGTGCGGTACGTCGCGAGGCAGTCGCGGATGGAGCCGACGATGTCGAACTCCCCGCCCTGGCCGAGGTCGGTGACGCCGCTGCCGAAGACGCGCGCCATCGTCGTCTTGATCGCCATCCCGAAGAGATCGGCGCAGGCGCGGGCACGCGGGTCGTCCGCCGGGACGCCTTCCCGCGCGGCGATGAGCTCGACGAGCAGTTGCTCGCGCTCACGGTTGAGGCCCATGAAGCGGACCAGCAGCTTGGGTTCGCGCTCGAGGGCGGCATGGAAGTCGACGTGCTCGGCGAGACCGAACCCGGACCGCTCCGCATGACCGGCCGCGATGTGCATGAAGTCGTCGAGCACGGCGCGCCACCCGCGCGAGCCGAGCGCGAGGAACTCGGTGGCGAACCGCTCGGTCTCCTCGGTCTCGTCGACGCCGAGAACGGCGTCCTCCTTGCTTGGGAAGTAGTTGAAGAAGGTGCGACGCGAGACGCCGACCTCCTCGCAGAGTTCCTCGATCGTGAAGCCGTTGAGCCCGTGGGTGGCCGTGAGCCGACGCGACACGGTCGTCAGGCGCGCAGCGGTGGCGGCCATCCGGTCGGACAGCCGATTCGTCGAAGTTGCACTCTGCATCACGAAGTGCAGTATTGCACTCTCCGAGCCGGGGTGCAACTTGGAGCACGAGCCGACCGGTCGGGCCTCACTAGAGTGAACGCATGGACCCTCGTCAGGCACGAACCCGCAGTGCCCTTCGTGACGCGATCCACACCCTCGCGGCGGCGAAGCGCATCGATCAGGTGACCGTTGCAGAGGTGTCCCGGGTGGCGGGGATCACCCGCGACACCTTCTACCGTCACGCCGCGACGCCCGTCCACCTGCTCGCCGACGTGCTCGGCGAGGAACTGGATGAGACGCTCCAGGCGCACGCCGATCTGCCGGCGCACAGCGACTCGACGCTGAGCGTCTTCGACGAGTCCGAGCGCGACCTCCTGCGTCACGTCGCCGAGCACGCGACGATCTACCGCAACGCCATGCACCCCCGGCTCATCGGACCCCTGCGTGACGCGCTCACCGAGCGGATCGAGCAGGCGCTCGCGCACCACCTCGACCGACACCCGCACATCGCCCCGCCCCGCGAGGACGGCATCACGCCCGAGCGACACGCGCGGATGCTCGTGGCCTACGCCGGTGCCGGCACCGTCGCGGCGATCGAGGAGTGGCTGCGATCCGGTGACTTCGACGACATCGATGCGGCGGCCCGTACGGTCATCGCTGCCTCCCCCGCCTGGTGGCTCGGCCGCTCCTGACCCCGGGCCCGGGCCTGGACCTGACGCCAGCGCGGTGCGCTGACCCGAGCGCGGGTCACCGACGTGAGCGCGCCCCTCCGGAGCCCCGCGCTCACGTCCTCCGGGGTGCGCTCACGCCAGCGCACCGCGCTGGCACACGGACCACTCGTGCGACATATGTCGGTGTAGGCATATCTGCTCGGTGGATAACCCGAGGGGCTTCCTCGACCGGCCGTAGCGTCGAGGAATGTCAACGACCTCCTTACCTCGAACCACCTCCGCACTCGCTGTCTCGATAGGGCTCCTCGCCCTCACCGCGTGCACTGCATCCGAGCCGACCCCCGCTCCGAGCAGGACTCCTCCGGTCTTCGAGAACGAGGAACAGGCGCTGGCTGCGGTGACGGAGACGGTCGGTTCCTTTGTCACCGTCGTGAACACAATTGGCGCCGAAGGCGGACAAAACCCAGAACGCCTCGACCACCTTCTCGCGCCCGATCTGAAGGAAGCAGAGACCGCAGGCTTCGTAGACATGGCCGCGAAGGGCTGGAGAACCACCGGCGAAGCCACCCTTCGGCGCGTCGAGCTCGTTCAGTGGTGGCCTCGGCCCGACGCTGTCGGCGTGATCGCGGTTGCTCACGCGTGCATCGACTACACCGGCGTCGATGTTCTGGACTCCGGCGGAAGCTCAGTTGTCAATCCAGAGCGAGATCAACTCCGCTCGACGGAGCTTCAGCTCACCGCAGCGGACGGGGAAGTGCTGATTTCCACGAAGAAGCCTGTCCCGGAAAGCGAGATCTGCTCATGACCAGAAGACTCGCTACGGTACTCGCACTGATCGCCGTTGTAACGCTCACTGCTCCGGTCACGTCGGCGTCTGCGAACAGCTGCACCGAGGTGGACTACATGAATGGCGCTTGTGTCGGCAATGGTTCGGTCGACATCGGTAGCAGCGTCGAACGCCCCGGCACAGGCGGTGGTTCCGGTGGCGGGACGGGCGGAGGCGACGACGAAGGCGGCTCAGCCGAGCTGCCGCCCGGTGTGACCGACGGCCCGAACGGTGAGCGGACGGTCTGCAGCCTCATGCGGCCGGACGAGTGTTACACCTTCACCCCGGGCGATCTCGGCACCGACCTCGGCGCAGCACCCGTCGCACCGATCACGATCCGCGATGTCGCAAGCTTCGCCCCCGCCGCACCGACCGTCACCACCGAACCGTCCGCCTGGGGTGTCCGCGGACTCCACACGAACGTCATCGCAGGCGCGTCCGGCCACACCCGCACCGGCACGCTCCTCGGCCAGGTCGCGGAGGTGAACTTCATCCCCGTCGGCTTCACCTTCGACTACGGCGACGGCGACACGACCACCACCCGGACCGGCGGATCCACCTGGGCCACCCTCGGACTGGCCGAGTTCTCCAAGACCCCGACCAGCCACCGCTACACGAGCGTCGGAACCAAGACCATCACCGCGGAAGTCGAGTACGCCGCCGAGTACCGCATCGGCGACGGCGGTTGGCTTCCCGTCGTCGGAACCCTCTCGATCCCGACCGAAGAACCCCACGTGATCCAGATCGTCCGCAACTCCACCGTCGGCGTCGACAAGCCCTGCCGACCCGGCAAACCCGCCATCGGCTGCTGACACCGACACGGAGAAGACCGTCAGGAGGTGGCGAAGACCGCGACCCGTGCGATCCGCGGCTGTTCGCGGGATGCTGTGATCGTCACGCGCAGCTCGGTCGTCTCGATGGGCTCGAACCGGAGGATCCGCTGAGCGCCCACGGTCGACGCGGAAGCGAGCACCCGCGGCACACCGGCGGCGTCCACCACAGAGACCTCGACCCCCTCGATCACCTGACCGTGCGCGATCGCCTCGCGCACGCTCACCCCGGACACCAGCTGGGGTCGATCCCAGCGGAGCCGCAGGGTCGGCAGCGGATCGTCGTCGGCCGGACGCCAGGACACCAGGTCCAGCTGCGAACCCGTACCCGTGATCGACGCGGTCGGCACCGGCGTGCTCGACATCGTGAGCAGAGTGGCATCCGCGATGTCGAGCCGCTCCAAGTCGTCGATGAGTCGGCCGAGACCGGCAAGGCTCTCGAGGTCGGGATCCGCGATCAAGCCCTCCCTGGTGGGTGGCAGGTTGAGCAGGAACGTCGCGTTCCCACCGACGCTGCGCTCGTAGATGTCGAACAGTTCCTCGGCAGAGCGGACCATCCCGTCCTCGGAGGGATGGTGGAACCACCCCGGACGGATGGAGGTGTTGACCTCCGCCGGGTACCAGACGAGCGGCTCCGTGGTCGCGAGGATCGCAGCGCGGCTACCGAGGTCGTCCTCATCGGACCGGACGGCCCGGGAGAACAGCCCGTCGTCGACCTGCTGCGAGCGGTCCGCGGTGCGCTCGGCATCTCGCAGCGACGCAGGGACCACACTCCACTCGTCAGCCCGCGTGGACCCGGCCTCGTTCCCGCACCAGCGCACGTCCGGCCCGCACACGCTGATCGCCGCGTTCGGCTGCAGGTCGCGCACGACCGCGTAGTAGCGGTCCCAGTCGTACAGCTGCTTCTTGCCGTTCGGCCCTTCGCCGTTCGCGCCGTCGAACCAGACCGAGAACAGCTCGCCGTATCCGGTGAGGAGCTCGGTCAGCTGCGCGACGAAGAAGTCGTCGTAGGCGTCACCCGAGCCGTAGCTCGGTTCGGCGCGGTCCCACGGCGACAGGTAGACGCCGAACGCCAGCCCCGCCGCGCGACACGCTTCCGCGACTTCTGCGACGAGGTCGCCGCCACCGTCGCGCCACGGACTCGACGCCACCGAGTGGTCGCTGACGGCCGTCGGCCACAGTGCGAAGCCGTCGTGATGCTTGCAGGTGAGGATGAGCCCGCGCATGCCGGCGCTCTTCGCCGCCGCGACCCACTGCGCCGCATCGACGCCAGCCGGGTCGAACACGGCAGGTGACTCGGTGCCGTCGCCCCACTCCCGATCGGTCATGGTGTTGACCCCGAAGTGGATGAAGCCGTAGAACTCCATCCGCTGCCACGCGAGCTGCCGGGGCGACGGCACGAGGGCGACCGCTTCAGCCAACCGCGCAGCGGCAACGTCCGCCGACGCGCCGCTCATCGGAACTTCCGGTTGTAGAGGGCGAGCAGCGTGATCAACCCGGCGAGCCCGAGCAGCATCACCCCGAGGTTCAGCCACCCGACGGACTGGTTGGCGATGATCACCGCTGCCACGCAGATCACGAAGACGACCGCCGCGACGACGGCTCCCACACGTTCCTTGGTCATTCCTTCAGCCCTCCGGCTCCGACGTTCTGCAACAGGCGTTTCTGGATGATGATGTAGAGGATCACGACCGGGATGATGACGATCACCATGCCCGCGTACAACCGCCCGTAGTCGGCTGCCGCACGCTGTGCCTGGAACAGGTTGAGCAGTCCCACCTGCAGCGTCTTGTCCTCACCCGGGATGAGCGACAGGGAGATGATGTAGTCGTTCCAGTAGCTCAGGAAGTTGAACAGGATCGCCGTGCTGATCGCCGGCATCGCCATCGGCAGCATGACCGTCCGCATGGTGCGGAATCGGGAGGCACCGTCGAGCGTGGCGGCCTCCTCATAGGACACCGGGATGGTGCGGAAGTACGCGAGCAGCAGGTAGATCGTGAACGGCAGCGACGTCGCCGCGTAGACGAGCCCCAGCACGAACAGGTTGTTGATGAAGAAGCCGCTCGGCATGAAGGTCCGCAGCGCCTTGTCCCACCCGAGCAGCATGAGGAAGATCGGGATGACGATGTAGTTCACGTTGATGAACAGGCCGGCGAGCAGCAGTGTCTCGAGGATCGACTTGCCACGGAACTCGAACCGCGCCATCGCGTAGGCGGCCGGCACGGCGATGATCAGCACGAAGCAGAGGCCGACGACCGTGACGAGCAGGGAGTTGAGGAGATACGGGCCCATGTTGGCGTCGACGAACGCGTCGACGAAGTTCTGCCAGTGCAGGCCCTCCGGGAGCGCCCAGGGGTTGCCGTAGAACTCGCCCTTGGTCTTGACCGATGCCATGACGACCCAGAGCACGGGCACCAGGATCATGAGCGAGATGAGGATCAGGACGAGGTTCGAGATCCACGACACCGGCCGACGACGACGGACGCGCTGACGGGAGGTCGGACCGGGCGGGACCGACGAGGACGGCGGCGTGACGATCGGGGGGACTGGGGCTGAGGTGGTCGTGGTCATCAGAACTGGAGGACCTCTCGCTTGGTCGCGCGGCTGATGATGAGCGCCGCGAGGAATGAGAACAGGAAGATCGCTGTCCCGATGGCCATGCCGTAGCCGTAACTCGAGTTCGTGTACGCCTGCTTGTACATGTAGTCGAGGAGGACCTCGGAGGCGCCGTCCGGACCACCGCCGGTGAGTGCCCGGACGAGCACGAACGCGAGGTTGATCGAGCTGATGATGAAGAAGATGAGGGACGTGCGGAGCGTCTCCCAGACGAGCGGCAGCGTGATGTCGAAGAACTGCCGGAACGGGCCGGCACCGTCCAGCGCGGAGGCCTCGTAGATCTCGGCCGGGATGTTCGACATGCCCGACATGTAGAGCACGAGGTAGTAGCCGAGGGACTGCCAGACCATCGCGAAGGCGATGCTGTACATGATGATCTTCTGGTCGCCGAGCCAGACCTGCGACAACGAACCGAGACCGAGGAAGTTCAACGAACCGTTGATGAGGCCGTTCTGCTGGTCGTACACCGCGGAGAAGATCGCTGCGACGACGACGATGGACAGCACACTCGGCAGGTAGAGGACGAACCGGTACAGGTTGCTCGCCCGCACCTTGCCCTGGGTCATGACCCCGGCGAGCACGAGCCCGCCGGCCATCGTCACGATGGAGACGACGACGAGCAGGAAGACGGTGTTCTGGAACGCCCGGACGAACTGCATGTCACCGGCGAGGGCGATGAAGTTGTCGAAGCCGGCGAACGTGGGGGTGCCGCCGACGCCGGTCCAGTTGTAGAGCGACATCCGGAAGACGTCGAAGGTCGGGACGACCATGAAGAGCACGTAGAGGATGATCGCGGGCGCGACGCACAGCAGCACGAAGCGGTTCTTCCCACGGGTGTTGAGGGAGACGGGGCGTCTGGCCACAGCGCGTCCTTTCTGCGAGGAGGGTGGTGCGCCCGTCCGACCAGGGGATCGGACGGGCGCACCGGTTCGGATCAGCCCGCGAGCTGGTCGGTGAGCTTGTTGCTCGCCTCGTTGACCTGGTTCTGCCAGTCCTCGAGGGTCATGGTGCCGGAGAGGACGCTGTTGGCCGCGTCGAAGAGCGTGGCCTTCAGGTCGACGCCGGGGACCGGCTTGGTCGCGGCGAAGGCACCGACGACGGCCTCGACGCCGGGCTCGCTGTAGACGGCGTAGAAGTCCTTCGCCTCACCGGTCAGGCGCTCGGGGAGCCCCTGGATCGGCTGGATGGCGTTCGCCTTCGCGAAGATGTCGGCGGCCTCGTCCGAGTACAGGTACGCGATGAAGTCCTTCGCCGCGTCCTTGTGCGCCGCCTCCTTCGGAACCCACGCTGACTCGACGAACGTCGTCAGGTAGCGCGTGCCTTCGGCCTCGGGAGCGGGGACCGGGGTGAGCCCCCACTGGAACCCGTCGGTGCGCGGGGCGTCCTTCATCTCGTTCGCGATCCAGGAGCCATTCGGCATGAAGAGCGTCGTGCCGTCGAGGATAGTCTGCTGGTTCTTCGTGAAGTCCTGCCCGTTCGCGTAGCCGACCGTGGTCGGGGCCGCGTAGCTGAGGAGCTTCGTCGTGAGCTCGAGCGCCTCGGTCGCGTCGTCCGACTTCCAGACGTCCTGCTTGTAGGTGAGGATGTCGTTCAGGAACTCCGGTCCGCCCACTGCCGACAGCAGCGAGAAGAAGTAGGAGTCGAGGTAGCCCGCCGTCGGGTAGGTGAACAGCGAGATACCCTCGGCCTTCGCGGTGTCGCCGAGCTCGAACATCTCGTCCCAGGTGGTGGGGACGGTCCAGCCGTTGTCGGCGAACAGCTTCTGGTTGTACACGAGGCCGGTCGGCGACGCGTACATCGGCATCAGGTAGACCTTGTCGTCGCCGTAGGGGTTGGTGTTGAGGTTGCCGACGATGCCGGGGGTCAGCTTGTCGCCGACCGTGACGTCCTCACCGGGGATCTTCTCGTCGAGGACACCGGTGAGGTCTTCCAGGTTGTTGTCGCGGACGAAGGACTCGGTGAAGCCCTCCTTCGCACCGAGACCGAGGAAGACGAGGTCCGGGTAGTCACCGGCGGCGACCTGCGGGGTGAGTTCGTCGGCGAGGGTCTTGCTCGTGGTGAGCTCGATCTTCACGTCCGGGTTGAGCTTCTCGTAGGCCGCGACCACCTCCTTGTACATCTCGGCGCCGTAGCCGCCTTCGAATGCGGCGATCTTCAGGGTGTCGGCGTCGTCGCCGCCCGTCCCGGAGTTGCCCGCGCAGCCGGCGAGCATGCCGACCGTCGCGACGGCGGCGATGACGCCGAGGGTTCTGGTGCGCTTCATGACAGGGGTCCTTCCCAGTGCTGGTGGGTTGTGCAGGGGGTGGTGGGGTGTGTTGCGGTACGGGGGTGGGCGAGGGTGCTGCGGTCCGTCATCGGTTCGTGGCCGATGCGCGACGGGCCCGCAGGGTGAGTGCTGCTGCTCCGGCCAGCAGGAGGAGGATCCCTGCGGCTGCCGGCACGAGGCCGTCGACTCCGGTGCTCGCAAGCGAACCGCCGTTGGAACCGGTACCGGTGGCGCCAGATCCACCGGTACCGGGGCTTCCTGCGCTGGGCGTGCCGGGCGTACCCGGTCCACCCGGCGTGACCGGGGTGCCGCCACCGGGCTCGAAGGCCTCGATCGCGGCGTTCAGCGCGACGACCGCAGCTTGCACGTCGGCGTTCGTCACGGCGGTGTTGCCGGTCGCGACGGTGTCGCGGTTGACGAGGGCCAGGACCGCCTCGGCCGAGGCGACCGCCGCGGTCAACGTCTCGGCACCGTCCGCCGCCGGAGCAGCGGCGCGCGCCGACTGAGCCGCGGCCGCCGTCGGGGCGAGGAGGGCCTTCGCCGTGCCGATCGACGCCGCGAGTTCGGTCGTGTCGACGATCTCGACCGTGACCCGCTTGGTCGCGTTCGAGCCGAACTCGAAGACGACCCCGGAGGTACCGAGCTCCTTGTCGGCGGCGAAGGCGTCCGTGAGGGTGATCGTCGCGCCGTCCGCGGTGTCGGTGCGGACGTAGTCGGCACTGTCGAGGCTGCCGACGATCGCGCCGGAGGGCTGGACGTACCGGAGACCGGTGAGGGTGTCACCGTCGAGGTCGACCGTGAACGTGGGCAGGTTGTCGGGGTCCTCCGCCATCGCGGCGTTCTTGTCCATGACCGCTGCCGTCGGGGTCACCGTGGGGTCGGTTGCGGCTACCGCACTGTTGAAGACGCTGATGGTGGTCAGGGTCGGCGCGTAGATCTGGCCTGGCAGGAGACTCTCGAGCGACACCCGGAGCTTGGAGCTGGTGACGGACTCGAAGTCCTTCACGACCTTGCTCGCGCCGATCCCGGTCTGGGAGGAGAACGTCGCCCAGGCCTCGGCCGCCGCGTCCCATCGCTGCAGGGAGAAGGCGTTGACGCGAGGATCGGTGCCCGAGTCGGTGAACTCCGAGAGGTCGACCTCGTCGAAGGTCGTGTCGGCACCGAAGTCGATGTCGATCGTCAGCGGATAGGTGGCGTCGTCTGCACCGGCCCAGCGCGTCGCCGGGTCGCCGTCGACGAGCTTGCCCGCGTTGAACTCGAAGTCGTTGTGCGGGTGCGTGCTGCTGGCGACGATCGGCTTGCCCTTGGCGAGGTCGACGCGCGTGTCCACGCCCTCGTTCTCGATCGGGTCGGTGTCGACCGGGTTCTCGACCTTCGCGCCGGTCGGCGCCTCGTACAGGCCGATGTCGACGCCGTCGCCGTAGTACAGCTCGGTGCCGAAGAAGTCGTCCGAGCCGATGCGCTCGTTGTAGCGACCGGCGTCGAGCAGCGGCGAAGTGTCTTGCAGCTTGAACAGGGACGCGGAGTCGCGGATGGCGTCGACGCCGGCATCCTTGGCGTAGTCGGCCGGGTTCCCGACGAACTGCGGGTCGCCGACGACGGCACGCTTGTCCACCGGCTGGTTGGCCGACTGCGTGCCGCTCGCCTCGAAGTAGGCGTTGTTCGAGAACACGCCCTTGTCGAGGCCGCCGGCCTTCCGAGCCCAGTTCGTGGAGGTGGTCGTCGAGGTGTTGTAGAAGATGTTGTTCGCGAAGTAGACGCGGTCCTTCAGTACCTCGTCGTGGAAGCTCTCGAGCTCCGCGCCGTCGTAGACGAAGACGTTGTTGAGGATGTACGTGGGCGAGTAGTTCGACGACAGCATGTTCTTGAAGATCACGCCGTTGTCGTTGACGCTGAGGTTGTAGCGGGCGATCGAGTTGGAGCTGTTGCCCATGTAGGACATCCAGCCGCCCTGGTTGTCGTGCGAGTAGTTGTGCTCGTAGACGACGTTGAAGTTGGTGAACTCGAGGTCCCACGGGGTCGCGTCGTACTCGTTGGCGGGGCCGCCGTAGATCTCGTTGAAGCGCATCACGCTGTCGGCACCGGCCCACAGGTAGAGGCCTGCGGAGACCTGGTTGTAGCGCTCGAGCCACCCGTTGGCCTCGTTGTACTCGGCGGTCAGGCGCTGGGTGTTCGCGAACTGGAACGGACCCTGGCCGATGCTCTCGGCGTAGTTGTGGCTGATCGTCACGTCGCGGCTGTAGAGGTCGCGGTCGCGGACCCAGAGCTGTTCCCAACCCTCGTGGTACTTGCCGGAGGCGTCCGTCTGGCCCTGCTGGTCGCCGAACCAGTTGAACGCGAACTGCACCGCGTGCAGCTCGACCTTCTCGAAGGTGTTGTCCTGGATGCTGATGTCTTCGAAGTGGTGGCCACCTGTCGGGTACGCCGTGTACTGCTGCGAACCGAACACCTGGAAGTTGACCCCGGCGTAGTGGATCTTCTGCCAGGAGCTCGGGCCGTCGATGTCGTGGGCGAAGACGTTCGAGATCGAGATCCCGCGCATGACCGAATCGGCGCCGGCCTCGAGCTTGTCGGCGTTGATCGAGACGGAGATGCCGTCGCGGACGTAGCTGCCCGTGGTGATGTCGGTGGCGAAGTCGTCGTCGTTCGACACCTCGAGGTTCGCGATGTGGACGTACTGCTGGTTGCGGAGGATCACCGCGCCGGTCAGTCCGACGGTCTCGGGGTTCTTGACACCGGGACTCGTGAAGGGGCTGGGGACCTGTCCGTTCGTCGCGATGTAGGGACGGCGCGCACCGGCGTCACCGTACGCGTCGAGCACGATGGGCGCGGTCTCGGTGCCCGAACCCTTCGGCCACAGAGAGGTGTTCGACCAGGTCTCGCCGGCCTTCAGGAGGACGCGGTCGCCCGG
This sequence comes from Plantibacter sp. VKM Ac-2876, assembly GCF_015350715.1. Classification (NCBI taxonomy): domain Bacteria; kingdom Bacillati; phylum Actinomycetota; class Actinomycetes; order Micrococcales; family Microbacteriaceae; genus Plantibacter; species Plantibacter sp. VKM Ac-2876. The sequence continues at coordinate 336,957 of NZ_JADKSI010000003.1, read as the reverse complement.
CGCGAAGGTCTTCGCGTTGACCGGGGTGAAGCTCTTCCATGCGGTGGCCGCCGACGTGCCGGTGGCCGCGTCGTCCCCGGCGGTGGCGTCGACGAAGTAGTCCGTGCCACCCGTCGTGTTCGGGGTGTCACCGGCCCAGCCTGTCGGAGCGGCAGCCGCCTGGACGGCGGTCTCCGGGGTGGTCGGTGCCGCGGACGCCGCCGGAGCGAAGGCCGTGGCGAAGAGGGCGGCGAGCCCGAGGACGGCGAGTCCTCGGAGGGCGGGGTGCTGGGCTGACCGGTTCCGACGTCTGCGTCGGGGTTCCGGGATCGCCGCGGGGGTGGCGGTGTTCATCAGTGCGTGTCCTCCATCGTGAGTTGGTGCAGGGCGTTGCTGTCCATCTGGCGGTCTTGAGCCGCGACGCGTTCGGCGATGAGCGCGTCGAGGGCGGTGTTCTCGAGCTGGGCTCGGATCCGATCGGCGTAGGCGGTGAAGGCGGCGTCCCGGTCGACGGTGACGGCGTCCAGACGGTAGACGACGTGATCACCGAGTTCGACCACCGGTGAGCTGAACGAGCCCGCCGTCAGAGTCGCGACCTCGGCGACGAGGCGTGGGTCCGGTGTGCGGGAGCCGCCGTCGAGGAGACCGGTCGCGCCGTCGAGGGTGGACGCGGAGACGGTCGCGTCCGGGTCGGTGCTGGAGACGGCGCCGACGCCCTCCGCGGCGAGTCGTGCCGCGAACTGCTCGGCCGTGGTCGAGGCGAGGGGCACCGCGATCCGGGTGAGCTGGTAGGTGGAGGCGTTCAGGGTCCAGTCCTCGGCGTGCGCGTCGAAGGCGCCCCGGACCTCCTCGTCGGAGACGTCGATGACCGGGTCCGCGCCCGAGCTCAGCGCAGAGACCAGCCTGGTGCGGAGATCGGCGATCGTCCGGCCGTAGAACTCCTGTGCGCGGAAGGAGGTGAGTCCGTAGACGACCTCGCCCTCGTCGAGCTGCGCCGCTCGGGCGGTGTTGGTGTCGGCCAGAGCCTGTTCGAATCCGGCGAAGTCCGCGAACGGGACGAGTCCGCGCTCGTGCCCGAGGTCGAGCACCACGCGGTCGGCCGCGAGCTCGTCGAGGGCCGCCGTCCGGAGTCGGTCGATGGCGGTCGTGTCGCCGAGCGGTGCTTCCCAGTCGACGGAACCGGATCCGGTCTCGACGAGGACCTCGTTCTCGACGGCGGGTCGGACGCGCTCCATGTGGAAGAGCAGCTCGTCGCGGGTGACCGGGGCTCCGTCGATGGTCCCCAGCTCGGCGGGTGCCGCGCCCGCTCCGCTGACGGCGACGCCGACGACGACCGCTGCCGTGAGCACCAGGGCTCCGGCGGCGAGCAACAGCCGCGACCGGCGCCGACCACGTGAGATCGCACCACGGAGGCCGTGGGCGGGAGCGTCGGTGCTGGTCATCGGTGCGGCCTTTCCGTGGGAGTGGAGCGGGGTCGGCGGTGCTTGGCAGTCATGCTGGCAGAAAATGCTACGGATAACAATCGCTGACTCGAAAGCGTTACAAATCGGCTGAAATGAGCCAATTAGAGGGTTGGCATCCATAACATGTATGGCTCATAGTGGAAGTCTGCACGCCGATCCGAGGAGACGACCGCACCATGACGAAGTTCGCCGACACCGTCGGTCCCGCCGTTCCGTTCGTGATCGACGACCCCGTGGGGCAGGCTCAGGCCGCACTGCACTGGCGGGACGGCCAGCTCCTCCGCGATGGGGCGCCGCACTCCGTGCGGTCCGGATCGCTGCACTACTTCCGCGTCGTGCCTGAACAGTGGCGCGATCGGATGCTGCGCTTCGTCGACCTCGGGCTCAACTCGATCGACACCTACATCCCCTGGAACTTCCACCAGCCACGCGCGGACGCTGCACCGAGCTTCTCCGGCTGGCGTGACATCGGCCGGTTCATGGAGACGGCCGCCGACCTGGGGCTCGACGTCCTCCTGCGACCCGGCCCGTACATCTGCGCGGAGTGGTCCAACGGGGGCCTCCCCGCGTGGCTCACCGCCCGCGACGTCGCGCTCCGCAGCTCGGACCCCGGATACCAGCAGCCGGTCGAGACCTGGTTCGAGGAGCTCATCCCCCGACTCACGCCGTATCAGGCGATCCACGGTGGCCCGGTCGTCGCCGTGCAGGTGGAGAACGAGTACGGCAGCTACGGCGACGACGCCCGGCACCCCGGATGGCTCGCCGCACTGCTTCGTCGCCTCGGCGTGCAGGAGCTGCTGTACACCGCCGACGGGCCCACCGACGTGATGATCGACGGCGGTTCCATCCCCGGGATCATGATGGCGGCGACCCTCGGCTCGAAGCCGGACGAGGCGCGCGCCCTCCTGCGGAGTCGGCGCCCGGACGAACCGTTCTTCGTCGCCGAGTTCTGGAACGGGTGGTTCGACCACTGGGGGCAGCCGCACCACGTGCGGGATGCACGGAACGCCGCGGAGGTGGCTCGCGGCATCCTGGCCGACGGCGGGAGCATCAGCATCTACATGGCGCATGGCGGCACGAACTTCGGGCTCTGGTCCGGAGCCAACATCGTCGAGGGCGAGCTGCGTCCGACCATCACGAGCTACGACTCAGACGCACCGATCGCCGAGGACGGCCGGTTCACGGACAAGTTCTTCGCCCTGCGTGAGGTCCTCGGCGTCGCAGACGAGCCGCTGCGGTCCCCCGAGGTGCGGTTCTTGCCGGAAGGCAGCGTGCCGCTCCAGCGCGGCGTCGGGCTCCTGGACGCACTCGCCGAGCTCGGCGACCCCGTGAGTCCGCGGTCGTCAGCGCCGCAGTCGTTCGAGGACCTCGGCGTCGACGGCGGCCTCGTCGTCTACGAGGCGGACGTCCTGCTCCCCGATCGACCGGTCGACCTCGTGTTCGACGGCGTCGCAGACCGCGCCCTCGTCTTCCTCGACGGGGCGTTCCAGGCCACGATCACCGACTCGGGCACGGTCACCGTGACCGGCTCCGGCCTGGTGTCGAAGCTGACCGTGGTCGTCGAGAACCTCGGCCGGGTGAACTACGGTCCGCAGCTGGGCGCCGAAAAGGGCCTGCTGGGGCCGGTCCTCGTCGAACGCCGTCTCGTGCACGGCTGGCGGGCGCGACCGGTGGCCCTCGACCAGCTGGACCCGCTCCATCTGCGAGCGGTCGTCGACCGGACCGGCGACCCGACGACCGCCGCGAGCGGTGGGGGCGGCCTGTCGAGCGCGACCTTCGTCGTCGACGAGCCGCTCGACACGCACCTCCGACTGCCCGGCTCCACGAAGGGCTTCGTCTGGGTCAACGGGGCGCTCCTCGGTCGCTACTGGAACATCGGCCCGCAGCAGACGCTCTACGTGCCGGGGCCCCTCCTGCGGGCGGGCACGAACCGTATCGTCGTCCTCGAGCTCCACGAGGCCGGATCGACCGTCGAGTTCGTCGACCGTCCGGAACTCGGACCGACCGAGGAGTACGTCGAGGAGTTCTGAGCTGCGCCGCGCGGGCTACGCGCGTGTCGTCGGTGCCGCGGTGCTCTCGCGCACGATCAGCTCGGGCAGCATGACCACCGTCTCCCGCTCCGCGGCCGGCTCCTCGATAAGCGTGAGCAGGTGCTCGACCGCCACTCGACCCATCTCGCTGAACGGTTGCCGGATGGTCGTCAGCGGCGGTGAGGCGTATCGCGCCAGCGCGATGTCGTCCATGCCGATCACCGAGACGTCGCCGGGTACGCTCCGACCGAGTTCGTCCAGGGCACGCAGGACGCCGAACGCCATCTCGTCACTCGAGACGAAGATCGCCGTCACGTCGGGCATGCGCCCGAGCAGCAGACCGTTGCGGTAACCGGACTCCGGGCTCCAGTCCCCGTAGAGCACGGGCGGTTCGTCGATCCCGCGGTCGCGCAACGCCGCCTGCCAGCCGGTCGTCCGACCTCCCGCGTCCTTCCAGGCCGTCGGCCCGCTCAGGTGCCAGACGGTCTCGTGTCCGAGGTCGAGCAGGTGCTCCGTCGCCATGCGACCCGCGGCCTCCTGGTCCACCCGCACGATCTCGTCGGCGAAGGACTCCAGGCCGTCGATCACCACGGTCGGCAGGTCGGCCGTGACCCGGAGCAGGGAGACCTCGTCCCAGATCGGGACGGCGATGACGAGGCCGTCGACACCCTGGTTACGGAGCCGGTCGATGGCGTCGGTGATGGACGCGGCGGACAGCGACGTCGTGCCGGCGGCGCTCACGAAGTAGTCGTGCTGGTGCGTCGCCCGCTGGATGCCGAGCATCATGGAGGAGCGGGCGTAGTAGTCGGTCTCGTGGGTGAGGACCCCGATGGTGCGGCTGCGTCCGGTGACGAGCGCGCGGGCGAGGCCGGTGCGCCGGTAACCCGTCTGCTCGACGGCCGCCTCGACCTGGAGCCGGGTGACCTCGGTCACGTTGTCGAGGCCCCGGAGCACGCGGGAGACGGTCTGCGGGGAGACGCCGGCGATCGCGGCGACATCGGCCATCGTGGGCATCCGCGTCCGCTTCTCGCGACGCGATCGGCCCCCGCCGTTCGCCGTCGATGTGGGCGCGTCGAGCGCGGTCGGTCCCCCGGGTGACGTCATTCCCACATGTTAGTCAATGGCACGGATAACACCTGCACCTCCACGCCGGTGTGCGCCGGGGCCAGCGCGGTGCGCTGACGCGAGCGTGCTCGAATCGGCGTGGCCGCGACCCACAGCCGTGGGCGCGCCCCTCCGGAGACCTGCGCTGGCGTCACAGACCCGCGCTCACGTCAGCGCACCGCGCTGGCCAAGAGGAGACGACCAACGCGACGGCGTCAGATGAGGCCCTCGCGACCGCCAGACACCCAGTTCGGGTCGGCGGCCCGCGGACCACTCACCTGGTCGGCGTAGGTGTCGATCTCGGCTCGGATCTCGTCCGTCAGCTCCACCTGGAACGCCTCGAGGTTCGCGTGGAGGTGCGCGACGCTCCGGGTGCCGGGGATCGAGACGACCCGTGCGCCGAGCTGCTGTCCTCGGTCGTGCACCCAGGCGAGAGCGAGCGCCTCCGCGGTCGTCCCGATGCGGTGGGCGAGGGTGCGGAAGCGGGCCGCCAGTTCGAGGTTCGCCGCGAGGTGCTCGGGCTGGAAGCGCGGGAAGTTCGCTCGCGTCCCACCGAGCGGCACCGTCTCGGCCGTGAAGTCCTCGGTGAACAGCCCGCGCGACAGCGGGGAGAACGCGACGACCGTCACGCCGAGCTCCGCCGCCGTCGGGACCACGTAGGTCTCGATGTCGCGGCTGACGGTGCTCCACTCGGACTGGATCGCGGCGATCGGGTGCACGGCGTGCGCGCGGCGGAGTTCGTCGCCCGTCGCCTCGGACAGACCGATGCGGAGGACCTTGCCGGCGGCGACCAGTTCGGCGAGCGCCCCCACGGTCTCCTCGATCGGGATGTCGGGGTCGACGCGGTGCTGGTAGTAGAGGTCGAGGTGATCGGTGCCGAGGCGGGTGAGTGTCCCGTCGATCTGCTCGTGGAGGTGGGCGCGGTCGCCACGGATCCCTCGCTTGCCGATGCCGCCGCCGGTGACGATGCCCACCTTGGACGCGAGGAAGACGTCGTCGCGGCGCCCGGTCAGGTACCGGCCGAGGAGTTCCTCGCTCCGACCGTCGCCGTAGACGTTCGCGGTGTCGATGAGGTTCACGCCGCTCGCCAGGGTGGCGTCGAGGATCGTGGTCACATCGGCGTCGGCGATCGCCCCGTAGGTACCGGCGATGGACATCGCGCCGTACCCGATGGCGCCGACCTCCGCGGTGGTGTCGCCCGCGCCGATCGTGGTCGAGGGCAGCGCGGTCGTGGTCGGTTCCGTGGCCAGGGGTGCTTCGCTCATGGATTCACCGTACGACTTCACGACGGGTTCGACGTCCGGCTCGTCATGCGGTGCAACGTCAGACCCGCGACGCGGCGCGGTCAGCGAGCGTTCGGAGCAGGGCGGCGGGCTCCTCGGGGTCGTCGATCGTGATCGCGAACTGCTTACCCGAGGTGCTCGTGACGACGAGTCCGGGCCCGGATCGCAGCACGACGGCCGAGCGTCCCGGCATGATCCGGTAGCCCCAGCCACCCCAGTCGCCGGGGCGGATGTCGGTGGCTTCGACGACGTCGACCTGGTCGAGGGGGATGCGCTTCATCGGGATGCCGAAGAGCGAGACGACGCGGAGGCCGCGCCAGTCCACGCTCACGCGGAGGCGGATGAAGGAGGCGCAGAGGAGGGTCGCGACGGCGAGGATCGACAGACCGAACATCGCGACGCCCGACTCGCCGCCCAGCAGGATCGGCGTGTAGGCGACGGCGCCGATCGCGACGAGGGCGAGGGTGAGCCAGAGGAACAGCAGGGCTGTGACACTCCGGCTCCAGGCACCGACCTCGGTCTCGCCGAGGTCCATCGGCGCCGGTGGTGCAGCTGCGCCGGCGAGCAGCGGCTGAGCCGGCAGGATCACGGCGGGGATCACACCCCAGAGCGAGCACGCGGCGAGCGGGACGATCCACCAGCCGAGGACAGCGCCATCGACCGAGCCGGCTTGCACGGTGAGCCATGTGGGGATGATCCACACGGACGCGGCCGACCCCGCGGCGATGCCGATGAAGAGGATGATCATGCGCTTGGTGCGCATGTCCGGCTTCGGCAGGGCGAGCAGGATGATGGCTGCGATCGCGGCGACGGACGCGATGATCAGCGTGACGAGGAAGACGCCCGCGGCGGGCAGGGAGTCGTCCGGTGCCCCGGTGCCCGACCAGTGCGAGGCGACGTCGACGGGGATCGCATCGCCCCAGACGAGCCGGGTGAGTGCGATCGCGATCGCCGGGATGGCCATGGCGAGGCCGGCGAGCAGGATCCGTCCGCGCGCAGGTGCTGCCGGTAGCGGTGTCGTGGTGGTGTCGTGCATGTGCTCCCCCTGAGGTGCTGAGGTGGTCCGTTCTTCGGTGACATTGGCCGACGTGGTCGTGCGGTGGACGTCGGGGATCGTCAGGTGCGTTCGATCATCCGGCTGAGGTCGTTCGGGGTGATCCCGAATTTCCGTGCCTCGGTGACGAGCTGGGCGACGAGTTCGTTGACCCGGACGAGGCCCGGTGCCGCATCCTCGTTCACCCACGCGCCGCGGCCCTGTCGCATCCCGATGAGGCCGTCGTCGCGGAGCTCTCCGTAGGCACGGAGGACCGTGTGCATGTTGATCTGCAGTGCGCGGGCGAGGTCGCGGGCAGGCGGCAGGCGCTCCCCCGGCGCCAGCGCGCCCGTCGCGATACCGGAACGCACCTGCACCGCGATCTGCTCGGCGAGCGAGACCGCGGAGGTGGGATCGACGCGGAACAACATGTTTGCAATGGTACTAGAACAATGCCGTCCGTGCCCGCGACATCTGTGGGGTCGAGGTCGGCGCGGTGCGCTGACGTGAGTGTGCGCCACTCGGCACGGGCGCACCCCACAACCGCGAGCGCGCCCCTCCGGAGACCAGCGCTCACGTCGGAGACCCGCGCTCACGTCAGCGCACCGCGCTGGCACAAGCCGCCCAGAAGGACCGACGGGTCAGAGGGCGACGACGTGCACGGCGATGTCCGCGGCCGCGAGGCGCTCGAGCTCATCGGGGTCGGCGGAGGAGTCGGTCACGAGGTCGTGGATCTGCCCCAACTCGGCCATGCGCGCGAGCGTGACCCTCCCGACCTTCGAGCCGTCGGCGACCACGACCACCCGCTGCGCATGCGACACCATCGCCAGGTTCGTCCGCGCCTCACGCTCGTCGTGCGTCGTCGCGCCGCCCTGCGCACTGATGCCGTCGGTCCCGAGGATCGCAGTGCCGACGTTGATCGCGCTGAAGGTGTTCTCGGCGAGCGCCCCCACCGCCTCGAACGACGAGGAGCGCACCAGGCCTCCCGTCATGATCACCTGAAGATTCGGCCGCGAGGCGATCTCGGTCGCGGTGGTGAGCGAGTTCGTCACGATCGTCAGTTCCGCCCGGTTGCTCAACTCCTTGGCGACCGCCGCCGTGGTGGTGCCACCGCTCAGGGCGATCGCATACGGTCCCGCGGGAATCATCTCCGCCGCGCGCAAGGCGATCCGACGCTTGGCCTCACGGAACTGCGTGTCGCGGAACCGCACGGGCACCTCGTCTCGCGACTCCACCGCCCGAGCGCCACCGTGCGTCCGGAGAACGAGACCGAGGTCGTCGAGGTCGGCGAGGTCGCGCCGGATCGTCGGGGCCGACACGTCGAGCCGGGTCGTGAGGTCGTCGATCGAGACGACGGCGTCCTCCGCCGCGAGGAGCGCGAGGATGGTGCGCATCCGCTGACTGCGTTTCCCGGACGGAGCGTGTCGCGAGAGCTCGGCTGCGGTCGGTCCTCCCACGGCGAACCCCTCCCTCGTCGCCGACAACTTTGCTCAGCGAAAGTGATCATTTCAATCGATTTCCGATCAAGTTCTTGCTCGGTTCGATCACTGTAGTCGATGATCACTCCATGACACGAGTGACTTTCATCGGGGCGGGCAGCGTCGTCTTCACCCGCCAACTCATCGCCGACCTCCTCCGCTACCGCGACCTCGCCGGCCTCGAGATCGTCCTGCACGACATCGACCCCGAACGCCTCGCCGTGGCCGAGGGCACCGCCCGCCACGTCGACGAACGTCTCGACGGCCGGGCGACGATCACGGCGGAGTCCGACCGTCGTCGCGCCCTCGCCGGCGCGGACTTCGTCATCAACATGGTCCAGGTCGGCGGCATCCGCGCGACCGTCTCCGACCTCGAGATCCCAGCGGCCCGCGGTCTCCTGCAGACCATCGGCGACACCACCGGCGTCGGCGGCGTCTTCCGCGCTCTCCGCACCTTCCCGTTGCTCTCGGCGCTGACCGCCGACATGCGGGAGATCTGCCCCGACGCCCACCTCCTGAACTACACCAACCCGATGGCGATGAACATCTGGTGGGCGTCGGTCGTCGCCCCCGACATCAGCGCGATCGGCCTCTGCCACAGCGTGTTCTGGACGGTGAACGACCTCTGCGAGCTCGTCGGCGTGCCGATCGAGGGCACGAGCTACCGCGCCGCCGGCGTCAACCACCAGTCGTGGTTGCTCGAGTGGACCCACGAGGGCCGCGACCTCTACCAGGCCCTGCGCGACCGCATCCGCGAGGACCCGGAGCTCAGCCGCCGCGTGCGCGTCGAGATGTTCCGCCGCATCGGCTACTACCCCACCGAGACGAGTGAGCACTCGTCCGAGTACCTGTCGTGGTTCCTCCGCTCCCCCGAGCAGGTCGAGCGCTTCCGCCTCCAGCCGCTCGAGTACCTCGGCATCAGCGAGGAGAACGTCGCGGAGTTCGAGGCGACGAAGGCCGCCCTCGCCGCCGGGACCCCGCTGACGCTCGAGGACGAGGCGAGCGAGTACGCCCCGCAGCTCATCCACTCGCTCGTGACCGACACCCCGCGACTCATCCACGGGAACGTCGTCAACCGCGGTCTCATCGACAACCTGCCGCAGGGCGCCGTCGTCGAGGTCCCCGTGCAGGTCGACGGGAACGGCATCGCCCCGCAGCCCATGGGCGCCCTACCCGTGCAGTGCGCCGCGCTCAACCGCCCGTACGTCTCCGTCGCCGAGCTCACGATCGAGGCCGCCCGCACCGGCAACCCGACGCTCATCCGGCAGGCGGTCCTCATGGACCCGAACGCCTCGTCCACCCTCACGCCCGAGCAGATCTGGGAGCTGTGCAACGACCTCGTCGCCGCGCACGGCGACCTGCTGCCGGAGCCGCTCCGCGAGATCATCCCCGCCGACCGCATCTGACCGACCCGAAGCACCGCAGACCCGCACCGTTCCCGAACGATCGACACAGGAGACGACCACCGATGTTCCCACCCCATTCCACGATCCACGCTTCCACCTCACCGCACGCCCGCCGCGTACGTCGCCTCATCACCGCGACCGCCGTCCTCGCCGTCGGAGCGCTCGCGCTCTCCGGGTGCGCCGGCGGATCCTCCGGTGCCACGACGCTCGACAAGGACGCGAAGGTGAAACTCACCTTCTGGACCGGGCAGGCCGACGCCGCGCAGCAGATCCTCACCGGTCTCGTCGACGACTTCGAGAAGCTGCACCCCAACGTGACCATCGACGTCTCCTCGGGCGCGCCGTCCACGGAGGACCTCCTGCAGAAGCTCTCCGCGAGCTTCGCGGGCGGCAACTACCCCGACGTCTCGTACGCCTTCGGCTCCTGGGCGAGCCGGCTCGAGGCGTCCGGCCGCACCCTCGACATCACCGACCAGGTGGCCGAGCCCGACGTGAAGTGGGACGAGTTCTCCGAGGCGGCCCGCAAGACGGTGCAGCCGACCGGTGAGAAGACGATCGGCTTCCCCGCCGTGGTCGACAACATCTCACTCCTCTACAACACGACCGTGTTCGACGCGGCCGGCGTCGACTACCCCACGGCCGACTGGACCTGGGACGACTTCCGCGAGGCGTCGAAGCAGCTCACCGACCCGGCGACGAACACCTACGGCTATGCGTACTCGGTGTCGGGCAGCGAGGAGACGACCTGGCAGTTCTGGCCGCACCTCTGGCAGAACGGCGGTTCGATCATCTCCGACGACGCCAAGACGGCCGAGTTCGCCTCGGATGCCGGCGTCGACGCACTGACCTTCCTCCGCGACATGGCGGTCGAGGACAAGAGCGTCTACCTCGACCAGACCGACACGAAGTTCGGCGATCTGTTCGCCAGCGACCGCATCGGCATGATCACCTCTGGCCCGTGGCAGCTGTCGACGCTGCAGACGAAGGGCACGAAGTACGGCGTCACCGTCCTCCCCGGCACCGACGGCGACCACCAGACCGTCTCCGGCCCGGACGTCTGGGCGCTCTTCGACCACAAGGACAAGAACCGCGAGTACTGGGCGTACGAGTTCACGAAGTGGCTCACCGACTCGGAGCAGGACCTCAAGTGGAACGTCGCCTACGGCAACCTCCCGCTGCGCTCGAGCGAGATCGACACCCCCGAGTTCCAGGCCCAGGTCGCTCAACTGCCCGGCCTCGACGTGATGGCCGAGAACGGCGTGAACGCCAAGCAGGCCCGTCCGACGGTGCCCGGCTACGTCGGGCTCTCGGAAGCCATCGGCAAGGCGATCTCCTCGGTGCTGCAGGGCCAGGGCGATCCGAAGCAGGCCCTCGAGGACGCTGCGAAGACCGCCGACGACGCCCTGGCGGAGGACTGATGTCCACGGTCGCCGGACGCGACACGACCCCCAGGACGGAGCCGGAGCGACCCGAACGCCTCCCGGCTCCGCCCCGGCGAGCCAAGAACCGACTCCGCGACAACCTCACCGGGTGGGGATTCGTCGCCCCGGCCATGCTCATCGTGCTCGGCCTGTCGATCTTCCCCGCGATCTGGGCGTTCTTCCTGTCGCTCCAGAAGTGGGACGGGTTCAGCGAACCGGAGCAGGTCGGGCTGGAGAACTACGCCAGCATGATCGGCAACGACGAGCTGCAGGCGGCCGTCGTCCACACGGTCGTCTACACGCTCCTCTTCGTCCCGGCGTCGCTCGGCCTCGGACTCTTCCTCGCCGTCGCGCTCAACCGACGGATCCGCTTCATCGGCGTGTACCGCACGGCGATCTTCGTCCCCTTCGTCGCCTCCGCAGCCGCGACCGGGATCCTCACGACCTACCTCTTCAACCCGCAGTTCGGGCTCCTCAACACCGTGTTCCGGTTCCTCGGACTCCCGGCGCAGGGCTGGCTCGAAGACCAGGGGCAGGCGATGGTCGTCATCACGATCATGTCGCTCTGGGGGCAGGCCGCGTTCACGACCGTCATCTACCTGGCGGCGCTGCAGGACATCCCCTCCGAACTGCTCGAGGCCGCGCGGATCGACGGCGCGAACGCCTGGCAGTCGTTCTGGCGCATCACCTTCCCGCAGCTCGGGCCGGTCACCGTGTTCGTCGCCATCTGGCAGTTCATCCAGGCGATCCAGCTGTTCGACCTCGTGTACACGACCACCAGAGGCGGCCCGCTCGGTGCCACCCAGACGATCGTGTTCTACCTCTGGGACGCGGCGTTCAAGCAGTTGCAGTTCGGGTACGGCTCCGCGGTCGCCTACGGGCTGTTCGTGGTGACGCTCATCGCCACGATCGGTGTCGTCCTGTACTCCCGCCGTTCCAACGTGGAGGCATTCTGATGACCGTCCTGACCACCCCACCACGCGGCGACGCCGCCACCGGCAAGCCGTCCGTGACCGCTCCGCCCGCCGAACGACGCACTCGTCGACGCTTCAGCCCGTGGCACCTCGTGCTCGCGCCGATCGCGATCATCTTCGCGATCCCGTTCGTGCAGATGTTCATCACCTCGGTGACGCCGGAGTCGGAGATCAACACCTATCCGCCCCGGATCCTCCCCTCGCACATCACCTTCGACGGGTTCGCGAAGCTCTTCTCCGAGTCGAACATCCTGCTGTGGCTCGGCAACACGGTCATCGTGTCGACGGTCGCGGTCCTGTCCCACCTCGTGCTCTGCTCGCTCGCCGGCTACGGGTTCGCGCGCCTGAAGTTCCGCGGGAAGACGATGGGCTTCCTCATGATCGTCGCGACGATCATGATCCCGACGCAGCTGCTCATGATCCCGACCTACATCCTGTTCTCCCGGATCGGGCTCATCGACAGCCTCGGGGCGGCGATCGTGCCGTGGCTGGCGTCCGCGTTCGGCATCTTCCTCATGCGGCAGTTCTTCCTGTCGCTGCCGGCGGAGCTCGAGGAGGCCGCACTCATCGACGGTTGCACCCGACTCCAGGTGTTCTTCCGGGTGATCCTGCCGCTCGCGAAGCCGGCGCTGGCGACGCTCGCGATCTTCACCCTGTTGGGTTCGTGGAACGACCTCGTCTGGCCGCTCATCGCGATCAACAACGACCAGGCCTTCACGCTGCAGCTCGGCATCACGAACTTCCAGGGCGCGCGCCGCACCGACTGGGCGCTCCTCATGGCCGGCAACGTCGTCGCCACGCTCCCGCTGATCGTGTTCTTCCTCTTCGCCCAGAAGCAGTTCGTCGCGACCATGACCTTCTCAGGCCTCAAGGGGTAGGCACCGATCCCGGCATGGCAGGATCGCCTCCATCGCCGCCAGAGCGCGTCACACGCTCGACCGACATCGATTCATCGCAACTCCCCCTCATCACCTCGACCCACCCCAGGAGCAACCCGTGTCCATCACCACCATCGTCGGTTCGGAAGCCACCGTCCGCGAGATCACCCAGCAGCCCGACGTCTGGCTCGAGGCGTCGACGGGGATCGCCGCCCGGCGCGAGGAGATCGACGCGTTCCTCGCGCCCCTCCTCGCACGGCCCGAGCTGCGCATCGTCCTGACCGGGGCGGGGACCTCGGCCTTCATCGGCGAGATCGCGGCGCCGGCCCTGACCCGGACGCTCCGTCGCCGGATCGACGCGGTCGCGACCACCGACATCGTCTCCAACCCGATGGAGTCGTTCGCCGAGGACGTCCCGCTGCTCCTCGTGTCGTTCGCGCGCTCCGGCAACAGCCCGGAGAGCGTGGCCGCGACGGAACTCGCCGACCAGTCGCTCGGCGAGGTGCACCACCTGGTGATCACCTGCGACGAGACCGGCGAGCTGTACCGACGCCACCACGACCGCGCCTCGTCGCTCACCGTCCTCATGCCCCTGCGGTCGAACGACGAGGGCTTCGCGATGACGTCGAGCTTCAGCTCGATGCTGCTCTCGGTCCTCCTCATCCTCGGCGGCGGTGACGACGCCGCGGTGCAGGCGCTCGCGGCCGGCGCGACGACGATCCTCGACCACCGCGAGGTGGACATCCGCGCGCTCGCCAACGAGGGCTGCGAACGCGTCGTCTACATCGGCAGCGGCCCACTCACCGGTCTGGCACGCGAGTCGGCACTCAAGCTGCTCGAGCTGACCGCCGGACGGATCGTCACCTACTACGACTCGGCGCTCGGGTTCCGTCACGGACCGAAGGCGGTCGTCGACGACAGCACGCTCGTCGTCGTCTACCTGTCGTCCGATCCGTACACGCGACGCTACGACCTCGACATCGTCGCCGAACTGCGCGGGACGCTGTCGCCGGAGCGCGTGATCGCGATCTCCTCCGAGCCGGTCGACGGTGCCACGACGTACGACTGGGTGCTGCCCGAGCTCGCCGGCCTCGACGACGCGCAGCTCGCGATCGGCTACGTGCTCGTCGCGCAGCTGCTCGGCCTGTCGTACTCGCTGCAGCTCGGTGCGACCCCGGACAACCCGTTCCCGAGCGGCACGGTGAACCGCGTCGTGCAGGGCGTCCGGATCCACCCGGCGACCGCAGGCGCAGCGGGCACCGCACCCGAGGAGCGGTAGGCGTGTCACTGTTCCTCGGCGTGGACGGCGGCGGATCCAAGACCGCGTTCGTGCTCCTCGACGACGGCGGACACGTCGTCGCCGAAGCGCAGACGGCCAGCTGCTACTACTTCGACGACGGCATCGAGCTCGTCGGTCGGATCCTCACCGAGGGTGTGGCGGCGGTCACGTCGCGGGCGGGGGTCGAGGCGTCCGACATCGATCAGGCGTTCCTCGGTCTGCCGGGCTACGGCGAGGTGAGTTCCGACCTCGACCGCCTGAACGCGATCCCCGGCGAGGTGCTCGGCCACGGACGGTACTCGTGCGACAACGACATGGTGTGCGGCTGGGCCGGATCGCTCGGCGCCGTCGACGGCATCAACGTCATCAGCGGGACCGGTTCGATGACCTACGGCGAGCGCCGTGGCCGCGGGCACCGGGTCGGCGGCTGGAGCGAGCTGTTCGGCGACGAGGGGTCGGCGTACTGGATCGCGGCTCGAGGTTTGAACGCCTTCACGCGGATGAGCGACGGCCGCCTGCCGCGCGGGCCGCTCTACGACCTCATGAAGGCGCGGGTCGGGATCACGAGCGATCTCGACGTGATCGACGTCGTGGTCAACGAGTGGAAGGGGCAGCGGGCGTTGATCGCCGACCTCTCCAAGACGGTCGTCGACGCCGCCGGCCACGGTGACGAGGCGTCGGCGACCATCCTGCGGGAGGCGAGCGGGGAGCTGGTCGAGATCGTGGAGGCGACCCGCGTCGCGCTCGGCTTCCTGGACGACGAGGTCGTCCCGGTGTCTTACTCCGGTGGCATGTTCACGGCGGACGCGATCCGGCTCGGCTTCGAGCAGGCGCTCCACACGCTGCCGCCGGCGTACGAACTCCGCGTCCCGATGTTCGGTCCCGCGGTCGGCGCCGCCCTGTACGCGGCGAAGCAGCACGGCTCGCCACTGGCGGAGACGGCCCTGGATCGCTTGGGTTCCCGCTGACGCTCGACCCCGCCCGCATCCGCGGACGCCATCACCACCACCCCGGCACCCCCGGGGTGCACACTCCTGCCCGAATCAGCAGTCAAGGAAGACCATCGTGAAGAAGACCCAGAGTTGGATGTTGTACGCCGGACTGTTGGTGCTGTTCTGGGGCGTCTGGGGAGCGTTCTCATCGCTCCCCATCACGCTGTACGGCTACCCGGATGAGATGGTCTACGTCATCTGGGCGGTCGTGATGATCATCCCCGCCGTGTTCGCCCTGCGCGGGCAGACCTTCGACCGTCGACCACGAGCCGCCGTCTACGGACTGCTGATCGGACTCACCGGCGCCGGCGGGCAGCTCCTGTTGTTCAACGCCCTGTCGACCGGCCCTGCCTACCTGATCTTCCCGATCATCTCGATCTCCCCTGCGATCACCGTCATCATGGCCGTCATCCTCCTGCGTGAGCGGCTGAATGCGATCGCGGTCGTCGGGCTCGTCGCGGCGCTCGCGGCGATCGTGCTCTTCAGTGTGTCGAGCGGGTCCGCCGAGGGTGCGTCAGGGCCGTGGCTGATCATCGCGATCCTCGTGAGCATCGCCTGGGGCGTCCAGGCGTTCTTCATGCGCAAGGCCGCGACGATCGGGGTGAACGATGCGACGACCTTCTCGTGGATGGCGATCAGCGGCCTCATCCTCACGCCGTTCGCGATCATCGCGATGGGTGGGCTCCCGCTCGACGCACCGTGGCAGGCACCGGTGCTGACGGCGGGCACGCAGCTGTTGAACGCGGTCGGGGCGCTGTTCCTCGTGATGGCGCTCAGCCGCGGGAAGGCGTCCGTCGTGGCGCCGACGACCAACGCGCTCGCGCCGGTGCTCACCATCCTCGTCTCGCTCGTCGTCTACCAGACCCTGCCGAGCATCTTCGGCACCATCGCGATCGTGCTGGCGCTCATCGGCTCGACGCTCATGGTCTACAGCGACGAGCGACGCGGCGAGGCCGTCCCTCCGGCCCTCCGCGACGGTGCGCGGGCGACCGCGAACCGCTGACGCCTCCCCACCCGGTTCGTGCCAGCGCGGTGCGCTGACGTGAGCGCGGTGCGTAGCCTCGAGCGCGGGTCTCCGGAGACCCGCGCTCGACCGTGCGGGGCGCGCTCACCCCGCATCGGGTGCACTCGGGCCGGGTGGGGTGACCTCCTACCGAGTGTGAGTCACTCGTGTCAGCGCACCGCGCTGGCGTGAGGACGGGGGACGTTGAAGCTTGACCCTCACGCGGCGTGAGGCTTTAGCGTCGTCACCATGACGATCACGATCCTCGACACCGCCAGCGGCATGCGTTCCGTCCTCGACGCACCGGAAGCCGAACGACCCGCGCGACTCCGCGCCATGCTCGAGCCCGTCGCCGACATGTACCGGTACTTCCCGGGCGAGGTCGACCTGCTCGCCATGCACACGATGGGCTCGGGTTTCCCGATCGATCGGAGCCGGGATCGGGTCGTCGACGGCCTCGACCGGCTCGTCGCGGCGGACGCGTGGGGACGGATCTCACGGGCGCTCGACGCGGCGGTCGCCACCCAGCTCGCGGCGGTGCCGACCCTCGTGATCCCCGACATCACCGTCCTGCTCGTCCTCGGCGACCCCGACGACACCTACTTCATGGAGTCGATCCGCGGATTCATCGGCAACGGCAGCGCGACCGGCTTCATCTCGCTCATCTTCTGGCCGACGGAGGAGAACCTCGCGCGCCTCGAGGCGGCCGCCGTCCACGAGCTCAACCACAACCTGCGATACGCGCCGGGTGGGGTGGTGTGGGATCCGGCGACCGTCGTGGTCGGTGAGCAGGTGGTGTCGGAGGGGCTCGCGGACGCGTTCGCCCGGCAGCTGCACGGGTCGTCCGGCTACACGCCGATCGGTGTCGCGCACCTCGACGACGACGCGGTGTTCGACCGGGTCGTCGAGGGTCTAGACGTCGGCGGGATGCAGCACTTCGTCTCGTGGGTGCACGGTGATGAAGCCGCGCTGCGATACGGGGGCGAGCCGGTCGGTCTGCCGATGGGTGCCGGGTATGCAGCGGGCAACCGTCTCGTCGACGCCTACCTGTCGGCGACGGGGACGTCCGCCGCGGAGGCGCTGCACGTTCCGAGCGCGACGATCATCGAGGTGGCACTCCGCGAGCTGGGCTGAGGCGGATCGCTCTCACTCCCAGACGGCGGTCTCGGGGTCCACGCCGTGGCTGCGCGCATTCGCGTCGATGACGTGTGAGAGCCACGCGGCGAGGCCGGGCTCGATCCGGTCGTAGGTGTCGGCCATACCGGGCTCGGTGAGGGCGAGGCGACCGATGATCACGTGCATGGACGGCGTGCAGTGGAAGTACTCGCTGAGGGCGGCGCGATGCCGTTCGGCGAGGGTGTTCGCCGACTCGTCTCCGGCGAGGACACCGGCGCGCTTGGCCTCGGCGAGTTCGTCGACCAGGTCGCGCATGGGCCCGACCAACGCATGCCAGTCGTCCGTCGTGCGGGTCGCGGACCGTTCGGCGTACTCGGCCCACTGCGCGGAGTCACCCCAGCGGGCGCGGGCGATCTCGGCCATCGTGGGGTTCCAGTCGTCGCCGAACACCGCCTGGCGCTCGTCCTCGGGGACGAGCACGCCAAGCTCATCGGCTTCGAGCAGCCGGTCGACGGATCGGGCGACGGCTTCGAGTCGTTTGATGGTGTCGCCGAGTTCGCGGCGGCGCTGCGTGAGCTCCGCGCGTCGTTCGGCGGCCGGCGCAGTGAGCAGGGTGGGGATGCGAGCAAGTGGGACGCCGAGGTCGCGCAGGAGGACGACCCGGCGGAGTCGGGCGATGTCGACGGGCAGGTACGAGCGGTAGCCGCTCTGGTTCCTTCCGGACGGTTTCGCGACGCCGATCTCATCCCAGTGGTGCAGCGTCCGCACGCTGACGCCGATCTCGGCCGCCGCCCGACCGACGGTCACACCGCCCTCGGTCCTCCCGTGCTCGTCCATCCACCCAGCATCGCACCCGGGCCCGACCTGCGTCCTCTGCCTGCTGCCAGCGCGGTGCGCTGACGCGAATGGACCCGACCCGGCGTGGGCGCACCCCACACCCGCGAGAGCACCCCTCCGGAGACCCGCGCCCACGCGCCAGACCCGCGCTCACGTCAGCGCACCGCGCTGGCAGAACCACCACACACCGGGCGAGCCCGACCGGTGACGCGGACGGCCCCGGGAGCAGCGCTCCCGGGGCCGTCGGACGTTCAGTCGGTCAGGCCGCCCGGCGACGCGCACGCATCGCGACGAGGACTCCACCGAGGAGGACCAGCAAGACCCCCGCACCGATCGTGCCGAACGGCAGCTCGGTACCCGTCGTCGCGAGCGCCCCACCCGACGCCGAACCGTCGACGGTCGTCCCGTCGGCCGCGACGATCCGCACCTCGGTCCACCCGACGAGCGAGCCGTCCGCAGCGTAGACCGCGACCCGGTGGTCGCCCAGCGTCGCGTCGGCCGGGATGGTCGCCAGCAGGTCACCGGCGGCGTTCGACGTGCCGGTGGCGATCCGGGCCGGGGTCGAGTACAGCCACACCTCGACGGCCGTCGCGGCGAAGCGGTCCTCGAGGCCGACCGTCACGGTCTCGCCCCGCCGCACGGTGTCCGCCAGCGTGATCGCACCGCGGTTGGCCTCGGTGAGGCTCGTCCCGGGCAGTGGCGTGACCCCACCGGTCGGGGGCGTCACGGGCGGCGTGGTCGTTCCGGGCAGCGACCCGAGACGCAGGGCCTCGGATGCGTAGCCGTCGGCGAACCAGTACACGGGACGCTTGCCGTCGACCGACAGCGAGGCCGGCGCGGTCGCGAAGCCCTCGTTGTTGAGGTTGGGCAGCCCCGCCGGACGCTCGACCTGAGCGATCCCGGGCTGCTCGGTCCCGTTCAGCGTGATCTGTGCACCGGTACCTGCACAGCCGTCGTCGCACACGGCCCACAGCACGCCGAGCGTCGTGTCGTAGTCGAGCGCCATGACCGCCGGGAGGCCCGGGTCGATCGTCGAGATCAGCGTGGCCGAGCCGTCGGCGTTCAGTGCGAACGCGTACACGTCGCCGGTGTCCTCGACGCCGACGAAGAACAGTCCGTCGCCGTGGCCCGCGTAGTTCGCCGGGTCGTACGTCGCCTTCGTATTGTCGTCGAAGAGCTTGCCGGCGAGGTCGCCGTCGGCCACCCACTCGACGGCCTCGACACCGAGGTTCGCGCCGACCGTCGGCAGCAGGGCCGTGAGGTCCCACTCCTCGGAGGCGACGACGTCGGGGCCGGGCGCATTCGGGTCGACCTTGAGCACGGCGTTGAGCGTCGTGCCCTTCACGCTGTTGTCGCGCTCGACACCGACATAGACGGAACCAGCGCCGTCGACGGTGATGCCCTCGGTGTCGGGGCCGGCAGCGGAGGGGTTCGACGCGTCCTTCTGGAAGCGGGCGCGCTTGCCCTTCTCCCAACCGTCGACGAACGAGACCGAACCGTCTGCGGCGATCGCGAGCTTCCAGAACGAGCCGGTGCCGTTGTCGACGGCCCAGAGGAACGCGCCGTCAGCGGTGACCTGGGTGTCGAGTCCTGAGCTGTCCTCGAGGAACATCGGCTTGGTGTCGAGCACCGTCACGTCGGGTGAACCAGGCCACGGACCGACCGGGATCTCACCGGCGCAGACGTTGGCCGTGCCCTTGGTGGCCTCGGCCGTCGCAGCGAAGGCGCCGGTCGCGTCGGGGCAGCGTCCCCAGGTGTTCGCCGGGTGGCCCTCGCCCCAGGTGGTCGAGTCGAGCAGTGCGTCGCCCTCGAAGAGGCGGACCGTGTCGCCGCCGCCGAGACCGAAGCCGAGGGCTGCGCGCTCGATGACGAGGTAGCCGCCGGCCGGGATGCTCGTGCCGGTGGGGATGGCGTAGGCGTGGGTGTCGTCGTCGTCCTTCACGACGATGCCGGAGACGTCGAGCGCCGCGGTTGTCGGGTTGACGAGCTCGATCCAGTCGTCGGGCGATCCGCCGTCGGACTCGACCTCGTTGATGCGCACCGGGTTGCCGCAGGCGTTCCGCAGGCCTTTGGTGGAGACGGCGGTGTCGACGAACTCGCCGGTGCCGTCGGGGCAGCGCGCGAAGACGCCGTCCGCGTGAGCCGCGTAGGTGTACTCGGCGACCGTCGCGCCGGCGGCGTTCCGCACGGTGGTGGTGTCGCCGTTGCCGAGCCCGAACGCGAAGTCCACGTTCTGGTCGAAGACGAAGTACGCGCCCGGTTCGAGGATCGTGCCCGCGGGCAGCGGGGTCGTCTCGGCGGCGTGGCTCACCGGGTCGTTGTCCATGAGCGTCCAGCCGGAGATGTCCAGCGCGGTCGCCTCGAGGTTGACGATCTCGACCCAGTCGGTCGTGTCCTTGTTCGACTCGACCTCGTTGATCGCGACGTTCGGGAGGACGCAGTCGTTCGCGGCACCCTTGGTGATGCGTGCGAGCGTAAAGTCGCCTTCACCGTCGGGGCAGCGGGCGAGCGTCGCGGCGATGAAGTCACCGTCGATGGCCGCGTGGCCGCTCCACGTTCCCGAGCGGTCGATGAGCGTGCCGGTCGCGTCGAACAGGCGGATCTCATCGGCGCTGCCGATGCCGATCGGGTCGCGGAACGCGCCCTGCGTCTCGGTGCCACCGACGAGCCCGATCGTCGACTCGTCGACCACGAGGAATTCGCCGGGAGCGATCGACGTGCCGGGGAGGAACCGCCAGCGGTGGTCGTCGGAGTTGTCGCGGATCTCGTAGCGCGAGATGTCGAGCGCCGTCGTGCCGGGGTTGAAGAACTCGACCCAGTCGGAGGGCTGCGAGTCGATCTCGTTGATGCGGATCTCACCGTCGGTCTCCGGGACCTCGGGTGCGGTGAAGACGTTCGCGGCGCCCTTCGTCGACTCGGTGGTCTCGGCCCAACCGGTGCGATCGGCGGTGACGCCGTAGGTGACCGGCGCGTGTGCGGTCCACGAGTACTCGTCGGCGATCGCGGCGGTCGGGTCGAACAGCCGGACCGAGTCCTCCTTGCCGAGGCCGAACCCGAGCTGGTCCTCGTCGACGACGAGGAACGCACCGGGCTCGACGACGGTGCCGGCCGGGAACGCGTAGCTGCTGTCGTCCTTGTTGTCCTTCACGACCCAGCCGTCGAGCGTGACCGCGGTCGACGCGGTGTTGGTGAACTCGATCCAGTCGCCGGGGACGCCCCCGGAGGACTCGACCTCGTTGATCTGGAGCCCCGGCGCTGGGGCGGCGATGGCGGCGGCGGGCGTCGCGATGAGTGCGGTTGCGGCGATGGCGCACGCGGCGGTCATCGTCAACACGCGGTTGAGGCGGGGCATGGGTCTCCAGGGCACGAAGGGACGGGGATCGTGACCCATCCCATCGGCGTGGGGTGGCCGGGTGGAGGAGCGGCGGTGACCGGGAGGTGAACGGCGGGTGGCTTCCCAGGCGGGACGTGCCACGTATAGCGCACGCCTGGCCCGGCAGACCACGAGCCCGCAGCACTGCCGCGGCGCCCTCCCAGAGGTCCACACTCACGTACGACTGATCGCGCTCTCTCGCGGCCCCTCGCCGCATACAATGTGGACGACCGAATTGGGGAGAAAATGGCACGACGGCGTGGGTTCTTGGCGGAGATGCAGCACCAGACGAGGCTCGCGGAGCAGCGACAACGCAACGCAGTCCGGCAACACAATGCGAACGTTCGCCAGGTGGAACAAGCGCAACGCGCGGCCGAACGAGCGCAGGTCGCTGCAGCTCGCGCGTCAGAGGCCGATCGCAAGCGCCTTGAGAAGGAAGCGGCAGCCGCGCACGTCGCCGCGATGCAAGCCGAAGTGGATCAACGGAACGCGGATCTGCGCGATCAGTATGCAGAGATCGACGGGCTGCTCAGCGCCACGCTGGATGTCGACGACTACGTCGACCTCGAGGAGCTGCGCGTCCGAGTTGAACACCCCCCGTTCCCTCGAGTCGATCTGCGAGTCCCGACATCCGCTCCCACCCCAATCCCCGATCCCCCGCTGCCGGTCAAGTACGCCGCCCAGGAGCCGGCCGGGATGTTCGGCAAGAAGCGGAAGCTCGCCGAGGCACAGGCCGCTGTGGAAGCACGCTATGCAGCCGACTATTACGCCTGGCAGGCGGCGGTCGCTGCACTTCCGCAACAGCGTGCGGCACAACAGGCGGCATACGAGTCCGCGGAGCAGAAACGTCGTGGACGGCTCGCATTCGAAGAGTCCAAGTACACGCAGGAGTGTGAAGCACGCGAGACTGCCGCAGCCCAGCGGAACGCCGAGCTGGACCAGCTCATCACCGGTCTCGGCTACGGCACAGTAGAAGCCGTCCAGGAGTATGTCGGCATCGTCATGGCGAACTCGGTCTACCCGGAGTGGTTCACGGTCGACACCAACGCGACGTTCGAGCCATCGACAGCCGAACTCAGTCTTCGGGTGACCATCCCTGGGCCGGACCAGATCCCGACGACCAAGGGCTATCGGTACGTCAAGGCGTCAGATGAGATCACTGCGTCTCCGCTGGCGGCGAAGGATGTGAAGGATCGATACGCAGCAATCGTTCACAACGTCGCGCTGCGGAGCGTCCACGAAGTCTTCGAAGCCGATCGGCGCGCCCTCATTCACAATGTGTCGCTCGAGTTGGGCACCGAGACGATCAACCCGGCGACCGGGCGCGAGACCTACGTGCAGTTCCTCGCCCTGGCCGTCTCTCGCGACGAGTTCCTGAAGCTGGATCTGGCCGCGGTCGTTCCGTCCGCAACCCTGGAGCACCTTCGCGCAGTCGTGTCGAAGAACCCGCACGGGCTCATCGCGGTCGACGGCAGCGGGGTTCGCCGAGCATGACGGATAACGGATCGATGATCTTCAACCCACCGCCGGGATGGCCGAAGCCTCCCGCCGGATGGAGGCCTCCCGCGAGTTGGACGCCAGATCCGAGCTGGCCACCTGCCCCAGCCGGTTGGGCACTGTGGATCGATCCGAACGAAGGACGCGAAGCCGAAGCACCAGCCGCGGCGGCGCCGACAACCGTCAACACACCGCAGACGCCGGACACCGCGACGGATGCAGCAACCTCCGCGCGCATCCAGGAACTCGAGCGTGAGAACGCAGCCCTGCGCCAGAAGTTGGCCATCGGGCATACCGACGACCTCGTAGAACTCGACGACGCACGAGTCTTGCAGTCGGTGGGCATCTACCGTTTCCACCATCCCCTCGAAACCGCTGCCGCTTACCAATTGCGGCTCCAAGCGATCGAGGCTCGCATCGCCTCGCTCGTTCGGGACGACCGCGCGATCGAGAAGTCCGAACTCTTCACGTTCAACAACTCCCTAGCTCAGGGCAAGCGCATGACCTCGGATCTCGCCAAGCTCATGTTGCGTGCCTACAACTCCGAAGCCGACAACGCGCTCCGGACACTTCGTGCGGGAAACGTCGTGACCGCGAAGAAGCGTCTCGAGTCGTCTCGCACCGCGATCGCGAAGCTTGGTGCGCTGATGGAGATGCGGATCAGCGACGAGTTCCATCGACTTCGAGAGAAGGAGATCGAGCTGACCGCTGATTGGCTCATGAAGAAGCAGGTCGAGCGGGAAGAAGCAAAGGAGGAGCGGGCACGGATCAAGGAAGAGCAACGTGTTCAGAAAGAACTCGACGATGAGCGAGCACGTCTGGACAAAGAGCGCGCTCACTTGGTCAACACGCTCGCTGCCCTCCAGAACCAAGGGCAGACCGATGAGGACCTCCTCCGTCGTCTGGGGGCTATCGACGAGGCGATCGCTGACAACGACTTCCGAGCCGCGAACATCCGTGCCGGGTACATCTACGTCATCTCAAACGAGGGAGCGTTCGGCCCTGATGTCGTGAAGATCGGACTCACTCGTCGACTGACGCCGACCGACAGAATCTCCGAGCTCAGTGGGGCTTCGGTGCCGTTCCGATTCGACACCCACACCCTGTTCTTCTCCGAGGATGCCGTCACCCTGGAGAACGAGTTGCACAAGCATTTTGCGGACCGGGCTCTGAATCAGGCCAATCCTCGGAAGGAGTTCTTCTTCGCCAGCCCCGCAGAGGTGCGGGACGTTCTCCTGCGGAAGGTCGGCAACATCCTCGAGTTCTCCGACAGTGCCGAAGCGACGGAGTATCGGCAGTCCCTCGGCCGTTGGCCACAGCGAGCCCAATCTCGGAACGAGATCATCGGCGGCTGAAGCCAGCGGAACGTCGACCACCAGAAATTCCGATTCGGGCTCGCGCGGTCTCCGCCTGCGTGTGTCACACCAGGACTACGCTCACCCCATGACCGACGATGCGACCACCGACACCGCTCCGCGCGCAGACCTCGCCGGCTGGGTGCGGACCCCGTTTACCGGCGGCGGCGTCACGCACGACCGCTTCGAGAAAGGGTCCGGGCCGGGCGTCGTCCTCATCCCCGAGCTACCCGGACTCACGCCCGAGGTCCTCGGGTTGGCGGAGCATCTCGTCACGGAGGGCTTCACGGTCGCGATCCCGTCACCGTTCGGGACGCCCGGACACGAGGGGACCCTCGGCTACACGCTCGCGAGCGTCAGCAAGGTCTGCGTCTCCGCCGAGTTCAAGGCGTTCGCGACCGGTGCCCACCGACCGGTCGCCGACCACGTCCGGGCACTGGCCGCCGACCTCGCGGCCCGCACGCCGGGCCCTGGCGTCGGCGTCATCGGCATGTGCTTCACCGGCGGATTCGCGCTCGCGGCGGCCGTCGACGAGCACGTCCTCGCTTCCGTCATGAGCCAGCCGTCCGCGCCGTTCCCCGTCAGCCGGGCCCGCCGCATCGACCCCGGGATGTCCGCCGCCGAGTTCGACGCCGTCGCAGCCCGTGCGGCTCGGGGCTCGGTCTGCGCACTCGGCCTCCGCTTCAGCGAGGATCGGGCCGTCCCGCGGGAGCGCTTCACCACCATCGCGGCCAAGCTCGGTGACGCGTTCGAGGTCATCGAACTCGACTCCTCCCCCGGCAACGCTGCCGGCTTCGCGAAGACCGCGCACTCGGTCCTCACCGGCGAGGTCCGCGAGCGCGACGGCCACCCGGCGTTCGAAGCCCGCAAGCGCGTGGTCGCCTTCCTCCGCGAACGACTGGCGACACGGACCGCGTGGGCCTGACCTTCCCAGCCGGCCGGCACGCTGCGATCATCGACTCCATGACCTCGACACGACACGACCGCGCGACACCGAACCTGCCATCCCGCAGCTTCGACGTGACGGAGACGTTCTATTCGGCGTTCGGCTTCGAGCGCACGTTCCGCGACGAGGGCTGGCTGATCCTCGTCCGCGGTGGCCTGCAGCTCGAGTTCTTCCCCGCACCCGACCTCGACCCGGCATCGAGCGGCTTTATGTGCTGCCTGCGTGTGGCCGACGTCGACGAGCTCTACGACGCCATTCAGAAATCGGGAGTCACCGAGGCGACCGTCGGCGCGCCTCGCCTGCACCCGGTCCGGATGCAGGATTGGGGACTCCGAGCTGGATTCCTCATCGACCCCGACGGCACGCAACTCACCCTCATCGAGCAACGCGACTGATCCGCGACGGCGCGACGTCCGCGGGTCGCTGCTCGGGACCCCTAGAAGAAGGTGATCCCGTGCGGCGCGCGCGGCGTCTGGAGCATCGATCGCAGCAGGAGCGGCGCAGCAGGGTCGGCCGCGTGCAGCACACCGGCAGCAGCGAGCGATACCGGCGAGACCGCGCCGAGCACGAGTGAACCGAGGTCGGCGACGTCGAGCGCGAGGTCGGCGCCGACAGCGTCGGTCTCGTCGCTCAGCTTCGTGGCCGTGCCGCGGCCACCGGTCACCTCGAGGCGGAAGGTGCCCGCCGCGTAGCCGAGCGCGTCGGTCACGGCGATCGTCAACGTGCCGTCGACCGCGAACGGACGCGACGCGAGGACGGCCGGGAGGTCGAGGACGCGCAGCCACACGTGATCCTCTTCGTGCTCGATGTCGTAGGCGCGGTTGTCGCCGAGGGCCGAGACGATCGGGTCGTCGAGGCGCGCGCGGTTGTACTTCACGACGTCGTTGAGGTCGATGGAGAGCAGGAACTCCCACAGCGACAGGTAGGCCGCGTCGGTCGCGTAGACGAGGTCGATGATCTCGATGCCGGTCTGACCACCGGGCTGCTCGACCATGCGCCACGTGACGTAGCCGTCGACCTCTTCGCCGTCGGCCGGACGGTGCACGGCGGCGCGGGTGTCCTTCGCCGGTTCACCATCGCGACCCAGCGTGCCGAGGACCAGCGGCCACGACCCGGTGTTGCGGACCATGGACCCGATCGAACGCTCGTCGAAGCGATCGAACACCTGACGCGCGACGCCGTCGACCAGGTACTCGGGCGTGACGACGGACACGATGCCGCTCGTCGGCGCGAGGAACGGCAGCGCCTTCGCGCGCTTGACCACGACGTTCCGCTCGCGGATCGCGGAGCCGAATCCGAAGCGACGGTAGATGGTGCCCTCGCTGGCGGTGAGGGCCGCGATCGCATAGCCGTCGGCGACGCCGCGCTCCAGAGCTTGCGTCATCATGCGGCGCAGGATCCCGCGGCGTCGTTCGGTCGGGCGGACCGTGACGTCGGAGATCGCCTGCGTGTTGATGCTGGTGCCGTCGCCCCAGCTGAGCGCCTTCGGGAACCAGGAGAAGGTGCCGGCGGGCCAGGTCTCGTCGACCGAACCGGGCTGCGGCTTGCGGACATAGGCGCCGAGCAGGACCGCTTCGTCGGCGATGAGTTCGTTCACCTTGCGCTTGCGCGCCTCCGGCTTCGGGGTGGACTCGTGGAAGCCGAATCCGATGGCGTCGAGGGCCGCGAGGCTCTCGGGCGTCGGTTCGCCGTCGGCCCCGTTCGCGAACGGGAACTCACGGAGCTCGTACCGGGTGTCGAAATCTTTGCTGTTGGCCACGACTCCAGCCTAACGACCCGGCCTGACACGCCCCCGGGAAGCGCGGTGGGAGAGCGACCTCACGGCAGGGTGATCGACACCTCGACCGTGTACTCGTCGGCGGTCTGGCCGAGCACCCGCTGCCTGAGCTCAGCGGTCAGCATCGTGATCCCCCGCTCCGCGATCGCGTCGAACAGGGCGACCACCGCGGGGTGGGTCGATCCCTCCGGGAGCTCGACGCCCGGTTCGGATCGCCAGACCGCGGCGAGCTCGGTCCGCTCGGGCAGCACGTCGACCGTGGTCTCGTCACCACCCCACGTCGGTTCGAGCTGCGACGAGGTCGGCCAGCAGCAGACGATTTCGACCGCCCCCTGCTCACCCGGTCGGAGCGCGGTCCAGAACGTGCCCGTCGGGCCGACGCCGGCCTCCTGCACGGCGACGTAGAGCTGCGAGAACTGCTCGTTCGCGTCGTCGTCCGTCACGGCGTCCTCATCACCGCGGGGCACAGTGAGCACCCGTCCGACGTAGGGCTGGGGCGGGAGCGCGCGTTCGACGATCTCGACCGGTGCCGCGAGCGACGCGACGACCGAGCGGGCCTGCGCGAACGCGTGGTCCTCCTGCTCCCGCTGCTCCAGGACCAGGCGGTGGTGCACATCGATCGCGGTCGACGGGTCGGCGCCTGCGACGGAGACACCCACCGCGGCGAGGGGGACGCCAGCATCGCGCAGGGCCTTCACGATCACGCCCGAACGCACCTGCTCCTCGCCGTAGCGGCGGTAGCCGGAGTCGGGATCGACGTCGGCCGGAACCAGGACGCCCTTCTCGTCGTAGTGGCGGAGCGCCTTCACGCTCAACCCGGTCATGCCTGCGAACTCTCCGATGTGCAACATGCTTCAAGCATCACGCCTCCCCCTACGGGAGAGTCAAACCGGCGACAATGGCGTCCAAACTGCACCCCGAAGGTTCCTTAGTGAAGGATAAGCGCATAAACTTCACTAACGGCTCTCGTAACTGCAACTTCGGCCGGGAAACAGGAGGGGACGATGACAACCGCTGTCACGTATGAACAGCGGCCATGGCGGTCGCGTATCGCTCCCGACGCGTTGCCGAAGCGCGAGCGGCTGCTCCTCGCACAGCCATACGACGCCGCCGTCCCGCCGCCGATCGCGGACCTCGACATCCGCTTGTCGGATGATCTCGTGGAGCTGCTGGGCGAAGCGCAGGAACGGATCATCCGTTTCGACAGCGAGGTCGGTCACGTCACCGCGCCCTTCTCGCCGATCCTGCTGCGGAGCGAATCGGCGTCGAGCTCGCAGATCGAGAACCTGACGAGCAGCGCGAAGGCGATCGCCGAGGCCGAGTTGGACGAGCGCGACACCGGGAACGCGCCGCTCATCGTCGCCAATGTCCGAGCTCTCGAGGCGGCACTCGCAGCATCGGACGAGCTCTCCAACACGACGATCATCGCCATGCAGGAGCAGCTCCTCGGCACATCGGCACCGGAGATCACCGGCCGATATCGCGACGAGCAGGTCTGGATCGGGGGCGGCAATTTCGGTCCGCATGAAGCAGACTTCGTTCCGCCGCACCATGACCGTGTCGCAGCGGCGATGGACGACTTCATCGCCTACTCCCTCCGACCGGCACCCCTCCCGCTCGCTGCGATCGCCGTCGCTCACGCGCAATTCGAGACCATCCACCCGTTCCCTGACGGCAACGGGCGCACCGGTCGAGCGCTGGTGCAGGCCGCCCTCCGGCGGGTCGGACTGACCAGCGGGGTCACTGTGCCCATCTCAGCCGGCATCCTGCAGCAGCGTGATGACTACTTCGCTGCACTCACCAGCTATCGGCAGGGCGACGTCGAGCCGATCGTCCGCGTCTTCGCCGACGGTGCGTTCCTCGCGATCGCCAACGGACGGACGTTGGTGGAGGACATCGAGACCATCCGGGCCGCATGGCAGCAGGCCTTGCGCGACATCCGCGCCGATTCGGCCGCGCATCGCATCACGGCACTGGCACTGGAACATCCGGTGATGAACAGTCGGCTCGTGCGCGAACATCTCGACGCCTCAGATCGCACGGTCTTCAACACCCTCGACACCCTCGTCGACCGTGGCATCCTCACGGTCGGCTCGTCGCGACAGCGGAACCGTCTCTGGACTGCGCCTCCCGTTCTGGCAGCGCTCGACGGGTTCGCTGCGCGCAGCATGCGGCGCGGTTGATCGGCCTCACTGAGGAGCGACCCCCGACTACCCGGGCGCACGACTTCGGTAGCCTTCACGGGTGAACCTCGACCCGACCGCCATCATCATCGCCTACAGCGCCGCCTGGCTGCTCGGCTTCATCCTGTTCGTGCTGTTGTGGATCTTCATCATCCGGACCGCGGTCCTGTCGGCGCTTCGGAAGCACCACGCGGAGACACAGGCCGAGCGCCGAGCCGCGGCAGGACGCGGCCTGCCGCAGTAGAGGCCGTAAACCGATGCCACTTCCCCACGACACGGAGCACCTCCGTTTCCGGCGCATGACGCTGGCGGACCTCGACGACATGGCGAACCTCCTCGGCGATCCCGCGGTCATGCAGTTCTACCCGGCGCCGAAGACTCGCGAGCAGGCCGCGGCGTGGATCGCCTGGAACCAGGACAACGACGCCCAGTACGGTCTCGGACTGTGGATCATCGAGACCCACGACGGCGACTTCGTCGGTGACTGCGGCCTGACCTGGCAGCGGGTCAACGGCGAGCTGAAGCTCGAGGTCGGGTACCACGTGGGCCCTGCCTGGCAGGGTCGAGGATTCGCGACCGAGGCCGCCGCCGCCAGTCGGGACTTCGCCCAGGAGCACACGGACTCGTCAGAGCTCGTCGCGATCGTCCACCCCGACAACCGGGCGTCGTCGCGCGTGGCGGAGAAGATCGGCATGCGGCGCGTGGACGACGACCTCGGGGCGGACGGGTCGGTGCGGCACGTGCTGAGCATGCGACTTCGATCGACGGCCGCCCTCAGCGACGCCGATCACCTCGCTGGGTAGCCGCCGCCCCTACCCCCGCGCCGCCACGAACGCCGCGACGCAGTCCTCGATGTCCTGCTCGCTGTGCGCTGCACTGATCTGCACGCGGATGCGGGCCTCGCCGCGGGGCACCACGGGGAAGCTGAACGGGATCACGTAGATGCCCTGCTCCAACATCCGCGCCGCGACCTGGACCGCCTGCTGTTCGTCGTCGAACATCACCGGGATGATCGGGTGCGAGCCTTCCAGCAGACGGAAGCCCTCCTCGGTCATGCGGGCACGGAACAGGTCGGCCTTGCGGAACAGTCCCTCGCGCAGCTCGTCACCCTCCGCCGCGAGCTCCACGGCCCGACGCGCTCCGGCGACCAGCGACGGCGCCAGGCTGTTCGAGAACAGGTACGGCCGGCCCGACTGCCGCAGCACGTCGACGATCTCCTGCTTCGCGCTCACGTACCCGCCCGACGCACCACCGAGCGCCTTGCCGAGGGTGCCGGTGAGGATGTCGACCCGGTCCTGCACGCCGAACAACTCCGGCGTCCCGCGACCACCCGGGCCGACGAACCCGACGGCGTGCGAGTCGTCGACGAGGACGAGCGCGCCGTAGCGGTCGGCGAGGTCGCAGATCTCGTCCAAGGGCGCGTAGAAGCCGTCCATCGAGAAGACGCCATCGGTGACGATCACGGTGCGACGAGCGTCGGCGGCGTTCATGAGCTGCTGCTCGAGGTCGGCCATGTTGCGGTTGCGGTAGCGCAGGCGGCGGGCCTTGCTCAGACGGATGCCGTCGATGAGCGACGCATGGTTGAGCGCGTCGGAGATGATCGCGTCGTGCTCGCCGAACAGCGCCCCGAACACGGCTCCGTTCGCATCGAAACAGGAGGAGAACAGGATGGTGTCCTCCGTGCCGAGGAAGGCGCTCAGCTCCTGCTCGAGGTCGCGGTGGATCTGCTGGGTGCCGCAGATGAATCGGACGCTCGCGAGCCCGTACCCCCACTCGTCGAGCGCCAGCTTGGCCGCGTCGACGATCGTGGGCTCGTTGGCGAGGCCGAGGTAGTTGTTGGCGCAGAAGTTCCGCACCTCGCGACCGTCGATCGTCACATGGCCGCCCTGGCGGGACGTGATCGCGAACTCGCGCTTCGTGAGGTCGTCGGCCTCGATGCGGTCGAGCTGGTCGCGCAGCTGCGTCTTGATGGTGCCGTACATGTCGTCTCCTCGGGGTCGAGTGGGCGGTTGAGCTGAGTGTCGCGGTCGCTCAGGCGGCGGTCGCAGCGTGGGCGGCGACCGGTGCCTGTTCGTCGACGACGCCGGTGATGACGACGTCGCGGGTGTCGGTCCAGTCGATGAGCACCTTGCCCGCCGCTCCCCCACGTGCGGTGTCGAACGCGTCCTGCCAGGAGGCGAGCGGGAAGCGGGCGGTCACGAGCGACTCGAGGGCATTGCGGAGCTCGGGACTGTGGTCGACCATGGCGCTCGCGTGGTGCCAGGTGTCGAACATCTCGCGGCCGTAGATGCCCTTGATGGTGATCATGCGGGTGATGACCTTGGTCCAGTCGATCTCGATGTTGGTCGACGGGAGACCGAGGAGCGCGACCTTGCCGCCGGTGTTGAGATTCTCGATGAGCTCGCTGGCGGCGGCAGCTTGTCCGGACATCTCGAGGCCGATGTCGAAACCCTCGCGCATGCCGAGCTCGGCCTGGGCGTCGGCGACCCGCTCCTTCGAGACGTCGACGACGCGGTCCGCGCCGACGGCGAGGGCCTTCTCGAGGCGGTCGGCGACGACGTCGGTCGCGACGATGTTGCGTGCCCCGGCTACCCTGCAGACCGCGATGGCCATGAGGCCGATGGGGCCGCAGCCGGTGATGAGGACGTCTTCGCCGAGGATCGGGAAGCTGAGCGCGGTGTGGACGGCGTTGCCGAGGGGGTCGAAGAGTGCGCCGAGGTCGGGGGTGACCTGGTCGCCGTGGACCCAGACGTTGCTGGCTGGCAGGACGACGTACTCGGCGAAGGCGCCGTCGAGGTTGACGCCGAGGCCACGCGTGTGGCGGCAGAGGTGACGGCGACCGGAGCGACAGTTGCGGCACGTGCCGCAGACGAGATGCCCCTCTCCGGAGACCGCTGCGCCGACGGGGATCCCCTCGACGCGGCTGCCGACCTCGACGACCTCGCCGGAGAACTCGTGGCCAGGCACGAGCGGGGCGTCGACCGCACCGGCCGCCCACGGGTCCCACGACTCGATATGGAGGTCGGTGCCGCAGATGCCGGTGCGGTGGACGCGGATGAGGACGTCGTCGGAACCCATGGCCGGCATCGCGCGCTCGACGAGTTCGAAACCGGCGGTGTCGGGTCGTTTCCAGAGGGCGAGCAACGGCGTTCCTTCCTGCGGGAGCGGCGGCGGCCGGTGGTGCCGGCTGTCGCGGACGGGCGTCGTTGCGCTGTCCTGGTGACCAACGTAGTCAGATCGATCCGTCATGAATATTGAGGGTTTCCACGCGACCAGTTAGCTTGAGCTGATGAATCTCTCTCAGATGCGGATCATGCGCGAGCTGGCCGAACGCGGAACGATCGCCGCGGTTGCGCGGCACCTGCATGTGACGGCGCCGGCGATCTCGCAGCAGCTGGCCGCGTTGCATCGCGAGCTCGGTGTCGCGCTGACGTATCGGGTGGGGCGCGAGGTCCGGCTGACCGAGGCGGGCATGGCACTGGCCGAGATGGCGGGGACGGTGCACACGCTGATCGACCGTGCGGCCGAGACGGTGCGCGAGTACGGCGACGACACCGGCGCGCGGGTGCGGGTGGCGGCGTTCCAGAGTGCCGGGCAGGCGTTGCTGCCGGGGTTGCTGGAGGACGCGGATGGCGGACCGTCGCTGGTGTTCGGGGAGCATGATGTCGCGCAACCGGAGTTCGCCGAACTCGTCGATCAGTACGACCTCGTCATCGCGCACCGGATGGACCATGACGAGCCGTGGCCGTCGGAGCAGCTGGCGGTGACGACGCTGCTGAGCGAGCCGTTCGACGTGGCGATGTCGGTGGACCACCCACTCGCTGGGCGATCGTCGGTTTCGGCGGCCGAGCTCGCGGACGAGTCGTGGATCGCCGCTCACGCGGGCTTCGCGCCGGATGTCGCGCTCGGGGTGGTCGAGGCGACGGCGGGCGTGCGGTTCCATCGCGCGCATCGGGTGAACGACTACCACCTGGCCGCGTCGCTCATCGTGGGAGGGGAGCTGCTGGCGTTGTTCCCCCGGTACACGGCGCCGCGGGCCGACCCTCGGTTGGTGCTGGTGCCGTTGGAGGACGTGCGGATCGCGCGCAACATCGACGTGCTCGCGCGACCGCACGCGCTCGCACGGGTCGCGGTGGCGGGGACGCTGGAGCGACTGCAGGACGGAGCTGATGCGCTGCAGCGGGAGCGTCCGTCGGCGCTGGTCGGCCCCGGGTTGCATCACGTCGAGGTATGGCTCGCGGACCTGGAGGCGGAGCGGGCGGGCTGGGCCTGGCTGCTGTCCCGTGTCGGCTTCTCCCAGGAGAGCGAATGGCCGGGCGGCGAGTCCTGGGAGGCCGGCGACAACTACGTCACGCTGACGGCGTCGCCGAACCTCAGTGCGTCAACGCATGATCGGCGACGGCCGGGCGTGAACCATCTCGCGTTCCGCGGCGGCACGCGGGAGGCTGTCGACGCGATCATGGCGGCGGGCCCCGAGCACGGCTGGCGGCCGCTGTACCAGGATCGCTACCCGCACGCCGGTGGCGAGCAGCACTACGCGGGCTGGCTCGAGAACGAGGCGGGCTTCAAGGTCGAGGTGGTCGCGGATCCTGGTCTCAACGGTTCGCGGGCTGACGACGTCTGAGCAGCGCCGCCCGTGTCTCGATGCTGACGATCGCGATGATGACCAGGCCGACGCAGCCGAGCCCGGCGATGGTATTGCCGCTGAGCAGGAAGATTCCGCCGAGCCCGAGGCAGACGAGCAGGAGATCGTTGAAGGCGCCAACACGAGAGGCGACGTTCCGGTCGCGCACCACACCTCCCGACTTGACGACGCGATTCCCCGCGAGGAGTTGCTCCCGAAGCATCCTTGAGCCAAGGCCTGCCGAGATGACTATGACCGCATAGACGGCGCTGACGATCGGGCGCGGGACCTCCTGCCAGATAACCGTCTGGACAACCCACGTGAGCACGATGGCGCCTGCCACGGCGGCCGTGAAGATGTACCAGGGCTTACTCACCAGACTCCTCCCCCTCGCTGCGGATCGGCCGATACCGGCGACATCTCATCGACGCTTGGCGCGGGGGAGAGATGCCGTCAACGCGCCGGTGGCATGAGCCAAACGTGGCTTCTCTGGGATCCGCTGCGAGATGCGATCGTGCGTCCTCAGAAGTGAGGGGTTCCGAGATGGAATTTAACATTCTACATTCTTGTCACGGCCAAATCGGTCGATGAAATCAAGGGAGTGAGCATGAACACGATGAAGCGCAGCATGATCAGTACCTGCACGGGCCTCGGCCTGGCGGCAGCCCTGACCATCACCAGCGCGATGAGCGCGGGAGCGACGCAGCTGACCGACGAGGATCCAGCTCACTCGTTGAGCGCCACGACACAGGTATCGGAAGACGAGGCTCTGGTCGACGTCAGCCCGAGCGACGTCGATACTCAAGCCGTTCCCGTCATCGCGATCATCATCGCCGTGATCGCCATGGGTGGGTCCGCGCATGCGATGGGAACCGAGGCAGCGCGGAAGGCCTACTACGCGGGCCTCCGCAATGCCGAGTACCAATCGATCAAGTGGACGGTGCGTGCAACCGTCGTGACCGCCCTCGGCCCCGCACTCGGTGGCACGTTCATGGTGGGGTTCGAGAACCAGTTCTACGCGATGTCATGAGGATGTCTCCGGAACAGATCAGGCGGATGCTGATCGTCATCTCGATCATCTTCGCGGCCTTCGCCCTGACGACCTCAGTCGGCGAAGACGGCACCCCCGGAATCGGCATCGCCATGGCTGGGGCACTGACGCTCCTGGCGATCATCGCTGCGCGATCAGGTCCGCCGACGCGAGAGCGTGATGCCGCGCCGACGGAACAAAACGCCGAACGAGGGGCGTGTTCCGCGGGCGGTGCTCCCACGCGGTGAGACGACTCATCTGAGCGTGACCGACACGTGACGGTGCGGCGAGCGACCGGTCGCTCGCCGCACTGCCGGAACGTTGCAGGATCAGCTTGCGCGCTGGGCCATCGACGGCCACACGAACCCCAACACCAGCGGGTCCACTCGGAGTCGGTGGCCGGTCGCCCCGTCACCGCTTGCCGAGATAGATCTCACTGGCACAGAGCGCAGCGACCTCTGGAAAGGTGAGGCCCGATTCGGAGGAAGCGAGCTCTGGCACGCACAACATGACCTCCATCGGCTCGATACCGAGCTTGTCGGTGACAGCGAGGACCGAACTCCAGGCTTTGAAGGAGTTGTCGGTCGTGACCGGCGTACCGGTTGCGACCAGCGCCGCGGCAGTCGCCTGCTGCACTCGTTCGTAGGAGTACGAGCCGCCAACCACCTCGCGTGCTTGTTCTATCGGATCATCTGCAGCCTGCATCGAAGGGCCGTCAGCTGGCGGCGAGTGCATCGACGACTGGCCGTCCGACTGGACGGCTGGAGGACGCGCTCCGCCCACGACAACGCTGACGACGACGATCGCGCCGATCGCCGCGATGATCGAGCACGCGATCAGAAACTGCCCCGCCGTGGTTTGCGTGAACTTCATCGGCGCGGGTGGGTCTCCCCCGGAATCCGTTTCGGGTAGCGGTTCATACATGCGGAGCTCACCCTCCATCGGTCAAGTCGGAGTGGTCGATGCTGGCCGGGAGATGCCGGGCTCGTCGATCCACCTTGCGCTACCCTCCCACAACTCGGGCGCGTGACCCATTCTGGGACTGATGACCCCCGCCCCTCCCCCGCCAGACTGTGCTTGGCCCGCTCAGCGAAAGCCGCATTCCACCACCCGCTCACAACCGCGTTCGGGGTGTCCAGTTCCATCCCGGCATCGCTGGGCTATGAGGAGAACCACGTTGAACGCAGAAATCGAATCTCCCTTCAGTCTCGCCCTGACGACCGCAGCTCGACTCCCGGGCGTCAGAATCGACAGGGAGCGTTTCTTACGCGGCGCGCTCACACGCCACTGTTCGGCAGAGCAGCTTGAGATTGCGGTCAGAGACACCCCCACGGCAGCCGGCATACCTCTCGAAGTTCTGAGTAAGGCGGCCGATGCGTCCATCAACTACGAAACAGCGAAAGTGACGGGCGTCTCAGCTGTAGCCGGCATACCTGGAGGGTTCGCACTCATCGGCACCATTCCCGCGGACTCGGCGCAATACTTCGCCCACATCCTCCGCATTGCTCAGAAGCTCTCGTATCTGTACAGCTGGCCGGACCTCCTCTCTGATGAAGGCGAAGACCTCGACGATGCGACGAGGGGCCTGCTCACGCTCTTTGTCGGCGTCATGTTTGGAGCCCAGACCGCAAATGCCGCGGTCTCTAAGGTCTCGGTGATGATGTCGGAGCAGGTGATTCGCAGACTGCCGCA
This sequence comes from Plantibacter sp. VKM Ac-2876, assembly GCF_015350715.1. Lineage (NCBI taxonomy): Bacteria > Bacillati > Actinomycetota > Actinomycetes > Micrococcales > Microbacteriaceae > Plantibacter > Plantibacter sp. VKM Ac-2876. The sequence continues at coordinate 300,204 of NZ_JADKSI010000003.1, read as the reverse complement.
GCAGGCGCTCACAAAAGGAGTTCTGTATCCCGTCGTGAAGACAGTTGCCCAGCATCTCGGAGTCCAGATGACGAAGCAGGTGTTCGCGAAGGGCGTCGCCAAAATCATTCCGGTGCTCGGAGGCGTTGTTTCCGGCGCCTTCACCCTCGGCACTTTCCTGCCGATGGCGAAACGGCTCAAGAGTCATCTTCACGGCCTGGAGTCCGCGCGTCCGCAGCAGCCTGAGGCTGTGATCATTGCGGAGAGAAGTGTGGTTGTGCTCTAACCCCCTTCCGGAGAAGCGTCGATCACACCTGGGCTCGCTGCCACTGCTATCCGGACTTCAGTAGCCTTGCGAACAGGGGGCAGCATCGAGGCTGCTCCTTCGGACGGTGCGGCACGAGCAGCACGGGATTGAGGAGACACACTTGCCTACTATCAACTCGGATGCCGCCAGAGCTCGTTTGGCGCTGGAAGTGCTTGCATCGGCTGGCGCGCCGCTGACGAGGGCCTCGATCTGGCGAACAGTGCTTGAGGAGATGCCCCTCACGCAGGCCGAACGGGAACCGCACGCAAGTGGAGTCACTCGGGGACAAACAAGCTGGGCCTGGACCACGGCGGAGTTCGTGAAGGCAGGGTGGCTGGTCAAGGGCGGCGCCGCGGGGTGGAGCATCACCTCAGAAGGCATGGAGGCCCTTGAACGTGAGCCCGATGCAGATGCTCTGCGTGCCGAGGCGCGTGCGCAATACACCGCTTGGACGAAGAGTCGAGATTCGAAGCGTGCGTCGACACTCCACACAGGAATCGTCCCTCAGGACGCCGCCCAGGAGGAGGTACTTCGGGCGGCTCGACTGTTCGTTGAGCGTGGACTGAGTGCCGGTGAATCCGTATTTGCCCCAGGGCGATCGATCTGGAACCGGACGGTGGTAGCCGAGCTGGTTCGGGAGTTCGTCGAATCGGACGGAGCTGTCGGAGATGGATTTGTCGGGAAGATAGCCGCCCAACTTGCCGACGCCAGCGACGATGCCAAACTGCTCATGGCGGAGTTGGTTACCTTGCAGCTCTTGCCAGCATCGATCACCGCGATCGGTGAAAAGAAGAAGCGCGAGCGCGTCCAGGAAGTGCTCGGTTTCATGACACACCCAGTACAAATTCCCTCAGAGATCGATCAAGCGTTCAGCGGCGGATCGTTTAATCCCGGAACTCGCATGTCTAGTGCGCTCGGTGCTGCGATGACGGTGATCGTCAACTTTCTGGAAGCCTGGGTGGAGCTCGATGGCGACCAGCATGAAGCACTACTCGGCGATGCGTGGGCGATGCGAGACCTGGTGATGGGTACGCCGGGAGAGACCTTCCCCTCGCAGCGATACGCGCTCCTCTACATGCTCCATCCAGACGTGTTCGTCAGCGTTGTGTCCACGAAGCACAAGACCGCGATACGAGACGCCTTCATTGGAGAGATCGGGGGCACGGCATCTGACGACCTGGACCGGGATCTCCTCGGCATCACCGTTGCCCTACAGGTCAAAGAGAACGGCCCAGTTCACTTTTACTCTGAACCGCTCAAATCTCGCTGGATTCCTGCAGCGGACACGAAGGTAACGGATGAAGGATCCTCACCGGACTTCGAGACTGACCTACCTGTCGATCCATCACCCGATCGGCCACGCTTCCCCCGGGCTTCAACTGAGTTCGCTTCGAGTCTCCACATGGACGCGGAGTGGCCACAGATGGCACTTGACCTTCTTGAGCGGCGCCGACAGATCATCCTCCATGGGCCCCCTGGCACGGGCAAGACCTTCCTCGCTCGGAAGCTCGCCGACCACATCTCGGTGGGCGGCGAGTCATTGCTGGTGCAGTTCCACCCCAGCTACTCGTACGAAGACTTCGTCGAAGGCTTCCGGCCGCGGACCGAACATGGAAATCTCAGTTACGAACTCAAACCAGGGCCCTTTAGGCGCATCGCCGCGGAAGCACTCAAGAACCCCGACCGCAATTACGTCCTCGTGATCGACGAGATCAACCGTGGCAACCTCCCGAAGATCTTTGGCGAGTTGTATTTCCTCCTCGAGTACCGGGAGCAGCGGATTGCGCTCTTGTACGGAAGCGACTCGAGCTTCTCCTTCCCGGAGAACGTCTACATCATCGGGACGATGAACACCACAGACCGTTCTATTGCTCTGCTCGATGCCGCGATGCGTCGAAGATTTGCGTTCCTGGAGATGCATCCGGACCTCGAACCGACACGGAGCGTCCTCCCACGGTGGCTCACTTCGCGCGGGCTGCCACAGGAGGCGGGCGTTCTGCTCCAAGCGTTGAACGCTCGAATCGTCGACCGATCGGCGAGGATCGGACCGAGCTACCTCATGCCATCGGACGGTGACCTCTCGGAAGCGCGACTCACCGAAATTTGGCGCCACGAGCTACTCCCTCTCCTGGAGGAGTACCACTACGGAGAAGGGCGGAACATCGAGAGCGAGTACGGGCTCGCCGCCCTTCGGCGAACAATCCATCCGGTCGCCGGCGAGTGAAGACGCTACGTCGTATTGACCTGAAAGAGGCTTCCCCCGGCGTCGATGTGGCGCTGACGAACGGCGAAGCTGCCGAGGTCGCACGACTGCAGATCGCGACGGTCGCACCAATCGGCGATGGAGAGTGGCGAGTGTCTGCCGTAAGGAAGGTAGGCGTCATGCAGGTGGGCTCCGTCGAACTGCGGATCGAGCCGAAGGTGCCGCTCGACCGATTGTTCTTCGTGCTGTCGCGAACTCTCGGATGGGACGCCTGGCTCGACGAAGATGCACAACTCTCCTCTGTCGATGACCTGTACCCGGCGATCGCCGCCCTGTTCGCGCGAAGTGCGGAGCGAGTCTTGGATCGAGGGATAATTCGCGATTACAGGGAGACAAGAGCGAGCGAACCTCAGATCCGCGGCCGGTGGTTGATCTCCGAACAGATTCGAACGCGCCAGGGGCTGCCTCTTCCAGCCGAGATTGTGTTCGACGACTTCACCGTCGATGTCGACGAGAACCGCATGCTGCGATCTGCGAGCCAACGTTTACTCCGTCTGTCGGGTACGAGCGCCGAACTCCGTCGGCGGCTCCGCCGAGTTGAATCCGCGCTGAATGATGCCTCTTCACTCGTTCGCGGCACCCCCGTCCCAACACCGGCGTTCACCCGTCGAAACGCGCACTACCGGGACGCGGTCGGACTCGCGAAGCTCATCCTGGAGGGTGCATCACTGGATCACGGCGTAGCGACAATATCTGCGGCGGGCTTCCTGTTGAACGTTGCGACGCTGTTCGAACAGTTCATCGCAGTCGAACTCACCCGCGCAGCAGGTGCCGCGGGCGGCACGATCCAGGCGCAGCGGAGCGACCACCTCGACCATGGCGCCCAGGTCGTAATCAGACCCGACCTTGTCTGGCTTGACGATGGTGTGGTGGCCGCCGTCTTCGATGCCAAGTACAAGGCGGATCGCGATGGCCGTCATCCGAACGCCGACATTTACCAGATGCTCGCCTACTGCGTCCGACACGGCCTGCGTGCGGGGCACCTCGTGTACGCAGCGGGCAATGAGGAACCAGCGCGCTACATCGTCGAACAAGCAGGTGTCACGATCATCTGCCACGCAGTCGATCTCGACCAAACCCCCCGCGACATCCAACAGCAGCTCGATGCGATTGCGGCCAATGCGCTCGCGCTTGACGATTGACGCGATGGCGGAAGGATGGATTCGAAACGACGTCCGGTTTAGTGTCGACGAGAGGCAGGTGCGGAGAACCGCATTACGCGGTTGCTGAAACTATCGTCTCTCCGCTTCGCGCCAACCGACCGGACGCCAGCCCGAACTCGAGGGCCTCGTCGAGGCGTGCTCCGATCGAGGCGGTGACGCGCTTGCCACCGAAGATCGCGAGGGTCTCGCGGCGGAGTTCGTCGGGCGAGAGGCCGGCAGACTCCTCCGCTGCGATCGCCATCGCGTTCGCGATCTCCACCAGGGAGATGTGCTCGATCGCTCGGGCCGCTTCGGCCGAGGACTGACGGGCTCCGCGCCAGGTGAGTGGGTCGATCGACGTCGGCCAGGCGAACGGCTCGTCTGAGCGACCCAGCAGCTCGGACGGGACCTTGTCGAGGATCGACTTCGCCCGCGAACCCACCACCCGGTCGAGACCGAACGCACCCGCGACCAGCTTCGCCAGACGCGCCACGTGGATCGGCCCCTCGGCCTCCACCGCCGCACGGATCGCGCCCTGCACCGCGACGACCGACTGCCGCCCGGGCAACCGGTCGAGTACTTCGATCCCACCCAGCGTGGGTGCGTCCCAGGGCTGGTACTCCGAGAGCTCCGGGTGGCGCGCGGACGTATCCGCCACCGGCGCCGCCTCCACGGTCTGCGCCGAACCGACCTTGCGGTCGCGGAACTCCGACAGGGTCTCCAGCGACGCCAGCCGCTCCGACCACTCGCGCACGCGGGCGCTGCGAACGGGTGCGGGCGCATCCGAATCATCGAGAGCGACATCGGCCTCATCGGCAGCCGAGGCAGCAGCCGCATCCGACTCCGCACCAGCCGACACCTCCGGCACCGCACTCCCCACAGCAGACCGCTCAGCCGCAGCCTCGACCGCCGCGACCAACCGGTCCAGCACCTCCTCGCGGTGGTGCAACCACTCCGGCAACCACACGCGCTCGACGCCCGGCCACCGCATCAGGCCACTCAGCACTTCGATCGGCAGTCCGTCGCGGTCTGCGACCGTCCGACGCTCACGCCACGACGCCCCGTCGAGCAGCACCGCCACCAGCGGACGATCGGGCTCCGCCTCCGTCGCGATGCTGATATCCACACGGAAGTCAGACAACCCCACATCCGTCCGCACGGCGTGCCCGGCGTATCGGAGCTCGTCGGCGATCTCATCGCGGTGGCGGTCGATGATCGCCTGACGACGACCGTCCTCACCGGCCGCCTCGCTCCCGCGCTGCGCCAGCTCCAGGTACGCCTTCAGGTGCTTGATGCCGATCGACGAGGTCTGTTCCGCCCGCAGCTCCGACGGGTCGAAGCTGGCGAACAGCACCACCTGTCGCCGCGCCCGCGTCACCGCGACGTTCAACCGTCGCTCTCCGCCAGCGCGCGTGAGCGGACCGAAGTTCAACGGGATCACGCCCTTCTCGTTCGCACTGAACGCGATCGAGAACAGGATCGTGTCGCGCTCGTCGCCCTGCACGTTCTCCAGGTTCTTGACGAAGAGCCCGTCCTGCTCGTCGAGCGCCAGCGCGATCCGCGGGTCGGCACTGTCACGCAGCAGATCCTCGATCAACGTCCGCTGCTGCGCGTTGAACGTGATGACCCCGAGCGATGGCGTCTCCTCCGGCGATGCCTCGAAGCGCCTCGAGATCTCCTCGACGATCGCCTGCGCCTCCACCGGGTTGGTCCGCAGCGACTTGCCGCGTCCGCCCCGCTCGAATTGCCCGTCGAGCCGCACGAACGCCAGCCCGTGACCCGCAACGCCACCGTCGCCCGCACCCGCGAACGGCGCCGGGAACGACGACAACTGGCTGTCGTAGTAGTGATGGTTCGAGAACGCGATGAGCGACTCGTCCTGGCTGCGGTAGTGCCACGACAGCCACTTGCTCGGCACCCGCGCCTGCACGCACTCGGAGAGGATCGACTCCTCGTCCTGCAGCACCTCGCTCGTGTAGTCGGCGTCGTCGTCGATCGTCGCGCCGGCCTCGGCGAACGTCGTCGGCGGCATCTGCTTGCTGTCGCCAACGACGACCACCGAGCGCGAACGCCCCATCGCCCCGATCGCGTCGGCGACCCGGATCTGCGACGCCTCGTCGAACACGACGATGTCGAACAGCTCGGCAGCGGCCGGGAAGAACCGCGCGACCGACTCCGGGCTCGCGAGTGTGCACGGCATGATCTGCGTGATGAGCTCGCCGAAGTTCTCGAGCAGCGCGCGGACGCTCATGCCGCCGCGCTGACGGTCGATCTGCCGACGGAGGCCGCCGACCTGACCGCTCTCAGACTGCGAACTGAACGTCCGCAAGCCGAGCACCGACGCCGGGATCGCCCGCGGCAGCTCCTCACGCACAGCCTTCACGCTCGTGGTGAAACGGGTGACGCTGCGGTTGTGGGCGGTGGCGTCGAAGGCGTCGAGGGTGGTGGTGCGCTCGCGCTCGTCGATCGACGCTTGCGCGAGGCCCTTCTCGAAGGCGAGTGTCGCGTCCTCGGTCTCGATGCGACCGGCGAGGATCGCGGCACGGACGTCGTCGAGCCCATGGGTGCGCAGCGGTTCGATGACCCGCACGAGGTCGAGCCAGCGTTCGAGGACGACGGGCTCAGCGGCGTCGAGACGGCGTGCGTCGCGTGTCGACCACCAGGCTTGCAGGAAGCCCTCGCCACCCGACCACGCCGACAGGCGCTCGGTGCTGACGGACGCGGTGCGCAGGAAGTCGCTCCAGGTGCTCGCAAGCGTCGTCAGCGCCTGGGCCGCAGGCTGCGACGGCTGGGTCGTGGCGTAGTGGTTGCGGACCGCGGTGATGAACGCATCGTCGGGGGTGCCCGGCGGGCGGAAGCCCTCCGACAGCCAGCGGTACCAGCCGAGGAGTTCGCGGACGGGCTGGGTCGGCTCGACAAGGGGGTTCCAGCGGTCGCCGACGAGCGGCAGGGCGGTGGACCGGAGCGTGCCGCGGAGCTGGACGAGACGGTCCTGCACCGCCTTCGCCTCGGTGAGCTGCGGCACGAGCTGCTTGACCTTGAACGAGGTCGCGTCGACGGCGAGGACGTCACTCAGCTGGGCGAGCGCGGCCCGGAGCCGCTTCTTGCGACCGAAGAAGCTCGACGCGGCAGCCTGCTCGGCGGCGTGGAGCGGGCCGGCGATGTCGCGGTCGAGGATGGCGGGCGTGAAGGTCGAGCGCCACTCGGCCTGGGCGTCGCGGAGCTGCTCGGCGGCGGCGAGGGCGTCGTCGAGCCGGGTGAAGTCCTCGGGCCTGGTCCCCGCCATGAGCGCGCCGATCGGCAGACGCGGTGCGGCGACGGCGGTCGACCAGAGGCCGAGCAGGTCGGGGCGCGACGCGAGGCGCAGGGCGTCCATCGGGAGGCCAGCGTCGAGCGTCGTCGCAAGAGCGGCGTCCAGTGCGCGTGCGGCCTGCTGCACGGTCGCGGCGTCGAGCCCGGGAGCCGACGGGCCATCGAGGAACGCCCACGGGTGCGTCGTGCTCGGCCGCGCGAGGTCGGAGCGTTCGGGCAGATCCCGGAACACCTGCCGCAGCTCCTCGAACGCCTCAGGCGTGCCGGCGGCGACGAGCTGCTCGGGGATCGCCATCGGGACGAGGTCGTGATCCATCGCGAGCAGGCGACTCCGCGCGGAGTAGAGGGAGAAACCGGCGGCGTTGACCTCGTGGAGGCGGTCGGCGTATCGGGTGAGGGTGCGGAGGCCGGACTCGGACAGCTCGCGGTTGGTGCTCAGCGCGTCGATGTCGGCCTTGGTGCGGAGGTCGAGGCCTGTCTTGATCTGCGCGCGGACGACGTTGGGCCTGGCGCCCTTGTCGTGGAGGTCGAGCGAGAACGCGCCGAGCCCGACGTCTTCGAGTCGCTGTTTCACGACGTTGAGCGCCGCACGCTTCTCGGCGACGAACAGGACCTTCTTGCCCTCGGCGAGCGAGCGGGCGAGGAGGTTGGTGATGGTCTGCGACTTGCCGGTGCCGGGAGGGCCTTCGAGCACGAAGGTGCGGCCGGCGACCGCTTCGGCGACGGCGTCGAGCTGGGAGGAGTCGGCGGCGACCGGGCAGTCGAGGCCGAGGCGGTCGAGGTCGGTGTCGGTCTGCGCTGGTGTCGGGTCGGCGTAGGCCTCGAGCGGCGAGTTGATGAGGTGGTCGACGAGGCTGTTGGACGCGAGGGTCTCCCAGTTCTCGTCGAGGTCTTTCCATAGCCGGTACTTCGCGAACTGGAGGATCGACAGCGACGCCGTCTCCTCCACGCGGAACGGCAGGCCGGCGTCGAGGATCGCCTGGCGCACGGCGGTGAACGCGGCCGGGAGGTCGATGCCGGAGCCGTCCTCGACGGGGTTCGCGAGTCCGGGGATCTCCAGGCCGAAGCTCAGGCGCAGCTTCTCGAGGAGGCAGTAGTTGGGCGTGGAGGAGCCCGACTCGTCGAGGGTGAGGCGGTAGGACGAGCCGCGGCTCGTGGTCGTGAGCGTGACGGGCACGAGCACGAGGGGTGAGCGGAGGTCACGGTCACCGAAGCGCCAGCTCAGCATGCCGAACGCGAGGTAGAGGTTGTTGGCGCCGGTCTCCTCGACGATCGTCTTGGCCTTGTAGGCGAGGGCGCGGAGCTTCGTCGGGTAGGCGGCCTCGGTGACGTCGATGAAGGCGCTCTTCTTGTCCTCGAGGAAGGTGATGCGGTCGCTCTCGGCGAGGTCGCGGCCGAAGCGGATGCCGCGCTGCTGGTCGATCGTCGCGACGCTGTCGGAGGCGACGAGGGTGAGCGGAGTGCCGTGGTTGATGCTGTCCTCGAGGCGGCCTAGCGCTGGGCCGGGGACGGCGAGCTCGAAGCCGGAACGGTCGGTGTAGTTGATGAGCTTGTTGCGGAGGCTGAGGTCGAGGAGGGCGTTCTTCCAGGTGGAGACGCGCTTGGGGACGTCGGGGCCGTGGCCGGCGGCGGTCGATTCGGCGGTGGCCGGGGCGTCCTGGGTGAGGGCGCGGGCTTCGGGTGCCTGGTAGAGGGTGACGACGGGTTCGCCCTCGGCGTTGATCCGGCGGCTGGGCAGCGGGTAGATCTTGCGGAGGCGGGCCTGGACGACGTCGGTGATGCCGATGAAGTCGTCGAGCGAGCCCGCGAGGTGGTCGGTGTGGGGCCGGCGGGAGGCGTCCGCGAAGGTGGCGGAGGTGCCGGTGAGCATGGTGGTCTCGACGACGCCGATGCGGCCGAGTTCGAGGGAGTTGACGGCTTCGGAGACGTCGGTGCTGGCGACGACGTCGAGGGTGGTCTGGACGCGCCAGTAGCCGAGGAAGATGTGGTCTTTCAGGAGCCAGAGGAGCGGGTGGATGCCGATGGCTTCGAGGACGGACGCGAGCAGGATGGTGGTGTCGAGGCAGGTGCCGAGGTGGCTGGAGAGGACTTCCTCGGGGGTGCGGACCTTCTGGCCGCTCTGGCCCCAGCTGGCGGGCGGTTCGGCGTAGCGGATGTCGCGGGCGCGGGCGGCGTCCCAGACGGCGGCGACGATGGCGTCGATGCGGGCGGGGTCGTCGAGTTGGTAGGTGGCGAGGGAGCTGTTGCCGGTCTGCTTGTCGAGAAGGTCGGAGACCTCGAGCATGAGCTCGCTGACGACGAGGGCGTTGGGCTGCACGTGGGCGGCGAGGAGTTCGAGGCCGAGCTGCACTGGGGCGGCGATCCACTGGTTGGACGCGAGCACGGTGACGGGGCTCTCGACGGTGCCGAGCTGGGTGCCTACGGCGTCGCGCACGGTGACGCGGATGACGCCGGGGCGCTGTTCTTCGACGAGGAGCATGCGGCGTGGGTCGAGGAGGACCTCGGGGCTGCGGAGGAGGGTGGTGCGGTCTTCGCCGAGGTCGGCGAGGAGCACCTTGGTGTCGGCGAGGGCGCCGTCGGCGGTGACGACGTCGATCTCGACGGACGCCGCCCGGCGTTCCCCGCCGTGGTTCTCGAGGACGATCTCGTCGATCACCGCGATGCTGCAGTGCGCCATCGCGTAGCTGAGCGTCGGCGTCGCGCTGACGCGGATGGAGACGGAGGAGGGGGCTGCGTCGGACGTGGGGGCTTCGGCGCTCGGCCCATCCTCCGCTTCGCGACCGTCGGCCAACCCTGTCGACGCAACCCTCTCGGCCCCTGAGCCTGTCGAAGGGCCCATCTCGCCAACGCTCCCAGCCTCGGCCAACGCAACGCCCTCGGTCCTTGAGCTTGTCGAAGGGCTCAACACCCGCCCCTTCAACTCCCCCACAACCGCAGCCTGCTCCGCAGCCCCAACGCTCTCCAACAGCAACTGCATCGAGTCCAACGCCCGGTAGGCCGACTGCTCCGTGAACCCCGCGTTGTGCGCCCACGCGTTCCGAACCTCCCGAAGTTCGCTCGCGTACCCCCGAGCGCTTCGCGACAGCACGCGGTCGAACGGGTACCCCAGCTCCCCGATCCGTTCGGTCATCGCCCGGAGCATGAGCGACACGTCGGTCGCCGAGTACCGCCCGTGCCCCATCCCGGCTGCGCGGTCCTTCTCTTCGATCACCCGCGTCCACTCGACCCCAGGAACCGCCTCGACGAATGCGCCCTCGACGAACGGGCGAAGCCCCAACCCAAGCTGCTCGAGCCCCTGGCCGACGGCGGAGTTGAGTTCAGAAGCGTCCACGTGTGGGCCTTTCATTGGGGTGGTGCCGGTGAGTCGACGGCGGACGACTGGATTCGTCAAGAGCGTGCGATCACCTAACCGCTGCTTGTCCTACCCGCAGACACCGTGCAGCAAATCGAACTGTGGTCTGTCAGCTCACACGGTGACGGAACTTGTCCATGTACTCGTTCCGGCCATGCTCACTCTGACCCGTGAAGCCTTTGAACGCTCCCAGCTTGTAAGAAGTGACACCTGACGCAGATGTCTGCCGTTCAAGCTCAAAGTCCTGTTCGAGCACAGCAAGCCGCCGCTCAACAGCGGCATGGTTGAACTCGCTTAACGCGGCGATGAGTTTCTCTACGCTCACGAAGTCCTCTGCGTTAGCGAGAGCACGATATACCGGGTCATGCACGTCTGCGGAAAGCTCGGGCAGCTCGCCCGCGACCCCTTCGTGGTTCAGGGCGGCCCGGATCGAACGGCCAACGGCCTCGGCAACAGGCGGAGGGAAGGCGTTGCCGATCTGTCGATACTGCGACGTCTTGCGACCTGCGAACTCCCATCCGTCAGAATCCTTCCACCCCTGAATGCGAGCGACCATCGGGATCGTTAGCTTTGGAAGCTTCACAGATGGCGGTGGCGCGTCCGGGCCCGGCGCCGCATCAGCAACGCCCTTTCCGTCGACACCGAGAAGCTCCCAAGCGCGCTTGGCGCGGGTAGGACCAAGGTCCGCGCCACCGTGCTTCTTGCTTCCGCCGACAAGGGTGGGACCGATTCCGTTGGCCATCTCTACCCACGCATCCACGTGTGGCCAGCCGTTCGCGCCCATGAGGTCCCTCAGTGTCTCGCCAACTGTGACCGTGCGCGGCTCCGGCTCGGGCCACCGGAAGTATGCCGCGTCCTCAGGCCGCATAGCGACAAGGACGAATCGCGGCCGGAGCTGCGGCACCCCGTAATCGGCGGCGTGCAGCAGGCGCCAGTCCGCAACGTAACCAAGCTGCGCGAGGCGGTCCAGCACACGCTGTCGGTACCCAGAGAATCGCGCTGCGGCTAGCCCACGCACGTTCTCCAACATGAGAGCGCGAGGCTGCACTACCGCCACCTGCTCCACCGCCCAGGCGAACAGATCCCGCTCATCAGACGAACCGAGCTGTTTACCTGCGATCGAGAAGGGCGGGCACGGAACGCCACCCGCCAGCAGATCCACGTTGGCAAAATCCGCCGGAGTCCACACGTCCGCGCTCGCAACGTCGCCGACGGCAACCTCCCCACCAGAGTTCTGGCGAAGTGTCAGCGCTGCCGTTTCATCGAGCTCAACAGCGAACGCATGGTGGAACCCCGCGTTTCGGAGACCGAGAGCCTGCCCACCGGCGCCCGCGCAAATTTCGACGACTCGAAGGTCGCTCATAGTCACTCCTGCCACTCCTGCACGTGCATCGAGCGCCAGAGACCTCAACACGAGGTTTCGACGAGCACGTACCGACGATCTTAACCTGAGGCCTCTGACATCCGGGGAGGTCGCACGATCGACGGAACCACCGGCGATCCTGGCAGCAAACGGCGTCCACTCGAGCAGACGAGCAGCGGATCGCTGTCGCACTTGGTGCGTATGGTTGTTGACGGGCAGGGGGCTGCGCTGCCGATTTACCAACAGATGAGGGGCTAGATGACTCTGAACGGAAACTCACTTTTCGCAAGCGCTCGCCGAGAGTTTCACGCAGGCTTGCTCGCCGGCGGCGTTCTCAGCATCAACGGTAAGGGCACGCCAAGTAACGCCGACGGCAGCAACAGAACGAGTATCAGGTACGCCACCGCTATAGCGGAGATTCTCGAGGTCGAGACCATCCGCGAACGCCTCGCAGGGCAGACCTCGGGGGGCGAGTTCGAGCAAGCCACTGCGAACTTCCTCGCGGAGACCTTTCCCCAGCTTGACATGCTTCGTCCCGGAGATTGGCAAATCCGGAAGGTCGGTGGCCGCGGAGCCGCCGCGCAGGCATCGGTTTACGAGCAATACGCGCACTTGGTCGAGCTGGACGCCGCTGTTCGGGCAAACCCCCAACTTCGAGCCGTTCTCGGTAACGGGTACGCGATCGCACCGGACATTGTCGTATCGAGGGGACCTGTCGGAGATGACCTCATCAACGCTCGGGAGTACCTCGTCGATGAAACGGTGGCACTTCATTCCCCGCTCCGTGAGCGCAATAACCCGTACCTTCGAATCCTGCACGCTGTGGTGTCATGCAAGTGGACTATTCGAAGCGATAGAGCACAAAATTCAAGATCCGAGGCACTCAACCTAATTCGGAACCGGAAAGGCAGACTTCCCCATATCGCTGTCGTTACGGCCGAACCCTTGCCTTCGCGAATCGCTTCCGTAGCCCTCGGGACTGGCGACATAGATTGCGTCTACCATTTCGCCCTGCCGGAGCTCATTCGGGCCGTCGACGCGGAAGGACACGGAGATGCGACCGAGTCTCTACATATGATGATAGAGGGCAAGCGCCTTAAAGATATCGCCGATCTACCGCTCGATCTAGCGACGTAGTCGGATAGCGAATATCAAAGACTGGGATCAGCGCCCCTAACCCCGAACGTCTCGGGAAGCATCGAGGAACATTGGAGTCAGGCTCCCCCGGATCATTCCGCCAGCCGCCCTGCTCTATCGCGCTCCTCTCCAGCGACAGGTTCATTCAGCCGATGACCTGGGGCAAGTGACCGTACGACCGACTGGGTGAACGAAAATACAAACGCCTGCCCCCGCGAGTTAGCGGGGCCATCACCGGGCTCAACGCTGCGCTCGCCACCGCAAGAAGCGAACGAGCCGCGAACTTCACTGATTCCTGCGCCCAACTACTGAAATCCTGTCAGACGACCACCTTTACACGAGCGGATGCGCTAGCGTCGGGGCAACGAGCCAACCACTCGCCTCAAAACGCAATTTTCGGGAGTCTGGAAGCGAATGTCTGAAACCGAGCGCTCTGCCGCGGACAACGACCTCCGAGATCAGATTCTCGACAGCCGGAACGGCGAACCAGTACATACCGCGCTGGAGACCGACGCTCAGGTAATCGCCCGCGTCACCGATGGCATCTACAGCCAGCCGGCCTCGGCATTTCGCGAACTCATATCTAACGCGTACGACGCAGACGCGACCGAGGTCGTCATACAGACCGATCGCCCACGATTCCAACGAATCACTATCAGCGACAATGGTAACGGCATGGGGCCCGAAGCAGTAGCCCATCTCATCCGGCACATCGGCGGAAGCGCAAAACGGTCAGCCGAAGGCGTCGGCCTTGGAATTACTAAGAGTATCGCTGATCCGTCCCTGAGCCCGGGCGGACGCAAGCTCATCGGGAAGGTCGGTATCGGCCTCTTCTCTGTCAGTCATCTGACTCAGAGCTTCCAGATCATCACGAAAGTAGCGAACGAGTCGTGGAGAACTATCGCGTCAATCCGACTGCGGCAATATTCAGAGGTTCAAGATCACATCGAAGGGGATCCCTACGAAGCTGGACTGGTTACGATATGGCAGGAACCGGCTAGCGACGTTGAGGCAAAGGGCACAACCATTGTGCTCAATGGACTGAAACCGGCGGCGCGAGACACCCTACGCAGTTCTGCGACGTGGTTGGGTGTTTCACGTGGCATGCATATTCCACCCCGATACCACGTAGGAGCCGTGGCCTCCGGACGCGAATACGAGCTTGCAGCGGGCGAAGCCAGCATGCCGAGCCTGCCCTGGCAACCAGGGGACGCTCCGGACGTCGCGTTCGCAAGCTTCGTCAACGCTATTGGAGAGCCAAACGCTGGTGGGCAGCGCAATCCGCAGCTGAATGACCTACTCGACTACTACCTTAGAATGGTGTGGCAGCTCAGCTTGGCAGCGCCTCTGCCATACGTAGATGAGCATCCATTCGATTCAGTTCTAAGTGAATCACGACAGTACATTCTCAACGGACCAGGTCCGACGAGCGTGAGTGAGCATACCGGCAGCGGACCACTTCGCGAGGCCGCCGGCTGGCCCGCCAGAATCGGGGTGGCGGAGGATTTCAAGGTTATCTTCGATGATCTAGAACTTCGGCGACCCCTAAAGTTCTCTGGCCTCGCAGAGACATCGAACGCAGTCAAGACGCCGATGATCTTCGCCGGTCACTTGCGTGATGAATTTTTGGACCTGCCGGTCGAGAGCACCGGCGGCCCGCTTGAGTTCTATGCATATTTGATGTGGATGCCCAAAGTTATCCCCATAGATGATGTGGGAAGCTTGATCCGCATACATGGAGCTAGCGGTTCTGGGTTCGATGAGACGTTCCTCAAGTATCAGGTTGCCGAAACGACGAGACTGAAGCAGATTTCATGCGAGATATTCGTCGTCCAAGGCCTCGAAGGCGCACTGAATATTGACCGGGAGTCCTACAACTTCTCCCACACCCATGTAGTTCGACTTACCAGCTGGCTCCATACCGCCTTAAGTCGCAGTATCGGCACTCAGAAGAGCCTTGCCAATGTCATTCGGCGCAACCAGAGAGACAGTGAAGCCGATCGACAGGTTGACGTACTCGAGAGTATAGTCTCGGATTTCTGGCTAGAAACACTCGGCTCAGATGCAGATAGCCCAGTACCTCCTGTCGTCTGGAGCGATAGTGGGTCGAAAGTAGCTGATGAACATCAGTCGGATGCCATTCGCCTATCGCGTGAGCATGTGCTCCGCGCGACCGGCGCATCGAAGAGGCTGCAACGAGCGGAATCGCAGATGGGTGCCATTGCACAAGTTCTCGCCGCGATGAATCTCCTGGAAGACCTCGATGAACAGCAGGTCGAACGCCTAATGGCTCAGCTCGCGAAGATCGTGATGGTCGACGAGTGAGCAGCATTGAGACAACTCAGGACGAATTTCCGCTCCCGCTTGAGGTCGACTACGAGGGCACTGCACTCACCTACGAACACCCTGACCGCCCCGCCCGAAACACGTTTCTCGCATGGCACCGGCCGCGCAAGCAGTATGTCCGCCAGAAGCAGTGGACAAATGCTGTGCTAGATGTTATGAGCGGCCGTAATGTCGATGAGAGGCTCAAGTATGTTGGCCTCCCGGGGATCGATCTACTGGATATTCGCCAGCTACTGCGGACCGTGTGTGAACCAACTAGTCGGAAACTGCAGTACATCGGCTTTGATCTTGCAGCTGGCAGTGGCTCGGGTGACGGCACTGAACTTAACATCTCTCAGAGCGAGCTCGATGCTCGACCGTCGGTCTACCAGCCGTCGGGTGTCAGACCAGATGACTTGCGGTACCTCAGTAAACGCACGACGAGTGCGTGGCATGCAGTGAAGAGCTTCGGCCACGTCGACGTGGTCAACTTCGATCTAACCACGACGCTCTTCGATGGCGGTCCGGACGAACCCGACTCCTATCTCGGAGCCCTGAAGGAGGTGGTTGCTCTTCAGGCGGGTAACCCGAACCCCTGGGTGCTTCTCGTGACGACCCGTGTCGATCGTCAGGACATGCGAGATTCGGCAATTCGTCCGTTGCTCGAGCGCTTCCGCGGGTCGATTGACAGCTGTCCCGATTTAGCGGAGGCGATAGGCCTTGCCGGTCTCACGGTGCCTGATGAAGAGTCTGCGGAGGCTTGGGGTGACGACGCGCTCCGCGTTAGTTCGCTCACTGCGACGCTTCAATGGATACGTGGTCTGCTCAATAATGGATCCCTATCGGCAAAAGTCCGTTTGACCTCGTGTTTCGTGTACACAAGCTTTGAGACAGCCGGCGTTGTGGATATCGCCAGTTTGGTCATTCGAGTAGATCGTAAGCCCACAAACTTGGTGGATAGCGTTTTTTCGGGTCCAGATCTGGTTCAAGGAGACTCCGGGCAGGATCTGGGCGCATGCTCGGCGACGACCGCGGATTTCACGCGGATTGCGAAAGCGGTCGATTTGGATCTTCTTTTAGAGGGCGACTCAGGTCTTCGTACTGAGATGCAAGATCTATCGGCAGACTTGCTTGCTGAAGCACGCTATTCCAAGCACGATTACCGAGTTTGGGTGAATTCGTCCCGTTCGTGAATACGTTCTAAAGTGGAGAGTGTTGCACATTGCAACGTGTTCGATCCTGGGACAAGCGGGGCATCGGAGCACCGCGTCTGGGTCACTCTTACCCACCTCAAGGGGGATCGGCACTCTGATAGCAAAGGACGAAAGGTAGCGCGCAGACTGAATGCCACGCCTTGGGGGCAATGCAGTCTTCATTGTGGCCGCGGTTTGAGCTGCTGTTCTCAGAGCGTGCGTTCGCCGCGCGCCGCGCGTAGCAGCTCAAGGTAGAACACTGCGCTCCACATCTAACAACGCATCCACGGACCCCACCTTGGCAACGAGCGCATCCCACCCACGCTCCCCCGCGACCGCGGCCTCACCGTCGGTGAGCAACCGCAGCGTTCGCACGTGCCCAACCACCTGGCCGGCTTCGTTCCGGATCTCGTCGAAGGACGCTCCCCAGCGCGACGGGGTCACCAACAGTGCGGAGATCTCCGTTCCATTGAGGAACGGCGTCCCGTTGCGCCACGGTGCGAGCACCGGTGGCACCCGTCGGTTGGTGGCGATCTCATTGATCACAATGCGCAGCGCGACCATCGCGGCACCCTGCTGACCGTCGATGACCTCCACCGCGAGCTCGATCCGCTCGCCGGAGTCGGTCGCGAGCCGTGACACCCCGGAGGTGAGGATCGTTACCGGTCCATCCTCAGGGCGCTTCTCGATCACCATCACCGACCCACCGATGCGGTCCTTGAACACCACCGGGTCCAAGCCGAGGGCGTCGAAGATGTGGAGCGGGAAGGCGTCTTCGCCCGGGACGAGAGGGACATCGCTACTCATGCGCAGAGCCTAGCCAGGCGGGTGGTCGGCGAGCCAGAGGGCAGGCACCGAATCCGGCGGATCACACACGAGCCGACCTGCCCTACGGCATCACCGGCAGCGCCCCCGAGGCGTGCTTGCTCAACGTCTTCACCGACTCCTCGAAGACCGCGCGGTTCTCAGCCGGCAGGACGGACAGCATCAGGCGCTCGATGTTCCGAGCATGCAGACCAGCAGCCTCGACGACCGCCCGCTCACCCTCCGCCGTCAGCTCGATGAGCTGCACCCGGCCATCCTCGGCAGAGGCCCGGCGACTCACCAGCCCCTGCTCGACGGCGCGATGCACGAGCCGCGTCGCCCCACCGGAGGTGACGACCTTCGCCTGCGCGATGTCCCGCACCGACAGTCCACCAGCACCGGCACGACCGACGATCAGCAACAGCTCGAACAGCGAATGGCTGAGACCGGTCTGCTCCTCGAGTTCCTTGCCCAGCAGGTACTCGAGGCCGTTCGCCGCACCCAGCAGACGACCGAACACCAGGATGCGGGCATCACTCGCCGCATCCTTCGCCGAAGCGAACTCGTTCTCAGTCGTCACGTCTCCACAGTAGACGCCGGGGACAGGCCGCCGATCGGTCGGGAGATCTATGTCCAAAGATCGGGAATAGCTGACGAGTCAGCTTTTGTTGTACCGTCATGTACGCCGCACCGCGGCATCGACTCGGGCGCACCGAGCCTCGTCCAACCGAAGGATCCACCACCATGACGCTCAACTTCGACGTCTTCGACCTCGACTTCCCCGCAGGTTCGAAGAACAAGTCCGCCGTCCTCGTGACCGGCGAAACCGAGGCGCTCCTCGTCGACGCCGGCTTCACCCGTGCCGACGGCCACCGCCTCGTCGCAGCCATCCTCGACTCCGGCAAGACGCTCACCACGGTGTTCGTCAGCCACGCCGACCCCGACTTCTACTTCGGCCTCGAGGTCGTCGCGGACGCCTTCCCCGACGCAGCACTCGTCGCCACCCCCATCGTCATCGAGCACATCAACGCATCGTTCGACGGCAAGCTGACCGCCTGGGCCTCCCTCGGCGCCAACCTGCCCACCCGACTCGTCCCCCTCACCCCGCTCAGCGGCGACGCACTCGTCGTCGACGGCCAGCGCCTCGAGCTCAAGGGCGCTTCAGCCGCCCTCCCGGACCGCCAGTACCTCTGGAACGCGGAGCACCGCGCCATCCTCGGAGGCGTCCTCCTCTTCCAGCAGGAGCACGTGTGGACCGCCGACACGGCGACGCCGGAACTCCGCGCAGCGTGGATCGAGCTCCTCGATGAGATGCAGGCCCTCGACCCGCAGCTCGTGATCGCCGGCCACCGCCTCCCCGACACCGCGAACGACGCGACCGCCATCGACTACACGCGCTCGTACCTGCAGGCGTTCGAGACGATCGTCCCGGCGTCCGCCGACGGCGCTGCCGCGACGCAGGCGCTCGTCGAGCAGTACCCGTCCTCGGGCATGCTCATCGCCGCGCAGATCGGCCCGAAGGTCGCGAAGGGTGAGATGACATGGGGCTGAACGAGACCACCACGACCGAGCCGTCGTCGGCACCACGGGACGTCGTGCGGAGGCAGTACCTCGCCTCCGCCGCCGGCGACCTCGACGCACTGCGGGCGACCCTCGCCCCCGACGTCGAGTGGACCGAGATGGCCGGCTTCCCGCTCGCCGGCACGTACCGGACGCCGGAGGGCGTCACGAGCAACGTAATGGAACGACTCGGTGCGGACTGGGCCGACTGGACCGCGCACGACGACACCTACGTGGTCGACGGCGAGAACGTCGTGGTGCTCGCCCGGTACACGGCGACGCACCGCGGCACGGGCAAGGAGCTGAACGCCCGGGTGGCCCACCACTTCGTCGTCCGCGGTGGACTCATCGTGCGCTTCGAGCAGTTCGTCGACACGGCCCTCGTCGGCGACGCGAGCAGGTAGCGCCGGGCGCGAGCAAGCGAAGGGGCGGGGCTGACATGCCCCGCCCCCTCGCCATCGGCTTGGACCGCGAACCGAAGACGGCAGTGATCCAGAGCGTCGACCTCGGTACGGTGGAACCAACGCAGCAGAGAGGCACCACGCGCATGTCCACTTCGAACCAGCCGCCCGCCCAGAACCAGCCCTACCCGCTGCCGGTGCCCGGCCCGGCTCCCGTGAAGACCGGCAAGCGCGGCAATGGACTCGGCATCGCCGCACTCATCGTCGGCGGGTTCGCGCTCATCGGTGCGTTCATCCCGATTCTGAACTACGTCGCCGGATTCGTCGGACTCGTCGGCCTCGTGCTCGGCATCATCGCGCTGTGCCTGAAGAACCGGAAGAAGGGCTTCGCCGTCACCGGCACGATCGTCTCGGCTATCGCGATCGTCCTGAGCATCATCCTCGCGATCACGTACACGGCAGGGTTCGCCGGACTCGTCAGCGACGCCGTCAAGACCGCCGAAGCGAAGTCCTCCGAGGCCGCCAACAAGGAGATCTCCGTCGTCTACGAGGTCAACGGCACCGCGACCGACGCCTCCATCGTCTACTCCACCTACACGGCCGGCACCAACGGCACCGAGCAGTCCACCGGTCAGGCGCTCCCGTTCATCAAGGAGCTCACCGTCAAGGCAGGCAGCGACACCGACTTCACCGCGTTCTCACTCGTCGCGACCAATGGCGCCGAGGACACCGGCTCCGTCACCTGCAAGATCACCGTCGACGGCGACGTGGTCGCCGAGCAGACGTCGACCGGCGCGTATGCGTCGGTCGCATGCTCCGCGTCAGGCGTCGATGGGGTGACGGAGAATAAGTAGTCGATACCGCGCACCTGCGGTCGAGCGCGTCGACCCCACGACTGAACATCGTGAGGCCGGCAGCGTGCCCGCGGACTGACAGCCCCGTCAAACGGCGCTGCAAAGCGAGGTCGCGAACGCAGGACCACGCGGACCCGATCCGATGCCAGACCAGGGGATACCCCCCTCCGCGAACTTGGTCGCGTGCCCTACATTGGAACCGATGTCCCCCACAGTGCGGACATCACACTGAGTACGCAGGGGGCCTCGCGGCGCGAACCTGACTCCGCCGCTCCGCCCACCGAACACTCGGTCGACGTGTGCCTTCTCGAAAGCATGAACATGACGCTCGTCCCGCAGCAGCCCGGACACATCCCGGCCGGTTGGTACCCGAACCCGCAGCGACCCGGTCAGCAGCAGTACTGGGACGGCACCGCCTGGACCTCAGCCGTCGCTCCGCTCGCTCCGACCGGGCCGATGCCGATGCCTCCCGCACCGCAACCGTACGGAGCGCCCGCTGCTCCGGCCGCGTATGTGCCCATGCCCTACAACCATCAGCCGTACCCGGCACCGGTCCCGTATGCCCGTCCGCTCAAGGAGAGCGGCACCGGCTACCTGCTGGCGATCCTCCTCGGCGGCTTCGGTGCGCACCAGTTCTATCTGGGGAACGTCGGCGCCGGCATCGGCTTCATCGCGCTCTGGTGGGGCGGCTGGGCGCTGAGTGTCTTCGGCATCGGCTTCGTCGCGATCCTCGCCGCCTTCGTGTGGTGGATCATCGACCTCTGCACCATGCAGTCGCAGGTCGACACCGCCAACCGACGCCTCATCGCGTACCCCTACTGACCCGCTCCGCGTCCGGCTCGCGCACGCAGCACTGACCAGGCGCCCTCACACTCGCTTCCCCGCACCACCGACCGACGCCAGCACGCCGGCCGACCACACCGCAGAAAGGCACCACCACCATGTCCTACCCCGAGCAGCCTCCGTCGCCACAGGAGCCCTACGGTCAGCAGCCGTACGGCCAGGCACCCCAGGGCCAGCAGCCCTATGCCCAGGCACCCTACGGCCAGCCCGGTTTCGGCCACCCGACGCCGCCACCCGCGAAGACCGGCAACGGTCTCGGACTCGCCGCCCTCATCATCGGCGTCGTCGCGCTCATCGGCGCGTTCATCCCGTTCGTGAACTTCGTCTCCGGCTTCCTCGCCTTCGTCGGCCTGGTGCTCGGCATCATCGCCCTCTTCCTGAAGAACAAGTCGAAGGGCCTCGCCATCGCGGGCACGGTCTTGTCGCTCATCGCGATGATCCTCAGCATCATCCTCGCGATCACCTACACCGCCGGGTTCGCCGGTGCCGTGAGCGAAGGCATCAAGACCGCGCAGGCGGAATCGTCCGCTGAAGCCGACCGCGACGTCACCGTCGTCTACGAGGTCACCGGCACGTCCGCCGCATCGTCGATCACGTACATGACGTTCACCGACGGCAACAGCGGCACCGAGCAGGCCAACGACCAGGCGCTCCCCTTCACCAAGGAGTTCACCATCAAGGCCGGTGGCACCTTCGACTACAGCTCGTTCTACGTCATGGCGATGAACGGTGCCGACGACGCGGGTGACATCTCCTGCAAGATCACCGTCGACGGCAAGGTGCTCGCAGAGAACACCTCGACCGGCGCGTACGCATCGGCGTCGTGCTCGGCCTCGAGCATGGACCTCAACGAGTAGTCACTTCACCCGTCGTCGTTCAGGACCCCACCAACCCGCCCCGGCCGGTTCGTGGGGTCTTGTCGTCGAGCGGCCGGGATTAATCGAACCGCTACCAGCGGAGAAGCAGGGATCAGTAGAGATCAGTAGCGGATCTCCCAGGCCGGGCTCAACGAGAGGTGGAATCCCGCGACGCTCAGGACAATCGACGCGGCGACCAACGCGAGCAGGAGGGCGACTTGAGCGCGCGAACGAGTCCGTCGAGCCACGAAGCCTGCGACAGCCGCGATGCCGATGAGGAGAAGCGCCGTGACGAGGAACGCCGCGGGCGCTACGTCCAACACCGGACACCGAGCGGGATAGGACTCCTGGCAGCTGCCCTCGAAGAAGGTGGCGACCAGCAGTACCACCGTCACATAGACGGCGGCGATGGCGAGCAGCGCCCAGAGGATCGGTTGCCGGAGAGCATGTGTCACCGTGCCCATGTCAGGCCTTCGGCACGCTCAGGGACCAGGGACGCACTCACATCGAGAGGCGGCGGACGAGCTCCTCGACGGTCGAGAACTTGATCGACTCGACACCGTCTTCGTCGTCCTCGTCGGGCTCGACCTCGACGGCCTCGAAGGCGAGGTCGGCGTCGAGCTGCACGAGCACCGAGCTGTCGGGGAACTGCTTCGGCGCGTCGAACGAGAGCAGCACCGCGTCGATGAAGACGATCACCGAGCGCAGCACGAGGTCGTCACGCAGGTCGGCGGTCTCGATGACCTCGTCCGACTCGACGGCCTCCTCGATCTCCGACGCCACGCGGTCGAGCAGCACCTTCCACTCCGCCGTCGGCGTCGACAGGACCCGCTGCGCCAAGTCGGCGAGCGCCGCCGGCTCCGGCTCGCCCTCCTGCTCCTCGGGTTCGGGGTCGACGTTGAGCATGACCTCGGCGTCGATCGCGTCGAAGCGGGCGAGCCCGTAGACGAAGGTGTCCTCGATCTCCGGTGAGGCGACGAGGCCCCGACGCGTGAGTTCTTCAGCCAGGGCAGTCAGCGATGCAGTCATGCGCGCCAGGCTATCGCGACCGGGTGAACGGAGGCGGAACGTCCCGTCGCGCTGAGTTGCCCGGATGTGTCGGAAAGCGGGCGATACCGGAACAGTTCCGGGCGACTCAGTACAGCCCAGACTGACTCCAGGCGCGGCACACCCAGTCACCCTGAGTTGCCTGCATCTGTCCCAAATCGGGCGAGTTTGGAACACATTCGGGCGACTCAGCGCAGGTGACGCCCAAGCACCTTGAGTCGCCCAGATCTGTCGCAGATTGCGCGGATTCGGAACATTTCCGGGCGACTCAGCCCGGGCCCAGCAGCACACCTGTCAGCGGCACACGCCATGATCGCCATATGCCCTTCGCAGACGAGCTCCTCGGCACCGCCGTCGCCCGCGCCCTCACCCGCTCGCTCCAGGAGGCCGCGCCGGGCAACCCGTTCGATGCCACGGCCCACGCTGCCGAGCACCTCGACGGTCTCGCGCTCCGCGAGCGGGCCGACCTCCTGCGCGACGCCCTGCTCGAGGACGTCCCGGGCGACTACGCGATGCTCGCCGGCGTCATCCGCACCGCCCAGGCGACGAACCCCGCGTTCACCGGCTGGCTGATCTGGCCGGTGACGAGCGCCGTCGCAGCCCGCGCGGTCGACGAGGGCACCGCCGACGCCTTCGACGACGCAATGCGACTCCTCGCCGAACTCACCGAGCGCCTCAGCGCCGAGTTCGCCATCCGCACCCTCCTGCGCCACGATCTCGACCGCGCGCTCGCCATCATCCTCGACTGGACCGCCTCCGACAACGAGCACATCCGCCGCCTCGCCAGCGAAGGAACCCGCCCCTATCTGCCGTGGGCGGTGCGCGTGCGGGAGATCGTCGCGAACACGGGCGTCACCGTCCCGATCCTCGACGCTCTTTACCGCGACCCGAGCGAATACGTGCGCCGCTCCGTCGCCAACCACCTCAACGACCTCAGCCGCGACGACCCCGACCTCGTCGTCGCAACTGCCGACCGTTGGCTCGCCGACCCCGACGCCCACACCCTGTCGCTCGTCCGCCACGCACTGCGCACCCTCGTGAAGCGCGGCAACCCGGGTGCCCTCGCGGCCCTCGGCTTCGGCGCGGCGACGACGGAGGTCGAGGGCTTCGCGGTCGACAGCGCCCACATCCCGTTCGGCGGAACGGTCCGATTCGTCGCGACCGTCCGCAACACCGGTGCCGAGACGGCCCGCCTTGCGATCGATTACGTCGTGCACCACCAGAAGGCGAACGGCTCGCAGACGACGAAGACGTTCAAACTGACGACGACCGAGCTGGCCCCCGGCGAGCACATCCTTCTCACCCGCGAGCACTCGTTCCGCGCGATCACCACCCGCCGCTACCACCCGGGTGCGCACGGGATCGCGCTGCAGGTGAACGGGGTCGCGACCGAACCGCTGGCGTTCGAGCTGCTGCCGCCGATGGAGTGAGGCGAGCGTCACTACGGCCGAGCCCTGGTCCCTGAGCCTGTCGAAGGGCGCACTTCGACAAGCTCAGTGACCGGAGGGGTAGCTCAGTGACCGGTGGGGGCCGTCCCCTCGGCTACTCCGCGGCCTTGTCGACGGCTGCCTGCGTGAGCTGCGCGAGCTCGTCGGGGCTCACGCTCCCGGCCAGCACGCCGACGGAGACGAGCACCCCATCACCCGCGACGAGGTACATCGAGATCGACGTCGTCACGACGTACCCGGTCGACGCCGACAACGTGTATCCCTTCACCGCACCGTCGACCCCGGTCACGTCGAGCGGCTCCCACTCGATCAAGATCGTCTCGCCGTTGACCGACCGCTCCGTCTGCTCGCCGAAGCACGCGGAGACGGCCGCGTCGGCCTTCGCGAGCAACGCCTCCGAATCGTCCGTCGGGACCAGGGACTCGGAGAACACCGTCCGGGAGCGCTCGAAGGAGACCGTGGGCGGTTCCTCGGTTCCGAGGACGCTGGACAGGTTGCCCTGGCAGACGGTCGTCTCCGCCTTGTCGGTCGAGGTCTCCGGCTCACTCGGGTCCGTGGGCTGCACAGCCCACCCGCCGGTGGGCAGGTCGTCGATGGTCAGCAGTTTCGACGCCACGTCGACCGTCGGGGTCTGGGACGGCTCGACAGCCGCCGAGGGGGCGCCGTCATCCGGCGCCGATGCGGCGAACGGCATGGTCGCGCAGCCGGACATCGCCAAGATCAGGAGCGCCCCGGTGGTCACGACGCCGAGCCGACGTGCTCGAGGTGACCCGCTCACGCGCGCACCGGCCGAAGCGATGGACTGGTTCCGACGTGTGATCCGCATGGCTGCTCCTCTGATTGACCCGACACTCGCACGGTACCGAGCGCCGTTCCGCTCGGCGATGGGCAGCGCTACCCATGCAACCCCCAGGGCGGGCCGCTCCGCACCAGACCGCATCCGGCGGTCACACCGCTCGGAATACACATGTATTCTTTGGGCATGGCTCCTCTCCCCGACTCAGCCTCGGCACCGGTCCCCTCCCCCGAGCAAGCACCGCCTGGCCACCACCCGGCAGCGAGCTGGCGCGTGCGCGCACCGCGGCTCGCCGCCATCGCCTTCGCGCTCGTCCCCGTGGTGTTCACGGCCGGCGCGTCAGCAGCAGCGCAACTCTCCGGGGCGAGCGTGGCCGGAGCAGCCCTCCTCCTCGCCGCCGGCGCAGCCGTCTCCGCGATCCTCGGCCTGGTCGTCATGCGCTTGTCGCCGCCTCGAGTCCGCGACTACGGCTTCCGGCGTCCGCGGCGAGCGCGCGTCGCACTCTGGTTCGTCCCGGCCGCAGCCACCGTCCTGATCATCCTCGGCACCCAGGGCATCCGGGTCGACGCACCGACCGTCGCGGCGTACGGAGTCCTCGTCGTCGCCGTCGCGCTGAACGAGGAGACCTGGTTCCGCGGCATCGTATTCGCGATCCTCCACGCACGCAGCACCCGTACGGCCGTCGTCGGCAGTTCCGTCCTCTTCGGCGTCCTGCACCTGGCGAACCTCGCGAGTGGCGCGGACGTCGGCTCCTCCATCCTGCAGGTGGCGTTCGCAGCCCTGTTCGGCCTCGTCGCCGCCCAACTCCTCGTGCTCACCGGCAGCCTCTGGCCCGCGATCGCCTGGCACGCCGCCTGGAACTTCGTCAGCTTCATCGGCGGCGACGCGACCGACAGCCGGTCACTCCTCGGACTCGGTGCGGCCTGCGTCGTCATGCTCGGCTACGCGGTGCTCCTCGGGCGACGAACGTCCTCGCGGTCGGACGGCGCAGCGACGACCGACGCCCCAGCCCTACCCTGAGAACGTGGACCTGACCGAGCGCCAAAGCCAACTCGCCGACGCGGCGCTGCGGATCGTCGCACGGTCCGGCATGGGCGCCCTGTCGTTCCGCGCCGTCGCGAGTGAGGACGGCTGCTCGCTCGGTTCCGTGCAGAAGGCGTTCCCGAGCAAGCAGCGGATGGTGGCGGCGGCGTTCACGCGACTCCGCGACACCTCCGCGGCCCTGCCACCCGGCGAACCGGGCCGCCCGAATCTGCGACGGTGGCTCGTCGAGCTATTCATCGGCGTCCTCCCGCTCGACGAACCACGCCGAGCCGCACACCGCCAGGGTGAGGTGTTCGCGCAGGTCGCGCTCGTCGATCCGGACATCGCCGCCGCCATCGCCGAGAGCGACGCCCGACTCCGCGGGCTCATCGCCTCGCTCGTGGCGCGCGGGCGTGCTGAGGGCGAGATCCCCGCGTGGGTCGATCCCAACACCGCCGCCTGGGCCGTCTGGGCGCTCGCGGGCGGCGTCGCCTCCCAACTCGGCTACGACCCCGAGCCAGAGGACGAGGTCCGCACCCGACTCGCCGCGGCGATCGGCGCCCTCCTCGGCGTCGCAGCCACCGACTGAGTCGCCCCGCCGGCACCCCACCGTCGTCGCGGATGAATGTCCGCTGGGAATCACCCAGGGTGAGGAATGCCCCACCCCGCCCGAACCGTTCCCCTGAACATGACAACCATCGGAATCATCGGTTCAGGAAACATCGGCTCTCAGCTCGCACGCCTCACGGTGGCGCAGGGTCACGACGTCATCGTGTCCAATTCGCGCGGACCGGAGACGCTCACCGACCTCGTCTCGGAGCTCGGCGAGCACGCCGCCGCCGGCACCGCCCTCGACGCGGCCGAGCGTGGCGACATCGTCATCGTCACCATCCCGCTGCACGCGATCGACACCGTCCCCGTCGCACCGCTCGCGGGCAAGGTCGTCATCGACACGAACAACTACTACCCCGAGCGCGACGGCCACATCGCCGAGCTCGACGAGGAGACCACCACCACGGCCGAGATGCTGCAGGCGCACCTCCCCGAGTCGAAGGTCGTGAAGGCGTTCAACCACATCTACGCCGCCGACCTCACCACCAAGGGCAAGCCGTCCGGCACCCCGAACCGCCGGGCCCTCGTCATCGCCGGTGACGACGCCGACGCGAAGGCCACGGTCGCCGCGCTCATCGACTCCTTCGGGTTCGAGCCCCTCGACATCGGCGCGCTCTCCGAGGGATGGCGCATCCAGCGCGACACCCCCGGCTACGGCCCGGACGTCGACGCCGACAAGCTGCGCGAACTCGTCGCCGAGGCCAAGCGCTACCGCGACATGTAAGTCACGCCGCATCGCGAATCGCCTCGAGTGGTCGTCCAGGATCTCTGGAAGCGACCATTCGGGGCGATTCGTCGTTCAGTGGCCCGATGGGTCGGCCCGCCATTCGAGGAGCAGCGGCGCTTCCTCGAACCCGGCGCGGCGGTAGACCGGCGCACCCGCGTCGTTCGAGCTGACGGAGACCCGTCCGATGTCGCGAGCTCGTGCGGCGTCGAGGAGTCCGTCGACGAGACGGCCGGCGATGCCGCGACCGCGGAACTCCGGGCGGACGAACACGCTCTGCACGTCGCCCGTCAGCCGGCGGAGTGCGCCGATGTTGGGTGCGCGGGAGAACACGACCAGCCACGCCATGCCGACGAGCTGATCGGCGACCTCGGCGACCAGGCACACCCGGGAGTCGGGGTCGACCGCGATCCACGAGACGAGGTCGTGGGCGAACAGCGCCCGTTCCCAGTCGGCGAGCGGGGCGGCCGGCGGTGACATCAGCAGCTTCAGCTCGGCGAGCCCGGCGGCATCGGCCGACGTTGCGACGCGGATCACGGCCTCGGGTTCCATGGGTCGAGTGTCGCATGGGCTGGCGGGTCCTGCGTAGGCTGCCCGCATGTACCCGCGAAGCTCGCCCACCCCTGCGGTTCGACGCGCGCTGCGGGTCGCCATCGCTGTCGCGGCGATCGCGGCGCTCAGCTCGTGTGCGCAGACCAACGCCCCGGTCGACGTCGGTGGACCGGCCACCCGCGCCATCTGGAAGCACAAGGATCCGCTGATGAGAGCCCTGGCCGACGCGCATGCGATCGATCATGACGTGTTCCTCGCCGAGCTCCGCAGCACCGACGGCAGCTTCCCCAGCGTCTACTGGAATGGCGACGATGACCCGGCGTCGCTCGGGCTGGAGGACGGAGGAGCGGTCATCTACAACCTGGTCGACGCCGGAGACGAGGCCAGTTTCCAGGGGATCATCGTCACCGGCACCGAAGTCGACCCGGCCGTGTACACCTGCTTCCAGGCGACAGTGCGGTTCGAGCGAGGAGTGGTCGTCGGCTGGAGTTCCGACCACGAGGCGGGGCAACCCGACGAACACTGCGCGGCGGAGATCGTCGATGTCCTCAGCGAGGATGCGCGGGTGGCTCCATTCTCGGCATTTGCCGGGTGATTGTCGGCTGCACGATAGAGCGGCATTCCGACAGGCTCAGGGACCCAGCGCCGCGAAGCGGTCCAGGGCCGCACGCAGCACGGCGCTCTCCTCGGCGCCGCCGTGGCCCTCGGTCTCGACGATCGTCAGCTCGCTCGCCGGCCACAGCTGATGCAGGCGCCAGGCCGTCACGGCCGGTCCGCTGATGTCACGTCGGCCGTGGACCAGCGCGCCGGGGAGGTGCGCGATACGGTCCATCCGCGACAGCACCGCCCGGTCGCCGGTGAGGAAACCGTCGTGACTCCAGTAGTGGGTGACGAGCGTCGCGAACGCCTCGTGCACCGTCGCGTCGGCGAACAGCTGACCGACGTGCTCCGGGTGATCGAGTGACACGTGCGCACTCTCCCAGCGGTCCCAGGCGGTCGCGGCGTGTGTGCGGTCCGCCGCGTCGCCCTCGCGGAGACGGCGCGCGTAGGCCTCGACGACCCGCTCGCCGTCCCGCCGGTCGCTGTCACTTTCGAATCGCGCCCATTCCTCGGGGAAGACGCGGCCGACGCCCTCGGTGATCCAGTCGACCTCGTCGCGGCTCGTGGTCGTCACCGCGACGAGCGCCAGTGCGATCACCCGATCGGGATGCTCCTGCGCGTAGGCCAGCGCGAGGGTCGTGCCCCACGAGACCCCCGCCACGACCCAGCGCTCTACCCCCAGCGCCTCACGCACCTGCTCGATGTCGGCGATCAGGCGCTGGGTCGTGTGCTCGTCGAGCTGCTCGCGGGCGTCCACGATGTTCGGGACGCTTCGCCCACTTCCGCGCTGGTCGATGCCGATGAGGCGGTACCGCGACAGGTCGAAGTGCGAGCGGTACCAGCCGGAGCCGAGCGAACCGCCTGGGCCGCCGTGCAGCCAGAGCGCGGGAACACCGTCGGGGGTGCCGGACTCTTCGACGAAGATCGACGCACCACCATCCACGTCGACGAAACCGGTGGTGTGCGGGTCGGCTTGCTCCTCAGTCATCCGTGCCACGCTACACAGCTCGGGTGGCGAACGCCGGGCCACCGCTCGACCAGCTCAGGGACCGGGATCGCCCCGGGCGCATCGGTACCCGATTTGTAGACTGGGCGCCCATGGGGGAGACGAACGAGATGACGCCAGGGTCCAAGCAGGTATGGATCGTCGCCGGAGCACTGATGATCGGGTCGGTCCTGCTCGGCCCGGTCCTGCAGGTGGGGTCCTACATGGGGCCAACCGGAGGCCTGCTCTCGACCCTGCTCATCGTCGTGTCGACGATCATGTTCGCGATCGGCGCGGACCGTTCCACGAGCGTGACCGCGAGGCGACCGTTCGGCACCGCGGCGCTGATCGGCCTCGCCGTGTGGACCGCGGTCGGCACACCCGTGCTCGACGCCCTGGCCACCCTGCCCGGCCGCGGCTCCATGATCGGCTTCGGACACGTCGACCTGATCGTCACCTTCGTGCTGGCCGCGATCGCCACCACGCAGATCGCCCGCGCCGGGATCGTGCCCCGCCCGTGGAACCTCGCGCCACTCTGGGTGCTCGTCGCCGCGGTTGCCGTGAGGGTCGTGCAGCTGGTGGTCATCATCACGGCAGGGCCCGACGCGTCGCGATTCGCGCCGTTCCTCTCCACCCTCGACGGACTTGGCGGGGTCGTCGCCCCGGTCTTCCTCGGGATCGTCGCGATCGTGCTCGCGAGCCGAGACGCGGGCGTCGCAGCGGCCCGCAGGGAGCAGGAGTCGTAGGCTGTCGGGAATCGACATCGGGGGACGTCACATGCATCGACGCATCGCAGCAGGACTCATCGCGCTCACACTCGCCGCCGGGCTGAGCGCCTGCACCGGCGGGGTGACGAGCTACGCCGACCTCGAGCGCGACCAGGCCGATAAGGATCGTCTCCCGGCGAGCACCACCGGAGCCGGCAGCGACGACCCCTTCACGATCGATGCCGACTCGACCCGACTCGTCGCCGTCCAAGGCGATACGGAGATCTTCCTCGCGTCGGCGACGGAGCAGGGTCAGTCCCTGATCTGCATCATCGTGTTCGCTGAGACCCAGCCGTTCCGGGCCTGCGGCAGCGGTGACCGCGTCGGCATGAGCGACAGCGTCAACGAATACACGGTGCTCTCCGACGCCGTCGTCGACACCGCGCTCGACCCCGCCGAGGACTGGACGAAGATCAGCGAGAACGTCTTCACCCGCCCGGTCCAGCCGACGACGAGCGACACGCAGTAGCGATCGTCCTCCTGACAGCAGGAGAACCGCCCCGCAGCAGGACGGATGGGCCGCGAGCGTCCTGCTGCCGCGCGGATGTCCAGTTCCCGCGCCCTTCGACAGGCTCAGGGACCGGCGTGGCACGTCGGGCGGATACGGCCGCGGGACTGCGTGGGCCCTTCGACAGGCTCAGGGAACGGGAGCGACGGGGGAGCTAGGAGACGAGCCGCTCGCGCAGGCGTTCGCCAGACGGGGCAGTGTCCCGCCGGGTCGGGCTGATCGTCGCCCAGACCTCGTCGAGGGAGAGGTCGAGCACCTCGGCGATCGCGGCGATGGTCGAGAACGCCGGCGTCGCGACCCGGCCCGACTCGATCTTCCGCAGCGTCTCCGGCGAGAGGCCGGCGTCGAGGGCGATGTCGAGCATCGAACGCTCACCACGCGCCTCGCGCAGAAGCGCTCCGAGGCGCTGACCGCGTTCGACATCGGTGGGGGTGAGCGGGAGGCGGACCATGCGCCCAGTGTAGTACGGGATAGTTTGACCGGTATAGTTATTGGTCGAGCGCCGTTCGCGGCACGAACACCACCGCACCACGAACGCAGCACGCCGATGGAAGGGCCCCGCATGATCGAGATCTTCACCCCCACCGAGGTCGCGAAGGCACGTCGCACCGGCGAGCTCGTCGCGAACATCCTCCACACGCTCAAGCACCGGGTGACGGTCGGCACGAACCTCCTCGAGATCGACCGCTGGGCGAAGGCGATGATCCTCGAGGCCGGCGCCGTCTCCTGCTACGTCGACTACGCCCCCTCCTTCGGCCGAGGCCCCTTCGGCCACTACATCTGCACCGCCGTGAACGACGCCGTCCTGCACGGCCTCCCCCGCGACTACACACTGGCCGACGGCGACCTCCTCACCCTCGACCTCGCCGTCCTGCTCGACGGCATCGCCGCCGACTCGGCCATCAGCTTCGTCGTCGGCACGGCGACCCCCGAAGACCTCGCGCTCATCGAGACCACCCAGGAGGCCCTCGCCGCCGGCATCGCAGCCGCCAAGCCGGGCGCGAAGATCGGCGACATCTCCTTCGCCATCGGCACCGTGCTGCGGGGCGCCGGCTACCCGGTCAACATGGAGTTCGGTGGCCACGGCATCGGCACGACGATGCACCAGGACCCGCACGTCTCGAACGACGGTCGCGCCGGCCGCGGCTACAAGCTGCGCCCGGGTCTCCTCCTCGCGATCGAGCCGTGGGTCATGGCCGACACCGACAAGCTCGTCACCGACGCCGACGGCTGGACCCTCCGCAGCGTGACCGGCAGCCGCACCGCCCACAGCGAGCACACCATCGCGATCACCGAAGACGGCGCCGAGATCATGACGCTGCCGACCGTCACATTCTGAGCACCTGAAGGTCTGTCGAGCACACTCGACCGGCCCGGCACACCGTGTTTAGGCTGGTGACATGACCGACGATCGCCGCACGGTCCTCCGGGGCCGGTACCTGAGCCTCGGACTCGGCGAACTGTTCGCTGCCCTCGTGTTCATCTGGGTCGCGTTCGTCTCGGCGCTGCCGTTGTTCGAACGGCCAACCGATGCACTCGCGTTCTGGTCGGCCCTCGTACCGCTGCTGCTGATCCTCGTGCAGGCCGGCGTCTACTGGCTGCTCGCCCGGCGGTGGGTCAAGCAGGGCACCATGCCTCCTGGACTGGCCGCCACCTACCGCGGGTTCCGCGTGCTCGACGCGGTCCTGCTGCTCGCCGGACTCGTCGGCATCATCGTCTGGTTCCCCGCCCACCCCTTCGCGGCCATCGGCATCCCGTTCGTCTGGCTCCTGGGTGTCATCGAGTACGTGAACTACTTCGTCGTCCGGCTCGCCTACCCACCGTCCGTGTGGTTCAAGCGGATCGGCGAGTGGCGTACGCCTCGACTCATGCAGGACGTCCGGGCGGCTCAGCGGAGCTGACGCTCAGCGAGCGGCGCTGAGCCCCTCGATCCACTGCGCGAAGGTCTGCACACCGCGCTGCGCGCCCGGGCCAGCCAGGGTCGTGCCGTCGCGCATCGCCTTGCCGAAGCCGCCGGGCAGCGGGATCTGCACGACCGGGCCGCGGATGCCCGAGGCGGCGGTGTAGGCCTTGACCATCGCGGTCATCCGTAGCTCCTCGGGCCCCGCGAGATCGGCCGGGCGCCCCTGCGGCTCACCCTCCGCCAGCTCCACCAGGCGCTCGGCGACTTCGCGCGCGGCCACCGGCTGCGAGGTCATCGTCGGCACCATCGTGACCGGTCCGAAGCGGAACCGTTCGACCATCTGCTGCGCGAACTCGTGGAACTGCGTCGCGCGCAGGATCGTCCACGGGATCGCTCCGGTGCTGACGATCTCCTCCTGCCGCGCCTTACCCGCGTAGTAGCCGAAGGGCGCCCTGTCGCTTCCGACGATCGACAGCGCGACGTGGTGAGGCACGCCGGCGGCGCCCTCGGCCTCGAGCAGGTTGCGGGTGACCGCCCCGAAGAACTGGCGCGACTGCTGGGCGGACTGCGTGGCCGTCGACGTCACATCGATGACGACGTCCGCGGCCTCCAACTGCTGGGCGAGCCCGGCTCCGGTGGCGAGGTCGACGCCGGTCGCACGCGACAGCACGACCACCCGGTGTCCGCGCTCCTGGGCCGCCGCGACGACGTGTCGGCCGACCATCCCGCTGCCTCCTGCGACGACGATCTTCATGCGACACTCCCCACTGCTCGACGGTTGTCACTCTATCGGCGGGAGGAAGCAGCCGTTCTCGACCGTGATCCGCAGCACGTCGGCATCGGGTCGGAGCTCCCGTTCGAAGATGATGGCGTCGTCGCGGAGCTGCGCCGACAGTTCCAGCTCGCCGGGTGAGGGCACGATCAGCTCCGACCGGAACTCGTCCGAGTCGGCCGCGAGTTCGAGCGGCGGCGCGTACCCGTTGATGAGGTCGACGAGCACGGCGCGACTCGTTCCGACCGGCAGCTCGACCTCGACGGCCATGCGTGCCAGCTTCGTGGCCCGACCGGACGGCGCCAGACTACTGCAGGGCGCCTCCGAGGCCTGCGGCGAGAACGCGAACGGCTGCCCGCCCGTCGCCGTATTGACCATCTGCCCGAGGAGGTCTGCAGCCACGGCGAACACCTCGTCGCGGGTGGGAAGCTCGTCGTCACGCTGAGGACCATGCGGGTCGATCGAGGGCGCCTCGGCCGCCGGCGAAGCACGATCGCCCCGCGACTGACCGACCTGGCCTGTGCAGGCGACGACCAGCAGCACGAACACGCTCAGCTGGGCGACCACTGCGACGACGATCGCCATGATCGAGCGTCGCCCGAGCAACCTGGAACGGCCCCCTGGCGGCGCCTCCGCGCGCGCATCGGTGGTCATTTCGTCCGGGATCGTGTCCACGCATGCTCCTGTCTGGCCGTGCGCCGCGACGATGGCCGTCGCGATGCTGCAGCGACGCTATCGATCGGGAGCCGGTCGACGGCTCGACAGTTGGTGGGCATGACGCGGCGAGCGCGGACCGGGCGCCTGTGGAGCGGCGTCAAGCGTGTGCGCTACTGACGACTTGCAGGCACGTATACCACGGTGTATAACAAATCTGCGCTTCGAGACGCAGATCTGAGACCGACCGATCAGCCGTCCCCGAAGCGCATCTCCCGACCGAACCCGACCAGGAACCACCCGACTCCGATGACGACCCTGCAGCACCCCGCCACCACCGGCTCCATCCGCACCCCACGCCCGCAGCTCGCGGCACTTCCCCGCACCCCGCGCCCGCAGCTCGCGGCACTTCCCCGCACCCTGCGTCGCAGCATCCCGGCCGAGCAACGCCAGCTGTGCCGAACCCTTGCCGCCACCATCGGTGGATTCACCCTCCTGACCGGCCTCGTCGGTGCGGTCATCACCGGCTGGATGGCGCTGCTCGCCCTCCCGGCCGCGGCGATCCTCCTCGGCGCGACCACGCCCTGATCGATCGGCTGAGCTACATCATCTCGGCGGGTAGCCCCTAGAAGTGCGTCCGCAGGAAGGGTGCCTGCTCAGTCGCGAACGCGAGGTCGAGCGCTCGCACCGCCTCCGATGACCCGGTGATGAGCCCCGCTTCGGCGAGCGCCGACACACGCGGGCCGCCGAGGAGGACGGCCGACAGCTCGTTGATGGTGAGGCGCACAGCGTCGTTGTCGTCGGTCGACTCCGGCACGTCGCCGAGACGTCCCGCGACCGCGGCACCGTGCTCGTCGATGCGGAGCGCGAACCGACCACCGGTGAGGCCGAGGGCGTCATCGACGTCGAGCAGGTGCTCGCGGCGCTCAGACACAGCCGGGACGGTGAACCGGCGCGCACCGAGCACGGTCGGCACATCGACGATGCGCAGCCAGAGGGAGTCGGCGCGCGCGGTGGTCTTGACCGCGCGACGATCTACCAATCGCCACTGGATGGCTTCGACCGTCGGCGACTGGTGGAAGGTGACCTTCGTGGTAAGGCTGATCCCGGTGAGGTGCCGCCAGAGCGCATAGCGGGCCTCCGGGGTGGCGGCGACGAGGTCGTCGACGACGATGGTCCCCCACTCCTCGCCGACGCGGTACAGCGCGTAGCCCTGCGGCTCGCCTTCGGCGTCGTCATAGCGGAGGGCGAGCGTGTCGCCCTCGCCGTGGCTGAAGTGCCGGATGGTCACCTCACGGAGGGCCTGCTTCCACCAGGCGACACCGCGGTCGATGTCGCCGGCACCCCGGGAGCGCTCGAACAGTTCGGGGGCGACGATCGCGAGCGAGCGCGGGTCGAGCGTGTGGACGCGGCCGGAGGGCTGCGCACCCCGCCAGGCGACGCGCTTGGGGTCGACCTCGTGCGTGAACTCCCACGTCGCCGGGGCGAAGCCGTAGCGGCCGTAGATGGTCGCCTCACTCGCGGTGAGCGCGACGACTGCGGCACCGGTGGCCTTCGCATGGTGGAGTCGGTTCTCCATCAGTGATCGCGCGATACCGCGGCGTTCGTGCGAGGTGGAGACGGTCACCTCCGTGATGGCCAGGGCGCGGACGGTGCCACCGGGGATCGACAGCGCGGTCGGGAAGGAACCGAGCGTGCCGACGGGGACGAGCGGTTCAGCAGCGGTGTCGTCGTAGACCCCGAGGATGGAGCTGCCGACGAGGAGCTGACGCCGCTCGGCACGCACCGCCACGTCGGTCTCGGGCTTCGAGAGGAAGCCGCGGGACGCTGCACCCCACCAGAGGTCGAGGGCGGCGTGGTCCGTGTGGTCGAGCTCGACGGTGCGCAGGTTCATGCGACAAGCCTATTGGGATGGCCGGAACGCAGGAGATCGGCGCGCGAGCAGGACAGGCGGGCGCGGAGCATCCTGCTGTCGCGCAGGTGTCCTGCTGCCGCGCCGGCAGTCGGGCGGGTCAGGCGACGTAGACCTTGCGGAGGGTCTCGCGGACGGTCCAGGTGGTGCGGGCGCCGGCGGCGAGTCGGCCGATGGAGCCTGCGCGGAGCTCCAGCGACGGGGTCCCGTCGGCGAAGTCGACCGTCGCCTCACCCGAGAGGACCACGAACACCTCGTCGACCTCGGTGTCCTGGACGACACCGACACCCAACTCCCAGACGCCCACCTCGGCGTCACCGACCGCCGTGAGCGTCACGATCCCGCTCCGCGGCGACCCCGAGACGACGTCCTCAGGTGCGAGCGGGTTGTCGGCGAGCGCCACGTCGGCGCCCTGGAGCACGGTGTTGGGAGCGAGCAGGTGGTCGGTCATGAGGTACCTCTCTGAGCAGGACGGAGACGAGGGGGCGGCGCGCGACGGCCTAACCCACGCCCCAGCCGTAGGCGAGCTTGTGGGCCTCGAGCACGAAGAAGGTCTCGGTCGACCGCACCCCGGGCGTCGGCTGCAGGGTGTCGAGGAGGAACGTCTTGTAGTGGTCCATGTCGCGGCACACGGCCTCGACCATCACGTCGAAACCACCGCTCGTGAGCACCACGTAGCTCGTCTCCGCGTGCTTCGACAACTCCTGGCACACCCCGCGCGCCATCCCCGGCTCACAGCGGATGCCGATGAGCGCCAGGTGGTCGAAACCGATCGACAGCGGGTTCGCGATGCCGACGATCTGCAGGATCCCGGTGTCCTCGAGTCGCTGGATCCGGTAGCGGACGGACGACGCCGGCAGCCCGGTCTCGGTGGCGATCTCCGAGAACGCCTTCCGTCCGTCCTGCTGCAGGATCGCGATCAGCCGACGGTCGATGTCGTCAAGGTCGTTCATGTGGCTCCTCCGGCAGCGGGCGGATGGTCATCTGGCAAGCGTAGCGAGGGAAGCCGTGCGGCCCGGGTGCGGTGTCCGCCCCACCCGAGCCACGAGCCCCGGCCGACCGGCCGACCCGAACGCGGGCGGTCGACCGGGGCGACGCCGATCGAGCAGACCGAGAGAGGTCGCCGATCAGCGGATCGGTCCGACTAGCGGACGTGGATCGCGCCGGTGCGGAGGTCGGTCATGTCGTGCAGCGTGTACATGCCGCCGATCCGACCCCAGCCGGTGCCCTTGCCGCCCGCACCACCGAACGGCATGTTGATGTCCCACCAGCCGTTGGAGTCGTTGACGATGACCTGGCCGGTCTCGAGCTCCTCCATGAACCGGTAGGCCTTCGACAGGCTCTCCGTGAACACCGCGGACTGCAGGCCGAGCGCGTCGGCGTTGGCGATACGGAGGATGTCGTCGTCGTCCTGCGCCGTGAGGATGGGGAGGACCGGACCGAACGACTCCTCGCGCGACAGCAGGCTGTCCTCGGAGACGCCGTCGACGATGGTGAAGTCGTAGTAGAGGTCCGTCGGGTGGCCGGTGGCACGACCGCCGCCGAGGAGGATGTCGAAGCCGAGCGAGCGGGCCTCGTCGAGGTGGCGGTCCATCTTCGCGGCGACGCCCTCGTTGTTGAGCGGGCCGAGGTTGATCCCCTCGTCGAAGGGGTTGCCGAGTCGCACGGTGGCCTTCGCGTAGGCGAGGGCCGCCTCGACGAAGGCGTCGTGGACGTTGTGGTGGACGATGAGCCGCTCGGTCGCGCAGCAGACCTGCCCGCCGCTGTAGAAGGCGGAGTCGACGGCGGCCTTCGCGGCGCGTTCGATGTTCGCGTCCTCGAGGACGACGATCGGGCCGTTGCCGGAGCACTCCATGAGCGAGCGCTTGAGGCCCGCGGTACGCACGATCTTCGCCCCGGTGGCGGACGAGCCGATGAAGCCGATCGCGTCGATGCCGTCGTGGGAGACGAGCTCGGAACCGAACGCGCCGTCACCGGGGAGGACGCTGACGAGTCCGGCCGGGACGCCCGCCTCGACGAGGCAGTCCATCGCCGCGAGGACCGCGAGGGGTGTGTTGCTCGGCGGCTTGACGATGCAGGCGTTGCCGGTCGCGAGGCCCGGGGCGACGAACTCGCTGAACATGAGGAGCGGGAAGTTCCAGGGCGTGATGATGCCCCAGACGCCGACCGGCGCGCGCCAGGTGAACATGCGCTTGTCGATGTCGCTCGACGGCAGCGTCTCGCCGTAGAGACGGAGGGCGTCCTCAGCGTGGAGGTGGAAGAGCTGCGCGGCCTCGGCGATGTCGGCGATCGACTCCGCGAGCGGCTTGCCCTGCTCCAGCGTCTGCAGGCGGGCGAGCTCCTCCACGCGGGCGTTGATCGCGTCGCCGACCCGGTGACAGATCTCCGCGCGCTTGAACACGCCGAGCTTCCGCCACTCCCGCTGCGCCTCGTGCGCACGTCGCACCGCCTCGTCGAGTTCGGCGGTGCCGGCCACGGGGATCGACGCGATGACGTCACCGGTGACGGGGCTGATCACCTCCGAGCGCTCCGAGCTGGTTCCGTCGGTGAACTCGCCGGCGATGAAGAGCTGGGTGCGAGTGGGTGTCGGCAACGTGGTCATTCCGGACCTCCTGGTGTCGTGGCTGGGCCGACGACGCCGAACAGCGTCGTACGGGTGTCGTCGGGAGAATGTGGGATCAGCCTAGGACCTTGCGATTCCTCGAACAAGCAGTATTGTTTCGTCAAAGTTACGATTACAACAACGAGACCGACACGATCTTGTCGTCACAACAATTCTTCGGCACATTGAGTGCACCAGCAGCGAGACAGCGACGTCCCGTCCCCCACGAATCGAGAAGAGCCCATGTCGACCGAACACGTCACCAGCACCGACGAGACCACGCACCTGCCGAAACGGATGCGCTGGTTCGACGGCTTCGCCATGGCGATGACCATGCCAGCCGCGCTCATCGCCACCCTCGGCGCCTCCATCACCGGCCTCGGCGGCTGGGGGGCCGCCGTCCTGTGGGCGATCTCCATGATCCTCGCCATGGGCGTCAACTGGATCTACACCGAGCTCGCCACCATGTTCCCGAACTCCTCCGGCGGCATCGCGCACTACGCGGCCGAAGCGTGGAAGTCGCGCGCACCCTGGGTCGCGCCGATCACGGGCGTCGGCTACTGGCTCCCCTGGGGCACCAACCTCGCCACCTACGGCGCGGTCACCGGTGCGCTCATCCAGGCGCAGTGGTTCCCGAACGAGGACTGGGTGATCCAGCTCGGCCCGATCTCCATCACCTTCCCGATCCTCATCGGGCTCGGCGTCATCGGCGTGATGTACCTCATCAACGTCATCGGCGTCCGCGTCACGATGGCGTTCGTCTACATCACCGCGGGCATCCTGCTCATCCCGCTGTTCGTGTTCATCGTCTTCCCGCTCTTCAGCGCCGACTGGGCGCCGCTCGACCTCACCTGGAAGCTCGAGGGCATCGAGGGCCTGCACACCGCGATCGTCTGGCTGTACATCATGGCGTGGACCACCTTCGGCATCGAGGTCTGCGCGACCTTCGCCCCGGAGTACCGCGACTCGGTGAAGGACACGACCAAGGCGATCAAGGCCTCCGTCCTGTTCTGCCTCGGCGTCTTCTTCGTCATCCCGCTGACCCTCGGCGGCTACGCGGGTGAAGCGGCGATCGCCGACAACCCGGCGACCTTCTTCGTCGCCAGCTTCGCCTCGCTCGTCGGTGGCGCTGCGGACGTCATGGTGCTCTGCCTCATCGCCTCGTTGCTGCTCATCATGACCACCTCGGTGGCCGACGCCTCACGCGTGCTGTTCAACATGGGCAAGGAGCGCGTCACCGTCCCGTCACTCGGCGTGCTCAACCGTCGCGGTGTGCCGTTCCGCTCGCTCAACGTGATGCTCGTCATGAACGTCGTCATCCTGGTGGTCCTGCAGAACCCGCTCGCGATCATCGTGACCGGCAACCTCGGCTACATCCTCACGCACTTCTTCGCCGTCTCCGGCTTCTTCCTGCTGCGCAAGGACCGCCCCGACGCCGTCCGCCCGATCCGCCTGCCGCGCTTCTTCGTGCCGCTGTCGGTCGTGCTGTCGGTCATCCTCGCGATCATCCTCATCGTCGGCGCCACCGGGTTCTCCACCACGGGGTACGGCGGGTTCCTCGAGCTCGGCATCGCGCTCGGCCTGCTGGCACTGGGCGTCGTGATCTGGCTGTTCGTGCAGCGGAGCACCAAGCGCGACGCGGGCCTCGGGAGCGGCGGAGCATCCGCCGGAACCCCACGTGCCGACGCCGAACGCACCGACGCCGCCCGCACCGACTGACCGCGCACCACGCGACCGCACCGAACCACGCACCACAGGGGACCCACCATGAGAACCATCTACGAACTGGCCGAAGAGCTCGCCGACACCGCACGCCTGCGGGAACAGCTGGCCTCGGCCGAACCGGAGCCGTACTGGCTCGACGACCCGGCACGGCCCGCTCCACTCCCCCGCCTCGAGGCGGACGTCGAGACGGACCTGGCGATCGTCGGTGGTGGGTACTCGGGCCTGTGGACCGCCCTGCTCGCGAAGGAGCGCGACCCGGACCGCCGGGTCGTGCTCCTCGAGGGCCGGCGCATCGCGTGGGCGGCGTCCGGCCGCAACGGCGGGTTCTGCGAGCCGAGCCTCACCCACGGATCGTCGAACGGCAAGAGCCGCCTGCCGCACGAGTTCGACCGCCTGGAGGAGCTGGGGCGCGAGAACCTGCGCGAGATCGGCGAGACCATCGCCCGGTACGGCATGGACTGCGACTGGGAGGAGACGGGGCTGCTGCAGGCGGCGACGGCTCCGCACCACGTCGACTGGTTGCGGGAGAGCGCCGAGGAGCACGGCGCCCGGTTCCTCGACCGCGAGGCGATGCAAGCGGAGGTCCATTCGCCGATCTTCCAGGCCGGCCTGTTCGAGCCCACCGGAGCGGCGCTCGTCAACCCGGCCAAGCTGGCGTGGGAGCTGCGACGCGTCTGCCTCGACCTGGGTGTGGAGATCCACGAGTACACGCACGTCCGTTCGATCCGGTCGGACGCGACGTCGGTCACCCTGACGACGACGCACGGTTCGGTCGTCGCGAAGCACGTCGCCCTCGGCACCAACGTCTTCAAGGCCCTCATCCCGAGCGCGCGGAAGTACACGGTGCCCGTTTACGACTACGCGCTCATGACGAACCCCCTCTCCGCCGAGCATCTCGAGAGCCTGGGCTGGAAGGGCCGGCAGGGCATCTCCGACCTCGACAACCGCTTCCACTACTCGCGGCTCACGACCGACGCGAACGGGTCGACCCGCATCCTCTACGGCGGCTACGACGCGGTCTACAACTACGGCGGCCGGGTGGAGCCGCGGTTCGACCAGCGCGAGGAGTCTTTCCTCAAGCTCGCCGCCCACTTCGCCCACACCTACCCGCAGCTCGCCGACCTCGGCTTCTCCCACAAGTGGGGCGGGGCGATCGACACCTGCGGGCGGTTCTTCTCCTTCTTCGAGATCGCGCACGGCGGCAAGGTCGCGCACGCGGCCGGGTTCACCGGCCTCGGCGTCGGCGCGACGCGATACGGCGCGAACGTCATGCTCGACCTCCTGAGCGGAACACCGACCGAGCGCACGACGATGGACTTCGTCCAGAAGAAGCCGACGCCGTTCCCGCCCGACCCGCTCGCGTTCATCGGTGCGCGCATCTCGCTGTCGGAGATGGCCCGGGCCGACCGCAACGAGGGCAAGCGGGGGCTCTGGCTCCGCGCGATGGACGCCGTCGGGCTGGGCTTCGACTCCTGAGCCGGGTTTCGATGCAGGAGCCGCAGTCCAACCCATGACAGGCGGAGCCTGGTTCGATACGGTGCAGGTGGTGGTCCCGCTCACGTCGAACCCGCACAGCTCGCATCGGCCGGCAACGGACACCGCACCGCACCAGCAGCACCTCAGACAAAGGAGCACACCAGTGAGCGACTACGCCGTCGTCAACCCCGCGACCGGAGAGACTCTCCGCGACTACC
The DNA here is from genome assembly GCF_015350715.1 of Plantibacter sp. VKM Ac-2876. Classification (NCBI taxonomy): domain Bacteria; kingdom Bacillati; phylum Actinomycetota; class Actinomycetes; order Micrococcales; family Microbacteriaceae; genus Plantibacter; species Plantibacter sp. VKM Ac-2876. The sequence goes on along the minus strand of NZ_JADKSI010000003.1, from coordinate 258,188 downwards.
CGACGATCACCGACGAGGAGCTGCAGCAGGCGATCACCGCCGCGTCCGCCGCCCACGAGGAGTGGTCGCGTCGCGCTCCCGTCGCCGACCGCGCTGCGCTCATCGCCCGCGTCGCCGCCCTCCACACGGAGCGCCGCGAGCAGCTGGCCGAGATCGCCGTCCGCGAGATGGGCAAGACATACGAGCAGGCGCTCGGCGAGGTCGACTTCGCCGCCGCGATCTACCAGTACTACGCCGACAACGGCGAGGCCTTCTCCGCCGACGAGCCGATCGAGCTGTCCGACGGCACCGGCTCGGCGTTCATCCGCCGTGCGTCGCTCGGTGTGCTGCTCGGCATCATGCCGTGGAACTTCCCGTATTACCAGGTGGCGCGGTTCGTCGGCCCGAACGTCGTCAACGGCAACACGATCCTCCTCAAGCACGCACCGCAGTGCCCCGAGTCGGCGCTGGCGATCGCGCAGATCTTCGATGACGCGGAAGCCGAGCTGGGCGCCCACGATTCCGTGTACGTGAACATCTTCGCGACGACCGACCAGATCGCGACGGTCATCGCCGACCCGCGCGTGCAGGGCGTCTCGGTCACCGGTTCGGAGCGCGCCGGTTCCGCCGTCGCCGAGCTGGCAGGCAAGCACCTCAAGAAGGTCGTGCTCGAGCTCGGCGGGTCCGATCCGTTCATCCTGCTGTCGACCGACGACCTCGACGCCGCCGTCCAGGACGCCGTCAACGCCCGCATCGACAACAACGGGCAGTCCTGCAACGCCGCCAAGCGGTTCATCATCATCGACGAGCTGTTCGACGACTTCGCCGCGAAGTTCACCGAGGTCTTCACGGCGAACGCTCCGGCCGACCCGATGGCGGAGAGCACGCAGCTCGGCCCGCTGTCGTCGGCCGCCGCGACCGAGCGACTCGGCGAGCAGCTCGGCCGCGCGAAGGCGCAGGGCGCGACGATCCTGGCATCGGGCGAGCCGTCGGGGAACTTCTTCCCGCCGGCCGTGCTCACCGACGTGACCCCTGAGATGGACGCGTTCCACGAGGAGTTCTTCGGACCCGTCGCGTCGCTCTACCGGGTTTCATCGGAGGAGGAGGCCGTGCGCCTCGCGAACGACACCCCGTTCGGCCTCGGCTCCTACGTGTACACGACCGACCAGGAGCAGGCGCTGCGGGTCGCGGACGGGATCGACGCCGGCATGGTGTGGATCAACCTCGTGCTCGGCGACGCGGCGGAGCTGCCCTTCGGCGGCGTGAAGCGCTCCGGCACCGGCCGCGAGATGGGCAAACCCGCCATGGACGAGTTCGTCAACAAGAAGCTCATCCGCATCGCGTAGATGCCGCTCACTGAGCTTGTCGAAGTGCCTCGTACGCACCTCGACAAGCTCAGTGGCCGAACGTCCCCCACAGGGCGTGCATCACTCCCGTTGTCCACAGGGCGTGCGCACCCGATCAGGTGCGATGACGTCGCGAGCTAGCCTTTCGAGGAGGGCGAGGCTCGTCAGTCTGGGGCACGGTCGAGTTGCGCCGGTGGCATCAACTCTCTAGACCCCTCTTCATCTTGAAATCAATGGGGGGCTTGAGTAAGATTATGCCGAGGCCACAGAAGTACCGCGATGTGGTGAAGTTCCTCAGCTCGAAAGGCTGGGTGCTGCTCCGGCAGCAGAAGGGCTCCCACGAGAAATGGGGGAATCCGGAGAACGGGCGCGAGTATCTGACGATTCCACATCACGAGGTGTCGGCCGGAATCGTGAAGCAGCTCATCGAGATGTTCCCGGATGCGCCGAGCGGGTGGAAGTAGCGCACCGCACCGCTTGACCGCCCCGACAGACAATCAGGAGGCCCGCGAATGACCGCAGCAACCGTGACCCAGACGCTCGACGTCGTGACCTACCTCGACGGCAAGTGGTGGACGTTCGAGATTCCCGCGCTCACCACCGACTCCCCCCGAGGCGCGGGACACCGGATCGTCGCCCTGGGCTCAGCGAAGAGGTTCAAGGACATCGCGGCAGCGGCCCGCGACGTCGCGGCCCTGTGGCTCGATCTCGATGACTACGACGGGGACGTCGTGGTGACCGTCCGGGACGAGGCGGTCGGCCTCTGGAGCGAATCCAACACCCTTGAAGAGCAGGCACGCCAGCAGGTGCGCGAGGCAGCGCGGAAGCGCCGCGAGGCCGTCCTGAGCCTCATCGCCAAGGGAGCCAGCCAGAGCGACGCCGCGGCCGTCTTCGGGGTCTCGGTGCAACGTGTGAGCCAGCTCGTGCACTGACGCTCGTCGATCGACAGCCCCCACCGAGGCCCTCCCCCGCTCTCTGAGCCCCCATCCGGTCACTGAGCCTGTCGAAGTGCAGTCCCGCCCCGATGACCACCGCCCTTCGACAAGCTCAGGGACCGAAGGGGTGGCTCTGGGAACGAGGGTGCACGACGCGCGAATCCTTCAGCCGTCGGCGAGCTGGAGGGCGCTCCACAGCTCGGCGCGGTCGCCGAAGCGCGAGAGGTCGAGGTCGAGCAGCGACTCCAGCGTGGTGATGCGCGCGCGGAGGGTCTGCCGGTGGATCCCGAGTCGGCCAGCCGCCTGATCGGTCACGCAGTTCGCCTCCAACCACACCCGAGCCGTCTCCACGTGGACCGCCCGAGCCTCGGCTCCGAGCCCGCCCAACGGTTCCAGCAGCCGGTTCGCCAGCACTTCCCCGCCCGAGGCGCTCAGCAACCCGAGCAACCCCTGCTCGGCGAGTGCCTCGTACCGCACGAATCGCGGCGTCTCCCCGGCCGATGCGCGAGCCCGCTCGGCCTCGGACAGCCCGTCCCGCAAGCCTTCCCAGCTCGTCCTCGCCGACACCCCGCCCGACAGCCCGTGGCGGCCGACGACGGCGTCCCAGAGTCCGATGTCCGCGTCGCTCGACACGATGACGATCCGCTCGTCCTGCTCGGCGAAGAACAATTTGCCGCCATGCGCCGCGGCCTGCACGTCGAGTTCCGAGAGGAAGCCCAGCTCACCCTCGGGGATGTCGACCACGGCGACGCGGATCGGGTCGGGCGGCAATGGCCCCCAGAGCCGCTGGGCGGTGCGCTCGGCGACCGCGCGGTCGCCGGAGAGCAGCAGCTCGAGCAGTCCCGACCGCAACTGCCGGCGTGCGAGGTCGAGGGCGCTGTGCTGCTCGAGGGCGATGCTCGCGAGGCCGATCACGCTGGAGACGAGGTCGTGCTCGGCGTGGTCGAGCGGCACGCTGGACCCGACGGCGAGGATGCCCCGCAGCTCGCCCCGTCGACCGAGCGTTAGCAGCGTCGCGCCCTCCGCTCCGTCCGCGAGGTGCAGTCCGGCTCGCGACCCGCGGCGCAGCACCTCGGCGACGGCGGCCTCCACGCCCTCCGGCACCGGCTCGCGCGTCCTCGTGGTGACCCGGTTGCCGAGCGCGTCGTACAGCGCGACCCAGCAGCCGAGCTGCTGCCCCAGCTCCGCGAGGATCGCGGTCAGGCCGTCGGGTCGCAGCGCCGCCCTCGCGACCGCACGCTGGGCGGCGAGCGACCATTCGAGCGACGCCACGCGCGCGGCTGCGACCGCGTCGGCGACGAACCGGATGATGCCGATGAACGGGGTCCGCTCCCCCACCTCGAGCAGGGGGAACCCGTGACGCTCGCACGCGTCGACGAGCCGCTGCGGGATGTCGGCGTGGATGATCCCAGTAGCGAACCCGAGCGCGAGCACGCCCCGGGCGGAGAGGCGGCGGACGTACTCGTCGGCGCGGCGGTCGGCGAGCTCGTCGCTCATCTCGCCGGTGAACTGCATGCCGTCGGTGAGGAGCAGCTGGCCCGGCTCCAACCAGGGCGTCGGGTCGCCGAGGTCCGAACTGTGCACCCAGGCGATGTCGCGGTCGAGGACGTCGGCGTCACCCGCGACGACGAGGCCGAGCTTGAAGACCGGCTCGGCCATGAGCGTGCGCAGGGACACGTTCGAGGACGCACGGCCGACCTCGCCAGCGATCACTGAAGTGGTGGACATGCACCCAAGCTATCACCGATCCCGCCATGTACATCGGCACCATCGATTGCCAGGCTGCAGGAGTGATCAATGACTTCCTCTCCGGCCTCGACAACGCCGGCGTCCGCGACGCCGACACCCAGCGCGTCCTGCACTCCTGGTCCGCCCAGAGCACACTCAAGCCGCTCCCCATCGCGGGTGGGCTCGGCAGCACCGTGTGGGACCACGACGGACGCCAGTACCTCGACTTCTCCAGCCAGCTCGTCAACGTGAACCTCGGGTACCAGCACCCGAAGGTGGTCGCGGCGATCCAGGAGCAGGCGGCGCTGCTCACCACGATCGCGCCCGCCGCGGCGAACGCGACCCGTGCCGAGGCGGCGCGGCTCATCCTCGAGCGTGCGCCCGAGGGCTTCGAGAAGGTCTTCTTCACCAACGGCGGTGCCGACGCGAACGAGAACGCGATCCGCATGGCGCGCATCGCCACCGGCCGCGACAAGGTCATCTCGACCTACCGCTCGTACCACGGCAACACGGGCGCGGCCATCGTCGCGACGGGCGACTGGCGCCGCATCCCCAACGAGTACGCGCGCGGTCACGTGCACGTGTTCGGCCCCTACCTCTACCGCACCGAGTTCTGGGCGACGACGCCGGAGGAGGAGTCGAAGCGCGCCCTCCGCCACCTCGAGCGCACCGTCCAGGCCGAGGGTCCCGGCTCGATCGCCGCGATCCTCCTCGAGACCGTTCCGGGCACCGCCGGCATCCTCACCCCGCCGCCCGGCTACCTCGCGGGTGTCCGCGCGATCGCCGACCGCTACGGCATCATGCTCATCCTCGACGAGGTCATGGCCGGCTTCGCCCGCACCGGCGAGTGGTTCGCGTTCGACGCCTTCGACGTGCGCCCCGACCTCATCACCTTCGCGAAGGGCGTCAACTCCGGCTACGTGCCACTCGGTGGCGTCATCGTCTCCGAGCACATCGCCCGCGTCTTCGACGAGCAGGTGTTCCCCGGCGGGCTCACGTACTCCGGCCACCCGCTCGCCGCCGCGAGTGTCGTCGCGACGCTCACCGCGATGGCCGAGGAGGGCGTCGTCGAACACGCGAAGGCGATCGGCGCCGACCACATCGGCCCCGCGCTCCGCTCCCTCGCCGAGCGCCACGAGCTCATCGGCGAGGTCCGCGGCAGCGGCGTGTTCTGGGCGGTCGAGCTCGTCGAGGACCGCGACACCCGCGCACCGCTCGATGCGGCGGCGATGGGTCGGTTCAAGTCGTCCCTGCTCGAGGCCGGGCTCCTGCCGTTCATCAGCGAGAACCGCATCCACGTCGTCCCGCCCGCCGTCGTGACCGCCGACGAGGTCGCCTCGGGCATCGCGATCATCGACGCCGCCCTCGGGGAGCTGCGCGCATGAGCGGCGACCCGGACCCGTTCTGGGATTCGGTGTCGGGACTCCCGGCACCCGTCCCGGCACGTCCAGCACCCAGCACCCCTGCACCCCACGACGCCCAGGAGCCCTCCGCATGACCACCACCGCCATGAGCACCACCCCCACCACCGACGCCGGTTCGCTGCCGGTCGTCCCGCACTGGATCGACGGCGCTGAATCCCCATCCACCTCGGGTCGCACCGCCCCGGTCTACGACCCGGCACTCGGTGTCGCGACCAAGAACGTTGCGCTCGCGAACCAGTCGGAGATCGACCGCGCCGTCGCATCCGCCGCCGCCGCCTTCCCTGCCTGGCGCGACCTGCCGCTCGCGAAGCGTCAGCAGATCGTGTTCAAGTTCCGTGAGCTGCTCGAGGCGAAGAAGGGCGAGCTGGCGGAGATCATCACGGCGGAGCACGGCAAGGTCGTCTCCGACGCGCTGGGCGAGATCACGCGCGGGCAGGAGGTCGTGGAGTTCGCGACCGGCCTCGCGCACCACCTCAAGGGTGAGTTCTCCGAGCAGGTCTCGACCGGTGTGGACGTGTACTCCACGAAGCAGCCGCTCGGGGTCGTGGGCATCATCTCGCCGTTCAACTTCCCCGCGATGGTGCCGATGTGGTTCTTCCCGATCGCGATCGCCGCGGGGAACACGGTCGTGCTGAAGCCGAGTGAGAAGGACCCGTCCGCGGCGATCTGGCTCGCGAAGCTCTGGAAGGAAGCAGGCCTCCCCGACGGCGTGTTCACGGTGTTGAACGGTGACAAGGAGGCCGTCGACGGGCTCCTCACCCACCCCGACGTCCGCGCGATCTCCTTCGTGGGTTCCACTCCGATCGCGAAGTACGTGTACGAGACCGGCACCGCGCACGGCAAGCGTGTTCAGGCGCTCGGCGGGGCGAAGAACCACATGCTCGTGCTGCCCGACGCCGACCTCGACCTCGTCGCCGACTCCGCGATCAACGCCGGCTTCGGGTCCGCGGGCGAGCGGTGCATGGCGATCTCCGTGGTCGTCGCTGTGGAGCCCGTCGCGGACGAGCTCATCGGGAAGATCGCCGAGCGTGCGGCGACCTTGCGGATCGGTGACGGACGTCGGAACTGCGACATGGGCCCGCTGGTGACGAAGGTGCACCGCGACAAGGTCGCCTCCTACCTCGACATCGCCGAAGCCGACGGCGCGACGATCGTCGTCGACGGCCGCAACACGCCCATCGACGGCGACCCGAACGGGTTCTGGCTCGGCCCGACCCTCATCGACAACGTCCCGACGACGTCGAAGGTGTACACGGAGGAGATCTTCGGACCCGTCCTCGCCGTCGTCCGCGTGGCCTCGTATGAGGAGGGCGTCGCGCTCATCAACGGCGGCGCGTTCGGCAACGGGACCGCGATCTTCACCAACGACGGCGGCGCCGCCCGACGGTTCCAGAACGAGATCCAGGTCGGCATGATCGGCATCAACGTGCCCATCCCCGTCCCGGTCGCGACGTTCTCCTTCGGCGGGTGGAAGGACTCCCTGTTCGGCGACACCAAGGCCCACGGCGCCGAGGGCGTGCGGTTCTTCACCCAGCAGAAGGCCATCACCTCCCGCTGGCTCGACCCCTCCCACGGCGGCATCAACCTCGGCTTCCCCCAGAACTGAGGCTCCCGGCCCCTCGGCAGCACTCCCCGCGAGCCTGCCGAGGGGCTGAGTGGTTCCGGGGCCCTTCGACGAGCTCAGGGACCGGCTGCCGCTGCTGAGCTGAGGACAGGAGATCCGCGCGGCAGCAGGAGATCCTGAGGGAGAACCTCCTGCTGTCGCGCGGATCTCCTGTGCTCAGCCGCCCGTGACCCGGCGGATGAGGTCCTGGATGAACGGCACCACGTCAGACGCCTGGTCGACGCCCGCGAAGGCGACCGCCAGCAGCGGCCACAGCGACACGAGGAGCGCCGAGATCACCGCGGCGACGGCGAGCACCCAGGAGAGTGCACCGTTGCGGCTGCGGACGCACCCGAGCAGGAACAGCAGTGCGAGGACGTACCCGATGAGCAGCGCGACCACGATGCCACTGACCGGGACCCTGAGCGCACCGACCGTCGCGCCGTCGGCGGCGCCGATGAGCCCGAGGATCGGGATCAGCACGCCGACGACGATGAGGACGAGCAGGACGACCCCCGTGATCGCAGCGGCCCACACGGCACGCGGACGCGGGCGGGCGCCGTACGACGTGGTCCGGCTGAAGAGCGGCATGTCACTGCTCCTTCGTCGGCGCAGCAGCTTGGACGGCCGTGGCCTCGGTGGGAGCGTCCGCCACCTCGTCGACGTCAGCGACCTTCGGGGCAGGCTGGTCGTGCGTGTCCTCATCGGCGGGCTCGAGCGCCTCCGGGACTCCGTCGACGGGCGCCGCGGCGCCGCCGTCCTGCTCGGGGGCCGAAACCAGGTCGGCATCCGCGCTCGTTGCGGCAGGCTCTTCCGCTGGAGCGTCGTGGATCGCGTCAGCCGCCCCGAGGGGCTCAGCGTCGGCGAGGTTCGGGTCGGCGCCGTGCGTCACCTCCTCGGCGACGGTCGCGAGCGAGTCGGCCGCAGTGGCCAGCTGACGGGCGGCCTCAGCGAGTTCCTCGGACACGTCGTCGGAGGATTCCGGCACCACCGCGTCGATCGGTTCACCGGCGACGTCGCCGTCAGCCACGAGCTCGCCGTCGGCACCGGCGGCCGCGCCCGGCTGCTCGTTCTCCAGCGACCGGCCGTCGTCGCCCTCGGGCCGGTCGGACCGCTGCTCCACCGCGTCACCAGCGGCGTCGGCCAGGTCGGCCGCTCCGGCTCGCGCCGAGTCCACCGCCTCCGCTGCAGCCGTCTTGGCGTTGCCCAACGCTTCTCCAGCGGCCTCCGCCGCATCGCCGATCGCGCCACCCGCCGCAGACGTCGCATTGCCGATGGCGGCCTTCGCGTCGTCGATCGCCTCGCCCGGATCGGGCTCGATCGGGTCGAACGGCCCGTGGATGTCGGTGACCCTGATGTCGATGTCGACCGGTCCCGGGTGGCGGGCTTCCAGCGCCGCAGCGACGTCGGCCCGGACGGTGTCCGCGACCTCGTCGATGCTGGCCGGGTACTCGGCCACCAGTGAGACCTCGACGTTCAGCACGTCGTCGTCGGCCAGGACGTTGACGCCAGGGACGGCGGTGCGACCGAGCAGCCGGGTGCGGGCGCTGTCGATGGCGCGGGCCGTCGGGGAACCGAGGGCGTGCACGCCGGGGACCGTCTCGGCCGTCGAGGCGATGACCTGGGCGAGCTCGTCGGCCTCCTGCTCACGTCTCCGGCCGGAGTCGAGCTCGACCACCGGAGCGTCCGCGGGTTCCGGCGAAGCCACCGGCTCAGACACCGTCACCGTCGGCGTCTCGGCGGAGACCGAGTCGGCCACGGCCGGCTCAGCGGCCTCCGGACCAGCGTCAGCCCCGTTCCCCGCCGCGACCGCTCCGGGAGCAGACGCGGCCCCACCCGCGTGCTCGCCGTCGTGCGACTCGATGCGGCGGACCTCGTCATCGGGATGCGCGGGCACGAGCACCGTCGGGTGCTCCGCCCGGACCTCGGCCGGGGTGGGGATGTGGTGCTGGTCCGGGTGCTTCGTGTCGTCGCTCATGCGATCCTCCTCGCACCGCGTCGGCGGTGCATCGGTCCTGCTGCTGTCGGTTCGGGTGCCGCGGCGGCACCGCGGGGTGTCGGGTCAGACGACCCGGTTCGTGCTGGCGAGCCGCGTGCGCAGTCCGCTGACGATCTGGATGACCACCGGGGTGGACGTCCCGAGGACGCCGTCCCACTCGTGGATGGCCGCCTCGATGTCGCGCCGCAGCTGGACGGGCGAGGCGCCGCGACGAGCGTGTGCGGTGAGGCGCAGCGTGGACTGCTTGCGGATCCGGAAGCCGGTGACGTCGACGGAGACCACGTCGGGGTTGCGCCCGATCGCCTCCTCGAGGACCTGCTCGGCGACCTTCACGTCGAGCACGACGCGACCACCGGTCGGGGTGTCCTTCGTCCGCTGCTCGTCGACCTGCAGCAGCGTTCCGGTGTGCCCGCGGCCCTGCCGGAACACGAACCAGAGGATGACCAGGATGAGCAGCAGGGCGACGACAGCCACGACCCAGAGGATCCATGGCTGGGCGTCGATGGTGTCGTTCGTCGGTCCGACGGCCCGCTCGGCGTTCTCGCCGATCGTGCGCTGCACATCCGGCAGGAGCGCACCCACGGACAGGGCCGCGCCGGCCGCGAGGACGACGAGTCCCACGACGAAGATGAAGAACCGGTTGAGGAATCGATTCGTGGAGTTCATCAGGCCACCGTTCCCTTGCTGCTCACGCGGACCTTGGCGCGGAGCGCCGGTCGGTAGTCGTAGGACGCGACCTCCGCGTCCACGGCCTGCTGGATCTCGCGCTGGTCGACGCGTCGGCCGCTCGTCGGCGTGACGTCGACGCGGGCGCTCCTGGCGCCGACGCTGACACTCACCTGCGAGGGGTCGATGTCACCGGCGTACGAGGCGACGCGGGCGAGCGACTGCGCGATCACGCGGTCGTCCACGACGGCCGCGGTGCGATCGGCGATCGACCCACGACGCCCTTGGCGGGCGGGAGCCAGCGACAGGACGATCAGCACGAGGCCGACGATCGCCGCGACCGCGCCGATGGCGACGAGCAGCGGGGCCGGAGCGGTCGCCGCGGTCAGCACCGCGGTGACGATGTCCTTCGGTGCGACGAGGAGCGCCGGCTGCCCGATCGCGGCCAGGACCGATTCGGTGCCGAGCCAGGCGAGCACGAGCGCGAGGATGATCGCGATCGTGATCGCGAGCGTCGACCGCGGCGAGTGGGTCTCGCGACGCACCGCGCGGCGGTACAGGGCTGGGGTGCTCACAACACCCTCCTTCGTTCTTCGAGCTTCGCGCCCGTGATGTGGAGGTCGACGCGTCCGATCGTCGACCCGGTCAGGTCCAGGCACCGCTCACGGATGCTGGTCTGTGCGCGTGCCAGGCGTTCGAGGACGGTTCCCGAGGTCCGGGATCCGGCGCCGAGCGGCGACACGTGGATGGGCGTGCTCGCGGTGACCGTGAGGGCCCCCTGGGCGTCGGAGAGCTCGACCGAGACCTCCGACGCCCGCACACCGAGTTCCTCCGCGGTGACGGCAGACACGACGCGACGCACGGCGCGGGAGCTGATCGTGTTGCGACCATGCACGGCCTGTTCGGCCGCCACCGCCGCGGTCACGACGACCGCCGCCCGCGGAGCGCGTCGGCGACACCGCGCAGGTCGAGCTTGCCCTCGAGCACGCGTCCGATGCCGAATCCGATCAGCATGAACAGCGCGACGAGGATCATGCTCCAGAACCCGAATGCGACGGCCGCCAGTGCGAGGACGGCACCGACGAGGATGCCCCGATCGGTCGTGGTCACTGGACGCGGCTCTCGTCAGCGTCGTTGTCGTCGTCCGACGGGATGTGGACGTCGGAGACGGTGACGTTGACCTCGGTCACGTCCATGCCGACGACGTTCGAGATGGCGTCGGTGACGCTGCGACGGACGTCGTCCGCGACGCGCTGGAGGTCGACGGGGTACTCGGCGACGATCACGATGTCAGCGGCGACCTGCTTCTCGCCGACCTCGACCGAGACGCCCTGACCGCGGTCCTGGGCGTTGATGGCGTTGCGGATGGCGCCGATGGCGCGAGCCGCTCCGCCGCCGAGGTCGTGCACGCCGGGGACCTCGCGGGCGGCGATGCCGGCGACCTTCTGGACGACGCCATCAGCGATGACGTTCTTGCCCGTGGAGGCGGTGGCTGCGTGGTTGGCGGTGTCGGTGGTGTTCGACATGGTGTTGCTCCTTCGGTGGCTGGTACTGCGGTTTCGCGGTCCGGGTGTCCGGTCGCGGTGCCCGTGTTCCGGGCGACATCTATGAGACTGCTTGTCACGCTCGAACCTCACGGTCGATCTCGTTTTCGTCGCGAAGCACTCATTTTCTGGATATTCGCGACTCGTCGATCAACCGCGGAGGGTCTGGCTCGGGCCCTCGCCGAACCGGGCCCGATAGGCGGAGGCGAAACGTCCGAGGTGGACGAACCCCCACCGCTTCGCGACCTCGCCGACCGTCGTCTCCTGCGGCGCGCTGTCGGCGAGCTCGCGTCGGGTGCGGTCGAGGCGGATGTCGCGCAGGTAGGCCGTGGGCGACATGCCGAGCTCGCGACGGCAGTGGAGCTGCAGCGTCCTCGTGTGCAGCCCGGCCGCTTTCGCCGCGTCGGCGGGCGTGATGGCCTCCGCCGCGTGATGGTGCAGGTACTCGACCGCGAGGCGGGTGCGAGCCATCGAGGGCTCGCGGAGCGGCTCCGGCAGGTCGACCACCGCCCACGGTGCGAGCTGCAGCAGTGCGAGGGCGAGCGGTCGTTGGGCGTTCATGCGGAGGAGCGGAGGCGACGTCTCGTCGGTGAGCACCGGGGTGGAGGCGTTCAGCGCCACACGCCAGCGCTCGATCGCCTCAGGTGTCGGCGTCGCCTCGAGGTCGAACGACACCTGCTGACTCGGGCCGGCGTGGATCTCGGTCGCGAGGTCCTCGAGGTACGGGGCGGAGAAGAGCACGGAGTTCTGCCGGTGCGGGGTGAGGTGCACCGTGTACGGCCGGTGGAACGGGAGGACGAACGGCGAGCGCGGGATCTCCATCCGCTGCCCGTCACGGCGCACGATCCAGCCGCCGCCGGTCTGGACCCACGAGACCACGTAGTCGGTGAGGCCGGGGGTCTCGCCGGTGACGTGACCGGTCATCGTCGCGGTGCGGAACGAGACGCGGTCGTCGCCGATCGACACCCACTGGAACGAGAACGGCTCGGTACCGCGGGTGACGGTGAATCGGCTGCCGTCGTAGGCGCGCTCGTAGTTCTGCCGGGCGACCGCCGGGTCGTCGCCGCTGACCGTGACCTTGCGGATCGGAACCGTCGACGCCGTACTGCTCGCACTGCCGAGCAGCGGGCCGGTGCTGGAGTCGCTCTCCGGATCTGATTCGGATGCGAGGAAGGAGTGTTGCATGGTCGTCCTTGTGCGAGTGGGGGTCTCTTCGTCACGGGACGGGCCCCAAGGCCCCGCCGATTTCCGCGTCATTGAAGAGACGGACCGAGAGGACTGGATCTCACGGTTCACTCAGCTGTTCGTCAGGCAACGCCGTACCGGATGCCTCGAAGCGCGCGTTTCGGTGAAAACTCAGTAGTCGGGACCTCCCGGTGACAACGTGAATCCGCCCTCCGGCGTGGTGGCCAGAGGGCGGATCGGGTGGAGCCTGGGCGGTTACGCGGCGTCCAGATACCCGTTCGGGTTGAGGACGAACTTCTGCGCGGCCCCCGCATCGAACTCGGCGTACCCGCGCGGGGCGTCCTCGAGGGTGATCGCGGTCGCGTTGACGTTCTTCGCGATGTGCACCTTGTCGTGCAGGATCGCCATCATCAGGCCGTGGTTGTACTTCATGACCGGGCACTGACCGGTGGTGAACGACAGCGACTTCGCCCAGCCGGTACCGAGGCTCAGCGACAACGCACCCTTCTTCGCGGCCTCGTCGATGCCGCCCGGGTCACCCGTCACATAGAGCCCGGGGATGCCGAGCGCACCGCCGGCCGCGGTGATGTCCATGAGCGAGTTGAGCACGGTCGCCGGGGCTTCGTGACCCGCGTCGCCACCGTGACCACGAGCCTCGAAGCCGACGGCGTCGACCGCGCAGTCGACCTCCGGGACACCGAGGATCTGTTCGATCTGCTCCGCCGGCTCGCCCTTCGTGAGGTCGACGGTCTCGCAGCCGAAGCTCCGCGCCTGCGCCAGCCGGTCGGCGTTCATGTCGCCGACGATGACCGCAGCGGCGCCGAGGAGCATGGCCCCGGTCGCTGCGGCGAGGCCGACGGGTCCCGCACCTGCCACATAGACGGTGGAGCCGACGCCGACGCCCGCCGTCACCGCACCATGGAAGCCGGTCGGGAAGATGTCGGAGAGCATCGTGAGGTCCATGATCTTCTCGAGCGCCTGGTCGCGGTCCGGGAACTTCAGGAGGTTCCAGTCCGCGTAGGGCACGAGCACGTACTCGGCCTGGCCGCCGACCCAGCCACCCATGTCGACGTAGCCGTAGGCACTGCCCGGGCGGTCGGGGTTCACGTTGAGGCAGATGCCGGTCTTGCGCTCCTTGCAGTTGCGACAGCGGCCGCAGGCGATGTTGAACGGCACCGAGACGATGTCGCCGACCTTGATGAACTCGACGTCCGGTCCGACCTCGACGACTTCACCGGTGATCTCGTGTCCGAGGACGAGGTTCGGCGGTGCCGTGGTGCGGCCTCGGACCATGTGCTGGTCGGAGCCGCAGATGTTGGTCGCGACGGTCTTGAGGATGGCACCGTGGGGGACTTTCCGGCCGACGTTGGCCGGGTTCACCCCCGGTCCGTCCTTGAGTTCGAAGGTGGGGTAGTCGATGTCGATGACCTCGACGACACCCGCTGCTTTGTAGGCGACAGCTCTGTTACCTGACACGTGATCCTCCTTGATCGCGGGCGCCCGTTGTGGGGCACCCTGTGTCTGCTCGACCCTATCCCGCCCCTGTCGCGAGCGGCAGTCCCCCGGTCCCTGAGAACACCTCCCCCGGTCCCTGAGCGCACCTCCACCGGCTCCTGAGCCTGTCCCCTGTGGAGAGCACGCTCGGTCGTCGGCACACCTTGTCTAGGCTTCCCTGAGACCGTCGGCCGATGCCGCGGTCATCCCCCACATGTACAGACGGAGGCTCAAAACGTACACTTGCGACATGTCCCGGATCAACGTCACCGAAGCTCGCGCGAAGTTCTCCGAGCTCATCGCGCGATCCCACACCGAAGCCGTCTTCGTGGAGCGTCGCGGGCGCGCAGAGGCCGTCATCATCAGTCCCGAACAGTACGACCGGATGATGGAGGCGCTCGAAGACGCCGAGGACGCCCGTGCCTTCGACGCGGCGATGGCCGAGGAGGGCGACAGCATCCCGTGGGCGCAGGCGAAGGCCGACCTCGGCTGGGAATGAGTCGATACGACATCGAGCTGCGGCCGGCCGCGATCAAGGCGCTCCGCAGGATCGACCCTCAGGACCAGCGGCGGATCCGTGCCGCGATCGCTCTGCTCGGGGAGAACCCACGCCCGCCGAGCGCCACGGCGTTGCAGGGGCGCCCCGGCTTCCGAGTCAGGGTGGGCAGGTATCGGATCGTGTACACGATCGATGACGGTGTGCTCCTCGTGGTCGTCATCACGCTCGGCCATCGGAGCGACGTCTACCGGGGCTGACGTCCGGCGACCTCGTGTCGGCGCCCGCCTCTACGCTGGTGGAGCAGACCCCGAGGAGAGCACCCAGCATGAAGAAGACTCCCTTGGCGTTGCTCGTCGCGCTCGTTGCAGCCACCGTGGTGCTTGTCGCAACGCAGGTCGACGGCGGGAACGTGTTCGGCGAACCAGGATCATCGACGCCGACATCCGTCGCGCCGACGCCCGCAGCGGTCAGCCCGAGCGCACGGGCATCGCTCGAGGCCGCCGGCTTCGCTGTCGTGGACGCGTCCGGGCAGTTGGTCGTCTCGGCCACCGCCGTCGAAGACGCGCTGGCCGACGTCGACACCGCGACCCAGGTCGCCACCGGCTACGACCGGGACCGTTTCGGTCAGCGCTGGGCCGACATCGACCGCAACGGCTGCGACACCCGCAACGACGTGCTGGCACGCGATCTCGTCGATGTCACCTTCAAGCCGGGGACCCACGACTGCGTCGTCCTCACCGGAGTGCTGCACGACCTCTACACGGGGTCGACGATCGACTTCCAGCGCGGTGAGCGGTCGAGTCAGCTTGTGCAGATCGACCACGTCGTGCCGCTCGCGTGGGGTTGGCGTCACGGCGGGAACACGTGGACGGAGCAGCAGCGGGAGCAGTTCGCGAACGACCCGATCAACCTGCAGGCCGTCGACGGCGCGACGAACTCGTCGAAGTCCGACTCGGGCCCCGGCGATTGGATGCCGCCGTCGGCCGCATCCCACTGCGAGTACGCGGCACGGTTCGTCCTCGTCCTGATGGCGTACGACCTCACGGTCGACGACGCCGACCGCCAGGCGCTCACGGGCACGCTGGACAGCTGCCGGGCGTAGCGGCGCGTGGCCGCCGCACGAGAACAGGACAAACGCCCGAGAACCGGACATTTCCCGCGCTTCCAGCCGGTTCTCGCGCCGATATCCTGCTGTCAGGCGGGACGAAAAAAGCGGCCCACCGAAGTGGACCGCTTTTCACAATGTGCGCCCGAAGGGATTCGAACCCCCAACCTTCTGATCCGTAGTCAGATGCTCTATCCGTTGAGCTACGGGCGCATTGCTTGCTGAGAGAAGAGAACTTCGGCTCGGCAGGCCGAAGTAGAGCCTACAACACGGAAGCCGAAGACGCGAATCGTGCTGCGACGAGGTCCCCGAGCGGGAGGGGCACCCCTTCGACAAGCTCAGGGACCGGCGTATTCGCTCAGGGACCGGGGTAGTCGCTCAGGGGGCGGGTGCGGCTCGCGGACCACAGGAGCACTCCCCATCGACACGACGGGCGCCGACATGGAACAGTCGATGCGACTACCTGCCGAGAGGACGACGTGAGCGCAGCACCAGGATCGACGAACGACGGCTTCACCATGATCGGCCGACCTCCCGTTCGGGCGAACCTCGTCCTCATCGCCATCCTGTCGGGCATCCTCGCCGCCGTCGTCGGGTGGGGCCTCGGGAGCATCATCGGCTCCGTCTTCGACATCGCGCTCGCCCCGATCATCACCATTCCGTTCTGCTTCCTCCTCACCGCCGGCATCTGCCTGTCCTACCTCCGGACCGCCTTCCGCCCGGTCGGTGTCGACACCGTCCGCGGCACCGCGCTCCTCCGGGGCGAGACGATCCCGCTGCGCTCGATCGTGAGCGGCGAACTCCTCACCCGCAATCCCGCTGCCACCACGCCGGCCCTCAGCCTGCGACTCACGACCGACACCGGCGCACGCGCCCGCATCATCATGAACGGCGGCTGGCTTCGCAGCCTCCCCACGTCGGACCTCGTGCCACTCGTCGCGCTCATCGCCGGCAGCGGTATCCCCGACGACACCGGCCAGGATCCGCTCGACGTCGGCCGGGAACGCATCTCCCGTTCACTCGCCGGGAAGGGCTCGGACGTCGCGATCGGTCGACGCGGGTTCATCGGCGACTGCATCGCCGTGGCGGAGTCCACCGGCGACGTGAAGCTGCTCGACGCGGTGGTCCAGGCCGCGGGGCCGCTCGGCCGGAGCATCCGGGACGAAGCGATGCGGGCCGCGCAGGGCGCAGTGGAGGAGGTCGTGCGCGCGCATCAGGACGTGGCTCCAGCGGCGCATGACGCCCCGAACCCGACTCCCCTCGTGCCGCCTGCGCCGCAGTACGGGTCGGTCGTCGCGGACGAGGACGAGGCGACGGCGGTCGACGACGACACGGACGACGACCGGTTCCGTCGACCGGACGACCCGGCCCGGCTGGCCGCGGAGCAGATCGTCGACCGAGTGCACCTCGACAAGCTCGGTGACCGGAACGGGGCGCTCGGCAATCGGGATGCGGAACGCGTCGACCCGGACGCCGGACGCGAGTTGCCGTCGTGGATTCCGCCACAGGACCAGGCTCGGGTGCGATCCTGGCTCGCGGACGACGACGACGTCGTCCACCTGCAACCGATTCCGGAGACGGTCAGCGCACGCACCCTCCGGAAGGTCTGCGACCGGATCCTCATCGCGCTCGCCGGCATCGGCCTACTCGCGATCTTCGGCGCGGCCATCGCGGAAGGGGTGATCGACCGCCTCCTGCCGACCGACGCGAACGCGCTCGTCGCTGTCGCGGTCGTCGGATCCGCTCTACTCGCGTTCGTCGCGTGGATCGTCGGCGGCATCGCGCGGGCACGCGAGATCCACATCGCCCAGCGGTTCTCCCTCGAGTGGCTCGACCGGCGAGGACCGGAACAACGACGCCGCGGACTCCCGCCCGTGCTCCTGCAGCACTTCCTCGGCCCGATCCCCGCGTCGCGCCTGTTCGCGGCCGGAGCGTACTTCGGCACCTGCGTCGGCGGTGTCGGTGTCCTCGCGGGCGCACTCCTGTCCGTCGACCCGGAGGAGCTCGGCGCGACCGGACCGATCATGCTCGGCGTCAGCCTCGTGCTCACGGTTGTCGGGACGGTGCTCTTCATCGTGCGGTGGCGGCGGGTGAAGCGGCAGCGGGCGCTGGCGATCGAACTCGGCGGCGAACGCCTGGCCTACCTCGGGAACCTGTAGGCGAGCGGGCGGTCGGCGGGCCCTTCGACAAGCTCAGGGACCGGCGACGATTGCCGAGAGGATCTCTCGAGCGACCTCCCTGGGCCGTTTATGAGTCGTGTCGATGCGCATGTCCTCGGTGAATGCGGCCCGCTCGAGAATGCCCGCCAGTTCGGGGTGACGCCGCGTGTGCCAGCTGAGCGCCGCCTCGTCGTCACCGTGGCGTCCGGCCAACCTCGAGCGCGCGACGTCCGGATCCAGGGTCAGGCGGACGTGCAGCGACCTCGGGGAGCCGAGGGCGACGGTGGTGCGTTGCAGCTGGTCGAGCGTCTCCATCACCGTGGCGACGACGACGACCGCTGCGCCGGCGCGCCGGAAGTTCGCGGTGATCGCCTGCAGATTCTCGAGAGCGAGAGCGGTCCGGAACGGGTCGCCCTCCGGTGCAGGCCAGGACCGGCGCAACCAGTCGACGTCGATGACCGCGCCTGAAACGCCGCATCGCTGCAACGCCTCACCGACTGCCTCGGCAGCGGAGGTCTTGCCGGTGCCCACGCTGCCATTGATCAGGACGGTGTCGAACCTCGCGATGGACATTGCCCGATGGTATCGGTCGCGGCCACGACGGTGCTGGCGCCTCCGCAGCTCTTCCGGAGGGGTGAGTGAGCGCCGCCGCGATTCGGGAGAAGTGACTCAGCGAGCGACGACCTTGGCGAGCACCCAGTGCGCGCGGTCGAGGGAGTTCGCGGGTGCCGGCTGGTACTGGAAGGCCCGCGCGCCACGCTGGACGGTGACACCCTGCGCCGTCGCGGCGGCCTCCAACTGACCGGTGAAGCGCTGCCAGCCGTCGAGCCCCTGCGGAAACCCGAAGTTCTCCTCCAGCGAGGTGACCAGCACCTCAGCGCCGGAACCCGCGGGCCACACCTCGATCACCGCGTCCTCCTTCGAGATCTGGTTGAGGCCCCAGACGCCCGGGCGCAGGGACTTCAACCGACTCTTCGGCAGGCCCTCGATGAGGGCGACGGCACCAGCGGTGTCGGTCCCGAGGATGACGGAGCGACCGAACTCCTGCAGGGTCGCGGGGATCCTGGCTTGCTTGCTCTCGCCGGCCTCCCGGATCTTCCGGCGGCCGAGTCCCTTCAACACCCCCAGCCCGACGATGGCGAGCAGGACGAGAATGGCGATGATTGCGAGCACGTTGCTGTCCACAGGAGCCCCCCAAGGCTGTCGATTCCGGGCGGTTCGCCCAGGACGAGGATGCCTCAGACTCGCCACACGCTCAATGGGTACCCCTCCCCACCGTCGCGCGCGGGAGCGATCCGCGCGGGTCAGTGCGCCTGCGAACCGAGCTCGATGACGAGGACACCGACCGCGATCAGGCCGATGCCGACGATCATCTTCGGCGTCAGCTTCTCCTTGAAGAGCACGCGCGCACCGATGGCCGTGAGGGCGACCCCGCAGGCGGCCCAGATCCCGTAGGCGATCCCGACGGGCATGCCGTTCGCGAGTGCGATGGTCAGCAATCCGAAGGCGGTCACGTAGAACAGGGCGACGGGAGCGATCCACCGCTTCTTCCGCAGGCCTTCCGAGGCGCGCAGGGAGAGCGTCGCGGCGACCTCGGTGACGATGGCGCCAGCCAGGAGCAACCAGGTCATGCGCCGACCTCCTCGTTGGTCGCGGCGGGCGTCGGCGACTCCGGCGCGTGGCCCGTCTCCACGAGCACGACGCCGGCGATCACGATCGCGATGCCGAGTCCGATCGTGAACGTGAACTGCTCGCCGAACACGAGCGACGCGAGCACCGCGGTGAGCGCGACGCCGGCCGCAGCCCAGATGCCGTAGACCACCCCGATCGGTACCCCCATGCGGAGCAGGAGCGACAGGGCGACGAACGCGCCCGCGTATCCGGCCACCGCGAGGATCGACCACCAGGGGTTCTCGATGGCGCCACGGAGCGAGAGGGTCGCCGTGACCTCCAACAGGATGGCGGCGGAGAGGATCAGCCACTTCTTCATCGGGCTTCACCTCCAGCGAGGGCCAGGAGTCGCGAGACGAGGTCGGCGCGCTGGTCGCGGCCGACGTCGAGGATGCCGGTCGCCTCGGCGATCCAGAGGCCGTTCGCCGCCAACCAGACGAGCAGGAGGGAGGTCGAATCGGTGTCCTCGCCGAACCCGAACCAGGTGCGGAGGTACTCGAGCCAGGGAGCGGCGAGTTCGGGACGCCTGACCGCCTCGGCGAAGACGACGAACTCGCCCTGGCTCGCCCCGCCCTCCCCGGCGAAGGCGACGAAGGCCCGCACCCGCTCCTCGAGCGTCGACGTCTCGAGCGGCGCCCCTAGCTCCTCCACGAGCTCGCGCTGCCAGCGGGCGACGACGTGCTCGATCACCGCGATCATCATCGCGTCCCGTGAGGGGAAGTGGTAGCGCAGCCCGGCCTTCGTCAGACCGACCTCCTGCGCCACCGCCTCGTAGGTGATGTCGGCCTCTCCTGAGGCGTCGACGACGCGGACGGCCGCATCGAGGATCTCGTTCCGTGCACTGGGTCTCATGGGAGTTACTTTAGCTTACGTAAGGTAAAGTAACTCTGAGAAGGAACCGTGAGGAACGGACGCCCGGCGGCCCATGTGACGCTCTGTTTCGGGCCCCTCGCGAGCACCCGAGCCCACGAGTACCGTCGTGCTGGACGGCGCCGTGATCGCCGTCGGACCCAGCCTCGACGAGACGACCCGGTGGTATCCCTGTGAGCAAGCGCATCATCCTCAACGCGTTCGACATGAGCTGCGTGACCCATCAGGCGCCCGGCCTGTGGAAGCACCCCGACAACCAGGCGCACCGCTACAACGACATCGACTACTGGATCGACCTCGCCAGACTCCTCGAGCGGGGCACCTTCGACGCCCTGTTCATCGCGGACGTCGTTGGCATCTACGACGTCTACCGTCACTCCTCCGCGCCCGCGCTCATCGACTCCGCGCAACTGCCCGTCGGCGATCCGATCATCCAGGTGTCGGCCATGGCGAAGGCGACCGAGCACCTCGGCTTCGGCGTCACCGTCGCCTCCACCTACGAGCTGCCGTACGCCCTCGCCCGCCGCTTCTCGACGCTCGACCACTTCACGAAGGGTCGGGTCGGCTGGAACGTCGTCACCTCCTACCTCGACTCCGCCGCCCGCAACCTCGGCCTCACCACCCAGATCAAGCACGACGACCGCTACGGCATCGGCGAGGAGTTCCTCGACGTCACCTACAAATTGTGGGAGGGCTCCTGGGAGGACGACGCGGTCGTCATCGACCGGGAGAACGGCGTCTACACCGACCCCACCAAGGTGCACCCCATCAACCACCGGGGCGAGCACTTCCAGGTGCCCGGCATCCACCTCTCGGAGCCGTCGCCGCAGCGCACGCCCGTCATCTTCCAGGCCGGCGCCTCGGCGCGCGGTCGCCAGTTCGCCGCCACCCACGGCGAAGCGGTGTTCATCAACGGCCTCGTCCCGGAGCTGACGCGCAAGACGACCGACGACATCCGCGACCGCGCCGAGGCCCTCGGACGCCCGCGCGACAGCGTGAAGATCCTCACCCTCGCCACCGCGATCGTCGCCGAGACCGACGAGGAGGCGCAGGCGAAGTACGAGGAATACCAGCAGTACATCTCGCTCGACGGTGCCCTCACCCTCTACGGCGGCTGGTCGGGCCTCGACCTCTCCTCCTTCGACCCCGACAAGCCGCTCAAGTACGTCGACACCGACGCCGCCCGCTCGGCGCTCGCGATCTTCACGCTCGCCGACCCGGAGCGCGAGTGGACGCCGCGCGACATCGCCCACTACATCGGCATCGGCGGCATCGGGCCGGTGTTCGTCGGCAGCGCCGCGACGGTCGCCGACGAGATCGAGCGGTGGATCGACGTCGCCGGGACCGACGGCTTCAACCTCGCCTACGTCATCACGCCCGGCACCTTCGAGGCCGTCGTCGACCTGCTCGTGCCCGAGCTGCGTCGCCGCGGCCGGGTCTGGAACGAGTACCCGGAGGGGACGCTGCGCGGCCGCCTCAACGGGACCGGCTCCCCCGTCGTGCCCGAGTGGCACCCGGCCCACCGGTACCGCGGTGCGTACGTCGGGCAGCCGTCCGCCGCCGACGACACCGCACCCTCCCTGTTCGACACCGACAACGCCTACGCCGCTGAAGGGGCATCCGCATGAGCATCACCGATATCGCCCCGGGGCGCACCCACTGGTCCGGCACCGCCGACGACGCCGAGCTCGCGCACTGGGACGCCGTCGCCACCGAGGTCGCCACCAAGCTCGCGGTCGACGTCCTCGAACGCGACCGCGCGAACCTCGATCCCACCACCGAGCTCGACCTCCTCCGCGAATCGGGCCTGGTCAACCTGCTCGACCCCGCCGAGTTCGGCGGGGGTGGCGGACACTGGGAGAGCGCCTTCCGGGTCGTCCGCATCCTGTCGCGCGTGGACGCCTCCATCGGCCAGCTGCTCGCCTACCACTACATCAACGCGGGCAACATCGGCTTCACCGCCGACCCGTCCACGCAGGCCGAGTGGCACCGCAAGACGGTGGAGGGCCGGTGGATCTGGGGCGACTCCGTGAACCCGACGGACCCCGACCTCTCGCTCACCCAGGACGGCGGCGCGTTCCGCCTCAACGGACTCAAGCGGTTCTCGACGGGCGCATCGGCCGGCGACGTCATCCTCGTCAACGCGGTCGTCCGCGGTGGCGACCACGACGGCACGATCTTCCAGTTCGTCCTCGACCACGACCGCGCGGGCATCGCCTACCTCGGCGACTGGGACGCGCTCGGCCAGCGGCTCTCCGCGTCGGGTTCCGTGCGGTTCGAGGACGTCCTCGTCGAGCAGGCGGACATCCTCGGCACCGTCGGTGACGAACCGTTCTCCTCACTCGTGACGCCCGGGATCCAGCTCGCCTTCGGCAACCTCTACCTCGGCATCGCGGAGGGCGCGCTCGCGCAGGGCACCGAGCTCGTCCGGGCGCGGAAGAACGCCTGGTTCCTCAGCCACGCCGAGACCTACCGCGACGACCCGTTCGTGCAGCGCGTCGTCGGCGAGTTCGTGTCGTCGATCGCCGCCGTCGAGGCGCTCGCCGACCGCACGAACGCCCGCTTCGACCGCATCATCGAGCGGGGAGCGGACGTGACCGCGGAGGACCGCGGCGCCATCGCCATCGAGATCGCCAAGCTCAAGGTCGTCTCCACCGAGCTCGGCATCGAGGTCGCGAACCGCATCTTCGAGGTCACCGGCTCCAGCTCGGCGAAGGCCTCCGTGGGGCTCGACCTGTTCTGGCGGAACGTGCGCACGCACTCCCTCCACGACCCGGTCGACTACAAGAAGCTCGAGGTCGGCGCGAACCACCTGAACGGCGAGCTGCAGCCGATCTCGCTCTACACCTAGGCCGCTGCCCCGGGTCCCGCCCTTCGACCGGCTCAGGGACCGAACCCCAGCGGCTCCCGAGCATCAACCCGGTCCCTGAGCTTGTCGAAGGGCCCACCCAGGAACGGACTCCACCATGACCATCACCTCCACCACCGCCCGCCCGGTCGGCTTCGCGGCCGCCCGGGAGCTGCTCCTGCCGCTGTTCGCCGAGATCCAGGCCGGCACCGTGGAGCGCGAACTCGAGCACCGGCTCCCGCGCGAGGAGGTGCGGAAGCTCGCCGCCGCCGGCTTCGGCGCGCTCCGGGTCCCCACCGAGTTCGGCGGTTCCGGCCTCACCTTCCCGGAGTTCACGGAACTCCTGATCGAGCTCGCAGCGGCGGACTCGAACCTCCCGCAGATCTTCCGTGGGCACATCGCCCTCGTCGAGGACCAGCTGGTCGCGGCCCCGAGCGACCGACGCACCGCCTGGCTCGAGCGGTTCGTCGCCGGTGAGATCGTCGGCAACGCCTGGAGCGAGGTCGGCTCCGGCGCACTCGGCGTCTCCGGAACGATCGTCACCGAGCGCGACGGCCGTTACGTCGTGAACGGCCGCAAGTTCTACACGACGGGCAGCATCTACGCCGACTGGACGGACGCCACCGCGCGACTCGTCGTCGAGGGCAAGCCCGACACCGAGGTCACCGTGCTCGTCCGCACGAACCAGCTGGGCGTGACGATCGCCGACGACTGGGACGGCTTCGGGCAGCAGCTCACCGGCACAGGGACGATCGTGTTCGAGGATGCCGTCGTCGACGCCGACCAGCTGCACCCCTTCACCGACCGGTTCCGCTACCAGACCGCGCTCTACCAGCACGTGCTCATCGCCGTGCACGCGGGGATCGCAGCGGCGGTCGAGCGCGATGCCGGGGAGCAGATCCGTGCCCGTACCCGCGTCTACACGCACGGTCTCGCGCCGCTCGTGAAGGACGACGGGCAGATCCAGGCGGTCGTCGGCGAGATCTCGTCGATCGCGTTCGTCGCGAAGCAGACCGTCCTCGGGGTCGCCGCGGCCATCGAGCGGGCGTCGGAGACCGCTGCCGACCGCGATTCCGCGGACGACCTGCAGGCGAACATCGAGGCCGAGATCCGTTCCGCCCAGGCGCAGGTGGTGCTCTCTGAGCTCGTCCCACGGTCCGCGACCCTGCTGTTCAACACGCTCGGGGCCTCGGCCGTCAGCCGCGCGAGCGCGCTCGATCGCCACTGGCGCAACGCCCGCACGGTCGCGTCGCACAACCCCGTGATCTACAAGACGCGTATCGTCGGCGACTGGTCCATCAACGGCACCCCGCCGCCCTTCGTCTGGGCCGTCGGTACGGCCAAGCCGGAGTAGCCCGCCGCGGCACGAGGGCAGGACATCCGTCCGAGAGCAGGACATTCCGCGTCGAAACGTCCGGTTCTCGCGCGAATGTCCTGCTGCCGGGCGAGGGGGTCAGCGACCGGCGAAGGCGCCGCGGTAGGCGCGCAGCGGGTGCGTCTCCGGGAGGGTGGGCTCCGCACCGAAGAGCTTCTCGCGGAGCGTGCCCGGCGCGTACTCGCGCTGGGCGAGTCCGCGTTCCTGCAGCACCGGCATGACCTCGTCGACGAAGACCTCGTAGGAGTGCGGGATCATCCAGTTGGCGACGTTGATCCCGTCGATCCCGGCCGCGCGCCACTCGGCCAGATGGTCGGCGATCTGCTCCGGCGTGCCGACGACGCGGCCTCGCAGCTTCGCGGTGAGCTTGGCGAGGTCGCGCACGGTCGGTTCGCGGTCCGGCGAGAGGGCCTTCAGTGCCTCCAGCATGCTGTGGCCGCCCTGGGTCTCGACGTCCTTGAGCGGAGTGTCCGGGTCGATCGGCTTCCCCGTCGCCTGGTCGGTGCCGAGGTTCGAGTGCGCGAGGAACGCGTCGGCCGACAGGAGGTCGTCGTACTCGGCCTCGATACGCTTCGCCTCCTCCTCGGTGCTGCCGACGATGAACGACATCGCCTGCCAGAACTTGACGTCGCGCGGGTCGCGGCCGGTCTCGGCGACGAGCGCGCGCGTCGACTCCGCGGACGCCCGCGCCGCCTCGATGCTCGGCGCCATCATGAACTGCACCTCGGCGTAGTTCGCGGCGAACGCCTTCCCCGCGCCGGACGACCCGGCCTGGAACAGGAGCGGCGAGCGCTGGGGCGACGGCGACGACAGGTGCGGGCCCTCCACGCGGTACCGTTCGCCGACATGGTCGATCCGGTGCACCTTGGCCGGGTCGGCGAAGACGCCGCTGGCCTTGTCGGCGAGGAGCGCGCCGTCGTCCCACGACCCCTCCCAGAGCTTGCCGACGACCGCCACGTACTCCTCGGCCCAGGCGTACCGCTCGTCGTGCTCGACGAGGCGGTCGAGCCCATAGTTGCGCGCCGCGTTCTCGAGGAAGCTCGTGACGATGTTCCAGCCGACCCGACCACCGGACGCATGGTCGATCGTCGAGATCTTCCGGGCGAAGGTGAACGGGTGCTCCTGCAGGATCGACGAGGTGAACGCGAGGCCCAGGTGTTCGGTGCTGATCGCCAACGCCGACAGCAGCATCGACGGGTCGTTGCTCGGCAGCTGCATGCCCTCACGTGCGTTTACGTCGAAGGACGCCCCCGCACCGCCGTAGACCCCCACGACGTCGGCGAAGAAGATCGTGTCGAACCGACCACGCTCGAGCGTCTTCGCGAGGTCGACCCAGAGGTTCACGTCGTCGAAGGTGTGCTGCTTCGCCTCCGGGTGGCGCCAGAGGCCGTGCTGCATATGGGAGCCCGTGTTCATCACGAAGGCTCCGAACTGGAGGCGGGAGGGCTGAGCGGCGGTCATCCCCTCACGCTACCGGCAGGGGCTCAACCGAAGGTGCCTTCGAGGTCCTGGTCGGTACCGGAGGTGTTGATCGAGTAGTCGACCGGATATCCGGACGGACTGGTTCCGGCGAGCGCCGGGTCCTGCAGGATGGCGACGATCGCGGCACCCTCCTCCGGCGTGACGTCGGTGATCCAGAGCTTCGGTTGCGTCGTCACCTCGATCTCGACGTCGGGGTAGGCCTCGACGACGGCGAGGATGGCGTCGACCATCGGCACGCTCAGCTCGGCCGGGTCGTCCGCCATGGAGAAGCGTTCCGGCACGCGGTAGTGCGCGCCGTCCGGGTAGATCGCCCGGAGTTCCCGGACCGCAGCGGGAAGGGTTTCCATGGAGAAGACCGTGATGAGCGGTGCCCCCTCCGTGACGGCGATCGACACCTGCAGCCGCTCCGTCAGCATCAGCCGCTGCAACTCGTCGGCGATCCCGTCGATGCTCTGATCGCTCGGCACGAGCTGCACCCGCCACGGTCCCCGTGGTGGGTCCTGTTGCTGGGCGAGCGAGGTCGGGTCGGCCTCCCGCTGGATCACGACGATCGCGATCCCCTCGAGGTCCTCGCCGGCCCGCTTCGCCGCGTCGGCGGCGCGGAGCACCTGACCGACGCCGGCATCGAGCGACATCGTCACCGTCGCGCCGTGACCGACGACCTCGATGTCGGCGATCCCGTCGATGTCGGCGAGCGCGCGGGTGAATCCGTCTACGGCTTCTGAGCGTTGCGCTGCGGCAACCTCCCGCGCGGGCGGCGGGCGGAACGCGCCGGTCGACGCAACGATGACGGCGACGACGACGAGTCCGGCGAGCACTGCAGTCACGACCCGCACCCGTCGCCGGCCGATGACGAACGTGAGGAGCATGATGAGGGCGGCGACGATCAGCACGGGGATGCCGTAGGCGATGAGCCCGAAGACGAGGAAGGCGAGTGCTGATCCCAGGTTGGCACCCAGCCACGTCCACGGTGAGATCCCGAAGATCACGAGGACGCCGAAGCCGATCCCGGCGGCCACGACCGCCGTTAGACCGCCGAGGTAGGCGAGCCCGCGAGAGGGGGTCGCCCGACGGATGACCTCCATCACCGGTTGGACGATCACGAGCATGACGCCGACGGCGACGAGGATCCACCCGCCGAGCGAGCCGACCGTCTGGTACCAGAGCTCCGCCTCCGACGGTCCACCGAGCACGATCGGTGCGTCCGGGCCGTACGACCCGGTCGATTGATCGACGGACATGGCGGTGCCGACGATCCTGAAGAGCGTGGTGATGACGCCCCCGACGGTGACGGTCAAGACGGCCGCGACGGCGAGGTCGAGGGAGCGGATGAGATAGGCGCTCAGGAACGCGACTCGGGGCGACCGGCGGGCGGGATCCCGCGGATCGTTGGACGCATCGTCGGGGTCCGGCGAGGTCGCCACAGTCGATGTCGCGACGACGGATCCGGCGGCGCTCGCCTCGGCGTCATCGCGCTCAGGCGATGTCCCGGCTGCGCCCCCGTCGCTCATGGCTCCCCACTTCCGATGCGTCTCGATGACGCTCCCCCGGTCGTCAGTCTGGCATGGACCCTTCGAGATGCTGCCGCGGCCGGGCACGCCCCCTGGTCAGCGCGGGTCGAGCGCCCGGAGCTGCCGTTGCAGGGCGACCTGCCGGTACGAGGTGTCGATCAGTTCGGCGATGAGCGTCCAGTCGACCTCGTCGAGGGTGCGGCCGTCGTCGCCGTCGAGACCGGCGTCGAACGCGAGCTTGCCCGACGGGCCGTCGTACTTCGGCGACCAGAACCGGTCGTCGTCGAGCCAGGCGCCGCGCTCCTCCTCAGCGGGCGTGAACGTGATGCTGTGCGGGATGCGCATCTCCGACCCGACGGTCACGAACACTCGCTTGCCAGCCTTGAACCGCGGGCGTCCGTGGCCGAACGTCTCGACGGCCTCCGGATAGGCGAGGCAGATCCGCCTGACGCGTTCGACGAACGGATCGTCGGGTTCGTGCACGATCGGATGCTCCATGCGCCGACGCTACTCCGCGCGGGCGTCACGCGACAGCCCATCGAGCGTGCCCGTTCTGCGCTTGCCTGCCGCTTCACACCGCAGAACGAGCACTTTCGATGCGAGGCGCGACAGTGCTCACCGGATGCGGTGCCCCGGGTGGGCGGCGTCGTACTCCGAGCGCGACGCCGCGATCGCCGGCCGTTGCTCGAGCGACCAGTCGGCGAGCGTCTTGATCAGGTGGGAGAGCCCCGCACCGGACGAGGTGAGGGCGTAGGACACCTGCGCGGGCACCGTCGGGTAGACGGTCCGGTCGACGAGGCCGTCGCGTTCGAGCCGGCGGAGGGTCAGCGTCAGCATGCGCTGGGAGATCCCGTCGATCGCGCGCTGGAGCTCTCGGAACCGACGATCGCCCGACGCGAGCTCGACGACGACGAGGACCGACCAGGTGTCGCCGATGCGGTCGAGGACGTCCCGGATGCCGCAGTCGGGGTGGTCCTCCTTACCGCAGGGTTCGAGGTCGGCGGTTACCGCGGTGTGCGTGAGTGACATGGAAGTGCCTTCTTGTGGGGCCGGAACAGGGGACGCAGACTCGTCCGAGTCATCAGTCCGAACACCGAAAGGCCCTGAAATGATCCTCGTCACCGGAACCACCGGCCAACTCGGCGGCGCGATCCTCGATGCGCTCACCACCCGTGGGGCTGCACCGCTCGCGAGCAACCGCAGCGGACAGGGCGGCGCGCGACGGATCGACTTCGACGACCCCGACACCGTCTCCTTCGTCGGGGTCGACACGCTCGTCCTCGTGTCGGCGGGTGAAGCCGAGGACGACGTCGTGATCGCCCGACACGAGACGGCGATCACCGCGGCCGAGCGGGACGGGGTACAGCACGTCGTGTACACGAGCCTCACCTCGGCCGGAGACCACCTCGCGTTCGCGATCGCGCACCGGTGGACCGAGCGTCGGTTGCAGCACAGCGGCCTGTCCTGGACGATCCTGCGGAACGGCCTCTACGCCGAACTGTTCGGGTCGTTGCTGGCGTGGTCGGGCGACTCGCTCGGTTCGGCGTTCGGCGACGGGGCGATGGCCGCGGTCGCACGAGCCGACCTCGCCGAGGCCGCGGCCGTCGTCGCGATGTCCCCGTCGGACCACGTCGGTCGCAGCTACGACCTCGTCGGCGATCCGATCACGGCCGCGCAGGTGGCCGAGCGGCTGGCCGTCCCACTCCACACCGTCTCCCTCGCCGAGCAGCGGACGGCGCTGGCTGAGGCCGCGCTCAAGCCGTTCCAGCCCGCCATGCTCATGTCGATCTTCACCGGCGTCCGACACGGATTCCTCGGCGGCGCGGGTGATGACCTCCGCACCCTGCTCGGACGCGAACCGGCCGACGCGGTCGCGGTCGCGGTCACCTCACTCCCGCCTCGCTGAGTCGCCCTGATCTGCACGAATCCGAGCAGCAACCGTGCAGATCCGGGCGACTCAGTGCTCAGGCGGCCGGCAGCGCAGCACCCCGCAGCGGGACGACGCGACGCCAGGTGGCCATCCGCCACACCCACTCGACCGGCCCGTAGCGGAAGTGCCGCAGCCAGACCCGGCTGAGCACCGACTGCACCGCGATGAGCGCGAGCGCTCCGAGGCTCACCGCGGCCAGGTCGTCGATCTCCCGGAAGGGGACGAGCAGCCCGACGACGACGAACACGGCGCTCGCGGCGAGGTAGTTAGTGAGCGCCATGCGGCCGAGGGGTTCGAAGACGGCTGCGAGGACTCGACGCACCGGTGTCTGCCAGAGCAGCGCGAATCCGGTGATGTACACGACGGCGAGGATGCCGCCCGCGATGCCACCGGCGGTCGTGAACCGCGGGTCGGCGGGCTCGGTGGTCTGCCAGACGATGGCCGGGACAGCGAGGGCCGTCGCCACGAGGAACGTGATCCACACGGGCCGCCCGCCGGCGTCGAGCACCTTCGGCAAGCCGTACGCCGCCGCCCCCGCACCGGCGAGGAACAGTCCCGGCAGGGTCGCGAGCCCACCGCCGGTGAGTGCGTAGGCGGCGATCGTGAGCACGACGCCGGACCCGAGCAATGCCCAGCGCGGCAACCACAGCATGAGGGGGAGCATGAGGATTCCGCAGATCGCGTACTCGCGGAGGATCTCTCCCGGGTAGAGGAACCCGTGCGCGACACCGATCAGGAGCAGCGCTCCGAGACGCAGCAGCATCGGGACGAGCGCGCCGGTGCCGCGACGGCGGGCGCCCTGGATCACGAGCATCGCGCTCAGCCCGAAGAGGAAGGCGAAGATGGGGACGAACCGCGTCTGCACCGCGAACTCGAGCACGGTGTCCATGAGCGTGGACTGTCGTCGGTCGAACGGGATGTCGCTGCCGAGCCGGGTGATGTCGGGGACGTTGACGAAGAGGATCCCGACGAGCGCGAACCCGCGCAGGGCGTCGATGAGGTGCCAGCGACGCGAGGTGACGTCGCCGGTGGAGGAGACCGGCGGTGTGGAAGAAATGTTGACCTGAGGCATATCAACAGTTCAGCAGGTGTGGCGGAACCTCGCATGCACCTGGAGGATGACGTCCGGCCACCCGGGATGGAGATCCCCCTCAGGCGGCAGGCGCCTTCGGGCAGTGCAGCTGCGTGCGCGGGCCGGTCGTGCGGTCGACGATGTGCTCCGACATGGCGTGGCCGCAGATCGGGCACCCCGATTGCGCGGCCGGCGGCAACGGCTCCTCGTTGTACGGACCGAGGGGCGGCGGACCGAGCACCTTCCACATGCGGCCGTTCACCCAGCCGTACAGACCACCGGCCTCGCGCACGGACTCCCGGAAGGATCGTTTCTCGCTCATATTGATGAGTGTACTAATCATTTGGGTACGATGAGACCGTGACCGCCAACGAATCCACCACCGTCGCCACGGCCGACGACCTGCTCCAGCTCGAGAACCAGGTCTGCTTCGCGCTCGCCGTCGCGTCGCGCAGCGTCATCTCGCTCTACCGACCGATCCTCGAACCGCTCGGCCTCACCCATCCGCAGTACCTCGTGATGCTCGCGCTCTGGCAGCACAGCCCGCGCTCGGTCAAGGACCTCGGCGGAGCACTGCAGCTCGAGCCGGCGACGTTGTCCCCGCTCCTCAAGCGCCTCGAGACCGCCGGGCTCGTCCGACGCGACCGCAGCCGACTCGACGAGCGCGTCCTCGACGTCTCGCTCACCACCGCCGGCCGTGAGCTCCGCGCCCAGGCGGAGGCCATCCCGCACCGGGTCATGAACGAGCTCCGGATGGACGCCGAGCATCTCACCCGGCTCCGCGAGATGCTCCACGCGGTGATCGGGGCGGCCACCACCGCGCCCGCCGTCACGGGTGGCGACCCGCTCTGACCGAGGGCTCGCCGCCAGACGGCAGCGTCAGGCCGGCGACGAGGTCGTCGTCTCCGGCGCGGTCGCGGTCCGCGGATTCCGGATGCCGACGAACGACACCACGCCACCGGCGAACATGAACACGGCGGTCGCCAGAACAACCCGCGGGAACCCGTCGACGCCGAGCGCGCCACCGGCGATGATGCCGACCAGCGCGATCGACACGAGGCCCGCCACGCGCGACACCGCGTTGTTGACCGCCGATCCGATGCCCGCATGGGCCGGGTCGATCGACCCGAGGATGCCCGCGGTGAGCGGCGCGACCGTGATCGCGAGGCCGAGCCCGACGAGCAGGATGCCCGGGAACAGCTGCACCCAGTAGTTCAGATCCTGCTGGGCACCCATCATCAGGAGGAAGCCGACCCCGGCGACGATCGGCCCGACCGTCATGAACAGCCGCGGCCCGTGCGTGCCGGCCAGCTTGCCGAACCACGACGACAACGCGAGCATGACGAGCGTCGGCGGCAGCGTCGCGATGCCGGCCAGGGTGGCGCTGAAGCCTGCCGTCTGCTGGATGAAGACCGCGATGGCGAAGAAGCCGAGCGACAGGGCGCCGTAGATGAAGACGGTCGCGATGTTGCCGTAGCCGAAGTTCCGTACGCGGAAGAGCGACAGCGGCAGCATCGGGTCGGGGTGGCGGCGCTCCCACCAGAGGAACGCGACGAAGGACACGACACCGCCGATGAGCGGCACGAGCAGCATCGGGCTCGACCAGCTGTAGCGCTCCTGCTCGATGAGGGCGAAGACGGGGCCACCGAGCCCGACGGCGCCGAGCACCGCTCCGACGACGTCGATACGCGGACGATGTTCGGGCTCAGGCACCCGATCGGTGCGCATCATGAGCCACAGGGTGACGAGGATCGGGATGATGTTGATCGCGAAGATGAGGCGCCAGGACAGCGTGTCGACGAGCACGCCGCCGAGCAGCGGGCCGGTGATGCCCGCAGCTCCCGTCCACGCCGTCCAGGTGCCGATCGCCTTACCCTGCGCGATGCCACTGAACGTCGAGATGATGATCGCGAGCGAACTCGGCACGAGCAGCGCAGCCGCGCCGCCCTGGAGCAGCCGCGCGATGATGAGCACCTCGGCGGTCGGCGCGACGGCGCACAGGATCGAGGTGACGCCGAATCCGATGAGCCCGATGCGGAGGATGCGGATGCGCCCGAACGCGTCGGAGAGCGAGCCCGCGAGCAGGATGAGCGAACCGAGGGTGATCAGGTAGGCGTCGACCACCCACTGCTGCACGATGAGGCCACCGCCGAGTTCCTTCGTCATCGCGGGGAGCGCGACGTTCACGACCGAGCCGTCGAGGAACGCCACGAACGAGGAGAGGATCGCGATCGTGAGCACGAGGCGCTGCTGGCGGGTCATGGGTTCAGGGTAGCCCCGCGGACCGACGTGCCGAGCGTGATCCCGTGGAAGCTCGACAGCCGTCGAAACGCCGTCGACGACCGACACCCGGCGCCATGTCCTTCCCAGCCGACGCCCGTTCCGCGTTCGTAGACTGGAGCCCATGGACGACCTGTGGTGGCTCCCCTCGCTGATCGTGTTCGGCGGCGTCGGCATCATCGTCTGGTTGCTCGTCACCCTGCTGCGTCGGCGCAATCCGAAGACCCCCGTCGCCTCCATCGACGACCTCCACCGCCGCGCGGGCATCGCCCTCGTCCGTACCGACGACGCGGTCCGCGAGGCCGAGGACGAGGTCGGATTCG
Organism: Plantibacter sp. VKM Ac-2876; assembly: GCF_015350715.1. Classification (NCBI taxonomy): domain Bacteria; kingdom Bacillati; phylum Actinomycetota; class Actinomycetes; order Micrococcales; family Microbacteriaceae; genus Plantibacter; species Plantibacter sp. VKM Ac-2876. The sequence goes on along the minus strand of NZ_JADKSI010000003.1, from coordinate 225,160 downwards.
CCGAAGCGGAGTTCGGACGTGAAGCCGCCCGAGGGTATGCGGCCGACGTCGCCTCGGCGCGCTCGGCGCTCGGGGAGGCGTTCCGGCTCCGTCAGTCGCTCGAGGACGAGATCGCCGACACGGAGGCGCAGCGCCGCGCCTGGAACGAGCGGATCATCAGCGTCTGCGAGGACGTCGAGCGCACGCTGAGCGCCCGGCTGCGAGGCTTCGACGAACGCCGTGGAGCCGAGCGTTCGGCCCCCGACCTCCTCGACCAGCTCGAGCGACGCATCGACCGCGCGCGCGAACGACTCACCACCACCGGCCTCGCGATCGCCTCGGCCGCCGAGCGCTATGCGGCGAGCGCCGTCGAGGACGCGCGGGTGCTCCGCCGGACCGCGCAGGACGCAGTCGACCAGGCGACGGCCGATGCGGCGAAGACGAAGGATCGGATCGACACCGCCCGGCCGGCCGCCGCGTCACTGCACGCCCTGGGGCGCGAGCTGCAGCAGGCGGAGGACCGGCTGGACGCCGTCGAGCGTTCGCTCGCGGGCATCGCTGCAGCGGAGACCGAACTCGCCGCAGCCGGGCGGGAGCTCCGCACGGTGATCGCCGAAGCGGAGGCGTTGGGCGCGACAGTGGAACGCGCGGAGACGGCCGCCGTCATCGCGGCTGCCGTCGAGCGGGCGAACCGCGCGCTCCTGGAGGCGGAGTCGACCACGTCCACGGACGGCGACCGCGTCCTGCCCGATCCGGTGCGACGTCTGGAGGTGGTTCGCGCCGCCGACATCGATCTCGACGCAGCTCTCGCGACCGCCCGGAGCGCACAGCAGCGCCTCGACAACGCACGCGAGGCGATGCGCGGGGCCCTGTTCACCGCGGACAGCAACATCCGCGTCGCCGTCGACGTCATCTCCGCGCACCGGGGCAGCGTGGGCGCCGATGCGAGGACGCGCCTGGCCGAGGCACAGCGGCAGCTCGCGCTCGCGGAGGCGGCAGCGGTCGACGATCCGGTCGAGGCACTCGACGCCGCCCGCCGCGCGTCGCGGATCGCCCAGGACGCCGACGCACTGGCCCGGTACGACGTCGGGTGACGCTCGCCACCTGACGAGGGGAGGCCGACTCTCAGTATTCATGTTCTAGAATATGAGCACCGCTATCGCGACGCACTCACCGTCATCGCGAAGCCCTCGCCGCCGACTCCCGAGAGGACCCCGTGCCCAGCTCGTCCGCGCGCCAGCCGCGCTCCGCGTCCCCGATCTTCACGACGCTCACCCACGGGTTCGACGCGCAGGCGGCGTCATCTGCTCCGGAACAGATCCGCTCGACCGGAACACCGATCCAGCACGGGTCGCCGCTCGCCTCGGCCGACTGCCCCATCTTCGATCAGCTCGCGGGCCGACGCCTCGCCCGCCGCCGGAGCAACGTCGCCCACCCCGCCTGACCGGAGGTGCAGAGCGCCGGTCGACGCGCCGCAGTGTAGGGACGATCGCCCGTCCGTGCTGCGCGTTTACGTTTCATCTCGAACAGTGACGGTCCGCGGTAACGCAACGGGCGTCCCTTCGCGAGCCTCGGGAAACTGGCTCCGTGCACGCACCAGTGCACCCACAGACAGAGCCGAGGACCATCATGAGTGAGCACACGGGACCAGAACCGAGCGAATTGCGGGCGTCGATCGCCTCCGGGAAGCGGAAGCGCCGGAACCTGCTGATCGGCGGTGTCGCGGTCGTCGCCGTCGCCGCGATCGCCGTCGTCGTCTCCGTGGTCGTCGGTGGCCAGAACGGGGCAGCCGACGCGGCGACCGGTTCCGGTGCGCCCGCCGAGCGCCTCAGCGTGAAGATCGCGGTGTCGGAGGACACGCAGTTCCAGGACGCCGTCAAGGAGGTCGCCGCCGAGAAGGGCCTCGACGTCGAGTGGGTGAACGTGAAGGACTGGGTCCTCCCGAACACCGAACTCGTCGCCGGCACCGTCGACGCGAACGCCTTCCAGCACATCCTCTACCTCTCGGCCTTCAACGCAGAGAACGACGCCGACCTGACGCCGGTGTTCTCGACCGTCATCACGCAGTGGGGGATCTTCTCGAAGACACTCACCGACGTCAATGACCTCGCCGACGGCGCGCGCATCGCGATCCCGGACGACCCGTCCAACGGCGGCCGTGCCCTGAACATCCTGGCCGCGGCCGGACTCATCGAGATCGCAGCGGACGCGGGGAACTTCCCGACCGTCGAGGACGTCACCGCGAACGACAAGAACCTCCAGTTCGTGCCCCTGCCCGCGACGAGCATCCCGCAGCAGTTCGACGACCCGTCCCTCGCAGCCGTCGTCGTCGGGACCTCCTACTTCGACCCGAGCCAGGGCATCACGAAGGACGACGCGCTCTTCCTCGACGACTCGCTCTCCGAGAAGAACCTGCCCTACGTCAACGTCATCGCCACCCGCGCAGAGGACAAGGACAACCCGGCCTGGAAGATCCTCGAGGACACCTACGCCGACCCGCGCGTCGCCGAGGCGCTCGACGACGAGTTCGCCGGGAACTCGATCCTCGTGAAGGTTCCGGTGAAGGACCTCCGCGACAAGCTCGCCGAGCTCCAAGCCGAAGCCGAGTAGCACCACGGCGGCCGGTCATCGCCTTCCGCGATGACCGGCCGCCACCACGCAGTGGCCGTCCGGGGTCTCCCGGACGGCCCTCCCGCGAGAGGAGCAGGTGATGAACACAGCAATCGTCTTCGAGGACGTCAGCAAGACGTTCGAGGTGAAGGGCCGCGCCTTCGAGGCGCTGCGGAACGTCGACCTGACGGTCGAGCGGGGTGAGATCTTCGGCATCGTCGGGTACTCCGGCGCCGGGAAGTCGACCCTCCTGCGCACCGTCAACGCCCTCGAGCGGCCGACGAGCGGACGGGTGGTCGTCGAGGGCCTCGAGATCTCCGCACTCGCCGGACAGGCGCTCTACGCCGCGCGTCAGCGGATCGGCATGATCTTCCAGCAGTTCAACCTCCTGGAGTCCCGGACCGTCTACAAGAACATCGCCTACCCGCTCAAACTCGCGAAAGTGCCGGACGCCGAGATCCTCGACCGCGTCGAAGAACTGCTCGCGTTCGTCGGGCTGAGCGACAAGGCGCTCGCCTACCCCTCGCAGCTCTCCGGCGGGCAGAAGCAGCGGGTCGGCATCGCCCGCGCCCTCGCCACCCGTCCGGAGATCCTCATCTCCGACGAGGCGACCAGCGCCCTCGACCCGCAGACGACCGGCGAGGTCCTCGAGCTCCTCCGGCGGGTGAACGAGGAGTACGGCGTCACGATCCTGCTCGTCACCCACGAGATCGACGTCATCCGCGAACTCGCCGACCGGGTCGCCGTCATGGAGAACGGTGAGGTGGTGGAGCAGGGCAGTGTGTACGAGGTGTTCTCGGCGCCACGCACCGCGACCGCGCGACGCTTCGTCTCGTCGGTGCTCCACCACATCCCCTCCGACGAGGTGCTCGCGAAGATCCGGGCGGTGCACCACGGGCGCCTCGTCCAGCTGCACGTCGAGGACCGCGACACCAACCACCCGTTCCTCTCGCGGGTCGCCCGCGACAACGACATCGACTTCAACGTCGTGTTCGGCGGCGTCGACGAACTCCAGGGGCGACTGTTCGGCAGTCTCACGGTCGAGCTGCTCGGCCCGGACGACCGCGTCGACGCCGCCATCGCGGGGCTCCGGGCCACGGCGACCGTCACCGCGATCGACCCTGCCCCGACCGCGCAGGCCCCTGAGCCTGCACCGGCACCGGTCCCTGCACCGGCACCGGTCCCTGAGCCTGTCGAAGGGCATGAACCGCTCACCGCAGACCCCGACTCCCTGAAGGAGCCCACCCATGCGTGACTTCGATCCCGACGCGTTCTTCCCGCGTCTCCTCAAGGCCATCGGGGAGACCGGCCTCATGGTCTCCGTGTCCTTCGCCGTCGCGACGGTCATCGGGATCCTGCTGGGCCTCCTGCTCTATGCGAGCCGGCCCGGCAACCTCCTGCAGAACCGCGTCGTGTTCGGCGTCCTCAACTTCGTCATCAACGTCATCCGACCGGTGCCGTTCCTCATCGTCGCGATCGCGCTCATCCCGCTCACGCGGCTCGTGTTCGGCACCGGCCTCGGACCGCTTCCGGCGACGATCCCGCTCATCCTCGTCGCGAGCGTCGCCATCGGTCGCGTCTCCGAGTCGAACCTCGTCGCCGTCTCGCCGGGTGCCATCGAGGCCGGCGCGGCCATGGGGGCGAGCCCCGTGCGGGTGCTGTTCACGATCGTCGTGCCCGAGGCGCTCGGCCCGCTCATCCTCGGGCTGACGTACATCCTCGTCGCCCTCGTCGATGCGACGGCCGTGGCCGGTGTGCTCGGCGGCGGTGGCCTCGGTGACCTCGCCATGACCTACGGCTACCAGCGGTTCGACTGGATCGTCGTCGGACTCGTGGTCGTCACGCTCGTCCTGCTCGTGCAGCTCGCCCAGTTGCTCGGCAACGTGCTGGCAAAGCGGGTGCTGCACCGATGAACGCCGACGACTTCGACGCCTTCCTCTCCTCCATCCGCGGCGGCGCCGTATCGCGCGAGACCGACCGGCGCCTCCTGTTCGACGAGGTCGACGAGCTGAAGCATCTGGGCTTCGCTGCGGCCAGGGTCCCCGTCACATCCGGCGGCGGCGGGCTCACCCTCGAGCAGCTGTTCGCGCGGCTCATCGCCCTCTCGGCGGCCGACTCGAGCCTCGGGCACGTCTGGCGCGGACACATCCTGTTCATCGAGGCGCTGCTCGCCTCCCCCGACGCCGCCTACCGGGAGCACTGGTTCGCCCGGCTGACCGCCGGCGACCTCGTCGGGAACGCGCAGTCGGAACGGCACGCGACCGCCCACCTCGAGACCGTCCTCAACCGTGACGGCGAACTCCTCACGGTGACCGGCACGAAGTACTACACGACCGGCAGCATCTACGCCGACTGGATCCACCTGTCCGCGCTCGACGGGACCGACCGCGTCGCGGTGACCGTCTCCGCACACGATCCGGGCACCCGCTCGGTGGACGACTGGGACGGCTTCGGACAACCGTTGACCGGGAGCGGGACGACCACCTTCGACCGCGTGCCGGTGGACCCGCGCGACCTCGTCGTCCACAGCGGCGACGCGGCGGGGTGGCACCGGACGGGCGCCCTCCAACAGCTCATCCTGCTCGGTGTCGTGGCCGGCATCGCGCAGCGTGCCCTCGAGGACACCGTCGACTACGTGCGCGCCAGGCGACGGACGGTCGGCCACGCAGGCGAGCACCTGCCGCGCGAGGATCCACTCGTGCAGTCGATCGTGGGCCAGCTCAGCAGCGTCGTGCACACGGCCCGCGCGCTCGTCCTCGTGTCCGCTCGAACCTTGGACGGGCCGGCCACCGATCCAGACGCCGCGCGTTCGGCGCTGCTGGAGGTCTTCCGTGTCCAACAGGTCGTCCTTCCGCTCGTCCTCGACGCGCTCAGCCGCCTGTTCGAGGTCGGCGGGGCTTCAGCCGTCGGCCGGTCCCACGCACTGGACCGGCACTGGCGGAACGTCCGGACGATCGCCTCGCACAATCCCGCCGTGCAGCGTTCGGCGGCGCTCGGGCAGTTCGAGCTGAACGGCACCCTGCCCGAGTGGCAGGCTCCTGGGGCGCGGCCCGAGACCGAGCCCGTTCCGGCGAATGGGGAGCAGGCATGAGCGGGACGGCGACGATCGACCGCGACCTGGCGCAGCGCTTCACGCCACTCTTCGACGAGCTCGGGCGGGACGCCGTCGAGCGGGAGCGGGAGCGCCGGCTCCCGTATGCCGCGGTGGAGGCGCTGCGTGCGGCGGGCTTCACCCGCGTGACGCTGCCGCGGCGGTACGGCGGCGAGGACGCCACGCACGGCGAACTGTTCGAGCTGCTCGCCGAGCTGGCCAGACGCGACCCGAACCTCGCGCAACTGTTCCGCTCCCACTTCTCCTACATCGACCGCACCCTGCACGCGCCGGCCTCGGCGGAGCGCGAGTCCCGCCTGGCCCGGCTGGCCGACGGAGCCATCGTCGGCAACGCGAGCCACGAGCGGTCGGCCGCGAAGGTGGGATCCCTCGCCACCCGGCTCACCGAGACGCCGGGCGGTCTCCGACTGAACGGGACCAAGTTCTACAGCACGGGCACCCTGTTCGCCGACCTCGTCGGGGTCGCCGCCGAGCAAGACGGAGAGTTCGTCTCGGTGCTCGTCGAGACGGACGCCACGGGTGTCGAGCGGATCGACGACTGGACCGGGTTCGGTCAGCGGCTGACGGGCAGCGGCACCACCGTCTTCACGGAGGTCGCCGTCGACGCGTCGGCGGTGACCCGCCGCGAGCCGGAGCGCCCCTCGCACGGCGGCGCGTTCGTGCAGTTGGTCCTGCTGGCGGCGGTGACGGGCATCGGCCGTGCCATCGTCGACGACGCCGGCGCGTTCGTCCGGACCCGGACCAGGACCTACAGCCACGGTGCGGCGTCGACCGCCCAGGCCGACCCGATCGTGCAGGAGGTCGTCGGCGAGCTGTCGGCGAAGTCGTTCGCCGCCGATGCCGCCCTGGCCGCCGCGACGACCGCGTTGGAGCGTTCGAGCGCGGCGATCCTCGGTGCCGAGCCGGATCTCGTGCAGGAACGGATCGCCGCCGTCGAACTCGCGACGGCGCGCGCGCAGCTGGTGATCCTGCCCGCCGTGCTCGATGCCGCGACCGCCCTGTTCGATGTCGGCGGTGCGAGCGCCGTCGAGACGCACCGGGCGCTCGACCGGCACTGGCGGAACGCCCGCACGATCGCCTCGCACAACCCGTCCCGCTTCAAGGCCAGGGCGATCGGCGACCACGTCGTGAACGGGACGCCGATCGCCTCCTGGTGGAGCACCGGCGAGGCGTGACGCCCCGCCGGTCACACCTTTCGACAGGCTCCGGGACCGGGGCGAAGTGCTACTTCAGCCCGGAGAACGCCAGCCCGTCGATCACCCGGCGCTGGAGCACGATGAACAGGATGAGGACGGGCGCCATCGCGAGGATCGACGCGGCCATCATCACCGGGTAGTCCGTCGTCTTGTCGCTCGAGAGCGTCGCGAGACCGGCGGCGAGCGGCATGGAGTTGGCGTACGTGGACACCACGAGCGGCCACAGCAGTTCGTTCCACGACCACAGCACGGTCGTGATCGCGAGGACGCTGATGCTGGGCCTCGCGAGCGGCAGCATGATCTTCCAGAAGATCTGGAACGGCCCGGCGCCGTCGATCCGCGCCGCCTCCTCGAGTTCCGTCGGCAGGTTCAGGAACGCCGTCCGCATGAGGAAGGTGCCGAACGCGCTGAACAGGCCGGGTGCGACGATGCCGAGCGTGGTGTTCAGCCAACCGAAGCCCTGCACGATCTGGTACTGCGAGATGAGGTACGCCTGCGACGGCACCATGAGGATCGACAGCGTCACGGCGAGCAGCACCGCGCGTCCGCGGAACCGCATCCGCGCGAACGCGTACCCCGCCATCGTGCAGAGGACGATCTGCGCGAGCGTCCTGATCACGGTGATGACGATCGACGTGCGCAGCTGGTCGAGGAACGGGAGGCGCTCGAACACCGCGGCGTAGTTCTGCCACTGCAGTTCGGCCGGCCAGAACGTGGGGACCACGCTCTGCACCTCCGCGTTCGTCGACAGCGACATGATGATCTGCCAGATGAACGGGAACGCCATGATGAGGCCACCGACGCCGAGCACGATGTGGGCGACGACGTGCGACCCGCGCCGCTGGCCGGGCCGACCGGCGTCGCGGCGGCGTGCGGACGCGGCGGACGGACGACCCGAACCCGGAACGGTGACGGCACGGGTGGTGAGCGGTGCTGTGGCCGTGAGTTGCTCAGTCATTGTTCACCCATCGTTTCTGGAGCCGGAACTGGAGGAGCGTCACGAGTCCGATGATCAGGAAGATCACGATCGCGATCGCCGCCGCGTACCCCTTGTCGTTCTGGACGAAGCCCTGGTCGTAGAAGAAGTAGACGAGCGACATGCTCTTCGGGAGCACCGGGTTGGTGCTGCCGAGGATCGCGTACAGCAGGTCGAAGAGCTGGAAGCTCGAGATGACCGTGATGATCGTGACGAAGAAGATGCTCGGGGTGAGCAGCGGCACCGTGATCGAGCGGAACTGCCGCCACCGGGTGGCGCCGTCGAGCTCGGCGGCCTCGTAGAGCTCCGGGGCGATGTTCTTGAGCCCGGACGCCAGGATGATCATCGAGAAGCCGAGCGACGACCAGAGGCCGACGATCGCCACGGCGAACATCGCGGTGCCCGGCGTGCTGATCCAGTAGGGGCCGTCGACACCGACGAGCGACAGCGTGTAGTTGAGGATGCCGAAGTCACCGTTGAAGATGATGCGCCAGACGATGGCCACGGCGGTCGGCATCGCGACGTACGGCAGGAAGAAGAGCACCCGGTAGAAGCTCGCGAACCGCAGGCCGGGGAGGTTCAACAGGCTCGCGAGGTAGACAGCGATCGGGATGCCGAGGAGCACCACCGCCGTGTAGATCAGCGTGTTGCCGAGGGAGGCGTAGAGCCGCGGGTCGGCGAACAACCGGACGTAGTTCTCGACACCCGTGAAGGTGGTTCCGCCGAAGACGCCCCACTCGGTGAACGAGTAGTAGGCGGTCTGGATCATCGGCCAGATGAAGAAGACGCCGATGCCGGTGAGGAGCGGGAGGACGAAGACCCACGGCCAGGCGCCCTCGCCGCGGGCGGCACCCCGCCGGGCCGCTCTCGGTGAGGAGAGCGGCGCCGACGGGGTGCGCAGCACGGTCTGACCGGTCACTTCTTGGCCAGCGCTGCGTTCATCTGCTCGGCGATGTCCTTCGCCACGTCGGCGACGGGCTTGTCGCCGCTGAACGCGTCGGGCAGGAGCTCGACCTCGAGCGCGTTCCAGGCGGCGGTGTTCTCCGACACCGGCAGCGGCTTGGCGTAGTCGAGGGCGTCGAGGAAGACCTGCAGGTTCATCGTCGGGTAGGAGTCAACGAAGGACTGCTGCGTGCCGGTGAAGGCGGGGATGACGGCGCCGAGGTCGCCCTGCTGCTGCTGGGCCTCCTCGCTCGCCAGGAACACCTGCAGCGCCTGTGCGGCCTGCTTGTTCTTGCTCGCCGCCGCGACGACGTTCGAGACACCGTGGATGACCGTCGCCTGCTCCTTGCCGGTGGGCAGCGGGAAGGCCTGCGTGGTGGCGGCGACGTCGGACTCACCGACGAGGGGTCGCAGCCAGCTGCCGCCCCAGTACATGGCGACCTTGCCCGAGGTGAACCACTGGTCGGCAGGCGTGTCCGTCAGCTGTTGGATGCTGGGCGAGGAGCCGTTCGCGATGAGGTCGGTCCAGAACTGGAGCCCTTCCTGGGCTTCGGGGCTGTCGTACTCGGACTCGGTCTGGTCGGCGTTGATGACCTCGCCGCCCGCCTGCAGGATCGTGTTGTAGTAGGTGGTCTGTCCGTCCATACCGCCGGCGGCACCGTAGACGCCCTGGTCCTTGAGGTTCGTCGAGATCGTCTGCGCGGCGGTGTCGAAGTCGTCCCAGGTCCAGTCGTCGGCGGGCAGCGCGACGCCGGCCTGCTCGAAGAGCGCCGTGTTGACCCACACGCCGACGGTGTCGAAGTCCTTCGGCACGCCGTACTGGGTGTCGTCGAGCGAGTACAGCTCGTTCAGGGCCTCGGGGTAGTTCTTCGGGTCGATGTCGCCCGCCTTCACGGCGCCGGTGATCGGCTCGATCTTGCCGTTCGCCGCGTAGACCTGGAAGTTCGGCCCGTTCAACCAGAAGAGGTCGGGCAGGGTGTCGCTCGAAGCCTGCGTCTGGAGCTTCGACCAGTACGAGGCCCAGGGCGTGACGTTCACGTTGACGGTGATGTCGGGGTAGACCTTGTTGAAGGCCTCGATGTTGGCGTCGATCGCCTCGACCTGGGCCTGGTCCCAGACGCCGTAGGTGATCTCGGCCTTGAGGTCCTTCGGGGCGGCGGCGTACTCGCCACCGGTGGCGCCCCCGCCACCGGTGCTGCAGCCGGCGGTGAGCGCGGCGGCGGCGAGGAGGCCGATGCCACTGAGGACGGCACGGCGGCGGTTGCGACCACCGGGTGCGGCGTTGCGGTTCATGAACGGCGAAGGCATGACTGGAGTCCTTTCGAGGTGCGCTACCGGGCGGCGGCGTCGAGGGAGTGCGGTGCGGTGCTGGCGGTGAGGGAGGAGAAGTACTCGACGAGTGCGGGGTCGAGTGGCGGGACGTCGAGCGGGATCGAACCGTTGCGGAGCGAGTGGGCGGCGAGGGCACCGGCGGCGACGGCCTGGCGTGCGGCGACCGGCGACAACGTGGTCGGGGTGCCGTCGGCGACGAAGGCGAGGAACTCGTTCATCGTGTCGAGGTCGGCGTCGGCATGGCCCTCCTCGACGCCCGCGATCGGGTACTCGACGTCGCCCTCGGTGCTCCAGGTGCGACGACGGTTCCAGACCTTGACGGTGCCACCCGCGGTGTCGCCGATGTTCTCGAGCCGGCCGTGCGTCCCGATGACGGTGTAGTTCCGCCAATAGTCGGGCGTGAAGTGGCACTGCTCGTAGCTGGCGGTGATCCCGTGCTCGAGGGTCATGAGCATCATCGAGACGTCCTCGACGTCGACCACGGGGTTCAGGCCGCGCTGCGCCTCGGGCGGCCAGTTGTCGTAGGAGAACCAGTCGGCCATGGTCTGGCCGCTACGGTCCTCGTGATCGTCGATGTCGCCGTAGACCGCGAGGTCGCCCATCGCGACGACGCGCTGCGTGTACGCGCCGGCGAGGAAGTGGACGACGTCGATGTCGTGGCTCGCCTTCTGCAAGAGCAGGGTGTTCACGCGCGAGCGGTCGGCGTGCCAGTCCTTGAAGTAGTAGTCGCCGCCGTTGCCGACGAAGTGACGCACCCAGACGGACTTGACCGCCCCGATCTCGCCGCGCTCGATGACCTCGTGCATGAGCCGGACGACCGCCGCATGCCGGAAGTTGTGCCCGACGTAGAGCGGCGTCCGCGACTCGTAGGCGGCCTGGAGGACCGCGTCGGCGTCGTCGAGCGTGATCGCGAGCGGCTTCTCCAGGTAGACGGCGACACCGGCGCGCAGCAGGTCGACCGCGATCTCCTTGTGGGTCCAGTCGGGCGTCGTCACGATCGCCGCGTCGACACCACCCTGCGCGATGAGCGCCTCGTGGGAGTCGAACACCTCGATGTCGTCGCCGAACAGCTGCCGTGCCCGACCTCGACCGATCTCGGTGGTGTCGACCGCCGCGACGACCGATGCGGACGTGGGGCTCGTGGCGACGTGTTCGGCGATGTAGGCCCGCTGGCCGGTGCCGATGACGGCGACCCGGAGGCCTTCAGGGGTGGTGGCTGGTGCAGTGCTCACTCGATCACATCCGCTTCCTTGCGTGAAGTTGATTCATATGATGCCAAAACGATCATGAAATGACAATAGGCGATCACAGCGCTGACGCAAGTGCGGGGTCGCCGATGAGGAGAGGTTTTACCGCACGGAAACATGGGGAGCGGGTCGCACGTCGACAGGCTCAGTGACCGAAAGGTGGCTCAGCGACCAGGAGGGGGCGGCTCAGTGACCGGAAGCGGAGGACTCAGGCGGCGATGATGAGCTCGACGCCGGCCGCGGCCAGGGCGTCGGCGAGCGTCGGATCCACCGGCTGGTCGGTGACGAGCACGTCGATGCGGTCGAGCGGGCAGATGCGGGCGAAGGTCGCCTTCGTCATCTTGGTGCTGTCCGCGACCACGATGACCCGCTTCGCGACCTTGACGAACTCCTGGCTCACCGAGGCCTCGCCCTCGTGGAGGGTGGTGGCGCCGAACTGCGCGCTCAAGCCGTCGACGCCCAGGATCGCGACGTCGAGGGCGATCTCGGCGAGCGCCCCCGCGACGAGCGAGCCCACGAGTTCGTAGGACTGGCGTCGCGCGACGCCGCCCGTAACGACGATCTTCACGTGCGAGCGCACGGACAGTTCGAAGGCGATGTTGAGCGCGTTCGTCACGATCGTGACCGAGGCGTCGCCGTCCGAACGGACGAGGTGCTCGCTCCGCCCGATCACCCGCGCGACCTCACTCGTGGTGGTGCCGCCGTTGAGTCCGACGGCGTCGCCGACGTTGATCAGGGCGGCCGTGGCCTTCGCGATGGCCATCTTGGCGTCGGCCTGGCGGGCGATCTTGTACTGCAGCGGCAGCTCGTAGCCGGTGCCGAGGGCGGCGGCACCGCCGTGGGTCCGCGTGACGAGTCGCTGCTCGGCGAGCGCCGTCAGGTCGCGACGAGCGGTGGCGGCGGAGATACCGAGCGCTTCGCCGATCTCCGCGATCGTCACGTTGCCGCGTTCGCTCACGAGCTCGAGCAGGGCGTTGAGTCGCTGTTGCTGCGTCATCTGTCCTGCTTTTCCGGTCGGGTCGGGCGTACTGTGACCATCATATGGGCGCCCAGCCAGCGCCTGTCTGATTGATTCTGACGATTTGCACTGGTATCGATCAGATTCGATCCGGTATGGTTGCGGCAACGCATCGCCACGCTGCGATCGCGTCCCCTCACGTGAAAGGCACGTCATGCCCGAGACCTTCGTCGCCGCCGAACTGGCGTCGCAGCCCGAATCCTGGCGCACCGCCGCCACCCTCGTGCCGGAGGCCGGTGCCGTGCTGCCGCAGCCGGGCGAGCGGGTCGCGGTGGTCGGGTGCGGCACCAGCTGGTTCATCGCGATGAGCTACGCCGTGTTGCGCGAACAGGCGGGACTCGGCATCACGGACGCGTTCGCCGGCTCGGAGTTCCCCGGCGTCCGCGACTACGACCGCATCGTCGCCATCTCACGCTCCGGCACGACCACGGAGATCGTGCAGCTCCTCGAGGCGGTGGGCGACTCGGTCACCACCGTCCTCATCACCGCGGTCGACGACTCCCCTGCGACCGTTCCGGCGGCACACGTCATCGCCCTCCCCTTCGCCGACGAGCGTTCCGTGGTCCAGACCCGCTTCGCCACGACGACGCTCGCGCTCCTCCGCGGCTCGCTCGGACACGACGTCGAGGCACTCGCCGTGGAAGCCGAGCGGGCGCTGCAGATCCCGATCGACGAGTACCTCGCCGCCGACCAGGTCTCCTTCATCGGACTCGGTCACGCCGTGGGCCTCACCTTCGAGGCCGCGCTCAAGACCCGGGAGGCGGCACAGTTCTGGGCGGAGTCCTACCCCGCCATGGACTACCGCCACGGCCCCATCGCGATCGCGCAGCCCGGCCGACTCGTCTGGTCCCTCGGACCGACGCCAGCCGGCCTGCCGGAGGACGTCGCGGCCACGGGAGCGACCTTCGTGCAGCACGACCTCGACCCCATCGCCGGGCTCGTCGTCGCCCAGCGCTTCGCGGTCGCGTTGGCTGAGGCCCGCGGCCTCGACGCCGACCACCCCCGTTCGCTCACGCGCTCCGTCATCCTGACGCCGTGACCGAGCGGGCGGTCCTCGGCATCGACGTCGGCGGGACCGGGATCAAAGCCGCACTGACGGACGCCGACGGCACGGTCATCGGGCGCTGGCGCGAGGCGACGCCTTCGGGCGACACCTCGGGTGTCCTGACTCGCGACATCGTCCTCGGACTCGTCGCCGCTGCGAGCCGCGTCGCGGCCCCAGCGGCCGTCGGGGTGGTCGTGCCCGGCGTCGTCGACGAGGAGCACGGCGTCTGCATCCACGCGGTCAACCTCGGCTGGCGCGAGCTCGCCTTCCCCGAGCTCCTCCGCCCCTCGCTCGAGGTGCCGCTCGCCTTCGGGCAGGACGTCCGCGCCGGGGCGCTGGCGGAAGCGGTCTCGGGCGCTGCAGCCGACGTCACGGGCACGATCGCGTTCGTACCGGTCGGGACCGGTCTGGCCTCGGCACTCGTCATCGACGGCGTCCCCTTCGCCGGCGGCGGCTGGGCCGGCGAGATCGGCCAGCGCGTGATCCAGGACGGCCCGCATCGCGGGCTCCGGGTCGAGGAACTCGCTTCAGCGGGCGGCATCGCACGACGCGCGGGCGCCCGCGACGCGAAGACCGTCGCCGACGCCGTCGCCAGTGGTGACGCCGTCGCGATCGCCATCTGGAACGACGCCGTCGAGGCACTCGCCGAGGCCCTCGCCGGCATCACCGTCGTCGCCGCACCCACCGCCATCGTGATCGGCGGTGGGCTCGCCCTCGCCGGAGCCGCGCTCTTCGAGCCGCTCGAGCACGGACTCCGCGAGCGGCTCGACGTCGTCCGCGTCCCACAGCTCCTGCCCGCTCGTCACGGCGACGAAGCGGCAACGGTCGGTGCGGGGATCCTCGCCCGCCGACTGGTGACAGCCCGATGACGACCACCCCCGCACCGCGTCGCGTCGTGGTCGTGACGCCGAACCCGGCCGTCGACATCACCTACACGGTCGCGGAGCAGCAGCTCGGGGTCACGCAACGCGTCCAGTCCGTCGTGCGGCGTGCCGGCGGGAAGGGCGTGAACGTCGCCCGCGTCCTCGAGTCACTCGGGGTCCCGACCCTGCAGGTACTCCCCCTCGGTGGCACCTCCGGCACCTGGCTCAGGGACGCCCTCGCGGGAGACGACCTCCCGACCCGGGTCGTGGAGCTCCGCGCCGAGACACGCTCGACGGTCGCGGTCGTCGACGGCATCCACCATCCGACCCTCTTCGCCGAAGCCGGTCCGGTCGTGACGCCCGAGGAGTGGACCACCCTGACGACCGAGCTCCGACGCACCCTCCACGACGCGAGCGCACTCGTCATCTCGGGCTCGCTCCCGCCGGCCACGCCCGACGCCGTCGTCGAAGCCCTCGTCCGAACCGGGCACGACGCCGGCGTCCCCGTGATCGTCGACGTCAGCGGCACGGCGCTCCTCGCCGCGGCCCGCGCCGGTGCGACGATCCTCAAACCCAACCTCGACGAGGCCCTCGAGGCGACGGGCGCCGCCGACTTCGCATCGGCTCGCACGGCACTCCTCGCGCTCGGCGCCCGCGCGGTCGTCATCTCCCGTGGGGCCGACGGCCTCACCGCCGGCGATGCCGATGGTGCCCACGAGGTCCCGGCCGTCCCCGGCGTCAGCGGCAACCCGACCGGCGCCGGCGATGCCGCCACGGCCGGCCTGGTCGCAGCACTCCGCGCGGGAGCCACACTTCCCGAGGCACTCCGCACGGCGGCGGCGGCAGGTGCTGCGGCCGTGCTCGAACCGATCGCCGGCGCGATCGACCTCGCCGCCTTCCACCGATTCCTCGACGCAGCCGCCGCACCCGACCCCATTGGAGCAACCGAATGACCACCGCCCTCGACTTCACCACGCTCCTCGCCAACGCCTCGGCCTCGAACGCCGGCATCGCGGCGTGCAACGTGGTCCTCCTCGAGCACGCGGAGGCGATCGTCGCCGGCGCCGAGGAGGCCGGGCTGCCGGTCATCCTGCAGATCAGCGAGAACTGCGTGCGGTACCACGGGTCGCTCGCCCCCATCACACTCGCCTCGCTGGCCATCGCCCGCGCAGCGACGGTCCCGGTCCTCGTCCACCTCGACCACGTGGAGTCGGCCGAGCTCGTGCGCGAGGGCGTCGAGCTCGGCGTGGACAGCGTGATGTTCGACGCCTCGACCCTGCCGTACGACGAGAACGTCCGCGCGACGAAGGAGATCGTGGACTTCTGCCACGCGCGCGGCGTGGCCGTCGAAGCGGAGCTCGGCGAGGTCGGCGGGAAGGACGGCGTCCACGCTCCGGGCGCGCGCACGGTGCCGGCAGAGGCCGTCGCGTTCGTCGCAGCGACCGGCGTCGACGCCCTGGCCGTGGCCGTCGGCACCTCGCACGCGATGACGAGCCGGGAGGCCGCCGTCGACCACGCGCTGATCGCGCAGCTCCGCCGCGAGGTGCCCGTTCCGCTCGTGCTGCACGGCTCCTCCGGACTCCCCGACGACGAGCTCCGCGCGGCGGTGCGTTCTGGGATGACGAAGATCAACCTCTCGACGCACCTCAACGGACTGTTCACCCGGGCGGTGCGCGACGTCCTCGACGAGCAGCCGAAGCTCGTCGACCCCCGCACCTACGTCCGCGCCGGTCGTAGCGCAGTCGCGTCCGAGACCGCGCGGATCCTGCGCCTCCTCGTAACCGACTGAGCACTCCCAGGAATCCCACAGCAACACGCAACGCTGAGCTGTTAATATATATTGTGTTGGAGTTCTTCCAACGCCTCCACCGGTAACCGATCGTCCCCCGCGATCACCCTCCGGCCTCCCGAGCCCGATATCCCTTCGGGTGCGCGGGAGATACGGCCACCCCTCCCCTAGGTGCGGTGGCCCGAAGCTCTGCGACACCGCCGGTCGATGCTCGGGGCCACCCTCGGGCATCGACCCGCGCAAGCACTGACGATCGTCATTCCCAGGTCGTTCTCAGCTTGGTCGCGTACGTTCGTTACTCGAGTGCCGATGTCACAACCGGCTTCCGTGTGCAGAGTCCACACCTCCACGGATACGCCAATGCTCCCGACACGACACCACCAGCCGTCATCCAGAACGGCGAAGAACGATCCACCGGACGGCCCCAGCCGACCAGCGCAGCCGAATCTCGGCGCAGCTGCACTCCGGACGGTCTCGTCGCTCCATCCATGCGACCTGCACCGATCGTCATCGCATTCCCCTTCTGGAACCGGCCCATCCATCATCCGCAACACCAGAATCGAGAACCACCATGTCCATCACCCAGACTCGGACCCCAGCGTCCTCCAACCGTTCCGCGGGCACTGCCGTCCACGGCCGCGGTCACTCCACCGAGAAGCTCACCTACCGCTTCGGTCTCCGCACCCGCGAGACCGGTGCGGAGCAGCGCGGCTCCAGCAGTGCGGCCAACCGCCGCGGCTGAGCCGCCCCACCGCTCCAACCGACGCCCCCGCACGGCCTGACCGTGCGGGGGCGTCGTGCGTCCGGAACCGGTGCCGATCACGGCCACTCCGGAGTTCGGACGATCGTACGGACGACCACGGTCTCCCAGGTGGGAGAATCCCCACATGGATCCCGTCGCGCTCATCTCGTGGATCGTCGTGTTCGTCGTCGTCACCGTCATCGTGTCGGGCCTGTCCGGCCGAGCGGGCGTCTCCGCCCCGGTGGCCCTGGTGCTCGTCGGCGGCGTCGCGTCGTTCATCCCCGCAGTCCCGACCGTCGAGATCGAGCCCGACCTGATCCTCTACGGCCTGTTGCCGCCACTGCTCTTCGCGTCGGCGATCCGCATCTCCCTCATCGACATCCGCGCCCGTAACGACGGCATCATCCTGCTCTCGGTGGGTGCGGTCGCGTTCACCGTCGTGTCGGTCGGGTTCGCCAGCTGGCTCCTCATCCCGTCGATCACCCTCGCGGCGGCGTTCGCGTTCGCAGCGGTCATCGCACCGACCGATGCCGTCGCCGTGAGCGCGATCGCCGGACGACTCGGGCTCCCCCGTCGTGTGCTGACGATCCTCGAGGGCGAGAGCCTGCTCAACGACGCCACCGCACTCGTGGCATTGAACGCCTCGATCCTCGCCATCACGAGCGTCGTCAACCCGGTCATGATCGCCGGCGAGTTCGTCATCGAGGTCGTCGCCGGCGTCGGCGTCGGTCTCGCGGTCGGCTGGGTGCTGTCCGAGGTCCGCCGACGCCTGCGTGCCCCGGTCCTCGACACCTGCCTCTCGCTCATCACCCCGTTCCTCGCGTTCCTCCTCGCGCAGGCGATCCACGGCTCGGGCGTCCTCGCGGTCGTCACCGCCGGGCTGCTGCTCGGGTATCGAGCACCCATCGTGCAGTCCGCCGAGGCGCGCATCGCCGAGTCGCTCAACTGGCGCACCATCCAGTTCCTGCTCGAGAACGCCGTCTTCCTGTTCATCGGGCTCAACCTGGCCGGCATCCTCGAGGGGGCGATCCAGACCGGTCCGGGGCTCTGGCCGACGGTGTTCATCAGTGTCGGGGTCCTCGCAGCGCTCATCGTCTCGCGCTTCGTGTGGGAGATGACGGTCACGGCGATCTACCGGCTCGGGCCGAGACGGCTCCGTGAGCGAAGCTGGTCGTGGGGCAACGGCATCGCCGTCTCCGCAGCCGGCGTCCGTGGTGTGGTGACCCTGGCGGCCGTGTTCCTGCTGCCCGAGGACACGCCGTCACGCGAGTTCCTGCAGTTCCTGGCATTCGTCGTCGTCGTCGGCACGCTCCTCTCGGGGCTCGCGCTGCCCCGGATCATCCGTGCCCTGCACCTTCCGCCGCCGAACCACAGCCAGGAGCGCGTCGAGCAACTGATGCTCATGGCGGAGGTCCAGACCGCCGGTCTGTCCCGCCTCGACGAGCTGACGACCGAGGCGGACGAGGAGCAGGTGCTCAACCGTCTGCGGACCAATGCGAGCTTCGTGGCCAACGCCCTCGAGCAGTACACGGGCGATGGCTCGGAGCTCCGCACGGTCGCGTTCGCCCGACTCCGCCGGCAGATGATCGCGGCGGAACGCGAGGCGCTCCTCTCGGCGCGCGCCGAGGGTCGCTACCAGGAACCGGCGGTCGCGGCGGTCCTGGCGGCGATCGACGCCGAGGAGGCGACCCTCAAGGCGATGACGCCAAAACCCCCGCGACCATAGCACCCCGCGCCTCCTGTCCACAGACCCCGGCCTCCCAGCCCGCGCAGGACGGTCGGTCGGGCAGGATGAGGGCATGATCATGTTGCTCCCCGCCGCCGTCTTCGCGGTGCTCTACGTCGTGAGTCGACGCCGCGACGCCCGTCGCCTGCGCAATGGGGTCTTCCTCGTGTCCGCGATCGCCTGCGGGCTGGTGGCGCTCCTGTCGGAGGCGTCCCGAACGACGCCGTTCACCGTCCTCCTCGCCGCGTTCGGCACGGTCCTGTTGGTGGGCGTGCTCGGGGTCCTGCTCATCGGCAACGGCATCACGATGCTCCGGCTCGAGGGCCGCAGCCTCGGCAACCTGCTCTCGCTGTTCGCCGGGGTGGCCATCCTCGTCCTGCCCGTACTCGCCGTCCTGCTGGTGCTCGGGGCACACCCGCAGTCCCTACCCTCCTGGCTCATCGTCGTCCTCGTCGCCGTGGGCCTCCTCCTCGGGTTCGCCTGCTTCTATGCGGCGGCCACCTTCGCGGCCTTCGGAGTGTACTCGCTCGTCTACAGCCGCTACCGCCACACCCGGACGCCCGACGCCCTCGTCGTCCTCGGTTCCGGCCTCATCCACGGCGAGGTCCCGCCGTTGCTGCGCAGCCGGCTCGACCTCGCGCTGCGCATCTACCGGGCCACGTCACCGGGGTCCCCACGACCGCTCCTGATCCCGTCCGGCGGCCAGGGCGACGACGAACCCCGCCCCGAGGCGACGGCCATGGCCGAGTACCTCGTCGCGAACGGTGCGGACCCGACGGACGTGCTCCCGGAGACCGCGTCCACGAGCACGCGCGAGAACCTGTTGCTCTCCCGGGACCTGCAGCAGTCGGCCGGGCGGGACGGCGAGACGATCGTGGTGACGAACAACTACCACGTCCTCCGCGCGGCGCTCCTCGCACGTGCGATCGGGAGCGACGCGCAGGTGATCGGCTCCCCGACGGCCGCCTACTACGTGCCGAGCGCGTTCCTCCGCGAGTACGTCGCCATCATGGTCGAGCACCGTCTGCTCAATGCGCTGGCGATCGCGGGCGTCGCGGGCCTGATCGCCCTCGGGGTGGTCTGGTCGCTCCTCCCGATCTGAGCCGCCCTCCCCCACGCGACGACGACGACGCCCGCAGCGCACGACGGGCCGTCGTCCGAATGGATCGGAGGACGGCCCGTCGGTCGTGTGGTGTCCGACTCAGTCGGGTGCGGTGTCGTAGACCTCGCGGGCGTCGTCGGTGGCCTCGGAGGCCGGCCCGGATTCGGGCTGGTGGTCGGTCGAGCCGTCGGCGTCGCCGCGCTCGCCCTCGGCCAGCGGTGCGTCGAGTTCGGTCGAGGGCTCCGGGGTCTCGACGGCTTCCTCGGTCGCCTGCTCCTCATCGGGAGCCGCGTCTTCCGAGCCGGTGCCGTCGACGGTCTGACTCGATCCGTCCGAGCCCGGTCCGGCGGTCGTCTGGTCGGAGCTCACGAGCTCTGCGGTGTCGATGTCGGCACCCTCCCAGGCTTCCTGGTCCGCTCCGGCCGCACCGGTCGCGAGGTCGTCGCTTGAACGCTGGTCCTGCTGATCCGTCATGATGCACTCCTCTCCGCGGAACGCGTCGCGCTCCGTGTCCTCGGACTCTACGACGTGATCCTCCACGGTCTCCCGGGGTTGACAGCCGCCGACGGGCGCCCGGGCCGGTCGCGATAGCGTGGGGACATGAGCCTCCCCGTCACGGACACGCGCGTCACCTATCCCTCCGGAGCCCTCGTCTCGACGGGCACGGTGCTGCACGTCGAACCCGTCGGCGACCACCTCGCCGTGGTGCTCGACGAGACGGCCTGCCACCCGGTCGATGCCGCGTGGCCCGACCAGCCCGCCGACACGGCGACCATCACCTTCGGTGCGGGCGCGGGCGCCGTGGAGGTCGCCGTGATCGATTGTGTCGTCGCCGCGAGCGACGGCACCCGGCTGTACGTCGGCCC
This sequence comes from Plantibacter sp. VKM Ac-2876, assembly GCF_015350715.1. Lineage (NCBI taxonomy): Bacteria > Bacillati > Actinomycetota > Actinomycetes > Micrococcales > Microbacteriaceae > Plantibacter > Plantibacter sp. VKM Ac-2876. The sequence goes on along the minus strand of NZ_JADKSI010000003.1, from coordinate 204,615 downwards.
CGACATCCCCGTGAAGAAGGGCACCGAAGGGTGGGCCTTCCTCGTCGCCCATCTGGTCTCCACCGAGGCGGCGGCGGTCGCTGTCGAAGGCGCGACGGCCCACATCGAGGTGGATGCGTCCACCCGGCACGCGCTCTCCGCCGGGCACACCGGGTGCCACCTCGCATCACTCGCCTTGAACGCCGCGCTCGCCGACGCCTGGCGCAAGGAGGTCGTCCCCGATGCTCTCGGGGCCCCCGATTTCGACGCACTCGCCTGCGAGTCGTCGCGGATCGCTCCGAACGCGTCGACCGACCGTTACCGCATCGGCAAGTCGCTCCGACGGAAGGGGTTCGACCCGGCCGCCCTAGACGACCTCGACGCGCTGGCGTCGCGCATCCGGAACACGCTCGACGGCTGGTTGGACAGCGGCGCCGCCGTCCGGATCGATCGCGAGGGCGAGCTACTCACGGATCGACGTAGCTGGCACTGCGAGCTGCCGGGCGGCCCGGCGGTCATCGCCTGCGGCGGCACCCACGCGGCGTCGCTGAGCGAGTTCTCGAGTATCGCCGTCTGGCTGGAACGCGAAGACGTCGACGGCGCCGTGGTGCTGTCGATGGTCAGCACGGTCGTCCCGGCCGGCTAACCGGAGGCTCGGCGACTGACCGTCGGCTAAGCGGCGATGCCCGTGGAGGCCGCGCCGCCGACGCCGGCGAGCAGACCGCCGATGACGAACACCCAGACCAACACGAGTGCCGCCCAGACGAGCAGGAACAGCCCGTTGAGCACGACGCCCGTGATGGCCATCGCCCGACCGGCGGGCTCACGGCGGAGCCCCATGAGCCCGAGGACGAATCCGACGACCGGGAGCACGAAGGTGAACCCGAAGAACAGCGACACCAGGCCGATGACCATGCTGGAGATGCTGAGGCCCTTCGGCGGCGACGCCGGGTACGGGTAGGGCGCGGGGTACACGGGCGCGTACGGCTGCATGCCGTACTGCTGCGGGTAGGGCTGCTGCTGCGGGTTGGGCTGCTGCTGCGGGTAGGGCGCCTGCTGGGCGTACGGCTGCACCCCGTACTGCTGCGGCTGGAGCTGCTGTTGCGGGTACGGCTGCGGCGGAACCGACTGCTGCGAGTGCGCCTGTTGCGGCGCAAGGGGCTGCGGCTTCGATCCGTCCGGTGTGCTCATGCCCGTCAGCCTATCGACCAGCCCGCGCTCGGTGCCCGACCCCTCGCCCCGACGGCAGCCTCCAGCTCTCTGGGAGCTCACGCTCAAGGGCGGTGAGGGGCCCGGAAAGCGACTACCGTATTCGTGCGGTCCTCGCAGTGAACCCGGAACACGGACCGCGCCACACCCAGAAGGAGCACCGTGCAGAACGACGCGATCGCCGAGGAACAGGACCATCTCGATCGGCTGCACGACGTGATCCGGTCGCAGTCGGACCTCGAGGAACGACGCTCCGAACTCGCCCTCCGCGCCTTCGACGGCGACGACGACTCGAGCTTCTCGGAACGCGACGCCCTGGTCGCCCACCACCGCCAGCGGATGGTCGAGCTGCGTTCGTCCAGCTACGGACTCCTCTTCGGCCTCCTCGAACGCGAGACCGACGAACGGCACCACATCGGGCGCATCGGCCTGCGCGACCCGGAGAGTGGCGACCAGCTCCTCTTGGACTGGCGCGCGCCGGCCTCGCGCCCGTTCTACACCGCGACGCCACTCCGCCCCGAAGGCCTCCGACTGCGCCGCCGCATCGGCACGGCAGGTCGCCGCGTCACCGAGGTGCACGACGAGGTCCTCGACACGACCATGCTCAGCGACGACGAGCCGAGCGGCATCGGCGAGTCCGGTGCGCTGCTGGCGGCCCTGGGTCGCGCCCGGACCAAGCACATGGCGGACATCGTCGACACCATCCAAGCTGAGCAGGACGCGATCATCCGCGCACCCCTCCCCGGCACGCTCCTCGTCCAGGGCGGTCCGGGCACCGGGAAGACCGCCGTCGCCCTGCACCGCGCCGCCTACCTCCTGTACGAGCACCGCGAGCGACTCATGCGCAGCGTCGTGCTCATCGTCGGGCCGAACTCGACCTTCCTCGACTACATCAGCCGCGTGCTGCCGTCGCTCGGCGAGACCGCCGTCGTCCTCGTCACGCCGGCGACCCTCGTGCCGGGGCTCGACGCCCATGCGGAGGACTCGCTCGAAGCCGCCGAGCTCAAGGGTCGGCTGCGGATGGCCGACGTCGTCGCCCGGGCCGTCCGCGAGCGTCAGGTGCCGCTCGACCAGCCGGTCACGATCCGCATCGCCGGCGACGGCCCACTCCGCGTCACGCCGGGCGTCCTGCGCCGGATCAAGGCCGGGATCGAGCGCTCGGGCACGCCGCACAACGAGGCCAAGCTGCGGTTCGACCGCGCCGTGCTGACGCACCTCATCGGGCTCGAGGCGAAGCGCGACGGCTTCGAACCACGCACGGGCGAGGACGCCGACGAGCGCCGACAGGAACTGAGCGAGGAGCCCGAGGTCGAGGAGCTGCTCGACACGATGTGGCCGATCCTCGAACCGGCCGAGATCATCGACCGCCTCTTCACCGACCCCGAGCTGCTGGCTCGTGTCGCGCCCGACCACACCGAGGAGGAGCGTCGCCTGCTGCTCCGCGAACCCGTCGCCGGAACGGACGGCGCAGGTGAGACCGACTGGGCCGCCCGGCTCACGCCCGGCGACATCGCCCTCGTCGACGAGGCCGCCGAGCTCATCGGCGAGGACCAGCGCCCCGAGCTGGAACGGCAACGCCGCGCCGCCTACGAGCGCCGGCACGACGTCGAGTACGCGCGCAGTGTGCTCGAGATGATCGGTGACATCAGCATCGACGACGAGGCCCAGGACGACGACTACCTCCGTTCCGCCCAGGACCTCGCCGACCGCCAGACCGTGGAGGACGACCGCAGCCCCGCGGAACGCGCCGCGAGCGACCGCACCTGGGTCTACGGGCACGTCATCATCGACGAGGCGCAGGAGCTCACCCCCATGCTGCTGCGCGCCGTCCTGCGACGCGGCCCCAACCGATCGATGACGCTCGTGGGCGACATCAACCAGCAGAGCACCTCCGCCACCCGCTCGAGCTGGCAGGAGCTGCTCGGCCCGCAGCTCCCGCGCTGGACGGAGGAGCTGCTCACCGTCAACTACCGGACGCCCGAGCAGATCATGGCGCTCGCCGATCCCGTCCGGCTCGAACTCGACCCGGACTCCCCGGCGCCCGTGTCGATCCGACGCGGCGAGGAGGAGCCCGTGCAGCTCACGGTCGAACCCGCCGCGCTGGCCCCGACGGCTGCCCGCGCCGCCGTCGACGCGATCACCGCACACGCCGGTATCGCGGGCGTCATCGCTCCCCGCGCGCTTCTGGGGGAGATCGACGCCCTCCTCGCCGACGCCGGAGCCGATCGCGCCCGGGTGTGGACCGGCACCGCACGCGAGAGCAAAGGCCTCGAGTTCGACAGCGTCGTCCTCGTGCAGCCCGACTCGCTGGGCGGGACGGGCCACGCGGCCCTGTCACTCCGGTACGTCGCGCTCACCCGTGCAACACAACGGCTCACGGTCGTCGACTCGTCGAGCTGACCGTCGGCAACCGGCGACGCACCGTCGTCCGGACCCCTCCAGAGCACCGGGCGACGGGAAGGACCGTAGGCTTGGGCTCTGCCAACAGAATGTGAGGCTGGGATGAAGGTCATCAGCTACAACCTCCGCAAGAACAAGGCCAGCGGCGAGCTCGTCGCGCTCACCGAAGAGTTCGGCCCGGACGTCCTCGCGTTGCAGGAGGCCGACACCCTGCAGCTGCCCGCCGAGCTCGGCGGCCTGCACCTCGCCGACAGCACCCACCGCAACCGGCTCGGCCTCGCGATCTACTACCGCCGCGACCGGTTCACCGCCGAGTCGACGCAGACGTTCGCGCTGAAGAAGTCGCTGCACGACATGGTGCTCGCGCCGGCGCACGAGCGCCTCATCGGCACCCGCCTCACCGACGTCGAGGCCGGGCGCGAACTCATCGTCGCCTCGTTCCACGCGGCCCCGCTCACCGCGCTCAACTCACTGCGTCGGCACCAGATCAAGGCCGCGCACGAGCAGCTGCACGCGATGGGCGACGTCCCGACGCTCATGGTCGGCGACTACAACTACCCGCTCTTCCAGAAAGGCCTCGGCACCAAGATGCAGGAGAGCGGCTACGACCTGAGCCTCAGCGACCGCAGCACCTACACCCGCTACAAGATGTTCCGTGGGCACTTCGACTTCGCGACGTCCGTGGGCCTGAAGATCGACCGGGTGCAGACGCTCCGCCGCGGCATCTCGGACCACCTGCCGATCCTCGTGGACGCGAGCTACGGCTTCGCCGTGCCCGAGGACGACGACGCGCCGGAGTCCGCCGCCCGCTGACCCGGTCGCCTGCCCCTGGGCGCGCCCCGTCCGGTTCGCAATTCAGGATGCACTCGGCGCGGTGCCCCTCTGCCGCAGCATGCCACACGGGACACGCCGCGTTCGTCCTGAGTTGTGAACTCGGAAGCGACGTCAGATGAGGCCGCGGAGGAGCTCCTGGACACTCGTCCCGGCCTCGCGGGCGCGACGGACCAGACGTTCGTGCTCATCGGTCGTGAGGTCGAGGGTGAGCTGGTGCCACGTCGGCTCGACGTCGAGTGAGAACAGCGCGCCGTCGTCCTCCGCGTCGAACACGGGGGCGGTGCGTTCCTCCTCCACCTCGAGGTCGGCGGACAGCTCCGGCTCGGTCGTCTCGGGGGCGTCTTCAGCGACGGCGTCAATCTCGCTGTCCGCTGGGGTGGCCGCAGCTCCGGCGCCGGTCCAGCCTGGTCCCTCCGGCACCGGCGTCTTGCGCTGGAACGCCTCGGCAGCGGTCCGCGCGCGGATGTCGGCGGCCTCGTTGAGGCGGTGACCGACGTGCCCCTTCACCCACTCGAACCGGTAGCGCCGCCCGGCGATGGCGGCGTCGATCTCCTGCATGAGCTCGAGGTTCATGACGGGCTTGCCGTCGCCCTTCTTCCAGCCCTTCTTCTTCCAGCCCGGCATCCACTTCGTGATCGAGTCGATGACGTACTTGCTGTCGCAGAGGATGTGGAGGTCCTCGTCGAGGTGCTCGGTGGCGCGGAACAGCTCGAGGACGGCGCGCAGCTCGCCCATGTTGTTCGTGCCGTGCGGCCATCCCCCGGCTGCCCAGCAATCGTCGTCGACATACCAGGCCCAGCCGGCGGGTCCGGGGTTGCCGAGGGCGGAGCCGTCTGCGGCAGCGGTGATCGTCATGAGCGCCTTTCGATGAGTGCCCTCCATCGTATCGACGCACCACCGACGCCCCGACGCCGGTCCCGCGGTGCCGGTGTCGGTGTCGGGCTGACCTGCGTCAGGCGGGCGCGAAGACGCTGAGCGTGACGGCGACCGTGACCGTCGTGTAGCCGGGCAGGTCGGCGATCGCCTGCTCGAAGACGTCGTCGTCGAGGTGGTGGGCGCTCGGCCCCATGCGGACCTCGTCGCGCACCTCCTCCGGCATGAGTTCGACGGCGTAGTCGAGCGTGTCGCGGGAGCGGAGCGTGAAGCCGTCGAGCTGTGCGTCGAGGCGGGCGTCCTTGCGCTCGGCGATCCCGATCATGCCGAGCCGGTCGCGGAGTTCGGCGAGGTGACCGGGTTGCGGCGTCACGACGGTGAGCAAGCCGTCCGGGCGGAGCACCCGACGCATCTCGGGACCGTTCCGCGGGCCGAAGATGCTCAACAGGTGGTCGACCGACGCCGCCTGCAGAGGGAACGGTGCCCAGGCGTCAGCGGTCGCCGCTGCAGCCCGGCCGTGTGCGCGCGCGGCGCGACGAGCGGCGAGCGGCGACAGGTCGAACCCGAACCCGCGCCAGGCCGGCCGGGCGTCGAGGATCCGGCCCAGGTAGTAGCCGGTCCCGCCGGCGATGTCGACGACGAGCGGGGCGCTGTTGTCGTCGACCGAGCCGTCCGGGAGGAAGCGCGCGAGCGGCAGGGTCGTTGCGACGTGGTCCGCGATCGGCTCGTAGTGCTCCGCCTCGAGGAACGCTGCGCGGGCCGCGACCATCTCCTGCGTGTCGCCGGTCTTCGGTGTCCGACCGCCGACGACGAGCGAGGCGTAGCCCTGCCGGGCGATGTCGAAGCTGTGACCGGCGGGGCAGCGCAACACGCGGTCGCCGAGCTCGAGGGTCGCGGTGCAGATCGTGCACGCGAGATCGGGGGCGACGAGGCTCAACCGATCGTGCTGCGGGACGTCAGCGAGGATCGGCATGCCTTCGAAACGCTCCGCTTCCAGCTGCTGTGTCCGTCGCCGCCGCGATGCTTCCGGTTGTCGCACTTCACCCACACGGTGAGTCTAGGCGCGTGCCGCACGGTGCGTGCGCCGGAACGTTCGAGCGGCGATCGGTCGCGGCGGGGCTTCGGCACCGCGGAGACTCGATCAGCTCGGTGACTCAGTCCTCGAGCGCGCTCCGCAGACGCTCGACGTCCTCGTGTGCTGCGTCGCTCGCACGCTGCGCCCGGTCAGCCTCTCGTTGGCGTCGGGCCCACTCGCGCTCGGCGTCGGCGATGTCCGCGTCGAGCTCCTCGAGTCGCCTCGCGAGGTCCTCGCGGTCACGCAGGAGTCCCGACCGCCGGACCGCCGACTCGTCCAGGGAGGCGGTCGCCTCCTCACTCGCGCTGGACGCTGCCTCCTCGTCGCGCTCGGCCGCCTCCAGCCGGGCCCGAAGGCGTCGACGTCGGTCGTCGTCATGGTCGGAATGGTCGCGGTCTCCGTCGCCCAGCGTCCCAGCGGACCCGTCGGCGGTGGAGCGCCTACCGGGCGTACCGGCCCCGCCGACCACACCACCCCACCCCGCTCCGCTCGAGGTCGGGGCGTCGGTCAGCCGACCGGACGACACTTGCGCGGCGAGGTCGGCGTCGGCACTCGCCGCCTGCAGACTCTGGCGGACGGTCTCGATTACCGCTCCGGAGAGGGACGCCCCCTCTGCTGCTGCGGCTTCGACGGTGGCGGTGACGAGCGTCGCGATCAGCGAGCGACGTTCGGTGCCGAGCGTACGGAGCGCTGTGGCGTCCCCTGAGCGTTGTGCGTCGCCGAGCGCGGAGCCGAGCTGTTCCAGTTCGCCGAGGAGGTCCGGGCGGTGCGCTGTCAACACGTTGAGCGCCCAGGCGGCGACCGACGGTTTGCGGAGCGCGAGGATCGCCGTCGCCAGCTCGTCGTCCCCGTCGTCGCGCGCTGCGACGGCCAGGCGTTTGCGCTCCGCCACGAAGCCACTGAGCGGGACGCGCAGCAACTCGACGGCTGCGGACGCGAGGCCCGTCGGGGCCGGCGTTCCGGTGTCGCGGTCGTCGGGCACGGTGCCGCTCCCTCGCATCATTTCACGTCAGGCTAGCGCCCTCTTGCGCCAGAACGGCGTCAGACTGTCGCCTTTTCGGGGGTCGATACCGACAATGTGGACATGGATGCCAGACCTCACCACGACACGGTGGAGCCGCCTGAAACAGCGGGCTTCACCGACCTCAAGACCCTGCTCAGGACCGTGGACTTCCCGATCTCCCGCCGAGAGCTGCAGTCGATCGCGGTCCGTTCCGGACTCGACCGCGGGACGATCGCCGCACTCAACACGCTCACCGAAGAGCACTACGCCGGCTCGTTCGGCATCCTCCGCGAACTCCGCCATCACGGCGAGCTCCGTCGCTCCGCCTGACCGCCCCGTCCGACACCTGGTGGACTCGCCAGCGCGGTGCGCTGACGTGAGCGCTGGCCACGGACGCGGGCGCGGGTCTCCGGAGGGGCGCGCCCGCGCGTGCGGGGCGCGGTGACGTCAGCGCACCGCGCTGGCGACTCGGCCGGACACGCTCGGCACGGCGCGTAACGCCCTGGCTGCTCGCGTTCGGGCTCCTAGACTGGCCCGATGGGGAAACGCACATGGTCTGCAGCTGTCGGAATCGTCATCGCGCTCGGAGTCGCACTCACCGGCTGCGCGCCGAGTGCACCGGCACCCACCGGTACGCCCGTCGGTTCCCCGACCATGTCGGCCACGCCGGAACCGACTGCCCCTCCTGCTGAGGACGTCGTCGCCATCGTCGTCGGCCCGCTGGCACTCGAACTCGTCGATACGACCGGGACACCGCTGGAGAGCTTCGCCTACGACGACCCGTCGGAGGAGGCGCGCGCCAGGCTCACGAACCTGTTCGGACAGGAACCCGTCCTCGCGGACAACTCGACGGGCAAAATCCCGAACACCACCTATCAATGGGCGGGTATCAGCATCTTCGACGGCCAGGGCGACGGCAGCGAGTTCGTCCCTGACTGGTCGGTTACCGTGACGGCGTCGGCCCTCGGCGAGGTCGATTTCCGGTCCATCGAGGGGACGGTGGTCGGAGCATCGGTCAGTACCGTCCGTGAGCGCTATCCGGAGCACCCCGACCAGGTTGATGCGAACGGCGGTCGTCACTTCAGCATCTCGGTGGCGGAGACACCGGTCGGTACCGACGACCAGGGCAACGAGCACACGTACTCCGTCTTCATTTCCGCGCAGGATCCCGACAGCCCCATCGAGAGCATCGGCGCACCGTACACGAACTTCGGCGACTGAGCTCACCGCCACCTGGTGGTCTGCCCAGCGCGGTGCGCTGACCTGAGCGCGGGCCACGGACGCGGGCGCGGGTCTCCGGAGGGGCGCGCCCACGCGTGCGGGGCGCGGTGACGTCAGCGCACCGCGCTGGCGATTCCGACAGACATCACACAACGCAGAAACCCCCGGCGAGCCGAGGGTTTCGAGCTGAGATCCAGTGCGGAGACGGCGGGATTTGAACCCGCGGTCCCCTTACGGGGACTCCACCTTAGCAGGGTGGTGCACTAGGCCGAACTATGCGACGTCTCCATGTGCGCTCGCAAGCGGACGCACGACGACCAGCATAACCGGTGATGGGCGTGGTGACGAATCCCCGGGTCCGAGACGCCCTTCGACACGCTCAGGGAACGAGGTCGGGACGCCTACTGGTCCTCGAGGGTACGACCGCGGGAGCAGGTGCGCTGGTCGGCGGTCTGGCCGGTCACGGTCGACGGGAGGACCACTGCACCGCCGGCGGAGGGGTCGGTCCCATCGGCAGGCGGAGCCGTCGCGGCCGGGTCGGCTCCTGCATCTGCACCCTCGGCCGGATCGACCGCGGTCGGGTCGGTCGGGTTCGCCACCGCACCGGCGCCGGTCGCGCCCGAGAGCTGGATGGGCTGGTCGTTGCCGAGCGCTTCGAACAGCGCGGCCGCCGCATCGTCGATCGGCTCGACGCCGCCCTCGACGGCCGCGTTCGGGTACTGCACGAAGGCGATGTTCGCGAGGTCGACCTCACGCAGTGTCATGGCGATGGCGATCATCGTGTCGAGGCTCGTCAGACTGTCGGACAGCTGCATGTTCTGCGCCGCCGCCTTGGCCAGAGAGTAGAGGATTCCAGGGTTGGTCAGGGTCTCGGCGCTCTTGACCTGCTGCATCATCGCCGACAGGAACACCTGCTGGTTGCTGATGCGACTGAGGTCGCTGCCGTCGCCGACGCCGTGCCTGGTGCGGAGGAACTGCAGTGCCTCATATCCCTCGAGGGTGTGCTCGCCCGCCGAGAGGAAGGTGCCCGTGTACTCGTCCTCGATCGGGTCGGCGACACACACCGTCACGCCACCGAGCGCGGTCGACATCGCCATCACGCCACTGAACTGCACCTCTGCGGCGAACGGGATCTCGAGGCCGGTGAGCTGCGACACCGTCAACGCCGTGCAGGCGAGCCCGCCGTAGCTCAGCGAAGTGTTGATCTTCTGCCGGCTCATCGAGTCGAACGAGCCGCCGGACGGGTCGGGACAGGACGGGATGGGGACGAACATGTCGCGCGGGAAGCTGACGACCGTCGCGTTGCTGTGGTCCTCGGAGATGTGTACGAGCATCGTGACGTCGTTGAGGTTGCCCGTCTCCTCCTCGGCGTCACCGAAGACGGGGTCCTGGCCGGCGCGGGAGTCGCTGCCCACGATGAGGAGGTTGACGCCACCCGGATACGCGCCGATCGCGGGCAGGTCGGTGACGGCCTCACCCTGCGAGTCGACGAGCGCGACGCCGGGCTTCACGGTCGCGGCGACGTCCCAGAGGGCGATGCCGGCCACGATGCCACCGCTGACCAGCGCGACCGCGAGCGTCGAGGCGACGATCTTCAGGCCGGTCCGCACGGCGCTCGGTCGCTGCAACCGCCCGTGACGGGCGATGGTGCTGAGCTTGCGGGATCGTCCCTCGCGACCGGCTGCGCCACGGCCCGCGCGGTTCCGCTCGGGCTCGACGGCGTCAGGCGTGATCGGGGGCATCGGAACAGTAAAGCAGGTCCGGCTGTGAACGGGGACGCCCGACCGGGTTTTCGGAACGCATCAGTCCCAGCGCACCACCGGGGTCCCGGAGGTGAAGTCCACCAGTGGTGACCCGAGGGATGGACCGAACTCGATGGTGCAGGCGCTGGTCGCGCCGCCCTGGGTGCAACTCGTCGACGTCACCTTGACCAGGCCGATGTACTCGCCGGGCACGTTCAGCGGATCGCCGAAGGTCTCCTGCGGTTCGAGGTTCGCGAGGTTCGCCTGCGCGTCCGCGGAGAGACTGCGGGTGATGGTGCCGTCCTGGACGACCGTGCCGTCCGACAGCGTGCCGGGGAGGTCGATCCCGCACCCTGCGGCAAGGGTCGTCGAAGCGATACAGGTGTTCACCGCGTCCGTCACGGCGTCGCGGAACTGCTGGACGCCGGTGTCGTTGAGCGCGACCTTGACGTCATCGAGGGAGCCGGACTCCTCGCCAGCCAGGATGATGCTGTCGCCGCCGGTGACCGAGAAGGAGTCGAGGGACACCGCGAACGAGTACGCGCCGGGGAACAGGGTCCAGCTGTCGCCAGCAGCATCGGAGACGTCCTGACCATTGAGCGTGACCGGCGCACCGCTGAGGCTGTAGGACGAAACGCTGACGGTGCCTCCCTGGAAGATGGTGTAGGTGCCGTCGCCCTGATCCTTCACCACGAACTCCTGCGTGACGCGCTCGGAACCGATCGAGAACTTGGCTTTGACCTTGGTGAACGGCGCACCGAACGGCTTGGACGTCGTCGAGACCTTGCCGATCTTCGCGAGCTTGTTCGACGCCTTCAGGACGTCGTCGTTCAGGAACGCGGTGTCGTCGGGGTCCTCGAGGAGCGCCAGCGCCTGCTTCGCGTCGCCGTTCTGCAGCGCGGTGAGGTAGTCCTTCACGGCGATCTCCGGCTCCGCCTGCGAACCGCGGATGGCGCTGCTGATCCCGATGCCCGCGACGGTCACGATGAGGAGGAGCAGGGCGACCGCACCCGCGATGATCCCGATGAGCGCGCCACGGGACAGCCCGCGTCGAGGCTTCGACGCGTACGGGTTCGGCGCGAACGGCTGCGACGGGTACTGCGGGCCGCCGCCGGCCTGTCCGGGTGGGGTCGTCGAGGGCGACGACCCGGGATTCGGGTCGGGGTTGGAAGTCGGAGCGTCGCTCATGAGTCGTCCTGCCTTCGAAGTGGTCTGACGTCGGCTGGATGGGAGACACAGCCAACTGATACGTCAACATTAACGTAGATATTACAGAACAACGAATGCAGCAAAAAGGCGCAGGTTGGAGAGGATGCTCCGAGGCCAGGCTCAACCGGCCGTCTCGACAAGACAAGATGCGGAGGGCGTGGGATTCGAACCCACGAGACATTTCTGCCCACCAGTTTTCAAGACTGGCTCCATCGGCCGCTCGGACAGCCCTCCTGATGGTCGATCGCCCGCGATGACGCAGCTGACGACCAGGATCGAGTGTATCGGATCGGGCCAGCGGCGAAGCGGCCCCATCCGATCACGCGGTGACTACTGGTCTTCCTCCGGACGACCGGCCGTGCAGGTGTTCTGCGCGGCGTTCTGGCCCGTGATCGTGTCGGGCAGGGCGACGGGGCCGGCGGCGGACGGGTCCGCGGGCGCTGCCGGGTCCGCCGTTGCCGCGGGGTCGGCCGCCGCATCGGTCGTCGCCGGGTCCGGCGTGACGGGCGCGTTCGGGTCGGTCACGACGTACTTGCCGGTGGCGGACAGCGCCACGGCCTGGTCGCTCTGCAGCGCCGTCCACAGCACATCCGCATCGGACGTCGCTTCCACGCCACCTTGGACCGTGGCCGTCGGCGTCTGCACGAACGCGACGCGGTCGAGGGGGATGTCCTTGAGCGCTGCGGCGATCGACACCATCGTGTCGATGTTGTTCAGGCTGCTCGACAGCGTCACGTTCTTCAACGCGGCACGGGCGATCGAGTAGAGCTTGATCGGGTCGGAGAGCGTCTCGCTGCTCTTCAGCGTGCGGACGAGCGAGGAGAGGAACACCTGCTGGTTCGAGATCCGCGACAGGTCGCTGCCGTCGCCGACGCCGTGACGCGAGCGGAGGAAGGCGAGGGCGGACGCACCCGAGAGGTCGTGGGTGCCGACGTCGAGGTTGATGCCGCTCCAGGCGTCGTTGAGGGGTTCGGTGACACACACCGGCACGCCGCCGACCGCGTTCGACATCGAGATGACGCCGTCGAAGCCGATCTGCGCGGCGAACGGGATGGAGAGGCCGGTGATGCCCTCGACCGTGGACACCGCGCAGGCGAGCCCGCCGTCGGCACCGCCGTACATGAGGGCGGTGTTCATCTTGTCGCGACCGTTGCCGCCGTCGGCGCAGTCGCCGATCTGCACGTACATGTCGCGCGGGAAGCTGACCACGGTCGCGCTCGAGTGGTCTGCCGAGATGTGCATGAGGATGGTGACGTCGTTGAGGTTCTCCTCGCGATCGCCGTACGCCGCATTGCCGTCGCCCGAATCGCTACCGACGAGGAGCAGGTTGACGCCACCCTCGATCGCCCCGATGTTGGGCGGCGGAGCACCCGGCGTCTCGTTGTCGAGGTGGGCGACGGGCTTCACGCTGTTGGCGAGGTCGAGGGCTGCCACGCCGGCGACCGCGATGCCGCTCACGCCGACGACGGCGGCCGTCGCGGCGACGATCTTCGCGACGGTGACGAACGGGTTCGACTTGCGGAGTCTGCCGTGACGGACGGCGGCGCGCGGTTTGGACGCGTCGGCGTTGCGGGTCATGGATCTCGCTCTCGTCTCAGGAACAGGGGTGGCCGGAACCCAGGAGACCGGGCTGCGGCGAGTCGTCCGGTGACCCCTGGAGCAGGCGCGCACCGACGCCCCGTGCCCACCGGAAACGGCGAATCGGCACGGAGCTTTGGACGATGCTAACCCGAAATGCTCCTCAGGAGCTGAGAGAGACCGTCGTCGGTGACCGTGCCGGTGACCTCCGACGCGACCGCGAGGACCTCCTCGGGCGCCTGGCCCATGGCGACACCGCGCCCTCCGGCGGCGGCCCAGCCGAGCATGTCGACGTCGTTGCGGCCGTCGCCGACGGCGACCATCTGCGAACGCTCGAGCCCCAGCCACTCCCGGACACGCTCCAGCGCGGTCGCCTTGTTGACGCCCTTCGGCGCGATGTCGAGCCAGGCCGTCCACCCGATCGCGTAGCTCACCTGGCTGAGCCCGATCTTGTCGACGATGCGGAGGAACTCCTCCTCGTCGTGACTCGGTGAGACGACGACGACGCGCGTGACGGGGCTCGTGACGAGTTCCTCGAACGGCACCTCGATCGCGTTCTCGAGGTTCCAGTCCTCCATGCCGACCGTGTACTTGCGGAAGCCGTCGGGGTACTCGACCATGTAGCTGCCCTCGGAGAGGTGCGGCTGGATGAGCCCGAGGACCTCGGTCGGGTCGAAGGTCTCCATGAAGAAGCGCTCGTAGGAATCGGGCTTCGACTCGTCGCGCTTCATGATGAGCGCACCGTTCGCGCAGACGACGTACTGCGGCGTCAGCTCGAGCTCCTCGAGCACCGGACGCGTGCTCTCCCAGCTGCGACCGGTGGCCAACGTGACGATGTGGCCGAGCGAGACCACGCGGCGCACCTCGTCGGCGACCGACAGGCTGAGCGAACCGTCCTCGTGCAGCACCGTGCCGTCGATGTCGAGGGCGATGAGCAGCGGGGTCGCGGTGGTGGTCGTCTCGTCCGTCATCGGATCGGCCTCGCGACCTCGATGCCGCCCAGGTACGGACGCAGCACCTCGGGGATTACGACGCTGCCGTCCTCCTGCTGGTGCGTCTCGAGGATCGCGACGATCCAGCGGGTGGTCGCGAGCGTTCCGTTGAGCGTCGCGACCGGCGTGGTCTTGCCCGACTCCGTGCGGTACCGGGTGTCGAGGCGACGCGCCTGGTAGGTGGTGCAGTTCGAGGTGCTGGTGAGCTCGCGGTAGGAGTCCTGCGTCGGCACCCAGGCCTCGACGTCGAACTTGCGTGCCGCGCTCGACCCGAGGTCGCCGGCGGCCGTGTCGATGACGCGGTAGCTGAGGCCGAGCGACTGCAGCATCGCCTCCTGGTACGACAGCAGGCGCTCGTGCTCGGCGGCGGCGTCCTCCGGCTTGGTGTAGACGAACATCTCGAGCTTGTTGAACTGGTGCACCCGAATGATGCCGCGGGTGTCGCGCCCGTAGGACCCTGCCTCCTTGCGGTAGCAGGTCGACCAGCCGGCGTAGCGGAGCGCGCCCTGCTCGAGGTCGAGGATCTCGTCGGAGTGGTACCCGGCGAGCGCCACCTCGCTCGTGCCGGTGAGGAAGAGGTCCTCGCCGGCGATCTGGTAGACCTCGTCGGCGTGCTCGCCGAGGAAGCCGGTGCCCTTCATGATCTCGGGGCGCACGAGCGTCGGCGTGATGAGCGGGACGAAGCCGGCCTCGATCGCGCGGTCGAGCGCGAGGTTCATCAGGGCGATCTCGAGGCGGGCGCCGATGCCGCGGAGGAAGTAGAAGCGCGAGCCGCTGACCTTGGTGCCGCGCTGCATGTCGATGGCGCCGAGGAGCTCCCCGAGCTCGAGGTGGTCGCGCGGGGTGAAGTCGAAGGAGGGGCGTTCGCCGACCTCGCGGAGCGTGATGAAGTCGGCCTCGCCGCCGGCGGGCACGCCGTCGAGCACCGGGTTCTGGATGCGACCGGCGACGTCGGCGAAGTAGGCCTCGGCTTCGGTCGCGACCTGCTGGGCCTCCTTGACGCGGGCGGCGAGCTGCTGCGCCTGGGCGACGAGGGCGGCCTTCTCCTCCTTGGGGGCCTTGGCGACCTGCTTGCCGAACGCGTTCTGCTCGGCACGGAGTTCCTCGAACCCGGTGATCGCGGCGCGGCGTGCGGTGTCGGCGTCGATCGCCTGGTCGACGAGGTCGACGGAGGACCCTCGCTTCTGCTGCGACGCTCGGAGGACTTCTGGCTGTTCGCGGAGGAGTACGGGATCGATCACCCGGCAAGTCTAGCGATCGAGGTCGGTGACGAGGCCCCGGGACAGTACCGTTGGGCCATGCCGACTCCCCCGCACGCCGCGCTCGTGTACAACCCGGTGAAGGTCGACGCCACCCGGCTGCGGAGCGCGTTGGAGGCGCGGTCGCAGGAGGCCGGATGGGCGGCTCCGCACCTGTACGAGACGAGTGTCGACGATCCCGGTGTCGGTCAGGCGCGGCGCGCGGTCCTCGACGGCGCTCAGGTGGTGCTCGCGGCCGGGGGTGACGGGACCGTGCGGGCCGTCGCCGAGGGGCTGCGCGGGAGCGGTGTGCCGCTGACCCTCATCCCGTCGGGGACCGGCAACCTGCTCGCGAGGAACCTGAAGCTGCCGCTCGGCGACCAGGTGGCCGCGATCGGGGCGGCGTTCACCGGTGACACGCGAGCGATCGACATCGGCGTGGCCATGATCACCCGCGCCGACGGGTCGGAGGAGGAGCACGCGTTCGTCGTGATGGCCGGCATGGGCGTCGACGCGATGATGATCGCCACCGCGAACCCGGACCTCAAGAAGTCGCTCGGCTGGCTCGCCTACGTCGAGTCCGGTCTCCGCTCGATCGCCACGGCCGCGCCGTTCCGCATCCACTACCAGTTGCGCGGGCACCGTCAGCATGCGGCGACCGTGAGCTCGGTGCTCGTCGGGAACTGCGGCACGCTGCAGGGCGGGGTGCAGCTCATGCCGGACGCCGAGCTCGACGACGGGTTCCTCGACGTCGCGGTGCTGCAGCCGAAGGGTGCCTTCGGCTGGCTGCTCGTGTGGCGGAAGGTCACGTGGGAGAACCGGGTCCTGCGACGGACGGCCGTCGGGCGGCGGATGATCCGCTTCACCGAGGGCCGGGGAGGGAACACCGTGACGAACCTGCGTGCGGAGGCGCTGACCGTACGGGTCGACGAGGCGCAGGACCTCGAGCTCGACGGTGACGCGTTCGGCATGGCGACGATGGTCGCGTTCGACGCGCACCGCGGCGGGCTGCTCGTCAAGCTCCCGTAGCCGGCGACACCGCTGAGCCCGGCTACCGTCCCTCGACGAGGTCCGCGATCTCGGCGAGGAGCGCCGTCGCCCGCTCGAGGTCGGGGCGGAGGTCGCGGTCGGCGTCGTCCGAGCCGAGCGACGCCGATGCCCGGGCGAACACGTCGGCGAGCGCCCCGGTCAGTCGATCGGCCACACCGCGACGCCGCACGACCCGCATCGCTCCGAGGAGTTCGCAGGCGATGAGCGTCCTCGTGGCGACGACCGCGTCCTCCAGCTGGGCGACGGCCTGCGCGGCGAACGGTGCATCCTCCTCGGCGCCGCGCGACAGGACGACCGTGTCGAGCGCCGCCGGTTGCGCCGCGTGCCGGATGTCGGCGACCGCGCCCGCCGCGACGTACTCGACCATCATCAGTCCTGACGCACCCGGTTCCCCGTCGCCGAGGAACGGCGGCAGGCCCGTGAACGCGGGCTCGTTCACCAGCCGCAGGCGCGAGAGGGTGACCGTCGACGTCTGCGCGAGCGCGAGCGCTGTCGCGTCCAGTTCCGCTGCCAGCTGCGCCTGGAAGAAGGCACCGTGGTGGAGGACCGCCCGTGACCCGGAATCGGCACCGAGGACGTACAGCGGGTTCTCCTGCGCAGCACCGATGAGCGCTTCCACCTGGTCCGCGAGCCGGTCCGTCGCCGTCGCCACGACACCCTGCGTGATCGCGGCGATGCGGAGTGCGAACGGGTCCTGGATCCGAGCCGGTTCCGGCGCGGGTCCGATGAGCGCGCGCAACGCCGCAGCGGCAGCTACGACACCGGGCGAGGCGGACGCACCCGCGGCCGCCTCGGCATACGCCTGCGCATTGCCGTCCAGCGCGTGGAAGCTGAGCGCGCAGACCGCCGACCAGGCGCGGTCGAGCCTCCACAGCTCCGTGACCGCGAGCGCCGCGCGCGCGATGGTCAGGGCGCTGCTGCTGATGAACGACAGGGCACTCTCCGAGCCCCACGCGTCCAGCGGCTCCAGCGTCGTCGACGCCGGTCGTTCACCGAGCAGGGTCAGCGCCGTACCGGCGAGCGCGGTGAGGTCGCCGGTCCCGATCGACCCGAGGGTCCGGACGGTCGGCAGTGCATCGCGGCGCAGCATCTCGGCGAGCGCCGCGACGACCGCGGGCTCGACACCCGATCCGCCGACGGCGAGCTGGTTGAGCCGGACCGCGAGCATCGCCCGCACGACCCGGTCGGGGACGACCTCCCCCGCGTCGACCGCGTGGCTGCGGAGCAGGCGGCGTGCGTGGGCATCGCCGTCGTCGGCCACCGCGGTGTCCTTGTTCGCCCCCACGCCTGTGCTCCTGCCGTAGACGGCCGCGTGCTCGGCGAGGTCCCGCGCTTCGTCATGAGCGGTGGCCAGCCGGTCGAGCACCGCGCGAGGCACCGAGGCCTCCTCCTCGAGGTCCGCGATCCGCCGCAGCTCGTCGATGCCCAGTGCTCCCGCGATCCCGATCATCCCGACACCCTCTCTTGCGCTCCGTCGTCGTGTGCACCATCCTTGCTCACACGGCGAACGTCCCACCAGATGAAATTCGAGTTTTACCTGACGGAAACATTCGAGGCGGTTCGCTGAAACGGCGGAGCCATAGCGTGGTGGCTCGACAGAGAGGGATCTGATGGCTGAATCATCGACTCGAACCGTGGAGCGTGCACTCTCGCTCCTCGCCGTGGTGTGCGACCGCGGCCGCACGACCCTCGCCGAGAGCGCGCGACTCGTCGACCTCTCGCCGAGCACCGCCCTCCGGCTCCTCCGCACCCTGGAGTCCACGGGCTTCGTCCGGAAGGACGCCGACGGCAGCTACCGACCCGGCAGCCGCGTCGTCCAGCTCGGCACGCAGGCACTCAGCAACGAGTCGCTCGTCGGCTTCTGCCACACGGAGATGCTCGACCTCGTCGAACGCACCGGCGAGTCCGCCTACCTGAGCGTCGAGGGTCACGCGTCCACCGCGCTCTACCTCGCGATCACCGAGGGCACCCACTCCGTCCGTCACGCGAGCTGGGTCGGTCGCACGATCCCCCTCGACGGGTCGGCCGCGGGTGCCGCACTCACCGGACGGACCCCCACCGCCGGCTACGTCACGGTCGAGCGGGGCGTCGAGTCGGACGTCACCGCGATCGCCGCCCCCGTCCGCTCGGGAGCACGGATCGTCGCGGCCCTGAGCCTCGTCATCCCGAGCTACCGGATGACCGACGACCTCATCGCCTCCTACGGCGAGCTCCTCGTCGCCGCCACGGACCGGCTCTCCAGCGGGCTCGCCTCGTACACCGGCCCCACCGACAACACACCCGCGACCGTCCCCGACGACGCCGCGGACCTCCTGGAGGGACGCGCATGATCCGCTTCACGAACGTCAAGAAGGCCTACCCGGACGGCACGGTCGCCGTCCACGACCTCTCCTTCGAGGTGCCGACCGGATCCCTCACGGTGCTCGTCGGCCCGTCCGGCTGCGGCAAGACCACCTCGCTCCGGATGATCAACCGCCTCATCGATCCGACCTCGGGGTCGATCCTGCTCGACGACGTCGAGACCCAGTCGCTCGACCGCGTCACCCTCCGCCGTCGGATCGGCTACGTCATCCAGAACGCCGGTCTCTTCCCACACCGCACCGTCGTCGACAACGTCGCAGCCCTCCCCCGCCTGCTCGGCGGCTCGCGTCGGGAGACGCGCACGGCGGCCCTCGAGCTGCTGGAGCGCGTCGGTCTCGACGAGAAGTTCGCGAAGAAGTACCCGTGGCAGCTGTCGGGCGGTCAGCAGCAGCGCGTCGGCGTCGCCCGCGCCCTCGCGACGAACCCGCCGTTCCTCCTCATGGACGAGCCCTTCAGTGCGGTCGACCCGATCGTCCGGACGCAGCTCCAGGACGAGTTCCTGCGCCTGCAGGCCGACATCTCGAAGACGATCGTGATGGTCACCCACGACATCGACGAGGCACTCAAGCTCGGCGACCAGGTCGCGGTCCTGCGCGAGGGCGGTCTCCTCGCGCAGATCGCGCCGCCGGTCGACCTCCTGACCCAGCCCCACGACGCGTTCGTCGCCGACTTCGTGGGTGAGGCCCGCGGCTACCGTGCACTCGGCTTCCTCGGCCTCGACCACGACGACGCCCTCCACCGCGAGCCCGTCGCCCGGCTCGGCGACACCGCCGTGACCGGCGTGCACGCGAGCGGCTGGGTGGTGGTGACGGACGACGAACGCCGTCCCCTCGGCTGGTTCGACACCGCAGCCGGTCACGGCTCCGTCTCGACCGACACCATCAGCGGCCAGGGCCTGTTCGTGCCGCGCACGGCGTCGCTCCGCATCGCGCTCAACGCAGCGCTCGCGCACCCGAGTCGACGCGTCGGGCTCCTCGACGACGACGGCCGACTCACCGGCACCATCGCCGCCAGCGAACTCCTCGAGCGTCCCGCCCCCGAGCGGAGCCTCCGATGACGATCGACTGGATCTGGGAGAACCTCCCGCTCATCGGCGACCTCACGCTCAACCACCTCTGGTTGACGCTCACCCCGACGGTGCTCGGCCTCCTGGTCGCCCTCCCGTTCGGCTGGTGGGCGCACCGCTCGCGTCGCGGCCGCCCGTTCATCGTCGGTACCGCCGGGCTGCTGTACACGATCCCGTCGCTCGCGCTGTTCATCATCCTGCCGACGATCCTCGGCACGAAGATCCTCGACCCGATCAACATCGTCATCGCCCTGACCGTCTACACGGTGTCACTCCTCGTCCGCGTCGTCTCCGACGGACTGTCCTCGGTGCCGGTGGACGCGGTGCAGGCGGCCGAGGCCATGGGCTACCGGTCCTGGCAGCGGCTCGTGCTGGTGGAACTGCCCGTCGCCGTCCCGGTGATCGCCGCCGGCCTGCGCGTCGCGGTCGTCTCCAACGTCAGCATCGTGACGATGGCCGCTCTGCTCGGCATCCCGCAACTCGGGACACTGTTCACGCAGGGCTTCCAGCTCCGCCTCTTCGTGCCGCTCGTCACTGGCATCCTGCTCTGCGTCGTCCTCGCCGTGATCCTCGACCTCATCATCGTCCGGCTCGGCTCGCTCGCGACGCCCTGGCGTGATCGGACGGTGGCAGCATGAGCGTCATCGACTGGCTGACCGACCCCGCCAACTGGACCGGCCCCGACGGCATCCCCTCGCAGATGGGCTACCACCTGCTGTACACGGGCATCGCGCTCGTCATCGCCGCAGTGATCGCCGTGCCGCTCGGCGTCCTCGTCGGCTACACCGGCAAGGGCGAGCGCCTCGTCGCAGGATCGGCCAACGCGCTCCGTGCCCTGCCGACCCTGGGCCTCCTCATCCTGCTGTTCCTCCTCATCTCGCCGGTGGTCCCCGGGCAGCTCGTCTACGTCATCCCGACGATCGTCGTCCTCGTGCTCCTCGCCGTCCCGCCCATTCTGACCGGGACGTACACGGGCATCCAGAGCGCCGATCCCGACGCGGTGGGCGCCGCCCGCGGCATGGGCTACACGAAGCTGCAGATCCTCTGGCACGTCCAGCTCCCCTGCGCCCTCCCCCTGCTGCTGTCCGGCATCCGCTCGTCCACCCTCCAGGTCGTCTCGACCGCGACGGTCGCCGCCTACCTCGGCCTGCAGGGGCTCGGCCGGTACATCATCGACGGCCGCGCCCAGGCCGACTTCTTCCAGATGGCCGGCGGCGCGATCCTCGTCGCCGCCCTCGCCTTCGCACTGGAGATCGCCTTCACCCTCCTCGGCACCCTCATCGTCTCCCCCGGTCTGCGGCGCACCAGCCGCAGACGGCGGACGGCGGCCCCGACCACCGTCACCGGGGCGATCCCCCGGCCGGCCTGAGCCGCACCCGCACCGCACGACCACCTCCGCACGACCGCACCACCGATCCGTCCATCTCACCGAATCGAGGTCCTCATGCCCTTCCCCACCTTCCCCCGTCGTCTCGCGGCCATCGCCGCGACCACCGCAGCCGCCGCTCTCGTCCTCACCGGCTGCGGCGGCCAGGACGCCCTCAGCAGCGACGGCGCGTCCGGCTCCTCCGGCGACGCCGTCATCATCGGCTCAGCAGACTTCACCGAGAGCCAGCTCATCGCCACCATCTACTCCCAGGCGCTGCAGGCCGAGGGCGTCAAGGTGAAGGAGCAGTTCAACATCGGCAGCCGCGAGGTCTACATGGCCGCGCTGCAGGACGGCTCCATCGACCTCCTCCCCGAATACTCGGGCGCACTGCTCAAGTACCTCGACTCCGAGTCGAAGGCCAGCACGAGTGAGGACGTCGTCGCGGAACTCGGCGACAAGCTCCCGAAGGGTGTCAGCATGCTCGACATCTCCCCCGCGGAGGACAAGGACGTGCTCGCCGTCACCCAGGAGACGGCAGACAAGTACGACCTCAAGACGATCTCCGACCTCGTGCCGTACATGTCCGAGCTCAGCCTCGGCGGCCCGCCGGAGTGGAAGACGCGCGTCAACGGCGTCGTCGGTCTCGAGCAGGTCTACGGTCTCACCTTCAAGGAGTTCGTCAGCCTCGACGCCGGCGGACCGCTCACGATGACCGCGCTCACGAGCGGCCAGGTGCAGGTCGGCGACATCTTCAGCACCGACCCCGGACTCACCGCGAACAACCTGGTCGCCCTCGAGGACGACAAGTCGCTCTTCGCGGCCGAGAACATCGTCCCCGTCATCAGCACGAGCAAGCTCGACGACACGATCTCGAAGACGCTCGACAAGGTCTCCGCAGCCCTCACCACCGAGGACCTCATCGAGATGAACGGCAAGGCGTCCGACGGCACGAGCCTGAAGAGCATCGCCGAGGAGTGGCTGAAGGACGCCGACCTCGGCTAACAGCACCCGTCGACGGGCTCAGGGGTCGAGAAGCGATCCAAAGGCCGAGAACCGGCTCCTGGCCGGCGACCCGCCCCTGAGCCCGTCGGAACAGCACCACCACCACCGCACCGCAGACGTAAAGGACCAGCGCATGCCGACCACCACCCGGACCATCCGTGCCGCTCGCGGCACCACCCTCACCGCCAAGAGCTGGCAGACCGAGGGCCCGCTCCGGATGCTCATGAACAACCTCGACCCCGAGGTCGCCGAGCACCCCGAGGACCTCGTCGTCTACGGCGGCACCGGGAAGGCCGCGCGCAACTGGGAGGCGTACGACGCGATCGTCCGCACGCTCGAAGGGCTGGAGGCCGACGAGACCCTGCTCGTACAGTCCGGCAAGCCCGTCGGCGTCTTCCGCACGCACGAATGGGCACCCCGCGTGCTCATCGCGAACTCCAACCTCGTCGGCGACTGGGCGACCTGGCCCGAGTTCCGCAAGCTCGAGGCCGAGGGTCTCACCATGTACGGGCAGATGACCGCCGGCTCGTGGATCTACATCGGCACGCAGGGCATCCTCCAGGGCACCTACGAGACCTTCGCCGCGATCGCCGACAAGCGGTTCGGCGGCACCCTCGCCGGGACGCTGACCCTCACCGGCGGCGCCGGCGGCATGGGCGGGGCACAGCCGCTCGCCGTGACGCTCAACGAGGGCGTCGTGCTCATCGTCGACGTCGACCCGAGCCGGCTGGAGCGACGCGTCGAGCACCGCTACCTCGACGAGATGACGGACGACCTCGACGACGCCGTCGAACGCGTGCTCGCCGCCAAGGCCGAACGGCGCCCGCTGTCGGTCGGCCTCGTCGGCAACGCCGCGACCGTCTTCCCCGAACTGCTGCGGCGCGGGGTCGCCATCGACATCGTCACCGACCAGACGAGCGCCCATGACCCGCTCGCCTACCTGCCCGAGGACACGGCGCTCGCCGACTGGCAGACCGAGGCGGCAGCCGACCCGGTCGACTTCACGCGCCGCTCGCGACTCGCCATGGCGAAGCAGGTGCAGGCGATGGTCGACTTCCAGGACGCCGGCGCCGAGGTCTTCGACTACGGCAACTCCATCCGCGCCGAGGCCAAACTCGGCGGCTGCGAGCGCGCCTTCGACTTCCCCGGCTTCGTGCCCGCCTACATCCGGCCGCTCTTCGCTGAGGGCAAGGGCCCGTTCCGCTGGGCGGCCCTCTCCGGCGACCCGGCGGACATCGCCGCGACCGACCGCGCCATCCTCGAGCTCTTCCCTGAGGACGAGAAGCTGCGCCGCTGGATCACCTCGGCCGGCGAGAAGATCGCCTTCGAGGGGCTGCCCGCCCGCATCTGCTGGCTCGGCTACCAGGAGCGCCACCTCGCCGGACTGAAGTTCAACGAGATGGTCGCCTCAGGGGAACTGAGCGCGCCCGTCGTCATCGGCCGCGACCACCTCGACTCCGGTTCCGTCGCCTCCCCGTACCGCGAGACGGAGGCCATGGCCGACGGCTCCGACGCGATCGCCGACTGGCCGCTGCTCAACGCCCTGCTCAACACGGCGTCCGGCGCGACCTGGGTGTCGATCCACCACGGCGGCGGGGTCGGCATCGGCCGCTCCATCCACGCCGGTCAGGTGATCGTCGCCGACGGGACGCCGCTCGCCGCCGAGAAGATCGCGCGCGTGCTCGTCAACGACCCGGGCACCGGCGTCATGCGTCACGTCGACGCCGGCTACGAGCGGGCGGCCGAGGTCGCCCGCGAACGCGGCCTGCGGGTGCCGATGTGGGAGGGCGAGTGACCGACGGTCTGATCGCCCACGGTCGGCTCGCCGGGCTCGACGAGATCACCGGCGTCGGCGTCGATCCGGCACGCGGCGGGTACTCCCGGCACGTCTGGACGCCGGCCGAGTTCGAACTGCGCGAGTGGTTCACGGCTCGCGCCACCCGACTCGGGCTCGACGTCGAGACGGACCGGAACGGCAACCTCTGGGCGTGGTGGGGTAGGCCTGGGCCCGACGCGGTCGTCACCGGCAGCCACCTCGACTCCGTCCCGGGCGGCGGCGCCTTCGACGGGCCGCTCGGCGTCGTCTCAGCGCTGGACGCCGTCGCGCGTCTGCAGGCCACCGGGCTCCAGCCGTCGCGTCCCGTCGCCGTCGTGGTGTTCGCCGAGGAGGAGGGGTCCCGGTTCGGGGTCGCCTGCCTCGGATCCCGGCTCCTGTCCGGGGCGATCACCGCGGACGCCGCCCGAGCGCTGACGGACGCGGACGGGGTCACCGTGGCCGAGGCCGCAGCCGCAGCCGGGCTCGCTCCCGAGCACCTCGGCCGTGACGACGAGGCGCTCGGCCGCATCGGACTGTTCATCGAGTTGCACGTGGAACAGGGTCGCGGCCTCATCGACCTCGGCTCGCCCACCGCCGTCGCCTCGTCGATCCTCGCCCACGGCCGCTGGCGACTCCGGGTGAGCGGTCAGGGGAACCACGCCGGCGCGACCGGCATGCGCGAGCGCCGTGACCCCGTGGTCGCCGCGGCACGCGCCGTCCTCGCGGTCGAGCAGGCCGCCCTCGCGACGGACGACGCCCGCGCCACCGTCGGCCGCCTGCGCATCCTGCCGGGCGGCACCAACGTCATCGCCTCCGAGGTCGACGCCTGGGTGGACGCCCGCGCGGCCACCGACGCCGGCACGCGCGCCCTCGTCGCGGACATCGAGGGCCGGGTCCAGGAGGCCGTCGCCGATTCCGGGTGCGCGGTGGAGCTGATCGAGGAGTCGTGGTCGGGCGTCGTCGAGTTCGACCCCGAACTCACCGCGCGGCTCGCCGGCACGCTCGGCGGGGTCCCGCTCCTGCCGACAGGTGCGGGCCACGATGCCGGGGTCCTGAGCGGCGCGGTACCGACGGCGATGGTCTTCGTCCGGAACCCGACCGGTGTCTCGCACTCACCGGAGGAGTTCGCCGAGACGGCCGACTGCGTCGCCGGCGTCGAAGCGCTCGAGGCCCTGCTCCGGAGCGTCCTGTGACGGTCGCGAGCGTCGACCCCGGCGCGGCGGACGTGCGGGCTCCCATCTGGGCCGCGACGGCGATCATGGACGGTCGCCCGACCGGCCGCGTGCGCTTCACGGCCGACGACTCCGGACGGATCGCGACCGTCGAGCGCGGCGTCGAGCCGGAGGCGGGCGACCGACGCCTCGGAACGGTCATCCCGGGCATGGGGAACGCCCACTCCCACGCGTTCCACCGTCTGCTCCGCGGACGCACCCACGCCGACGGCGGCGACTTCTGGCAGTGGCGCGAGGCGATGTACGCGGCGGCCGCCAGCCTCGACCCGGACCACTACGGCCGGGTCGCCCGTGCCGTGTTCGGCGAGATGCTCGTCTGCGGCTGGACGGCGGTCGGCGAGTTCCACTACGTGCACCACCAGGCCGACGGCACCCCGTACCCGACCGCCCACGCGATGGAACTGGCGGTCGCCGAAGCCGCCGCCGACGTCGGCATCCGGCTCACCCTCCTCGACACGGCCTACCTCGCGAGTGGCCTCGGGCCCGCCGGGGGTCCCGCCGCTCCGCTGCTCACCGAACAGCTCGCGTTCGGCGACGGCGACGCGTCCGGCTGGCTCGCCCGCTGGCATCGACTGCGCGACGCGCTCTCCGGCTCGGTCTGCGCCACCGGGCTCGTCACGCTCGGTGCCGCGCTGCACTCCGTGCGCGCCGTGCCCGTCGACGCCATGCGCACGATCCTCGCCGGCCTGCCCGACGACGTCCCGCTGCACGTCCACCTGTCGGAGCAACCGCAGGAGAACGTCGACACGCTCGCGAAGACGGGCAGGACGCCGACGGGCTTGCTCGCCGCGCTCGGTGCGCTCGCCCCACGCATCAGCCTCGTCCACGCGACGCACCTGACCGACGCGGACATCACGGCGATCGGGCGGTCCGGCGCGACCGTCGTGATGTGCCCGACGACCGAGGCGGACCTCGGCGACGGTATCGGACCGGCCCGACGCCTCGCGGACGCGGGGGCCCGGATCGCCGTCGGCTCCGACCAGAACGCGGTGGTCGACCCCCTGCTCGAACTGCGTGGCCTCGAAGCCGGGGAACGGCTCGCCTCCGGCAGACGCGGCCGGTTCTCGCCCGCCGAGCTCCTCGAGGCGGGCACCGACAACGGATACCGTTCGCTCGGACTCGGCCGGCACACGCTGGATTTCGGCGACCCGCTCGACCTCGTCGAGGTGTCGACGTCGAGCCTCCGCACCACCGGCATGGATCCGGCACAACTCGCCCTCGTCGCGACCGCGTCCGACGTCGAGCGGGTCGTCGTCGGCGGGCGGCTCGTGGTGGAGGGAGGTCGGCTGCTCGCGATGTCGCAAGGGTCGACGCCGGAACAGCTCCTCGCGGTGGCGCTCGCCGAGCTGGCAGCATCGACGGAGACGCCCCGGGCAGCCAACTCGTCCCCGACACCCGACCACCCCTCGCAGGAGATGCAGCCATGACCAGCGAACTCATCACCGGCATCGGCGAGCTCACGACCAACGCGGGCTCCGGACCGGGAGACGTCGACGGCAACCGGATCACCGATGCGGCACTCGTCATCGAAGACGGCCGGATCGCGTGGCTCGGCGCAGCGGTCGACGCACCCGACGCCGACACGCGGACCGACGTGGGCGGGCGCGCCGTGCTCCCGGGTTGGGTCGACACGCACACGCATCTCGTGTTCGCAGGCGACCGCTCGGCGGAGTTCGAGGCGCGCATGGCCGGCGGCCGGTACGCGGCGGGCGGGATCGCGACGACCGTGGCCGCCACTCGGGCCGCATCGGAGGAGCAGCTCGTCGCGGGTGCGCGGCGGTTGCGGGCGGAGGCGCTCGCCCAGGGGACGACGTTCCTCGAGGCGAAGACGGGGTACGCGCTCGACGTGGAGGGCGAGGCGCGCTCCGCTCGCGCGGCGGCCGAGGTCGCCGACGTCGTCACCTTCCTCGGGGCCCATCTCGTGCCGGCCGGTGTCGACCGCCGCGACTACCTCGACCTCGTGACCGGACCGATGCTCACGGCGGTGGCTCCGTTCGCGTCCTACATCGACGCGTTCTGCGAGGTCGGCGCCTTCGACGTCGAGGAGTCGCGCGAGGTGCTGCTCGCCGGTCGCGCCGCTGGCCTGGGTGTGCGGGTGCACGGCAACCAGCTCGGCGAGAGCGGTGGGGTGCGCCTCGCGGTCGAGCTGGAGGCCGCGAGCGTCGACCATTGCAACCACCTGTCCTCCGCCGACGTCGACCTCCTGGCGGGTTCGTCGACGGTCGCCACCTTGCTCCCGGCCTGCGACCTCTCGACGCGCGAGCCGTTCCCGCCGGCGCGCGCGCTCATCGACGCCGGTGCTTCGATCGCGCTCGCCACCAATTGCAACCCGGGCACCTCGTACACGACGTCGATGGCGTACTGCGTGGCGACCGCCGTGCTGCAGATGCAGCTGACGATCGCCGAGGCGGTGTGGGCGGCGACGCGAGGGGCCGCGGTGGCGGTCGGTCTCGAGCGCGGTGCCGACGCCGTCGGATCGCTCCGTGTGGGTGGTCTTGCGGACCTGCAGGTGCTCGACGCGCCCTCGGTGTCGCACCTCGCCTACCGACCGGGCGTGCCGTTGACGGTCGGCGTCCGGCAGCGCGGCGAGCGCGTCGCGGCCGGGACGACGCAGCGGTGAGCGACGCGGTGGAGGGTCGTGCGCTCGTGCTGCTGCCAGCTGACCGGCATCGGAGCTACCGCTGGCGGAACGGGCTGGGGACCGCGACGGAGATCGCCGTCGAGGCGGTCGGACTTCGGACCGCTGGTGGGCGCGGCGACGGTGACGCGCCGGCCGCCCCGGGGTGGACGCTGAGCATCGCGACGGTCGAGTCGGACGTCGCCTTCTCGTCCTTCCCGGGCGTCGACCGTCAGCTGATGGCGTTGTCGGCGGGCGGACTCGGACTCGTGATCGACGGTGAGCCGGTCGAGTTGGACCGGTGGCAGGTCGCCGCCTTCGACGGGGCCTCAGCGGTGTCGTCGCGGGGCGTGGTCGGGCCGACGCTCGATCTCAACCTGATGGTGTCGCGGGACCGGTTCCGTGGATCGCTCGAGGTCGGCGTCGTCGACGGCTCGAGGCTGGTCACCACGTCGCCGGGCGCCGTCACGTTCATCGTGCTCCTCGACGGGACGTTGTCGGCAGCGGGACCGGGCCTGGACCGCTGCGCGCTCCACATGCACGACGCCCTGCGGCTCGAGGCCGGCACCCTGTCCTTGACCGGCGACGCCACGATCGCACTCGCCCGGATCCTCCCCCACTTGTGATGGGTGCCAGCGCGGTGCGCTGACGCGAGCGCGCCCCGCAGCCGCGAGCGCGGGTCTCCGGAGGGGCGCGCCCACCTCTCAGACCCGCGCCCACGCCGACTCGGCAGGTCTCGCGCCAGCGCACCGCGCTGACCTGAGGCCTCCCCACCGGGTGCCGGCGCGGTGCGCCCGCGCGAATGACGCACACCCGGTGTGAGCGCGCCCCGCGCACGCGAGCGCGGGTCTCCGGAGGGGCGCGCTCACGTCACAGACCCGCGCTCGCGCCAGCGCACCGCGCTGACGCACACCCCAGCGGCGACGGCTACTTCGTGCGGTCGAGCACCGCGAAGCGGAAGGTGTAGGTGGCGTCGAGCGTGTCCTCGAGGCCCGTCACGTTCTTCTGGGCGAGGACCGTCTCGGTGCCCTGGAGCAGCGGGATGATCGGAGCCGCGGTCGCGGTCAGCGCCTGGATCTGCTCGATCGCCGCGGTGCGCGCCGCCGGGTCGGTCGCCGTCGCCTCGGTGTCGATGAGCGCGTCGACGGCCGGGTCCGAGTATCCGTTGGCGACGGACGCCCCGGTCGTCGAGTACGCCGAACGCAGGAAGTTGTCGGGGTCCGGGTAGTCCGGGAAGAACCCGAGCTGGTACGCCGGGTAACCCGACTCCGGGTTCAGCTCCTTCACGTAGCTCGTCCACTCCGTCGACTGCAGGTCGACGGTGAACAGGCCGGACTCCTCCAGCTGCGACTTGATGAGCGCGTACTCCTGGTCGGAGTCCGGGCCGTAGTGGTCGCTCGTGTACTGGATCGGCAGGGCGACGGGGGTGCTGACACCTGCGGCGGCGAGGATCGCCGCGGCCTTCGCCGGGTCCGGCGCGTCACCGTACGCGGTCTGGAACGCGGGCGTCGCACCCGTCTGGCCGTCGAGCACGACCGAGTAGGCCGGCGCGTAGGTGCCCTTGTAGACCTGGTCGGCGATCTCCTCGCGATCGACGAGCGACGCGACCGCCTGCCGGATCGCGAGCTTCTGAGCGTCGTTCGCACCCGGCTGGGTGTTCAGGTTGAACGTGAGGAACCGCACCGAACCGCCCGGCCCCTCGACGACCTGCAGGTCGGAATCGCTCCGAAGGTCGGCGACGTCCGTCGCGGTCAGTGAGCGGTAGGCGATGTCGACGTCGCCCTTCTCCAGGTCGAGCCGCAGGTTCGACGCCGTCGTGTACGGCTTGAGCACGACGTGCTGCGTCTTCGCGCGGGTCCCGGAGTAGCGCGAGTTCGCCTCGAGGGAGAGCAGTCCGCCCGCCTGGTAGCTGTCGACGGCGTAGGGGCCGGAGCCGATCACGTCGTCGTCGCTCAGCAGCTCGTCCGCCGGGAAGACCTCTTCGTCGACGATCGGCCCGGCCATGCTCGTGAGCACGTAGGGCCAGGTCTGGTCGTTCGGGACCGTGAGGTGGAAGACGACCTGGTTGTCGTCACCCTCCTCGACGCTTTCGAGGTTCGCGAGCAGCGGCGACGGCCCGTTGTCGGCGGCGATCTCACGGACACGGGTGAAGGAGTAGACGACGTCCTCGGCCGTGAGCGCGTGGCCGTTGGAGAAGGTCAACCCCTCCTTGACCGTGCAGACGTAGGTGGTCTCGTCGGTGAAGTCGCACGATTCCGCCGCGTCGGGCGCGGGGACGACGTCGCCCTCGTCGTAGCTGAGGAGGTGCTGGTAGATCTGGTTCTGCGGCGTGAAGGATCCGCGATCCCAGGCACCGGCAGGGTCGAGCGAGACGATCTGATCGGTCGTGCCGATGACGAGCGCGGTGGTCGTGGTGGTGCCGCCCTGGGCCGTGCAACCGGTGAGGGCGGCGACGACACCGAGGCCGACGGCGACCGTGGCGAATCTGGCGGATCGGTTCATGGAGCGGTTCCTTCGGGTGACTGCGGGAGAGCTGATGCTGCTGGCGCGACGGGTACCGCGTGGGCGGCGAGCGCGAACCTCGGGTGCGGGTCGGCTCCGTCGACGAGATCGGCGATGAGGCGTCCCAGTACCGGGCCGAACTTGAACCCGTGACCGGAGAATCCCGTCGTGACGATGATGCTGTCGATCCGGTCGATCACGAAATCCTCGCTGGGGCTCAGATCGTAGAGGCAGCTGATGGTATGGGGTGCGGACGCGTCGACGCCGGGCACCCATTCGGCGACGTAGGCGGTGAGCCGCGCGAGTTCCTCGGGTTCGGCGAGGCCGTCGCGTTCGTCGGGGTGGACGTGGACGGCACCGCCGTGCAGCCCGACCTTGACCCCCTCGCCCGGGGTCAGCAGGCCGTACACGCTCGACCCCTCGGCGGGATAGTGGACGAAACTCGGCCAGGCGTCGGCGGCCAGCTCGCTCGGGAAGTGCGCGGGCTGGACCTGCGTCACGACGATCTCGGGCAGCGGACGACCGACGCTGCGAGCGAGCGCGCCCACGAGGTCGGGTGTCCAGGAGCCGGCCGCGACGACCACGTGGTCGGCGACGACGTCGCCCAGCTCGGTGCGGACGACGGCGCCGGCGCCGGCGCCGGCCGCGGTCGGGTCGGCCGGATCAGTCGGATCGACACCGGCCACCCGCACGCCGAAGCGCAGGGTCGCTCCGGCCACCTCGGCGAGGTCGAGCAGGGCCTCGATCGCCTCGGCGGAGTACAGTCGCCCACCGGTCGCGTGGTGGAGGACCTCGCGGTCGAACCGCAGTCCGGGCCAGCGGTCGCTCGCCTGCTCCGGGGTGAGGCGCTCCGACGCGATCCCACCCCGGGTCATCGCCGCCTCGATCGCCGCGAGCATCTCGGGGCGGCCGTGGTCGAGCGCACCGGTGAGGTCGAGCAGCGTCCGCCCGCTCGCCGATTCGAGCGCCCGCCAAGCCGCGAGCGCCTCGGAGGTCAGGGCGACGTAGTCGTCGGCGTCGTAACCCTGACGGAAGATGCGGGTCGCGCCGTGGGAGGAGCCGAGCTCGTGACCGCGCGGGTACCGCTCGAGAACCAGGACGTCGCGGCCCTGCTCGGCCAGCGAGCGTGCAGCCGCCGCACCGACGATCCCGGCGCCGATGACCACGACCTCGGCGCGCGCCGGCAGCGCGGTCGGCGTCGCGTCCGCTGCCGGACCCGGCGCGGTCATCGGCCCGACTCCGCAGGCAGGCCCGACTCCGTCGTCACGCGCGTCGCTGCGGTGGCGCGCGCGTCGACCACCCGACGAGCCGGCATCGCGGCGGCCACGGCAGCCTCGTCGGCGAACGGACGGGACGGGAATCGACCGGGCGCGTACCGCGACGCGTCGACGAAGGTGCTCTCACCCGTGACCATCAGTTCGGCGAGCATCCGACCGAGTCCGGGGCCGTGCGTGACGCCGGACTCGTTGTCGCCGGCCACGACGTACAGCCCGTCCAGCTCCGGTACCGGCCCCGCGATGAAGCGGCGGTCCGCGGTGTACGACACGATCCCCTGCACGGCTTCGGCGTCGTCGACGACGGGCGCGGCTGCCGGGATGAGCTCGGAGACGATCGGCGACAGGTGCTCCCGCATCGCCTCGACGAGGTCGGGGCGGTCCGGGCGCCGGTCCGCCGGGCTGTCGTGCACCGCGAGTGCCTCGTAGCCGACGCCGTTGCCGTAGGTGAGACCGCCGAGGTGCTCCCGGATCCACAGTCCGTCGAGTTCCGGGATCATGAGGGTCGGCACCTCACCGAGGCCGAACGGGGCGGTGGTCAGGCGGCTCGCGATCACCCGCGCGAAGGGCAGCACGCGGTCCGTGGTGGCGAGGAGGTCGTTCGTCCAAGACCCTGCGGCGAGGACGACCTCGTTGCCGAGGACGCGCTCGCCGGTGGCGGTCAGCACGCCGACGGCTCGGCCGCCCTCGGCGAGGAGATCGACGACGGGCGTGTGCTCGACGATCTCGACGCCCTCGGCCCGAGCGAGCGCCGCGAGCGCGAGTCCGGCGTCGGGCGCGCTGATCTGGATGCCGTCGGGATGGATGAACGCCCCGACGATGGCTTCGGGGTCGAGACCCGGAACGAGCTCCGCGGTCTCGACGGCGGTGAGCAGGCGGGCGTCCTCGGGGCGGAGCGGGTGCTCGGCGAACGGCAGCAGGTGGTCGAGCACGGCCTGCTCGGTGAGGGCGAGCCACACGTTGCCCGTGTTCCGCAGCCCGATGTCATATCCGGCCGCGTCGAGCCCGCGGTAGAAGTCGAGGCCCGCCTGCTCGAGGGCGAGTTCCGACTCGTCCCAGTACCAGGCGTAGCCCGCCGCCCAGAGGCCGACGAAGCCCGCGCCCGCCGCGGTCGTCGCACCGGCGGCGGTGCCCGACTCGAGGACCGTCACCCGTCGACCGGCGCGGGCGAGGTGGACGGCGGTCGCCAGGCCGAAGAGGCCGGCACCGACGATGACGGTGGTTGCGGGGCGGGGGTCGGTCACCCTTCGAGGCTAGTCACTCGCCGTCCAGGAGCCGACCATCCCGTCGCAATCCGACACCCGCCGCGTCCGTCGCCAGCGGATTCCGCGTCCCCGACTCAGGAGGTGTGCGGCGCGCCGGGCCCGTCAGCGGTCGACGCGCCGGAGAACTCCTGAGTCGGGGAGAGGGCGGCTAGATGACGCCCTGGGCGAGCATCGCGTCCGCGACCTTCACGAACGCGGCGGTGTTCGCCCCGACGACGTAGTCGCCCGGCCGGCCGTAGCGTTCGGCCGCCTCGTAGGCGGCGCGGTGCACACCGTGCATGATGCCGCGCAGTTTCACCTCGCTGTCGTCGAAGGACCACCGCTGCCTGGCAGCGTTCTGGCTCATCTCGAGCGCCGAGGTCGCCACGCCACCGGCGTTCGCCGCCTTCCCCGGGCCGAAAAGGACGCCGGCCTGCTGGAACACCCGCACGGCCTCGGGCGTCGACGGCATGTTCGCGCCCTCCGCGACCGCGATGACGCCGTGCTTCACGAGGGCGATCGCGTCGCGTTCGTGCAGCTCGTTCTGCGTCGCGCTCGGCAGCGCGATCTCCCCCGGGACGTCCCAGACGCTGCCGCCGGCGACGAAGTGGGCGCCCTGACGGCGGGCCGCGTATTCGGAGATCCGGCCGCGCTCGACCTCCTTGATCTGCTTGAGGAGCTCGAGGTCGATGCCGGCGTCGTCGACCACGTATCCGGAGGAGTCCGACGCGGTGACAGCGGTACCACCGAGCTGGTGGACCTTCTCGATCGCGTACGTCGCGACGTTCCCGGAGCCCGACACGATGACGCGCTTGCCCTCGACCCCGCGGCCGTCGACGGCGAGCATCTCGTCCACGAAGAACACCGTCCCGTACCCGGTCGCCTCGGTGCGCACCTCGGCGCCGCCCCAGCCGACACCCTTGCCGGTGAACATGCCCGACTCGTGCCGGTTGGTGATCTTCCGGTACTGGCCGAAGAGGAAGCCGATCTCGCGCGCGCCGACGCCGATGTCGCCGGCCGGGACGTCGGTGTGCTCGCCGAGGTGGCGGTAGAGCTCGTTCATGAAGCTCTGGCAGAAGCGCATGATCTCGGCGTCCGATCGCCCGTGCGGGTCGAAGTCGCTGCCGCCCTTCGCGCCGCCGATGCCCTGCGCGGTGAGGGCGTTCTTGAAGATCTGCTCGAACCCGAGGAACTTCACGATCGACAGGTTCACGCTCGGGTGGAAGCGCAACCCGCCCTTGTACGGGCCGAGCGCCGAGTTGAACTGGACGCGGAATCCGCGGTTCACCTGCACCCGGTTGCGGTCGTCGGTCCACGGCACGCGGAAGACGACCTGCCGCTCGGGTTCGACGAGACGTTCGAGGATGCCCGCCTCGAGGTACTCGGGGTGTTCGTCGAGCGCCGGGCGGATGGACTCGAGGACTTCGAGGAGCGCCTGGTGGAACTCGGGTTCGCCCGCGTTGCGCCGCAGGGCGGCCTCCGCGACGGCGTGGACGGGGTCGGTGGACGTGGTGGTGCCGGTCACTGTGGTGCTTTCTGATCGGCCGACCAGGCGTCTCCGGCTGTCGCTCGACGGTGGTCGGAGGCAGTGGAGCGCGACTCGCCGGCGGGGAGGTACACGGGCCGTCGTGGGGCCTCGGCAAGCCTGGCAGCCGCGATAGATATCCGTCAAACGTCGACTAGACGAGCCGACCGGACCGGTGGGACGACGGCCTAGAGGTGGTCGTGCTCCGCTGCCTCGCTCGGGATGATCGGGATCGCGAGGGCCGGGAGCACCGCGACCGCGAGGAAGGCGAGCGGATAGCCGACCAGGCCGATGAGCGCACCGACCGCCGGACCGACGACCGACGCCGCGATGAACTGGCCGGTGTTCTGCGCTCCCAGCGCCCGCCCGGCCCAGGCGGGGCCGGCCATCTCGGCGACCGAGGTGAAGGCGAGCCCGTTGTCGGCGACCGTCACGGCACTGGCGACGACGAGCGCGACGGCGACCGCCACCGGCCACTGCAGCAGCCCGACACCGGCGAGGAGCAGCATGACGACGACCGCCGACACCGCCACCCAGCGCAGCGGTCGCACCCGGCTGCCGACCCGGTCGCTCAACACCCCGACGCCGATCCGACCGATCGCTCCGACGAACTGCGCCACACCGACGAGCACGCCCGCCGCGAGTGCGTTCCAGCCCTGATCGGTGACGAGCCAGACGAGCGCGAAGGTCGTGAGCGTGAACTGCGGCACCACGAGCAGGATCGACACGGCGTGGATGCGCCAGAGGAAGCCGTCGCCTCGGTAGGGGTTGCGGGGTCGCGCGGCCACGGGGTTCGGCGTCGTCTCCGTCGGGACCGGCTTCGGCACGACGGTCCGTGGCGGATTCCGGAGTCCGATGGTGCAGGCCACGGCGAGGACACCCGTCGCGACGAGCGAGATCAGGAGCGCGGCGGAGATGCCCGACGCCGCCGCCACGGACGGCACCGTCACCGCGGCCGCCGTGACGCCGAGCGGCTGCGACATCTGGCGGATCCCCATCGCGAGGCCGCGGCGGTCCTTCGGGAACCAGCCGACGACGATCCGGCCGCTCGCCGAGTTCGTGCTCGCGGAGGCGGCGCCACCGAGGAGGAGCAGGATGCCGAGCGGACCGTAGCCGAGCGAGGGGATGAGGCCGTCCGCGGCGATCGCCCCGGCAGCGGCCAGCGCGGTGAGGGCGAGGCCGCCGGCGATGACGACGCGCTCGCCGACGCGGTCGGCCAGCCAGCCCCAGGCGATGAGCGTCAGCACCATGCCGAGCGTGGGGGCAGCGGCCATGACGCCGGCCTCGGCGAGCGACATGCCCCGCTCGGCGTGCAGGAGCGGGATGAGGAACGCCGGGGTGCTGACGAAGAGCGTGCCGGCGGTCTGCGCGGCGACGCCGAGCCCGAGGACGGTCCAGGCCCGACCGGCGTTCGGCATCGGTGGACGCGCCCCGCGCGCGGTCGCCGGGGCCACGGGGGCTGGTGTCGATCCGGTCATCGTGGCGCTTCCCGCACTGGGTGTCTCCCACTGCTAGCATGACGGTACACCATTTTGGTATACCAATTGTCACCGGCCGGATCGGGATCACGGATGAGCACTCCGACGCAGACCACGCAGCTCTACGAGCGCCTCCGCGGGGCGATCCTGACCCTCGACCTCGCGCCCGGTCAGCCGCTCACCGAGCGGGGGCTCGAGCAACGCTTCGCGGCGTCACGGACACCCGTGCGCGCCGCACTCACCCGGCTCGAGGCCGAGGGACTGGCGCGTCGCGACGGCCGCGGCTGGATCGTCGCGCCCATCGACCTCGAGGAGATCGGGCTCATCGCCGAGGTCCGTGAGGCGCTCGAGACCGCCGGCGTCCGGCTCGCCGCCGAACGCGCGACCGAAGCGCAGCTCGCCGCGATCCGCACCCTGCTCGACGAACCCCGCCCCGACGACGAGCGCACGGTGCTCCGTGTCGGCGGCGACTTCCACGAGGAGCTCGCGGCACTGTCCGCGAACCACCTGCTCGCCGAAGGAGTGCACGGCGCGATGGTCCGGCTCGCCCGCACCCGCTGGCTCGAGGTGCGGACGCCCGAGGCCCGAGAGCAGGCCGCCACGGAGCACCGCGCCATCCTCGACGCGGTCGCGGCGCGCGACCCCGAGCGCGCGGCGGACCTCGTCGCGCGCCACATCCGCGGGACGAACGAGCGACTCATCGCCTCACTCACCGCCGACCAGCGGCGCCTCCGCGGTCACGGGGTCGACATCGTCAGCTGAAGCACCGTTGACTCGCAGTCGGCGTCCACAACTCCTGCACCCGGCCGCGAATCCCGCTGACACGCCGTGCCCGAGCTCGGACGCGAACCGACAGCAGGAGTTATGCGCGAGCGCGACGGCTCAGTCGTCGAGCGGCTCCGCCGACAGCAGCCCGCGCAACCAGTCACGGGCCTCGATGAACACCTCGTCGTTGTACCGGGAGTGGTAGTCGACGGCGGTGCGATCGGCGCTCGGGTACGAGCCCAGGAAGATCACGTTCGGGCTGAAGCGTCGGAGCCCCAGCAGGGCGTCGGCCATCCGCTCGTCCTCGATGTGTCCGAGGGCGTCGATCACGAAGCGGTAGCGGCCGAGCGCGTCGCCGATGGGCCGGGACTCGATGAGACTCAGGTTCACGCCTCGCGTGGAGAACTGCTCGAGCATGCCGAGCAGCGAGCCCGACTCGTCGTTCGGCAGCTCGACGATGAGGCTCGTCTTGTCGGCACCCGTCCTGGACGGGATCTCCCGTGAGCGACTGACGACGACGAAGCGGGTCACGGCGTTCGGGTTGTCGCCGATGTTCTCCGCGAGGACGTCGAGGTCGTAGTGGTTCACGATGCCGGGCGGGGCGACCGCTGCGTCGGCGGTCGAGGTGCCGTCGAGCAGGGAGGCCGCGGCGGCGACGTTGCTCGACGCCGGGATGTGTCCGTGCGAGGGCAGCTTGGCGTCGAGCCAGAGGTGGCACTGCCCGTAGGCGACGGGGTGCGCGTTCACGACCGAGACGTCCTCGAGGCGGGTTCCGGGGCGGGCGACGAGCACGAAGTTCACCGGCACGAGCACCTCGCCGACGATGCGGAGACCGGGCATCGTGGCGAGTGCATCCTGCGCCACGGACACACCACCGTCGACCGAGTTCTCGATGGCGATGACCGCGGCCGTGCTGCGGCCCTCGAGGACGTCGCCGAGCGCCTCGCCGACGTTCGACACGGGCTTCCAGATCTGGCCTCTGGCCTCCTCGACCTGACCGAGCGCCACCTCGGTGAAGGTCCCGCTCGGACCGAGGAAACTGTAGCTCCGGAGGGCGTCGTCGGCGGGTGCGGCTGGCATGCCTCCGAGCGTACCGTGTGGTTCGCGACACGCCCTTGGACGACCGTTGACTCCCATCCAGGTCACATTCGGGTGATTTCCAGGAAGATCGGGCCATTTCGGCCCCGATACCCCCCGTTTTGAGCTATTCAAATCACGCCACTACCCGCCACAATGGATACAAGGGTGTATTGAGCGCTGCCGCTCGTCTCGGGAAGCGAGTTCACGGCCGTTCGTCTCCCCGATCTCGATGCGTGATCCATGTCGCGCGAGGCTCCACCCGATGGGCTGAGACAGGAACAGGAGTGACGTGACGAGTGTCTTCACCGACGCCGCCTCGCGGTCCACTCCCCGACTGAACCTGGCGAGCGGCGGCGAGTCCGTGTTCAGCCTCGGCTCCTCCTGGAGCCTCCCGTCGTTGTCGCTGCCGGCCTGGGTGCACCGGCCGATCTCGGCGGCCCGCGCGACACTCGTCAAGTCGATCGTCATGACCGTCGCGATCGCCGCGATCCTGGCCGGCGTCGTCACGGTGACGCAGACCTCGACCGCCGGCGCGAGCGCGATCTCCGCCACCGACTTCGCACCGGCGGCCTCCTCCGTCCCGACGATGACGGCGGCCGCCTTCACCACTGCCTACGCCGGGGATCTCGCCGCGGCGGCGACGGCACTCACGACGATGTCCTCATCGCAGGTCGCGCAGCTCTGGACCGAGCTCGCCCCCGGGTACCGCGCACTGCTCATCACCGGCTACCCGGCGGTCATCGGCAACCTCGAGGGCGTCGCCTACACGGACCGGGCGACGGCCAACGTCTCCCGCCTCGCAGGCCTCCTCGCCGACACCGAGGCGAGCTACCGCTCGCTGACCGTGAGCAGCGACCAGGTCGACGGGCAGGCGGACTCGGCGGCCCTCGCCACGACCCTGTCGCGCCTGGACGCGATCAAGCTGCTCGTCGACCGGTACACACCGGACGCGATCGCCGCCCGACTCCAGCCGGAGTACCTCATCACGTTGCAGGCGGGCGGCTCCGGGCCCCCGCGGGTCGCGGTCGCGGTCGGAGACGTGGACACCGCCACCTACGTCACGGTGTTCGTCCCCGGGATGAACAGCAGCGCACTCGAACTCGACGACTACTTGCGCGGAGCGAAGCGCATCCAGACCGCCGCAGCCGACAGCGCGGTCATCCTCTGGATCGGCGGACACAGCCCGAGTGCGCTCGAGGTGCCGTCGAACGACCGGGCGGTCGAGGGGGCTCCACTGCTCGCCGGGGTGCTCGCCGGATACGACGCCGTCCGCTCCGCCCACGGTGTCGCCTCGCAGCTGAGCGTCGTGGCGCACTCGTACGGCACGGCGACCGCCTCGCTCGCGTTGGCGTCCGGCGACTACCACGTCGACGACTTCGTCATGCTCGGTTCGGCCGGTATCCCGACGGAGATCGGGATCGACGATCTGCACGTCCCGGCGAGCCGCGTGTACGCCTCCCAGGCGAGCGCCGACACCCTCGCCGGTCTCGGCCAGTTCCTGTCCGGTCGAGCCGATCCTGCGACGAGCTCCTGGGGCGCGACCACCTTCGGCTCCGACGGTCTGACGCTCGGCGACGGCGACCACCTCGGCGCCGTCGACGGACACAACGCGGTCGGGTCGAGCAACGCCGACGACCGGGGCAAGTATCTCGGGCCGGCGACCGAGAGCCTCTACGCGATCCAGCGCATCGTCACGGGTCAGGCGTACGCGGTCGCCGACCTGACGACGCCCGGGTCGTCCCACCAGCGCGGCTCCGTGCCGGATGCCGCGGGCGTCGGGGCGGGGGCATCCACGACGAGCACCTCCACGACCGCCTCCGCTTCCGCCTCGGCCGCGGCGCTCCTCACCACGCGCTAGTCGACGGCCCTCCACAGGTACCTGGAGCAGCGCCCTCTCCACAGATCCGTGTCGGCTCGCTCCTGCGCCGATGGAACCCGATAGCGTCGTTGACATACCGACATACGCCTTCGTAGGCTCGGGTCATGCGAACGACCATCCGACTCGCCGACGAGTTCTACGAGGCGGTCCGCGAGCACGCCTCGCAGGAGGGGAAGACCGTGACCGCCTACATCGAAGAGGCTCTGCGCGCAAAGCTGGCCGCTGCGGCCGCACCGCCCGAGCGGGAACCCTACAAGGTCGTGCCGTTCCGCGGCGGGAGCGGGCCACGGCCGGGCATCGATCTGACGAACAACGCGCAGCTGCAGGACATCATGGACGGACTCGAGTGAAGGTTCCGGACGTCAACGTCCTCGTCGGCGCCTTCCGGGACGACGATCCCAACCACCTCGCCCTCGTCCGCTGGCTCGAATCCGCGGTGGCCGCCGACGAACCGCTCGGCGTCAGCGACAGCGTGCTGGCCGCATTCGTCAGGATCGTCACGAATCGTCGGATCTTCGACCCGCCGACGCCGCTCCTGCAAGCACTCGAATCCGCGGACGACCTCCGGCGTGCAGACGGCGTACGACCGGTCCATCCGGGCCCATCGTTCTGGAGGCTCTTCGTCCGGTTGTGCCAGGAGTCCGGTGTCGCCGGACCTCAGGTCGCCGACGCGGCCCACGCCGCACTCGCGATCGAACACCGGGCGACCTTCGTCACGCTCGATCGCGACTTCGCGCGCTTCCCGGACCTCCGGTGGGAATCGCCACTCGCCACGGGTCAAGCGCCTTCCTGACATCGGTCGTTCCTGCCAGACTGGTGCGATGAACGATCGCGCAGGTACCCCCGCCACCGAAGCAGATCTGATCGACGTCCCGTCGCTCATCGACGCGTACTACACGCTGAAGCCGGACGTCTCGATCCCCGAGCAGCGGGTGGTGTTCGGCACCTCCGGCCACCGCGGCTCCTCGCTGAACACCGCGTTCAACCAGGACCACATCGCCGCCACCACGCAGGCGATCGTCGAGTACCGCGCGAGCCAGGGCATCACCGGGCCGCTCTTCATCGGCTCCGACACCCACGCGCTCAGCGGGCCGGCGCAGACGACGGCCCTCGAGGTCCTGGTCGCCAACGGTGTGCGCGTCCTGGTCGACGAGTTCGACGACTTCGTCCCGACCCCCGCGCTCAGCCACGCGATCCTCAAGTACAACGCCGAGGGCAACGGCGACCAGGCGGACGGCATCGTCGTCACGCCCAGCCACAACCCGCCGGCCGACGGCGGCTTCAAGTACAACCCCCCGCACGGCGGACCTGCCGACTCCGACGCGACCTCCTGGATCGCGAACCGCGCCAACGAGCTCATCGCCGGTGGGCTGCACGACGTCAAGATGGCGGAACCGTCCGCCGTCGAGACGTACGACTTCCGCGGCAACTACGTCGACGACCTGAAGCACATCATCAACCTCGACGCCATCAAGCGCAGCGGGATCCGCATCGGCGCCGACCCCCTCGGCGGCGCGAGCGTCCACTACTGGCAGGCGATCGCCGACCGCTACGAGATCGACCTCACCGTCGTGAACCCGCACGTCGACCCGGCCTGGGCGTTCATGACGCTCGACTGGGACGGCAAGATCCGCATGGACCCGTCGTCGCCCTCCGCCATGGCGGCGCTCGTCGCACGACGCGACGAGTTCGACCTCC
Source organism: Plantibacter sp. VKM Ac-2876 (assembly GCF_015350715.1). Classification (NCBI taxonomy): domain Bacteria; kingdom Bacillati; phylum Actinomycetota; class Actinomycetes; order Micrococcales; family Microbacteriaceae; genus Plantibacter; species Plantibacter sp. VKM Ac-2876. The sequence continues at coordinate 163,304 of NZ_JADKSI010000003.1, read as the reverse complement.
TCACCGGCAACGACGCCGACGCGGACCGCCACGGCATCGTCACGCCCGACGCCGGGCTCATGAACCCCAACCACTACCTCGCCGTCGCGATCGACTACCTCTACGCGAACCGGCCGGGTTGGCGCGACGACGCAGCTGTGGGCAAGACCCTCGTGTCGTCGTCGGTCGTCGACCGCGTGGCCGAGTCCCTCGGACGCCGCCTCTGGGAGGTCCCGGTCGGCTTCAAGTGGTTCGTCCCCGGTCTCGTCGACGGCTCGGTCGGCTTCGGCGGCGAGGAGAGCGCCGGCGCGAGCTTCCTCCGCTTCGACGGCTCGGTGTGGACCACCGACAAGGACGGCATCCTCCTCTGCCTGCTCGCCGCGGAGATCCTCGCCGTGACGGGCAAGACCCCTTCGGTGCTCTACCGCGAACTCACCGAGCGCTTCGGCGACCCCGTGTACGAGCGCGTCGACGCCGCGGCCTCGAAGGAACAGAAGGCGCGGCTCGGCAAGCTCGACGGCGACGCCATCACGGCGACCGAGCTCGCCGGCGACCCGATCGTCGCGAAGCTCAGCCACGCGCCGGGCAACGACGCGGCCATCGGCGGCGTCAAGGTCGTGACCGAGCACGCGTGGTTCGCCGCGCGTCCGTCCGGCACCGAGGACGTCTACAAGATCTACGCCGAGTCGTTCAAGGGCGCGGAGCACCTCAAGCTCGTCCAGGCGGAGGCGAAGCAGATCGTCGACGCCGCCCTCGGCGCCGAGGCGACCGACACTCGACGGGCTCGGTGAGCGGACACGCACTCGCCGAGCCCGTCGCCTGCATCTGAGCCTGTCGAGGGACGAGCCTGTCGAGGGACGAGCCGACCCCCGGTCCCTGAGCCTGTCGAAGGACGAGCCGACCCCCGGTCCCTGAGCCTGTCGAAGGGCTAGTTCAGGTATCCGGGAGCCGCCGGGAGCCCGAAGAACTCCTCGAGCGTCGTGACGCCCGTGTTGTGCATCTCGGTCGCGAGCGGCACGCCGATGTAGCGGTAGTGCCACGGCTCGAACGAGAAGCCGGTGACGTCGACCTTGTCGGCCGGGTACCGCAGGAGGAACCCGAAGCGGTAGGCGTTCGCGGCGAGCCACTGGCCCTCCGCCGTGTCGCCGAAGCAGGTGTTGAGCGAGCAGTTGCCGCTCTCGGCACCGATGTCCATCGTCCAGCCGGTCTGGTGCTCGCTGTAGCCGGGGCGCGCGGTCGTCGAATCGTCGGGTTCACTGTCGTACACCGACACCTGGCTCGAGTAGCTGCGGTACGCGCTGTTCGAAGCGAGCGACAGGCCGGCCTCGGCTGAAGCGGTGTCGAACAGCTGCACGATCGCGGCGGCGGCCTCGGCACGCAACAGCGGGTCCCACGTGTGGGCGACGGGGACGGACACGAGGTCCGGTGGCGTGTAGTCGACCGGGTTCAGCGGTCGGGTCTTGTTGACGACCACCCACGGGCTCAGCGGGTCGTCGATCGAGTAGGCGGCCTTGTCGAACGCCGGCGGGGCTGGGGGCGCGACCGGTACCGTCTCCGTCGGCGTCGGCGTGGGGGTCGGCGTCGGGGTGACGGACGGGGTCGCGCTCGGCGTCTTCGTGGCGGCGGCCGGGGTGGGCGTGGCGCCGCCGGCGATGTTGACGACGAGCACCACGAGCAGGATCGCGAGCGCGGCGGCCAGGACGCTCAACGCGATCACGCGGTTGCGTCGGACGCGCCGCGAAACCGGGCGTCGGTGGGAGGGCTGGTGGGCTGCGGTCACACGTCGAGCCTAACCGCGACACGGCGCATGCGCCTCTGTCACACTGTCGACAGGCTTGCACACCGGACGAGGGGCCCGACCATGACCGCAGGGACGTCAGCACACCACGCGCCGACGCACCGGAAGCACCCCCGGTTCCGTCGGCTCCTGACCGCGGCCGCCGTCGTGGTCGGTCTCGGCCTCGTCGTCGCGGTCATCGCAGCCATCACCCCGTGGCCGTCCGCGCTCCTCATCCGCTCGGTGTTCGAACGCGGCGGTGCTGCGACGGTCGCCGAGATGGAACCGTACGTCCCCGACACGAAGCTCACGGAGTTCCGCGACATCGCGTACGCGGCACCGAGCGGCGGCCGACCGCAGGTGGACACCACCCTCGACGTCTTCACCCCCGCGGACGGCACCGAGCCGCTGACCACGATCGTCTGGATCCACGGCGGTGCCTGGATCTCGGGCGAGAAGGGGAACGTCGAGCCCTACCTCCGCATCCTGGCAGCCGCGGGGTACACGACGATCGCGGTCAACTACACGATCGCTCCCGAAGCCGTCTATCCGACGGCCGTGAACCAACTCAACGACGCCCTCGCGTACATCTCGGAGCACGCCGCCGAATGGAACGGGAACCCGGACCGCCTGGTGCTCGCGGGCGACTCAGCGGGATCGCAGCTCGCCAGCCAGCTCGCCGTCCTCACGACCAACCCCGACTACGCGATGCTGTCGGGCATGACCCCTGGCATCGCCAAGGATCAGCTCGTCGGGACGATCCTCAACTGCGGGGTCTACGACCTGCCGTCGATGGCCGAGCTCGACGGCATCGGCGCCTGGGGCCTCCAGACCGCCCTCTGGGCCTACGCGGGCACGAAGGACTGGTCGGAGACGTCGACCGGCGCGCTCATGTCGACGATCGACTTCGTCACCGCCGACTTCCCGCCGACCTTCATCACCGGTGGGAACGGCGACGCCCTCACCTGGTTGCAGTCGGTCCCGATGAGCAGGGCCCTCGAAGACGCCGGCGTCGACGTCACGAAGCTGTTCTGGGCCGCGGACCACGAGCCGGCACTCCCCCACGAGTACCAGTTCCACCTCGACCTCGACGACGCCCACGTGGCACTCACGGCCACCCTGGACTACCTCGCGGCGCTCGACACCGACCTCGACGCAGCGCCGACCTCCACACCCTGACCGAAGCGGTTGCCGCGGAACTTGCGCCGGGTGTAAGTTTGCACACTACGCAAAATCCCCAACGTCGGTGCGCCTGCAAACCGGCGCGCCCAGAGTCGAACGAGACCGCATGTCATCCAGTTCCCCCGCCTCGACCGAGCCGTCGGGATCCGCCCCCGTCCTCAGCCACCGGCAGATCCTCTTCATCATCTTCGGCCTCATGGCCGGGATGTTCCTCTCTGCGCTCGACCAGACCATCGTCGGCACCTCGATGCGCACGATCGCCGACGACCTCGACGGCATGGCGCTCCAGGCGTGGGTCACCACCGCGTACCTGATCACCTCGACCGTCTCCACGCCGATCTACGGCAAGCTGTCCGACATCTTCGGCCGCCGCCCGCTGTTCATCATCGCGATCTCGATCTTCCTCATCGGCTCGCTCCTCGCCGGCATGTCCGGTTCGATGTACGAGCTGGCGATCTTCCGCGCCATCCAGGGCCTCGGCGCCGGCGGCCTCATGGCCCTGCCGCTGACGATCATGGGTGACATGCTGGCTCCGCGCGAGCGCGCCAAGTACCAGGGGTACTTCCTCGCGGTCTTCGGAGTCTCGAGCGTCATCGGCCCGCTGATCGGCGGCCTGTTCGCCGGTGCCCCCGAGCTGCTGTTCATCACCGGTTGGCGCTGGGTGTTCCTCATCAACCTGCCGATCGGCGTCATCGCGCTCGCGATCGTCCTCCGCTTCCTGCACATCCCGCACACCCGCCACAGCGTCCGCATCGACTGGTGGGGTGCCGCCACGGTCGTCCTCGCCGTCGTGCCCCTGCTGCTCGTCGCCGAGCAGGGCCGCATCTGGGGCTGGGCCTCGGCCGGGTCCATCGCCTGCTACGCCATCGGAGTCGCCGGCATCATCGGGTTCATCCTCGTCGAGCGGGCCATGGGCGACGACGCACTCATCCCGTTGAAGCTGTTCAAGAACTCGACCTTCCGGGTCGCCACGATCCTCGGTGTGCTCGTCGGGTTCGGCATGTTCGGCGCCATGATGACGGTGCCGCTGTTCCTGCAGCTCGTCGAGGGCGCGACGCCGACCGAGTCCGGTCTGCTGATGCTGCCGATGATCCTCGGCCTCATGATCTCGTCGATCGCGAGCGGCCAGATCATCGCCCGGACCGGCAAGTACAAGGCGTTCCCGATCGTCGGGACCTTCCTGCTCCTGAGCGGCTTCTTCTACTTCAGCTTCGCGACGGCGGACAAGCCGGTCTGGTGGATGATGGGCGGCATGTTGCTCGTCGGCCTCGGACTCGGCCAGCTGATGCAGACGCTGACGATCGCGAGCCAGAACGCCGTCGAGGCACGCGACATCGGGGTGGCGACGAGCTCGTCGACCTTCTTCCGTCAGATCGGTGGAACGCTGGGCACGGCCGTCATCTTCTCCGTGCTCTACACGCGACTCCCCGACACGATCGGTGCGGCGTTCAAGGACCCGACACTGCTCGCGAACGCCCAGGCTGCAGCGCAGGACCCCGCCGTGCTCTCCGATCCCGCCAACAAGGGGATCCTGGACGTGCTCTCCAAGGTGCAGTCCGGCGGCTCGGCCGGTTCCGCGCTCGACGGCGACACCTCGTTCCTCGTCGGTGCGAACCACGACCTGGCTGCGCCGTTCCTCACGGGGTTCGCGGATGCGACCGTGACCGTGTTCTGGGTGAGCTTCGCGGTGGTCGCCGTCGCGTTCGTGCTGAGCTGGTTCCTCAAGGCGCCGCCGCTGCGGGCGAAGTCCGCGCTGCAGGAGCGCACCGACGCCCAGGCCGCGGAGGACGCCGAGGACGAGTTGTCGCTCGCCGCCCAGCGTGCCGCCGAGCTGGCGGGGTCGCAGCTGTCGCCCGACACCGCGAGCAACCGCGTCGTCGATCCGTCCGCCCGTCGCTGACCGTCGTTCGTCGGTCTGCCAGCGCACCGCGCTGACGTGAGCGCGGGGTGACCGCCGCCAGCGCACCGCGCTGACGGGGTCATCCGGGTGCCAGCGCGGTGCGCTGACGTGAGCGCTGTCGAATCGGCGTCACCGCGGCCCCAGTGCGTGAGCGCACCCCTCCGGAGGGGCGCGCTCACGCCGCAGACCCGCGCTCGCGTCAGCGCACCGCGCTGGCGCCACACCCCACCCACACCCAAGACCGACATGAGAGCGCTCTCAGCAGGCGATAGCATGGGCGTGCACCCAGCCACGAGGAGCTTCGATGACGCACGCCCCCCAGCCCACCACCCGTCCGGCCCTGATCCTGCCGCCGTTCCTCTGGGGTTCCGCCACCGCGGCCGCCCAGGTCGAGGGAGCAGCACACGAGGACGGCAAGGAGGACTCCATCTGGGACGCCTTCGCCCGGGTGCCCGGCGCGATCGCCAACGGTGACGACCTCGAGGTCGCCGTCGACCACTACCACCGCACCGCCGCCGACATCGCGATCATGTCCGAGCTGGGCCTCGACGCCTACCGCTTCTCCACGAGCTGGGCGCGCATCAAGCCGGGCGACCGCGACGTCAACCCCGCCGGCCTCGACTTCTACAGCCGTCTCGTCGACCAGCTCCTCGACGCCGGCATCCTCCCCTGGCTCACCCTGTACCACTGGGACCTCCCACAGGCGCTCGAGGAACAGGGCGGCTGGACGAACCGCGACACCGCCATGCGCTTCGTCGACTACGCCGGGGCGACCTACGAGGCGCTCGGCGACCGCGTCCGGCACTGGACGACGTTCAACGAACCGTTCTGCTCCTCCCTGCTCGGTTATGCGGTCGGCGTGCATGCCCCGGGTCGCCGCGACGAGGCCGCCGCGCTCGCCGCTATCCACCACCAGCACCTCGCCCACGGCCTGGCGACCACACGCCTCCGCGAGCTCGGTGCCGAGCAGATCGGCATCACCCTCAACCTCACCAATGCGATCCCGGCGAACCCCACCGACCCGGCCCACGTCGACGCCGCCCGCCGCGTCGACGGCATCATGAACCGCATCTTCCTCGAGCCGATCGTCCTCGGTGCGTACCCGACCGACGTCGCCCAGGACCTCGAGGGCCTCGGCCTCGACACGCTCGTCCACGACGGCGACCTCGAGACCATCTCCGCCCCGATCGACTTCCTCGGCGTCAACCACTACCACGACGACCTCGTGTCGGGTCATCCTGACGACTCCGGCGCCGACGGCGGCCACTCCGGTGCGACCGAGCGCGAGGCCGGTTCTCCGTGGCTCGCCTCGCCCGACATCTCCTTCCCGAGCCGTGGACTCCCGCGCACCGCGATGGACTGGGAGGTGCACCCCGCCGGCCTCCGCACCCTGCTCGTCCGGCTCGGCCGCGAGTACCCGACGCTGCCGCCGCTGTACGTGACTGAGAACGGCGCGGCCTACGACGACGTCGTCGCGGAGGACGGCCGCATCCACGACGTCGACCGCGACGCCTTCATCCAGGACCACATCGACCAGGTGGAACTCGCGATCGCCGACGGCGCCGACGTGCGCGGCTACTTCGTCTGGTCACTGCTCGACAACTTCGAGTGGGCGTACGGCTACGACAAGCGGTTCGGCATCGTGCGGGTCGACTACGACACGCAGGAGCGCACGATCAAGGACAGCGGACTCGCGTACGCACGCCGCATCGCCGCCTCGCGTGTGGTGCCCGCCGTTGCGGAGCTTCCCTGACGCAGGAACACTCCGGCGTGTCGCGATCGAGGGGCCGCGACACGCCGGTCACCTCCTGAGGAGCGGCACCGCCCACGGACGTCCAGACGCCCGGCGATACACTGCACTCGGCACGCTCACCCGCTCGGAAGGGGACGATGATGCAGTCCGGTCAAGGGGCCCCAACGCTCGAGATGGTGGCGGCACGCGCAGGCGTCTCCCGCGCGACCGTGTCGCGCGTCGTGAACGGCTCACCGAAGGTCACGGCCGAGGTCGTCGCGGTCGTCAACGAGGCGATCGCCGCGCTCGACTACGTCCCCAACCGTGCGGCCCGCTCACTCGCCTCCCGCCGGACCCAGGTCATCGCGCTCGTCGTCCCGGAGTCGACCGCCCGGGTGTTCTCAGACCCCTTCTTCGCGTCGGTCGTGCAGGGCGTCGCCCTCGAGCTGGCGCAGACCGATTACACGTTGAACCTCCTCATCGCGACCGAGGCTGACTCCGAGAAGACCCGTCGCTACCTGCTCGGCGGCAACGTCGACGGCGCGCTCGTCGTGTCGCACCACAGCGGTGACCACTCGTACACCCGGCTCGGCCAGGAGCTCCCGATCGTGTTCGGCGGCCGGCCCATGGGTGTCGACGTCGTCGACAGCACCTACGTCGACGTCGACAACGTCGAGGGGGCGAGAACCGCCGCGCGTCACCTCATCGAGGCCGGCCGGACGCGGATCGCGACGATCGCGGGCCGTCAGGACATGCCCGGTGGTGTCGACCGACTCGCCGGGTGGCGCGCGGAGCTCGAACTCGCGGGCCTGCCGCACGATCTCGTCGAAGTGGGCGACTTCTCCCCCGCCGACGGCGCTGCCGCGATGCGTCGTCTCCTCGCCCGGGGCGTGCCCATCGACGGGCTCTTCGCCGCGAACGACCAGATGGCCGCCGGCGCCTACTCCGTCATCCGCGAGGCCGGCCTGACGATCCCCGGCGACATAGCCGTCGTGGGCTACGACGACGACCGCTACGGCGAGACGGCCGCACCGCCGCTCACGACGATCGCGCAGTCGCCCGTCGACCTCGGCGCCGAGATGGCGAGGGTCCTGGTCCGTCGCCTTGGCGGCGAGCCGGTCGAGCGCGTCACGATGATGCCGACCCGCCTCGTCCCGCGAGCCTCCGTCTGACCCTCCCCGCCAGCCCGCGAACTGTCACCAGACGACAGTTCCGGGCGCAGCGACTGTGCTGAACTGACAGTTCGCGGGCTAGGAGAGGCGTGCGCGGATGATCTCGAGCGCCTGCGGGTTCTCGTCGACGAGGACGTAACGCCGACCGAGCGCCTTCGCGACCGCCCCCGTCGTGCCGCTGCCGGCGAAGAAGTCGAGCACCCAGTCGCCCTCACGGGAGGACGCCTGCACGATGCGACGCAGGATGCCCTCCGGCTTCTGCGTCGGGTAGCCGGTCTTCTCGCGACCGGTCGGCGACACGATCGTGTGCCACCAGACGTCGGTGGGCAGCTTGCCGCGCGCCGCCTTCTCCGCGGTGACGAGCCCGGGCGCCATGTAGGGCTCGCGATCGACGGTCGCGTTGTCGAAGTGGTACCCCTTCGGGTCCTTCACGTAGACGAGGATCGTGTCGTGCTTCGTCGGCCAGCGGCTCTGCGCCTTCGCGCCGTAGTCGTAGGCCCAGATGATCTCGTTGAGGAAGCACTCCCGGCCGAAGAGGGCGTCGAGGAGCACCTTCGCGTAGTGCGCCTCGCGGTAGTCGAGGTGGAGGTAGAGGGTGCCGTCGGCGGCCAGGACGCGCCAGGCCTCGACGAGGCGCGGCTCGAGGAAGCCCCAGTAGTCGTCGAAGGCGTCGTCGAAGCGTCGGAGGTCGCCGCGGATGCGCTCGTACGCCTGCCCCTTGAAGCCGGCGAAACGGTTCACCCCCGTCTCCGCGGTGCGCACCGAGGTCGAGGAGTGGCGACGCTGCACGCGCCCGGTGTTGAACGGCGGATCGAGGTAGATGAGCGTGAACGACTCGTCGGGCAACTGCGCCACGACGTCGAGGTTGTCGCCCTCGAGGATGAGATCCGGGCCGTCCGGGGTCCATCGCAGCGGCACTTCATCGGCTGCTGCGGCGAGGGACATGTGCCTATTCTGGCAGTCCGCTGCCCGCACACCCGGGAAGGAACGATCGGGCCCGCGCGTTGTACCGCGTATGACCACGGAGTTCACCAACGAGACCGATGCCCAGCGCTACACCATGCACGTCGACGGCCAGCTGGTGAGCGTCGTCGACTACCGCATCTCGGGCGATTCGATCTCGTTCCCCCGCACTTTCACCACGCCGCCGTTCCGCGGCAAGGGGTACGCGGGCGAACTCGTCGCCTACGCGGTCGACGACGTCGAGCAGCACAGCGAACGTCGGATCGTCCCGATGTGCTGGTACGTCGGCGAGTGGTTCGACGCGCACCCCGAGCGGCAGGACCTCCTCACCCGCTCCGCCGGCTAGCCCCCGTTCACAACTCAGGGGCACTCCGGCGCGTCGCGATCGGAGGCCCGTCCTCGGCGCTGACACGCCGGACGCGTCCTGAGTTGTGAACCGCCACCAGCGCGTCACCCACCGGCCACCTGGCGGTTACGCACGGGGACTAGCGTCCCGACCATGCAGCAGCTCGTCTCGCACTACGCCCCGCCGCCCGCACTCGACCAGGTCGACGGTTACCAGGTGGTCGACGTCGACGACGACGACCCCATCCTGCTCGACGCCGCCGGCAGCCACATCGACACGTGGCGCGAGGGCTACCCGTACGCCGAGCGCATGTCGCGTGAGCAGTACGAGAGCGACAAGCGGCTGCTCCAGATCGAGCTGCTGAAGCTGCAGAACTGGATCAAGGCGAACGACCGTCGGCTGGTCGTCGTGTTCGAGGGACGCGACGCGGCCGGCAAGGGCGGCACGATCAAACGCTTCACGGAGCACCTCAACCCGCGCGGCGCCCGCGTCGTCGCACTCGAGAAGCCGACCACCCGCGAGTCCACGCAGTGGTACTTCCAGCGCTACGTCCAACACCTGCCGGCCGCCGGCGAGATCGTGCTGTTCGACCGGTCCTGGTACAACCGGGCGGGCGTCGAACGTGTGATGGGGTTCTGCACCCCGGCGCAGTACGACGAGTTCATGCGCCAGGCCCCGCTGTTCGAGCAGATGCTCGTCGGCGACGGCGTCGACCTCGTGAAGTTCTGGTTCTCCGTCTCCGCCGACGAGCAGCGCACGCGCTTCGCGATCCGCCAGGTCGACCCGGTGCGACAGTGGAAGCTCTCCCCGATGGACCTGGCCTCCCTCGACAAGTGGGGCGACTACACCCGCGCGAAGGAGGCGATGCTCGAGGCGACGGACACGACCGACGCCCCGTGGACGATCGTCAAGAGCAACGACAAGAAGCGCGCCAGGGTCGAGGCGATGCGGCACGTGCTGCACCGCTTCGACTACGACAACAAGGACCACGAGGTCGTCGGCACGCCGGACACCAACATCGTGGGGCCCGCCGCCTCGGTCTACGAACGCGGCGAGCGCAACCTCGGCGACTGAACCGGGGACGCCGGGCCGCAGCGCCCGCTATCCTCTGGATCATGCAGCCGAAACCGTCACCGTTGCGACGCCTCACCTCGTCGAGCGCGATCTACGGCACCGTCGTCTACGCCGGCCTCGTCGGCGCGTCGAGCGTGTACGAGGAGGACGACGTCGAGCAGGTGCTCATCACGAGTGCGCTGACCCTCATCGTGTTCTGGCTCGCGCACGTCTACTCGGCCGCCCTCGCGCACCACGGTGACGACCGGCACGAGGCGTTGGTGACGCTCGGAGCGTCGATCAGGCACGGGTTCCAGGAGTCGTCCGGGATGCTCCTGTCCGCCGTCCTCCCGACGATCCCGCTCGTGTTCGGCGTCGCCGGTGTGCTCAGCCATGAGCACGCCGTGATCCTGGCGTTGCAGGTGTCCACGCTGATGCTCTTCGTGCTCGGGTGCGCGGCCTTCGTGGTACGCGGGTCACGCTGGTGGTGGTGTCTCCTCGGCGGCGTCGCGACGGCCCTGTTCGGGATCGTGATCATCCTGCTCGAGGCCGGCACCCACTAGTCCGGCCCGCGACGGGTGCCGAACGGCTGGTGCCGAGCGTCCGGGACCGACCGCTCGGGAGCCCTCGCGACCTCAGCGGCGGGCGGCGAGCGCTTTCGCGGACTGCTGCGCGGCGCGACGGACCTCGCGGTCGGGGTCGCGGAGGAGTGCCTCGAGGAGCGGCTTGGCGTCCTCACCACCGACGACGGCGAGCGCCCGGGCTCCGGCTGCGCGCACGCGGGCGTGGTCGTCGCTCAGCAGTGGTGCGATCGCGGCGACGTCGCCGATGCGGCGTTCGGCGCAGACGCGTGCGGCCATCTCGCGGACGCGCCAGGCCTGGTTGCCGAGTGCTCCGACGACGGGCGCGGTCGCCGAGTCGTCCCACACGTGCAGCAGGGCGCGGGTGCCCCAGAGCTCGGGCCAGTACAGCGCGGGCGCTCCGCCGAGGATGCCCTCGGCGTGGTGGCCACCGACGACGCGGAGGAAGTCCTCGCCCTCGTAGCGACCGGCGAGGAGGGACACGCAGCGTTCGACGACCCGGGTCTCGCTCTCGGCGGCCACCGCGTCGGCGAGCCGTTGCTCGAGGGACGCCTGCGTGGCGGGGGTCGACGGGTCGGGTGTCTCGTTCTGCGCTGTCATCGTCCCCCCACCCTAGCCCGCGAGCTGTCACCAACGGTGGGTGATGCAGGCCCACACCCGCCGCTGGTGACAGTTCGCGGGCTGCGGCAGGCTACGGGACGCGGGTGAGCCAGGCGTCGGTGGCGAACTTGTCGGCGACGAGCTGCTCGGCGGCGGCGCGCTCGACATCCGTGACGTGGCCGGGGGTCGCTCCGGTGATCTCGACGAAGGTGTCCTTCATGCGATCGATGATCTCGGCCCGCGAGAGCCCGGTCTGGCTGCGGAGCGGATCGACGCGTTTGGCTGCGGAGGTCGTGCCCTTGTCGCTGAGCTTCTCCCGCCCGATGCGGAGCACCTGGGTCATGAGCTCGCCGTCCATGTCGTAGCTCATCGTGACGTGGTGCAGCACGGCGCCGTTCCCGAGCCGCTTCTGCGCGGCACCGCCGATCTTGCCCGACGGGCTCGTGATGTCGTTGAGCGGCTGGTACGTCGCCTCGATGCCGAGCGAGCGCAGGGCGACGAGCACCCAGTCGTCGAGGTAGGCGTAGGAGTCGGCGAAGGTCATGCCGTTCACGAGCTCGGCCGGGACGTAGAGCGAGTAGGTGATGATGCCGCCGCGCTGCATCATCATCGCGCCACCGCCGGAGACGCGGCGGACGACCTCGAAGCCGTTCGCCTTGGCGTTGTCGAGGTCGACCTCGTTCTTGAGCGACTGGAAGCTGCCGATGACGACGGCCGACTGGTCCCACTCCCAGATGCGGAGCGTCGGACCGCGGCGGCCCTCGCCGACCTCGTTCGTCAGGACCTCGTCGAGCGCGAGGTGGAGCTGCGGCGACACCGAGCCCTCGTGGATGAGCTGCCAGTCGTAGTCGCCCCAGCCCGTCGCCTTCGCGAGGGAGCGGCGAATGGCCGTCGCGACGGCCTCGGGCGTGAAGCCGAGGAGCACGGCGTCCTCGGGCAGCGCACCGCGGATGGCGGCGGCGAGACCTGCGGCGTCCGTGGTGGCGGGGAGGCCCGTGACGGCGCGGTCGATCAGCGCGAGCGCATCGTCGGGTTCGAGGAAGAAGTCACCCGCGAGGCGGAAGTCCGCGATGCGGTCGTCGACCACCTCGAGATCGACGACGACGAGCTTGCCACCCGGGACCTTGTACTCACCATGCATGCCCCCAGCCTATTCCTGGACGGCGTCCGGATTCCCCGGAAGGGGCGTCGAACCAGGTCAGGAGTCGAAGCCGACACCGAAGCGGTCCATGACCTTCAGGAGCAGGCCGTCGCGGCCCTCGTTCGCGTCGGAGCGGGCGACCGCGCGGCGGACGGTCTGGATGGCGGGGTTCGCGATGGGCTCCGGCGGGATGGGGATCGGCTTGGACCGGACCATCTTCAGGCGGGTCAGCTCGGTCGACTCGCCACTCAGGAGATCGAGCATGACCTTCGCACCGAACCGCGTCGCGCCGACCCCGAGTCCGGTGAAGCCGGCGCTGTAGGCGACGCGTCCGCCGAGTGCCGTGCCCTGGAACGCCGACAGCCGCGAACACATGTCGATCATGCCGCCCCACGCGTGGGTGAACCGGACGTCGAGTTGCGGGTAGGTCGTGAAGAAGTGGTCGGCGAGGGTCTCGAACGTCTCGCGGCGCTGATCATGCTCCGGCCGGATCCTGCCACCCCGGTGGTAGACCGCGTCGAAGCCGCCGTAGAGGATGCGGTCGTCGGCGGACCGGCGGGAGTAGTGGAACTCACGACTCGAATCGGCGATGCCGAAGCGGTCCGTCCACCCGATGCTCTCCAACTGCTCGACGGAGAGCGGCTCGGTCATGAGCACGTAGTCGTACACGGGGATCGTCAGGAGCTCCGTGCGCTTGAGGAGCGACGGGAAGCCGTTGGTGGCGAGCGCGACCTGCCGAGCCTGCACCCCGCCCTGCTTCGTGGTCACCGCGACGCCGTCGCCCGAGCGCCGCAGCCGGGTCGCCGGGGTGTGCTCGAAGACCCGCACACCGAGCTCGATGCATGCGCGCTTCACACCCCAGGCGAGCTTCGCCGGGTGGACGAGCGCCGTGCTCTTCCACTCGCGCTGACCGGCCAGGTAGACGGGCGAGTGCACGAGCGCCTGGACGGCCTCGCGATCGAGGAAGACGCCGTCGCCCGACACCTCGCGGAGCGCGTCCACCTGGTGCGGCTCGGTCGCGACCGTGAGCACACCGGTGTGCTCGAACTCGGCGTCGATCCCGAGGCGGTCGAGCGTGGCGACGAACTCGTCGAAGTTCTCGTCCGCCAGGCGATCGAGCTCCGGCAGTTCGTCGGCGAAGTGGCGCTCGCCGTTGTCGACGCCGTGGGTGAGGCTCTCCTCGAAGAAGCCGCCGTTCCTGCCACTCGCCGCCCAGCCGACCTCCTTGCCCTCGATGAGCACGACGTCGCGCGAGGGGTCGGCCTCCTTGGCGATGAGCGCGGTCCAGAGTCCGGAGTAGCCGCCACCGACGACCAGCAGATCCGCCGTGACCTGGCCGACGAGTCGGGGCTCCGGCGTCGGCCGATCGGGGCTGTCGAGCCAGTACGGGACCGTGCTCGCGCCCGCGAGCGACCGCGCGATGCGCTCCGCCGAGTTCCGTCTGCGGTGGCTGTAGGTGGGTCCGTCCGAGGTCACCGGGTCTCCTCTGCGTCGAGTGTGGGTGCCGCGACTGTACCCCGCGGTCCCTGAGCTTGTCGAAGGGTGGTGTCCGGGCGACTCAGGTGCGCTTGTCGAGCCACTCCACGACGTCGCGCTCGACGTCCTCGCGGTTCAGCTCGTTGAAGATCTCGTGCCGCGCCTCGGGGTAGATGACGAGCGTCACGTCCGTCAACTTCGACCGCTTCACGTATGCGTCGCGGAGGAGGGTCAGGCCGCGGACGCCACCGAGCGAGTCGTCGGATCCACCCAGGATGAGCACCGGAACCGCACGCGGCAGGCGCTTCGGCGGGCGACCGAGGAACGCGAACGCCTGGATCGGGTTCCACACGGGGGTGACGCCGATGTCGAAGTTGCGCTCGTCGGCGGCGAACGCGGCCCAGGCTGCCGGGTCACGGTTGAGCCACTCGAGACCGGTCTTCCCGGTCTTCCGCCAGCGCTTGTTGAGGTCGCCGGCGTTGATGACGCCGGGCATCGCGAGCGAGGTGCCCGAGAGGATGAGGAGCTCATAGAGGTCGTGTTCGGCGACGACCTTCTGCGCCATGAGCGAGCCCCAGCTGTGACCGAGCAACGCGAGCCGCGACTCGGGGAAGCGGGTCCGCAGGTACCGGCCGACGGCGGCGACGGCGTCGATCGCGCCCCGGGTCGTCCGCGGGCCGAGCTTGCCGAGGCCGAGGTGCTCGAGCCCCGTGCGACCGTGGCCGCGGTGGTCGTCGGCCGCGACCGTGTACCCGGCGTCGTTGAGCCGTGCGGCGAGGCGCCCGTACCGGAGGGCGTGCTCCCCCGCACCGTGGGCGATGTGCACGACGGCCCGCGGGTTCGGCACCTCCCACAGGTAGACGTAGACCGTGACGCCGTCGTCGTCGACGATCGTCTCGGTCGCATACGGTCGCGGCTCGACGGGGCGGTTCGCGTCGTCGACGGGTGGCGGGGTCTGCTCGCTCATCCCGCCAGCGTAGGCCCTCGGCCCGTCGGCGTCGCGAGTCCGTTTGCGGTTCCCGGAGGGCAGGCGTACGGTGAACGAGGCCCGAACGGCGGGCCGGCAGGTTTCGACGGAAGCGAGGTGAGCGGCCATGGCTGGTGACAGTACCCGCGCCATCGCATCGACGAACCGCCTCGCCTCCCTCACCCGGTAGGCGCTGCCACCGCCGGTGCCGAGGCGCCCTCACTCACACCTCCCCGGGTGCGATCCCCCGCGATCGCCTGCACCCGCGCGGCCGCCGCACGTTCCCGTCGATCGATGGACGGAGACCTCATGGCACTCATCGACAACGGCATCTATGTGACCGGACGGCGCTCGGCGAGCCCGCGATCGCTCGACGCGACGTACGAGCTCCTCAACGAACAGCGCGGCATGGCCTGGATCGGACTGTACCGCCCGGAACCGTCGGAGATCCGCTCCGTCGCGCAGGAGTTCGACCTGCATCCGCTCGCCGTCGAAGACGCCCTGAAGGGCCATCAGCGCGCGAAGCTCGAACGCTACGGCGACACGCTGTTCGTCGTTCTGCGTCCCGCCCGCTACCTGGACGAGGAGGAGCGGGTCGAATTCGGCGAGGTGCACCTGTTCGTCGGACCCGGGTTCGTCGTCACCGTCCGTCACGCGGAGAAGCCCGACCTCGGCCAGGTCCGGCGGCGACTCGAAGCCCGGCCCGACATCCTCGCGCTCGGCCCCGACGCCGTCCTGCACGCCGTGCTCGACCAGGTCGTCGACGGCTACGGTCCCGTCGTCGCGGGGCTCGAGAACGACATCGACGAGATCGAGGACGAGCTCTTCGGCGACGCCGCGGACGTCTCGCGTCGCATCTACGAACTGCTGCGCCAGGTCATCGCGTTCCAGCGCGCGACCACGCCCCTGCGGGCCATGCTCCACGGGCTGCTGCAGGGTGCCGACAAGTACGGTCTCGACGAGGAGCTGCGCAACGGCTTCCGCGACGTGCTCGACCACACCCTCCGGATCGCGGAGCGCGTCGACTCCTTCCGTCACCTGCTCCGGAACGCGCTCACGGTGCACGCGACGCTCATGACGCAGCAGCAGAACGAGGAGATGCGACGCCTCTCGGAGGCGAGCCTCGCGCAGAACGAGGAGTCGCGCCGGATGAGCGAGACGGCGCTGGCGCAGAACGAGGAGATCAAGCGGATCTCCTCGTGGGCGGCGATCCTCTTCGCCCCGACGCTCATCGGCACCGTCTACGGCATGAACTTCGACGACATGCCGGAGCTGCACTGGCAGTTCGGCTACCCGGTCGCGATCGGAGCGATGCTCGTCCTCTCCGGCACCCTCTACGCCATCTTCCGAGCCCGCCGCTGGCTCTGACCCCACCCCAGCCCGCGAACTGTCACCAACCGATAGTCCTGCACCCCGTGCACTGTCGGTTCGTGACCGTTCGCGGGTTTACTTAGGGTGGCTAATTTGCTAGGCTAATGAATCGTGGTAAGCGGAGCAGCGACGAAGACCAGGGCACTGACGATCGCCGAGCAGGCGTCCGAACTCCGGATGGGCACCTTCCGACTCGCGAGACGACTGCGCGGGGAGAAGTCGGTCGACGACCTCAGCGATCCGCAGTTCTCCGTCCTCGGAGGGCTCTACAAAGAGGGCTCCGCAACCCTGCGGGCACTGGCCGAACGCGACCGCGTGTCCGCGCCATCCATGAATCGCACCGTCAACTGCCTCGAAGAGGCCGGGTACGTCACCCGAGCAACCGATGCGGCCGACCGCCGGAAGGTCACCATCGCCCTCACCGAAGCGGGCCACACCACCGTCACCGAGACCGTCCGGAAACGCGACGCGTGGATCACCCAGCAGCTGCGCGCGCTCACCCCGGACGAACGCGACACCCTCGCCCGCGCAGCCGAGATCATGAGGAGACTCGCCACCCAGTGAGTGCAATGTTCCGTTCCCTGTCCAGCGTCAACTACCGCATCTGGTTCATCGGCGCCCTCGTGTCGAACGTCGGCGCCTGGATGCAGGCCACCACCCAGAACTGGGTCGTGCTGACCGACCTCACCGACAACGACGCCGTGGCCGTCGGGGCCACCATGGCCCTGCAGTTCGGGCCGCAGCTCGTCCTCGTGCCGATCACCGGTCTCATCGCCGACCGCTTCGACAAGCGGAAGATCCTCATCCTCACCCAGTCGAGCCTCATGCTCCTGGCCTTCGCCCTCGGCGCGCTGCTCATCTTCGGGCACGCCGAGCTGTGGCACATGTACCTCTTCGCGCTGGCCCTCGGCATCATCAACGCCGTGGACGGCCCGGCCCGCCAGACCTTCGTCTCCGAGCTCGTCGACGAGCACAACATGTCGAACGCCGTCGCGCTCAACTCGGCGTCCTTCAACGCGGCGCGCATGGTCGGCCCCGCCATCGCCGGCCTCCTCATCGTCGCGATCGGCTCCGGGTGGGTGTTCGTCGTGAACGCCTTCACCTTCCTCGGCGTCATCGGCGCCCTGTTGGCCCTGCGCACCGGCAACCTCCGTCGGGCGCCGCGCCCACCGCGGGCTCGAGGACAGTTCGTCGAGGGCTTCCGCTACGTCCGCGGACGGCCGGACCTCATGGTCGTCTTCGTGATCGTGTTCATCATGGGCGCGTTCGGCATGAACTTCCCGATCTTCGCCTCGACCATGGCCGTCGAGTTCGGCAAGGGCGCGGGCGAGTACGGCATCCTCTCCTCGGTGCTCGCGATCGGTTCCCTGACCGGCGCACTCCTCGCGGCGCGGCGCGCGCAGGCCCAGATGCGGATGATCGTCGGCGCGGCCGGGCTCTTCGGGGTCGCTGCGCTCACGGCCGCGTTCATGCCGAGCTACTGGTCGTTCGCAGCCGTGCTGATCCTCGTCGGCTTCTCGACGGTGACGCTCCTGACGACGGCGAACGGACTCGTGCAGACGAGCACCGAGGCCGCCGTCCGTGGCCGGGTGATGGCGCTGTACATGGCGATCCTCATGGGTGGCACCCCGATCGGCGCGCCCATCGTCGGGTGGGTGGCGAACACCTTCGGGCCGCGCTGGGCGCTCGGCCTGGGCGCGCTCGCCGGCTTCGCCGCCTGCGCCACCGGACTGGCCTACGGGGTGTTCCGTCATCACCTCCGCCTGCGCGTCGCGCCCGACTCCCGCTGGCGCCTGCAATTCACCCACGACGGGGTTGTGTCCCCGGTCACGCCGGAGGACTTCTCGGAGCAGATCGCGCTCACCTCGCCGATCCCGCTGCCGAAGCCGAAGTCGCGTGCGAAGACGGCCGAGTCGCGTCCGGAGTCGCGTCCCGAGTCATCGCCGGTCGACGAGTCGACGACCCTCACCGGCTCCCGCCGCTAGACGGTCCTCCGCTCCGACCCGCTCGGCGTTCGCAACTCCTGCATCCTGCGACCGCCGGGGCTCCCGGGCGGGCGGGGCGGCGGGCGACGCGACCGGTCGCCACCGGCAGCAGGAGTTACGAACGAGCCGCCACCGGACGGAGGCTCGGGACCCAGCACCGCAGGTCCTCGCGGTAGCGGCGGTAGGGCTCGCCGAAGCGCGCCTCGAGGTCGGCCTCTTCGACCGGCCGGACCAGCACGTTCCAGACGACGGCACCGAAGACCGCGTAGACGACCACGACCCAGGACGACAGCAGGAGTCCGACGCCGACGCCCTGGACGATACTGCCGACGGCCATCGGATTGCGGACGAAGCGATACGGCCCGGCGATGACGAGTCGGTTCGGCATCGCGGCGGGTAGCGGCGTCCCACCACCGGTCGTCGCCATCGCAGCTGCGGACCAGAGCCCGACGACGCTCCCGAGCACCAAGACGACGATGCCGGCGACGACGGCGAACTGCTCCGCACCCGGCGGCAGGGCGATCGCGACCCGCCATCGCAGCTCGAAGAAGCGCAGGACGGCGGGGATCACCGCGAGGAAGACGCCCCAGAACGCGACGATCTCGATGGCGGTCCTCACGAGTTGCGAACCGGTCGACGCCGACGCATCCGCCGGGCGGAAGGCGAACGGCCCGATGGCGATCCACGCTCTCGGGATCCCGCCGGTGAGGACGAGCGCGAGTGCCGTGACCGAGCCGACCGCGGCGCCGACCATCAGCAGGGCGCCGATCCCCGCCTCCTGGGTCACGGCCGCGAAGATCCCCAGTGACACCGTGACCAGCAGCGTCCATGCGGTCGCGAGGATCGCCGCCCATCGGATCCCGAACGCGGCGAGCGCCGAGGCGACGACGAAGAGCGGGACGTCGAGCACGGCCGTGACGACGGGGTCGAGGCTGCCGAGCGTCGCCGCACGGACGGGCGGGACGAGGAACACCGACACCCACCACGCAGCACCGGCGAGGGCCTGCACCGCGAAGTACCAGCGCCCCCAGCGCTCGGCGCTCATGTGATCGTCGGCGTCGGGGTCGGGGTCGGCGGGGTCATCGGCGCCGACGGGCGATGAGCCACGCGACGAAGCGCCACCCCAGGAGGAGTGCTGCGAGGACGAGGACGGTCACGATGACGAAGCTGAGTTGGACGCCCTGGCCGGAGACCGCGCGCAGCACCATTCCGACGACGACGGTCGACACCCAGACGACGACGCCGGCCCAGCGGACGGAGCGGGTCTCGCGCTGACCGAGGACGAGCGCGAGGACGTGTCCGACGAGGAGTCCGACGGCGAACGGCCACAGCGTCACGAGGAGTCCGAGGATGCCTTCGCCGTGGCTGGCGCGGCCGATGAGGACGAACACGATGACGGCGAGGAGGTCGATGCCGACGGTCGCGGCGAATCCGGCGGGGGTCCTGCTGGGGCGGTCCATCCCCTCACCCTATTGGCGTCGCGGCCGCCCTCCCTGGAGGGTGGCCGCATGGCGCGCTGCGGGGCCTGTCGCCCGGTGCCGTCGCTGGCTACGATGTCGCTGACACCCGATCGACGAAGGAGCCGTCATGTCGTTCCAGGCCTATCTCGATGCCGCCGAGGCGAAGACCGGTAAGACCCCGCGCGAGCTCGTCGACGAAGCGCACTCCCGCGGCTTCGACGCGTCGACGAAGGCCGGTGAGATCCTCGAGTGGCTGAAGGCGGACTACGAGCTCGGCCGGGGCCATGGGATGGCGCTCGTGCACGTCATCAAGAACGGTCCGTCGATCAGCGAGAAGCACGTCGGCACCGACGGGGTGCACCGCGACCAGTCGACCGAGCTCTGGCTCGACGGAGCGGCGACGAAGCCCGCCGTCCCCTGACTCCCGGGTTGCTGCCAGCGCGGTGCGCTCGCGTGAGCGCGGGTCTGTGGCGTGAGCGCGCCCCTCTGGAGACCCGCGGTCACCCGCCAGACCCGCGCTGAAGCCTGAACACCGCCGCTCGCGTCAGCGCACCGCGCTGGGCCCGGGACACCGACATTCGCGTCAGCGCACCGCGCTGGCGGACGGACACATCGCTCAATACCAGAAGATCGGGATCCAGTCGCGGTGGTGGGCGTGGACGATCGCAAGGAAGACGATCGCGTCGAAGAGCAGGTGCACCGCGAGGATGTACCCGAGCGACCGCGTCTTCGAGAACAGGTACCCCTGGAGGAGTGCGAAGGGGAAGGTCAGGAGCGGGCCCCATGAGCGGTAACCCAGTTCCCAGAGGAACGAGACGAAGATGACGGCCTGCAGCAGGTTGGCCTGCCAGACCGGGAAGTGCCGGCGCAGCAGGGCGAAGCAGGTGCAGATGAAGAACAGCTCGTCCCACGTGCCGACCGCGTTGACGCCGACGAAGAACCGGCCGAGTTCCCCGGCGTCGCTGATCACCGGCCAGTTCTCGTAGGCACCGGAGCGGATGAAGTAGAACGGGAGGATCGCCCAGCCGAGCAGCGGGACGGCGAAGAGGTAGGCGATCTCGCCCTTCGTCTTCTTCTCGCGGCTGCGCCAGGGGAAGGTGATCGCCTTCCGCCGGTAGACGAATCGGTCGATGAGGAACGGGACGCCGACCGCCAGCAGGAGGACGGTGCCGATGCGGAAGAAGCTCGGCCAGGAGACGTCCGCTTCCACGGACGTGGTCGAGACGATCCCGATGCCGATCGCGATGAGGAACAGGTCCTTCGCGAGGTCGCGGTCGATGAGGATCGCGGTCGCGAGCGCGGCGACGAGGAGCGGGTAGCCGGCGAGCGGCTGCATGAGGCCGAAGAGGCAGAACGCGGACGCGGCGAGCAGCACCGCGGGGATCAGCTTCATCGGGCGGCGGGCCGGGACGATCATCTCGGTCTGCATGCCGTCGATCCTACGGGTGCCGGCGCGGTGCGCTGAGGCGAGCGCGGGCTTGTAGGCGTCGGCGCGGTGCACTGACGCGAGAGCACCCGAACGGGCGCGACCGCGTGGCCTGCGCGTGAGCGCGACCCTCCGGAGACCCGCGCTCACGCGCATGACCCGCGCTCACGTCAGCGCACCGCGCTGGCGCATCCACCGAGGAGGGCGTCCCGGCGGTGGAGCCGGCTCAGGCCTCTCGGGTGATCTCGACCTTCACGAAGAGCTTCGAGCGGTAGGGGCCCGCGTACACCCCACGGAGCGGGGAGACGTCACCGTAGTCACGACCCCGCCCGATGAGGACGTGACGCTCGCCCACGTCGACCATGTTGGTCGGGTCGAACCCGCGCCAGTCACCGCAGAACCACTCGACCCACGCGTGTGACTCCCCCGTCACCGTCTCGCCGATCGCCGCGTGCGGCTTCGGGTGCAGGTACCCCGACACGTAGCGGGCCGGGATCCCGACCGAACGCAGCGCCCCGAGGACGATGTGCGTGATGTCCTGACAGACGCCCTTGCGGTTCGCCCACGCCTCGGCAGCGGTCGAGTACACGCTCGTGACGCCCTGCACGTAGTCCATCTGCTCGCCGATCTCCCGACTGATGGCCATCGCGGCCTCGCACGGGCTCTCGTAGCGGTCGGCGATGGTCCGGGCGAGCTCGACGAGGTCGTCCGGCGGGGTCGTGCGGCGCGTCTGTTCCAGGTGCTCCACCCGCGTCACGGCGGCCTGGGTCGCGATGTCGAGCTGCTCCCAGCCCGTCGGGTGCGGTTCGTGCTGGCGCGGCCGGACCTCGACGAGGCTCGTCGCCGTGAGCGAGAGCTCGTCGTGCGGCGTCAGCACCTCGAACGCCGAGACCTTCATGCCCCAGTAGTCGGTGTACGTCGACTGCGACGCCCCCGGCTGGATGTCGATGTGCGAGTACAGGACGTACTGGTCCTCGGTCGTCACCGGCAGCATGCGCGCCTCGTTGTACGACGCGTTGACCTTGCCGCCGTAGGAGAAGCCGGTGCTGTGCTTGATGTGGAGCCGGGTCATGAGTTCTCTCCGATCCACGCGGGCACCGCATGAGTGGGGAAGTAGCGTTCGCGGATCGCCTCCGACACCTGGCTGGTGACGTTCTGCACGGCGTCCATCCGACCGGGGAGGTCGACGAGCGTGTCCTGGATGGGCCGGTATTCGAGGTCGCTGCGGATCTGCCCGAGCAGGCGCTGGGCGGAATCAACCGTCCCGACGCGGCCTCGGCGCGGTTCGAGGTCGCGCATGCACTCCTCGGCCCGGCTGATGGAGAACATGACCGACCGGGGGAAGAGCTGGTCGAGCAGCAGGAACTCGGCCGCGTTCTTCGCGCTCGGCATGCCGCGGTACGTGCGCAGGTAGGCCTCGTAGGCGCCGCAGGAGCGGAGGATCGTCGTCCAGGACGGGCCACTCGCCTCGGTGAGCGACCGCGTCGCCAGGAGTCGGGCGGTCATGTCGGCGCGTTCGAGGCTGCGACCGAGGGTGAAGAAGCGCCAGGCGTCGTCACGACTCGTGGCGGAGTCGACGATGCCGACGGCGAGGGCCGAGCGCTCGCGCACCCAGCCGAAGAACTCGTGCACCTTGTCGCTCGCGACGCGGCGCGGCATCCGGGCACGCGTCGTGTTGAGGCACTCCCAGAGCTCGGTCGACACGATCTCGCGGGCACGTCGGGCGTTCTCGCGGGCGGCGCCGAGGGAGTAGGCGATCGACGCCGGGTGCGTGCGGTCGACGGCGAGCTGTGCGAGGACGTCCTGGCGGGTGAGCTCCTGGTCGGCGGGCGCGTCGCTGCCCATGACGGAGAGCAGCGACCGGCAGGCGGTGTCCTCGTCGATCCACGGGTCCTCGAGCAGCAACTGCAGGTGGACGTCGAGGATGCGCGCGGTACCGTCGCTGCGTTCGATGTAGCGGCCGATCCAGAAGAGGCTCTCGGCGATGCGGCTCAGCATGATGCGTCCTCCCGCCCTTCGACAAGCTCAGGGTCCGGGGAGTCGAGCACCGGAGGCGAGAGCGTCTGCTGCTGTTGCTCCTGCTGGTCCTGGTTCCCGGCCGGACGGTCCTGGGGCGAGTGCTCCGGGGTCGTGCCGTGGTCGTAGATGATCGGGATCGACGTCGTCTCGGTCGTGGCCTGCTCGGCGACGAGACCCTGGATGTCGTGCGAGGAGGCCTCCGGCGCCGCATTGGGATCGAACGGACGTCCGACGACCCAGGTGTCCTTCGAGCCGCCGCCCTGGCTGGAGTTCACGACCAGCTGGCCCTCCGGCAGGGCGACGCGCGTCAGACCGCCGGGCAGCACCCAGACGTCGTTGCCGTCGTTGACCGCGAAGGGTCGCAGGTCGGCGTGGCGGGGACGCATGCCGTCCTCGACGAGCGTCGGGATGGTGGAGAGCATGACGACCGGCTGCGCGATCCAGCCGCGCGGGTCCTCCTGCAGCTTCGTCTTGAGCGTCGCGAGCTCCTCCTTCGACGCGTCCGGGCCCACGACGAGCCCCTTGCCGCCGGAACCGTCGACGGGCTTGATGACGAGCTCGTCGAGGCGGTCGAGCACCTCTTCGAGAGCGAGCGGGTCCTCGAGCCGCCAGGTGTCGACGTTCGGGAGGATCGCGTCCTCGGCGAGGTAGTACTTGATGAGGTCGGGCAGGTACGTGTAGACGAGTTTGTCGTCGGCGACACCGTTCCCGACCGCGTTCGCGATGGTCACGTTGCCGAGGCGCGCGGCGAGCATGAGCCCGGGCGAACCGAGCATGGAGTCGGCGCGGAACGACAGCGGGTCGAGGAACTCGTCGTCGACGCGGCGGTAGATGACGTCGACGCGGGTGGGCCCGGCGGTCGTGCGCATGAAGACCTTGCCGCCGGAGCAGAAGAGGTCGCGGCCCTCGACGAGCTCGACGCCCATGAGGCGCGCGAGCAGCGTGTGCTCGAAGTACGCGGAGTTGTACACGCCGGGCGTGAGGACGACGACGTTCGGGTCCTCGACGCCGGGCGGGGCCGACGCACGCAGCGCCTGCAGGAGCTTGTTGGGGTAGTCACCGACCGGACGGACACGCATCGAGACGAACAGCTCGGGGAGCGTCTGCGCCATCACGCGACGGTTGGAGATGACGTAGCTGACGCCGGACGGCACCCGGACGTTGTCCTCGAGGACGCGCATCTGACCGTGCTCGTCGCGGATGAGGTCGATCCCGGAGACCTGGATGCGGACGCCGTTCGCAGCCTGGATCCCGTAGGCCTGCCGGTGGAAGTGCGACGACGAGGAGATGAGCTTCGCGGGGATGACGCCGTCACGTACGGCGAGCTGCGGGCCGTAGACGTCGGCGAGGAAGGCCTCGAGCGCTTTGACGCGCTGCTTGATGCCGGCCTCGACCTGCGTCCACTCCTGCTGCTCGATCACCCTCGGGACCGCGTCGAGCGGGAACGGGCGCTCCTCCCCGGCGAAGTCGAAGGTGACGCCCTGCGCGAGGTAGGAGCTGGCGAGGGCGTCGGTGCGGCCTCGGAGCTCCTCCTGCGTCATCCGTGCGAGGGAGCTGTAGATCTCCTGATACGCCCGCCTGGCGGTCGCACCACCCGCGTGTTCCGCCGCCTCGCCGAACATCTCGTCGAAGGCGGGAACGCCGCCCGGAGTCTTGCGCGGGGCGAGCGTGCCGCCATAGCCGTTGAACAGGTCACCCATGGGCCGACTCTACCGGGACACATGTTGCCGGGGTGTTTCGGACCGCGGGGAGGTGCCCTCGCCGGTACCGCCCCTACGCGACCGAGGCGGCGGTGAGGGCGGCCAACTCGTCGGCGGAGAGCTCGAGCGTCGCGGAGGCGAGGAGGTCGGGCAGCTGCTCGACCGTGCGGGCACTCGCAATGGGCGCGGCGACGGTCGGCTGCGAGCGGAGCCACGCGAGCGACACCGTCGCGACGGAGACGCCGTGGGCCGCGGCGACCTCGTCGAGGACGGGCAGGAGCGCGGCGTGGTCGGCGAGGTAGGCCTGAGCGCCCTCGGCGCGGACGCTGTCGACGCTCGACCCCTCGCGGTACTTGCCCGTCAGGAAGCCCTTGGCGAGCGAGAAGTACGGCAGCACCGCGAGCTGCTCGCGCTCGGCGATCGTGCGCAGCTCGCCCTCGAACTCGCGCTCGACGAGGTTGTAGTGCGGCTGGAGGGCGATCGGGCGGTGGAGCCCCTTGGCCTCGACGATCTCGAACCACTCGGCGATGCGCGCTGCGGAGTAGTTGGAGATGCCGAGGTGGCGGACCTTGCCGGCGTCGACGAGGGACGACAGTGCCGTCACCGTCTCCTCGAGCGGCACCGACTCGTCGTCGAAGTGCGCGTAGTAGAGGTCGATGTGGTCGGTGCGGAGGCGCTCGAGCGAGGCGTCGGCGGCCTTCAGGATGTTGTCGGCCGCGAGGCCCTGGAAATCGGGGTGCTGGCTGACCTTCGTCGCGATGACGAGCTCGTCGCGGTTGCCGCGCAGTTCCTGCCACTCGCCGATGAGTCGCTCGGAGTCACCGCCGGTGTTGCCGGGCACCCACGCCGAGTAGCCGTCGGCGGTGTCGATGAAGTTTCCGCCGCCCGCGACGAAGGCGTCGAGGATGTCGAACGAGGTCTGCCGATCCGCGGTCCAGCCGAACACGTTGCCGCCGAGGTTCAGCGGGAAGACGGACAGGTCGGACGTTCCGAGGGTGGTGCGGGCGTGAGTCATCTGATGGTCCTCCAGGGTTCGGTGCATCGCTGGTACTTCCCCTCACGCTAAGCCCGCGGACGGCTCGACTATTCCGTCGTGTCGCCCGATGACGAGCGGGCCACCGAGGCCGGACTGGCTCTCCACGGCCCGTCGTCGGCCGTCCTACAGTGGGCCGATGGGCTACCGCATCGACGACTCGAAGGACCGCATCGACCGGGACGCCGTGTGGGCCCTGCTCCGCGAGGTCTACTGGGCCAAGTGGCGGAGCCGAGCCGACGTCGAGACGCAGATCGACGACGCCTGGCGCGTGATCGGCGTGTACGAGGAGGAGACCGGCGCACAGGTCGGCTTCGCTCGGGCGGTGTCCGACGGACTCGGCTTCGGCTACCTCGCCGACGTCATCGTCCACGAAGCACACCGGGGCCACGGGCTCGGTAAGCGGATCGTGCAGGCCATGATCGACGACGGTCCCGGCGCGCACTTCCGGTGGACACTCTTCACGAGCGACGCGCACGGCCTCTACGAGCAGTTCGGCTTCACCGACCCCGGCCCGACGGCGCTCGTCCGTCCAGCCGCGCAGCTGCCCGTCCACCCGAGCCAGGTGCCGACCGCCTGAGATGCGGCGAATCGTCGTCCCACGGCGACTCGAACGACGAATCGACGCACCTCACCGCAGGCCTCCAGCCGCGACGGGCTAGCGTTGACGTATGTGGATCTCCGACGACGGCCGGTACAACATCGTCGACGTGCCCGCGGAAGCGTACCCGGGGCGCGCGTATCTGCTCGAACTCGTCGCCGGTCTCGAGCCCGACGAACTCCGCACGCTCGTGACCCGCATGCAGGCGTTCGACGACGCGATGATCGACCGACTCGAGGTCCTCGTCGACGACGAAGCGCCCGAGGTCGCACCGGATCCGGAGCGTGAAGCGCCGTACGTCGACGAGATGATCCCGCGACGCGTCCTCGACTCGATCGACTGGGACGCGATCCTCACGCCACCGTTCCGGATCGAGGCGATCGACGTCGCCGGTGACCGCTGGCGCATGGACGCGTGGGCATTCCTGGAGTCGATCGTCGAACCGCCCGTCACCCGACCGAGCGCGCGCAACCTCGGCTCCTCACCCATCGATCCGGCGTAGACCGGCATTCGCTGATGCTCGCCGCTGTGGAACCGTCGCGGCTACCTGTACCCCAAGCTACGCTTGGAATATCCGCGCCCACAGAGAAGGCCAAACGGGCTCCTTTCCGCACAGAATCGAAACCCTCAATGAGCAAACCGCGAGCTCTCGACATGAACGACGGTGAATACCGTTGCTGATCTACTTACTCGAGCTGTTCGAAGACGATCCTCGAATCGTTGCAAGTTCGCTCCAGAGCACGGCTACCCTCGTGGCCGCAGTCATCGGAGGCCTTGCGGCGGTGACAGCCGCTGTGCTGTCAGCAGTAAACGCGCATCGGGCTAGACTCTGGACCCAAAGAGAGCAGTGGTGGGACCGCTTCACCTGGGCCGCAGAGAAAGCGGTGAGCCCCACTGCTGGTCAGTCTGAGTTGGGGCTGTCGGTTCTCACTGAGATCATTGACGTCCCATGGGCAAAGGACGAAGATAATGAGATGGCGATTGCGGTAGCGAACGTGATCGTGTCCCGGGGCTCAACGGGCCTCGCAGGTCCGACCGAATCTGGCCGAAGTCGAAAGAAGTGGTTGGTACGATGACCGATTACAGCGAACGCTCGCAGGAACTAGCCCGGAAACTCGTCCAGAAGGCATCACGAAACCTGGCCCGTTCGGGTAAACAGGTCACTCTAAATCCATCCAGCGGGCAATACACAATTAGCAAAAAAAATCAGACTCAGACGACGCCAGTCGAGCGTCCAAAGAGTTAGTTTTACTGTCGCGGATCCATACCGCTTCTACGAACTACTGGCCGAGCATACTTGATTGAATGAGGCCATCTCGAACGCCGCGCAGCAGAACATATGGCTGCAGCAACGGATTAACAAAGCGATATCTGAACTTTCTCTGCGCGCCCTCCTTCCGCAAGACCGGACCCCGATCAGTGGAGAACGCGTTCAGGTGCATGGCGAACGATGGTATTTCCATTCGCCGACCTAGCAAGAGCGACAGTGATTCCCTGACAGAAGCCGCTGAGAAGAACCCGCGATCATCCGACTGGGCCATAGCGCACGCTAATAGCACCTGCTTATACAAGTTTTCGCGCGCGCTGTATGTTGCTCGATAATACAGAGCCGCGATACTCTCTTGCGTGCGATCGATTGCGCGCTCAATTGCGTAGTCAACAGCCGCAACCCCCACCGCGGACGAGTCAGTTCGAAAGGCGCCCAGCGCGGCCTCCTGCCCCAGGAGATGCGTATAGTGCGGGAGCCCTTGACTCACTTTGACAATCCTTCGCGATGCCGCATCAGATATCGTCATGTCTACACTCGCAAGCGCGCGAGCCAGCAAGTCCGCTAGTTCAACATCCGACATTCGCGGCATTGGGATCTGGCCGAGCGCACGTTCCACGGACGCATGTTCATCGATGAGGTCATTGACATCGTCTGCCACACCAACGATGACGACCGTGGCCGGCACAGCCTGATCACTTAGGGTCTTGATGCAGTCCGCGAAATTCAGGTGAACGTGCTCGTCTTCGAGCCGATCGAATTCATCAAAGAAGACAACAACGGGCTGATCACGCGTGAGGAGGAACAACGCGGCGCGAACCTGATCGACGCTCAGAGCCTCTGGACCACCAATAAGCTCAAGCACGGAGGTGGGGCGACTGACTGGCTCAGATCCGAAGCCGGTCGGCAGATGCATTTGCGTCAGCTGAATCTCATCGAACGCACGCACCCAAAGATCAGAAAAGGTATCACTGGTCGTGCAGTTTATTCGAACCGAAAGGGCCTCTACGCCGAGCATTGACACTGCGATATTTGCAAGGCTAGTCTTGCCAACTCCGCGCTCCCCGAACAAAACAAGGTGCTGTCCCGGTGCGTCAGCTCCATCTATAAGGGCCATCAACTGGGAGACGCGCCCCGCAAATAGATCCCTCCGACTAATGGGAGCGGTTGGTGAGAACGCTCCACGAATGAGTCTTTCGCGGTTGAATCGCTCATCTTGCTCCGTCAAACTGGCCATGGAGACATTATAGACGATCGACAGGTCAGTCGATCAGATTGAAGTCAACTCACGATTGCCCCAATGGTGCTATGCGAGCAGACTGGGGACATGAATGAGTCCAGCGCCGCAGAAGAGACCGATTCTTCACCGCTGCTCGCCGAGGGAGCCGAACTCGAGCACCTGTACACGGGCGCGATCTGGAGCGAGGGGCCCGCGTGGATCGCGGAGACCGGCCGGGTGCGCTGGAGCGACATCCCGAACGACCGCATCCTCGAGTTCGACACCGCGACCGGTGAGACGGCCGTGTTCCGCGACGGCGCCGAGTACACGAACGGCCGCACGATCGACCGCGAGGGCCGGGTCGTGCAGTGCAGTCATGGGCGCCGCGCGGTCGAGATCGAGGGGCCCGACGGTCCGATCACGCTCGTCGACCACTGGGCCGGTGGCCGCTTCAACTCCCCGAACGACGTCGTCGTGCACTCCGACGGCTCGATCTGGTTCACCGACCCGCCCTACGGCATCGACGCCAGCGGACGTGAGGGGCACCCGGGAGAGCAGGAGTACGACGGCTGCTACGTCTTCCGTTTCGAGCCGGCGACCGGCGTGGTCGAACCCGTCATCACCGCGCTCGTGCACCCGAACGGGCTCGCGTTCTCCCCCGACGAGTCGATCCTGTACGTGTCGGACACGGGTGACGGCGCACTCCGCATCGCCGCGTACGACGTCGCCGAGGACGGCGTCTCGGTCGTCTTCGGTGACACCCCGGGACGCACCTTCGCGAGCACCGCGGTACCCGCGTCCGACGGCTTCCGGATCGACGTCGACGGCAACCTGTGGTCGTCGGCGGGCGACGGCGTCGAGGTGTTCGACCCGTCCGGCGCGACCATCCTGCGCATCCCGGTCCCGGAGCGCACCGCGAACGTCTGCTTCGGCGACCCCGACGGCCGCACCCTCTACATCACGGCCAGCACGTCCCTCTACCGGATCCGAACCGCCACCCACCAAAGCCCGCGAACTGTCACTCCGACACAGTGACGGGGCGCTGGACTAGCGGTTGGTGACAGTTCGCGAGCTGGCGCGGGGGACGAGTTCGGGGGCGAAGACGATGTGGCGGGATGACGGGGGCGGGACGGGGGCACCGTCGGCGACGGCGAACTCCTGGAGGAGCAGCTCGACGGCCGCGACACCGAAACCCTCGTGCGGCGCACGCACCGAGGTGAGCGGGATGATCGACGACTCCGCGAACTCGATGTCGTCGTAGCCGACGATCGCGATGTCCTCAGGCACCCGGACCCCGTGCTCGACCACGAGCGTCTGCATGATGCCGAGCGCCAGCAGGTCGTTGACGGCGAAGACGGCGTCGGGACGGGCGTCGACCGGTCGTGCGGCGATCGCGCGTCCGAGCTCGCGCCCCTCGGCGATCGTGCGCTCCGTGCCCGCGATGACCTCGAGCGTGGCTCCCGGAACCGCTGCGACGGCCGCACTCGCACCCTCGAACCGATCGGCGACCTGGCGGATGCCGAGCGGACCACCGACGAACGCGAGCCGACGACGCCCGGTCTGCAGCAGGTGCTCCGCGGCGAGGAACCCACCACGGACGTCGTCGACCGACACCGATGGCTGGTCCGCTGACGACGCGAGCTGCCCGACGAGGACCGACGGAATGCCCCGCTGCCGAATGCTCGTCAACCGCTCCTCGACGGACTCGTGGGAGGCGACGAGCATGCCCTGTACACGGTGCGCCTCGAACATGCCGAGATAGGCGTCCTCGCGCTCACGACTCCGATTCGAGTTGGCGATGAACACCGAGAGACCGTCTTCGGCCGCGCGCTGCTCCACCCCCTCGGCGATGGTCGCGAAGAACGGGTTGCTGACGTCCGGCGCGATGTACGCGATGGTGCCACTCCGACCGAGACGGAGCTGCCAGGCCGCGTTGTTCCGCACGAACCCCAGCTGGTCGATCGCCCGCTGGATGCGTTCCTGCTTCTCCGGCGAGACGCGATCGGGGTGGTTGATGTAGTGCGACACCGTCCCCATGGAGACGTCGGCGAGCGTCGCGACCTCGCGGATTCCGACTCGTCCCATGCTCCACCCCTCCTGTCGTCCTGCGGCTCTGCGGGCGCACGCCCGCGGCCCGGCTCAGTCTAGATCGCCCGGTCCGGGTCACTCCTGATCGCGATGCGGCTCCGGCCCGAGCGGCTCGGGGATCTCCACGCCATACTCGATGAGCGCGTCGGTGACGACACGGATCGCGTTGAGGGCGCGAGGGAACCCCGCGTACTGCACGGTGTGGATGACCGTCTCGAGGATCTCCGTCGCGGTGCAGCCGACGTTGATCGCACCGCGGGTGTGGCCGCGCAGCTGTGGTTCCAGCCCACCGAGCGCGACGAGAGCCGCGAGGGTGATGAGCTCCCGCTGCGCCAGCGTGAGCCCCGGCCGGGAGTAGATGTCGCCGAAGTTGAACTCGATGCCGAAGCGCGCGAGGTCCTGCGCGAGCCCGGTCTGCATGGCGACGAGCCCCTCCGACTTGCCCTCGCCGTACACCTCGTCGAACTTCGCCTTGCCGCGCTCGAGTCTCGGCATGTCCTCTGGTCCTGTCGTCATCGTCCGCCGCCTCAGATCGAGTGTCCGCCGTCGAGCGGCAGGATGAGGCCGGTGAGGTTCACGGCGGCGGGTGAGGCGAGGAAGACGACCGTCTCCGCGAGGTGCTCCGGCTCGCCGAGCAGCCGGGTGGGGATCTGCGCGAGGAGCGCCTCGCGACGCTCCGGGGTGTCGTTGTCGCGGCCGGGGGTCGCCTGGGCTCCGGGGGCGAGCGCGTTGACGGTGACCCCCTGCTCGGCGACCTCGATCGCGAGCGCCTTCGTGAGTCCGACGACGCCGGCCTTGGCCGCGGCGTAGGCCGTCGCCCCGCGCACGAGGCGTCCACCACTGACGGCGGCGATGGACGCGATGCTGATGATGCGACCGGAGCGCTGTTCGAGCATCGAGGGCAGGACCGCGCGCGTGACGTTGAACACCGAGTTGAGGTTGCGGTCCATCTGGGTCATCCAGGTCTCGTACGTCATCTCGTGGAAGAAGCTGACCGCGCCGCCGCCCGCACCGTTCAGCAAGATGTCGACCCCGCCCCACTCGTCGACGATGCCGCCGACGGCAGCCTGGACGGCGTCGAAGTCGGTCAGGTCAGCCGTCGCCGATGCGGCCCGCGCCCCGTGCGCACGGACGAGCTCCGCCGTCTCCTCGAGCCCCGCGGCGTTGAGGTCGAGGCCGGCGACGTCGGCACCCTCCGCGGCGAGCTTCTGGGCGATCACCCGGCCGAGCGCTCCTGCTGCTCCGGTGATGACGGCTCGTTTGCCCTGCAACCTCATGTGCGGTTCCGTTCCTCGTCCGGCGGATTGAATCGCCGTGCATCGTCGTTGACTGTGGCCGTGCCGACATGATCGAGATCACGGGACGACGATCACCCATTCTCGTCGCCGTCTTGAAACGTGTCAATATGCATTCCGTCCAGCCGTCGTCGTGCTCGAAGCGCCTCGCCGAGCGGAACTGATCCGACGCTTGACATGCGACCCGAGCGCGGTTAGCCTCGGCCATTGAAACGCTTCAACTTTGCTCGCGACCTTCACCGCTCGCGTCTCAACATCACTGCCACATCTTCAAGGAGGAAATGTGTCCACAGCGCACCGGGCCCCGAAACGTCGGTCGGCCACCGCCATCGCCGCACTCGGCGTCACCGCACTCGCCCTGACCGCCTGCGCAGGGAACGGCGGCGCATCAAGCGCCACGTCGTTCGACTACCTCGCGGCCGTCGAGAACTCGATCGTCCGCGACGAACTCACCGCGCTCGGCGACGGCGCGTGCGCCGCGAACGAGAAGGCACTGCCACTCAAGGTCGAGACCCTGCCCCAGGCCGACGTGCTCCAGCGTGTCACCCTGCTCGCCAGCCAGAACGCCCTGCCCACCACCTTCACCGCCCCGACCGCACCGCTGCGGCCCGGCGGCACCCTCGGCGACGACGACACCGTCCTCGACCTCGAGGACACCCTCACCGAGCTGGGCGTCATGGACGACATCCTCCCCTCGGCCGTCGCCACCGTGAAGAACATCTACGGCGACCGCTTCGTCTCGATGCCCTACCAGTACAACGTCGAGGGCTTCTTCTACAACAAGACGATGTTCACGGACCTCGGCATCGCGGTCCCGCAGACATGGGACGAACTGCTCGACGCGGCCGACACCGTCCAGGCGTCCGGCAAGTCCGCCTTCACGGTCTCCGGCGCCCAGGGCTGGACGATCACCCGCTACATCAGCACCTACCTCTTCCGGCTGCTCGGCCCGGACGCGATGAACGACATCGCCTCGGGCGACGCCAAGCTGACCGACCCCGAGTACGTCGAGGCGATCACCGCCGTCGCGGACCTCGGCAAGTACTTCGGTGCCGGCATCACGACGATGGACATGCAGACCGCGACGAGCGAGTTCTTCACCGGCAACGCGGCCATGATGTACAACGGCACCTGGATGCTCGCCGACGTCTACAACACCGAACTCAACCAGATCGGTGAGGACGCCGTGGGCTTCATGCCGTTCCCGACCGTCGAGGGCGGCAAGGGTTCGATCGACCAGTACCCTGCCAACACCGGTGCGGCGACCTCGTTCTCCACGAAGGGCTACGACGAGGAGAAGGTCGGCGGCTGGCTGAGCTGCATCGCGGAGAACTACGGCTCCAGCGTGCTGAAGAACCAGGGCGTCATCTCCGGGTTCAAGCTCAACGAAGAGGTCACCGACGTCCCGGCGCTCACCGCCGAGGTGCAGGGCATCATGGCCGACACCGATGAGACGGTCACCTGGTTCGAGACCTTCCTCCCTGAGAAGGCCGGCGTCGACGCCCAGACCAATGCCGCCCCGCTGCTCACCGGCGGCATCTCCCCCGAGGACTTCGCGGCGCTCGTCCAGGCCGGCGTGGACGCGGGTCTCAAGAAGTAACCGGCGATCCGGTCGCCCGGCAGTCGCCCGGCGACCGGATCCGTCCGTCCGCGGACATCCACCTCTGCAGCGGGTCTCGCACCTCGCCGCCCAGCCTCACGGTCCCCCGACCGACTCAGGAGCACAGCATGAAAGACGTCCTCGGCGACAGGAAGGCCATCGCCATCCTGCTGGGCCCGGCCCTGCTCATCTTCACCCTGGTGAAGCTCGTCCCGGTGATGTGGTCGTTCGGCCTCACCTTCTTCCAGGGCGACCTGCGCGGCTTCGAGTTCGTCGGCCTCGACAACTTCGCCCAGCTGTTCGCCGACCCGACGGCACCGGAAGCGATCTTCTTCAGCATCAAGTACTCGCTCATCGCGACGGTCGCGCAGATCGCCCTCGGATACGCACTCTCCCTCTTCTACGTCTTCGTCCTCAAGAAGGCGTCGACGCTCGTCCGCACGCTCGTGTTCTTCCCGGTCGTGCTGCCGACCGTCGCCGTCGGTCTGCTGTTCAAGCGCCTGTTCGAGGTCGCGCCGCAGACCGGGCCGGTCAACGCCATCCTGAACGGCTTCGGCATCGACTCGGTGGACTGGTTCAGCTCGCCCGACAGCGCGTTCGTCGTGATCATCATCATGGACCTGTGGCGGTCGATGGGCTTCTACGCCGTCCTGCTCTACGCCGGGCTCCTCGACATCCCCGAGGAGGTGATCGAGTCGGCCCGCATCGACGGCGCCCGCGGCCTGAAGCTCGTCCGGTACATCATCGTGCCGCTGTCGCTCCCCGTCCTGCTGTCCGCCGTGATCTTCAGTTTCAACGCGACGCTCAAGGTGTTCGACTCGGTGCTCGCCTTGACGGGCGGTGGGCCCGGGACGGCGACGACCCCGCTGACGCTGTACATGTACAACACGACGTTCACGTACCAGAACTACGGCTACGGCTCGACGCTCGCGTTCGTGCTCACGATCATGTGCTTCCTCGTGACGCTCCTGATCTTCAAGACCTCCCGCAAAGACCTGACGAAGGACTGACGCCATGACGACCGCCATCACCCCGGCACCCGGCGCCACCACACCGGCCTCGAGCGGCAGCGGCGACGGATCCGGCACCGCCGTCCGCCGGCCGAAGATGCGTCGCGCTCCCCGCTCGCGCGCCTACTACCTGCGGAAACTGCCCTCGGTCGTCCTCATCGGACTCCTGCTCGTGATCGAGATCTACCCGATCGTCTGGCTGTTCCTGTCCTCGTTCAAGAACCAGCGCGAGTTCCTGCAGGAGTCCACCTTCTCCCTCCCGGAGTCGTGGAGCTTCGACAACTACGTCACGGCCTGGACGACCGGCAACATCTCGCAGAACCTGCTCAACAGCGTCATCGTGACCCTGCCGTCACTCGTCTTCATCCTCATCTTCGGGGTCGCCGCCGCCTTCGCCCTCGAGGTGATGGTGTGGAAGCGCCGCAACCTGACACTGCTGCTGTTCATCTCCGGCATCATGATCCCCGGCCAGATGATCCTCGTCCCGTTGTTCGTCGCCTACTTCAACCTCGGCCTGACGAACACCTACTGGCCGATGATCATCACCTACACGGCGCTCGGGATGCCCTTGACGGTCTTCATGATGACCGCCTACTTCCGGGCCGTGCCGCGCGAGGTGTTCGAGGCGTCGACGATCGACGGCGCCGGCATCATCCGTTCCTTCTGGTCCATCGGGCTGCCGATGGTGCGGAACGCGCTCTTCACGATCGGGCTCGTCCAGTTCCTCTCCATCTGGAACGACCTGCTCATCTCGCTGACGTTCACGACGAACGCCGACCTTCGCACCATCCAGGCCGGTCTGTTGAACTTCAGCGGGGAGTTCGGCCAGGTCGACTACGGGCCGCTGTTCGCGGGCATCTGCATCAACGTCTTCTCACTGCTCGTCGTGTTCGTGTTCCTCAACCAGCGGATCATGAAGGGGCTGGCATCCGGCGCTCTCAAGGGGTGACGCCCGAGTGCCCGACGACTGCAGGATGGACGACATGATCAACGACGACACGACCCACGCACCCTCCGCCGACCAGACGGCTCCAGCGGTGGCGACACCAGACGACCTCCGCCTGCTCGGCTTGACCGGACTCCTCGCGAGCCCGGTCACGGTCGGCACCTCCGGCCTCGGCACCCCGGCGAGCGCCGACGGCTCCCCGGCCGCAGGCTCCACGGCGTTCGCGTCGGCCGCCCTCCGCGGGCCGAACCTGCTGGTCGACACCTCGAACGCGTACTCGGACGGGCGCAGCGAGACGGCCATCGGCGACGCCATCCGGCAGGGCGGTCTGCCCGAGGGGCGCGGGGTCGTGACGAAGGCCGACCAGGATCCGTCGACGGCGGTGTTCGACCGCGACCGGGTGCTGCGGTCCTTCGAGGAGAGTCTCGAGCGGCTCGGCGTCGAGCGCATCCCGGTGTTCCACCTGCACGACCCGTACTCGGTGTCGTTCGAGGAGGCGTCGGCACCGGGCGGTGCGATCGAGGGCATGCTGGCGCTCAAGGAGCAAGGCCTGGTCGATGCGATCGGGATCGCTGCGGGTGCCATCAGCGTGATGCTGCCCTACGTTCGCACCGGCGTCTTCGACGTGCTCCTCACCCACAACCGGTTCACGCTCGTCGACCGCTCGGCGACCGGCTTGCTGGAGGAGGCGCGGTCGCGGGGGATGGGCGTCTTCAATGCGGCGCCGTTCGGGGGCGGGCTCCTCGCCGGGCGTCGTGGCCGTGACGGCAAGCCGGCCACGTACGCGTACCAGGCCGGGTCGCCCGAGCTGCTCGCCTGGGTCGACCGTGCCGACGAACTGGCCGCCCGCCACGGCATCCCGCTCGCAGCTGCCGCCCTCGCGTTCTCGACGCGATCGGAACTCGTCGACTCCACCGTCGTCGGGATGAACCGCCCGGAGCGGTTGGAACAGGTCGAGGCACTGCGCACGACCCTCATCCCCGACGACTTCTGGTCGGACCTCGACGCCCTCGGCACGCCGCCGAGCACCATCACCGACTGAGCTCCTGTCCACAATTCAGGAGAACCCCGGCGAGTCGTCCTCCGCGAGCGGCGGGTCGGGTACGACACACCGCGGGGCTCCTGAATTGCGAACAGGACGATCGACCCACCAATCACGATGAAGGTTGCACGACGATGAACGACTCAGCAGGGCTCGCAGCGTCGTGGGTCGAAGACCCGATCCCGGGGACCGGGCGGCGGCGACCCCGGGCCGACGAACTGAGCGACGCGCGTCGGCTGTCCCTCAACGGCGACTGGGCGTTCACGCTCTCGCCCACGGCCGACGGGACGGGCGACACCTTCGGCGATCCGTCGCTCGACGACTCCTCCTGGGACCGCATCCGGGTGCCTGCCCACTGGGTCCTCGAGGGCCACGGGCAGCCGCTGTACACGAACACCGCGTTCCCGATCCCGATCGACCCGCCTCGCGTGCCCGAGGAGAACCCGACGGGCGACTACCGCCGTACCTTCACCCTGCCGGAGGACTGGCGACGCTCTGACACGGTGCTGCGCTTCCAGGGTGTCGACTCCTGCGGGACCGTGTGGCTGAACGGCGTGCTCCTCGGCCACAGCAAGGGCAGCCGGCTCCCGGTGGAGTACGACGTCGGGGAGCACCTCGTCTCCGGTGAGAACGTCCTCGCCGTGCGGGTGCACCGGTGGTCGAGCGGCACCTACCTCGAGGACCAGGACATGTGGTGGTTGCCGGGGATCTTCCGCGACGTCGACCTCCTGGAACGCCCGGCCGGCGCGATCGACGACGTCCAGGTCCGCGTGAGCTACGACCACCGCGACGGCATCGGGGTCCTGCGTGTCGACACCGACGTCCCCGGCCTCGTCGACGTCCCCGAGCTCGGCATCCGCGACCTCCCCACCGGCACCGCGACCGCTCTGCCGGTCGAGCCCTGGAGCGCCGAGGTACCGCGCCTCTACACCGCGCACCTCAGGCCGCGGCCGACCGACGAGACGCCGGTGGCCGGCGAGACCGTCGAGCTGCGCATCGGGTTCCGCACCGTCTCCATCGAGGACGGCCGCTTCCTCGTGAACGGCGTCCCGGTGCTGTTCCGCGGGGTCAACCGGCACGAGCACGACCAGGACCGCGGCCGTTCACTCGACACGGAGACCATGCGGCAGGACATCCTGCTCATGAAGCAGCACAACCTCAACGCTGTGCGCACGAGCCACTACCCGCCCCACCCGGACTTCCTCCGCCTCTGCGACGAGCTGGGGCTGTGGGTGGTCGAGGAGTGCGACCTCGAGACCCACGGCTTCATCTATACCGACTGGGCCGGCAATCCGCCGACGGAGCCGGTCTGGCGCGACGCCATGCTCGACCGTGTCCAGCGGATGGTCGAGCGCGACAAGAACCACCCGTCGATCGTCGTGTGGTCGATGGCGAACGAGAGCTGGGTCGGCGAGAACTTCGACGTGCTGGAGCAGTGGATCCGCGAGCGCGACCCGTCCCGGCCGATCATGTACGAGCGCGATCCGTCGTATCGGAACTCGGACTTCTCCAGCCTCATGTACCCCGACCAGGAGCTTCTCGAGGCCATCGGCCGTCGCGAGGAACCGACCCCCGCGGGCGTCGTGGCGGGGTCGCCGGACGACGTGCGTCGGCGGAGGCTCCCGTTCCTGCTCTGCGAGTACGCGCACGCGATGGGCAACGGACCGGGGTCGCTCGTCGACTACCAGCGGATCCTCGAGTCCTCCGACCGGTTCTGCGGCGGCTTCGTCTGGGAGTGGATCGACCACGGCTTCCGCAGCACCGACGCCGCCGGGAACGCGTTCGTCATGCACGGCGGCGATGTCGCCTTCAGACCGAACGGCGGACGCTACTGCCTCGACGGACTCGTCTTCGCCGACCGCACGCCCTCCCCCGGCCTCGCCGAGCTGCACGCCGCGATCAGTCCGGTCGAGCTCCTGGCGGACGCCACCACCGGCACGCTGACGGTCAGGAACAAACACGACATGCGGTCACTCGATCACCTGGCGCTCCGGTGGCAGCTGGAGGACGACGGCCTCGTCGTCGCGTCGGGTGCGTTGACGACACCGTCCGTCGATCCCCGGAGCGCGGCGACCGTCGACCTGCCGGCGGAGGCGACCGTGCCGACCGCCGGTGTCGATCCGGTCTCCGGCGCACCCGTCGAGCGTTGGCTCACCGTGCGGGCCGTCCTCGCCGCGGACGAGCCCTGGGCGCCCGCGGGACACGAGGTCGCGTTCGGGCAGGCGCGGATCGCCGCCGACCGACCGGCGGATCCGACCGGCGTCACCGCTCCCGTGCCGGCCGCGGCGCGCAGACCCCTCGCTCACGCCAACCGCACGCCGGGCCACCGCATCACCCTCGGCGCAGGCTCCTTCGACGCCCGCACCGGCCGACTCCGCGCGCTCGGCGACCTGGAGTTCGACGGCCCCGTCCTCGACATCATGCGCGCACCCACCGAGAACGACCGGGGCCAGGGGCCGCGGAACACGGCCGCAGCCAGTTGGAAGCTCACGGGACTCGACCGCTTCCTCCACCGGACCGACGCCGTCGAGCGGATCGACGACGGGCAGGGCGGCGGCCTGCGGGTCTCCGGCCGCAGCGCCCCGGCCGCGCACGGGCTCGGCCTGCGCTGGACGTTCGACTGGACCGACGTGGGCGGCGCCCTGGACCTGTCGGTCACCGTCGTCCCCGAGGGGATCTGGGAGCACACCCCCATCGGCGATCACGTGCTGACGTTGCCGCGCCTGGGCCTCCGACTCGGACTACCGGGCAGCTACACGGATGCGACGTGGTTCGGTCGCGGCCCCGGCGAGTCGTACGTCGACAGCCTCGCCGCGGCGCGCGTCGGTCGCTTCACGAGCAGTGTCGACGGGCTCCAGACCGACTACCCGGTGCCCGAGGAGAACGGCAACCACGTCGGGACGCGGTGGGTGGAACTCACCGGCGACGGTCTGCCGACCCTGCGAGCCGAGCAGCTGCAGGACACCGGCTTCGACTTCACCGCCCGACGATGGACGAGCGAAGCGCTCGAGGAGGCCCGCCACCCGCAGGACCTCCGAGACTCCGGCCGCGTGTGGCTCAACCTCGACCACGCCCAGCAGGGCATCGGCAGCTCGTCGTGCGGGCCGGCCCTGCCCGAGCGCTACCGCGTGCCGGTGGCGGAGACGACCTTCGGTGTGCGGCTACGGACGCTCACGCCCGACCCTGCAGGATGAGGTTCCAGTACACCCAGGGCAGGACGTAGCGGTCGGCGAAGAACGTGAACCGACGCTCCTTCGCGAGGCCGTTCCAGAACGGGATCGAGGGCTTCGGGCGGTAGCGGTCGTCGAACTCGGCGAACACCACCGTCCCGCGGGAGACCGTGAACGGGCACACCGAGTAGCCGTTGTAGACCGTGCTCGGCTCCTGTCCGGACCGCACGGCGACGAGGTTCTTCGCGAGGGTCTTCGTCTGTTGCCGGAGGGCACCGCCGGACTTCGAACTCATCACCGCGGCGGCGTCTCCGAGCGCCCAGACGTCGGGGAACCGCGGATGCCGCAGGGTCAACGAGTCGACCTCGACGAACCCACCCGGGTTGCCGGGGTCGGCGAGCGCCGTGGCCGCGAGCCAGTCGGGTGCGGACTGCGGCGGCACGGCGTGGAGGACGTCGTAGTTGATGTCCTCCCGGAGTCCGCCCGTCACGCCGTCCTGCCCGCGATCCGGGCCGTCCTGCGGGTCGGTCTGCGCGATGGTCACCACGCTCCGCTCCGGATCCACCGCGACGAGCTCGCGCGAGAACCGCACCTCGATGCCGTACTCGGCGACCTTGCGGTCGAGTTCGGCGTCGATCATCGGCATGCCGAACATCGTGGGTGTGGGCACGACGAGCACCACACGGATGTCGTCGAGGACGCCCGTCTGCCGCCAGTAGTCGCACGCGAGGTACATCGGCTTCTGGGCGGCACCCGAGCAGCTCGCGGGGCCGGCGGGCTGCGTGAACACGACGGTGCCGGAGCGGACCGACCGGAGCACCCGCGAGGCCTTCTGCGCGTACTCGAAGGTGTAGTTGGAGATCCCCACCGGCGACGCCATCGCCTCCGTCAGACCGGGCACGGCGTCCCAGTCCTGCTGGATGCCCGGAGCGACGATGAGCTGGTCGTACTCGACGGCGGTGCCGGATTCCAGCGTCACCGTCTTCGCGACCGGGTCGATGGACCGCACCCGGTCCTGGATCCAGGTCACGCCCTTCGGTGTCACCGCTCGCTGTGGCCTCGTGGCGACCGACGCGGACGCGGTCCCGCCGGCGACGTGCGAGAACATCGGCTGGTACCGGTGGTGCTCCCGCGGTTCGATGACCGCGACGTCATCGACGCCGTATCGCCGGAGCCTCCCCGCGACGGAGAGACCGGCGTTGCCGCCACCGATGACGACCACCTCGTGATGGAGCTGTGCCGTCCTGGGATCGGTCACGGTGGCGGCGGCGCTCAGGATCCGGACTGACCGCGACCGGTGGCGTTCTGCAGCCGGTCGATGTGCTCGGAGGCCTGCGCCTTCGTCAGGTCGGCGGGGAGCTCCTCGCCGGCCTCGCGCGCCAGGGTGTCGAGGTAGCTGCGCTGCGGGCCGGTCATCGGCTCGTCGCCGGTGACCCAGTCCTCGGGGTCCTTGCTCGCGCTCGTCGAGCTGTCGTCGCCCCGGGCTCCGAGGGTCTCCTCGGTGGCGCCGATCGTCTCGGGTGCACCGGAGGTCGTGGCGTCAGGGGTCGTTGCATCGGTCTGTTCTGCGTCAGTCATGCGGCAACGGTACGTCGAGTGGGCGATCGGGCAGGAGGGGTTGCGCGGCCCGCGCGATCGGTGTCGGAATAGCGACGGACGACCCCCGGTTGACCCAGTCGACCGCGTGCGGCCGCACCGTCCACGAAGGAGAGCCATGTCCGACACCGCTTCCGGAACCGACCGATCCGCCGACGAGCCGACTCCGTCGCAGGGCATCACCATCGGTATCCTCGGCGCCG
Source organism: Plantibacter sp. VKM Ac-2876 (assembly GCF_015350715.1). NCBI lineage: Bacteria > Bacillati > Actinomycetota > Actinomycetes > Micrococcales > Microbacteriaceae > Plantibacter > Plantibacter sp. VKM Ac-2876. The sequence continues at coordinate 121,404 of NZ_JADKSI010000003.1, read as the reverse complement.
GCAAGGTCGGCACGGTCCTGGCACGACTCGCGGTCGCCGCCGGATACCGGGTGCTCATCAGCGGTTCGCGCGACGCCGCCCGGATCGCCCTGACGATCGACGTCCTCGCGCCGGGTGCCGTCGCCACGACCGCCGCCGAGGCAGCGGCCCAGGCCGACCTCGTCATCCTCGCGCTGCCCCTCGGCAAGCACCGGTCGGTGCCCGTCGACGAGCTGCGCGGCAAGCTCGTCATCGACGCCATGAACTACTGGTGGGAGGTCGACGGACATCGCGACGACCTCAGCGCGCCGGAGACCTCGACGAGCGAGCTGGTCGCCGCCTTCCTGCCGGAGTCACGGGTCGTGAAGGCGTTCAACCACATGGGGTACCACGACCTCGACGGGGAGCCGCGTCCGGCCGGCACGCCGGGCCGCAAGGGCATCGCGATCGCCGGCGACGCCCCCGCGGACCGGGCAGCCGTCTCGGCCGTGGTGGACGCGCTCGGGTTCGACCCCGTCGAGATCGGGCCGCTGCGCGCGGGCGTCGTCCTCGAACCCGGACACGAGCTCTTCGGGGCGAACATCGGCGCCGACGAGATCCGCGAGGTCGCCGAGGTGCGGGCGTTGGCCGAAGCCGAGGCGGGCGTCCGCTAGCCGACCTGGCGGGTTTCAGCGTCAGATCGGTCTCGACCGTTCGGACGCGGGGTGAGCGCCGCTGAGCGGATCACCTCCGCGAGCTCGCCGGCACGGCTCCACATCGGCCAGTGACCTGTCGGGAGGTCGACGACCTCGACGGTCTCGAGCCCCGCGACCTCGGCGAACATGGGGTGTCCGCCTCTGGCCAGGTCCAGCACCTGCGCGCTCGGGATCGAGCAGCACACCAGGGTGGTCGGGACGGCGGCGCGGGCGTCGTTGGTCAGCTCGACAGCCTGTCGGAGGACGGGCCCCGGCTCAGCGACTGCCCGCACTCGGAACCGGTCGAGGACCTCGGCGCTCAAGCCGTCGAGGCTCGCCTGCTGCGCGAGGACGTCGAACGCCGGGAGCGGAAGCTCGTCCACGTCGGCCGGGAGGTCCGGCGCGAAGACCGTTCCGGACGCCAGCGGCCCGGAGTCCACCCAGACCACCCGGCGGACGAGCTCCGGATGCCGGTCGAGGAGCAGGCTGACGGGAGCGTTGGCGCCGCTGTGCGCGACGATGACGGCTGGGTGGTCCGCTGAGACGTCCCGACGGGCGAGGACCTCCGTGATCGAGGCGACTTGGTCGTCGAGGGTCCTGCTGGACCGGTCGGGATCGGCTTCGTCGAGGCCGGGCAGGGTGATCGCGACGGTGCGCGAACGGTCGGTGTCGAGATGCCCGAGGACGTCGTCCCAGGCCCAGGCGCCCAGCCAGTGGCCGGCGATGAGGATGATGGTCGGGGTGTCGTTCCGTGTGTTCATGACTCCAGCCTGAAGCGCGCTCCAGGCAGGTGTGTGTCACTATTTCTGTCATGAATCTCGAACTCGTGAGCCGATGAAGCGGGCGGAGCGACTCCACGCCCTGTCCGAGGCACTGCGTCGGGGTGGATCGCGAGGAACCTCCGCCGAGCGGTTGGCGAGGGACTTCGGCGTCTCGGTGCGGACGGTCAAGCGGGACCTGCAGGCGCTCGAGCGCAGCGGCGCGCCCATCTGGTCACGCCCCGGACCAGGTGGCGGATACGGCTTGGCCGTCGGGGCGACACTGCCCCCGGTCAGCCTGTCCCCGGTGCAAGCGGTGGCGCTCATGTCGGCGGTGTCCGCGGCACCCGACGCCCCGTATGCGGACCTGGCGGCCGCCGGAGTGCAGAAGATCCTGGACGTCCTCGACCCCAGGACCCGGGCACGAGCCGACGCGCTGGCCGGTCGGATCTGGGTCGATGCGCCCCCGACCGCTTCGCGCGTCGTCCGATCTGCGCTCGAAGCGGCGATGGCCGAGCAACGGGTCGTCCGCATCCGGTACACCTCGCGGGCCGGGAGCACGACCACGCGCGACGTCGAGCCCGTGCTGTTCGCCTCGACGAACAGTCAGTGGTACCTCGTCGGATGGTGCCGGATGCGCGACGCCATGCGGTGGTTCACCGTGGCGCGCATCGAGCGAGCCAGCGTGATGTCGGCGGGCTGCAGCGGCCACACGGTGGAGGAGGTCGGCGAGCCTCCCGCGAACGCGGCCCCGGTCCACGGTCGGAGGGAGGATCGCTGAGGCGGCCGGTCAGCCCCGCGTCGACTGCTCGCGCTCGAACTCGTCCCGCCAGGAGTACTCGGGCTCGAAGCCGAGCCGTGTGCGGGCCTTGTCGATGGACATGAGCGTCTCGAACTCGCCGAGCCCCGCCCGCAGCGGGACACCGGGAAAGTGCGTCGCCGCGAGCTCCGCCGACGGCACGGTCGTCCCATTGTCGGAGGCGCACACGTCGTAGACCTCGAAGCCGGGCTCCGCTCGGGTCAGCGCCAGCGCGACCGCCTGCGCACCGTCACGTGCGTCGACATAGCTGAACAGGAGATCGCGTCGGTACCCGGGCTCCGACGCGCGTGCGAACGTCCCGTACTCCCCCGGCGCCAAGACGTTCGTGAACCGCAACGCGGTGATCGACGTCCCGTCGGCCCACCGCACCAACTGTGCGGCCATCGCCTCCTCGGCGACCTTCCCGAGCGCGTAGGTGTTGTTCGCGCGACTGACGGTCTCGTCGATCGGCAGGAACTCGGGCGCCTCCTCGAACGGGAATCCCATGGCCGTGATGCTCGACGCCGTCACGATCGTCCGGATCCCCGCCCGCAGCGCCGCGTGCAGCACGTTGAACGACACGGTCAGGTTGTTGTGGAACGTCGCCGCATCCGGCACGAGCCCGTTCACCGGGATCGCGGCCAGGTGCACCACGGCGTCGAGACCTGAGAACCTCGCCGTCACCCCGAGCAGGCTGTCGATCGTTTGCCCGTAGTCGGCCAGGTCCACGCGGGTGAACCCCGGCCCGGCCGCGCCCGCGACATCGAGCCCGTGCACGTCGTGGCCGTCCCGCCGCAGTCGTTCGACGGTGGCGGAACCGAGCTTGCCCGAACTCCCGGTGACGGCGATGCGCATACCGACGATCCTAGGCTCGGGCCGGGAAGTCAGCAGGCAGCGGGAGTGCGGTCACCACGTGGCCGGCGGCGTCCTCGTCGTTCGCATGCAGATGACCGACGCGCCCACCGGCCGGGAGTCCCGTCTCCGTGAAGAAGCCGCGGATCGTCTCGTACACTTCGACGATGTCGTGGGTGTCGCCGGCCTGCGTCAGCACGATGTCGCCCGACTGCACGTATCGCTCACCACCGTCGACGAGCACCTTCCCCTTGCCCTCGGTGATGAACCAGATCTCGTGGTCGTCGTGGTGGTGCCGGTCGAACCGTCCGCCGTCGACCGACACCGCGAAGCGCCCGATCGTACCGATCTCGCTCCAGTCCGGCTTCGAACCCGGATGCACCCAGGAGCCCGGTTCGATCACCGGCATCAGCGGTCCTGCTTCCAGCTCGGGGCCGTTCCGGTGTCGAGGATGCGCGCGTCAGGCAGGCCGTCGAGCCCCGTCTCCGCGCCACCCGGCGTGTACACGACCGACAGCCGCAGCGGGCGCCACGTCGTGTTGTAGGTGGAGTGCACGGTGTCCTTCGGGATGTACACGGCGTCGCCCTCGCGGATCGGGAACGCCGGACCGTCGCCGACCGTCTGCACGCCCTCACCGGAGATGACCGTGATGACCTCCTCCTCGCCCGGGTGCTGGTGGGGTGCGTGGCCCTGCCCGGGGTAGACGATGACCTCGCCGACCGTGAGCCCGGCGCCCTCGTCGAGATGCGGGGTGACGAGCCACTTGATGGTGCCCCAGTCGAAGACCCGGGTGGGGACCTCGTCGGGGCGACGGCCGGCGGTGGCGGGGGTGATGGCGTGTTCGGTCATGTGAGGCTCCTCGTCGAGTGGTCGTGCGGTGGGCGGTGCGGGCGGTCAGCGGGTCTGGATGGCCTTGAAGTCCTCGATCTGGCGCTTGATGGCGCGCTCGGTCGGGAGACGCTCGACGGATGATGCGCCGAAGAACCCGGATACACCAGTCGTGTTGGCGAGGATGTAGGCGGCGTCCTCGGGTTCGGCGATCGGACCGCCGTGGCACAGCACGATGACGTCCGGGTTGATCGCGACGGCCGCGTCCCGCATCTCCTGCACCCGGTGCGCCGACTCCTCCAGCGAGAGCGCCGTGGTCGCGCCGATCGTGCCTGCGGTCGTGAGGCCCATGTGCGGGACGAGGACGTCGGCACCCGCCTCGGTCATCGCGACCGTCGACTCGACGTCGAAGACGTACGGCGCCGTGAGGAGGTCGCGCTCGGCGGCGAGGCGGATCATGTCGACCTCGAGGTCGTAGCCCATGCCCGTCTCCTCGAGGTTCTGGCGGAAGACGCCGTCGAAGAGCCCGACGGTCGGGAAGTTCTGCACGCCGGTGAACCCCATCGTCTTGAGTTCGTCGAGGAAGCGCTCCATGATCCGGAACGGGTCCGTCCCGTTCACGCCGGCGAGCACCGGGGTGTCGCGGACGATCGGCAGCACCTCCCGGCTCATCTCCACGACGACCTGGTTGGCGTCCCCGTAGGCGAGCAGCCCCGACAGTGAGCCGCGACCGGCCATCCGGTAACGGCCGGAGTTGTAGATGATGATGAGGTCGACGCCGCCCGCCTCCGCGGACTTCGCCGAGATGCCGGTGCCCGCCCCGGCGCCGATGACGGCCTCACCACGCGCGACGGTGGCGCGGAGACGTTCGAGTGCGATGGTCCTGTCCATGGTCAGTCCTCTTCCGTTGTGCTGTGCTGGCCGGTGCTGTTCCGCTCGATCAGGGCGTGCAGGGTGTCGGCTGCGATCCTCGCGAACACCGGATCATTGAGGTGTTCCGGACGGTCGACGACGGTGACCGCGCTGCCCGCCACGCCCGCGAGCACCGCATCGATGAGCGCCGCGTCCGCCGCCGGGTCGCGGAACGGCAACCCCTCGGCGTCGAGCGCCGAGACACCGCCGCGCGGGATCAACAGGACGGTGGGGGCCTCGGCTCCCGCGAGCTTCGCCCCGATCCGCTCGCCCAGCTCTCGGTTCTCCTCGACCGTGGTGCGCATGAGCGTCACCGTCGCGTTGTGGACGAAGAAGTCGCGATCGGCGAACCGCTCCGGCACGGTGTCGCGAGGGCCGAAGTTCACCATGTCGAGGGCGCCCAGGCTGACGAGCTGCGGGACACCTGCCGCGCCGGCCGCGGTGAGTCGGTCGGGGCCCGCCGTCAGCACGCCGCCGACGAGGTCGTCCGCGAGTTCGGTCGTCGTGAGGTCGAGGACCCCCGCGAGCATGCCGCTGCGGGCGAGCGATTCCAGTGCCTGCCCACCCGAGCCGGTGGCGTGGAAGACGAGGACCTCGTAGCCGAGTTCGTCGAGGCGCTCGCGAGCCACGTCGACCGCGGGCGTCGTGACCCCGAACATCGACGCCCCGATGAGGGGGCGGTCCGTCCGCTCGGCGGACGAGGCCGGACCGCGCGCCTGCGCAGCCGCCGCCATGCCGGCGATGGCCGCCACCGCGTTCCCGAGGACGGCACGGGAGATCTGGTTGATCCCGGCGATGTCGACCACGCTGTACATGAGCGTCACGTCGTTCGCGCCGACGTACGGCGCGACGTCCCCGGACGCCATCGTCGACACGAGGAGCTTCGGGGCCCCGATCGGCAGTTCGCGGAAAACCCGGGCGGCGATGGCCGACCCGCCGCTGCCACCGAGGGCGAGGACGGCGTCGACCCGCCCGGAGGCGTGCAGCCGGCCGATCACGGTCGCGGCACCCTCGGCCATCGCGCTCACGGCGGCGCCACGATCCTCCGCGGCGAGCAACGTCTCGAGATCGGTCCCGGCAGTGGCCGCCACCTCGTGGTTCGGATGATCCACGGCAGCGTCGTACCCGTGGGGCTCACGCGTTCCGGCGTCGACGACCACGACGTCCGCGCCCAGTTCGCCGAGACGCTCGGCGACCCACCGGTACTCGGCACCCTTGGTGTCGAGGGTGCCGACGAGGGCGACGGTCGGTCTGGCTGGTGCTTCGGGTGCTGTCATCGTCGCTCTCCATCGTCGTCGTCGTGAGCGCGGGCCGGCCGCGTATCGGCGCGCCCCACCTGACGGATCCGCTTCGACCCCGCCAGCGCCTCCATCCTGGTCCAGGTTTTGAAACGTGTCAAGAAGTGTCGCACCATCCTCGCTTTCTCGCATACAAACGCTGTAGCATCGGGTTTTGAAACGTGTCAGAGTTGATCGCCGAGCGAGCTGCGACGCGCCCTGCCTGACGAAAGGACCAGCAGCCACGATGGTGACCACGAGCGCCCCCAGATTCGAGCACCTCCGCGAAGCCCGAGGGATCGGCGACGCCACCCCGAGGCTGAGCTGGACGAATCTGGCGCCCGCCGGCTGGGAGCAGCACGCCGCCGAGATCGAGATCACCCGCGACGGACGGGTCACGACCACGGGCCGGGTCGCCACCGGTGAATCCGTCCTCGTCGCCTGGCCCGCCGCTCCGCTCCGCTCGCGTGAGGTGGCATCGGTGCGCGTACGGGTGTGGGGCACCGACAGCAGCCCTGGCCGGGCGGTCGAGGCGGCCGACTGGAGCCCGGTGGCGACGGTCGAGGCCGGCCTGCTCGCACCGGGCGACTGGGTCGCGGTGCCGGTCGCAGCCGACTGGGATGAGGAGCCGGAGAGCGACACGCGTCGGCCACCCCTGCTGCGGCGGGACTTCACCGTCGGTGCCGACCTCGTCTCGGCGCGGTTGTACCTCACGGCGCACGGCGTCTACGAGGCGGAGATCAACGGTCGTCGCGTCGGTGACGAGGCGCTCGCGCCGGGCTGGACCAGCTACGCGAGCCGGCTGCGCCCGGCGACGCACGATGTCACCGAGCTCCTGCACCCCGGCGACAACGCGATCGGCTCCTGGATGGGCGACGGCTGGTACCGGGGTCGACTGGGGTGGCGCGGTGGCTTCCGCAACCTGTTCGGCTCGGACCTCTCGCTCATCGCCCAGCTCGAACTCCGCTATGAGGACGGTCGCGTCGAGACCATCGCGACCGACGAGCACTGGCGCGCCTCGTTCGGCCCCATCATCAGCTCCGGCAACTACGACGGTGAGCACTACGACGCCCGCGAGGAGCTCCCCGGATGGTCGGAGCCCGGCTTCGACGACAGCGGGTGGACTGGCGTGCGGATCGGCACACGCGACCCCGCCACCTTCGTCGCACCGCAGGGACCCCCGGTGCGCGCGACGCAGGAGGTCGCGCCGATCGCGGTCCTCACGAGCCCGAGTGGCAGGCGCATCCTCGACCTCGGCCAGAACCTCGTCGGTCGACTGCGGATCCGGGTGACCGGTCAGGCGGGCGAGACGGTCGTGATCCGCACCGCGGAGGTCATGCAGGGGGGTGAGATCTACACCCGTCCGCTCCGCGAGGCGAAGGCGACCGACAGCTACACCCTCGCCGGCCGCCCGACCCCGGTCGACGGCGGTCCCGCGGAGGAGTGGGAGCCGCGGTTCACGATCCACGGCTTCCGGTACGCGGAGATCACCGGATGGCCGGGCGATCTCGACGAGGCGGTCGCGAACGGCGACGTCGTCGCGCGGGTCTACCACTCCGACCTCGAGCGGACGGGCTGGTTCGAGAGCTCCGACGAGCGGGTGGACCGCCTGCACGAGAACGTGCTCTGGAGCATGCGCGGGAACTTCGTCGACCTGCCCACCGACTGCCCGCAGCGGGACGAGCGCGTCGGCTGGACCGGCGACCTGCAGGTCTTCGCGCGCACCGCCTCGTTCCTGTACGACGTGTCGGGCATGCTCGGCTCCTGGTTGCAGGACGTCGCGGTCGAGCAGCACGAGGACGGCACCGTGCCCTGGTACGTCCCGTTCATCCCCGACGACGGCCAGTGGACGCCGAACCGACCCGGCGCCGTGTGGGGCGACGTCGCCGTCCTCACCCCGTGGGTGCTCTACGAGCGCTTCGGCGACATCGGCGTCCTCGCGGCCCAGTACGACAGCGCGAAGCGGTGGGTCGACCTCGTCCACCGGCTCTCCGGCCCTGACCATCTGTGGAACGAGGGGTTCCAGCTGGGCGACTGGCTCGACCCGGCCGCACCACCGGATCGCCCGGCGGAGTCGCTCACCGACCGCCACCTCGTCGCCACCGCCTACTCGGCCTGGTCCACGGCGCACCTCGCGAAGACCGCCGCCGTGCTCGGCCGAGTGGACGACGCTGAGCACTACGCCGAGCTCGCTGAGGCGACCCGCCGGGCGTTCCTCGCGGAGTACGTCGGCGAGGACGGGCTGATGACGAGTGACGCCCAGACCGCGTATTCGCTCGCGATCGCGTTCGAGCTCCTGCCGGACCCGGCGGCCGTGGACCGCGCCGGCGAGCGGTTGAGCGCACTCGTCGCCGCCGCCGGCAACCGCATCGCGACGGGCTTCGTCGGGACGCCGATCGTGAGCGACGCGCTCACGACGTCGGGCCATCTCGACCGCGCCTACGACCTGCTGCTCGAGGACGAGTGCCCGTCCTGGCTGTACGCGGTGGGACAGGGCGCGACCACGATCTGGGAGCGCTGGGACAGCATGCTGCCCGACGGGACCGTGAACCCGGGGCAGATGACCTCGTTCAACCACTACGCGCTCGGAGCGGTGGCGGACTGGCTGCACCGGGTCGTCGCCGGCATCGCTCCAGCCGCACCCGGCTACCGCTCGATCCTGTTCCGGCCCCGACCGGGCGGTGGGCTCACCCACGCCTCGGCCGTGCACCTGACGCCCTACGGGCGGGCCTCGATCGCCTGGCGGATCGTCGACGGCACGCTGCACGTCGAGGTCGAGGTGCCCACGGGGACGACGGCCGTGGTCGACCTGCAGGGCGCCGAGCCGGTGTCGGTGACGAGCGGTACGCACCGCTTCGAGGCGCGACTCGATCGGGGAGAGGCACTGCTCGAGGCCGGGAACGCGCGATAAATTCGAGGGATGCACGAGTCACCGCGATCCGAGTTCACCTTGCAGGACGTCCGGAACCACATCGACCGCATCGATCACGGGATCGTCGAACTCATCGCCGAGCGTCAAGGATGGGTGGTCGAGGCCGGCCGGCTGAAACAGGACGAGCAGGCGGTTCACGCGCCCGCACGGGTCGAGCAGGTCGTCGAGGCGGTGCGCCGCATCGCCGATGAGGTCCACGCCTCCCCCACCGTCGTCGAGGCGACCTATCGCGCGATGATCGCGGCCTTCATCGACCTCGAGCTGGATGAGCACCGGTCGCGCTGAGCTGGTCCGCTGATCCATTCAGAGGAATAGAACCGCTCCGCGCGACGCTGTAGTCAGCGTGAAGAAGATCGGGTTCCTGTCCTTCGGACACTGGCAAGACGTTCCGGGCTCCAGCGTGCGCACGGGGCGTGACGCACTGCTGCAGAGCATCGACCTCGCGGTCGCGGCGGAGGAGGTCGGTGTCGACGGCGCGTACGTGCGCGTGCACCACTTCGCCCGACAGCTCGCGTCACCGTTCCCGCTCCTGGCGGCGATGGCGGCGAAGACCTCGACGATCGAACTCGGCACCGGTGTCATCGACATGCGCTACGAGAACCCGCTCTACATGGCCGAGGAGGCGGCGGCCACCGATCTCATCAGCGACGGCCGACTGCAGCTCGGCGTGAGCCGGGGATCACCCGAGACGGCCCTCCGCGGGTCGGAGTCGTTCGGCTACGTGCCGGGCGACGACGAGACCGACGCGGACATCGCCCGCTCGCACACCGAGGTGTTCCGCGCGGCCATCGCCGGTGCGGGCGTGGCGCGTGCCAACCCGCAGATGACGGGGACGAACGGCCTGCTCGCGATCCAGCCGCAGTCGCCGGAGCTCGGCGAGCGCATCTGGTGGGGCGCCGGCTCGCGGTCCACGGCGGTGTGGACGGCGGAGCAGGGCATGAACCTCATGTCGTCGACGCTCCTCACCGAGGACACCGGGGTGCCGTTCGACGAACTGCAGGCGGAGCAGATCCAGATGTTCCGTGACGCCTGGACCGAAACCGGTCACGAGTGGCAGCCGCGGGTCTCCGTGAGCCGCAGCATCCTGCCGCTCATCGACGACGAGACGCGCCGCTACTTCGGACTGCGCGCCCAGGCGGACTCGAAGGACCAGGTCGGACACCTCGACGGCGGACTCGCGCGCTTCGGCCGCAGCTTCATCGGCGAGCCCGACGTCATCGCCGCAGAGCTCGCGGCCGACGCCGCCGTGCAGGCCGCCGACACCGTCCTCGTCACCGTCCCGAACCAGCTGGGCGTGGCCTTCAACGCGCGCATCCTTGAGTCGATCGTCAAGGACATCAAGCCGGCGCTGGGGTAGCCGCCAAACAACACGAAGCTCGACGCCTAGTCCCGCGCTAGCGGTCACTGGATCGAGTCTTCACGCCCGTCCCATCAAGGCCGCATCGTTGTGTCACATCAACCCGCAACGGTCCAGATCGCGAGCCAGCGTCGTGGGCTAAGAGGTCTCGAGCGACTGGCCAACTAGAATCAGTCATCGGTTCCGAACGGCAGGGGGTGTTTCGCGTGGGCACACTTGCCACCGAGGAACTCGCTGCTCTCTCGCGACTCTTCTCACCTGCGGCTATACGCGAGCTTGGTCGAAGCGGGCGTTCGCCCCTTGTCGCTCGCCTGTTGCAAGCGACTTCCGTCCCAGCGGACCTGCCCAGCGGAGCAACGCTCCAGGATGCACTCGATCTCGGATACACGAAGCTGACGAAGTCCGGCAATAGGGATGATTATGTCTATCGGAGTTCGGTAGTCGAGAGAATTGCCCTCGGTCGACACAACCTCCGCACAGCGACTGTTCTGAACGAGGTGCGCGCGCGGGGGTCCAAGGCGGATCTGGTCATTCTCAACGGCACCGCGACGGCCTACGAGATCAAGTCGGAAAGAGATTCGCTAAGCCGCCTAACTACCCAACTCAGCGACTACAGGTCTGTCTTCGCGAGTGTCACGGTGGTGACGAGCTCTCGTCAAACGGGCGCTGTCCTTCGCCTTGCTCCGGATGACGTCGGGGTGCTTGCACTCTCTCCTCGTCTCCGACTGCAGGTAGTCCGAGAAACCCAGGACCGGCCCGAACGCATCGAACCAACGGCGCTTTTGGAGACTCTCCGGTCAAGCGAGGCTTTGCAGGTGCTTGAGAATCTCGGGATAGAGACGCCCGACGTTCCGAACACACGCCTGTGGACGGAACTGAGAAAGCTGTATGCGACCCTCGATCCGGTCGATGTGCATCGGCACGCTGTCGAAGTCGTGAAGCGGAGCCGATCACGTGCAGCTCAGGAAGCGCACCTTGACGCTTTTCCGCCCTCGATTAGGACTGCCGCACTGTTCGGCGACCTAGACGACGGCGCGCGCGCGAATCTGTCCGTAGCCACTAGTACGTTGATGTCGTCAGTGATGACCTGGAGTTAGGAACGAAGATGTACTTTCCCTACTTTCGCGGCAAGCAGTTCGAGTTGATTGCGATCCGTGAGTGTGCGGCAGTCATCGCAGATGCGGGTTTCAATCCGATCATCGAACCAGTTCGTGAGACCTTTAAGGGACTTCAGCGCACACTGGACGAACTACTTCTCAAGGGCGCCAATGCAACTGTGATCGTGAACCCGAGACACGGCGATCACAGGGATAGTAGCGAGATTCTGGCGCAGTACATGGCCGAAAGCCATGGGGACAACGATGCGATCTCCCCGGCGCTTCTGCTCACAAGCGATCTGACTGTGGACGATGCAACCAAACTCATCGAACCCTACGCGGACCGCCCACTTACGCTCGTGCATGCGGGGTTTACCGACGGCAAAGCTCTAGCGAACAGCCTCCAGCCGGAATCGTTAACGCATGTCTTCCTTGATGCTCGCAACACTCTCTACCGCCGCCCGTTCAAGGGCGCACGGCGCATCCTGGTCGAAGACGGGTTCGAACGAATGAAGAACGCGGACTACGACTTGGTCAACAGGTTCTCAGATCTCCACGTTACCTATGAAGAGCTAGGCGGCGACGGTTACGGCGACTTCCTGACGATTGGCGATCACTACAGCGAGGGCGGTGGCCCCGCATACGCTGTGGCCATCCATCTGACATACATCGACCCTTCGAATGATGACGCGATGTTCGTTTATCACTTCAAGTCCGACTCAAATGACACCCCCGTCGACCCGGCAGGTAAGTTCGCGCAGGCGCTCGCCAAACTCATCTCAGCGGTTGATGATCCCTTTACGAAGATCCTCTCCACAACGGCTGTCCAAGAGTTCCGCGACCTGCACGAGCGTAAACACTTCCCGGGTCTGGGATATGTCAAGAAACTGTCCATCAAGCATCACATCGAGACGCTTGCGGATTACCACGCGAATGCCTGAGCGACGCTGCTGCGCAACTTGTTTCGACGATCGGCACATTCGAGTTCAGCTGATCGATCAATGCGAACCCCTTAGGCAGGATTGCGACTACTGCGGCGAGGTGGACGCACTCTGCGTCATCCCCTCCAGACTGAGCCAATGGTTTGCACCGCTTATCGCGACCTACAGCGAAGATCCGCACGGGGACTTCCTAGTCCGACACCTGATCAACGAGTGGAGGATGTTCTCAAACGGGAAGTTAAGTGAAGCCGAAGCAAAAGAGCTACTCGCTGATGTGCTGGACGATGGCGAGATCGTCCGCAAGAGGTTCACGCCCATTGCACATCCGAGCGGCGGCAATCTTCGTCGCTGGGAAGAGCTGCGTGACGAGCTCATGCACAGCAACCGCTGGTTCCTTGAGGAACCCATGGACATGGATCGCTTAGCAGTTCTTCTCGACCAACTGATCACTACACCCACTGCCCTTGAATTCAGCAACTGGCATCGGGCCCGCCTAATGACGGGCGATGATGCTTTCGCCCTGAAGGACATGGGCGCACCTCCGCGTCACAAGGCGGGTCACGGTCGGGCAAATCCGGCAGGTATCCCGTACCTTTACCTGGGGTCCACACGTGCAACCGCCGTCGCGGAGCTTCGCCCTCACACTGGCGAGCGAGCATGCGTCGCTCGCTTCGACCTCCTAGACGCAGACGACCTCAAACTGGCCGATCTTCGCGATCCTCGATCACTCATCTCGCCGCTGAGCGATGGGGATGAGACCTTGATCATCGAGCTTCGAGCCGATCTACCACTCCTTGAGCGACTAGGCGAAGAACTAACACGGCCTGTCCAGCCGAGCGGCGTCGCTTATGAGTACGTTCCTACGCAGTACCTGTGCGAATACATCAAGAAGAAGGGCTTCGACGGCGTCTTGTACAGGAGTTCGGTCAGTAGCGACGATGGGGTGAACATCGCCCTCTTCCATCCAACCGTTGCAACCGCCACTGAGCTCGACGTGGTGTCCGTCATTCAGGTAACCGTTTCTATCGGGAGTTGACCCAATAGCCCGACGTAGCCGACTGGCCCACTCAGCACTGGAGCTTTCTTGCGGCCTTACCCAGAAATGTCCGACGCCAGTCTCCATTAGAACGGACGACAGCGCCGCCTACACAGTCGTCTTGGCACTATCGGCATCGAGGAGGATATGCAGGGCGTTGTGCGCTGCGTCGCCCAAGTCGCTCCAACTCGTCGCTATGAACCTCAAGACTTCAATGGAGTAGGAATGACTGGTCAGTTGCTTACCGCCTTGGCGGAGATGCCATGCGACGATGTGATCTTCGAACACCTGGTAGGTCCCATGAATCAGGTGGTTGCGATCCGGCAAGATGCGTTCGTAACCGTCGACTACGTCTGCGACAGCGGGGTGGTTGACTTCTCGCGCTGCTTTGACGAGCCGCGCCCCGCTCTCGCCAGACGCGCCGCCTGGGAGCATTCGCCCGATCAGGAACTCCACTCGCCCCGCGCTGTAGACGATGCGGCCGATGCCCTGTGAGAACTGCTCTGATATTTGAGGCGTTTCTCCGCCGCTCAGGATCATTCGGCTAGAGCCTCACGTCATGGGTGTGCGGAGGTCGTCCCGCTTTGAGGTGATTCGCGATGCCGAGGGCAGCCTCTCGAGAGGCCTCTCGCGTCTTCTCGAATGAGTCTTGCCAGCCCCCATTGTCATCGTCAAAGAGATAGACGGCTTGGAAATCTCGCCCCTCAAGCACCACCTCGCCCTCGCCCGGCGAGATTGCAACGACGGGCGTAACCTTCGGGAACCCCGCGGCTGAGAACTGCTCGAAGGTCGGATCGATGAGGATAAACGGGATCTCGAAGGTAGCCACGAGGTGGCCAGCCCGCTGAAACTCCGACCCGTCAGGCAACGCCCCGGCATACCCCACCACCTCGGAAGGGCCGCCGTGTTTGCGTATGAAGTCGGCAGCCAGCGCCCCGGTCGCGACGGCCTGTCCGGTCGCGGTCGACTGCCCTGCGAGCGAAACAGCGCGGGGCGTAAGCGCGTAGCCAAAGTGCTTCGAGACCTCGCATAAGAGCGCCACGCCCATGATGCACTGAGACTGCCCGCCGATTGCTGCCGCTACGGCATCGGCGATTTGCTGCAGCCGTTCCTCAGTATTCAAACCGAATGCTCCTACCATGCCCATCATCTTGTCGCACGTGCCTAACTGAGTGCACCATCGCGGGAGGACCTCGTCGATCCCAAGGCAGTCTGTTACACGGTTGTAACATCAACATTGAGTCAGTGCGGGGAACGCCCGTTCGTTGAACCCCCAAGAAGCACGGTTAGACCGCGACTCCCTGCGAAATACACCCCAAGATGCCGCCGCGGAGCCGTCCGATACGATGAGCCGGACTAGCTCTTGGGGGACAGATGCCTTACGACGACGACACCGACGACACGAACGCCGATTGGCGCGCACAGGCCGGGGATGGACCTGACGCGGAGTCCGGAGGTGAGAGCAGCATGCCGTCCCAGGAAGAGGCCGAACGCCTTCTCGGTCTCATGCCTGAGGAAGTGGCACGGTTGGTGGTGCGTCGACCAGCTCTCGTGCAGTACCTCGAGGTCGGAGTGCAGGCCGCCATAGCAGCGGGTTCCCAAGAACACGATGCCAAGTCCAAGATTGCAGAGGACTATTTCCAGTTCAACGACAAGTTGGTCGATGGACTGCTCAAGCGCCTGAACGAGCCTGGTGTGACCGACGAAGAGCGCTCGACCATCTACGGCCTCCTGGACAATACACATAGGGTGACGGGCGAGAAGGCCACCGAGTTCATCGAGGCGCAGGACCGGACAGGAAGCAAAGCGCTCGGCTCAGTTGGCCTTTACGTGATGCTGGGATTGGCGGTCGCGCTGGTCATCGTGCGAAAGCAAGGACCCTCGACCCCTCCATCCTTCTTTCGACTCTGAGCCGGTCAGCGATGAACCCGATGAATGGTTCGGTGCGTCGAAGCGCCGTTCACTTCGGTCTCAACGTTCGAGCCGGGAGCAAGCCCGGCCTGAGGGTCGACCGCGACACCTACGCCACGATCAACAAGCGTTCGTCTACCTACTTCCCTCGCGAGCGTGCCTCCGAGCTTTGGGACTCGTTGAGTGATGCCTACGACGACGAGGACCACCGCTTCATGACAGACGAGTGTGTGAGGCGCACCAAGCCCGCGCACTTGAAAATCTCGACTTGAAAATGGCATATTTCAGGACTCTGGATCGGAGAGATTTTGACCACGCCATCGATGAAGCTGTCAAGGCCCAACGGTGCATGGTTGAGGTGACAAACCTGAATGACTGGGAGGGTAAACAGGGCTTGTACATCATGGCCTTAGACGAGTTCAAGCAAGCTTATGTAGACATCACCCACAGTGACGGCGGTATCAAGTCTCGGGTCCGGCAGCATTGGTCAACGAGCAAAGCGTTCGACCGACCGTTACGGGGCAGGGTCACCGAATCGATCATCTCGATAGACAGTTTCCGAGCGTTGGACACGACGCGCATCTTTGCGGCGCGGGCACGCGATCCGTTTGCGCTCGAAGACAAAGTCATCAACTCGATACCCAGCGAGTTCATGCTCAATCGCGTGATGGGCGGCGATGGACGACTGGTAGGTCTAGGGATTGCACTTGGCGCGGACGCGATGAAGCGAAGAGCCTTCGAGAGCCAGTCCGTTGACTGAAGAGCACCCTCCTAAGGAGAAAGCCGCTGACTGGTTCCGAGACCTACTGGACGATCTAGGTCGGAAAGCCGACGCGATGATCGCCGACTACTTAGCTCAAGATCCGAAGACCATCGATCTTGTTGGCCGCGTCGGTTCTCTGCCCGGCAAGGTGTTCGATGTTGTCGTTGCCATGAGGGATGACCTGAACGAGTCTTCCCAGGCTGCGCTTCAGGAGTACGAGGACAGGAAGACAGAGCGCTTCCGGGCGCTCACCGCGGACTATGAGCAGTATCTCGCGCCACAGCGAGAGATGATGCGCTGGGCCGAAGAGCAGAACGAGCTCCGGCGGAAGATGTACGAGATTCAAGAAAGCCCCATGGTCAAGGCAATGAGGGAGTGGGAGGCGCAAGAGGCTGAACGCGCCCGGAAGCTCTGGGAGCAACTTGAAGAGTCTGAGCGCCGGTTTCAGGCTTCATTACCGCCGAACTGGAACGACCCAGAAGTAGAGTTCCCAGACCTCGAAGACCTTGAGGAGCTTCAGCTTCGAGAAGGGCTGCCATTGGCGTGGGTGCCGCCGAACCGCGTGCTTGCGGAGGTCTTGGGCGCATCGACAGCAGCGGCCCGTCGACGGATCATCGGGCGAGAATCGGAAGCGATCTTGCGGGCATGCCTGAAGGAGCTTCGGCGGCTGCGTTCAGACGAGACAACCCCATGGAGAACATCGGCACGGCAGGCGGCTGAAGCGATGAAGGCTGGCCATTGGCGTGCCGGTCAGGCTCTCGCGGCAATCACACTCGATACGGCTACAGATAAGTTCGTGCGGTCTTCCTACAGTGACGCCACCCTTCAGTCGCGCAAGGGCAAGGGGGCGGTGAGAGTCGCCACGCCTCCCGGAACGTCTGAGCGAAGTCTTCCCACATGGCGTGATGTTGACTACCCAAGGGCCTTGCTTGTCCTCCATAGTCTTTACGGCGCGTTCAGGGAGTACAGCCCTCAGCAGGGCATGGAGGTGCCTACTCAGTTCACGCGACATGGGACCGTCCACACGATCAGCCAGCGGCA
This sequence comes from Plantibacter sp. VKM Ac-2876, assembly GCF_015350715.1. Taxonomy (NCBI): domain Bacteria; kingdom Bacillati; phylum Actinomycetota; class Actinomycetes; order Micrococcales; family Microbacteriaceae; genus Plantibacter; species Plantibacter sp. VKM Ac-2876. Next base: position 104,247 of record NZ_JADKSI010000003.1, on the reverse strand, counting down.
GTACAGCCGGCCGAATGCGCTCATCGCTATCATGCACATAGTCGGCCTGTTGTGCCTCATTGAAGATGACTGAGACTAGTAACCCCCGTAGAGATCGGTCGGGCACTATGGGGGTTGGTCGAGCAGAACTAGGTGTAAACCTCCGTGATGATGGCAGCGGCTTCCTTCTGTTCCTTGTCAAGGTCTACCCCATCGGTTAACCACTCCTCACGGCGAGCGAGTAGGTAGGTCTTGATGCACCCTGTCTCAGAGTCGATCTGAGCGACGGTAGCCTTTCGAGCCTTGATCCGACCTTTCGCCGCACGACGAGCGAGTCAGAGCGCCTGTCGTTCCAAGGTGGGCATAGAACGGTGCAAGAACTTGTATGAGACCTCGATTGAGTCGCCGCGAGTTCTCACTGTGGCCGTTGGAACACTCGAAGTCAGCTTGCAAAGCTCCATAGCGTTCGGTGATCCCACTCAATACGGTCCTCGGCAGCGGGCGTCTGTGTTGTTGGTCATCGCTTCCTCCTGATTGGTCGGGTGCAGTCCGCTCTAACGCGCCAAGCCAGAAACTAGGAAGGCGCCGACTGTGCTGTTTCAGTCGGGGCCCTCTGAGAAACGAATGAACGGGAGCGATATCGCAATCGTGATTTGCAGGATCTGAAGAGTCATCCAGCCCCCCCCCCCCCCGACCACGACCACGACCACGACCACGACCACGACCACACCAAGGATGATCTCGAGCACGATTTCCTTCCGCTGCTCCGCTCACTACTCCATAGCTGTCTTGTACTCACTCCCTAGCGCAGCCATACGGTATGCCTGAAGTTCATCGTCGTTCTACCGAAGCTCTGTCAAAGTGTCCGAGAGTCCCCCGAGATGCCCCGATGCTAGTCCGCTGTCTATGCCGGGAGTGCCGAGGGCACCTGCCAGGCGCCGGTCGCATCGCGTTCGAGCGGGATTTCTGCGATCACAGCCGGGCCCGCGGTGGGCAGTGGGGCGAGGACGCGCGGCGCGGGCTCCCAGGTGACCTCGGCACCTGATGCCTGCAGTTCCTCGGCGTCCAGCACGATGAGCAGCAGTGGGAGCTGGAGCGAACCGTAGACGCGGTCGAGCACCTCGGCCAGACCGTCGGAGGTCGTCGCGCGGACGAACCCGGCGTCCACGAAGGGCACCGCCCTGGTCGACACCTCATATTCGCCGAACGGCCTGCTGGCCTCCCAGTCGTCGACGATCGCCACGTGCAGGATCTTCGTCATCTCCACCCTTTCGCTTGAATGAGACGCTACCGTATCATTAGGGCATGGACACGAGACGAGGTCGCCCGACGGCCGCCGAACGGGAGCTCCGCCGCGACGCGATCCTCGATGCGGCCATCGGACGATTCACCGAGCACGGGTACGGCGGGACGACGATCGAGGCGATCGCCGCCGACGCGGGCGTGACGAAGCGGACGATCTACACCTGGTTCGGCGATCTCGCCGGCATGCTGACGGCGGCGGTCGAACGGCAGCACGGGTACCTTCTCGCGGCCGACGAGCCAGGCTCCGAAGCCGAACCCCTCGAGGACGCGGCGACACGACTCGTGATCGCACTGCACTCGGACGTCTCGATCGCGCTGCACCGACTCGTGATCGCGGAATCCCCTCGGTTCCCCGAGGTCGCCGCCGGCTTCTACGCCGCCGGCCCGGCCCGCTCCATCGCGTTCCTCTCCGGCCACGTCGGCGAGCGGGCCGAGCAGCTCTACACCCTGCTCCTCGGCGAACCGCATCGACGCAGGCTGCTCGGCTTGTCCGCTGCGCCGACGCCGGCCGAAGCACGGGCGCACGCCCGCGCGTGCTTGGCGCTCGTCGTCGACGAGTAGTCAGGTGGCCAGCGCCACGCTCAGCGATCGAGGGTGACCACGTCGCTCAGGCCCGCGGTCGCGTCCGCGGCCAGGACGCCGTCACGCGCGAAGTCGGCCCACATCTGACGCAGGAAGCGGCCACGACGGTCGACCTCGGCCCACGTCGCCGAGCCGATGAGTGCCGTCCGGCTCCACGACCGTTCGGTCCCGAGGAGGAGGGGCAGGTCCGTCACGTGCGACGCGCCATACGGGCTGCCGGGCGGCGCCCAACTGAGCTCATAGCGCGTGGCCCGACCGCCCGACGCCCGATGCCGCTCGACGAACTTCCGGGCGTCGCGCGTGTAGGTCACGTGCGTGGTCGCGCCGACGAGCGCCCGCCGGATCGGATCACCGACGAGGGGCATCGAGGTCATACGGGCGAAGGCCGGGATGAGCGGCACGTACAGCCGGGTCTCCTCCGTCGTCGAGCCGATGAGGACGTCGATGCGCGAGGCCGCTTCCCGCCAGGCGGCGTCGCGATCGGCCTCCGCCGGGAGCGGCGCGTGACCGTACTGGGTGCCGAACGCCATGCCACCACGCAGTCCGAACCGTCGCGCCGCCCGCTCCACCTGCTCTTCGAGCGCGAGCAACTCGACCACCGGGGTGTCTCGCGTCGGGCTGCCGGCCGCCCGCATCATCGCGCTCGCCATCTTCGCCCGGCCACTGCTGATGCCGAGCGGCGCGCTCTGGACGATGGCGCGCTGGAAGAGCCCCGCGGTGCCGTCGCTGATCATGAGGTGCGCGATCGCATCGCCGCCCGCCGACTGCCCGAAGAGCGTGACCGACCCCGGGTCGCCGCCGAACGCAGCGATGTGCTCGTGGACCCATCGGAGCGCGAGGACGAGGTCCAGCAGACCGAGGTTCGCCGGCAGCGTCTCACCGTCACCGAGGAAGCCGAGGATCCCGAGCCGGTACGTCACCGACACCACGATGACCCGCTGCTCGACGACCAGGCTGATCGGATCGTAGACGTCGAGATCACCGGCACCCGTGACGTAGGCCCCGCCGTGGATCCACACCATCACCGGCAGCGACTCGTCCGGGCGCACGTCCGCGGGGAGCGTGATCGAGAGCGCCTGGCAGTCCTCGGAGTCGACCATCCCCTCGCCAGCGCCCTCGAGGACGGCCTCGAGCACCCGGGAGGAACGCTGCGGTGAAGCCGGCGCCCGCTCGAAGGCCCGGAACGGCACCGGATCGCCGTCGGCGCCGACGGGAAGACCCGTCGGCTGCGGCACCTCGAAGCGCCCCGCGCGGGCGTACGGGATGCCGCGAGCTCGCACCACCGCGCCGTCGACCCGACCGAGGATCGTCCCGAGGGAGGTCTCGAAGGCACGTGCGTCCGCCGGCGGCGGGGTCGCAGAAGACTCCGTACCTGGCGCGTCGGAGGTCGGGCTCGCGTGCAACTCGGTCATCTGTCCACGCTATCTCCGACAGGCCCGTCCACAACTCCTGCCCGACGGGCTCACACCGAAGACACGGCCGCGCGAACCGGGCCGAGCTGCCGGCCGACGACCGGTCGAGCAGGAGTTGTGGACGACGGGGCTGTCTACGGGATGCGGATGTAGACCGGGTCGCCCCAGATCGACAGACGGTGTTGGACGTAGCGACCCCAGTCGGGAGAGTCGTACATGCCGCCCGCGCCGTCGTAGATCGCGATGTGACCTTCCGGCCAGTAGAGCAGGTCACCGGCGACGGCCTCCGATGCCGAGATCTGCACGCCAGACGCGGCCTGCGCACCGGCCCCGCGAGGCAGGGACACACCGAACGCCGCGAAGACGTACTGCACGTAGCCGTCGCAGGCGAAGCTGTCGGACGGGTCGTTGCCGTTGCCGTAGGGGACGACGCCGACGAACTGCGCCGCGTAGGCGAGGATCGCCTCGCCGGACCGGGCGACGGCTGGAGCCGCATAGGTGCGTCCGGCCGAAGCCGACGCGGACGACGAGGAGGCGGCGGACGCACTCGCGGCCGCCTCGGCTGCGGCAGCTGCAGCGGCAGCCGAGGCGGCGTCGACCTCCTCCTGGCTGGTCGCGCCGTAGCCGTAGCGCACGAAAGGCACATCGGCTGCGGTCGACGGCACGGAGTACGACACCGACTGCATCGTCGCCGCAGACGGGATCGCTCCACCGGTCGCCGCATCGACGTCGACGCCGGCAGCGGCCGCCGGCAGTGACACCGACACGAAGAGCCCGGTTGCGAGCGTCATGACGCCGAACGTGGCGAACGGCTTGGCGCGCTTCGCGAACGAGCTCTTGCCGCGTGGGGCCGAGGGCCGCTTGGTGGGCACGAGGTCGACGTGGCGTCGCTCCTCCTCGGCGGAGGCGGTCCAGCTGGCGTCTTCGAGTCGAGCCGCGCGACGGGCGGCTCGCGGGCTGAGGGCCACGTGGCGGCCGCCGGTCCGGGCGGGGGTCGTGAGGGCCACGGCCGGAGTGTGCGGGTCGCGGCGCTCGAGGGCGCGCGCAGGGGTGGTGCTGGTCATGGGGGGGTACCGTCCTGGGTCTCGGTCGCGTCGGGGGCGCGCTCGGTTCATGCTCGGTGGGTGCAGCATCGCCTCGGCAGAGCCGCCCCTCGATGACCGCGGTCGACCGGTTGCCCGATCCGAGGGAGGCGAAACGGCCACCCTACGTGGACGTCCCTGAGAGGATCCTCCGCTTGGCGTGGCCTGTGGAGGACCGATGAAGCACCAGACTCAGGCCGGGTCGACGCCGACCGTCGACTGCCGGACGACGAGTTCCGGCTGGAAGACGATCTGCTCGGGCACGCGTCGAGCGCCCGCGTCCGCCTCGCGGAGCAGGAGCTCGACGGCGGTGTGGCCGATGAGTGTGCTCGGCTGACGGATCGACGACAGCGGGACGACCGCCGCCGACGCGAAGTCGATGTCGTCGTACCCGATCAGGGCGATGTCGTCCGGCACGCGCACCGAACCGAGCATGCTGAACGCCTGCAGGACCCCCATCGCGAGGAGATCATTGGCCGCGAACACCGCGTCGGGCCACTCGTCACGAGGACGGTTCCGAATGGTCTCGCCCGCGGAACGGCCCTGCAGCACCGTCAACGCGGTGGTCTCCACGACCTCGAGGGTGACCTCGGCACCACCGGCCGCGGCTGCATCGACCGCCTGACGCGCACCGGCGAGCCGGTCGACGACCTGCCGGAGCGAGGACGGACCACCCACGACCGCGATGCGACGTCGACCGAGTCCGATGAGGTGCTCGACCGCGAGTCGCCCACCCGCGACGTCGTCGACGGCGACAGACGAGAAGCTCGTGTCCTCGGTCTGCCGGTCGACGAGGACCGTGGGCGTGCCACGATCGCGCAGTCGGCTGAGCCGGGTGAGGTCGTCGCCGAGCGGGGTGATGAGAACGCCGGCGACCCGCTGCTCCTCGAAGAGGTCGAGGTAGGCGCGCTCGCGGTCGACGCTTTCGTCGCTGTTGCCGAGCAGGACCGACCACCCCTCCGCATCGGCTCGATCCTCGGCGCCGCGGGCGACGTCGGTGAAGAACGGGTTGCCGACGTCGAGTACGACGAGGCCGACACTGCGGCTGCGACCGGCCCGGAGCTGGCGGGCCGCGTCGTTCCGGACGAAGCCGAGCTCGTCGATCGCCGCGTGGACGCGGTCGACCGTGACGGGCGAGACCTTCTCGGGGCGGTTCAGCACGTTGGAGACGGTCCCGACCGAGACGCCGGCTCTCGCCGCGACGTCCTTCACGCTCGCGCTCACGGCTCCCCTTCACCTGTCTGTCCCGCCAGGCGATGCCGGACGGGCTGGCTCATTGTTGCATGTGGTGACTCGCGGCGCCCGCGCAGCCGGCTGCCCCGGTCGTATCCGTCCCCAACTCAGGAGTTCCCCGGCGCGGCGCCCCCGCCCGCCCCCGACACACCGGGCGACTCCTGAGAACGGGGCGACGATCAGGCGGGATCGACCGGCAGGGCCGACGCGGCGGGCAGGGTGACCACGACCTCGAGACCGTGGCCGGGACGGTTGTGCAGCACGATCGCCCCACCCGCGTTGCGCGCGATGGCGGCGACGATCGCGAGCCCGAGACCGGAACCGTGCCCGGAGGACCGCGTCGCGTCCGACCGGCTGAACCGCTCGAGCGCCCGCGGTTCGAAGGCCGGGTCGAGCCCTCCGGCGTTGTCCGACACTCGCAGCGTGAGCTGACCGCCGCCGTCGTCGTCGAGCATGACCGACACCCGGCGCGGAGCACCCCCGCGCTCGGTGAACGCCTGCAGCGCGTTCCCCGCGAGGTTGTCGACGACCCGACCGACGTCGTCAGCGCGCACGGCGTACACCGCCGCGCCGTCCCCCGGCCCGCTCCCGGCGACCGCACTCACGTACTCGACCTCGATCCCGGCCAGCGCGTCGTCCGAGGCGACCCGGAACCGCGCACGCTCGACCGCCTCGAGCACGTCGGCCTCCAGCGTGGCCGCGGTCGTCCGCTCCTCCGGCGTCGCCGCTTCGATGCGGGACAGCTCGAGCAGTGAGGTGACGAGCGCCGACAACCGCGTCGCGCTGCGCTCCGCCCCCTCGATGTCGGCGAGCAGTTGCTCGCGCGACGAGTCCTCGAGGCGCGCGAGTTCGAGCTGGGTGCGGAGGATCGCGAGCGGCGTGCGGAGCTCGTGACTCGCATCGGACACGAGCTGCCGTTCGCGGTCCGCCGAGGCCCGCAGCCGCTCGATGAGGTCGTTGAGGGTGATCGCGAGCTGCGCGATCTCGTCGTCCGCGCGGCCGACCGGCAGCACCTCGTCCGTCGACCGTTCGCTGAGGCTCTGCGCACTCACCCGGAGCCGGGTGACGGGCCGGAGCGACACCGTCGTCAGGATCCACCCGCCGGCCGCCACGCCGAGGACGAGCAGCGCGAAGGACCCGACGAGGAGGAGCCGCATCTGGACGAGGACGGTCGTCTCCTCGGCCTCGTCGCGTCCGGCGATGACGTACCAGGTGTCGCCACCGACGGTCACGGGCTGTGACAACAGGATGTAGGTGGCGGGACCGGCGTCGACCGTGGTGACCTCCCGCGTCGCAGCGAGCGCCGGGAGTTGCGCGGCGAGCGTCGTCGGCAGGCTGAAGACCGGGATGGAGCCGTCGGGGGCGATGACCGCGATGCGGGTGCCGAGGCCGGGTCCCTGGAGCGGGTCGTCGGGTCTCGCCTGCAGCGCGAACACGTATTGCGCGCCGTCACTGCGGAGCGCCTGGACGGTGCCGTCACGGACGATGCGCTCCAGCTGGGCGTTGATCGCGAGTCCGGCGAAGAGCGACACGACGACGGCGATGAGCAGACTGCCCCCGGCGATCCGCGTGCGGATGCCGTGGTGCCGCGTCGACCGGCGACGGTCCGACGACATGCCCTCAGCTCCCGGCGGCGACGAGCGAGAAGCCCACGCCGCGGCTCGTCACGATGCGGACGCCCGCCTCGGCCAGGTCGAGTTTGCGACGGAGACGACTGATGTACTGGTCGACGACGTTCGGGTCGATGTTGTCGAAGGTCTCCCAGACCTCCCGCAGCATGGCCGCCCGGGAGACGACGGCGCCCGACTCGGTCGCGAGCACCCGGAGGACGTCGAACTCGGTCCCGCTCAGCGGCACGTCGTGGTCACCGACGCGCGCGCGGTGCCGGTGCAGGTCGAGCGTCAGCCCACCGACGTCCAAGCGGGGCTGCACGGTGAGCGCGTCCCGCCGCCGGACCGCGCGGATCCGGGCGGCGAGCTCGGCGAAGGCGAACGGCTTGATCATGTAGTCGTCGGCTCCGGCGTCGAGCCCGCGGACCCGGTCGTCCACGGCGTCGCGCGCCGTGAGCAGGATCACCGCGAGCGTCGGGTCGAGGCCTTTGAGCTCGCGGCAGACGGCGAATCCGGAGAGCCCTGGGAGCATGACGTCGACCACCGCGACCTGGAAGCCCGCGTCGCCACCGGACGCCGGCGCGATCGCCTGCCGCGCGAGGTCCAGCGCGGTCGGGCCGTCGAACGCGGTCGTCACGTCGTGGCCGTCAGACCCGAGACCGCGGGAGAGGAGGCCAGCCATCTCGCGTTCGTCATCGACGACGAGGATCCGCACGGTCGTCCTCCTTCGCCATCGAGCATCCACAGCCTAGGCGAGCCGACCGGGGCGCCGTTTCTGAAGGTCCTGTCAGGAACGACCGCTTCGCCTTGCCGCCCGTGATCCGGCGGCCATACAGTGCAGGTGCTCCCGACCCTGAATCGATTCACATCCCGTCGGGAGCGAGCCCCTCACCGTGGAGGAACGGACCCTCAATGACGATCGACCATCCAGCGCAGCCGACGCGCACCGAGCCCGCCGGGCGCAGCGCCCAGCCGGCGCTCTCCCTCATCGGAGCCGCCAAGACCTTCGGCCCCGTCGTCGCCCTGGCCGACGGCACCATCCAGATCGAGGCCGGCGAGATCCACGCGCTCGTCGGTGAGAACGGCGCCGGGAAGTCCACGCTCGTGAAGATCCTCGCCGGGCTCTACACCCCCGATGCCGGCGACTTCACCCTCGCCGGGAAGCCCGTCGCCTTCCGCGGGGTCGCCGACAGCAAGGCCGCGGGCATCTCCGTGATCTACCAGGAGCCGACCCTGTTCCCCGACCTCACCGTCGCCGAGAACATCTTCATCGGCCGCCAGCCGAAGAACGGCCTCGGACTCATCAGCACGGGCGCCATGCGGAAGGCCGCCCGCGCCCTGTTCGACCGCCTCGGCGTCCAGATCGACCCCGACCGCGTCGCCGAGGGCCTCTCGATCGCCGATCAGCAGATCATCGAGATCGCGAAGGCCATCTCGCTCGACGCCAAGGTCCTCATCATGGACGAGCCGACCGCCGCGCTCTCCGGCGTCGAGGTCGACCGCCTCTTCCAGGTCGCCCGCTCCCTGCGCGACGCGGGCGCCGGCATCATGTTCATCTCCCACCGATTCGAGGAGGTCTTCGCGCTGTGCGACCGCATCACGGTCATGCGCGACGGCCGCTACATCGCCACGCACGTCACGAGCGAGACGACGGTCGACGCGATCGTCCGGCAGATGGTCGGTCGCGACATCGCCGCCCTCTTCCCCAAGCAGGACGCGGAGATCGGCGACGCGGTCCTCACCGTCGACGGGCTGTCGCGCGCCGGCGTCTTCTCCGACATCTCGTTCACGGTGCGCTCGGGTGAGATCGTGGCCCTCGCTGGACTCGTCGGCGCCGGGCGCACCGAGGTCGCCCGCGCCGTCTTCGGCATCGACCCCTACGACACCGGACGCGTCACGCTCGACGGCAAACCGGTCAAGGCCAGCGACCCGCAGGCCGCGATCGACGCCGGCATGGGGTTCGTCCCGGAGGACCGCCGCAAGCAGGGTCTCGTGATGGACCTGTCGGTCGCCCGCAACGCGACCCTCACCCTCCGCCACCGGCTCGCGCGGTTCGGGATCATCTCCGGCCGCCGCGAACGCGAGGCGGCCGAGGACTGGTCGGCCCGCCTCCAGGTGAAGACCGGCTCCCAGGAGTACGCGGTCTCCACCCTCTCCGGCGGCAACCAGCAGAAGGTCGTCCTCGCGAAGTGGCTCGCCACCGAGCCGACCTTCCTCATCGTCGACGAGCCCACCCGCGGCATCGACGTCGGCACGAAGAGCGAGGTCCACCGCCTCATCTCCGAACTCGCCGGCCGCGGCATCGCCATCCTCATGATCTCCTCCGAACTGCCCGAGGTCCTCGGCATGGCCGACCGCGTCCTCGTCATGCACGAGGGCCGGATCACCGCCGAGCTCACCCGCGAAGAAGCGACCCCGGAGACCGTGATGCACGCGGCCACCGGTTCCCTGGAAGGCGCACGATGACCGACACCACCACGAAGCCGGGAGGCGGCGGCCCCGTCACCGTCGCGACCGAGCGCACGACGAACCCGATCGCGTCGATCGTGCGACTCCGGGAGCTCCCGGTCACCGTCGCCCTCGTCGTCCTCGTGCTCGTGACCTACCTCGCGAACCCGCTGTTCCTGTCGGCGCAGGGGGTGAAGGACCTCCTCCTCAACGCGACGATCATGATCATCCTCGCCGTCGGTCAGGCGCTCGTCATCATCACCCGCAACGTCGACCTGTCCGTCGGTTCGATCCTGGGGCTCGTCGCCTTCGCGACCGGCACGATGTTCGCGACGATGCCGCAGCTGCCGATCATCGCGGTGTTCGCCATCGCCATGCTGCTCGGTGCGGTGCTCGGCGCGATCAACGGTGCGCTCGTCACGATCGCGAAGGTGCCCGCCCTCGTCATCACCCTGGGCACGCTCTACATCTACCGAGGCCTGAACAACGCGTGGGCCGGTGGCACGCAGTACTTCGCGGACGACCGACCCGACGCGTTCGGGAACCTGTCCGTCGACACCGTCCTCGGCTTCCCGGTCATCACCCTCATCGCGATCCTCGTCGTGGTCGTCGTGGCCGTCTACATGGCCGGCGCACGCTCCGGCCGCGACCTCTACGCGATCGGGTCGGACCCCGACGCCGCGAAGCTGTTCGGCATCCCGGTCGGCCGCCGCGTCTTCCTCGCCTTCCTGGCGAACGGCCTGCTCGCCGGACTCGCCGGCGTGCTCTACGCCTCGCGCTTCAACTCGGTCGGCGCGACCACCGGGTCGGGCATGGAGCTCGACGTCGTCGCAGCGGCCGTCGTCGGTGGTGTCGCGATCTTCGGCGGCAGCGGCTCCGTCGCCGGGGCAGCGATCGGCGCGATCCTCCTCACCACCATCACGAGCGCCCTCACCGCCCTGCGCGTCGACAAGTTCTGGCAGCAGGCGATCGTGGGCATCCTCATCCTGGCCGCGATCATCATCGACCGCGTCGCCAGCCTCCGTACGGCCAAGAAACTGCGAATGAGTGAGGCACGCGATGTCTGATCTGAAGACCCCGGCAGCCCCGAAGGCTCCGTTCACCAAGGGCTCCGGCCCGCTCGGCACCGACACCACCGGCGTGCTCGTGGCCGAACCGAAGGGCCGCACCGGCGCCTCGCGCATCCTGCTCGGTCGCGACGCCATCATGATCTACGCGCTGCTCGTCGTCGTCATCGGCGCCTGCCTGCTCATCCCGCGGTTCGCCTCCCCCGTCACCGTCGGCTTCCTCCTCCTCGACGTGATCCCGATCCTCCTCATCGCGATGCCGATGACGCTCGTCATCATCACCGGCGAGATCGACCTGTCCGTCGCGAGCACCGCGGGCCTCACGAGCGCCGTCATCGGTGTGCTGTGGGCCGGCGGCGGGATGGACATCGGGGTCGTCCTCCTCATCGGGCTGCTCGTCGGAGTCGTCGCCGGCGCGTTCAACGGCTTCCTCATCGCGGTGGTCGGACTCCCGTCGCTCGCGGTGACGATCGGCACGCTCGCGCTGTTCCGCGGCCTCGCGCTCGTCGTCATCGGCGACAACGCGGTCGCGAACTTCCCGCCCGAGCTCACCGCGTTCTTCACGTCGAAGATCGGCTCGACCGGCATCCCCGTGGTCATGGTCGGGGTCCTCGTCGTCGTGCTCGCCTTCGGCGTCATCCTGCACCTGACCCCCTTCGGCCGCGGGCTCTACGCGCTCGGGTACAGCACGGAGGCCGCGAGCTTCGTCGGCATCAAGGTCGCCCGCTCGAAGTTCTGGCTCTACGTCGCGACCGGCGGCGTCTCCGCCCTCGCGGGGGTGTTCTGGACGCTCCGCTACTCGAGCGCCCGCAGCGACAACGCCTCCGGGCTCGAACTCGCCGTCATCGCGGCCGTGCTCCTCGGCGGCGTCTCGATCTTCGGCGGCAAGGGGTCCATCCCGGGCGTCTTCGCGGGTGTGCTGCTCATCGGCACCATCAACTACGCGCTCCGGCTCGGCCGCGTCTCCGACGTCGTCCTCATCATCGTGACCGGGACCCTGCTGATCGCCTCGGTGGTCGGCCCCAGTATCTTCGAATCCGTCAAGCAGTGGAACCACCACCGACGGATCCGACGCAGCCTGCCCCAGCACTGATCTCCCGATCGGCGCAGCCCTCGGGGCACCCCACGCCACAGCACCAGGCGTATCCAGAAAGGAACAGACAATGCAGTCGATTCGAAACCGCGCAGCAGGCCGTTCGGCCCGTCGCGCAGCGGCCCTCATCGCCGCAGCAGCCTCCCTCGCACTCATCGCGACCGGGTGCGCCACCGGCGACTCCGCGGGATCAGGTGGTGGCGGCGGTGCCGCGGAGAGCATCACCTTCATCCCCAAGCAGCTCAACAACCCGTACACGGACGTCGTGCTCGGCGGCGGCAAGGACGGCGCGAAGGCGGCCGGCTTCAGTGCCACCGAGGTCGTCGGCCCGCTCGAGGCGAGCGCGTCCAGCCAGGTGTCGTTCATCAACGCCGAGACCCAGGCCGGCACGAACGTCATCGTCATCGCGGCGAACGACCCCGACGCCGTCTGCCCCGCCCTCAAGGAGGCCCGTGACGGCGGCGCGAAGATCGTCGCGTTCGACTCCGACACCAGCAAGGACTGCCGCGACGTCTTCATCTCCCAGGTCGTCGCCAAGGACGTCGCCCTGATCCAGACGAAGCTCATCTCGGAGCAGATCGGTGGCTCGGGCGAGATCGCGATCCTCTCGGCCACGGCCAACGCGACGAACCAGAACGAGTGGATCAAGTACATGGAGGAGGAGCTCGCCTCCAACCCGGACTACAAGGACATCAAGCTCGTCGCCAAGGTCTACGGCGACGACGACGACACGAAGTCGTTCCAGGAGGCCCAGGGTCTGCTCCAGGCGCACCCGAACCTCAAGGGCATCATCTCGCCCACGACGGTCGGCATCGCCGCGACCGCCCGCTACCTCTCCACCTCGGAGTACAAGGGCAAGGTCGCGCTGACCGGCCTCGGCCTCCCGAACGAGATGCGTCCGTTCGTGAAGGACGGCACCGTCACCGCGTTCGCGCTGTGGGACCCGGCTCAGCTCGGCTACGTTGCCGCGTTCGCCGGCAAGGCACTCGCCGAGGGCACGATCACCGGCAAGGAGGGCGACACCTTCGAGGCCGGCGACCTCGGTGAGCGCGAGGTCGGCGCCGACGGCACCGTCATCGTCGGCCCGCCGACCACCTTCGACGCGTCGAACATCGACAAGTACGACTTCTAGGAGTCACCCGGTCACACCCGACTGCCCTGTCTCAGGAACTCCTCGGCATGCCGCGACCACACCCGGTCGACGCGCCGACGGACTCCTGAGTCAGGGCAGTTTGTCGTCGGCGTCGGGATCGTCGCGCTTCATCTCCAGCTCGAGCTTGCGGATGCGCTCGGCGTCCTCGGCGGCCTGGATCTCGCGCTCGAGGGCGGCAAGCTGCTCCTCCGTGCTGCTGACGGCGCGGTCGGGCTGCGACGGCGAGGGCGTCGCGGTCGTCGAGGGACCGCGACCCGGGCCCCACGAGCCGGACGTCCGCGACTGCTTCCGGCCCCGGCGTTCGGGGAGCTTGATCCGGCTCGTCGACCAGTCCTTGCCGAGCAGGAACCACAGGGCGACGCCGATGAGCGGGATGAAGACGATGAGCAGCACCCACACGATCTTGGGCAGGTTGCGCACGACGGGCTCGGGCTGACCCACCACGTCGATGAGCGCGATGATCGTGAGGACGATGAGCAGCAACGACAACACGAACATGTCGTCAATCCTAGGCAGACCACCGGTGGGTTCGGCCAGGATGGTCGGATGAAGACCATCCCCCTGCCCCAGACCGACCTGACCGCGTCCAGCATCGTCCTCGGCCTCATGCGGATCGAGGCCCTCGACGACGAGGCCATCCGCACCCTCTTCCACACCGCACGCGACGCCGGCGTCACCGTGTTCGACCACGCCGACATCTACGGCTCGGAGCGTCACGGGTGCGAGCGTCGCTTCGGCGACGCCGTCACCCTCACCGCCGCCGAGCGCGAGCAGGTGCTCATCCAGTCGAAGGTCGGCATCCGCAAAGGCTTCTTCGACTTCTCGGAGGAGCACATCCTCCGCACCGTCGACGAGTCGCTCGCCGCCCTCAAGACGGACTACCTCGACCTCCTGCTCCTGCACCGTCCCGACAGCCTCGTCGAGCCGGAAGAGGTCGCGTCGGCGTTCGACGCCCTGCAGGCCTCGGGCAAGGTCCGTAACTTCGGCGTCTCGAACCACACGCCGGCGCAGGTCGAGCTGCTGAAGGGCTCCGTCGAGCAGCCGCTCATCGTCAACCAGGTGCAGCTGAGCATCACCCACGCCCCGATCATCGCGTCGGGCGTCGCCGCGAACATGGCCGGCCTCGACCAGTCGATCGACCGCGACAACGGCATGCTCGACTACAGCCGCCTGACCGGCATGACCCTGCAGGCGTGGTCGCCGTTCCAGGCCGGCTTCTTCACGGGCGTCTTCATCGGCGACCGCGAGCACTACGCGGAGCTGAACGACGTGCTCGACGAGCTCGCTGCCGCACACGGCGTGACGCCGTCCGGCATCGCGACCGCGTGGATCACCCGGCACCCCGCGAACATCCAGGTCGTGCTCGGCACCACCAAGCCGTCGCGCGTCCAGGAAGCGGCCGCAGGTTCCGACGTGAAGCTGTCGCGCGAGGAGTGGTACCGCCTCTTCACCGCCGCGGGCCACACCCTCCCGTAGCGGTCGCCTCCGCCATACCCGCTGTCCCCAACTCAGGACACGAGCCGCGTGTCGCGCCGGCCGACCGGCTGACGCGGCCGACACGCCGCGGCCGTCCTGAGTTGGGGACGGGTACGCTCGGAGAGGAAGCGGAGGGCAGCATGGCGAAGCACGACATCGGGTTCGCCGCCGTCGCCAGACTCGCCGACGTCTCGAACGCGACCGTCTCCAACACGCTCAACCGCCCCGAGATCGTCGCCCCTGCCACCCGCGAGCGCGTCCTCGCCGCGATCGAGGAACTCGACTTCGTCCCCAACCGTGCCGCAGCCACCCTGCGGCAGGGCACGAACCGGCTCATCGGCCTCGTCATCCCCGACATCGCGAACCCGTTCTACTCGGCGATCGCCCGCGGGGTCACCGAGGCCGCGGCCGAACACGGCTACACGGTCGCGCTCTGCGTGAGCCACGACGACCCCGACCTCGAACTCCGGCACTTCGAGATGCTCGCCGAGCACCGGGCTGCCGGCGCACTCGTCGCTCCGCTGACGGCCGACGCCTCCCGACTGGCCCAGCTACGACGGGTCGGTAGCCGCCTCGTGCTCATGGACCGCACCGCCCCCGAGGGCACCGGCTGCTCCGTCGCGATCGACGACGTGCACGGCGGGGAGCTGGCGGTCGCCCACCTGCTCGCCAGTCCCACCCCGGCGTCCGACGGGTCGATCGTGCTCGTGAACGGCGACCTGGCGATCCCGCAGTGCGCCGATCGACGCGAGGGCGCCCGGAACGCGTTCATCGCGGCCGGTCTCGACCCCGACGACCTCCGCGAGGTCACCGTGGACGAGATGACCGTCGACTCGGGGCGCATCGCGGGCCGTCGGATCGCGGCAGAGACACCGCGTCCGACCGGCGTGTTCTGCACGAACGACCAACTCGCGCTCGGCGTCATCAGGGGGTTGGACGACGGCGGCCTCGCGGTGCCCGACGAGGTGTCGGTGGTCGGCTACGGCGATCTCGCGCTTGCAGCCGACGGGCGGGTGCCGCTCACCACGGTCGAGCAGCCGAAGGACGAACTCGGGCGCGTGGCCGTCGAGATCCTCCTGGCCGAGCTGGGCGCCGACCGCGCGGCGCACGAGCACGTCACCCGGACGCTCGAGCCGCATCTCGTCGTCCGCGAGTCCGCTCCCCTGCCTGCCTGAGCAGCGGCGAGGCTGGACGCGGCGATGATGCCCGGGTACAGTCGTCACCGGTATTTAATCGATTAAATACTCCCGAACCCGCACCCAATCAAGGATCGACGATGACCCACACCGCAGCAGCCGTCCACCCGCTCCTCACCCCGAAGGCACGGCGGAAGCCCCGCATCGGCCTCGTCGCCGGCGGCCTCGGTACCTACTGGCCGCAGTTCCCGGAACTGCTCCCCCAGCTCCAGGCGTCGGCCCGGTACGTCTCGGAACGCTTCCAGCAGATGGACGCCGAGGTCGTCGACGTCGGCTTCATCTCGGACGCGCAGGAGGGCGACGCCGCGGCGGAACAGCTCCGACAGGGCGACTGCGACCTCATCGTCCTGTTCCTCACCACCTACCTCACCTCCTCGATGGTCCTGCCGATCGCCCAGCGCGCGAACACCCCGGTCCTCGTCATCGACCTGCAGCCGACCGAGCGGATGGACCACGCGAGCTTCGACACCGGCGCGTGGCTCGCCTACTGCGGGCAGTGCCCGGTGCCCGAGGTCGGCAACGTCTTCCGTCGCGCGGGCATCCCGTTCCGCTCGGTGTCGGGGTGGCTGCGTCAGGAGTCGGCGTGGGACCGCATCTCGCAGTGGATCCGAGCGGCGCACGTCCGCGCAGCCCTCCGTCACGCCCGCCACGGCCTCATGGGCCACGTCTACCCCGGCATGCTCGACGTCTCCACCGACCTCACCCTGCTGCCGACCACCTTCGGCTCGCACGTCGAGGTCGTGGAGTTCGACGACCTCCGCGTCCTCGTCGACGAGGTGACCGACGCCGAGGTCGCCGACCGCATGGCCCTCGCCCGGGAGATCTTCACCCTCGACGACACCGTCGTCGAGGACGACTTCGCGTGGGGAGCGAAGGTGTCGGTCGGCCTCGACCGGCTCGTCGACGAGTTCGCGCTCGACAGCCTCGCCTACTACCACCGCGGTCGCGACGGCGAACAGCACGAGCGACTCGGTGCCGGCATGATCCTCGGCGCGTCCCTCCTCACCGCTCGTGGTGTCCCCACGACCGGCGAGTACGAGCTGCGCACGACCGTCGCGCAGCTCGCGACCCAGGTCGTCGGCGCCGGTGGGTCGTTCTGCGAGATCCAGGCGCTGGACTTCGAGGACGAGGTCGTCGAGATGGGACACGACGGACCGGCGCACCTCGCCGTCAGCTCCCGCGACCCACTGCTGCGCGGCCTCGGGGTCTATCACGGCAAGCGCGGCTGGGGCGTGAGCGTCGAGTTCGACGTGCGGCACGGGCCCGTCACGCTGCTGGGGTTGGGGCAGGACCGCGACGGCTCGCTCGCCTTCGTCGCCTCGGAGGGCGAGGTCGTCCCCGGCCCGCTGCTCGCGATCGGCAACACGACGAGCCGTGTCGACTTCGGGCGCGACCCGGGTGTCTGGGTGGATGAGTGGAGCGCGACCGGCATCGGTCACCACTGGTCGCTCTCGCTCGGGCACCGGGCGGCGGACTACCGGGCTGCGGCGAGCCTGCTGGGGATCGACTTCCGCCAGGTGTGAGGCGCCGTCGGTCCCTGAGTCGAACCCGGACCTAGCGACAGCATGGATCAGAGCACGGCGCGAAGACGCTCCACCGCGGGCTCGACCACGGCGATCGGCGCCGGCCGCTGCAACCCGTCCAGGGCGACGGCCAGACGACGGGTGGCGCGATCGACGTCCCCACTACCCGCACCGAGCGCGCGGATCGGGGCGAGCAGTGCCGCACGTCGCAGCCAGGGCTCGTCCTGCATCCAGCGGTCGAGGACGGTCTCGGCTTTGGCCCGGGCCGTCCCATCGAGGCGTTCCAGGAGCGGTCCGATGACGTCGGTGGCCAGTGGGTCGGCGAGCTCGGGCACCCGACCGGCGCGGACGAAGCCTTCGATCCTCGTCAGGTCGGTGTGCTTGAGCACCGGGACGCTCGACTGCAGGAGGACGATCGCGGCGAGTCGACGCTCGAAGACCGGCACGGCCCACAGCTCCGAGGCGAGGGCTGCCAGCTCGTCATGCTCCAGTCCGCGGAACTTCCGGAGGGCGTCGCGCACCGTGCCGCGCACGGCCCCGACCGAGGAACCGTAGGACTGGAGCCCGTCGCCGAGCCGCTCGGCGACGTCCGCTGCTCGGTAGCCGTCGCCCTCGTATTGGAGCGCCGCGTCGATGAACTCCCCCGCAGCACTCATCCCACCATTCTCACCCCTGGCGCCGGGTACGGTGGAGCGATGACCGTCGTGATCGTGGGACTCGGACAGCTCGGCTCGGACGTCGCCGGGAGGCTCCTGGCCCGTGGCGAGGACGTCGTCGGCGTGAAGCGCACGGCGCCCGAGGCTACCCCGTTCACCGAGCCGGTCGAGGGGCGCTTCACCCTCCAGCTCCGCGACCTCACGACCTCCGCCCCCGACCTTCCTGCGGACACGACGGCGATCGTGGTGGCCTTTGCGCCCCGGGCACGCTCGGTCGAAGCCTACGACGCCCTCTACCGCGACGGTGTCGGACATCTCGTGAGCGCGGTCGCCGCACTCCCCGGAACCCCGCCTCGCATCCTGTTCGTGTCGTCGACCGCGGTGTGGGGCGAGGACGGCGGGGAGACGCTCGACGACACCACGCCGGCCGTCCCGACCACCGGCACCGCACGCGCCCTGCTCGCGGCCGAGGAGGCCGTCCTCGCCGCCGTGCCCGAGGCGAGCGCCATCCGCTTCGGCGGCCTCTACGGTCCGACGGCCACGATGTTCGTCGACCAGGTCCGCGACGGCCGTGTCACCCGGCCCTCCGGCTGGACCAATCGCATCCACCGTGACGACGCCGCTGCCGTGATCGTGCACCTGCTCGATCTGCCGGCGGCATCGCTCCCGCCGGTCGTGGCGGGCATCGACGAGGAGCCGGTCCTGCTGTCGACGGTGGCCGACTTCCTCGCCGATCGACTCGATGTCGCTCCCCCGACGCTCGACGACGCCGGTCGCACCCCGGAAGAGCCGCACCGCGGCAAGCGCATCACGGCGGCCGCCCTCCGCGACACCGGATTCACCTACCGTTACCCCACCTACCGCGAGGGCTACTCGGCGCAGCTCCCCTGATCGGACGACCGGGGCGGGTCACGGCTGCTTCGTCACCTCGGCCATCGCCCGTCGACCGGACGGCACGAGCACGGCGACGGCGAGCACCATGAAGGTGAGCACGCCGGCGACGACGAGGAGCACTTCGACGGACACGACGTCGGCGAGCGGCCCGAACACGATCATCCCGAGCGGCATCGACACCGCCATGACGATGCCGACGAACCCGAACACGCGCCCCTGCCGCTCCGGTTGGACGCGCTCCTGCAGCAGGGTCATCGACGTCGTCGAGAAGAACGGCACCGCGATCCCGAGCAGGAACATGAAGCCGAAGAAGACCCAGAGGTTGGTCGAGAGTCCGAGCCCGATGGACAGCGCCCCGAACACCACCGAGGACCCGACGATGAGGAGCACGCGGTTCCTGGTGCCGCCCCAGATCGCGATGATCGCTCCGCCGCCGACCATGCCGACGCTGAAGGCGAGTTCGTTCACGGTGAGCATCCAGACCTCGTCGCCGAAGGTGCGGGCGATCATGAGCGGCGTGAGGTAGGACGGCGCGACGACCAGCAGGAACACGATCGCGAAGAGGATGAGCAGCCAGCGCACGAAGCCGTGGTGCCAGACGTAGCGCACGCCCTCGGTGAGGTCGGCGAAGTAGCCGGGGCGCTCGCCCGACCGCACGAGCGTCCGCACCGGTACGAGCAGCAGCAGCCCGATCCCGATGGCGGCCGTGACGACGTCGACGAAGAAGATCGCGACGAGCGACGCGCTCGCGTACAGCGCGCCGGCCGCAGCCGGGGCGACGAGCATCATGGCCGACTGGATGGAGCCGTTGATGCCGTTGACCCGCATGAGCTTGTCGGTCGGCGTGATCTGCGGGATGAGTGCGGAGACGGCCGGCATCTGGATGCCCGCGCCGACGGAGCGGATCGCGAGCGTGAGAAAGATGAGCCAGAGGTCGGCGGCGCCGTTGATGAGGAAGATCGCGAGCGCGAGGGTCGTGATGGCGATCGAGCCGTCGGCCGCGATGATGAGCAGCTTGCGGTTCATGCGGTCGGCCCACACCCCGCCGAAGATCGACACGATCGCCTGCGGCAGGAACCCCGCGACGGCGGCGAACGCGAGCACGACACCGGACTTCGTCTCGAGCGTCAGGTGCCACATGATCGCGTACTGCACGAGCATCGAGCCGAACAGCGAGACCGTCTGGCCGGACAGGAACACCGCGACGTCGCGACGCCAGCGCGGGCTCTCCGAGGCGACGGTCGACTTCTCCGAACCGTCGGAACCGTCGATCGTGGGTGCATCGGGTGGCGCGTCATCGGCAGCCATGGGTCAACGCTAGAGACTTCGCTCCGAGGTGTCCAGGGGTGATCGGCGCGGACGACGGGCGCGCCCTGAACGCCGAACGGTCGATGCCCCCTGTCCAGACCTTCAGACATCCGGGCAGCCGGTCCGTTGACCCACGGCCGATCGCCCGGATACGCTGCTTGCGATCCTCTGAATCGATTCAGGGTGGTCGCGAACCGAACCGAAAGGTGCGCCTCGATGACGAGTGCCCGACCCCTGCACCGCGTGTGCTTCCAGCTCCAGGTCAAGCCCGAGCGCCTCGTGGAGTACCGCGAACGCCATGCCGCCGTCTGGCCCGACATGCTGCGGGCGCTCGCCGACACCGGTTGGCACAACTACTCGCTCTTCGTCCGCGACGACGGCCTCCTCATCGGGTACTTCGAGACGGAATCGCTCGAGGCAGCCCAGGCCGGCATGGCCGAGACCGAGGTCAACGCGCGCTGGCAGGCGGAGATGGGCGAGTTCTTCGTCGACCTCGACCTGCCGCCAGACGAGGGCTTCCTCCAGCTCACCGAGGTGTTCCACCTCGAGGACCAGCTCGCGGCCCTGCACGAGTAGCGACGCTGAAACGATTCACGTATGCTGCAACCAGCGCCGTGAACGCGCCCAGACCACCGGAACACGCACAGAGAAGTGACCATGACCAGTTTCGACACCATCACCCCGCTGCTCGAGAAGCAGGCCATCGAACTCCCCTCCTGGGCGTTCGGCAACTCCGGCACCCGCTTCAAGGTGTTCACGACGCCCGGCACCCCGCGGACGCCCGAGGAGAAGATCGCCGACGCCGCCAAGGTGCACGAGTTCACCGCCCTCGCGCCGAAGGTCGCGCTCCACATCCCGTGGGACCTCGTGGACGACTTCAGCGCGCTCCGTCGCTACGCCGAGGACCACGGCGTCGCGCTCGGCACGATCAACTCGAACACCTTCCAGGACGAGGACTACAAGTTCGGCAGCCTGACCCACAGCAACCCGGTGATCCGTCAGAAGGCGATCGACCACCACTTCGCCTGCATCGACGTCATGCATGCGACCGGCTCGCAGGACCTCAAGATCTGGCTCGCCGACGGCAGCAACTACCCGGGCCAGCAGGACATCCGCGGCCGGCAGGACCGCCTGACCGACTCGCTCCAGCAGATCTACGCCCGCCTCGGCGAGGAGCAGCGACTCGTGCTCGAGTACAAGTTCTTCGAGCCGGCGTTCTATCACACCGACGTCCCCGACTGGGGAACGTCCTACGCCCAGGTGGCCCAGCTCGGCGACCAGGCCCTCGTCTGCCTCGACACCGGCCACCACGCGCCGGGCACGAACATCGAGTTCATCGTCGCCCAGCTCCTGCGCCTCGGGAAGCTCGGCTCGTTCGACTTCAACTCGCGCTTCTACGCCGACGACGACCTCATCGTCGGTGCAGCCGACCCGTTCCAGCTGTTCCGGATCCTCTACGAGGTCGTCCGCGGCGGCGGCCTCGACGACGACTCGCCGGTAGCGTTCATGCTCGACCAGTGCCACAACGTGGAGGACAAGATCCCCGGGCAGATCCGCTCGGTGCTGAACGTGCAGGAGATGACCGCGCGCGCACTGCTCGTCGACCGCGACGCACTGACCGCGGCACAGGAGGCCGGCGACGTCCTCGGCGCGAACGGCATCCTCATGGACGCGTTCTACACCGACGTCCGCGGGCCGCTCGCCGCCTGGCGCGAGAGCCGCGGCCTGCCGGCCGACCCGTTCGGCGCCTACCTGGCCTCGGGCTACCAGCAGCAGATCGCCGAGGAGCGCGTCGGCGGGACCCAGGCGAGCTGGGGCGCGTAAGCACACCCGAGCACGAGGAAAGCCCCGCGACCATCCCGGTCGCGGGGCTTCATCCACATCCGGACGTTCACAACTCAGGACGCGCGCGGCGTGTCACCCCGGGCGCACCGGCCGAGCTCGCCGACGCGCCGGAACGGACCTGTATTGCGAACCGACCGAGCCGACTACTTCGCGAGGAAGGCGAGCAGCTGCTCGTTGACCTCGCGGTAGTGGGTCCAGAGCATGCCGTGCGGCGCGCCCTCGATCTCGACGTACTCGGCGGAGGGCAGCGCCTTCGCGAACACGCGACCGGTGGAGTCGACCGGCAGGACGCGGTCGCCGGTGCCGTGCACGATGAGCGACGGGACGTCGATCTTCGCGACGTCGGCACGGAAGTCGGTCAGCCAGGTGGGCTGCGCCGCGACCGAGGCGTACGGCGATGCGTTGTAGGCGAGCTGCGTGTTGGCTCGCAGCGCCTCCTCGCTCAGGCGCGAGCCGAGGTTCTCGTCCGTGTTGAAGAAGTTCTCGAAGAAGCTCGTGAAGAACGCGTAGCGGTCGTCGGTGACGGCGGCGAGAAGCCCGTCGAACACGTCCTGCGGGACACCCGTGGGGTTGTCGTCGGTCTGCAGGAGGTACGGCTCGAGCGAGCCGAGGAAGACGGCCTTCGCGATGCGCTCCGAGCCGTAGGTGCCGAGATAGCGGCCGACCTCGCCGGTGCCCATCGAGAAGCCGACGAGGACCGCGTCGTGGAGGTCGAGCCCGTCGACGACGGCCTTGAGGTCGGCGGCGAAGGTGTCGTAGTCGTAGCCCTCAGTGGGCTTGGAGGACTTGCCGAAGCCGCGGCGGTCGTAGGTGATGACGCGGTAGCCGGCGTCGAGGAGCGCCGCGGTCTGCTTCTCCCACGAGGAGCCGTCGAGGGGGTAGCCGTGGATGAGGACGACGGGCTGGCCGCTGCCGTGATCCTCGACGTAGAGCTCCACGGAGGTGCTGTTCTCGGTTCCGACGGTGATGAACGACATGGTTCGATTCCTTTCGTCTTCGGCGTCCGGACTCGTCGCCCGGTTCCACGCCCCGAATTGAGAACGATCGTTCTCTTCGGTGTCCATCAGCATAGGGAACGATCGTTCTCAATGCAAGTACACTGATGGAATGACCAGCGAACAGACGATGACGATCGCGTCGCCGAGCCCGGCGGCCGCACCCGCGACACCGGCCTCCGTGCGCGACATCATCGTCGACGCCGCCGACCGCCTGTACTACGCGAAGGGCATCCAGTCCGTCGGCATGGACGAGCTGCGCTCGGCGGCAGGCGTGTCGTTGAAGCGCCTGTACTCGGAGTTCCCGAGCAAGGAGGACATCGTCCTCGCGGTCATGGAGCGCCGGCACGAGCTCTGGACCACCGGCGTCAGCGCGCTCGTGGATGACGCCGAGACACCCCGCGACCGGCTCCTCGCGATCTACGACTACCTGGCCGGCTGGTTCAGTGACGACTCGTTCCGCGGCTGCGGCTTCATCAACGCCTTCGGGGAGCTCGGGGGCGTCTCGCCGGCGGTCGCCACCATCACCCGCGAACACAAGGCGTCCTTCCAGGACTACGTCGCCGACCTCGTCGCCGACGCCGGCGCTCCGGCATCGCTCGCCCCCCAGCTCGCCATCCTCGCCGAGGGCGCCCAGACCACCGCCGCCATCACGGGCTCCCCCGAGGCCGCGCTGCACGCGCGTCGCGCAGCCGAGACGCTCATCGACGCCGCCTCCTGAATCACCCGCGCGCGCGTGATGCACGGCGGTCCGCAACTCAGGACGCTCGCGGCGCGCCGCGCACGCCACGCCGCGGCATGTCGGCGACGCGCCGGGGCGCTCCTGAGTTGGGAACCGTTCGGCATCCCCCGCTGTGACATCCTGTTGAGACGGACACGAACGGACACGTCCGACACCGATGGACAGGGGGCGGCATGGCCACGACCGGCACGCTCGGCGCTGAAGAACGACGGACCAGGCTCACCGCGATCCTCGAACGCGACGGCAGCATCCGCCTCGACGACGCGGCTGCGGAGCTCGACGTGTCTTCGATGACCGTGCGGCGCGACCTCGCCGACCTCGAGCAGCTCGGCCTGGTACGGCGCGTCCGGGGCGGGGCGATCCCGACCCTGCGACCGAGGACCTTCACCGAGCGGTCCGCGACGGGCGTCCGCGAGAAGGGCGCCATCGTCGAGAAGCTCCGGTCACTCATCCCGACGGACGGCGCGATCGCGATCGACGCCTCCAGCACGGCCGGCGGCATCAGTCGACTGCTCGGCGAGTCGACCCTCACGGTGGCGACCAACTCCTACCCGAACTTCCTCCTCGCCGGCGCGAACCGCGAGGTCACCGCGATCCTCGTCGGCGGCCAAGCCGAGTCGCGCACCGACAGCTTCATCGGCCCCATCGCCTGCCAGGCGGCGTCGTCGGTGCTCTACCGGCGCTTCTTCCTGTCGGCCGCCGCCATCGACCCGACCGTCGGCAGTTCGGAGGTCACCCTCGAAGAAGCGCAGGTGAAGCAGGCGTTCGCCCGCTCCTCGGACGAGACGATCCTCGTCGCCGCTGCCTCGAAGCTGGGGCAGCGCGCGATGGCGGTCGGCTTCGCCCTCGCGGACATCGACCTCCTCGTCACGGAACTCGACCCCACCGACCCCGCGCTCGACGCCTACCGCGACGCCGTCGAGCTCCTCTGAGCACCCGGCCCCGCACGTCCCGTTCTCAGGAGTCACCGCGCGCGTCGCTCCGCGACGACCGCAACGCGCCGAGGTTCTCCTGAGATCGGGACATCCGCCATTGCGACCTCTGTCGCTTCGTGTAACACTTAACACGATCGAACACCGGGCACGGACGTGCCCCGACGAAGGAGTGCGAATGTCCGTGAACCCAACCGCTGCAGAGCTCATCGCCCGCAGCAACCGCCTCGGGAGCGACCCGAAGAACACCAACTACGCCGGAGGCAACACCTCGGCCAAGGGCACCGAGATCGACCCCGTCACCGGTGAGCCGGTCGAGCTCCTCTGGGTCAAGGGCTCCGGCGGCGACCTCGGCACGCTCAAGCCCGAGGGTCTCGCGGTCCTCCGCCTCGACCGCATGCGCGCCCTGCAGGACGTCTACCCCGGCCTCGACCGCGAGGACGAGATGGTCGCCGCCTTCGACTACACCCTGCACGGCAAGGGTGGCGCGGCCCCGTCGATCGACACCGCCATGCACGGCCTCGTCGACGCGGCCCACGTCGACCACCTGCACCCCGACTCCGGCATCGCCATCGCGACCGCCACCGACGGCCCCGAACTCACCGCGAAGATCTTCGGCGACAAGGTCGTCTGGGTCCCGTGGCGTCGCCCCGGCTTCCAGCTCGGCCTCGACATCGCCGCCATCAAGGCCGACAACCCGCAGGCCGTCGGCACCATCCTCGGCGGGCACGGCATCACCGCCTGGGGCGACACCTCCGAGGAGGCTGAGGCGAACTCCCTCTGGATCATCGACACCGCGGCCGCCTACATCGAGGCGAACTCCCGCCCCGAGCCCTTCGGTCCGGCGCTCGACGGCTACGCGGCCCTCCCCGAGGTCGAGCGTCGAGCCAAGGCGGCGGCCCTCGCGCCCACCATCCGCGGGCTCGCCTCCGCCGACCGTCCCGTCGTCGGCCACTTCACCGACAGCCCCGAGGTCCTCGACTTCCTGGCCTCGGCGGAGCACCCGCGCCTCACCGCGCTGGGCACGAGCTGCCCCGACCACTTCCTCCGCACCAAGGTGAAGCCACTCACGGTCGACCTGCCCGCCACGGCGAGCGTCGAGGAGGTCGTCGAGCGTCTCGGCACGCTGCACGAGGCGTACCGCGAGGACTACCAGGCCTACTACGACCGCCACGCCACGGCCGACAGCCCGGCCATCCGCGGGGCCGACCCGCTCATCGTCCTCGTCCCGGGCGTCGGCATGTTCAGCTTCGGCAAGGACAAGCAGACCGCCCGCGTCGCCGGCGAGTTCTACGTCAACGCCATCAACGTCATGCGCGGGGCCGAGGGGCTCTCCACGTACGCGCCCATCGACGAGGCCGAGAAGTTCGCGATCGAGTACTGGGCCCTCGAGGAGGCGAAGCTGCAGCGTCAGCCTGCGCCGAAGCCACTCGCGACCCGCATCGCGCTCGTCACCGGTGCCGCATCCGGCATCGGCAAGGCCATCGCCACGCGTCTCGTCGCGGAGGGCGCGGTCGTCGCGATCGCCGACCTCTCCCTCGAGAAGGCGCAGGCGGCGGCCGCCGAGCTCGGCACCACGGACGTCGCGATCGGCATCGCCGCCGACGTCTCGAACGAGGCCGCCGTCCAGGCCGCGATCGACGAGACGGTCCTCGCCTTCGGCGGGCTCGACCTCGTCGTCAACAACGCCGGTCTCTCGCTGTCGAAGTCGCTCCTCGAGACCACCGAGGCCGACTGGGACCTCCAGCACAACGTCATGGCGAAGGGCTCGTTCCTCGTCTCGAAGGCCGCCGCACGCGTGCTCATCGACCAGAAGCTCGGCGGCGACATCGTCTACATCTCGTCGAAGAACTCCGTGTTCGCCGGCCCGAACAACATCGCCTACTCTGCGACGAAGGCCGACCAGGCCCACCAGGTCCGCCTCCTCGCCGCGGAGCTCGGCGAGTACGGTGTGAAGGTGAACGGCATCAATCCCGACGGCGTCGTCCGCGGCTCCGGCATCTTCGCCTCGGGCTGGGGTGCGAACCGCGCGAAGACGTACGGCATCGACGAGCAGGACCTCGGCAAGTTCTACGCGCAGCGCACCATCCTCAAGCGCGAGGTCGTCCCCGAGAACGTCGCGAACGCGGTCTTCGCGATCTGCACGAGCGACTTCAGCCACACGACCGGACTGCACATCCCCGTCGACGCGGGTGTGGCCGCAGCCTTCCTGCGATGAGCACGGCAGGCCGGAGCGGCACCGTCGCGGCGGTCGACCTCGGGGCCACGAGCGGGCGGGTCATGCTCGGCCACGTCGGCCCCGGCGAGCTGCGCCTCGTACCGGTCGCCCGCTTCCCGAACACGCCCGTCCGCACGCCGGACGGCCTGCACTGGAACATCCTCGAGCTGTACCGCTCGATCATCGCGGGACTGTCTGGCGCAGCGAAGCAGGAGCCGCACCTGGCGAGCATCGGCATCGACTCGTGGGCGGTCGACTACGGCCTCCTCCGGCAGGGGCGCCTCCTCGGCGCACCGTTCCACTACCGCGACGAACGGACGGCGGCAGGTGTCGAGGCGGTCCACGGAACGGTCCCCTTCGCCGACCTCTACCGCGTGAACGGCCTGCAGTTCCTGCCGTTCAACACCGTCTACCAGCTCGCGACCGAGCGTGACGCCGGCATGCTCGACGTCGCCGACACCGCGCTCCTGGTGCCCGACCTCATCGCGCACTGGCTGACCGGTGCCCGCGTCGCCGAGGCCACCAACGCGTCGACCACCGGCCTCGTCCGCGCCGGCGAACCGACCAGGTGGGACGCCGGACTCCTCACCCGACTCGGCATCCCGGCGGCCGTCGTCCCGCCCATCGTCCAGCCGGGCGATCGCATCGGGACGCTCCTCGAAGCGGTCGCCGCCGAGGTCGGTCTGCCCTCATCCACGCCCGTCACCGCCATCGGTTCACACGACACGGCCTCAGCGGTCGTCGCCGTCCCGATGACGACCCCGGACGCCGCCTACATCTCGTGCGGCACCTGGGGACTCGTCGGGGTCGAGCTCGAACGCCCGGTCCTCACCGAGGCGAGTCGAGCGGCGAACTTCACGAACGAGGGCGGCGTCGACGGACGCACCCGCTTCCTGCACAACGTGATGGGACTCTGGCTCCTGAGCGAATCGGTGCGCACCTGGGAGCGCGGTGGCGAGACGATCGACCTCCCCGGGCTCATCGCCCAGGCCGCCGCGGTCGACGCTCCGGTCTCGGTGTTCGATGCGAACGACCCCCGGTTCCTCGCCCCCGGTGATCTGCCGGCGCGCATCGCCGAGTTCCTCATCGAGCACGGGCGGGCGGTCCCGCAGTCCCGTGCCGAGTTCGTCCGGTGCATCATCGAGAGCCTGGCGCAGGCGTTCGCGGATGCGGTCCACACGGCCTCCGAGCTGTCCGGGGTCCAGGTGCGCGCGATCCACGTCGTCGGCGGCGGATCCCAGAACACGCTCCTCTGCCAACTGACGGCCGACCGTGCGGAGATCCCCGTCATCGCCGGCCCGGTCGAGGCGACCGCGCTCGGGAACGTCCTCGTCCAGGCCAGGGCGGTGGGGATCATCGACGGCGACCTCGAGACCTTGCGCGCCCTCGTCGCCCGTTCCTTCGATCCGACCCACTACGAGCCGCGCAAGCCTGCCGGCTCCACGACCGTCAGCCGGTAGCGTCGCAGCATGACCGCTTCTCCACTCATCGTCAGCCTGCCCGCCGACCTGCGCGAGGAGGTGCTGTCGCAGGGCCCCCTCCCCGAAGGCGCCGAGTTCGTCGAATGGGATCTGCGCGCCGAACCGCCGGTCGAGCACATCGACCTCGTCGTGCCCGTGTACCTCGGCTCGAACAAGCCGCTCGCGAACGTCGCCGCAGTGACGCCGAAGCTCGTCCAGGTGCAGTCGATCGGCTACGACGGCCTCGCGGACCTCCTCCCCGCGGGCATCACCCTCGCCAACGCGGCGACCGTGCACGAGGCCTCGACGGCGGAGCTCACGGTGGGGCTCATCCTCGCCTCGCAGCGGGGTATCCCGGACTTCGTGCGCGCCGAGCGGACGGGCGAGTGGCTGCAGAGCCAGCGTCCGAGCCTCGCAGACCGCCGCGTGCTCCTCATCGGGTACGGCGGGGTCGGTGCGGCCATCGAGGAGCGGCTACTCCCGTTCGAGGTGGAGGTCACCCGGGTGGCGTCGAGCGCGCGGGAGGACGAGCGGGGGCCGATCCACGGCATCGACGAACTGCCCGGACTCCTGCCGCACGCTGAGATCGTCATCGTCGTCGTCCCGCTCACCGACGACACACGCGGCTTGATCGGAGACACCTTCCTGGCGGCACTGCCCGACGACGCCCTCGTGGTGAACGTCGCCCGCGGTCCCGTCGCCGACACCGACGCACTCGTGGAGCACGCGACCAGTGGTCGCATCCGACTCGCGCTCGACGTGACCGACCCCGAACCGCTGCCCGCCGACCACCCGCTCTGGTCCCTGCCGAACGTGCTCGTCTCCCCGCACATCGGGGGCGCGACGAGCGCCATGCTGCCGCGGATGGCGCGTCTTCTGCGTCGCCAGATCGAACATCTGTTGGCCGATGAGGAGCCGGAGAACATCGTCCTCCGCACCTGAGACGTGCGTCGACGTCCGTCGATTTCCCTTCGCAGAGAAATCTGCGGCGAGGGCTCGCGTTGAATCGGTTCAAGAGGTAGGGTTTGTGGTCTGACCACACCGCAGTGTCGAAGGAGGATCGATGAACGCATCAGCGACGGCCGCGCCGGCAGCGGCCCCGGCGACGCAACCCGCCACCGCAGCGGCGGAGCCCAGGGCCTGGGAGGTCGTGCTCGCCCGCATCGAGTCGGACCTCCTCAGCGGCGTCCTCACCCCCGGCGACCGCCTGCCCGGCGAACGTCAGCTCGCGATCGACCTCGGCGTCGGTCGATCCAGTGTCCGCGAGGCGATCCGCGTCCTCGAGGTCCTGGGGCTCATCCGCACCCACACGGGATCCGGCCCCACCGCCGGCGCGATCATCGTCGCTACGCCGTCCGGCGGCATGGCCACCCTCATGCGGCTCCAGGTCGCGGCGCAGGGCTTCGCCGTCCAGGACGTGGTCGACACCAGGCTCGTGATCGAGACCGCGGTCGTCCACAGTCTCGCGTCGCGTGCCGAAGCGGCCGTCCCCGATCTCACGCACCCCGAGTCCCTGCTCGACGCGATGGATCAGCCCACCCTCACAGAGGCCGAGTTCCTCGCCCTCGACGCGCAGTTCCACCTGTCGCTCGCCGAGGCGGAGGGCAACCAGGTCCTCGTCGCCACGATGTCGGGCCTCCGCGACTCCATCGAGCGCTACGTCCTGGCCGGTGTCCCCCAGCTGGCCTCGTGGTCGGCCACCGCCGACCGCCTGCGCGCCGAGCACCGGGGCATCGTGGAGGCGATCCTCCACGCCGACGCCGAGCTGGCCCGCCAGTCCGTCCGCTCCCACATCACCAACTACTACCAGGCTCGCGAACTGTCAGAAGACGACAGTCCGCACCCCTCGACACCCACCTCAAGCGACAGTTCGCGGAAAGAAGAGACAGACCATGGTTGAACGCCGCATCCCCAAGCCCCACGACCTCCTGCCACTCATGCAGTTCAAGAAGCCGGAGTTCAACGCCCGTCGGCGACGCCTGGCGGCCGCAACGACCATCAGCGACCTGCGCACGATCGCGAAGAAGGTCACGCCGACGGCGCCCTTCGACTACACCGACGGCGCCGCCGAGGGCGAGATCTCGCTGGCCCGGGCACGGCAGGCGTTCCAGGACATCGAGTTCCACCCGGCCGTCCTGAAGAACGTCGCGAACGTCGACACCGGCTGGGACGTCCTCGGCGAGCGCGTCGCGTTCCCCTTCGGCATCGCTCCCACCGGCTTCACCCGCATGATGCAGACCGAGGGCGAGCGCGCGGGAGCCTCCGCCGCAGCGGCCGCGGGCATCCCCTTCACCCTGTCGACCATGGGCACGACCTCGATCGAGGACGTCAAGGCGGCGGCACCCGGTGGCCGCAACTGGTTCCAGCTCTACATGTGGAGCGAGCGCGAGCGGTCGATGGCGCTCGTCGACCGCGCGGCAGCGGCCGGCTACGACACCCTCGTCGTGACGGTCGACACCCCCGTCGGCGGCGCCCGCCTGCGCGACGTCCGCAACGGCATGACGATCCCGCCGTCGCTCACCCCGAAGACCATCGTCGACGCGCTCCCCCGCCCGGCGTGGTGGATCAACTTCCTCACCACGGAGCCGCTGGCCTTCGCGAGCCTCGACCGCTGGTCGGGAACCGTCGCGGCGCTCATCGACACGATGTTCGACCCGACCGTCGGTCCTGACGAGGTCAAGTACATCCGCGAGCAGTGGAAGGGCAAGCTCATCGTCAAGGGCGTCCAATCGGTCGCCGATGCGAAGCTCGCCGTCGACCTCGGTGCGGACGCCGTCCAGCTCTCCAACCACGGCGGCCGCCAGCTCGACCGCGCGCCGATCCCGTTCCACCTCCTGCCGAGCGTCGTGCGCGAGGTGGGCAAGGACGCCGAGGTGCACCTCGACACCGGCATCATGAACGGCGCCGACATCGTGGCGTCCGTCGCGCTCGGTGCGCGCTTCACCTTCATCGGCCGCGCGTACCTCTACGGGCTCATGGCCGGTGGGCGCGAGGGCGTCGACCGCGCGATCCAGATCCTCTCGGGCGAGATCGTGCGCACGATGAAGCTGCTGGGTGTCGCGTCGCTCGAGGAGCTGCAGCCGCACCACGTGACCCAGCTGTCGCGGTTCACGACGCTGCAGCCGATGCCGGAGCAGTCGTCGCTGAGCGCCGGCCGGCCGGCTGCTGCGAAGCCCGCGGCACCGACCGCTCGGAAGGCTCCGGCCCGGAAGCAGGCGGCCGCGAAGGCCTGACCGCCCGACCGAACGCGGTCACCGCCGCACTCCACGGGTTGTCCCCGATGTCCTTCATCGCTCCGTCGGGAACGATGGAACGGTCCGACGGTCGCAGCACCTGCGCCGTCGGGCCGGTGTTCGACGATCTGGAGGCGACGGTGGCACAGCTCCTCGTGATCGGTGGGAGCGGCCGCACCGGGCGACTCATCATCGGCGAGGCTCTCCGCCGCGGCCACTCGGTCACCGCGCTCGTCCGCGACCCCGCCGCCGTCGTCCCCGGCGACCGCCTGACGGTCGTCCAGGGGTCTCCCCTGCGGAGTGAGGACGTCGAGGAGGCCATGCGTGGCGCGCAGGCCGTGATCATCGCCCTCAGCAACATCGGCTCGTCCGACTGGCCGTGGGCGCGCCAGGTCAGCCCTCCCGATCTCATCTCGAACGCCGTGCGGGTCGTGACGGACGCGATGCGCTCGCGTGGCCTGCGTCGAATCGTCCTCCTCTCCGCACTCGGTGCCGGCGAGTCGGTCCGGAGCGTCCCCGCCGGCCTGCGGTGGGCGACGCACTTCCTCCGACTCGGCACCGTCTACGCCGATCACGAGCAGGCGGACGCGTTCCTCCGGCGCTCGGAGCTCGACTGGACCATCGTGCACCCGACCGTGCTCTCGGCCAGCGACGCCCGACGCCCCGTCGTGTCGTCACCGCCGGGAAGCTGGCCGAGCTCGCTCCGCATCCCTCGCTGCGACGTCGCCGCGTTCCTCGTCGACGCGGTCGACGACGAGGACCTCATCGGCTCGGCTCCGGTCATCTCCTCGGGTCCGCGCCGCAGCTGACGGCGCGCCCGCCGACGGGCGCCACCGCGACTCAGGAGCCGGCGGCCGCCCGTGACGCTGCAGGACGACGCCCGATGATCCGGTCCGTCAGTTCGCAGACGCCCCACCAGGTGACGCGGAGCATGGCTTCCACGACGATGCCGCTCGTCATCTTGGAAGCCCCGAGCGTCCGCTCGGTGAAGGTGATCGGCACTTCGACGATCCGCAGACCAGCGCGGTTCGCGTGCCAGAGCATGTCGACCTGGAAGCCGTAGCCGTGGCTGTGGACCTCGTCGAGCTGCAGCCGACGCAGTGCATCAGCGCTGAAGACGCGGTAGCCGCCGGTCACGTCCCGCGCGGGGAGCCGGAGCGCGAACCGGGCATAGGCACTGCCGACCCGCGAGATGGCCTCGCGGTGCTTGGGCCAGTTGACGACGGTGCCGCCCGGGACCCAGCGTGACCCGAGGACGACGTCCGCCTCCGCGGTGGCCGCGAGGAGCGCCGGCAATTGCTCGGGAGCATGGGATCCGTCGGCGTCCATCTCGACCACGTTGCCGAATCCGCGCCCGAGCGCCCAGGCGAAGCCGGCTTTGTACGCGGCGCCGAGCCCTTCCTTGCCGGTGCGATGCAGCACGTGCACCGCGTCGTCCTCGGCGGCGAGGCGGTCGGCGATGGCTCCGGTGCCGTCGGGTGAGTTGTCGTCGACCACGAGCACCTGGACGGAGGGAGCGGCGACACGGACGCGCGCGACGATCCTCTCCAGGTTCTCGCGTTCGTTGTAGGTGGGAATGATGACCACCGTGGAATCCATGTGCCGTCCTCGTGTCTGCTCAGCCAGCGTAGCGCGCTGAACAGGACCGTATCGGCGGCCTCCGACCGGACGGCCGGACGCTCAGGAAACGGTCGGCGAACGTCCGGCTGGGGGTCAGTTGTTGCTGGCGAAGTGCGCGGGGATGAAGATGGCGAGCGCGATCATGAGGATGCCGCCCATGAACCAGACGGCCTGCAGGACGTCCGTGCGGAACGCCTCACCGAATGCCCACAAGCCGCCGGCGAACAGGGCGAAGGCGATCACGACCCAGAACCCCGTCGCATCGCTCAGGGTGCCGGAGCGCCCTGCGTTGGCGCGTTCGTGGTCACGTCGTTCTCCGGCGTCCATGGGTGCCCTTCCTCGGGTTCAAGCGGTCAGTGCAGGTATACGCCGCCCCATTGGCACCCGCAACCCCTCGACACCGACCCCTAAGACCCCACCGCTCCGATCCGGTCCCTGAGCTCGTCGAAGGGTTAGCCGCGCAGCTCGAGGGTGCAGCACTTCACGCCGCCGCCGCCGAGGAGCAGCTCGGACAGGTCGACGCCGATCGGCGTGTACCCGCGCTCACGCAGTTGGCGCTCGAACCCGACGGCCCGGGCGGCGATGACGACCTCACGACCGTTCGAGATCGAGTTGAGCCCCAGCACGGCTGCGTCCTCGGTGCTCACGTGGATCGCGTCGGGGTAGCGCTGCTCGAGGATGCGGTTGCTCGCCTCGTCGAACGCGGTCGGCAGGTAGGCGATGTTCGCCGGTGAGCCGTCGGCGGGAGCCACCGGGTCGAGCACTGCGATCGCGGTGTCGAGGTGGTAGAAACTCGGGTTCACGAGGTTGAGGGTCACGACCTCGCGGTCGAAGATCCGACGCACCTCGTCGTGGCTGCGGGGATCGGTGCGGAACCCGGTCCCGGCGAGGATGGTGTCGCCGACGAGCATGATGTCGCCCTCACCCTCGTTCACGAACTCGGGGCGCTCGACGCGGAAGCCGTTCGCCTCGAACCAGTCCATGTAGGCCGGACCCTCGGGGATGCGCTCCTCGTAGGTGAACTTCGCCCCGTAGGCGATGCCGTCGAGCGTGAAGCCGCCGTTCGCCGCGAACACCATGTCCGGCAGGCCGTCGAGCGGGTCGATCAGGTCGATCCGGTGGCCGAGATCGAGGTAGGCCTGGTGCAGCTGTTCCCACTGGGACACCGCGAGGGAGGTGTCGGTCGGGTCGTCCGGGTTCATCCAGGGGTTGATCCGGTAGCTGACGGTGAAGCGGTCCGGCCGGCACATGAGGTACCGGCGACGGTTCGCGACGCGGGTGCCGGTCGTGGTGTCCTGCGTGGTGGGGGTGGGGTGGTTGAGCGTCGACGACACGTCGGCCTCCAAACGAGCGAGGGTCGGCGGACGAGGTCCAGGGGCCCGGGGGCACGCCAGGTTCATCATGGCATGCGATTCGCAGCGTTTTCACGGAGTTTGGCGCAGGAATGCTGCGAAGTGGCAGCTTTTCGCGCAATGATTGCGCTTACACTGAGTCTCATGGACAACCTTGACCGCGGCATCATCGACCTGCTCAGACAGAACTCACGCGCCGGCTACGGCGACATCGGCACGGTCGTGGGCCTGTCGGCCTCAGCGGTGAAGCGACGCGTCGACCGCCTCGTCGCCGATGGCGTCATCCAGTCGTTCACGATCCAGGTCGACCCCACGGTCGACGGCATGCAGACAGAAGCCTACGTCGAACTCTTCTGCCGCGGCACCGTGTCCCCCAACGAGCTGTTGCGGATCCTGTCGGGCGTCCCGGAGGTCGTCGATGCCGGCACCGTCACCGGCAGCGCCGATGCCATCGTGCACATGCGTGCCCGCAACATCCCAGCACTCGAGGACGCCCTGGAGAAGGTGCGGATCGCCCCGAACGTCGACCACACCCGCAGCGCGATCGTCCTCACCCGTCTCATCCACCGCCACATCGACTGACCCCTCCCCGGCCCGCGAACTGTCACCAACGCACAGTGCGGCTCGTCCGAAGTCGCCATTCGTGACCGTTCGCGGGCAGGATGGGCGGATGGAGTGGACGATTCAGGCGGGAACCAGTGTGTTCGAGCAACTGCGGACGCAGGTGATCGAGGCCGTCCACGACGGACGACTGGCGACCGGGGCGAAGCTCCCGACGGTGCGCGGGCTGGCCGACGAGCTGGGGATCGCACCGAACACCGTCGCCAAGGCGTACCGGCTCCTCGAGACCGACGGGGTCATCGAGACCCGGGGGCGCGCGGGGACGTTCGTGTCAGCGCACGGCGACGCGATCGACCGGCAGGCGCAGCTGGCAGCGGCGGCGTACGCGGACCGCATCCGGGACCTCGGCGTCTCGACGGAGGACGCCGTGGCGCTCGTGGAGGCCGCGCTCCGCGCCTGACGTCGCTGCCCGGGTCAGATGACGCTCTGGGACCAGGGATCGGGGTTGCCGAAGCGATGCGCGGTGATCGAGATCGCCTGTTCGCGCAGGAACGGCAGCAGCTCCACCCGTCCGGCCTGGGTGACCGGTCCGGCCCAGATCGCGATCTCGGGGTCGCCGCCGAGCGCCTCTGCGAGTCGCTTCGCGAGCGGCTCAGGCTCGGAGGCCTCCGTTCCGGGTTCCGCTTCCGCGACCGTCTCGGGACGCGGACCGACGATCCGTACCCGGGTCGCGACCGGCGGCTCCTGGCCCAGCTCGCCCGTGTCGATCGATCCGCGGGCCGCCATCCGGGTCAGCCACTGCTCGTCGGTTTCGAGTGAGACCGGGATGCTCAGCTCGGACAACCAGTCGCGGACCTCGCGCGGCAACCGCCCGCCGAGACTGACGGTGAACCGTGACCGCGACCGCACCGCGGCGATGAGGACCCGCAGCGCATCGCCCAGGTCCGCACCCGACGCGACCCGCACCGCGACCGGAACCGGCCGGTAGCGCAAGAGATTCCGTTCCACGCCGAGCTGCGAGACGTCCTTCACCTCGCCGAACTCGTTCCCCCACGCGATCGCGTCACTGAGCGCCGACCGCCGCAGCACGTCGAAGGCCTCGTAGGTGAGCGACGGCTGGGCCGCCTCGATGAGCTTCACGATGCGGGTGTCGAGCCCGCGGAGGTGCAGGCTGCGGCTCGCCGATCCCGGATCCGGTCGCCACTCGCCGAGCCCGAACAGGTAGTTGGGGCCGCCGGCCTTCGTGCCGGTCCCGACCGACGAGCGCTTCCACCCGCCGAAGGGTTGGCGCTGCACGATCGCACCGGTGATGCCCCGGTTGACATACAGGTTGCCCGCCTCGACGGTGTCGAGCCACTCCCCGAGATCGACCGGGTCGAGGGTGTGCAGGCCCGCGGTCAGCCCGTAGGGGGTCGCGTTCTGGAGGGCGATCGCCTCGGTGAGGTTTGCGGCCTGCATGACACCGAGGACCGGCCCGAAGTACTCGGTCACGTGGAAGGGCGAGCCCGGCTGGACACCGGTGCGGACCCCCGGCGACCAGAGGCGCTCGCTCGGCCGGCCGAAGTTCACCGAGGAGTCGTCGAGCAGTTTCGGCTCGACGAGCCACTTCTCGCCGAGGCGCAGCTCGGTCAGCCCGGCGAGGAGCTTCTCCCCCGCAGGTTCGACGATCGGCCCCATCTGCGTCCGCGCGTCGGACGGCCAGCCGACCCGGAGCGAGCGGACGGCGTCCTCGAGCTGCCGCAGGAAGCGGTCGGATCGTGCCACCGAGCCGACGAGGATCACGAGCGACGCGGCCGAGCACTTCTGCCCGGCGTGCCCGAAGGCGCTCTTCACGATGTCGGCGACGGCGAGGTCGAGGTCGGCACTGGGCGTGACGATGATCGCGTTCTTCCCGCTCGTCTCCGCCAGCAGCGGCAGGTCGGCACGCCACCCACGGAACAGCTGTGCCGTCTCGAAGGAGCCGGTCAGGATCACCCGGTCGACGGCCGGGTGGGAGACGAGCCGACGACCGAGGTCGCCCTCCGCCACGTCGGCGAGCACGAGGAGGTCGCGCGGCACCCCGGCGTCCCAGAGCGCCTCGACGACCACGGCTGCGCACCGCTTCGCCTGTGGAGCGGGCTTGATGATCACACCGCTGCCGGCGGCGAGCGCCGCGAGGACACCTCCGGCCGGGATGGCGACGGGGAAGTTCCAGGGCGGCGTCACGACCGTGAGCGCGGAGGGGACGAAGCTCGCGCCGTGCACGCTCTCGAGCAGGGGTGCGTTGGCCGCGTAGTAGTGCGCGAAGTCGACGGCCTCGCTCACCTCGGGATCGGCCTCGGCGATCGTCTTGCCGGTCTCGCTCGCCATGACCTCGATGAGGTCAGCCCGACGGGAAGCGAGGACCCGAGCTGCAGCGTGCAGGACGGCGGCCCGTTCGGCGGCGGGTCGGGCTCCCCATCGCTCACCGGCGGCGCGGACCATCGTGATCGTGCGTTCGAGGACGCGTGGGTCGTCGATGGCTGCGGCCGCGACCGCGGAGCCACCGAGGGTCGACTGCGGGACGCGCGCCAGGATCGACGCTCCCCACGCCCGGTTCGCCGCGAGCGAGGGGTCGGTGTCGGCTGTGTTCTCGAAGCCCGGGGCGCCGTCGACGACACCACCACGCTCCGAACGGGAGAAGACCGCCGTCTCGACGTATGCGGAGGACGGATCGGCGTGGAAGCGGTCCTCGCCGCCGCTCGATCCGCGTTCCAGTCCGAGGACCTGCTGCGTGAGTCCGGCGTCGGGCGCCTGCGCGGGATCGCGGAAGCGGTCGTCCCCGTCGTTGTCGGGCAGCGGTGCCTCCGGGGCCTCCGCGGCGCGGTCCTGCGTCCGGTTCGGGGGCGGCACCTGCCCGGCCGTCTCCCCGAGGGCGTCGACCGAGGCGAGGAACCGACGTCGCTCGCGCGCGAACAGCGTCGGCTTCTCGGCGAGCTCGAACACCGCCGACATGAAGTTCTCCTCGCTGGCGTTCTCCTCCAGACGGCGGACGAGGTAGGAGATCGCGACGTCGAACTCCTTCGGGTTCACGACGGGCGTGTACAGCAGGACCGTCCCGACGTCCCGCTTGATGGCCTCGACCTGGCCGGTCGCCATCCCCAGCAGCATCTCGAAGTCCACACGCTCACGCACACCGCGGTCGCCCGCGAGCAGCCACGCGTAGGCGATGTCGAAGAGGTTGTGCCCGGCGACGCCGACCCGCACCACGTCCGTGTGCGCCGGCGTGAGCGCCCAATCGAGCACGCGCTTGTAGTTGGTGTCGGTCTCGCGCTTCGATCCGGTCGTCGCGAGCGGCCACCCGTGGATCGCCGCGTCGACCCGCTCCATCGCGAGGTTCGCGCCCTTCACGAGCCGCACCTTGATGGGCGCGCCACCGGCGGCCACGCGCTGCTTCGACCAGGCGGTGAGCTGCATCATCGCCTCGAGGGCGTCGGGCAGGTAGGCCTGGATGACGATGCCGGCCTGGTACTGCAGCAGCTGCGGTTGGTCGAGGAGTCGGGTGAAGACCGCGATGGTGAGGTCGAGGTCGCGGTACTCCTCCATGTCGAGGTTGATGAAGGTGCCGGTCGCGAGCCCTTCCTCGTAGAGCGGCACGAGGCGTCGGACGATGCGGTCGACGACCTGCTCGAACGACCACATGGAGAGCTGGCTGGCGATCGACGAGACCTTGATGGATACGTAGTCGACGTCGGGGCGCTGCAGGAGCTCGCGGGTGCCCGCGAGCCGTTTGGCCGCCTCACCCTCGCCGAGGACGGCCTCCCCGAGGAGGTTCAGATTGAGTCGGGAACCGTCGGCGCGCAGCTTCGCGATCGCGTTGCCGAGCTCACGAGGGCGACTGTCGACGATCAGGTGGCCGACCATCCCCCGGAGCACACGGCGCGCGGCGGGAACGACGACCCAGGGCAGGACCGGGCCGACCAGACCTCCGGTGCGGACGGCGGCCTGCTCATACCAGGGCAGGAAGCGCGGCGTTCGACCGGCGAGGGCGGCGAGGGCGTTCCCGGCGACGAGTGGATCCTCCGGCCGCATGACGCCGTCGACGAAGCCGACGGTGAACTCGAGGCCGTTGGGGTCGCGCAACACGCCGGCGAGCCGCTCGGCAGCGGGATCGGTCGGAGCTTCCGCCCCTTCGTCGACCCATTTCGACGCGAGGGCGATCGCACGATCCGCGAGTCCGACCGGTTCGGTGGGACCCTCGTTCGCAACGTTCGCCATGCTGCTCAGCCTATGCTCCGATCCGGTGATCCCAGCTGAGGCTCGCGAGTACACGCCTGGCGGTTGAGCACCCCGGTCGGTCGCCGCCCTTCGACACGCTCAGGGACCGGTGGGCCACGTCGCTGAGCACCCCCTCCCCGGTCCCTGAGCACCCTGCCCCGGTCACTGAGCCTGTCGAAGTGCAGCTGCGAATAGGGTGTGGTCATGCATTCCGTCGAGCAGTACGACGCCGTCATCGTCGGCGGCGGGCACAACGGCCTCACCGCAGCCGCCTACCTCGCCCGCGCGGGCAAGCGCGTCCTGCTCCTCGAACGCCTCGACCATACGGGTGGAGCAGCCGTCTCGGAACGTCCGTTCCCCGGCGTGGACGCACGTCTGTCCCGGTACTCGTACCTCGTCAGCCTGCTGCCCCAGCGGATCATCGACGAGCTCGGGCTCGACGTCCGGCTCGTCCGGCGCCGCTTCTCCTCGTACACACCCGACGCCGCGAACCCCGGCACGGGTCTCCTGATCGACAATCGTGACGACGACGCCACCGTCGCGTCGTTCGCGTCGATCGGGCATCAGGAGGACGCCGCGGGCATCGCCGAACTGCACCGTCGGATCGGTCACCTGGCCTCAGTGCTCTGGCCGACGGTGCTCGAGCCGCTCCGCAGCCGTTCCGATGCGCGTGACGCGGCGATCGCCGCCGCCGCGGACCTCGGGGTGCCTGCCGCGGAGGTCGCGTCGATCTGGTCGGCGGTGTTCGATGAACCGATCGGCCGTGCCATCGAAGACGCCGCGCGTTCCGACCTCGTCCGCGGTGTCGTCTTCACGGATGCGCTCATCGGCACGTTCGCCCGCGCCGACGACCCGTCGCTGCAACAGAACATCTGCTTCCTCTACCACCTGATCGGCGGCGGGACGGGCGACTGGGACGTCCCGGTCGGCGGCATGGGCGCGGTCACGGACGCGCTGCGCCGAGCCGCCGAGGAGGCCGGTGCCGAGATCCGGACGCTCGCCGAGGTGACCTCCATCCAGCCGGAGCACGGGCTCGTCGCCTACGTCGACCTCGCTGCCGAGGCGGAGCTGGAGTCGACCGAACCGGCGGCGACGCTGGACCGGTTCCGGCCTCGCCCCGGTGTCGTCGTCCGCGGCGAGTGGATCCTGTCGGGCGCGGCCCCGGCGGTGCTCGATCGCCTCCTCGACCCGGCGGCGGAGCAACGGACCGCCGCAGCCGCATACGCCGCGTGGTCGGCAGCGCGGGGAACACCGGTGCAGTGGAGTGGCGCCGACGCGATCCTCGCTACGGCGCCAATGCCGGAGGACGGTGTCCCGCATCCCGAGGGCGCCCAGGTGAAGGTGAACCTGTTGCTGCGGAGGCTCCCCGAGCTCCTCGACCCGGCCGTCGATCCGGCGGCGGCGTTCGGCGGCACCTTCCACATCAACGAGGGCTGGGCGCAGCTGCAGCACGCCTACCTCGAGGCGGAGGCCGGCCGGATCCCCGACCCGCTGCCGTGCGAGATCTACTGCCACACGCTGAGCGACCCCAGCATCCTCTCGCCGGAGCTGCAGGCCTCGGGGGCGCAGACGCTCACCGTGTTCGGGTTGCATGTGCCGCATCGGCTCGCGGTCGCCGCGGACGCGGTCCCCGGCGGCCACGACGCCTTCCGTGACGCGCTGCAGGCCGCGGTGCTGCGTTCGTTGGACTCGGTGATCGCAGAGCCGATCGAGGACCTGCTGCTGCTCGACGCCGACGGTCGACCCTGCATCGAGACACGGACGACGCTCGACCTCGAGCGCTCTCTGGCGATGCCGGGAGGGAACATCTTCCACGGCCCGCTCTCGTGGCCGTTCCTGGAGGACGACGCCCCACGGACGACGGCGGCCGAGCGGTGGGGCGTCGCGACGGCGCACCCGCGCGTCCTGCTCTGCGGCGCCGGGGCGCGACGCGGTGGCGCAGTCAGCGGACTCGGCGGGCACAACGCCGCAATGGCCGTCCTGGAAGCCTGACCCGCACGCCGCAGAACGTGCCGCCGCGCTCAGTGGCCGCGGTGGTCCTGGATGGTGATCTTCGGGCCGCGACGCGGTTTGTGGATGCCGCTCCGACCGATGAGCCTCAGCACCCGCTGCCGGTGACCAGCCCAGGGCGCGAGCAGTTCGAGCATGCCGGCGTCGTCGACGGGGGACCCGGTGAGCGCCTGACCCACCGAGGCCGCGAGGTGGTAGTCGCCGACACTCACTGCGTCGGGATCGCCGTGTGCTCGGAGCGTCACCTCGGCAGCCGTCCATACGCCGATCCCCGGCAGGCTCTGGAGTCGCCGCGACGCGTCGTCGGGGTGCTCGTCGATCGTCCGTTCGATCGCGGAGGCGAGGCGTGAGGATCGCACGACCGTCTCGGAGCGCTGCGGCCCGACGCCCGCCGTGTGCCATTCCCAGCTCGGGATCATCCGCCAGGTCTCTGCGGACGGCGCGACGATCATGCCCTCAGGGGCCGGCCCGGGCGCGGGATCGCCGTGTCGGCGAACGAGCAGTCGCCACGCACGCCATGCTTCGA
This sequence comes from Plantibacter sp. VKM Ac-2876, assembly GCF_015350715.1. Classification (NCBI taxonomy): domain Bacteria; kingdom Bacillati; phylum Actinomycetota; class Actinomycetes; order Micrococcales; family Microbacteriaceae; genus Plantibacter; species Plantibacter sp. VKM Ac-2876. Next base: position 62,500 of record NZ_JADKSI010000003.1, on the reverse strand, counting down.
GTGCGGTGACCTTCTGTTCGAGGATCGACGGCACGAGCATCTCGAACACGAGTCGGTTGCGACTCAACCGCAGACCGGGGTTCCGGCGGGAGACCTCGGTGAGCAGCGGACTCCGGCTCACGTCGAGGTCCGACCAGTCGTCGTCGCGGCCGAGCAGCTCCGGCACGCCGTCGATCATCCAGTCGGCGCCCGGCCCCCAGGCCGTCGCCTCGACCTCGCCGTCGCGGACCGTCGACACGTGCAGCGTCCCGCCACCGAACGGGGTGCGGGCCGTCAGCCAGACCCCACCAGGCACTCGCCGGTAGCACGGGCCGTCGCCACCGCGGGCGATGAGGCGCAGGGTGCTGTGGACGTCGAGCGGACCGTTCGGGCGGTAGACCGTCCGCAGCGGTTCCGCCGTGCCGAGCGCCGGTGCGATCGGAGGCCGCACAGCTTCGACCGGCGACGTCGGTGGGGCGAACGATGCGGGGGCGGACATGGTGGTCACCTTACGTGGTGACCACCGACATCCGAAGACCTCCGCGGGGCCAGCGTGCCCGCGTCGCTCCTCGACTCCCGTTCGGTCGACTCCCCGCCTACCGCACGAGGCGGAAGTCATAGCCCGCCTGATCGACGAAGATCCCGTTCACCCGCTGCTCGACACGGCCTCCCTGGTATCGACCGGGGAGGTAGTCACGGCTCCACTCGATGGTCCACGCCCCTTCACCGTTCGCTGTCGCCACACCGAGGCGGGTGCCCCATGCACCGACGATCTCGATCTCGGCGTACGGCGTCGCCGTGCCGGTGAAGACCGGCCTCGTGCCGGTGAGGGTGCCACCGATCTTCGGCGACGTCACCGTCAACTCGGATGCGACCGTGAAGTCGTACTCGGAACGGTGTGTCTCCACGCCGCGGACGATCTGCCGGACCGAGCCACCCGCGTACCGGGCGGGAAGCAGCGACTTGTTCCAGGTGATCGACCAGGCCCCGCTCTCCGCGACGACGTCGGTCGTCCCGACGAGATCACCCCAAGCGCTCCAGATCTCGAGCTTTGCGCCGGGTTGGGCGGTGCCGCTGAACACGGGGACGGACGAGGAGACCACCCCGCCGACGGCCGGCTTGTCCACGACGAGCGGAGCGACCGGGGCACCGGCGCGCACGGTGAAGTCGTACGGTGCGCGCGACTGCTCGACACGGTCGACCTCCTGGCGCACCGAACCGCCTCGATAGCGGCCGGGGGCGAGCGACTTGTTCAGCGTCGCCGTCCAGGTGTGGTCGGCACGCACCGTCGCCGTTCCGATCTCGCTCCCCCAGGCGCCGATCACCCTGATGACCGCACCGGGTTCGCCACGTCCGGTGAACACCGGCACCGGTGTCTCGACGATCTCACCGATGGCCGGCGATAGGAGCGTGACGTCCTCGACCGGACCGGGCTCCGGAGCCGGGTCGCGGTAGGTGAACCGCAGTGGCGCGGTGGTGGACCGCCCATCGAACACCTGCGTGGCGGTCGCCGAGTACGCGCGTGGCTCGAGCGTCCGGAGCGACGGTTGCGTCCAGACACCGGTGTCGTCCACCTGGACGTCCGCGAGGACCGCGCCGGTGAGATCGTCGACGACGGTGACCTGTGCGCGCGGTTCTCCGAGCCCGGAGAACGAGGGACGGGGATCGTCGATCGTGGCGTCGAGCGCAGGCGTCCGCACCGTCACCGGAGCGACGACGCGGTACGTGACCGACCAGTCCGCCGTCGAGCCGTCGGTCACCTGGCGAACCGTGCCGGACTGCGCCCCCGGGGCGAGATCGCGGACTGGTACGGCGGACCAGCTGCCATCCGATCCGACCGTCGTCGAAGCAAGGAGCCGTCCATCGGCGTCGAGTACCTCGACGCCCGCGTCGGCGGAGCCGTGTCCACTGAACGTCGGCCGCGGGTCACGGACGACCGAGCCGGGTGCCGGGGTGTCGAGGGTGACCGGTTCCGCCACGGGCACGGGGTCGACACCCTCGGGCAGCAGACGATCCGCGTCGGCGACCTGGCCGTAGCCGCCGACGGCGAGGCGGCCGTCGAACTGGCGCAGGAACCCGCCCGTTCCCCCCTCCGACACGAGACCGAACCCGACGACACGTGCGTTCGCGACCTCATCCCAGGCCCACTGCTGCGCCGCCGACCCGTCACATACGGCCGAATAGACGTACTGATAGGCCTGCGTGGGATCGGGTTGCAGGCATCTGGTCGTGCCGCCCACCGCGGTCGTGATCGGACCGGGAACCCCCACCGTCGGGAAGGTCCAGGGCGAGGCCGCCGCCAGGGCGTCGCGGAGTGTGGCGTGCGTCGTCGCCGGGACCGGGTTCAGGAGGTCGGTGGCGGCGCCGACCGCGAAGAAGGCGTCGTCACCGGAGGGGAACCCTTGCCCGACGAACCGCCCCTCGACCGCAGCCGGGCTGGATCGGGCGTCGTGCGGCGTCGAGGTGGCGGACGCGGCCGGGCCGCTGAGCAGGCTCACCGCGATGCCGACCAGGCTCAGGACGGAGACGGGGATGGAGGGCTTCATCGGTGTGGGGCGACCTTTCGCAGGGGCACGCCCGGCCGGACTCGGACGAGCCGACCGGTCGTACCAGTGGGCGTTCGGGATGAACGCGGTCAGCCTACAAGTATTCCAGTTGCTTAATCCAGTATGTCGACCGGCTCATTCTCGATGCCGGTTCGCGTCACCAGTCACTGGGAGCAGGCGCCTTGGTCGGCGGGAGGGCGACGTCCTGCACCCACTGTTTCTGCCAGGCCGGAATGTCGTCCGGGGCGGGTCCCGTGAGCTCCAGGAGTTCCGCCACCGGGACGACACCGCCCGTGCGCTTCAGGAAGCGGCCGCGGACCAGCGCCTGGGTGTAGATCTCACCACCCACGACGACCCGGTGTTCGATGAACACCCCTTTGTCGTCGTACCCGGTGACGCGCGTCTCGACGGTGAAGCGCTGCCAGGGCTGCAGCGACTTCCGGAAGGTGATGCTCTCGCTCGACACCACCGGGTACCACCCCAGGCGCTTGAAGCGATCCCACAGACCGTTCCGGATCAGCAGGTCGAATCGGCCGAGGTCGAAGATCGACAGGTAGACGCCGTTGTTCATGTGCCCGAGCACGTCGAGGTCGGAGGGCAGTACCCGAAGGCGGATCCGACCGACGTCCCACACGTCGAGGCGTTCACCGCGACGAGCACGGCGGCGGGACTGGAGGAACACGGCGATGGTGCGGAAGATGAGGTGCACGGATGCGACCGTATCCCTCGGGTGCGGCCTGGTCCAGTGCGTTGTGGCCACCCCACAATCCACGGCCGGCGGACGGCCTGGTGCAGCGTGTCGGCAACAGACCGGGCCGGCCGGATGGCCGGCCCGATCAAGGCCGGGACTACTCGGCGGACACGACGTTCCCCTCCCCGCCGTCGTCGACGACCGGCACCGACGGTGTGGCGACCTTGTTACCGTTGGCCCCTTCGACGAAGGTCACGTACTCGACGGCCGGGGCGGTCACCAGCGTGATGGAACTCTCGAACGAGAGGTTCACGACCGAACCGGTCACGGTCACCATGCTGTTCGACGCCTCGATGACGACGTTCTCGCAGTCGCCGTCGATGGTCACGTTCGAGCTGTCGTCGACGACCGTCACCGTGCCGTCGACGCACTCGGCCGCGACGTCGGGGATCGCGTAGTCGGAGCCGCTGGTGGGCTCTGCCGCCGCTGTCGGTGACGACGACGACGGGGAGGTGGGTTCCGGAGCGGTGCACCCGGCGAGGACGAGTGCGAGCCCGAAGACCGCGAGGAGGTTGAGCTGCTTGGTCATCCGTGGTTCCTTCAGTGGTCCTGGTCGGGGAGCATCAGCGGGTGAGGGTGAAGTCGTAGACGAACGACCCGACCGGCTTCCCGCCGACCTTCTCCGTCACCGTGCCGCCGGAGTAGCGGCCCGGCTGGTAGTCACGCGGCCAGGTGATCGCCCATGCTCCGGTGCGCTTGTCCGCTACGGCGGAGCCGAGATCCGTGCCCCAGACACCTCTGATCTGCACCGTCGCTCCGGGGTTCGCGCGTCCGGAGAACACGGGCCGGGTCCCGGTGATGGTGTCGCCGAGCTGCGGAGACTCGATCGTCAAGCGCGACTGCACGAGGGTGAAGTCGTAGACGAAGGTGTGCGTCGGGAAGCCGTCGACGATCTGCTGCACGGTGCCACCGGCGTAGCGGTTCGGCAGCAGCCCCTTGTTCCACGTGATCGACCAGGCACCACTCGCGTCGACCTCATCGATCGACCCGAGGAGGTCGCCCCAGGCGCCGCGGATCTCGAGCGCAGCACCCGGCTGAGCCGTGCCGGTGAACACCGGGACCTGGTCGGTGATCACCTCGCCGACCTTCGGTGAGGTGACGACCAACGGGGCCACGTCCGACGGCCCGACCGTGAAGTCGTAGACGAACGTCTGCGGCGGCGCGCCCGCGACGATCTGCTTGACCGTTCCGCCGACGTAGCGGCCGGGACGCAGGTTCTTGTTCCAGGTGATGGACCACGAGCCGCTGGCGTCGACCGGGTCGGCGGCACCCATGAGATCGCCCCAGGCGCCACGGACCTCGATCCGTGAACCCGGCTGGCCGGTTCCGGAGAACACCGGCGTCGTCTCGCGGATGGTCTCGCCGAGCCTCGGGGACTCGACCACCAACGGGAGGACCGGCGTGACCCCGGACGGCTCGAAGGCGACCTTCCACTGCCGACTCAGGCCGGTGCCCGGCTGGCGGACGAGTCCGTTCCGCTCACCGAGAGCGGCATCGTCCTTCGCCGTGAGGGACAGGGTGATGTCACGCTCGGCGGCGGTGACCGTTCCACGGAATCCCGGGAGCGACGCGTCCCAGACGAAGCCGGCCGTGGCCGTGCCGCGCTCGAACCCCTCGGGCACCACGATCTCGGTCGCGCCGAGCGCCGTCTCGGTGAAGGCGACCGGCACCTCGATCGTCGCGCCCTGCTGGACGGAGACGTCCGGGATGGTGACAGCCGGGGCGCCGACCGTGAAGTCGAACCGGACCTGCACGTCGGGTCCGACGCGGCTCTGCGTGGCGGTGCCCGTGTAGCGTCCGGGCGCGAGGTTCGTGGAGGCCACGGACCAGGAGGTCGAATCCGCCGGCACCAGCGTGCTGGCGAGCAGCACCTGTGCATCCGTGCGGATGGAGACGAGGGCGCCGGGCTGGCCGATGCCGCTGAACACGGGCGTCGGGGTGTCGACCGTGGCTCCGATGGCCGGCGCCTGGAGCGCGAACGGTTCGATCGGCGCGAGGTGCGACTGCGCGACCACATCGGTGATGCCGTCCAGCGACAGCTCGACGTACGTGTCGGTGTCGGTCCCGCCGAGCGAGTACGAACTCGACACCGGGTACAACGCGTACCCCGAGACCCACGCGTTCGACACGTACCGCCAGTGGAAGTCCTGTGACGAGGCGCCCGTGCACGTCCGGGCCGACACGAGTGCACGATGCCCGACCGAGTCGGGCGCCAGGCACAACGCGGAGGCGTCGCCGGTCCCGGTGATCGGGCCGGCGGTCCCGACGGCGGGCAAGGAGTACGTGCCGGCGAGCGATGCCGCACCGCCGGCCGTGGGCGAGTACAGCCGCTGGACGTGGCCGCCCGACACCGGAGCGGACACGCCGACGTAGGCGGTCGGGCCGCTGGAACGGTTCTGCAGCACGAGCTTGCCGACCACCCGCGCGGCCCCGGTGGACGGGGTCACCGCATCAGGCGCCACGGGCGGCGCACCCGGATCCTCGTGGTCGCCACCACCGGCGTCGGCGTCGTGCTCCTGGGGATCGGCGACGGACGCGACCGGAGGATCGGCCGAAGCCGGTGCCGGAGCGCCGACCGAGGACAGGAGGATGGTCGTGGCGGCCAGGGCTGCGACCGCATATCGGACGAAGAGTGCGCGTGGAGCGCGAGGCAGATCAGTCACGAGTGTCGAGACTACTGATCTGGTATATCTCCGTGGGTGCGGTCGCCGAATCTGTGGAGAACTCGTCCCTCGAGCGGATCGCCCGGCTGAACGACGGTTCCTCAGTCGGTCGGCACGTGCCGCTCGTCGGGCCCGACGTACTCGGAGAGCGGACGGATGAGCGCGTTCGACGCCAGCTGCTCGGCGATGTGCGCCGTCCACCCGACGATCCGAGCGGCGACGAACAGCGGCGTGAACGTGGCCGTGTCGAACCCGATCAGGTTGTACGCGGGGCCCGAGGGGTAGTCGAGGTTCGGCTTGATGTTCTTCCGCGCGACCATGTCCGCTTCGAGCGTCGTGTACAACTCGAGGATCTCGGGCTTGCCATAGTGCTCGGCGAGCCGCTCGAGCGCCTTGAGCATCGTCGGGACGCGCGAGTCGCCGTTCTTGTAGACGCGGTGTCCGAAGCCCATGATCTTGCGCTTCTCGGCGAGCGCCGTGTCGAGCCAGGCGCTGGCCTGGTCAGCCGTCCCGATCTCGTCGAAGACGTGCATGACGGCCTCGTTCGCCCCACCGTGCAGGGCGCCCTTGAGCGCGCCGATCGCGCCGGTGACCGCCGAGTACAGGTCGCTGAGGGTCGAGGTGATGACCCGGGCGGTGAACGTCGACGCGTTGAAGGAGTGCTCCGCGTAGAGGATCATCGAGACGTCGAACGCGTCGACGACGACCGGATCGGCTTCTTCACCGAAGGTCATGAAGAGGAAGTTGGCGCTGTAGCCGAGGTCGTCGCGCGGCGGGACGAGCTCGAGGCCGTGGCGGCGGCGCTGGTCGTAGGCGACGATCGCGGGCAGCTTCGCGTACAGGCTCGCGGCCTTCACCGCGTTGGCCTCGGGGGTGTTCGTCTCGGCGGTCGGGTCGTTCGCGCCGATCACGCTGACGGCCGTCCGGAGGGCGTCCATCGGGTGGCTCGTCGTCGGGAGGAGGTCGATGGCCGCCTTGACGTTGTCGTCGAGCGCGCGCTGGCCCCGCTCCAACGCAGTGAATTCCGCGAGTTCGGCGTCCGTGGGCAGTTCGCCGTTCCAGAGCAGGTACGCGACCTGCTCGAAGGTGCAGTGCTCGGCGAGCTCCTGGACCGGATACCCGCGGTAGAGCAGGGAGTTCGTCTCCGGGTTCACCTTCGAGACGCTCGTCACGTCGACGACGACGCCGGCGAGACCCTTCTTGATGTCGCTGGTCGCTTCGGTCATGCGTTGCTCCTTTGCGTACTGCCTGCGCGCGTCCTGCGCGCGTCGGTCGAGCTTGGCACCCGGCTCGCCCCTCGACAAGCTCGGGGAGCGGAGACCCAGGTGGTGTTCACCGGTGAGGGGACGCCTACCGGTCGATGGTGAAGTTGAAGACCGAGGTGTCGAAGCGGTTGTAGCCCTCGTAGTCGATCAGTTCGTAGAGGTCGGCACGGTGCTGCATCTCACCGAGCTTGCTCGTGAGCGAGCCCTCGTCGTTCAGCGTGTCGAGCGCGCGACCCGCAGCGCCCATCGCGATGCGGAGGAGCGACACCGGCCAGATGACGAGGTTCACGCCCACATCGGCGAGCTGCTGACTCGTGAACAGCTCGCTCTTGCCGAACTCCGTCATGTTGGCGAGGATCGGCACGTCGACCGCGTCGCGGACGGCTGCGAACTCCTCGAGCGACCGCATCGCCTCGGGGAAGATCGCGTCGGCTCCGGCGTCGACGAGCTGCTTGGCCCGGTCGATCGCGGCGTCGAGCCCGTCGACGGCGGCGATGTCGGTGCGCGCCATGATGAGCAGGTTCGCATCGCGCCGGGCGTCGACCGCGGCACGGATGCGGCCGAGCGCGGTGGAGGTGTCGACGACCTGCTTGCCGTCGAGGTGGCCGCAGCGCTTCGGGTTGACCTGGTCCTCGATGTGCAGCCCGGCGAGCCCGGCGTCCTCGATCTCCTGGACGGTGCGCGCGACGTTCATCGGCTCACCGAAGCCGGTGTCGGCGTCGACGATCGCGGGCAGCTCGGTCATCCGGGCGATCTGCTTGGCGCGACCGGCGACCTCGGTGAGGGTCGTCAGTCCGATGTCGGGCAGCCCGAGGTCGGCGGAGAGCACCGCGCCGGAGATGTAGACGCCGTCGAAGCCCTTCTGCTCGATGAGCCTCGCCGAGAGCGGGTTGAACGCGCCCGGGAAGCGCAGCAGCTCACCGGTGGCGAGTCGCTCGCGGAACAGCCGGCGCTTCTCCGCCGGCGTGGTCTCGCTGTACAGCATCAGCACTGTCCCTTCTGGAGGTCGGCCGGCATCAGAACAGGCCGGTCGGGTGGGGTGCCGAGGCGAGGACCCCGGAGGCGGCCTGGATGCTCAGCTGCTTGACCTCGTCGGCGTCGAGTTCCGGGAGCCGTTCGGCGAGCGCGAGGAACCGCTCGATCTCCTCCGGGTCGAGGACGTCGGCGGCGAGTGTGCGGAACTTGTGGACGTAGTCGGCGCGCGCGAACGGTCGGGCGCCGAGCGGGTGGGCGTCGGCGACGGCGATCTCGTCGACGATGGTCGAGCCGTCCGTGAGCGTGATCTCGATGCGACCGCCGAACGCCTGTTCGGCCGGGTCCAGCGAGTGGTAGCGGCGCGTCCACTCCGGGTCCTCCGCCGTCGAGATCCGGTGCCACAGCTCGACGGTGTCGGCGCGGGTGGCGCGCTCGGGACGGTAGGAGTCGACGTGGTGCCACGCGCCGTCCTGCAGCGCCACCGCGACGATGTAGGGGATGGAGTGGTCGAGCGTCTCGCGCGACGCCGTCGGGTCGTACTTCTGCGGGTCGTTCGCCCCGGAGCCGATGACGTAGTGCGTGTGGTGTGAGGTGTGGAGGACGATGCGGTCCACGGCTCCGGGCACGAGGAGTTCCGGGTGCTCGTGGTGCAGCTTGCGGGCGAGGTCGATCCACGCCTGCGCCTGGTACTCCGCCGAGTGCTCCTTCGTGAAGGAGTCGAGGATCGCGAGCTTCGGCTCACCGGCGCCGGGCAACGGGACGTCGTACGAGGCGTCGGGGCCGTCGAGCAACCAGGCGACCACGCCGTCCTCGCCCTCGTAGATCGGTGACGGGCTGGTCTCGCCGCGCATCGCCCGGTCGACGGCCTCGACCGCCATCTTGCCGGCGAACGCGGGGGCGTGCGCCTTCCAGGTGGAGATCTCGCCCTTGCGCGACTGGCGGGTGGCCGTCGTGGTGTGGAGCGCCTGGCCGATGGCCTGGTGGACGGCGGCCTGGTCGAGGCCGAGCATCGTGCCGATGCCGGCGGCGGCGCTCGGCCCGAGGTGTGCGACGTGGTCGATCTTGTGTCGGTGCAGGCTGATCGCCTTCGCGAGGTCGATCTGGATCTCGTAGCCGGTCGCGATCCCGCGGACGAGGTCGGCGCCCGTGCAGCCGACGTGCTGCGCCACCGCGACGATGGGCGGGATGTTGTCGCCCGGGTGCGAGTACTCGGCGGCGAGGAAGGTGTCGTGGAAGTCGAGCTCACGCACGGCCACGCCGTTGGCCCAGGCCGCCCATTCCGGTGAGACGCGGCGGGCGAGGTCGGGCCCGAACACGGTGGCACCGTCGCCGCCGGTGCTGACGGGGTGGCTGAGCGCCTGGGCGCGAGCCGAGGAGACCGGGCGACGCGTGAGCGAGGCCGCTGCGACGGCGGCGTTGTCGATGACCCGGTTGATGATCATGTCGACGACCTCGGGCGTCACCTCCACCGGATCGGTGGCGACGCGGGCGAGCTGCCAGGCGAGCTGGCCCTCGCGGGCGAGGTTCTCGTCGCTGCGGTGGACGCGCAGGTGGTGCTGGATCACGGGTGTTCCTTTCGGGTGCTGCCCCCGCGGGTGTGCTGCCGGGCGTCACGTCCCTCCAGCCTACGCCCGCGGGTCCGTCGCGCCGCAGCAGGAGAACCGCCCGGGAACAGGACATTTCGCGTGGAACGGTCCTGCTGTCGCGCTGTTCTCCTGGCGTCGTGGAATACCAGCCTTGTTCTCCGCATCCACCCAGCCCGCGTACACCGCGCATACGGCGGCCGCGGCCAGAGTGACACCCGTACCGACCCTTGACGAACCGAAGGAGACGACCGTGCCGATGCACACCCCTGGGGCACAGACCCCGCACCTGTTCGGCGACGTGATCCGAGCCGAGGCGCTCCACTACACCGAACTGTTCGCGGAGAAGCCGTTCGTACCGGCCCTGCTGCTGTACTGCTCGAACGGCGCGTACCGCATCCTGTCGCCGGGCGAGGACCACCCCGGCAGTTACGTCGCCGAGGGCCCGCTGTCCGCGGAGCGGCTGCGCGTGAACTTCATCTCGTGGCCGTCCGAGGACTGGAACCGGAACGTCGCCTTCCACGTGCTCGACTTCGACCGGACGACCGGAGGCTTCACCCAGCGGCTTCGGCTCCCGGGCGACCCCGAGCCGAAGCACCAGGCCGGCCGCCACACCGAGGTGACCGACCTCGGTGCCTGGGACGCGGACACGACGTGGGAGACGGCCGAGCCGCTCCTCCACGAGGCCTTCGAGGCACTCGCCCGCGGCTGACGGAGCGAGCCGCGGGCCGTCAGCGGATGGTACGAAGCACCGTGTGCGGACGACCGCCGACGGTCGGGGTCAGGCGGCGAGCAGCTGCGGGTCGGCAGCGGGGCGCATCGGGATGATCGTCGCGTCGGCGAGCGTGTCCGCGGCCAGCGGCAGCTCGACGACGACCGGAGCCGCCGCGGTCTCGAAGCGGTCGGCGATGTCGAACATGAGCGCGTCGAGGCGGGTTCGGAGCGCGTCGGCGATGGTCACGACCACCTCGGAGGAGGCGTCCTTCCGGCCGCGTTCGATCTCCGACAGGTAGGGCGTCGAGACGGCTGCCGCGGTCGCGACGTCCTGCAGAGTGCGCCCCTGTTCGAGCCGACGCGTGCGCAGGGCCGCGCCGAGGGCTTCGCGGTACAACATGGCGACTCCTTCCGACTGCGGACGCGGGCTCCGTGACCGCGTGCTCTCACTGTAGGCGCGGGTCGGCCAGGCTCGGGGAGCACACGTTCTGCCGTCAGCGGACAGGGGCGTCCGCTACAGGAAGATGTCGGGATAGAGCTCCGACTCGTCAACGCCCGGTGAGTACTTCGCGAGGTCGGTGATCCCGGCCTCCGCGAGGACGTCCTCCACGATGAGCGACCGCCCCGTGAGCTCACGCGCCGACGCCGTCAGGACCTCGTAGGCCGCGTCGGCGTAGATCTCCGGGGTGCGGCTCTTCGCCAGGAGCGCTTCGCCGCCGAGGATGTTGCCGACCGCCGCCGTCTTGATCGTCGTCTTCGGCCAGAGTGTGTTCGCAGCGATGCCGTCCCGTCCGAACTCGGCCGCGAGACCGAGCGTCACCATCGACATGCCGTACTTCGCGAGCGTGTAGCCGGTGTGGGCGCCGAGCCACTTCGGATCGAGGTTGAGCGGCGGCGACAACGAGAGGATGTGCGGGTTCTCCGCGTCCTTGAGCATCGGGATAGCCGCCCGCGACAGCATGAACGTGCCGCGCACGTTCACGTCCTGCATGAGGTCGTACCGCTTCGCGTCGAGGTCGAGGGTGCGTGCGAGGCTGATGACGCTCGCATTGTTGACGACGATGTCGATCCCGCCGAACTCACCGGCCGTCTCGAACACGGCCCGCGTGATGTCGTCGTCGTTCCGGACGTCGCCGAGGATCGGGAGCGCCTGCCCACCGGCCTCGCGGATCGCGTCCGCCGCGGTGTGGATCGTCCCCTCGAGGCGGGGATCGGGGGTGTCGGTCTTGGCGAGGATCGCGACGTTCGCGCCATCGCGAGCCGCACGCAGGGCGATCGCGAGGCCGATGCCGCGGCTGCCGCCCGACATGAGGATGGTCTTGCCGGCGAGGGTGGTCATGCGGTGGGCTCCTTCGGAGTGGTGGTTGCGGCGGAGGCGGCGCGCTTCGCCGACGCGGCGGCGAACGCTGCGACGCGCTCGACCGACTCGGGCGTCTCGATCGCCGCGCCGATCGTGCGGGCTTCGTCGTCGAGGGCGTCCTGGTAGCCGCGGCCGACGCTCTCGCGCAGCAGCCGCCTCGCCTGACCGAACGCGGCCGTGGCTCCGGCCAGCCAGAACGCGGCCACCTCGCGGGCACGGGCGTCGAGCTGCTCGGCGGGGACCACCTCGGTCACGAGCCCCCAGTCGAGCGCCTCCTCGGCGCTCAGCATCCGCGGGCCGAGGGTGAGCTCGAGCGCCCGACGCATCCCGACCGCCTCGGGCAACAGGGTGCTCACGCCGCAGTCGGGCGTGAGGCCGATGTCGGCGTACTTGCTGACGAACTTCGCCCGGTCGGACGCGATGATCACGTCGGCGACGAGCATGAATCCCAGGCCGCCGCCCGCGACAGCCCCCTGGACGGCGGCGACGATCGGCTTCGCGACCGTCTGCAGGGTCCGGTGGCCCTCGTGGATGATGTCGGCGAGTTCGGTGACGAAGGCGCCCGTCGATCCTGCGCTGCCGTCACCCATCCGCGACATCGCGAGGACGTCGCCGCCCGCGCAGAACGCCGGTCCGTTGGCGTCGAACAGGACCGCCCGGACGTCGTCGCGCTCCGCGATCTCCAGGGCGAGGTCGCGCCATCGTCTGGCCGCATGGTCGTCGATCGCATTGAGGCTCGCGGGCCGGTTGAGCGTGAGGTGCGCGAGGCCGTCGCTCACCTCGAAGAGGATGGTGTCGTCGCTGGTCACGGAGTGGCTCCCTGGTCGGTGGATGGGTTCGTCGGCATCGGAGAGCCGGTCATTTCGGCGCCATCCGGATCGCGCCGTCGAGGCGGATCGTCTCACCGTTGAGGTAGCCGTTCTCGACGATGTGCAGGGCGAGTGAGGCGTACTCGTCGGGACGGCCGAGGCGCGCCGGGTACGGCACCTGGTGCCCGAGCGACTCCTGCGCCGCCTCGGGCAGTCCGGCGAGCATGGGCGTCTCCATGATGCCGGGTGCGATCGTCACGACCCGGATCCCGAAGCGCGCCAGCTCGCGGGCGATCGGCAGCGTCATCGAGTGCACCGCACCCTTGGACGCGGCGTAGGCGGGCTGGCCGATCTGTCCGTCGAAGGCGGCGACGGACGCGGTGTTGATGATGACGCCGCGGTCCCCGGCGCCGTCGGCGGGGTCGCCGTCCGGATCGTTGTGCTGCATGGCATCGGCGGTGAGCCGGATGACGTTGAAGGTGCCGAGGACGTTGACGCGCAGGACGCGTTCGAAGGCCCCGAGGTCCGCCGGGCCGTCGCGGCCGAGCACCTTCGCCGGTGGCGCGATGCCGGCACAGTTCACGACGACCCGCAGCGGTCCACGCGACACCGCCGCTTCGACCGCCGCCTGCACCTGCTCGCCGTCGGTGACGTCGGCGGGCACGAAGGTCGCGAACCCGCCGAGCTCCTCGGCCCGCTCCGCTCCGGGTGAGCCGGGGAGGTCGACGAGCACGACGCGCGCGCCGGCGCCGGCCAGCCGCGTCGCGGTCGCGAATCCGAGTCCCGAGGCGCCGCCGGTGACGATCGCCGAGCTGCCGGTCACATCCATGTCGTGGTTCCCTTCACCTGGTGGGCGCGCCCATCAGAGGCGCTCGATGATCGTCGCGTTGGCCATACCGCCGCCCTCGCACATCGTCTGCAGACCGTACCGGCCGCCGGTCGCCTCGAGCTGGCCGAGGAGGGTGGCGAGGAGCTTCGTCCCGGAGGCGCCGAGCGGGTGCCCGAGGGCGATCGCCCCGCCACGCGGGTTGAGCCGGTCGTCGTCCACCCTGAACTCGCGTTGCCACGCGAGCGGGACGGACGCGAACGCCTCGTTGACCTCGAACGCGTCGATGTCGTCGATGTCGAGCCCGCTGCGCTCCATGATGCGGCGGGTGGCGGGGAGGATGCCGGTGAGCATCTCGATCGGGTCGCTCCCGACCGCGGCGAAGGAGACGAAGCGCGCACGCGGCGTCAGCCCCAGCTCGAGCGCCCGGACCTCGCTCATGATGAGCGCGGCCGAGGCGCCGTCGGTGAGCGGTGAGGCGTTCCCCGGCGTGATCCGCCAGGCGATCTCGGGGAAGCGCGCCGCGAGCCGTTCGTCGCGGAAGACGGCGGGGAGCCCGGCGAGCGCCTCGGGGGTCGTCCCGGCTCGGACCGTCTCGTCGGTCGTGACGACGGAGCCGTCGGGGAGGGTGACGGCGACGACCTCGCCGTCGAACCCGCCGGACGCCCAGGTCGCGGCGGCGCGCTCGTGGGAGCGGGCGGCGAAGGCGTCGAGCTCCTCGCGGCTGAGGTTCCAGCGGGCGGCGATGAGTTCGGCGGAGACGCCCTGGCCGACGAGGCCATCGGGGAAGCGGGCTCGGAGGGCGGAGCCGAAGGGGTCTGCACCCTGCACGTTGGAGCCCATCGGCGCTCGACTCATCGATTCGACACCGCAGGCGATGACGACGTCGTTGCCCGCCGACATGACGCTCTGTGCGGCGAAGGTGGTGGCCTGCTGGCTGGAGCCGCACTGTCGGTCGATGGTGGTGCCGGGGGTCTCCTGCGGGAGCCCTGCGGCGAGCGCCGCGTTCCGCGCGATGTTCTGCGCCTGCTCGCCGGACTGGGTGACGCAGCCGGCGTACACGTCCTCGACGACCGCGGGATCGATGCCGGTCCGCTCCACGAGCGCACGGATCGTGCCGGCGAGGAGGTCCGTCGGGTGCACGGCGTTCAGCGCACCGCCCGGTTTGCCCCGGCCGGACGGCGTCCGGATCGCGTCGACGATCACTGCAGTGCGCATAGCCATCTCCTTCGAGGTCTGCGTCCACCCTAGGCCTGGCGCCTGCGCGGAAGGCGGCGGTTGTCGCCCTTCGACAAGCGAGGGGCCGGAACGTCCGTGTCCGCTGGACCGGCCCGACGATCCGCGGTCGGCGACACGTACGATTGAGCGGTGGCCGACCCGAAGATCCTCCTGTACTACGCGTTCGCTCCCCTGGCGGACCCGGAGGCGATCCGGCTGTGGCAGCGCGACCTCTGCGAGTCACTCGGCCTCCGTGGTCGCATCCTCATCTCGAAGGACGGCATCAACGGCACCGTCGGCGGTGAGCTCGACGCCTGCAAGCTCTACGTCCGGAAGACGAAGGAGCACCCCGCGTTCCGCGACCTCGACGTGAAGTGGAGCGACGGCTCCGGCTTCGACGAGGACGACCCCGTCCGCACGGCCAGGCACCGGCCAGCGCCCTGGCGTCGGAGCAGCGACTTCCCGAAGCTCAGCGTGAAGGTGCGCGAGGAGATCGTGTCCTTCGGCGCCCCGGGTGAGCTCGTGGTGGACGAGCATGGCGTCACCGGCGGCGGGGTGCACCTGCAGCCGACGGAACTGCACGAGCTCGTCGCGGAGCGCGGCGACGACGTCGTGTTCTTCGACGGCCGGAACGCGTTCGAGGCCGAGATCGGGCGGTTCGCCGGCGCGGTCGTGCCCGACGTCGCGACCACCCGGGACTTCGTCGCCGAACTCGACAGCGGCAAGTACGACCACCTCAAGGACAAGCCGGTCGTCACCTACTGCACGGGCGGCATCCGCTGCGAGGTGCTCTCGGGACTCATGCGCTCTCGCGGGTTCGGGGAGGTGTACCAGCTCGACGGCGGCATCGTCCGGTACGGCGAGCAGTTCGGCGACGACGGCCTGTGGGAGGGATCCCTGTACGTGTTCGACAAGCGTGGCTCGCTCGAGTTCAGTGATCACGCGGCCGTCATCGGGCACTGCGTCGTCTGCGACGCGTCGACCAAGCACCTCCAGAACTGTGTGGACCCCTCCTGCAAGACGCAGCTGGTCGTGTGCGAGGCGCACGCGGACGGGCCCGACGGCGGCCCGCGATGCGCCGTGCACACCGGGGCCGACGTCTCCACCGATGCCCGCACCGGCCAGCCCGCCTGATCCGCCACCGTCATGACCGCCCACTTCCGGCTCCGCACCGAGCTCGCGGGGACGATGCAGCAGGCCTTCGACCTCTCGCGGTCGATCGACGCCCACCTCGGCTCGATGGCGGACACCGGTGAACGGGCGGTCGGCGGCGTGACCTCCGGGCTGATCGGCCTCGGTGAGACCGTCACCTGGCGGGCGAAGCACTTCGGTGTGCCGTGGACGATGACGAGTCGGATCACCGTGTTCGAGGAACCCCACCGGTTCACCGACGAACAGGTGTCCGGTCCGTTCCGGACGTTCCGCCACGTCCACCTCTTCGAACCGCTCGAGCGCCCGATGGGGACGGCGCGGACCATCATGCTCGACGACGTCACGTTCTCGGCGCCGTTCGGTCCGCTCGGCGTCGTGGCCGAACACGTCGCGCTCACCCGGCACCTGCGACGGCTCATCGAGTCGCGGAACCGGTGGTTGGCTGCGGCACTTCGACAGTGACCGGAGGGTGCGGCGTTCCGGTCACTGAGCTTGTCGAAGTGCCGCAGGAACGATTCGGTCCCTGAGCCTGTCGAAGGGCGGATACCTCGACATCGAGACAACCCGACACCTGTCGTGCCGCGCCCTGACCGCGCACATCCGCCCCTGCCAAGATGGAGCCATGGGTGCTCGCACGAAGTCGAAACTGGCCATCATCGGGGCGGGGAGCGTCGGTTCGTCCCTCGCCTACGCCTCGCTCATCCGCGGCAGCGCCCGGCGGGTGGCGCTCTACGACATCGACGGCAAGCGGGCCTCGGCCGAGGTCCTCGACCTCGCCCATGGGACGCAGTTCACCGGGTCGAGCAGCATCACCGGCGGTGACGACATCTCGGTCGTCGCCGATGCCGACGTTGTCGTGATCACGGCCGGCGCGAAGCAGGAACCCGGCCAGACGCGACTCGACCTCGCGGGCACGAACATCCGCATCCTCGAGCAGCTGCTGCCGAAACTCGTCGAGCAGGCGCCGGACGCCGTCTACATGCTCGTCACGAACCCGTGCGACGTCCTCACCGTCGCCGCCCAGCAGATCACGGGGTTGCCGCGCGAACGTGTCTTCTCGTCCGGCACCGTCCTCGACACCTCCCGGCTGCGCTGGTTGCTGGCTGAACGTGCCGGTGTCGCGACCTCGGCGGTGCACGCACTCATCGTCGGCGAGCACGGCGACAGCGAACTACCGCTGTGGTCGCAGGCGACCATCGGCCCCGTCCCGATCCTCGACTGGGAGCTACCCGGCGGATCGCGCTTCACGGAGCAGCAGCTCGACGAGATCGCGACCGACGTCCGGACGGCCGCCTATCGCGTCATCGAGGGAAAGGGCGCGACGAACTACGCCATCGGGCTCTCCGGTGCGCGCATCGTCGAGGCCATCCTCGGCGACGAGCACGCCATCCTGCCGGTGAGCACCGTGCTCGACGGATACCACGGCGTCAGCGGGGTCGCCCTGTCGGTGCCGAGCATCGTCGACCGCTCGGGCGTCCGTTCGGTGGTCGAGGTCGCGATGTCGCCACGCGAGGAACAGCAGTTCGCCGACTCGGCCGCCGCCGTCCGCGCGTCGCTCGACTCGCTCGGGCTGTAACCGCCGACCTCATCCTCGGCTCCGCCGTCCCTGTCTCAGGAGAGGTGCCGCGTGTCGCCCCGATGCGAGCCCACCACGCCGGGCATCTCCTGAGACGGGGCCACAGGCGCCTTCACCGGGATCTCCCCCGAGCGGCCGATGTGCGACAGGCATCGGTCCCGATAGCGTTGCAGGACGAGGCGCGGATCCGGCCGCGCCCCTGGGGAGGCACCGGATGACCGCTGGCGTGACGATCGAGTTCGACGGACTCTCGAAATCCTTCGGGGCGGTGCAGGCGGTCGACGACCTGACGTTCCACGTGGAACCGGGCAAGGTCACCGGTTTCCTCGGCCCGAACGGCGCCGGGAAGACGACGACCCTGCGCATGCTGCTCGGCCTCGTCCAACCGACGTCGGGGAGGGCGACCTTCGGCGGTGTCCCCTACGCCAAGCTGCCGGTCCCTGCCTCGACCGTCGGGGCTGCACTGGAAGCGGCGAGCTTCGTTCCCGGCCGCACCGCCCGCAACCACCTGCGCGTGCACGCCTCGGCAGCGCGGCTGCCGGCGAGCCGGGTGGACGTCGTGCTCGCGCAGGTCGGCCTGCTCGAGGTCGCCGACCGACGCGTCGCCGGATACTCGCTCGGCATGCGACAACGGCTCGGCCTCGCGACCGCGCTCCTCGGCGACCCCGGTGTGCTCGTCCTCGACGAACCGATCAACGGGCTCGACCCCGAGGGGATCAAGTGGATCCGCGGCTTCCTCACCGCACTCGCGGCCGAAGGTCGGACCGTCCTCATCAGCTCGCACCTGCTCAGCGAGGTGCAGCAGTCCGTCGACGAGGTCGTGATCATCGCGAAGGGGCGGCTCGCGCACGTGGGCACCCTCGCGAGCCTCGACGCCGCCGACACCCTCCGCGTCGTCGTGAACTCCCCGGAGCACGAGCGGCTCGCCACGGCGCTGACCGCCGCGGGTTACACCTTCGACCAGGCCCGCGCGGGGCTCGTCGTGCACGATGTGGAGGCGATCGACATCGGCCGGGTCGCGCTCGCCGCCGGTATTCCGCTCAGCGCGTTGTCGCGGCATCGATCAGGGCTCGAGGATTCGTTCCTCGCGCTCGTCAGCGGTGGGGAGGACCACGCATGACCTCACTACTGGCAGCCATCCGCTCCGAGTTCCTCAAGGTGTTCACCACCCGCGTGTGGTGGGGACTCGCCCTCATCCTGTTCGTGTACGTCGGTTTCGCCGCGGCCGGGGCGGCGCTCCTCTTCGCCAACATCCCGGGCGCGGCCGAGTCCAGCGGGGCCGGGGTGCAGGCGACGAGCGAGATGCTCACCCAACCCGGTCTCATCTACGGCTTCGCGACGAGCATCGGGTACGTCTTCCCCGTCCTGCTCGGTGCGCTCGCCACGACCGGCGAGTTCCGGCACCAGAGCCTGACGCCGACGTTCCTCGCCAACCCGAACCGCGGTCACGTCCTCGTCGGCAAGGTCCTGGCACTGACCGGGGTCGGCGCACTGTACGGCGTGATCGCGCTGGCTGCGTCCGTCGGTCTCGGCGGCGGCGCCCTGGCGATCAGCGGCATCGATCCGATGCTGACCGACCCCGACACCTGGGCGCTCATCGGCCGGGCGGTGCTCGCAATGGCTTTGTGGGGCGCGATCGGCGTCGGCCTCGGGGCGGTGCTGCCGAGCCAGGTGGGCGCGATCATCGTCGTGCTGGCCTTCACGCAGTTCGTCGAGCCGCTGCTGCGCCTGGCCTCCTCGTTCTCGGAGGTCACCGCGTCCATCGGCCGGTTCCTGCCGGGTGCTGCGACGGACGCGCTCGTCGGACCGAGCTTCTACTCGATGATGTCCGCTCAACAGGACGCGCTGACCTGGTGGCAGGGCGGACTCGTCCTCCTCGGCATCGGGGTCGTCGTCGCGCTCATCGGCTACGCCACGACCTGGCGCCGCGACGTCACCTAGGCACGGTCTGCGCGATGACTCGAGCCGGCAGCCCCTCGACGGGGAGGCGTAGGCTCGACGGACAGCCACCGACCGGTCACCGCACCGGAGACAGGAGCACCATGGGCCGCGCATACCTCGTCGAGCAGGTCGAGCACGAGGGTGGCAAGCCCACCCGGACGGTCGACCTCCGCGACCTCCCCGACGCCTCGCTGCCCGACGCCGCGGTCACCGTCGACGTCGAGTACTCGAGCATCAACTACAAGGACGCCCTCGTCCTCACCGGGAAGCCGGGCGTCGTGCGGTCGTTCCCGATGGTCGCGGGCATCGACCTCGTCGGCGTCGTCGCAGCGTCGAGTGATCCCGCGTGGACGGCCGGCGACCGTGTGGCCCTGTTCGGTGACGGCCTGAGCGAGACCCGGTACGGCGGGCTCTCCGAGCGCGCGAAGGTGCGGTCCGACGCGCTCGTCCGCGTCCCCGACCACGTCTCGAGCGCACAGGCCGCCGCGATCGGCACAGCCGGATACACCGCGGCCCTCGCCGTGCTCGCGCTCGAGCACGGCAGCGCGACCTCCGGTGCAGTCCGTGTCGGCGGGCTCCCAGTGCTCGTCACCGGAGCCGGCGGCGGGGTCGGAAGCGTCGCGATCGCACTGCTGGCCGCCGCCGGCCTTGAGGTCGCCGCCTCGACCGGGCGGGTCGACGAGCTGGGAGACGCCCTGCGGCGGCTCGGCGCGGCGTCGATCGTCGACCGTGCGGAGTTCGCCGAGGCCGGCCGCCCACTCGGCAGCCAGCGCTGGGCGGGAGCCGTCGACTCCGTCGGCGGTCAGACGCTCGCGACGGTCCTGTCGCAGGTCGAGTACGGCGGGACGGTCGCCGCCTGTGGGCTCGCCGGCGGGTCCGACCTCCCGACGTCGGTCATGCCGTTCATCCTCCGCGGGGTGACGCTCGCGGGCGTGAACTCCGTCGAGGCACCGCTCCCCCTGCGGCAGGCCGCCTGGGAGCGCGTGACCACCGCGCTCGACCTCGACGTGCTCGACACCCTGACCGAGACGGTCTCCCTCGCAGAGGCGACGGATGCGGCGGAACGGGTCCTCGCAGGCTCGGTCCACGGCCGGATCGTCGTCGACGTCCGCGCCTGACCCGCGTTCACAACTCAGGACGGCCCTGGCATGTCGCGCCCCAGGTCGCGTCGCTGACGGCCGACACACCGGCACGCTCCTGAATTGCGAACAGCCAGAGGTGAGTCTTCCCCGTGTTCACAACTCAGGACGGACCGGGCATGTCGCGCCACTGGTCACACCGCTCGATACCGACACACCGGCACGCTCCTGAGTTGCGAACGCAGGAACGCGACAGCGGCCGGTGCCCGAAGGCGACCGGCCGCTGCCGACGGAACTGCTGAGACTCAGTAGCCGGCGGTCGACATGACCGAGCCCAGCGCGACGGCGTAGAAGATGCCGCCGATGATGCCGAGCACGACGAGGATGATGCCGATGATGACACCGATCTTGGCGAGCTGGTTCGGGTAGCCGGCGTCCTTCGACTGCTTCTGCGCGACGAGGCTGATGATCAGGCCGACGAGCGGCACGACGATCGCGAGGATGAGGCCGACGAGGCCGAGCGTCTTGCCCGGGTAGTCGGCGGGCAGGGCGCCGCCCGGCTGCTGCGGAGCGTTGTACTGGGGTGCGTTGGTCATGATGGTTCCTCTCGAGGATGGTAGATGCGCCATGGGCGCGAGCCAACAGTAGTGGGTTAGATACCCGACAGGCGATGGGGACAACTCCCCAATCGCCCGGAGGTCACCGGGTTACGGGCAGGTGATGGTGGTCGTGCCGTCGGTGTGGACACCGCTCCCGAGCGATGCGCACGCCTCGTTGAACGCCGCAGCACCGATCGCGATACCCGCGATGGTCGCGATGATCGCGATGACGATGAAGACGATCGACAGGATGAGGCCGACCTTCGCCAGCGTGTTCTTGACACCCGCGTTCTTCGACTGCACCAGGGCGACGATGCTCAGGATGAGGCCGATCGGCGGGGCGAGGAAGGCGAGGATGAGGCCGACGATGCCGAGCGTCTTTCCGGCGGTCGCGTCGCCGCTGGGAGCTGCGCCGCCGGAGTACGCGGGAGCCGAGCCGTACTGATCCTTTGGGGGCTGCGGCGCCTGGGGAGCCTGCGGCGGCTGGCCGGGGTATTCACCGGGAGGAGGAGTCGACATGGGCGTGGTCCTTTCGAACAGGCGGATCTGCGGAGGTTCGAGCGGGCCCAGAATACCGGTCAGACGTCGTTTTGTGCCCTGTTCGAGGGAAATGATTGCGAACCGCCCTGATCAGCGCCAGGATGCACGGACACCGCGTCCTCGCCCACGATTTGGATCTGGCCGAGACCGCCGTGCGTCCGGCAGCGCGTCCTAGTGCAGGTCGAGGGCCGCGATGAGCTCGGCGCTGCGACGGGTCGTGATGATGAGCCGCGAGTACTCCGCGTCTTCGAGATCGATGACGACCGACGGTTTGGTGCCCTTGATGACCAGGAAGTCCATGCCGCCGTGGAACTTCCACTGGCCGATGGCGAGCGTCAACGGGATCGCCGTGCCGGGCGCACGGATGCCCCGGACCCAGATCCACGGGTCGTCGGTGATGGTGGCGGAACGGATGCTCGACCGTGGCACGACGACGTTGCTCCGACGCAGCGAGAGCGCTTTGTCGTACGCGGACAGCTCGATCTCCAGTCGGTCGGGGTGCAGACGCAAGGAGGCCATGCCTCTAGTCTGCCAACCCCCACCGACGTTCGCGTTGCCGGAAGTTCACAAAGCGGTAACGCATGCCCTGTGCAGCGTCCGACGTCGGCGGCGGGGCGACCCTCCGACTCAGCGGATGGCCGCCGCAGCCGCACGGGCCGCCGCGGGCAGGGCGTCGATGATGCGCCCGATCGCCTCGTCGTCGTGCGCCGCGGAGACGAACCAGGCCTCGTACACGCTCGGCGGGAGCGACACCCCCGCGTCGAGCATGCGGTGGAAGAAGGCCGGGTAGCGGAAGGCGTCCTGCTGCAGGACCGCGGCGTAATCGGTCGGTGCCGTCTCGCTGAAGGCGAAGGAGAACAGGTTCCCGGCGCGCTGCACGGTGTGCGCGACCCCGGCCTCCGTGAGCGCGTTCGAGGTCGCCTCGGACACGATCGCGGCCGCCGCGTCGACCCGACGGTAGACGTCCTGGTCGGCGAGGCGCAGCGTCTCGATGCCGGCGGCGAGGGCCACCGGGTTCCCCGAGAGCGTGCCGGCCTGGTAGACCGGGCCGGTCGGTGCGAGCAGGTCCATGAGCTCGGCGCGCCCACCCAGCGCGGCGAGGGGCATGCCACCGCCGATGACCTTGCCGAAGGTGAAGAGGTCGGGCTGGTACACGCCGACGGGGATGCTGATGGCGCCGGTCGAGTTCGCGACGGCGTGGTTGCCGGCCTCCCAGGCCTCTGCGCCCGGGACGGGCTCCGTGCCCGGCGCGACGGCGGCGAGTCCGCGGTTGTCGAGCCCCCACCAACCGGCGGAGGAGACGCGGAACCCGGTGAGCACCTCGTCGATGATGACCAGCGAGCCGTACTCGTGCGCGAGCTTCACGACGCTCGCGTTGAACCCGGGAGCCGGCGGGACGACGCCCATGTTGGCGGAGGCCGCCTCCATGATGATCGCGGCGATGTCCTGGCCGCGCTCGGCGAACACCTCGCGGAGCGCCGCCCGGTCGTTGTACGGGACGACGATCGTCTGGGCTGCCGTCTCGGCGGTGACCCCGGCGGACCCCGGCAGGGCGAGGGTCGCGACGCCCGACCCCGCTTCGGCGAGCAGGCCGTCGGAGTGGCCGTGGTAGTGCCCGGCGAACTTCACGATGAGGCTGCGACCGGTGGCTCCGCGCGCGAGGCGGATGGCCGTCATGGTCGCCTCGGTGCCGGTGGAGACCATGCGCAGCTTCTCGATCGGCGCGACGCCGGACGCCTGGACGCGCTCCTTGACGAGCTCCGCGAGCTCGGTCTCGGCCGGGGTGGACGCGCCGAAGGAGAGGCCGCGGGCCGCAGCGGCCTGCACGGCCTCGACGACCTGCGGGTGCGCGTGTCCGAGGAGCGCGGGGCCCCACGCGCTCACGAGGTCGACGTACTGCACGCCCTCGGAGTCGGTGATGTAGGGGCCGGTCGCGGACACCATGAACCGCGGCGTGCCGCCGACCGAGCGGAAGGCACGGACGGGCGAGTTCACCCCACCGGGGATCGACCGCTGGGCTCTGGCGAATGCTGCGTCGTTCATCGGGTTCCTCCTGCACGCAGACCGCGCGCCTCATCCAACCAACCGGCGAGTTCGACGGCCCAGTAGCTCAGGACGACCTCGGCTCCGGCGCGCTTGATGGACAGCACCGACTCCTCGATCGCGCGTCGGCGGTCGATCCAGCCCTGCCGGGCGGCGGCCTCGATCATCGCGTACTCGCCGGACACCTGGTACGCCCAGACCGGGATCGACACCGTGTCCGCCACGTCGGCCAGGACGTCGAGGAAGCTCCCTGCTGGCTTCACCATGACGATGTCGGCGCCCTCTGCCTCGTCGATGAGCGCCTCGCGCAGACCCTCACGACGGTTGGCGGGGTCGAGCTGGTAGGTGCGGCGGTCGCCCTGCAGCTGCGAGTCGACAGCCTCGCGGAAGGGGCCGTAGAGCGCGGACGCGAACTTCGCCGAGTAGGCGAGGATGATCGTGTCGTCGAACCCGGCGGCGTCGAGCGTCTCGCGGACGGCGGCGACCTGGCCGTCCATCATGCCCGAGAGGCCGAGGAGGGCCGAGCCGGACTCGGCCTGGGCCAGCGCCATGTCGCGGTAGCGGTCGAGCGTGCGGTCGTTGTCGACGCGCCCGCGGTCGTCGAGGACACCGCAGTGTCCGTGATCGGTGAACTCGTCGAGGCAGAGGTCTGTCTGCACGACCAGGGCGTCGCCCACCTCGGCGACGAGCGCACGGGTCGCGACGTTGAGGATGCCGTCGGGGTCGGTCGCGCCGGAACCCTCGGCGTCGCGCTCGGCCGGGACGCCGAAGAGCATGACCCCACCGATGCCGGCCGCAGCCGCCTCAGCCGCGGCCCGCTTGGCGCTGTCGACGGTGTGCTGCCGGACACCCGGCATCGAGGAGATCTCGACCGGCTCGGAGACGCCCTCCCGCACGAACATGGGGAGCACCAGCTCCGCCGGGTCGAGTCGCGTCTCGCTGACGAGGCGACGGATGGCCGGCTGCTGCCGGAGACGACGGGGACGGGTCTCGGGAATGCTCACCCGTCCAGCCTACGCGCCGCTGCCGACGCGCCCTCCCGGTTCGCGCAGGGCGTGAAGCCGGTCAGCGGATCCCGTCGCCGGCGTCCTCGTCGCGGTTCTGGCTGAGCGCCACCGACACGATCGCCTCGATCAGCGAGTCGACCGTCTGCTGCTCCGCCACGACGTCGACCCGGAGCCCGTAGCCTCGGGCGTCACGAGCCGTGCGGGGTCCGATCGCGGCGATGACGGTGCTCTCGGGGATCTCGGGGAACTGCGAACGGACCTGCTCCGCCACGCTGCCAGAGGTGACGAGGATGGCACGCACCCGGCCGCTGGCGACGTCGGCGACGATCTTCTCCGCCACCGGAACACCGACCGTGCGATAGGCCACGACGGACTGGACGTCGTGTCCGGCGGCGATCAGGCCCTCCGTGAGGAGCGGCTTGGCGATGGCCGAGCGGAGCGTGAGGATGCGCTTCGGGTGCGGTTCGAGCGCCGTGAGCTCCTGCACCATGCCCTTGGCGGAGTTGTCCTTCGCCGGCACGAGGTCGACGCTGTAGCCGACGGCGGTGAGCGCGGCAGCGGTCGTCTCGCCGACGGCGGCGACCCTCGTCGTCTCGGGGATCCGGATCCGCTGCGAGGACAGCACGTCGACCGTGGTCGCGCTCGTCACGGTCAGCCAGTCGAACTCGCCAGCCTCGAGCGCCGCGAGCGCGGCCCCGAGGGTCTCCGGGTCGTCGGTGCTGGCGAAGTTGATCATCGGGGCGACGACGGGCGACCCGCCCTTGCCACGGACCGTCCCGGCGACCGAGTCGCCCCACGGACCGCCGCGCGGCACGAGGACGCGCCACCCGCCGAGCGGCTTGGTGGCGGTGGGAACGGTGTTCGACTTCGTCCAGTCCTTCACGCAGCGCCTCCCAGCGGGGCGAGGTCGGCTGCGCCGGCCTCGATGAGCTCGTCCGCGAGCGAGACACCCAGCGCGTCGGCCGCTTGCAGCAGCTCCCGCCCGTGTCCGTCGCCGGAGAACCCCTCCGCGCGGCTCTCCCGGTGGATCATCTCGGTGCCGTCGAGCGAGTAGACGGCGGCCTGCAGCACGAGGTCCTCGTCGTCGAGCCAGGCTGCGGCACCGACGGGGGCCGAGCAACCGGCCTCGAGTCGACGGAGCACGGCCCGCTCCGCCGTGGCCTGCCAGCGGCTCGGCGCGTGGTCGAGCAACGCGATGGAACCGGCGATGGACGATTCGTCGTCGTCGAGGCACTCGATCGCGAGCGCCCCCTGCCCCGGCGCGGTCGGCCAGGTGTCGAGGTCGAAGAGCCCGGTGACGGCGTCGAGCCGTCCGAGGCGGGTGAGACCGGCGGCCGCGAGGACGACCGCGTCGAGGTCGTCGTCGATGCGGCGCAGGCGGGTGTCGATGTTGCCGCGGATGTCGACGACCTCGAGGTCGGGCCGGATGCGCTTCAGCTGGGCGATCCGACGCGGTGAGCCGGTGCCGATCCTGGCACCCTGCGGCAGGTCGTCGAGCGAGCGGTCGTCGGAGGCGCACAGGGCGTCGCGCGGATCCTCGCGCATCGGCATGGCGGCGATCGTGAAGCCCTCGGCCGGAGCCGTCGGCAGGTCCTTCAAGGAGTGCACGACGAGATCGCAGGCGCCGTCGAGCAGGGCGTCGCGGAGCGCGTTGACGAACACACCCGTCCCGCCGATGGTCGAGAGCGACTCGCGACTCGTGTCGCCCTGCGTCGTGACGGTGACGATCTCGACGTCCTCACCGGTGGCCGCCGTGAGGGCGTCGGCCACATGACCGGTCTGCGCCAGCGCCAGGGCGCTGCCGCGGGTTCCGATGCGAAGGGTCATGGGGCGATCCCCGAGAACGCCGGTTTGAAGCCCAGCCGGGCGTTCTCGCAGCACCCGGGGCGGCAGACGTCGTACCAGGGGCCGAGGTCGGTCATGTGCGGTCGTTCCTCGACGGGCGTGCCGTCGCGGCGCTCGAGGACGAGGTCGACGAGTCCCTTGACGTAGGCGGCGGCGGTGCCCGGCGTCGGGACGCGGACGGCGGCCAGGCCGTGCTCGCCGGCCGTCTCCATGGCCTCGTTGTCGAGGTCCCACATGACCTCCATGTGGTCGCTCACGAAGCCGAGCGGCACGATGACGATCGCCTTGCGGCCGACGGCGGGCAGCTCGGCGATCGCGTCGTTGATGTCGGGCTCGAGCCACGGCATGCTCGGCGGACCCGAACGGGACTGGTAGACGAGCTGCCACGGCACCGAGACACCGCTGCCGACCGCGCCACCGAGGACACCGGCCTCACGGAGCTGGTCGATGGCGTTCGCCATGACGACCTCGGCCACCGCGAGGTGCTGGGCCTCGTACGCGCCGTGGTCGCCGAAGCCGCGGAAGTCGGGGCCGGAGCGCGCGGCGTCGCCGGTGGGGATCGAGTGTGTCGCGAAGAGCACCTCGATCTCCGTCTCGGCGGAGAGCTCGGGCTGCTCGCGCAGGTACTCGGCGATCGCCTCACGGACACCGTCGATGAACGGGGTAACGAAGCCGGGGTGGTCGAAGAACTGACGCACCTTGTCGATCTGGATCTCGCCCTGGAGGTTCGTCTCGTCGACGGCCATCGCGAAGTCCTCGCGGTACTGCCGACAGCTCGAGTACGAGGAGTAGGCGCTCGTGGCGATCGCGATGAGCTTCGTGAAGCCGCGCTCGTGCGCCTCGGTCAGCGCGTCGCGCAGGTACGGGTCCCAGTTGCGGTTGCCCCAGAGGACCGGGAGGTCGATGCCACGGGAGGCGAGTTCGAGCTCCAGGGCCGCCTTGAGCGCACGGTTCTGGTCGTTGATGGGGCTGACGCCACCGAAGTGGCGGTAGTGGTGTGCCACCTCTTCGAGACGCTCCTCGGGGATCCCGCGCCCGCGCGTGACGTTGCGGAGGAACGGGATGACGTCGTCCTGGCCCTCTGGCCCGCCGAAGCCGGCGAGGAGGATGGCGTCGTAGTCCGTCGGCTCGGAGACGTGCTCAGGACCGGCCGCTGCGGCGTCGGTCGCGCCGCGGACGATGCGCTCGGGGGACTCGGCTCCGGTGCTCCCCAGGTTCATGGCTGCCATCAGCGCACCACCTCCAATGCCTCGGCGGGCGTGATACGGCGGCCCGTGAAGAACGGCACCTCTTCGCGCACGTGGCGGCGCGCTTCGGTGTTGCGCAGGTCGCGCATGAGGTCGACGAGTTCGACGACGTCGTCGGCTTCGAGCGGCAGGAGCCACTCGTAGTCGCCGAGGGCGAAGGAGGCGACGGTGTTGGCGAGCACACCCGTGAACGCCGCACCCTGACGGCCGTGCTCGGCGAGCATCTTGCGGCGCTCCTCCTCCGGCAGGAGGTACCACTCGTAGCTGCGCACGAAGGGGTACAGGCAGAGCCAGCCCTTCGGCTCGATGCCGCGGAGGAACCCGGGGACGTGCTGCCGGTTGAACTCGGCGTCGCGGTGGACGCCCATGGCGTTCCAGGTGGGCGCGAGCGAACCGAGGATGGCGGTGCGGCGCAGCTCGCGGAGGCCGGCCTGCAGGCCCTCGGCGGTGTCGCCGTGGAGCCACAGCATGAGGTCGGCGTCGGCGCGGAGGCCGGAGACGTCGTAGATGCCGCGCAGGGTCACGCCCTGGGCTTCGACGAGCGCGATGGATGCTTCGAGTTCGGAGACATGCTCTTCGCCGAGCGGCAGCGCACTCGCCGGCTCGCGGCGCAGGACAGCCCAGAGGGTGAATCCTGAGGGGCCAGTCGGGGTGGCTGAGTCGGTCGGGTGGTGCGATGCCTCGGCAGAGGCCGGGTGAGTCATAGTCCTATCCTCACCCAGTTCGGTCGATTGGGCAAAAGGGGCAGGTCACGATTGACACCGAGCCCAGCCTCACCGCCGATACAGTCGGGTGATGACCAGCGAGCAACCTCCCGTCGAGTACCACGTCGCCCGAGCGGCCGAGATGGATCCGGTGACGCTCTACCGCGTGCTGAAGATCCGCGTCGACGTCTTCGTCGTCGAGCAGACGGCGCTCTTCGCCGACCTCGACGGTCGCGACATCGAGGACGGGACCCTCATCGCCTGGGCGCAGGAGGGCGACGAGGTGCTCGCGACGATCCGGATCCTGACCGAGGCCGAGCACTCGGAGATCGGACGGGTGGCCACCGCGTTCACCGCCCGCGGGCGGGGTCTCGCCGCGGAACTGATCCGCCGCGCCGTCGCCGACCACGGGCATCGGGAACTCCGCATGGGCGCCCAGAAACGCCTCGCCGACTGGTACGGCCGGTTCGGGTTCGAGATCAGCGGCCCCGACTACGTGGAGGACGACATCGTGCACGTCCCGATGACGCGCGTCGCCACGCCGAGCGACTGACCGGCGGCGGGACGCGTCAGCGCGCGATGGCGCGGACGATGCCCCACACGGCCAGCCCGGCCGCACCGGCGAGGCCCGCGACACCGGCGTAGAAGACCGCCGGGCGTTCGACCTTGACGGTCGCGATCTGCACGATGGCACGACGCTTGGCGCGGTGCACCTGCTTCGGGACGTTGAGCTTGTCCTCGATCGCGTTCAGCGTGGCGACGAGCTCGGCACGAGCCTGCTCGGGCGAGGGCGTCGCCCCCGGGAACTGGTCAACGGTCATACTCGCCGAGTCCCTTCACTGCCTTGATGTCTTCCTTCACGTTGTCCATCGGGCTCGGGTCCTCGTTGATCTTCTTGAAGTACCGCAGCGCGATCAGCACGAGGACCGCAGCGACGAGGACGAAGAGCACGAAGACGCAGAGCGCCGCCAGCCACGAGGGCATGACGAGCGCGAGCGCGAGGATCAGCACGGCGACGAGCACGCCGACCGCGAAGAAGAGGAACACCGCGGCACCGGCGACGAAGGCCGCGCCGATACCCGCGTACTTGCCCTTGTGGGCGAGCTGCGTCTTGAGGTTGGCGATCTCGGCCTTGACCAGGTTCGAGACGACCCCCGGCAGCTGGCCGACGAGGGTCAGGAGGGACTCGTCGCGCTTGTCGTAACGCGGCTCCGACCGGTTGCGGTCACTCATGAACGGCATCGTCGGTGCTACTCGCCGCTCTTGGGCTTCGGAACCGTCGTCTTGGGCGCGGCAGGCTTGCGCACTGCGGGCTTCGGGGCCGAAGACGTCGAGGTGCCGGAGGCCGTGCGGGCGTCCTTGACCGTCTCGGACACGTCCTGGACGGTGTCCTCGGTCTTGGAGATGGCTTTATCGAGCTTCTGGCCGGGTGTCGAACCCTGCTGGCTGACGACCTTCGCGACGGCGCTGACGCCGCTCCACAGGGCCGCGGGGACCTCGCTGATGCGTGCCTTGGCGAAGTCCTCGACCTTGCCGCGCTGCGCGCGCACCGGCTTCGCGTTCCACAGCTTGACCCACTGCGTCTTGATCTGCTCGTAGCGTTCGCGTCCGGCGCGGGTACCGAGCACGTAGCCCGTGAGCCCACCGACGACGAACATGACCTTGCCCTTCATGGCGCCTCCGTCTGTTCGAGTGGTGCTGTGATGCTGCATCCAACGGGACCAGCGTAGTCGGGTGTCACTCCGACGCCACCATCCGGTCGGGGGTTGACAGGAAAAGATGCCGGGTCGGGCATATGGGCGCGTCTACCGCTGCAGCGCCTGATGGCGGAGTCGTGCCGCCGCCTCGTGGGCGTCGGGGACCACCGAGGCGAGCCCCGTGCCCGACAACCAGGCGCCCGTGACCGCGAGGTCGGGCACCTCGGCCACCGCTTCCCGGATGGCCGTCGAGCGTTCGCGCTGGCCGCGCGCGGCGGTCGGCTGCGTCCCCGTCCAGGAGATGCGGTGGAAGCCGCGGACGCTGCCCGGGTCGAGCTGGACGCCGAGCATCGCCGACGCATCGCGCAACGCCGTCGAGAGCAGCTCCTCGTCGGTCAACGCGCTCGTCGCGTCGGCCTCGCCCTGACGGCCGAAGGACAGGCGGACGACGTGGCGGTGCTCGCCATGCTCCTTCGCGCGGTCGGCAAGCCAGGCCCACTTCGCCGTCGCGTGGGTGAGCGCCTTGGCGTGGAGCGTGGAGCCGGGTGCGACGAGCAGCCCGGAGCCACGCGGTGCGGCGTCGAGTGCCGGTTCGTCGAGCACGATCGTCACGAGCTCGATCGGCGCGGGCAGGACCGGGTCGCCCGCATCGTCGCCGGCGGCGGGGAGGTCGCGGAGCGCCGGCCCGACGTCGGCCAGCAGGTTGCGGGCCGGCTGCTCGGGCGTCGCGATGAGGACCAGATCGGCCTCGAGCACCCGGCCGTCGGTCAGGGCGACGTACCAGGGGGCCTTCGACGCGCCGGCGGCCGCGGGACGCTCGCTCATCCGCGGGAGGCCAGCGTCGCCGAGGCCGACACCCGGTCCGTCCACGTCGATGTCGAACGGGTTCCGGGAGATCGCCGTGACGGCGACGCCGGTGATGAGCGTCGACCCCCACCGCTCGAGCTCCGCGGTCAAGCCGTCGACGAGGACGGTCATGCCACCGTCGAGGCCACCGACCGCGGCGCCGGCGGGCGCGTTCTCCCGGAGGGCGGCGACGGCGAGGGACAGCGCCCCGGTGCGGGTCAGCGCGGCGTTCAGCCCGGGAGCCGCGCGGTCGACGTCGAGGTCGTCCGGAGCGGCCGAGTAGACGCCCGAGGTGACCGGTGCGACGAGGAGGTCGTGGACGGCCGCGCCCATGCGCTTCCGGACGAGCGCACCGAGGTTGTGTTCGGTGCCGATCGTGAGCGGCGGGCGGATGCGGTCGAGGTAGGCGCGCAGCGCGCCCTTCCAACCGATGACCCGACGGACGTCGTCGGCGAGGGGGTTCGTCGGGATGCCCAGCAGCCCTGCCTTGGGGAGGGGGACACTCCGCTGCGGCTGTCCGGGCTTGGCGACGTGCAACCAGGCCCCGGCCCGGTTGGGACGCACGACGCGGTCGGTCAGGCCCAGCTGCTCGATGAGCTCGGCGACCGAGCCACCGCGCGTCGCGAAGCTCTCGGCACCGACGTCGACGCGGAGACCTGCGACCTCGGCGGCCGCGAGCGCGCCACCGAACGACTCCTGCGCGTCGACGACCGTCACCGAGATGCCGACCTTGGCGCAGTCGACCGCGCCGACGAGTCCGGCCACACCACCGCCGATGACGACGAGACGCTTCGGCTCGAGACTCATGCGGGCTGCCAATCGTGGGCGAGGGCGACGATGCGGGTCAGGACGTCCGGGTCGGTCTCGGGCGGGACCCCGTGGCCGAGGTTGAGGACGTGCGACGGCGCCGCCGTCCCGCGCTGGAGGATGTCGAGGACGTGCGCCTCGAGGACCGGCCATGGGGCGGCGAGCAGTGCCGGGTCGATGTTGCCCTGCACGGGGACGCCGCCACCGAGACGTCGGATGCCCTCGTCGAGCGCCAACCGGTAGTCGATCCCGACCACGTCGGCGCCGACCCGGTGCATCGCACCGAGCAGTTCACCGGTCCCGACGCCGAAGTGCACCTTCGGGACGGGGAGGTCGGCGACGTGCGCGAGCGCGGCCCGGGAGGCCGGGGCGACGTGACGCTCGTAGTCCTCGAGGGAGAGTGCCCCCGCCCACGAGTCGAAGAGCTGCGCGGCTGACGCACCGGCGAGCACCTGGGCGCGGAGGAAGCGACCGGTGACGTCCGCGCACCAGGCCATGAGCTTCGCCCACGACTCCGGGTCGGCGTGCATGAGGGTGCGGGCGGCGAGGTGGTCCTTCGACGGTCCGCCCTCGACGAGATAGGCGGCGAGCGTGAACGGCGCACCCGCGAAGCCGATGAGCGGCGTGCGGCCGTCGCCGATCCCCGCGAGCCCGGCGACGGTGAGCGCGACGCCCTCGCGGATCGGCGCGAGCGTGTCGTCGAGGACGGCCGGGTCGAGCGCGACGAGCGCGTCGACCTCGGCGGCCGTCCGAACGGCGGAACCCATGACGGGACCACGGCCCGGCACGATCTCGACCGCGACCCCGGCCTGCTTCAGCGGCACCACGATGTCGCTGAAGAAGATGGCCGCGTCCGTCCCGTGCCGTCGGATGGGCTGGAGGGTGATCTCGCTCGCCATCGCCGGGTCGAGGCAGGCGTCGAGCATGGCCGTCCCGATCCGCAACTCGCGATACTCCGGCAGCGACCGGCCGGCCTGACGCATGAACCAGACGGGCGTCCGCTCGGGACGGGTGCCGCGGTACGCGGTGATGAGCGGCGACGACTGGGTCACGCCGGTGACGAGCGGGTGTTCGGGTGGGAGACTCACCCCTCCATCCTCCCATCTCCGCCCTGAGAGGGAGGGGCGCGCGTGCGACCGGGTGAGGGTCACCTGGGTGGCTTCCCGGAGAGGCCGACGTGCCCGCTCGGGTAGACTCATCGGGTGCTCATGTGTGTGACGGCGAGCCATAAGAACGCCACCTTCGACCTCCTCGAACGACTCTCAGTCGGTGCCGAGGGCGTTGCCGCGCGCCTGGTCGAGCACCACGAGTGCGTCTCGGGTGCCGTCGTCGTGGCCACCTGCAACCGGTTCGAGGCGTACATCGACCTCGACGAGCCCGTCACCGCCGCCGCATCCGTCGCCTTCGAGGCCGCTGCGGAGGCCGTCAGCGAGACCACCGGCATCCCCGCCGAGCAGCTGCGGGAGGTGTTCGACCTCAGCGTCGGCACCGCAGCAGCTGAACACCTCTTCGCCGTGTCGGCCGGACTCGAGTCCGTCGTCGTCGGCGAGGGCGAGATCGCCGGCCAGGTGCGGCGCTCCCTCGAGGCAGCTCGCGCGGGTGGCACCACCAGCTCCGAACTGGAGCGCCTGTTCCAGCGCGCGTCCCAGACCTCCCGCGGCATCAAGAACCGCACGCCGCTCGGGCGCGCCGGTCGCTCCATCGTGCGTCTCGCCCTCGACCTCGCGGAGAGCCGTATCGACGACTGGGCCACGCAACGCGTGTTACTCGTCGGCACCGGTGCGTACGCCGGCGCGAGCCTCGCCGCCCTCCGCGACCGCGGCGTCACCGACGTCCTCGTGTACTCGCCGTCCGGCCGCGCCGAGAAGTTCGCGCGCTCGCACGAGATCGGCTGGATCGGACACGACGACCTCGCCCGCACCACCGGCGAGGTCGACATCATCGTCACCTGCACCACCGCCGAGGGCCACGTGGTCGACGCCGAGCTGCTGCGCGCGGGTCGCACGGCCGTCGCCGCCGACCACCGTGCACGCGCCACGGCCGCCACGGACGCACCGACGCTCTCCCTCGTCACCGCGGCCGACGCACCGGCCGCGCCCGAGCCCACCGGGGTCTCCGCGCTCGTCCACGACGTCATCACCGAGGCCGCCGCCGAGTGCCCGGTGCCGCACGCCTCGGCCCAGCTCGTCATCGACCTCGGCCTGCCGCGCAACGTCGACCCCGACGTCTCCACCGTTTCCGGCGTCGTCCTGCTCGACCTCGAGACCATCCGCATCCACGCGCCGCTCGAGGAGCTGCAGGCCACCGAGGTCGCGCGCTCCATCGTCAGCCGCGCCGCGCAGAAGTTCGCCGCGGTCGGCGAGGAGCGAAGCCTCGAGCCCGCCGTCGTCGCCCTCCGCAGCCACGTGCACGCACTCGTCGAGGCCGAGGTCGCCCGCGCGACCGCTCGCGGCGACGACGACGGCTCGACCGCCCGCGCACTGCGTCACCTCGCCGGAGTGCTGCTGCACGAACCGACGGTGCGGGCACGGAACCTCGCACGCAACGGCGAGCAGGCCGCGTACACGACGGCGCTGCAGACGCTCTTCGGCATCGAGGTTCCCCAGGCACCGGCGGTCGTCGCACCGGTCGCCGACACCGACTCGGCCGCTTCCGCCTCCTAGGCTTCCGACGGCACTGGGGCTCGTCGGGTGGCCCCGGTCGCCGAGCCGACCTCGGCCACCGAGCCGACCTCGGTTCACCGAGCCTGTCGAGGTGCGCGCCCAGAACGACGAACGGGCACCGGCGCGATGCCGATGCCCGTCACGATCCGCCTGCGGAGCAGGCCGTGGATCAGTAGTCGTAGTTGTAGTCGTACGAGCTCGCGCCGGCGATCGCGCCTGCGATGATCAGGAAGTAGAAGATGATCACGATGATGCCGGCGAGGACCGACACGCCGCTCACGATGGTGCCGGCGAGGGCCAGGCCGCGGCCCTGCTCGCCGGTGCGCTTGATCTGACCGAGCGCGATGATGCCGAGCACGAGGCCGACGACGCCGAACCCGACGAACGGGGCGATGAGCGAGATGATCGCCATGACGTTCGTCTTCGGGCCGGTCGGCTGCGCGTAGCCGTACGGTGCCTGGGGCTGTCCGTACGGAGCGGCGGGCTGGCCGTAGGGGTTCTGCTGCTGCCCGTAGGGTGCCTGCGGCTGGCCGTAGGGGTTCTGCTGCTCGCCGTAGGGAGCCTGCGGCTGTCCGTACTTCGGCTGCTCGCCGTACTGCGGAGCCTGCTGGCCCGGCTGCTCACCGTAGGGCGAGGGCTGGCCGTACTGCGGAGCCTGTTCCCCGTACTGCGGAGCCGGCGGAACCTGCGATTCGCCGTAGGCCGGCTGCTGGGGGTTCTGGCTCTGACCGTATGGGTCGTTCGGCTGGCCGGAGTTCGGATCAGTCATGAAGGTGCACCTCGCGCATAGGGGTTCGACGAACGGACTCATGCTTGCAGCGTGCCGTCGCCTTGTCAACACAGGGTAACCCGCGATCCCTGATGTCCACTGGGCTCGCGCGGTGCGCACCGGAGGCGGTGGCAAGATGGACGAGGGGGTGCGGATGGACGAGGAGTCGGTGGCGGAAGCCGAGGACGTCGCGCTCGCCGACGCCCCGCCGGTCGCCGAACGGCCGGGAGCGATGACCATCGCCGGGATCGTCGCCGTCGACTGGGTCCACTCGGTCGTCTGGCACACGCGGGCCTTCTTCAGCGGCCGCATCCCGAAGGAGTACGCCCGTGGCGACGCGAGTCGACCGGTCGTCGTGCTCATCCCGGGCGTGTACGAGACCTGGGCGTTCCTGAAGCCGGTCGCAGACCGCCTGAACGCCGACGGCTACCGGATCCGCATCGCCCGCGGCCTCGGGTACAACCGCAAGCCCATCCGCGACACGGCGGCTCGCTTCGCCCGCGCGCTCGGACGGCTGCCGAAGCCCGCCGCCGGGTGCGTCATCGTCGCGCACAGTAAGGGAGGACTCGTCGGGAAGGAGCTGCTCCTCACGGAACGCGAGCGGCTGGGCCTGCTCGGGGTCGTCGCGATCTGCTCGCCGTTCTCCGGGTCGGTGCTCGCGAAGTACGTGGTCGACCCGAGCCTCCGCGCGTTCCTCCCGACGGACGAGACCATCGTCGCGCTCGGCGCCCCGCACGACGTCAACGCCGACGTCGTCTCGATCTACAGCACGTTCGACCCGCACGTGCCGTCCAGCAGCGTGCTGCCCGGGGCGACGAACGTACTCCTCCCGGTGCCCGGTCACTTCGTGATCCTGAGCACGGACGAGCTCAAGGACGCCGTGGAACTCGCCGTCGACGGGTTCGCCGATCGGGTGCAGCCCGCTCCCGACACCGAGCACCCGGCCGACCGGTGAGCCGCGCACCAGAGGGCTCGGGCAGCCCGCTCCCCGACATCCTGGTGTCTGCGGTCGCGATCGTCCGCACACGGCGGGTCCTCATGGTGACGGCTCGCGGTCGCGACGTCCTGTACATGCCCGGCGGGAAGATCGACGCGGGCGAGACGCCGGCCGAGGCCGCTGTCCGAGAGGCACGCGAGGAGGTCGCGGTCGAGATCGATCCGGCGCGGGTGACGCCGTTGTTCACGGTGGTCACGCAGGCGCACGGCGAGCCCGACGGCCGGCTCGTACGGATGCACGTCTTCGCGGCCGAGACGGACGAGGCTCCGACGCCCTCCGCCGAGGTGAGCGCGGTCCACTGGGTGGGCACGGAGTCACTCGACCGCTGCCCACCCGCGGGGCGCGAGGTGCTCGAGCGCCTAGCGGCGGCGGGGCTCATCGACTGAGCGGCGGCCCTTCGACACGCTCAGGGACCGGAGGAGTGAGACCGGCTCAGTGCACGTACTCGAGGAGGTCCTGGCCGAGGATCCGGACGGCGTCGACCACCCCGAGGCGCGTGCCGAGCTCCGTGTCGTCGTAGCTCGTGCACACGGCGTAGCTCACGGCACCGTTCGGACCGCGGAGGATGCCCGCCTCGGCTCGCACGCCGACCCCGGAACCGGTCTTGTTGAAGAGCTGGATGCCGTGGTCGGGCTCACGGTGGGCCAGTGGGTCGAGCCCGAAGCCCGAGGCGACGAGCGAGAGGTCGGTGTTGAGCGACAACCAGGCCAGGACCCGGCGGCTGGTGGTCGCGTCGACGATCTCGCCCGTCGCGAGCGCCTGGAACAGCCAGGCGAGTTCGCGGGCGGACCCGACGGAGAGCTGCGGTGCGTTGTCGGGGCCGCGGTGGTCGCGGACGATGTCGAGGAGGGCCGTGCGCTTCAGCCCGATCTCCTCCGCACGGTGGCGGACGGCGTCGAGACCGATGTGGCGGAGCAGGACGTTCGTGGCGAGGTTGTCGCTCGTGGCGCCGACGAGGGCCGCGAGGTCGGCGACCGGCAGGGACGGCGCTTGGAGGTGCTGCCAGATCCCGGAGTCGGCGACGGCGTCGAGGGGCTCGCGGTCGAGGATGGTGAGGCCGCTGAAGTCGGCGTCGCCGAGGCGGGCCGCGACCTCGATGAGGAGGAGGACCTTGCCGATCGAGGCGGTGGGCACGACGACGTGGTCGTCGGCCGACATGAGCATCTCGCCGGTGGTGATGTCGTTGATCCGGAGGCTGACCTGCGCGCCCGACGCGGCCAGCTCGCCGAGGGCGCTGAACCCGCGGGTGAAGGGTTCGATCTGGGCGGAGGCACGGTGGCGCCCTCGACGCGCATCGCGCGACCGGCGACGTTCCGACTCGTGCACTCGTGAAGCCACGGCTGACCGAACTCCTCTGCTCCAGATGGTGATCCCGACGATCCTGCGGGTGTGGACCTGCCCCGGTCAGCCCACTCGACGGGCGTCCGACGACCCGCGCTGCGGGCCTCCGGATGTGCCGTCCACGGTATCGTAAGCGCCCTTCGCGCTGGCTGCGAATCTGGGCCTGGGAACGTCGTTCCCGGGCGCGTCGGTCCGACATCCGTCGCTTCCATCACCCGCGAATCCGGTCGGTCCACCGCCCGGATCCCGCAGGTTTCAGCTCGTGATCAGCCGCGGGCGCGGGCTGGGAACTGGGTCGCGAACTTGCCGCCACTGACGTCGATCAGCGCGCCGGTGACGTAGCCCGCCTGGTCGCTCGCGAGGAACCGGACGACGTTCGCGACGTCCTCCGGTTCCTCCCAGCGGCGCACCGAGAGCGTGTCGAGGAGTTCGTCCTGCTGCGCCGTCGGGAGCTCGGCGAAACCGTTCATCGCCGTCGGCACCATGCCGGGGGCGTAGGCGTTCACCGTGATGTCCCACGGCCCCAGCTCGCTCGCGAGGACCCTGGTCAGCTGGACCACCGCAGACTTCGACGCCGCGTAGGCCGCGCTGCCGACGCTCGGGATGACCGCAGCGAAGCTCGCCGCGTTGATGATGCGGCCGGAGCGCTGTTCCTTCAGATACGGGATGACCGCCTTCGACACCCGGAAGACGCCGCCGACGTTGACGTCGAAGCACCTGGTCCACGCGGCGTCGCTCGTCTCCTCGAGCAGCGATTGCACGTTGACCCCGGCGTTGTTCACGAGGACGTCGATCCCTCCGAGCCCGGCGGCAGCGGCCGCGACCGCGCTCGACACCGAGTCCTCGGAACGCACATCGCACGTGATGGCGACGAGGTCACCGCGGTGGGACGCCACGAGCGCGTCGAGGGAGGAGACGTCGAGGTCGAGCACCGCGACGCGGGACCCCTCAGCCAGGAAGGACTCCACGAGGGCGAGCCCGATCCCTCGAGCGCCTCCGGTCACGATCACCCGTCGGTCCGTCAGGTCCAGCAGCATCGGTGTCTCCCGTCGTCCGAGCGCATCCGTCGACGCGTCGACCCGGTGTCGACGGCCGCGTGCGCACCAGGCGAGTAAAACATACTTATGGTCGGCCGGCTCGATACACTGGCGCCATGACGGATCGAGTGCTCTGGGTGACGGGTGGCGGCAGCGGTATGGGACAGGCCGTGGCGGTGTCGGCCGCCGAGGCGGGATGGCGCGTCGCCGTGACGGGGCGACGCCGCGAGGCGCTCCTCGAGACCGTCGGAGCCATCACCTCCGCGGACGGTGTGGCCGTCGCCGCGGAAGCCGACGCGACGGACCCCATTTCGCTCGCGCGAGCCCACGACCGCATCCTCGCCGAGCTCGGCCCGGTCGACGACCTCGTCACCGCGGCGGGCCTGAACGCGCCTCGGCGCCGGTGGGACGACCAGTCGATGACGGAGTTCGCCGCGATCGTCGACACCAACCTCACCTCGGTCGCCCGGACGATCGACCTCGCGCTGCCCACCATCCGCGACGCCCAGGGACGGATCGTCGTCATCTCCTCCTTCGCCGGCTGGCGCTTCTCGACGAAGGGTGGCGTGGCCTACAGCGCGAGCAAGACCGCGCTCGCCTCGCTCTGCGCGACCCTCAACGAGGAGGAGGGGGCCCACGGCGTCGGCGCCACCCACCTCTGCCCGGGCGACGTCGACACCCCGTTCCTCTCCATGCGGCCGCAGGTGCCGGACGCGTCGGCGCGCGAGACGATGCTGACGCCCGAGGACATCGGCCGCGCCGTGCGGTTCATCCTCGACGGCCCGCCGCACGTGCGGATCGACGAACTCGTGATCTCCCCCACCCGTCCGTCAGCACGGGCGTGAGCCGCTCACCGGGGGCGTCGGCCTTCGAACGGACGCTCGACCGGATCGGCACCGAGATCGTCGACGGCGGACTACCCGCCGGCACGGTGTGCACGGTGGACGAGCTGATCGCCATGGCCGGACATTCCCGCTCGGTGGTCCGGGAGGCGACCCGCGTGCTCTCCGGCATGGGACTCCTCGCCAGCAAGGCACACGTCGGCCACACCGTGCAGCCGTCGTCGAGCTGGGACTGGTTGCAGCCTCGGGTGCTCCGCTGGGCGCTGGCGAGCGGACGACGGGAGTCCACCCTCCTCGCGATCCGCGAACTCCGCACTGCGACCGAGCCGGAGTCGGCGCGGCTCGCGGCCGAGCGACGCAGCGACGAGGACGCCCGTGAGCTCCGCGTGACGAGCGAGGCGCTCCGCGCGGCTGCGGTCCGCCAGGATCCGACCGCGTTCCTCGAGGCCGACCTCCTGCTGCATCGCCTCATCCGGCGCGCGGCGGCGAACCCGATCCTCGACCGGGTCGGCGACGCCGTCGACGAGGCCCTCCGGGATCGCGTGGACCAGCTGCCCGGTGACGGCATCGACCACCACGACGCGGCGTTGCACACGGACCTCGCGTCGGCGATCGAGGCGCAGGACGGCGAGCGGGCCGCCGCGACGATGCGCGTGATCATCCTCCGCACGGCCTGACGACGGCAGCGCCCGACCGCCATCCACACACACGGTTCTCGCAGCTTCGTGAAACACGTCCGTCACGCAGGTAACGACCGTGTTGCAGTGCTGGAAAATATTTGCAAGCTTCCTGTACTTATTGAATACTGTTTCCACACCCACTGAAAACAGCAGGGATCGACCGTGGTTTCCCGGTCACTCCGGATCCCGGGCCAACGACGGCCCGGACTCCCGATCCCAGAATCGAGGAGCAGCACCATGCGCAAGCGCACCCTTCCGCTGGCCGTCCTCGCCACCGCGGCACTCGGCCTCACCGCCTGTGCCGGTGGCGGTTCCGGCTCAGGCGACGTCTCGGCAGACGGCCAGACGCTCACCGTCTGGATCATGCAGGGCACCAACCCCGACTCCGAGGCCTTCTTCAAGGAGGTCGGCTCGGCCTTCAAGAAGGAGACCGGCGCCACCCTCAAGGTCGAGTACGTGCAGTGGGCCGACGCCCACGACCGCTTCGTGACGTCGATCGCCGGGAACACCACCCCCGACGTCGCCGAGACGGGCACCACCTGGACGGCCGAGTTCGCCGACGCCGGCGCCCTCGCCCCCATCGGCGACTACGTCGACAAAGCGGGCCTGAAGGACGACCTCGTCCAGGGCCTCGCCGACTCCGGCACCTACGACGGCGAGCTCTACGGCATGCCGTGGTACGCCGGCGTCCGCTCGATCGTCTACCGCACCGACGTCTTCGAGGAGCTCGGCCTCAAGGCGCCGACCACCTGGCAGGAGATCATCGACGCCGGCACCGCGATCAAGGCCGCCAAGCCCGACATGATCCCGTTCCCCGTCCCCGGCGACGCCGAGTTCACGGCGTACCCCTGGGTCTGGGGCGCCGGCGGCGAGGTCTCCGAGCTCGACGGCGACACCTGGAAGTCGGGTCTCGCGAGCGACGACTCGCGCAAGGGCATCCAGTTCTGGACCGACCTGGCCACCAAGTACGACCTCTCCTCCTCGGGTGCCACCACCTGGAAGGAGACCGACGTCCTCGACAACTTCGTGCAGGACAAGGTCGCCATGGCGATCATGGGCTCCTGGACCCCGGCGACGATCGTCCAGAAGAACCCGGAGCTCGAGGGCAAGTTCGCCGCCATCCCGATCCCGGGTGAAGACGGCGGCATGTCGCCCTCCGTGCTCGGCGGTTCCCACCTCAGCATGTTCAACACCTCGAAGAACAAGGACCTCGCGTTCCAGTTCATCGAGATGATGACCACCGGCAAGTTCGCCTCCGAGTGGGCCGAGCAGACCGGCTACTTCCCCGGCCAGACCTCGCTCCTCAGCGACTCGACCGAGAGCGACGACCCGCTGGTGAAGCCCTTCGCCGAGCAGTTCGTCGACGGCGGCGCTTCCCTCCCCGTGACCCCGAAGTTCGGTGCGGTGCAGGCGAAGAAGACCACCAACGCGATGATCCAGGCCATCCTCTCCGGAAGCAAGTCGGTCGACCAGGCGACGACCGATGCCGCCAAGGAGATGGACGACATCATGAACGGCAAGTAGCCGATCGTGTCGACCCTCACCCCACCCACGGTCACCCGCGAAGCCCCCGCTTCGCGGGTGGCCGGGGGCCCCTCCCCCAAGCGGCTGCGCCTCCTGATGCGCACCCGCCCCTGGCTGCTGCTCGCGCCGGCGCTCCTCATCCTCGCCGTGCTCCTCCTCTGGCCGCTCATCCGCGTCGTCCTGTTCTCCCTGCAGGACTACGGCCTGCGCGAGATCGTCAGCGGCGACACCAACTTCAACGGCGGCGCGAACTACGCCGAGGTCTTCGCCGACCCGACCCTCTGGACCGTCGTCCTCCCGAACACCGTCTTCTTCGCCGCGGCAGCCGTCATCGGCACGGTCGTCCTCGGCACCCTCGTCGCCCTGCTCATGGCGAACCTCGGCTCCTTCTGGCGCACCATCGTCGGCAGCGCCATCATGGTCGCCTGGGCGATGCCCGCCGTCACCGGCACCTACGTGTGGGTCTGGATCTTCGACGCCGACCGCGGCATCGTCAACCAGACACTCATGGGGCTCGGGCTCATGGACGAGCCCTTCAACTGGTTCACGAACCAGTTCACGTTCTACGGCATCGCGCTCCTGAACGTGATCCACCACGGCTTCCCGTTCGTGGCCATCACCGTCCTCGCCGGCTTGCTCGGCGTGTCCAAGGAGATGCTGGAAGCCGCCGAGATGGACGGGGCGGGCGCGTTCCGCCGCTTCTTCCAGATCACCTTCCCGTCGCTGCGCCAGGTGTTCTCGGTCGTGATCATCCTGTCGACCATCTGGGACTTCAAGGTGTTCGCGCAGATCTACCTCATGCCGGGTGGGTCCGGCTCGAACCGCGAGGTGTTGAACCTCGGCGTGTGGTCGTACGTGGAGTCCTTCGGGCAGAACCGCTACGGCTTCGGCTCCGCGATCGCGGTGCTGTTGACGCTCGTCCTGCTCGGCATCACTATCGTCTACATCCGCGCCCTCATGAAGGAGGACGAACTGTGACCACCCACGCTCCCGCCCCCACCGCCGCCCGTGGACAGACTGCGGGACCGGGCACCGACCGGTCCGCCAAGCCGCAGGTCCCGATGCACCGGAAGGCGAGCGGTCGGAAGATCCGCTCGAACACCGTCAAGGCGATCCTCGTCACCCTCCTGCTCGTGTTCACGCTGTTCCCCGCGTACTGGATGCTGTCGAGCGCGTTCGACGCACAGGCGTCGAGTGGCGGCCAGTCCTTCTTCCCGAAGGAGCTGTCGTTCACGAACTTCGAGTCGGTGCTGACCGACGGCGGGTTCGCGGTCTTCCTCCGCAACTCCGCGATCGTCGCCGGCGCGACGGTGCTCATCTCCGCCGCCGTCGCGCTGCTGGCGTCGGTCGCGGTCGCCCGCTTCCGGTTCAAGTTCCGCACCGCGGTGCTGCTCATGATCCTCGTCGTGCAGATGGTGCCGCTCGAGGCGCTCGTGATCCCGCTGTTCGTGCAGATCCGCGATCTGCAGCTGCTCAACACGCTGCTCGGGCTCATCATCGTGTACGTCGCGCTCGCGCTGCCGTTCGGCATCTGGATGCTGCGCGGCTTCGTCGCCGCGGTGCCGGTGGAGCTCGAAGAGGCGGCGTTCCTCGACGGCGCCAGCTGGTGGCGGATGTTCCGCTCGATCATGCTCCCGCTCGTGGCCCCCGGCCTCGTCGCGACGAGCGTGTTCAGCTTCATCACGGCCTGGAACGAGTTCATCTTCGCGATGACGCTGCTCGGCGGCTCGACGGAGAACTACACGGTCGCCATCGGCCTCAAGCAGTTCTTCGGCCTGAACTCCAACGACTGGGGCTCGGTCATGGCGGCGTCGACCATCATCACGATCCCGGTCATGATCTTCTTCATCCTCGTGCAGCGCCGCCTCTCCGGCGGTTTGGTGTCCGGAGCGGTGAAGGGATGATCGACCCCGACGTCGCGCGGCTCGTCCGGGGCGTCCTCTGGCCGGGCTTCCTCGGCCGGACCGCCCCGGACTGGCTGCTGCGCGAGCTGGACGGCGGCCTCGCGGGCGTCGTGTACTTCGGGCAGAACCTCTCCTCGGACCCCGCGGAGGTCGCGGCGCTGTCGGCCGAACTCCGCGACCACCGGCCCGAGGTCCTCATCGGCGTCGACGAGGAGGGCGGCAACGTCTCGCGCCTCGAGGCGCAGACGGGCTCGACCCTGCCCGGGCATGCGCAGCTCGGTGCACTCGACGACGTCGAGACGACGCGCGCGGTGGGTGCGGCACTCGCCGAGCGGCTCCAGGCCGCCGGCGCGAACGTCGCCCTCGCGCCCGTCGCC
Source organism: Plantibacter sp. VKM Ac-2876 (assembly GCF_015350715.1). Taxonomy (NCBI): domain Bacteria; kingdom Bacillati; phylum Actinomycetota; class Actinomycetes; order Micrococcales; family Microbacteriaceae; genus Plantibacter; species Plantibacter sp. VKM Ac-2876. Next base: position 18,594 of record NZ_JADKSI010000003.1, on the reverse strand, counting down.
GACGTCAACACCAACCCCGCGAACCCGGTGATCGGGGTGCGCTCGTTCGGCCCCACCGCCGACCTCGTCTCCCGCCACGTCGCCGCGATGGTCGACGGCCTGCAGGCCGGTGGGGTCGCCGCTTGCGTCAAGCACTACCCCGGCCACGGCGACACGGCGAGCGACTCGCACCTGGATCTGCCCCGCATCGACCTGGACCTGGCGGAGCTCGAAGCCGAGCACCTGCCACCGTTCGACGCGGCGATCGCCGCCGGCGTCGCGAGTGTGATGACCGCCCACATCGTTGTCCCGGCGTTCGGTGACGCCCCGGCGACGCTCAACCCGATCCCCCTCCGTCGGCTGCGCGAGAGCGGCTTCGACGGCGTCATCATCTCCGATGCGCTCGACATGGCCGCCATCCGGTCCACCACCGGCTCAGGACGCGGGGCGGTCCTCGCCCTCGAGGCCGGGGTCGACCTGCTCTGCATCGGCAACCCGTCCAACCTCGGGCCGAAGCAGGGCGCGACGACCGACGAGGACGACTACCTCGAGGTGTTCGAGGCGGTCTGCGCCGCCATCGCCGACGGCGAGCTCGATCGAGCGATCGTCGAGCGCGCGGCCGCCCGGGTGGCGTGGCTCGCACGGTCCGTCAGCCCTTCGACCGACTCAGGGACCGGGGAATCAGTCCCCGAGCCCTCCGCGGTCCCTGAGCTTGTCGAAGGGCGCTTCTCCGACGCCATCCGCCGGGTCGTCCGCGTCCGGGGCGAAGTCGCGATCGACGCGTCGGCGATCACCCTCGTCGACCTCCGCGACCGACCGACGTTCGCCGTCGCCTCGGCCCACGATCCGTTCGCCGAGTCGCTCGCCGAACGGTTCGACGTCACCCGGCTCGCTGTCGGCCCGAGCCTCCGGACACCGGGCCCAGACGCCGAGGCCCCCGCCTCCGACGAGCTGACCCTGCTGCTCGAGACGATCCCCGCCGACGACGGGGTCGTCCTCCTCGCGGACCGCCTCGGCGACGACACCCCGCAGCGGCTCGCGGTGGACCGCGTCGCGCTGGTCCGCCCGGACGCCGTCGTCGTGAGCGTCGGACTGCCGCTCGACGAGCACGCCGACCTCCCCCTGCCGGTGATCGACACGCTCGCGGCCTCCCGAGCCTCCGCCGACCGAGTCACCGAACTCCTCGCCGCGGCCTCCACCGCGGCACCGACGCACCATCTGCACGACCAGCACCACCGGAACGGATCATGAACCACCTCGCAGCACCCGTCCTCGCCATCGATCTCGGGAAGACCTCCTGCCGCGCCCGTATCACGAGCGGATCCGGCGACGAGCTGACCGTCCTCGCGGAGGCCCGCGGCCACGGGGCACCGGGCCTCGCCGACCACGAGGGTGCGGAGCTGTCCGCCCGCGCGGTCCTCGAGACGGTCGCTCACCTGCCGGCCGACCTCCTCGCCGAGGTGCAGCACGTCGGGATCGGCGCCGCCGGGGTGGAGGCGGCACCGCACGAGGTCGCCGCGTTCACCGCCGAACTGCGTCTGGCGCTCGGAGCGACGATCGCCGTCGTCAACGACGCCCTGGCAGCCCACGCCGGTGCGTTCGCCGGCGGTCCCGGCACGGTGCTCATCGCCGGCACCGGATCCGTCGTGTTCGACGTCGACGCCGACGGCTCCGTGAAGCAGATCGACGGTTGGGGTCCCTGGCTCGGAGACGAGGGCAGCGGTCGGTGGATCGGGCAGCAGGGCCTCGAGGCGTGCATGCGTGCCTTCGACGGCCGCGGCCCCACCACCGCCATGCTCGCCGACGCCGAGGCGCTCATCGGGTCGATCCCCGCGCTCCCCCGCTGGGTCTCCAGCACCGGAGCACCGGCCCGCCAACTCGGCACCTTCGCGCCCACGGTCATCACGCGCGCCGAGGAGGGCGACGCCGTCGCTGCGGACATCGTCGACGCCGCCTGCGCCCATCTCGCCGTGAGCGCCGCCGCTGCCGGCAGGGGCGCCGTGTGCGTCGTCGGCGGAATCGCCTCCCACCCCTACGTCGCCGCACATCTCGCGACGGCCATGCACGAGGTCGGCGTCGACCTCGTCGCACCCCGCGGTGACGCGCTCGACGGAGCCAGACTCGTCGCACTCGACACCGCGATCTCCTACGACGGAAGGGTCGTGCGCGACGATGTCCACGCAGCCTGAGAGCGCCTCGACCGGGGCCCCTGAACCCGAGCGGGACCGCATCCGCGCGGAGCTCGCCACGCTCTCGACGGAGCAGGTGAACGAGCGACACCCCGACCTCGACGCCCTCTCCACGCGGGAACTCGTCGCCGCGATGAACGAGGACAACCGTTCCGTCCCCGACGCCATCGCGGCCGTCGAACCCGAGATCGCCGAGGCCGTCGAAGTGATCGTCGAGCGCCTCCGCAGGGGCGGACGACTCGTCTACCAGGGCGCCGGGACCGCCGGACGGATGGGCATCCTCGACGCGAGTGAGGCCCCACCCACGTTCGGGACCGACCCCGGCCTCATCGTCGGACTCATCGCGGGTGGTCCGGGCGCCATCCAGCAGGCGGTGGAGAACGCCGAGGACCGCGACGATCTCGGTCGGGCGGATCTGGAGTCGCTGTCGATCACCGCGGACGACGCCGTCGTGGGTGTCTCCGCATCCGGTCGCACGCCCTACGTCCTGGGCGCCCTCGAGTACGCGCGCTCGATCGGTGCGATCACCATCGGCCTGTCGTGCAACGCCGGCTCCCCGCTCGCCCGGGACGCGGACATCGGCATCGAGGCGGTCGTCGGTCCGGAGCTCCTCACCGGATCGACCCGACTGAAGGCGGGGACGGCGCAGAAGCTCGTGCTCAACATGCTGTCGACGATCACGATGGTGCGGCTCGGGAAGACGTATCGGAACCTCATGGTCGACCTCCTCACCACGAACGAGAAGCTCCGGGCGCGGGCGGAACGCACGGTCATGCTGGCGACCGACGTCGACGCCGCCACGGCCGCGAAGACGCTCGCATCCGTGGACGGCTGGGTGAAGGCCGCTATCCTCGTCCTCGTGACCGGCATCGCCGCAGATGAAGCAGTCGCCCGCCTCCGCGGTGGCGACGGCTCCCTCAGCGCGGCCATCGCAGCGCACGCCGTCGACGACCCGACGGGGGCCGCACCGGATGTCCACTGACGCGCTGCTCGTGCTCCGCCAGGCGATCCCTCGTCTGAGCGCCGCCGAGACGCGCGTCGCCGAGACCATCATCGGCACCCCCTCGCTCGTGGTCGAGTTGACCATCACCGAACTCGCGAAGGCCTGCGGCACCTCGCAGGCGACCGTCGCGCGGTTCTGCCAGACCATCGGGTACACCGGCTACCGGGAGTTCCGGGTTGCCGTCGCGACCTCCACGAGTCGCGAGCAGGCGGAGCGTGACCGGTTCGAGGTCGACGACGCCGACATCGACCCGGACGACTCGGTGGAGACGGTCGTCGCGAAGGTCGCGTACCAGGAGGTGCAGGCGATCGAGCTCACCGCCCGCTCGCTCGACCGCGACGCCCTGGACGCGGTCGTCGACGCCCTCCTCGTCGCCCCACGGATCGACATCATCGGCTTCGGGTCCTCGAACCTCACGGCGCAGGACCTCCACCAGAAGCTCTACCGGATCGGCATGCCGGCCAACACCTTCGTCGACGCCCACCTCGCGCTGCCGTCGGCCGCCCTCCTCGAGCCCGGTGGGGTCGCCATCGGCATCTCGCACTCCGGGCTCACGGTCGAGACCGAGCAGGCGATGCAGCTCGCGCGGGCCGCCGGCGCGACGACCGTGTGCATCACGAACTTCCCCGACTCCCCCATCGCCAGCCGGTGCGACCTCGTCCTCGCGACGCAGGCGAGGGAGAGCCGATACCGCTCGGGTGCGATGTCGTCGCGCATCGCCCAGCTCGCGCTCGTCGACCTGCTCTTCATCCGCGTCGCCCAGCGTCGCTACGACGCCGCGGCGGAGTCGCTCCGCGTCACCTACGAGTCGATCCAAGATCACCGCATCGACACCTGAGGGTTGAGATCAGGGCAGCAGCGGCACGCCCGTGTGCTCGGCGAGGGCGAGCAGCAGCTCGTCCTGGAACGCCTCGTCGTGGACCGCGCGGTGCGGCTCCTCGCGTCGCTGATGGTGCCAGTAGCCGGAGGTGTCGGCGCCACGCCCTTCGGCGAGCGCCACCTGGGTCCGGTGACCGAGTTCCAGGTCGTCGGGTGCGTTCGGGCCGCCCATCCGTGTCGGCACCCACCCCGGGTCGACCGCGTTGCTGAACACCCCGGGACGCACTCGCGCGATGGCCGCCGCGAGGACGGTGACGAGGAGTTTGCTGTCGGAGTAGCTCGCCGTCCTCGTGGTACCCGACCAGTCGAGACCGTCGAGCGTCGCGGTACCGCCGCGGTGCATGCTGCTGCTGAGGAACACGAGTCGCCGCGCGGGGACGAGGGCGCTCAGCAGGTAGGGCGCGACCACGTTGACCGGCAGGACGGCCGGTCCGTCGAGGACGCCGGCGTTGTGGATGATCGCGTCCACGGGTCCGGCGGCGGCGACCTGCTCCGCGAGCTCATGGACGCCGTCGAGGGTGGCGAGGTCACCGGTGACGAGGTGCGCGGAGGGCTCGTCGAACAGCCGGACACCGTCGGCGCGGGCGAGGCTCCGTACGTGGACGAGCACCTCGTGCCCGTGCTCGACCAGCTCGGTCGCGGCGCCGAACCCCAGCCCGACGGCGGCACCGGTCACCAGGATGCGCGGCATCAGCGACTCCCTGCCCGTCCGGCCTCGCTGGTGTCGGGCTGATTCGTGACCGCCGTGTCGTCCCGCTGCTCAGCCTCCCGCTGGGACGCCGCCCAGTTCGCGAGCAACTGCAGTCGCTCGGCGGACGGCGAGCCGGGCTCCGCCGTGTAGACGAGCACCACGTGACCGGGGTCGGCCGTGATCGCGAGCTCCTCGTAGGCGAAGGTCATCTCGCCGACGATCGGGTGGTTGAACCGCTTCGTTCCCGTGCCGTGTGTGCGCACGTTGTGCGCTCCCCAGAGTGTGCGGAAGGCGTCGCTCCGGGTCGACAGCTCTCCGACGAGGTCGTGCAGTCCCTTGTCGTGCGGGTCCCGTCCGGCCTCGGCACGCATGACCGAGACGCACATCTCGGCGAAGACGTCCCAGTCGGGGTAGAAGTCCCGGGAGGCCGGGTCGAGGAACTGGAACCGCGCGAGGTTCGGCGTGCGCCCGCCGTCGCCGATGACGGGCGAGTAGAACGCGCGCCCGAGCTCGTTGGTCGCGAGCAGGTCCTGGTGGGTGTTGCGGACGAAGGCGATGCCGTCGGTGATCGCGTCGAGCATCCAGTGCAGGCTCGGCCGGGTCGCGGGGTTCTTGGCCGCCCGGCGACGCGGCCGACCGGAGAGCGGGACACCGTCGGCCGCGCGGGCGAGGTCGAACAGGTGGGTGCGTTCCGCCTCGTCGAGCTGGAGCGCCCGGGCGATGGCGTCGAGGACGGTCGACGACGCTCCGGCGATGGCCCCGCGCTCCAGCTTCGCGTAGTACTCGACACTGACCCCGGCGAGCGCCGCCACCTCGGATCGCCGCAGCCCGGCCACCCGCCGGTTGGCGCCCGCGGTGAGGCCGGCGAGTTCCGGGGTCAGCCGTGCCCGACGCGTCATGAGGAACTCGCGTACGTCTGCTCGATCGTCCATGCCTCCGACGATACGTCGTCGAGGCGAGCCGACAGGTGCCCTCTCGGTACACCGCTCAGGCGGGACTCCCTCCCGCGTCGCGCGGGGCGTTGACTGGTCGCCTGCACCACCCGACAGAAGGAGCACACATGCGCGCAGTCGTCATGCACTCGCCCGGCGACGTCCGGGTCGAGGACCGACCGGACCCCACCATCGTCGACCCGACCGACGCCGTCATCCGGCTCACGGCGACCTGCATCTGCGGGTCCGACCTGTGGCCGTACCGCGGGGTCGAGCCCGTCGACCACACGAACATGGGGCACGAGTACGTCGGTGTCGTCGAGCAGGTCGGCGAGGACGGGCGGACGATCGCCGTCGGCGACTTCGTCGTGGGCTCCTTCGTGACCTCCGACAACACCTGCGAGATCTGTCAGGCGGGGTACCAGTCGAAGTGCGTGCACGCCGAGTTCGTGTCGGTCGCCGCGGGCACGCAGGCGCAGCTCGCCCGCATCCCCCACGCCGACGGCACGCTCGTGGCGACGCCGGGGCAGCCGGACGCGGAGCTCATCCCCTCGCTGCTCGCCGCGTCCGACGTGCTCGGCACGGGCTGGTTCGCCGCGGTCGCCGCCGAGGTGGGGCCGGGGAAGACGGTCGTGGTCGTCGGTGACGGGGCCGTCGGGCTCATGGGCGTCCTCGCGGCCCGGGAGCTCGGGGCGGAACGCATCATCGCGATGTCGCGTCACGCCGACCGGCAGGCGCTCGCCCGTGAGTTCGGCGCGACCGACATCGTCGAGGAGCGCGGTGCGGCGGGGGTCGCACGGATCAAGGAGCTGACCGGCGGTCTCGGCGCGCACAGCGTCATCGAGGCGGTCGGCACCGAGGAGTCCATGCTGCAGGCGATCCGCTCCACTCGCGGTGGCGGCCACGTCGGCTTCGTCGGCGTCGCCCACGAGGGTGTCTCGTTGCCGCTCGACGAGCTCTTCTTCGCCGAGGTGCACCTGCACGGTGGGCCGGCGCCGGTGCGACGGTTCCTCCCCGAGCTCATCCGGATGATCTGGGAGCGGAGGATCGACCCGGGGAAGGTCTTCGACCTCACGCTGCCGCTCGAGGACGCGGCCGAGGGGTACCGGGCCATGGACGAGCGCCGTGCGATCAAGGTGCTGCTGACGCTGTGAGCCCCGCGGCACCGACCACCTCGACGATGGACGCGCCGGTCGGGGCGTCGACCCTCCCGGCAGCCGAAACGCCGACCCGGATGCCCTGGTTCGCACTGGCGGCCCTCGCCGCGATGGGGTTCGCCCTCGTGGCCGCGGAGACGATGCCGGCCGGACTCCTTCCGGTCATCGCCCGGGATCTCGACACGAGCGAGGGCCTGATCGGTCAGTTCATCAGCGTGTGGGCGCTCGGGACCGTGCTCGTGACGATCCCGGCAATCGCCCTCACCCGTGGCATGCGCCGCAAGCCACTCCTCCTCGGCGCGATCGTCGGGCTCATCCTCGCGAACACCGTGACCGCCGTCGCGGGAGACGTCGTCGTCGCGCTCGTGTCCCGCTTCGTCGCCGGTGCGTTCTGCGGGGTGATCTGGGGCATGCTCGCCGCCTACGGGCGCCGCATCAGCCCGCCCGACCGTGGCGGCCTCGCACTGTCGATCGTGTCGGTCGGAGCGCCCGCCGGGCTGGCGCTCGGGACACCGCTCGGCGCCTGGCTGGGCACCGCGTTCGACTGGCGCTGGGCGTTCGGAGGACTCACGGCGCTCGCGCTCGTCGTGCTCGTGTCCGTCGCAGTGTTCGTACCCGATGCGGCAGGGCAGCCTCGCTCGGCACGGCTCCCGCTTCGACGGGTGCTCGTCCTGCCCGGTGTCGCGGTCGTCCTGGCGGTGATCGTCGTCTGGATGCTGGCGCACAACACCGTCTACACCTACATCTCGTCGTTCCTTCGGGCCTCGGGCACGGGACTCGGAGCCGACTTCGTACTGCTCGTCTACGGTGTCGCGTCCATCGCGGGCATCGGTCTCACGGCGGCGCTCATCGACCGGGCTCCGCGCGCGCTGCTCCACGGGAGCGTCGCGATGTTCGTCGCAGCGGGCTCGCTGCTCCTGCTCGGCCACGCCTCGATCGTCGCCGTCCTCATTGCGACTGTCCTGTGGGGGCTGGCGTTCGGCGGCTCCTCCGCCCAGCTGCAGTCAGCGCTCACCCGATCGGGACGCGAGCACTCGGACGTCACGAACTCCTTCCTGCCCGTCGCGTTCAACCTCGCGATCTTCGCCGGCGGTGTCCTCGGGGCGCTCCTCCTCGGCTCCTTCGACGGGCTGATCCTCCCGGTGGTCATGATCACCCTCGGACTCGCTGCGCTACTGCTCACGATCGTGGGACGCCGTTCGGCCTTCGCCGCCGGGTGACGACGAGGCCGGATGGCCCTGAGCGACCGCGGATTGATCGTGACATGCGCGACGTTGAGAGGACGGTGTCCTCCGGCGCCTAGACTCCCGCGCATGGGCTATGTCGGAAGCGATCTCTGGGAGCTGCGGCAGCTCGTGGGGCATCGGCTCCTCGCGCTCCCGGGTGCGCAGGTGCTCGTGCTGGACGGCGAGGGGAACGCACTCTTCCAGCGGCGGGTCGACACCGGCCTGTGGGAGATCCCGGCCGGTAGTTGCGAGCCCGGAAGCAGCTTCGCGCAGACCGCAGTCAAGGAACTCGTCGAAGAGACCGGCCTGACGGTGGACGAGCGCGACCTGGAGCCGTTCGCCTGTCTCTCAGCCGCCGAGCACCACGTCCTCGACTACCCGAACAGCGATCGAGTCCATGCGTTCGCGATGTGCTTCGTCGCGCGCACGTGGACTGGTTCGCTGCGCGCCGAGGCGGACGAGGTCGTCGAGTTCCGCTGCGCTCCGCTCATTGCCCCGCCCACCCCGATGCACGGTCCTACCGTGGAGGTCCTGCGCCTGTTCGACGCCTACGCCGCGTCGGGAGCATTCCAGGCGGGATGACGCCGCGCTCCACGAGAGCGCAGTAGATGTCGCCTCAGACGGCGGATGAGCGCCGGTTGTGCGATCTCGGCGAGCGGGCCAGTCGAGGGAGGAAGACCGCGAGCCCGAGGAGGGCGACGCCGAGCCACGGGGCCACGGCACGGATGGCGGGGACCACCGGGCCGTCCTCGTACCAAGCGAGCGGGAAGCTGAGATTGGTGTTGCCCGCGGCATGCAGCGCGGCGAAGTCGAAGAGGACGACCCATTCCTGTGGATGCTTCACTCCATCGGTGTAGTCGGGTGCGATCGCAAGGACCGAGGGTTCGTCCGTGGTGACCGTCTCACCGGCAGCGGTGACCTCGCCCCGGTTGATCTGCGTATCGGTGTACTCAGGCAGCCCGGCGCTCAGCGGAACGTACATGCGCCATTCATCGGTCAGTGAGGCTTCACGCTCGTTCAGGTCCTCCGCACCATCCCGCCCGCTCACCGTCGCGATGAACCGTGCAGGAAGGTCGTCGGACAGGATGAGCTCGGACGGCTCGACGACCGGCACGCGGTCCGGGACACGGGAGCGAGTGTCGACGTCGATGAGCGTGAAGGTCCGATCACCACGCGAGTACGACCCGAAGCGACCGACCGGGCCCTGGAATCGTTCGAGCTCGACCTCGGTTCCGTCCGCGGTGGTCACGGTGATGCGGTCGGGCGCGCTGAACGCCGGCCCGTCAGCCGGCACGACCGGGAGGGTGAGCCCTGCCGCACTGGTGAACGCGAGCACCGCCAGCACGCCGCAGAGGAACCGGATGACGACGAGCTGATGGCGACGAAAGGTCTCCCGGCGGCCCCCGTCCGCCGCCGCGGCCTGTTTCTGAACCCGCTGGTCGCCCATAGATATCCCGTCCCCGTCCGACACCCTAGCGAACCCCGGGCGGTGAGGGACCGTTCCGCCGGATCCCGAGGAGGGTCAGCGCTCGCGCTCGCTCAGCCGGGCCGGATACGCTGGCGGGCGGGGCGAGACGACCGCTCGACCCACGAGGGGATGCCGGATGCTGACTGACGCACTCACCATCGTGCTGGCGGTCGTGTCGGCGCTGCTCCTCGGATTCGCCGCGCGGCGGGTGCTCGACGCCCCGGTCGGATGGCCACGCAGCATCCTGGTCGGGCTCGTCGTGTTCGTCACCGGCCCACCGTTCGTGAACTGGCTGCTGCAACAGACCGGCCTGGTCCAGCCCGGTGAGTCCGGAGATGCTCGGGCGGCCTTCGCGGCGATCGCCGTCGCCCTCCTCGCGATCGGCTGGATCTTCGCGCTCGGGCTCGGTGTCCTCGTGGCCATCGAGGTCATCATCCCGACCCGGCCGCTGATGAACCCGATCGACGTCGTCCGCTCGGCGATCAAACGACGGCGACGGACGAGACGATACCTGCAGATCCTCGCCATCGCGTCACGGCACGGCGCGGGCTGGCTCGTGCACGGCCGATCCCGCGTCCAGCTCGAACTCACCACGAGTGAGCAGCGCGCCAACGCGATCATCGCCACGATCAACGACTCCGGCGTCACCTTCGTGAAGCTCGGACAGGTGCTCTCGACGAGACGCGACCTGGTGCCCGAGCCGTACCTCAGCGCCCTCGCGTCGCTGCAGTCCGAAGCGACCACGCTGCCCTGGCACGAGGTCCAGGTCGTCATCGAGACGGAACTCGGTGCTCCCATCGACACCGTGTTCACGTCGATCGACTCCGAGCCGCTCGCCGCGGCGTCCGTCGCCCAGGTGCACACCGCCGAGCTGCTCGACGGCACCCCCGTGGTCGTGAAGGTCCAGCGACCGGCCGCCCGGGTGCAGGTCGAGGCCGACGCCGACATCGTCGTCCGCCTCGCCGAGCGCGCTGAGACGCACACCAAGTTCGGGCAGGACCTCCGCCTCGCCTCCGTCGCGCGGGCCTTCACCTCGACGCTGCTCGAGGAGCTCGACTACCGGATCGAAGCCCGCAACGTGGAGATGATCCGCAGCACCTTGAAGCGCCGCGAGGAGCGCGACGAGGGCGTCCGGATCACGGTGCCACGCGTCTACCCGGCGGCCTCCGGTGCCCGCCTGCTCACCATGGACCTTGTGGACGGCTTGCCGCTCAGTCGAGCGCGGGAGCGCATCGCGACCATCCCCAAAGAGGAACGCGAGACCCTCGCCACCGGCCTCATGGAGGTCGTGCTCGAACAGATCCTCGTGCACGGCGTCTTCCACGCCGACCTCCACCCGGGCAACGTCATCCTCCGCGAGGACGGATCGCTCGGGCTGATCGACTTCGGAGCCGTCGGCGTCATCGAGCGCAGCCAGCGGCAGCGACTCACCGCGGTGATGCTCGCGACCGTCAGCGAGGACGACATCGCGGCGACCGACGCCCTCCTCCTCATCGTCGACCTGCCGGAGGACGCCGACCTCGACGCCCTGCGCCACGACGTGGGCATCGTCATCACGACCGAGCGTCACCGTCCGGGCGGCGACGGCTCGATCTTCAGCCGACTCCTCGACGTCATCCGGCAGCACCACATCGCGCTCCCCGGCGACCTCGCCGCCGCGTTCCGCAGTTTCGCGACCCTCGAAGGGTGCCTCAAAGCGCTCGACCCCGAGTTCGACATGTTCGAACAGGCCCTGCCGATGGTCCCGCGTCTCCTCCGCCGCTCGCAGTCCATCCGGCAGACGGCGGTCACCCTGCAGGCGCAGGCCGCCGTCACCGCCGCCCTGGCCCGCAACCTCCCGCGCCGACTCGACTCGCTGCTGTCCGGACTCGAGGACGGGACCGTCGGCGTGACGCTGAAGGGCTTCGCCGACGAACCGGCGAAGGGGCTCGTGGAGGGCGTGACCGCTGAGATCGTCGGAACCCTGATCTCGATCGCCGCCCTGGTGATCGCCGTGGTCCTCGTCGTCACCGGGGCCGGCCCGGTCCTCCCCGGCGGCCTGCGGGTGTTTGACCTCATCGCGGCGTTCATCGGGTTCCTCGGCTTCCTGGGCTTGCTGCGCGTTCTGCGGCAGACCGTCGTCCGTCGGGGTCGGTGACCGGAGCACCCCGCTGTTCACCTGACGGCACTACCGTGATCGGGTGAGCGATCCCCGACTGCAGAGACGCCTCGGCACGAGCGCCGCGGTGTTCATCGGCCTGGGCTCGATGATGGGCGCCGGGGTCTTCGCGGTGTTCCAGCCGGCCGCGCAGGTCGCCGGCGCGGGACTCCTCATCGGGCTCGTCATCGCCGCGGTCGTCGCCTGCTGCAACGCGATGTCCTCCGCGCAGCTCGCCGCGCAACTCCCCTCGGCCGGCGGCACCTACCTCTACGGCCGCGAACTCATCGGGCCATGGTGGGGCTTCGCCGCCGGATGGAGCTTCGTGGTGGGCAAGACGGCGAGCGCCGCAGCCATGGCGGTCGCCTTCGCCGCGTACGCTGCACCGGCCGAGTGGAGCCGTCCGGTCGCCGCGCTCGCGGTCGCCCTCGTGGTCGTGACCAACTGCCTGGGGGTCACCCGCACGGCGACCGCGACCCGGGTGATCGTGGTGGCCGTCCTGCTGGTCCTCGCCGTGGTCGTCGGTTCAGGCGTCGTCGGGCCGGACGCCGGTTCGACGGGACTCGCGTCGCTCGGGTTCGAGGCGAGCCCGATCGCCGTGCTGCAGTCCGCGGGGCTGCTGTTCTTCGCCTTCGCCGGGTACGCGCGGATCGCGACCCTCGGCGAGGAGGTCCGCGATCCGGCCAAGACGATCCCGCGCGCCATCGGGATCGCGTTCGCCGTCGCCGTGGTCGTCTACGCGGCCGTCGCGGTCGTGTCGCTGCTCACGCTCGGCGCGGACGGCCTCGCAGCCAGTGCGCGACCCCTGGCCGCGGTGGTGGAGGCGAACGGCTGGCAGTGGGCTGCGTCACTGGTGCGACTCGGTGCCGCGGCAGCCTGTCTGGGGGCACTGCTCGCGGTGTTCGCGGGCATCGGACGCACCGCCTTCGCGATGGCGAGGACCGGCGACCTGCCACGAGCGCTCGACGCGGTGCACCCGCGCTTCGCGACCCCGTACCGCGCGGAGCTGCTCGTCGGCGTGGTCGTCATCGTGCTCGTCCTGCTCGTCGACCTCCGGAGCGCGATCGGGTTCTCCTCGTTCGGCGTGCTGCTCTACTACGTGGTCGCCAACGTCGCGGCGTTCCGCCAGACGCGCGAGCACCGACGGTACCCGCGCGCAGTCAGTGTGTTCGGCGCCGTCGGTTGCGTCGTCCTCATGTTCACGCTGCCGCCGACGTCGGTCATCGTGGGCACGGTGGTCGTGCTCCTCGGCTTCGCCGGGCGGGCGGTGCTGGCACCTCGACAAGCTCGGTGACCGGCCCCCGGTCCCTGAGCTTGTCGAAGGGCCGACCGGCTACAGCTGCGCGGAGAGGCGGAAGATGTTCTCGACGGCCAGCTCGGCGGCGATCGCGTCGCCGGCCTCGACCGCCTCGCGGAGCGCCGGGTAGCCCTGCTCCTTGGCAGCCCAGTCGGTGTTCTCCTCGGTGCGGGTCGCGGAGGACCGGTAGGTGAGGCCGTCGATGATGTCCTTCGTCGCCGCGACGAGCGTGGCGTTCGGGCACGCGGCGATGAACGCGTCGAAGAGCTCCCAGCTGAGTCGCCCGTGTTCGGCCATGTCGCGCTGCTCGACGACCACGATCACCTGGTTGATCGCGCGGACGAGCGCCTTCTTCTGCGTGGCGCCGAGACCGGGGACGGTGACGCGGACGACACCGCCGAGCATCGCGCCCAGCGTCTGCATGACCTCGGTGCGCTGTGCCGGGTCGGGCAGGGCGACGCGGGTGTACCGCTGTGCGGCCATCTCGATGAGGCCGACGCGGGCGAGGTCGTTGAGGGCCTCGCGGATCGGCGTGCGGGAGATCCCGAGCCAGGACTGGAGTTCGCCGTCGTTGAGGTGCTCACCGGGCTCGAGGGTGCCGTCGAAGATGGCCGTGCGGATGCGTTCGACCGCGACCTCGCGGAGTGAACGACGCTCGACGGGCGGGTTGGCTGAGGGCACGGGCATGCGGGATCTCCTTCGTCGGCGAATGCTATGCCATCAGCGTACCGAATATCAGCGGATCCACCCGGGGTTGACGCGAGATTCGACGACACCTGACGGGCTGGGTCACCGCGCGGTCACCGCGGGGTCGTCCGCCCGCAACCGCGCATTCATCCGGTCTCCGTACCGTGATCGGCTGCCGAGCGTCGCGATTCGCTCGGCGGTGCGGGCGATGCCCGCACCTCGGAAGAACACTGGAGATCTGCGTGAATGACATCACCGGCGCGACTGACACGCGCCACCGCTCGCAACACCGCGCGACGCGACTCGCCGGCGGCACCCTCGGAGCGCTCGTGCTCCTCGCGGGCGTCGGCACCACCGCCGCCGCACCGGCGCAGGCGGCCTCGTACCCCGACACCTTCCTCGACACCGCGTCGACCGTCTGGAGCTACTCCGACGACGCGAGCGACCCGGCCGCCGGTTCCGCCGACCGCCTGGTCTGGACGCAGGGTGGCTTCGACGACAGCGCCTGGAAGACCGCGAACGGCAGCTTCGGCGCGAAGAACGGTCGCGCGACCGGCATCGGCCCGTACACCGCGAAGACCCTGCTCAACCAGTACATCGACGGCAGCGCGGCACCCGATGTGCCGACGTACCACTTCCGTTCCGACTTCGAGCTGACCGGCGAGCAGCTCGACGGACTCGACAGCCTCCAGGGCAGCATCGTGTACGACGACGCCGTGCAGGTCTTCGTGAACGGCACCAAGGTCGCCGGCTTCGTCGACGAGCAGGTCGAGGCGGCGCCGGAGGCGTCACGCAACCAGATGTACGCCGGCGCCAGCAACGGCGATCCGCTCACCTCCACGTTCACCGTCCCGGTGAGCGCACTCGTCGCCGGCGAGAACACCGTCGCGGTCGCGCTCTACCAGGACCGGGCCACGAGCTCGGACATCTACTTCGACCTGACCTCGCTCGCCCCGGTCGCCGCTGACGAACCCGTCTCCATCTCCGACGTCGTCCTCACGATCGGCGCCGATGAGAGCGAACGCGGCATCACCTGGTACAGCGACCGCGATGTGGCCCAGGTCGCCCAGGTCGCACCGGCGTCCGCGATGACCGGTGACGCCTTCCCCGAGGCGTCGGCGGTGAACGTGCCGGGTGTCGGCGGCGTCACGACGAGTGGTGAGTTCAACCGCTTCGCGACGATCACGGGCCTCGCCGAGAGCACCGGTTACGTCTATCGGGTCGGCAGTGACGACAACGGATGGTCGGAGGTCTCGACGTTCACGACCAAGTCCTTCTCCGGTGACTACGACTTCCTCTTCGTCGGGGACCCGCAGATCGGTGCCTCCGGGAACGTCGCGAACGACCAGGCCGGCTGGGCCGACACCCTGGACGTCGCACAGGCCGCCTACCCCGATGCGGAACTGCTGTTCTCAGCGGGTGACCAGGTCGAGCGCGCCGGTAATGAGGACCACTACAACGCCTTCCTCGCCCCCGAGCAGCTCCGCACCATGCCGCTCGTGCCCGTCAACGGCAACCACGACGTCGGCTCGAAGGCTTACGAGCAGCACTACAACGTGCCGAACCTGGACCCCACCGCCGGCGCGGCGACCTCCGGTACCTCCTCGGGCGGCGACTACTGGTTCTCCTACAAGGACGTCCTGTTCATGGTGATCAACTCGAACAGCAGCGACTACGACGCGCACGCCGCGTTCCTCGAGCAGGTCGTCGCCGAGCAGGGTGCGACCGCGAAGTGGAAGGTGCTCGCGTTCCACCACTCGATCTACTCGGTGGCGGCGCACACGAACGACACGCAGATCGTGGACATGCGGGCGAAGCTGCCGTCGATCATCTCCGACCTCGGCGTCGACCTCGTCCTCCAGGGACACGACCACAGCTACACGCGCAGCTACCTCATCAAGGACGGCGAGCTCGCGAACCCCGACGAGACCGCCGCACAGGGCACGGTCACGGCCGGGGCCGGCGAGGTCCTCTACGTCACTGCCAACTCCGCGAGCGGGTCGAAGTACTACGACGTGAAGGCGCCCGACGCCTGGTTCGCCTCGGTGATCAACCAGGAGTACACACGCAACTACTCGAACATCCGGGTGACCGACGACTCCATCACGATCACGACGCTCCGGAGCGAGGCCAACGGTGCCGCTCGGGCGGCGGTGAACAGCGTCGTGGACGAGGTCACGCTGCAGCGCGAGGACACCGTCGCACCGCAACTGGTGTTGCCGGAGACCGAGACCACGGTGGAGCAGGGCGCCGCGTTCGACGCGCTCGCCGGCGTCACGGCGACGGATACGCGCGACGGCGACCTGACCGCGGCGATCACCGTCTCTGGATCGGTCGACACGACGAGGCCGGGTGCCTACGCCCTGAGCTACGCGGTGTCCGACGCCGCCGGCAACACGGCGACGGCGACCCGCTCGGTCACGGTCACCGCTGCCCCCGCCGTTCCCGGCACACCGGGCGCCGGCAACGGGACGGGTGCGGGATCCCCGGTGCCGGTCGCGTCCGGCTCCGACCCGCTCGCGAACACGGGCGCGGAGATCGGCGGGATCGTCGCGATCGCGTTCATGCTCCTGTTGGGCGGCGCGCTGACGCTGCTGCAGCGTCGCGCCCGCGCACGTCGGGAGGGCTGAGGCCACCGCGCAGGCGTCCTCGTCGTCCTTGCTCGACCGGGGCCGGACGACGGGGACGCCCGCGTTCCCGTCGTCCGGCCCCGGTCGGACCTCCCCACCCCTCACCCCGTGATCGGATCCTGTATGCCACTGTTCCGTGCATCCGACCGGCGAACGGCCGGTTCCCTCTCGGCGGTCACCGCCGCAGTCGCGCTCACCATCGCCCTCACCGCGTGCACGGCTCCAGCCGCGAGCGACGTCACGGCGGCGGTGGCGAACGCGACCGGCACGCCCACGGCGCCGGTCGGCCCGAACGGGGTCACGCAGCCGGTGCCGGGAGCGTCGAGCACGCCCGACCCGACGACGTGGTCGACCGCGGTCGCGCCGGCCGGATTCACCGTCGTGATCGTGACCGCCGTGGCCCCTGGCACCGACCCCGAGCTCGACGCCGCGGTCGACGCGGTCCGCTCACGTGCGACTTCGGCCACGGTTCGCACGGCGACGGTGTCGCCCGGTGCGTCCGGTTCCGGCGATCCCTTCGCGGAGGTGCTGGCCGGCTCGCCCGATCTCGTCGTCGTCCTCGGCCCCGAGCTGCTCGATGCGGCCGACCGTTCCTCGGCGTCGAACCTCGGGCGACAGTTCCTCATCGTCGGTGCGCAGCTGCCCGAACCGACGGCGAACGTCACCGCGGTGGTCTGGCCCGGTGCATCCGCTCGGCGGGCAGACGAACCCCGGACGGTGCCGAACGGCATGCCCGAGGTGGCGCAGCGGGCGGGCGACGCCTTCCAGGCGGGCCTCGCCGCGCTCCTCGAGGACGCGACGGGCGGCGTACTCGTCCTGTCGTGAGGCCTCGTCAGCTCGATGGTCCGGCTGGTCGACGGACCCGCCTCCACTGCGCGGTGGGTACGGCGCGGTCCGGCTAGTCCTGCGGGATGAGCGGGACGATGTCGCGGCTCGGCGGCACGACCTCGCCACTCTTGCTGCCGCCGATGACCTTGCCCTCCGGGCGGTCGTAGACGAGGTCGAACTCGGTCTCATCAGTACGCACCCAGGC
Source organism: Plantibacter sp. VKM Ac-2876 (assembly GCF_015350715.1). Lineage (NCBI taxonomy): Bacteria > Bacillati > Actinomycetota > Actinomycetes > Micrococcales > Microbacteriaceae > Plantibacter > Plantibacter sp. VKM Ac-2876. Next base: position 1,286 of record NZ_JADKSI010000003.1, on the reverse strand, counting down.
GCCGATCCAGCCGGTCGCCGTCTCACCGGCCGGTGTCGCCTGGAGGAGCGAGTAGCCGGCGGACGCCATCGGGGCCTTCAGCGCTTCGGGCGTTCCGAGGCCGAGCGTCACGTAGTCGAGGTTGACGGCGCGGGTGGTGACGGACACCCGGTAGGGGAAGACGCTGCCGCCGTACTCGTCGCCGGCTTCGAGTCGGACCTGGACGAGCATCGGACGCAGGCCGTCGGTGGTGCCGGCAGGCGCCGGGAAGTCGTCGACGATCGCGAGGGCGGTCACCTTCGTGCCGTCGACGTCGTCGGTGAGCGTCTGCTCCTGGAGCGGCGTGCTCGGCGGCTGCGACACCGACGGCGTCGGCGAGGCGGACGATCGGCCTGCGTCCGACGAGGAGCCGGTGGAGCAACCGGTGAGGGCGATGGCAGCGATCGTGAGAGCCGCGGCCAGGGTCGTTCGACGAGAACTGATGCGCATGACTCAATCCTGTCAGACGTGCCCTGGTGCGATCCGTCGCCGGAGGTCGCTTCCGAACGACACGGTCGGGCTCCGTGGGCGTGCCGGGGCGGCCTTCTCGGAGAACCGGCGACGGGCGCTCGCGCTGCAGCCGCTCAGACGGCGCCGCCGAAGTAGACCTCGACCTCCCGGACAGTGCCGTCGACGACACGGGACGCCTCCAGGTTGCGGTACGTCCTCCCGTGCACGACGTACTCGTAGCGGTGGAGGACGATGCCGTCGGTCTCGACGATCTGGAGCGTCACGCCGGGGGTGTCGAAATGGTCGGCGCTCGGAAAGCAGCGTTCGAGCCAGGCAGCGCGGTCGAGGTGATCGTCCTGCGGGCTCGTGAAGACGAAGTCCGTGTGCATGAGCGCCTCGGCGGCAGGTCGATCCTGCTCGCGGAACGCCCGCATGAACGCCAGAACCGTGTCGATCGCCGATGAACGCATGCGGTGATCCTACGCGCGGGCCTGGCGCTGCGGTCGGGGAAGGTGTCCGCGTGGGGCCCTTCGACACATTCAGGGACCGGCTGCCGGCGTTTCACTCCCTGAGTCGGTCGCGGGGCCCGCTTGAACCTCCCCCCACCGCTCCTCGACAGGCTCGGCGACCGTGTCACGGCCGGTCCCTGAGCCTGTCGAAGGGCACCCCGAGCAAGCATCAACTGCCGGATAAATGCCCAGATCAGTGGCTGATTCGGTGCGGGTTCGAATGTCGGTGGTCCGTGTTTGGATGGACCCATGACCAGCACCGCACCGAACCCGCTCGCCGCCGCCGCGGCCGGGTTCGATGCCGTGTGG